>CAXHZJ010000012.1:0-166633 GCA_964021995.1 Nocardioides furvisabuli | reverse complement strand
GTTGGGGTCGTCGTGACCTGGTGACCGTGCCGAGGCAGGCCGCACGTGCGACGGAACTGTTTCCAGACGCGGTGCTGCACTGGTTCGAGCGGTGTGGCCACTTTCCACAATGGGACGCTCCGCATGAGGCGACCCGACTGATCCTTGACAGCACCGGTTGAGGTCGGTCGCGCTGCCCGGCCGACGAGGGCGCTTGTCGCCCTAGCCAGATCGTGACATGACGGACGTCGTCGTCGTCGTCGAGTCATACTGCCCTCATGCCGAAGTTCGCGTCGGTCGACGACTACCTCGCATCGCTCCCCTCTGAACAAAGGGAGGTGGTGGAGGAGATCGAACGGCGGGTAATGCTCGTGGCTCCCAGCGCAGATCGCGTCATGCGATACGACATGCCGACCTGGCAGGTCGAAGGCGTGTCCCTCGTCCACGTCGCGGCGTGGAAGCAGCACGTCTCTCTCTATCCCGTGCCACCGGCAGGCGACTCTGACCTGGATGCCGCCCTCGCGCCGTACGCCGGGGCCAAAGGCACGCTCAAGCTGCCGTACCCCGACGTCGACTACGCGCTGATCGAGCGGGTCGTACGCCGGCTGATCGAGACCCGCTCGTCGAAGTAGCGGAGCCGTACCCTTCATGCGGTCAGCGCTCGCACCGCACCTTCTGCTCAGCGCGGCACAGGTCCTTGCCGCTCGTCCCGCCGTCCGCACGGTCACGGGCCCTGCCGCCGTACAACCTGTCCTGGCCCGCCTGTCCCTGCAGGTTGTCTCGCCCCTTGCCTCCGAGGAGCTGGTCGCTCCCACCGCCGCCGCGGAGGACGTCGTTGCCGTCCTTGCCCTTCAGCACGTCTGGTCCGCTGCCGCCGTTCAGGCGGTCGGCTCCAGCGCTGCCGTCGAGAAGGTCCTTCCCGCCGCCGCCGATCAGCGCATCAGGACCGACGGTGCCCTCGAGCTCGTCCTTGCCGCTGCCGCCGTTGAGGTAGGCCATCGGGAAGCGGGGACAGAAGACCGACTCGAAGAAGGAGTCGTAGGAGCGGGCCATGGTGTCCGAGCCGCCGCGAGCGCTGATGTTGGCGTCGCAGGCGGAGAAGCGGAGGTCGTTGCGGCTGTCGGTGCCTCGGAGGACGACGCGACGGGCGAACAGCGAGGCATCCTCGAAGCTGGTGACCGAGGTCGTGTACTCCGCCTCCGCGTCCGCCACCAGCGTGCCCTTCTTCAGGTCGAGGTCGAGGAGACCCGACTCGGAGGTGAGGTAGAACAGGTCTCGGCCGTCGCCCCCGGCGATCACGCTGCCGATGCGCGGCGCCTGGTCTGCCCGGAAGGTGTCGTCACCTCCGCCGAAGGCGGCGCGGACGCGGCCGGACACCTTGGCGTTGACGGTCTCGTCGGCCGCGGTGCCGACGAAGGCGAGTTCGTCACCGCCGATCGTCCCGGTCCAGAACGTCTCCAGCCCTGACCAGGTCACCACGACCTGCTGGTCGATCCGGAGCTCTCCGGCCACGTTGTCGATCACGGTGTCCCCGGGGACCGGGAGGGCCGAGGGGAACAGCTCGTCCACGCCGATGCCCCCGTCGATCGAGCCGTCGGCGGTGGTGACGCCGCCGTACATGAGGTAGTCGTTGCCGGCGCCCAACGCGATGACGTCGGGGTTCGGCTGCCCGACGACTCCGCTGTGGACCCCGTCGGAACCAGCGCCCCCGACGATGACGTCCCGCTCGGTGTCAGCAGGGGAGGCGTCGTCGTACGCCCCGCGGACGGAGTTGCCCGCGTCGCCACCCTCGAACCGGTCGGCCCCCTCGCCCAGCTCGACCTGCGCGATCCAGTCCGGCGCGGTCGTGCCGTCCACGACGTCGTTGCCGGCGCCCGCGTCGACGATCACTCGCTTCACCGAGGGCGCACCGGGCGAGGTGACGCAGATCAGGTCGTCGCCACCCAGGGTCGTGACCTTGAACGCCCCGTTCGTCACGACCACGTCCCGCCCCTCGGTGCCGACGATGCCGTCGCTGCCGAGCAGCGCGGGATTGCCGGGGGTGCCGACGATGGTCGCGGCCTCGCCGCGGCACGTCTCGCCGGCAGCGCTGGCGTGCGGGAGGGGGCTGAGCATGGCCAGGCTCAACAGGCCGGCGGCGGTCAGCGCAGTCGTACGCACAGGGCTGTTCCTTCCGGAGACGGAATGTCAGGTCAACGGTAGGACTCACGAACCGGGCCCGAAGTTGCTGCGGCGCACGCGGCCGCACGCTCGGTCGCGGTGGACCGGTGACCCCGGTGTACGTCCGCTCGATCGGGCGCCTGATGGGCATGGTCAGCGCGGCCGTGCTCCACGCGGCCATGTCGGTGCTCCCCACGAGCCGCCGGAGCCTCTGATGTTTCTCTTCTTCAGCAACCGCCTCGGCTGCGCCGGCTCGCTGCTGGTCTCGCTGGTCCTCACGGCGCTCGTGCTGCTGATCTTCGTCCTCTGAGGGCTGCGCGCCCTCAGTCGCGAAGGTCGTGCATCGCGTCGACGAGCGCGTCGCGCGCCAGCAGGTGCGGGGGAGGAGGCAGCTCCTCCAGCCCGAACCACTCCATGCCGTCGTGCTCCTCCGGAGCGACGTTCGCAGGCGTCCCCAGCCAGTCGCGCACCAGCCAGGCGCTCAGGACGGCCGGGTCGTCCGTGGGGCCCACACCGAGGCGACAGAGGTGGGTCGCCGAGGACGTGTCGACCCCGACGCCCAGCTCCTCGTGCAGCTCCCGGGCGAGCGCGTCGAGCTCGGACTCGCCAGCCTCGACGAGGCCCCCGGGAAGGTCCCACACATCGGGGTTGGCATGCTTGTCCGACCGACGGTGGACGAGGAGCACCTGACCTCCCCGGACCAGCGCTCCCACCACGACTTCGTGCACCGGACCACCCAAGCACAGGCAGTCCGCAAACGAATTACACGATTGATCTTCTCCCATCGGCGTGGCGGCCTTGACTTCTGACCCATACGATCACTCAGTGCAACAACTGCCTCACGTGTCACAGCCGTCACAGAGCGCCCCCGCAGGACGGGCCGCGCTCGCCTCCGTCGTACGCCGTGCCGGTCGGACGGCGAGCCTGCTCACGGCGCTGGTGGCGCTCCTCGCGGTGGCCCTCCCGACGACCACCGCGAAGATCAACCTGGTCACGTCGACGTACCTCTGCTCCGGCTATGCCGGGTGCCAGGACGCCGGCTACGGGCACGCGGGCTACCGCCAGGCGTCGTCGACGATGTTCTGGCGGATGTACGCCGGGCACAACTGCACCAACTACGTCGCCTACCGGCTGATCCAGTCCGGCATGCCCGACGTCCGGCCGTGGTCGGGCAGCGGCAACGCCTCGAACTGGGGCGTGGCGATGGCGCCCATCACCGACCAGACCCCGACGGTCGGGTCTGTCGCCTGGTACAAGCCGCACGTGACGCCGGCAGGCGGCAGCGGGCACGTCGCCTACGTCGAGCAGGTCATCTCCGACACCGAGATCATCGTCTCGGAGGACTACTGGGGCGGTGACTTCTACTGGCGCCGCATCACCAAGACCGGCGGCGGCTGGCCCTCGGGCTTCATCCACTTCAACGACCGCGTGGTCGCACCCACGACGGCTCCTGCCATCGTCGGCTCCCCGGCCGTCGGCGCACCCCTCGAGGTCGCGACGGGAGCGTGGACGCCCACGCCCAGCAGCGTCGCCATCCGGTGGCTCGCCGACGGTGCCGCCATCCCCGGCGCCACCACCCCCTCCTACGTGCCCACGCCCGACGTGAAGGGCAAGACCCTCACTGCCGAGGTGACCGCCGAGCTGAGCGGCTACACCGCCGGCCGGGCGAGCCTCGCGACCGCTCCCGTCGCACCGGGTGTCTTCCAGCCCACCGCGCAGCCGACGATCCAGGGTGTGCCGGAGGTCGGTCAGACGCTGAGCCTCACGCCCCCGTCGTGGGCGCCGCAGCCCAAGAAGGTCGCGATCCAGTGGTACGCCAACGGCACAGCCCTGGACGGCGCCACCGGGGCCTCGCTGGTGCTGACGCGGGACCACATCGACAAGCGGATCAGCGCGCGCACCATCGCCAGCGCGACCGGCTACAAGAAGTCGAGGGCCACCGCGGTCGAGACCGGCCCGGTCCTCGCCAAGCCGGTGCAGATCACCAGCCCGTCCCGAGTGAAGGGCACGGCGACGGTGGGCAAGAAGCTCACCGTCCGCGCGGGGAGCGTGAAGCCCACCGACGCGACGGCCACCTACAGATGGCTCCGGGACGGCGTACGCATCGCCAGGACAACGCGGCCGACCTACACGGTCCGCAAGGCCGACGTCGGCCGCAGCCTGTCGGTCGAGATCACGCTGTCGCGGCGCAACTTCCGCAGCACCACCGAGACCGTCGCCGTGCCGATGGTCACGACGACGCCCACCCTCAAGGTGCGCGCCGACGCCTCGCGCAAGCGTGTCGCTGTGGACGTCCGCGTGCGCGCCGTGGGCGCGCCCCGACCCGACGGCGCGATGAGCATCACCGTCGGCGGACGAACGGTCGAGGTCCAGGTCGTCGCAGGCAAGGCGCGGGCCGTGCTGAGAGGCCTTCGTGCCGGTGAGAAGCCGGTGGTCGTGCGCTACGCCGGGACCGACGTCGTACGCGCTGCCGTCGATCGCTCGACCGTCACGGTGCCCGCCGGCCGCTGACCTCGCCGGACCCCGGGCCGCCGGGTCCGTGTCTAGGGTGGATCCATGCGATACCGACTGCTGGGCAAGAGTGGCTGCGCCGTCTCAGAGCTGTGCCTCGGCACCATGACGTTCGGCGCCGAGACCGACGAGGCCGGCTCCCACGAGCAGCTCGACCTGTTCGTCGAGTCCGGCGGGACGCTCGTCGACACCGCTGACGTCTACTCGGCCGGAGTGTCGGAGGAGATCATCGGCCGGTGGCTCGCCGACCGGCCGGCCGACGTCACCGAGTCCGTCGTGCTCGCCACGAAGGGCAGGTTCGCCACCGACTCCCGCCCCAACGGCAACGGGCTGTCCGCGCGCCACCTCACCCGCGCGCTCGACGCGTCGCTCGGTCGCCTCGGGGTCGACACGGTCGACCTCTACCAGGTCCACGCCTTCGACCCGCACACGCCGATGGAGGAGACGCTCCGAACGCTCGACGGCTTCGTCCAGGCGGGCAAGATCCGCTACTACGGACTGTCCAACTTCACCGGGTGGCAGCTCACCAAGGCGGTACTGACCGCCCGTGCCCTCGGCCTGCGCGAGCCGGTGACGCTCCAGCCGCAGTACAGCCTGATCGTCCGCGAGATCGAGTGGGAGGTCGTGCCGGCCGCGCTCGACGCCGGGATGGGCCTGCTGCCCTGGAGCCCCCTCGGCGGCGGCTGGCTGTCGGGGAAGTACACCCGCGACCAGCGCCCCACCGGCGAGACCCGGCTGGGGGAGGACCCGGGCCGCGGGATGGAGGCGTACGACCGTCGCGGCAGCGACCGGACCTGGCGGATCATCGACGCGGTCGAGCGCGTCGCCGCCGACCGCGGGACCTCGATGGCCGAGGTCGCGCTCGCGTGGGTCAACAACCGCCCGGCCGTGGTGTCCACGATCCTCGGCGCTCGCACGACCGAGCAGCTCGCCGCCAACCTCAAGGCCGCCGGGCTCGAGCTGACGGCCGAGGAGCAGGCCAGCCTCGACGAGGCCAGCGACCTCGCCGCGACCGACTACCCCTACGGCGAGCTGGGCATCGACCAGCGCAGCCGCGAGCTCGCCGGCGGCTGAGTCCGGTCCGCCCATTCCCGATCGCGACGGTGTGACTCCTCACCCCGTCGGGCCCTTGTGATGCCGGCGGGCGACCGTACGTTCGGACAGGGGAGCACGCCCGTCCCCGCCCCGTTCGAGAGGAGTCACGATGAGCGACTACCAGGTCGTCAACCCGGCCACCGGTGAGGTCGAGAAGGAGTTCCCCACCGCCACCGACGCCGAGGTGCAGGACGCGCTCGCGCGCAGCCATGCGGCGTACGGCGAGTGGCGCACCACCACCCTGGACGAGCGCGCGACGATCCTGCGCAAGGTCGCCGACCTCTACGACGAGCGCGCCGACGACCTCGCGGCGATCATCGCCCGCGAGATGGGCAAGCCGCTGCGCGAGGGCAAGGGCGAGCTCAAGCTCGTGTCCTCGATCTTCCGCTACTACGCCGACCGGGGCGCCGCGCTGCTCGCCGACACCCCGCTGGACCCCGCCATGGGCGGAAGCGCGGTCGTGCGCAAGGAGGCGATCGGTCCGCTGCTCGGGATCATGCCGTGGAACTTCCCCTACTACCAGGTGGCCCGCTTCGCCGCGCCCAACCTGATGGTCGGCAACACGATCCTGCTCAAGCACGCGCCGCAGTGCCCGGAGTCGGCGCTCGCGATCGTGCAGGTCTTCGCCGACGCCGGGCTGCCGGCCGACGCCTACATCAACCTCTTCGCCACCAACGACCAGTCGGCCGACATCATCGCCGACCCGCGCCTGGTGGGTGTCTCGGTCACCGGCTCCGAGCGGGCCGGCTCCGCCGTCGCCGAGGTCGCCGGTCGCCACCTGAAGAAGGTCGTCCTCGAGCTCGGCGGCTCCGACCCGTTCATCCTCCTCGACGCCGACGACCTCGGCGCCGCGGTGAAGTCCGCCGTGCGCGGCCGGATGGGCAACGCCGGCCAGGCGTGCAACGGCGCCAAGCGGATGATCGTCGTCGACGAGCTGTACGACGACTTCGTCGAGCAGTTCACCGCCGCGATGTCCGGCCTCAAGCCCGGCGACCCCTTCGACAGCACCACCGGCTTCGGCCCGCTGTCGTCGGAGACCGCCGCGACCAACCTCCTCGAGCAGGTCGAGGACGCCGTGTCGAAGGGTGCGACGCTCCGCACCGGCGGCAAGCGGCTCGACCGTCCCGGGGCCTTCGTCGAGGCCACCGTGCTCACCGACGTCACCCCCGACATGCGTGCCTACAGCGAGGAGCTCTTCGGTCCCGCGGCCGTCGTCTACCGCGTCGCCGACGCCGCCGAGGCCGTCGCGCTGGCCAACGACTCGTCCTTCGGCCTGGGCGGGGTGGTCTGGAGCTCCGACACCGAGCAGGCGCAGCAGGTCGCCGACCAGCTCGACACCGGCATGGTGTGGATCAACAGCGCCCAGGGCTCTGCCGCCGACCTCCCGTTCGGCGGCACGAAGCGCTCCGGCGTCGGTCGCGAGCTCGGCCCCTACGGCATCGACGAGTTCGTCAACAAGAAGCTGATCTACACGCCCGCTCGCTGAGCGCCGGTCCCGGGGGCGCGCTGCGTGAAGTCACTCACACGGCGCGACCCCGGCAGCCGGGGACGGGCAGGGTCGATTCGACACTCGCGCACGCCCCGTGTTCTGGTGGAGCCACCGCAGTCGCCCCCTCGACGACGAGGCGCCTCCCTTCGCGAGGCGAGCGCTGGCCGCGGTCCCGGCGCCCGAGACGGCGCCGCGTCCGAGCGCCCCGGAGGCGTACCCCCGATCATGTGAGGTCCGAAGCACGTGCGTGCCACCACCACACCTGCCCTGTTCGCCCGCTCCCGCGGCGTCGCCGCCACCATCGCCGCGTCCGCGCTGGCGCTGACCCTCGTCCCCGGCAGCGCGTCGGCCGCGTCGAGCGCCGAGCCGGTCGACGTACGCCTCAAGGTCGCCGACGCGGCCCCCGTCGAGGTCGCCGTCACGCCCCAGGCCTGGCCCGGCCAGCTCCTCGAGGCCTACGGCGTCCCGGCGGACGGCAACGACCTGGTCGACGTCGTCCGCGACGGCCGCGAGGTCTCGGGCAAGCGCAAGCGCCTGCGCCAGGGCGACGTCGTACGCGTCACCGACGTGGTGAAGGAGCGCAAGGCCAAGCGCCAGAAGGTGCGCCGTGGCACCGTCGAGGTCTTCACCACGAAGCTCAAGCCGGGCGTCCGCAAGGTCGTGCGCAAGGGCCGTCCCGGGGTCCGCAAGGTCGTCGCCGTGAAGACGCTGCACAACGGCAAGCCGGTGAAGTACCGCGTGGTGAAGAAGAAGATGGTCCGCGACCCGCGTCCGCGCCGCGTCCTCGTCGGGCGCAAGGCGTACGCCGTCGCCGGTGCCAACGGCCTCAACTGGGGCGCGCTCGCCAACTGCGAGTCCGGCGGCAACCCGCGCGCGGTGAACCCGGCCGGCTACTACGGGCTCTACCAGTTCGACCTCGGCACGTGGCGCAGCGTGGGCGGCTCCGGCCTCCCGACCGCTGCCTCGGCCGGCGAGCAGACCTTCCGCGCGAAGCTGCTCTACAAGCAGCGCGGCCGCTCGCCGTGGCCCACCTGCGGACGGCTCCTCTGAGCCTGACGGCTCACTGGGCGCCGGGGAACCCCTGCTGGCGCCACGCCTCGTAGGTCACGACGGCCGCGGAGTTCGACAGGTTCAGCGACCTGCGGCCTGCCAGCATCGGGATCCGGAGCCGGTCGGTGACCCGGGCGTGCGCCAGCACCTCGTCCGGCAGGCCGGTCGGCTCCGGACCGAAGAGCAGCACGTCGCCGGGCTCGAACGCCACGTCGGTGTGCCAGCGGGTCGCGTGGGCGGTGAACGCGAAGACCCGGGAGCCCGCCAGCGCCTCGCTCGAGAGCGCGGTGTCGAGGTCGGGGTGGACCACCACCGACGCGAGGTCGTGGTAGTCCAGCCCGGCGCGCCTGAGCTGCGGCTCGGACAGGTCGAAGCCCAGCGGCTCGACCAGGTGCAGGGTCGCTCCGGTCCCGGCCACCATGCGGATCGCGTTGCCCGTGTTGGGCGGGATCCGGGGCTCGAGGAACATCACGTGGAACACGGCGTCAACCTAGCCGCCGACCCGGTGGCCGGACGGCCGGGGGAGTGGTCCACACTTGTCACCTGCCGGCTCGCAAGGGTCGGTCCTGCGGACGTGGTGTAGTTGCAGCACGGCTCCCTTCCAGGGAGATGGTCGAGGTTCAAATCCTCGCGTCCGCTCCACTTCTCCTCCCTCATCACGCCCCACCTAGGCTCGGGGCATGACTGAGCAGACGATGGCGGGCCGTACGGTCCTGGTGACCGGGGCGAGCGACGGGATCGGCGCCGAGGCGGCGCGCGTGCTGGCGGCGCGGGGCGCGACGGTGCACGTCACCGGTCGCTCCCTCGACAAGCTGCGGCCGGTCGCGGAGGCCGTCGGAACGGAACCCCTCGTCGCCGACTTCTCCCGCCTCGACGACGTACGCCGCCTGGCCGAGCAGGTCGCCGAGCGGGTCGGCACGCTGGACGTGCTGATGAACAACGCCGGCGGCACCTTCTCCCCGTCCCGGACGACCGCCGACGGCCACGAGCCGAACTTCCAGGTCAACCACCTCGCGCCCTTCCTGCTCACCAACCTCCTCCACCCGAAGCTCGCCGCCGCGGGTCGCTCGCTCGTGGTGAACACGTCCAGCATCGCCAACCTGATGGGCAAGGTCGTGCTCGACGACCTCGACTACGAGCACCGCAAGGCGCGCGAGTTCGCGGCCTACGGCACCGGCAAGCTGATGAACATCGTCTTCACCCGCGGCGCCTCCGACCGATGGTCCGACGACGGGATCGTCTCGGTCGCCGTCCACCCCGGCCCGGTGGGGAGCTCCTTCGGTCGCGACTCGCGGGTCGTCGGGCTGCTCTACCGCACGCCGCTGAAGCGCTTCGCCACGATCAGCGTCCCCGAGGGCGCGGCGCCGCTCGTCGTCCTCGCCGAGCGCGGGGCAGACGAGGAGCTCGACGGCCGCTACTTCAGCCGCTTCACCCCCGACGGCCGCGAGAACAAGCAGGCGAGCGACCGCGCGATCATCGACGGGCTGTGGGAGCGGTCCGCGGCGCTCACCGGGATCGCCTGAGCGGCCTGCCTCAGAGCGCGCGGGCGCGCAGCATCCGCAGCACCAGCTCGGAGCGCTCGGTGAGCGAGCCGACGACGACCGGCGCCGCCTCGGCGGCCGCCACCTCGCGGGCGCGCGCGACCCACGCCTCGTCGACGGCGTACACCGGGAAGAGGCTGGCGGTCAGCGCGAGGCCCGGGATCATCCCGCCCTCGTGCAGGGTCGGGACGGCCTCGAGGTAGCGCGCGGCGTAGGGAGCCAGCACGTCGTCCTGACCCGGGCGCCAGAAGGCGGCCGCCACGGTGCGCGCGGCCTGGATCGGCACGGTGCGCCCCACCACGGCGGTCCACGCCTCCTCCTTGGCCTCGGCCGAGGGTGAGCTGGCGCGTACGGCGAGGGCGCGGACCCACGCGTCGGGGTCGGGGTCGCGCTCCAGCAGCGCCTCCACGGCGTCGGCGTCGACCTCGCCGAGCTCGGCCCGGCGCTCGAGGACGTACCACTGCAGGTCGAGGTCGTCACCGGCCAGCTCGCGCACGGCGGCGAGGTCGTCCTCGCCGGTCGCGGTGCCCGCCAGCGCGCGCAGGGCAGCCTGCCGGGACACCCCGGCGTCGACCATCTGGCGAGCGGCAGCGGCGACCTGCGCCTCGAGGGCGGCGCGTGCGGACTCCGGTGCCCACCGCTGGGCGGCGTCGAGGGCGAGCTCGAGGCAGGGCTCGGCGACCGTCTCGACGGTCTCGACCCGGAGCACGTCGGTGAGCGCGCCCACCGCCTCGGCCGCCGTGGCGTCGCCGTTGGAGAGCATGTCCCACACCGTCGCCATCGCCACGGCGCGTGCCAGCGTCGTCGGCAGTCCGGAGGGGTGGCTGACCAGCACCTGGCGCCCGTTTGCGTCGGGGCGGGTGGTGGCGAAGGTGGTGTCGTCATGGTTGACCAGGTAGAGGTCGGCGGGGGGCAGGCCCTCGACCTGGGTGCGCTCGCCGGCCACCTCCACGCGGACCGAGCCCACCTCCTCGAGCGTCTCGCCGGTGCGGCGGTAGGCGCCCACGCCCACCACCTGCGGGTGCGGGGCACCGTGCGCGCCGACCGCGGTGAGCACGAGCCCCTCGTCGGTCTGCTCGATGCCGAGCCGGTCGACGCCGGCGGTCTCCAGCCAGGCCGTACGCCACGGCTGGAGGTCGCGACCGCTGGCCTGCTCGAGCGCCCCGACGAGGTCGTCGAGGGTCGTGTTGCCCCACGCGTGCTCGGCGAAGTAGGCGCTCATGCCGACGCAGAACGTGTCCTCGCCGACGAAGTGCATGAGCTGCTTGAGCACCGCCGCGCCCTTGGGATAGGTGATGGAGTCGAAGATCGACTCCGCGTCCGCGACGGTCGGCACGGGCTGGCGGATCGGGTGCGAGGCAGGGCCCTGGTCGGCGAGGTAGGCGTTGAGCTTGTCGCCGACGAGGTTGTTGGCGGCCGTGTCGCCGTAGGCGGTCGCGCGCTCGGCGGCCCACATGCAGGCGAACTCGGCGAAGGCCTCGTTGAGCCAGAGGTCGTCCCACCAGCGCATCGTGACGATGTTGCCGAACCACATGTGCGCCATCTCGTGGAGCAGCACGTTGGCGAACACCTGCCACTCGGCAGTGGTCGGCTCGTGGCGGCGCAGGATGGCGTCGGACCACGTGACGCAGCCGTAGTTCTCCATCGCCCCGCCGAACTCGGGCAGGAACACCTGGTCGTAGGACCGCTGTGGGAAGGGCATGCCGAAGCGGTCGCCGAAGAACTCCAGGCCCTGCGCGGTGAGGGTGAAGAGCTGCTCGGCGTCGCGCTCCAACGCCGAGGCGAGGGTCTGGCGGGCGTAGAGGCCGAGGTCGTGGCCGCCGGCCTCCTGCCGCACCTCGACGAACGGCCCACCCACCACGACCGGGTTGTACGTCGACAGCGCCGGGGTCGGCTCGAAGGTCCACCGCCGACCACCGTCGACGTCCTCGACCAGCGGGTCGCCGGAGTTGCTGACGACGGTCCACGCTGCGGGGGCGGTGACGGTGAAGGCGTGCGGCGCCTTGAGGTCGGGCTGGTCGAAGCAGGCCCAGGCGTAGCGCGCCTCGTCGGGCTCGAAGGAGGTCCAGAGGTAGACGTTGTCGTCGCCGGGATCGACCGCGCGGTGGACCCCGCGACCGTGCTGGGTGTCGCGCTGGACGGTGGCGATCATCAGCTCGTTGTCCTCCGCGAGCCCGTCGAGCGCGATCCGGCCCTCGTGGGCCGCCGGCAGCGGCTCACCGTTGAGCGTGGCCGACTCGACCTCGGCGCAGCAGTCGACGAACGTCGACGCCCCCGCCGTGGCCGCGAAGCGGATCGTGCTGACGGCGCGGAAGTCAGGACCCTCGACCAGGTCGGTGAGGTCGATCGCGATGTCGTAGGACGTGACCGACAGGAGGGCCGCGCGCTCGACGGCCTCCTCCTGCCGAAGGCTGCGGACGGGCACGGGGTGGTCCTCACTCGAGGTCGGGTGGTGCGTACGACGCCCGAGGCGAGCGACGTGTGCAGCCTAGGCCGGGGTGAGGCTGGGGGCGAGGGTCACTCGCCGATGCGCGTGCGCACCTCGTAGAGCTCGGGGAAGAAGGTCAGGCTGAGCGCGCGGCGGAGGAAGTCCACGCCCGACGACCCGCCGGTGCCGACCTTGTGCCCGATGACCCGCTGCACGACCTGGAGGTGGCGGAAGCGCCACTGCTGGAAGGCGTCCTCGATGTCGACGAGCTCCTCGCAGGTCTCGTAGACGCCCCAGTGCTCGGCGGGAGCGGCGTAGACGGAGGCGAAGAGCTCGACGAGCTCGGGGTCGGTGGTGTGCGGCTGCGTCCAGTCGCGTTCGAGCAGCCGCTGCGGGACGGCGTACCCCTGGCGGGCGAGGTGGGCGAGGAATTCGTCGTAGAGCGAGGGCTCGTGGAGCAGCTCGTCCAGCGCGGCGCGCGCGCCCTCGTCGTGGGAGAAGACGTCGACCATGTCGGCGTTCTTGTTGCCGAGCAGGAACTCGACCTCGCGGTACTGCGCGGACTGGAAGCCCGAGCTGGTGGCGAGGAACGGGCGGATCTCGGCGTACTCGCTCGGGGTCAGCGTCGCGAGCACCGACCACTGGTCGGTGAGCGTGTGCTGGATGTGCTTGATCCGCGCCATCCGCTTGAGGGCGGGGGACAGGTCGTCGGAGCGCAGCAACGCGCGGGCCGAGCGGAGCTCGTGGATCATCAGCTTGAGCCACAGCTCGCTGGTCTGGTGCTGCACGATGAAGAGCAGCTCGTCGTGCTGCTGGGGGTCCGACAGGGGCTGCTGGGCGGAGAGCAGGACGTCGAGCCGCAGGTAGTCGCCGTAGGACATCGAGCGCGAGAAGTCCTTCTCGATGCCGTCCTCGAGATCGCGCGTGTTCGGTGATTCACCCATGGGCGGCAACCTATCCCTCGTCGCGGTCGGTGGCCTCGTCTACCGTCGACGCCATGCCACCCGCCGAGCCCGAGCGCACCCGCACCTGGGTGCCGGGCTGGCCGTGCTCTCCTGCGCAGGTCCTGCGGCCCCAGCGTCGCGGCGCGGGGGACCCGACCCAGCGCCACGAGGAGTCGGGACGGATCTGGCGCGCCATGCGTACGCCGAGCGGGCCGGCGACGCTGGCGATCCTGCCGCGGCCCTCGACGGGCGACGTCCTCGGTCGGGCGTGGGGACCGGGCGCCGACTGGGCGCTCGAGTCGATGCCGGGCCTGCTCGGCGCCGACGACGACCCGAGCGGGTTCGAGGCGCACCACCACCCCGAGGTCGCCGCCGGCTGGCGCAGCCACCAGCACTGGCGCATCGGCCGCACCGGCCTGGTGATGGAGTCGCTGGTGCCGTCGATCCTCGAGCAGAAGGTGACCGGCAAGCAGGCCTTCGGCTCCTTCCGCGAGCTCGTACGCCGCCACGGCGAGCCTGCCCCGGGCCCGGTCGCGGCCCTGCGGCTGATGGTGCAGCCGACGCCGGCGACGATCGCCGCGATCCCGTCGTGGGAGTGGCTGCGGCTCGGCGTCCAGCCCGCCCAGTCCCGCACCCTCGTCACCGCGTGCCGGCTCGCGTCGTCGCTGGAGCGGATCACCGAGGTGTCGGTCGAGGAGGCCGACAAGCGGCTGCGCTCCGTGCGCGGCATCGGCGTGTGGACCAGCGCGGAGGTGCGCCAGCGGGCCCTCGGCGACCCCGACGCGGTGAGCTTCGGCGACTACCACCTCGCCAACTGGATCGGCTGGGCGCTCGTCGGCCACGACGTCACCGACGACGAGATGGCCGAGCTCCTCGAGCCCTATCGCCCCCACCGCGGCCGGGCCGCCGCGATGGCGATGGCCGGCGGGCAGCAGCGCCCGCGCCGCGGCCCGCGGATGAGCATCCCGACGCACCTGCCGACGAGGTAGGGCGTCAGAGCAGGGGGCGCAGCGGCGCCAGGAAGCTCTCGGTGAACTTCCGGTTGAGGTCGCGCGCCTCCCACTCGTGGAGCGTGAGCTCGAGGCAGTTGCCCTCGTCGGTGAGGAAGACCCGCTCCATCACGGCTGCGAAGTCGGGGTCGATGACCTCGATGTTGATCTCGTAGTTGCCCTGGAGGCTGAGCCGGTCGATGTTGGCCGTGCCGACGGTGGCCCAGCTGCCGTCGATGGTGGCGGTCTTGGCGTGCACCATCGCGTCCTTGAAGCGCAGGATCCGCGCCCCCGACGCGAGCAGCTGGCCGTAGTAGCCGCGCGAGATCCAGTCCGCGACGATGTGGTTGGACTTCAGCGGCAGCAGGATGCGTACGTCGACCCCGCGGCGCGCTGCGTCGGTCAGCGCGTCGACGAAGTCCTGGTCGGGCAGGAAGTAGGCGGTGGTCAGCCAGATGTTGCGGCTGGCACGGTTGATGGCCTCGAGGTACATGCTGCGGATCGGGAAGTTCCACTGCCGCGGGCTGTTGCGGTGGATGCGGATCTGCGGGTCCCAGTGCGAGGCCGTCTCGAGCAGCAGCGGGCGCTCGCTGCGCCGCAGGCGGTGCCGGCGGTTGAGGTTCCAGAAGTCGGCGAAGGCGCGCTTGAGGTCCCACACGCCCGGGCCGGTGATCCGCACGTGCGTGTCGCGCCACTCGGTGGCGTACGCCGAGCCGATGTTGTAGCCGCCGAGGAAGGCGACCTCCTCGTCGACGACCAGCATCTTGCGGTGGTTGCGGCCGTAGTGGCGCAGGTCCCAGAAGCGCAGGCCGGCGGTCCAGACGGGGTAGCGCAGCACCTTCAGCGAGGGGGAGAACCGCTTGAAGGCGGGGGAGACGACCATGTTGGCGAAGCCGTCGTAGATGCAGTGGACGTCGACGCCGCGGTCAGCAGCGGCGGTGAGGGCGGTCTTGAACTTCCACCCGATCTCGTCGCCCTTCCAGATGTAGGTCTCGAAGAGGATCTGCTTCTTCGCCCCGTCGATCGCGGCCAGCATGTCGTCGTAGAGGTCGCGCCCGAAGGTGTAGGTCGTGATGAGTCCGTCCCCGACCGGCACGGTCTCCGGGCCGGTGACCGGGAACGGCTTCGGCTTCTTGCCGCGACGGCGGTAGGAGTCGACGAGCGACAGCGCCACAGCCAGTCCGACCTGCAGTCCGAGGAGGCCGAGCAGGGTCCGCCGCGCGGTGGTCAACAAGCGGGCGACGGTCACGCGGACAATGTAGCGACGGCGTCCACTCACACACCGGCGCGACGCGACGGCTCGCGCTTCCTGCGTCCGAACGGGGGCCGGTCCATGAAGGCCGCGAAGCGCGGCGAGAAGGTCGAGACGAGGTAGGCCGCGGCGAGGCTCATCTGAGCAAGGCCCAGCCAGGTCCAGCCCGTCGACAGCACCCAGAGGCCGAGCATCCCCCAGCCTGCAGCCAGCACGAGGGCCCAGGTGCGGGGCCTGGCCCCGGTCTCCGTCTGATCCATCGCTCGATCCTAGGCCTCACCCCCGAGAAGGGGTGGGACCCGCTGTCGGTGGCGGCCCGTAGGCTCGACGCATGCGTCCAGTCACCGATCTCCAGCGCCGGGTGGCCCCCTTCAAGGTGGTCTCCGACTACGAGCCCTCCGGCGACCAGCCGGCGGCGATCAAGGAGATCGTCGAGCGGATCAACGGCGGCGAGCAGGACGTCGTGCTGCTCGGCGCGACCGGCACCGGCAAGACCGCGACGGTGGCGTGGGTGGCCGAGCAGGTCCAGCGCCCGGTGTTGGTGCTCCAGCCCAACAAGACCCTCGCCGCCCAGTTCGCCAACGAGCTGCGCCAGCTCTTCCCGGACAACGCCGTCGAGTACTTCGTCTCCTACTACGACTACTACCAGCCCGAGGCCTACGTCCCCCAGACCGACACCTACATCGAGAAGGACTCCTCCATCAACGAGGAGGTCGAGCGGCTGCGTCACAGCGCGACCAACAGCCTGCTCACGCGCCGCGACACGATCGTGGTCTCGACGGTGTCGTGCATCTACGGCCTCGGCACCCCGCAGGAGTACGTCGACCGGATGCTGCGCCTCAAGGTCGGTGAGGAGCACGACCGTGACTCGGTGCTGCGCCGCCTGGTGGAGATCCAGTACACGCGCAACGACATGTCCTTCACCCGCGGCACCTTCCGCGTGCGCGGCGACACCCTCGAGATCTTCCCGGTCTACGAGGAGCTGGCGGTCCGCGTCGAGTTCTTCGGCGACGAGATCGAGCGGCTGATGACGCTCCACCCGATCACCGGCGAGGTGATCTCGGAGGACACCGAGCTCCACGTCTTCCCCGCGACCCACTACGTCGCCGGCCCGGAGCGGATGGAGCGCGCGATCAAGGGCATCGAGCTCGAGCTCGACGACCAGCTCGCGACCTTCGAGAAGCAGGGCAAGCTGCTCGAGGCGCAGCGGCTGCGGATGCGCACGACCTACGACGTCGAGATGATGCGCCAGGTCGGCTCGTGCTCGGGCATCGAGAACTACTCGATGCACATGGACGGCCGCCAGCCCGGCAGCGCGCCCAACACCCTGCTCGACTACTTCCCCGAGGACTTCGTGCTCGTCGTCGACGAGTCCCACGTCGCGGTGCCGCAGATCGGAGGCATGTACGAAGGCGACATGTCGCGCAAGCGCAACCTCGTCGACCACGGCTTCCGCCTGCCCAGCGCCATGGACAACCGCCCCCTGCGGTGGGAGGAGTTCCTCGAGCGGATCGGCCAGACGATCTACCTCTCCGCGACGCCGGGCAACTACGAGCTCGACCGGGTCGGCGGCATCGACGGCACGGTGCAGCAGATCATCCGCCCGACCGGCCTGATCGACCCCGAGGTCGTCGTGAAGCCGACCAAGGGCCAGATCGACGACCTGATCCACGAGATCCGCACCCGCGCCGACAAGAACGAGCGCGTCCTGGTCACCACGCTGACCAAGAAGATGTCCGAGGACCTCACCGACTACCTCCTCGACGCCGGCATCCGCACCCGCTACCTCCACTCCGAGGTCGACACGCTGCGCCGCATCGAGCTGCTCCGCGAGCTGCGCATGGGCGAGTACGACGTCCTGGTCGGCATCAACCTGCTCCGCGAGGGCCTCGACCTCCCCGAGGTGTCGCTGGTCGCGATCCTCGACGCCGACAAGGAGGGCTTCCTGCGCTCGGACAAGTCGCTCATCCAGACCATCGGTCGTGCGGCTCGCAACGTGTCCGGCCAGGTCCACATGTACGCCGACAAGATCACGCCCTCGATGGAGAACGCGATCGGCGAGACCAACCGTCGCCGTGCGATCCAGGTCGCCTACAACACCGAGCGCGGGATCGACCCGCAGCCGCTGCGCAAGAAGATCGCCGACATCACCGAGATGCTCGCCCGCGAGGACGAGAACACCGAGGAGCTGCTCCGCACCTGGGCCGACGTCGGTCAGAAGGGGCGCGCCGGGGGAGTCAAGGCCGGGAAGTCGCCGACGCCCGCGCTGTCGCGGATCCACGCGGAGGCACCCGACACCGCCGGCATCCCCAGCAGCGACCTCGCCGAGCTCATCCAGGGCCTCACCGACCAGATGAAGACCGCGGCCGCCGAGCTGCAGTTCGAGGTGGCGGCACGCCTGCGTGACGAGATCAGCGACCTCAAGAAGGAGCTGCGCCAGATGATGGAGGCGACGAAGTAGGAGCAGGACGCGGGCGTCCAGACCGTGCTGTGCGGTGGTGATGGTGCGGGAGGTGCACCATGGACACCGCACAACCCTGATCGACGGATCAAGGACCGTCTTCGCGCCGCCTGAGCTCCTTCTGCTGCTTCTTCTCCAACCGGCGAGCGTGCTCCTCGACGATGTCGCGCTTGTTGACGACGACGCGCGCAAGGTTCATCAGGGCAAAGCCCATGGGGAACAGCGGCCAGGGGAACTCTCCCCACATGGTGACGGCCCAGATGGTCCACAGCAGCGCGGACAGCCCGATCAGCCCCAGCAGCGCCTCCCGCCGGTCGGCCTCCCACTTCCGGACGGCCTGCTGCTGGAGGTCGACACTGCCCGCCCTCGGTGCCCGCGCGACGGGCAGGTCCTCGACGAGCGGCACCAGGTCGCCCAGCGTACGGCTGGAGAGCGCGGCCTCGGCGCGCTCGTCGTACTCGGCGCGGGTGAGCCGTCCCTCGGCGAAGGCGTCGGCGAGGACGCCCTCGATCACGGCGCGGTCGCGGTCGGAGGCCCGGATGGCTGCGTTGTCGGGGCGGCGTGGGTCGTGGTCGAACTGACTCCACACCTCGATGCCTGGCACGTCGCCAGAATAGGCGCCAGCCCACCCGCCGGGAGGTGGGCGGCGTGCTTGATCCGAGCGCGGTCGTTAGGTTCGGTGCCATGAGCACCTCCATCGACCTCGGTCGCCCCGTCTCCGGCGACGTCATCGACCTGATCCTCGACGACCACCGGCGCTTCGAGACGCTGCTGCGCGACCTGCGCGACAGCACCTCCGACCGCGACGCCGTCCGCCGCGCGCTGGCCGCGCTCCACGTCGCGCACGCCGAGGCGGAGGAGCAGCACGTCTACCCCAAGCTGCGCCGCAAGGACGCGATCACCGAGCACGAGGCGGAGCACGGTGAGGAGGAGCACGCGGAGGGCCACGAGGCGATGCTGGCCGTGCTCGAGCTGAAGGGCACCGACACGCAGGCCTTCGACGACGCCGTCGAGGAGCTCGCCAAGGTGCTCAACCACCACCTCACCGAGGAGGAGCTCACCATCCTCAACCCCGCGCGCGAGGAGGTCGGCGAGCAGGTCCGTGCCGAGCTCGGCACCGCCTTCGCCACCGAGCGCAACAAGCAGCTCGACGCCGACTGCGGCTCGATCGACAACGTACGCCGCATCGTCGCCGCCGCCGAGCGCGAGGGCCTCCTCGACGACGAGGACGAGGACGAGGACTGAGCCCGGTCAGCGGCGCCGCAGGATGGTCAGGCCGACCATGCGCGAGACCACCATCGCGATGTAGAACACCCCGGTCATCATCTCGACCATGACGATCGACCTCGCCTGCGCGCCCACGGCGACGATGTCCGAGAGCCCGACGCTGGTCAGGACCGAGAAGGACAGGTAGAGCAGCTCGAACCAGCTCTGGTCCGAGCCGGACGGGCTGGAGAACGAGTCCGGCCACAGCACCTGCACGACGGAGTAGGCGTAGGCGAAGGCCCACGCCACGACGGTGAAGGCCGCGCCGGTGGCGTAGTACTCGTCGGTGGTCACCTTGTCGTCGTGGAACAGGTAGCGCAGCATCGCGTAGGACACGTAGACGTAGAACGGTGCGTGGAGCAGCCCGGAGACGAGCACGACGGCGTCGTTGTCGGGAAACACCGGCTCGACGAGCGTCAGCAGCATGGCCGGGGCTCCGAGGAACAGGACGACCCGGCTCGCTGACGGCGTACGCCGCACGGCGAGGACGGCGGCGCCCACCGCGAGCATGCCGATGCCCCCGAGGCTGGCGCGGCCCACCACCGAGTCGTCGAGGAAGGGCCACAGGAGCACCTGGAGGAGCTGAGCGCCCAGCAGCAAGGCGGACGGGTGCGTGCCCAGTTGTCGCAGTGGTCGCTTCACGAGGAGGGAGTCTAGGCACGCGGATGAGCCTCGCCGTGGCGCTCCGCTGGGCTAGGTTCGGCTCGTGGCGGGACGAGGGGCTGGACGAGTGGCCGGACGACGGGCCGGGCGGGCGGATCGCCGGGTGGTCGGTGGCCTTGCGGTCGTGCTCGTCGCGCTGCTGGTGGCCCTCGGCCTGGTGGTCACGTCGCGCGGCGACGTCGACGACGAGCTCTCGACCGCCCAGCGCGAGGTCGCCGCGGCGGCGCGCGCCGAGGCGGTCGCCTTCCTCACCGTCGACCACCAGGACATGGACGCCGTCGTCGACGCCGTGCTGGCCGGCGCGACGGGCGACTTCGCCGAGCAGTACGCCGCCCGGCGCGACACGCTCGTCAGCGAGGCCGAGCGCACCGAGGCCACCTCCACCGGCGAGGTCGTGGCCCTCGGCGTGGGGGACCTCGACGACGACTCCGCGACCGTGCTCGTCGCGGCCAACAGCACCGTCGCCAACAACGGCACCGGACCCGAGGGGCAGGTGCGCTACTACCGCCTGCGCCTCGACCTGGTGCGCGAGGACGGCCGCTGGCTGACCAGCGCCGTGGAGTTCGTCCGATGAGCGCGGTGAGGCGCGCGGGTGTCGTGCTGGCGGTCCTGGTGGTCGCCGCAGCCGTCGCCCTCGTCTGGCTGGTGCGCGAGGGGAGTCCGGGCTCGACGTCGGTCACCTCCGCCGAGGCCGCCGACGCCACCGTCGCCTCGCAGGCCGTGAAGGAGGAGGTCCGGGAGGTCGCCGCGGAGGCTGCCACCCGTGCCTACAGCTACTCCTGGGACACCCTCGCCGAGGACAAGGCGCAGGCGCGGGCCCTCATGACCAGCGCGATGCAGGCCCGCTACGACCGCACGATGGCCGGCACCGGGACCTCCGGCCAGCGCGACCGCACGGTCGTGTCGGCGGAGGTGGTCGACACCGCGCTCGTGACCGCCACGTCGACGGGCGCCCGGGTGCTGGTCTTCGTCAACCAGCGCACGACCGGTCGCGGGCTCGAGGAGCCGCTCCTCGACCTCGACCGGGTGCTGGTGAGCCTGGAGGACGTGGACGGCGAGTGGAAGGTCAGCGAGCTCGATGCCTTGTGAGCGGGGCGTCCGGGACGCGAGGATCACACCGTGGACGACGTGACGACCGACCTGCTGATCATCGGAGCCGGTCCCACCGGCCTCTACGCCGCCTACTACGCGGGCTTCCGAGGGATGTCGGTGACGGTCGTCGACTCGCTGCCCGAGCTCGGTGGACAGATCACCGCGATGTACCCCGAGAAGGCGATCCTCGACGTCGCGGGGTTCCCCAGCATCAAGGGTCGTGACCTCGTCGAGGGGCTCGTCGCGCAGGCGGCTACCGCCTCTCCGACGTACCTCCTCGACCGCACCGCGACCACCCTCGAGCACGGCGAGGACCAGGTGGTCGTCACCCTCGACGACGGCACCGCGGTCACGGCCCGAGCCGTGCTCATCACCTCCGGCATCGGCAAGTTCAGCCCCCGGCCGCTCCCGGCCGGCGAGGGCTGGGTCGGGCGGGGCATGGAGTTCTTCGTGCCGAGCTTCGCGCCGTACGCCGGCAAGGACGTGGTGATCGTCGGGGGAGGCGACAGTGCGTTCGACTGGGCGCAGCACCTCGAGCCGATCGCGTCCACGGTGACCCTGGTGCACCGGCGCGAGGCCTTCCGCGCCCACGAGCGCACAGTGGCCGAGGTGAAGGCCTCCAGCGTCGAGATCATCACCAGCGCCCAGGTCACCGAGCTGCGCGGCGACGCCCACCTCGAGGAGGTGGAGATCACCGTCGACGGCCACGAGCCGCGGGTGGTCCCGGCGCAGGCTCTCGTGGCCGCACTGGGCTTCATCGCCGACCTCGGCGCGATCCAGCGCTGGGGGCTGGTCACCGAGAAGCGCCACGTCGTCGTCGACTCCTCGATGCGAACCAACCTGCCGCGCGTCTTCGCCGCGGGCGACATCACCGACTACCCCGGCAAGGTGCGGCTGATCGCGGTCGGCTTCGGCGAGGCCGCCACCGCGGTCAACAACGCCGCCGTGGTCCTCGACCCGTCGGCCCACGTCTTCCCCGGTCACTCCAGCGAGGGGTGAGGCGTCTGGTGCCTACCGACGAGTAGGCATAATGGGGGCTTCATCGAGCGACGCGAAAGGCAGACCACAGTGCGCATCGCCATGCTGTCGTACCGCAGCAAGCCGCACTGCGGCGGCCAGGGTGTCTACATCCGCCACCTCAGCCGGGAGCTCGTACGCCTCGGGCACGAGGTCGAGGTGTTCTCCGGCCAGCCCTACCCCGACCTCGACGAGGGCGTGCGGCTGACCAAGGTGCCGAGCCTGGACCTCTATCGCGAGCCCGATCCCTTCCGCGTGCCGAAGCTGCGCGAGTTCCGCGACCGCATCGACGTCGAGGAGTTCCTCACGATGTGCACGGCCGGGTTCCCCGAGCCGAAGACCTTCGGGTCGCGCGTCGCGCGGCTGATGGAGGAGCGGGCCGGCGACTTCGACATCGCCCACGACAACCAGGTCCTGGCCCCCGGCATCCTCGAGCTGGAGTCCTACGGCCTGCCGGTGGTCGCCACGATCCACCACCCGATCACGATGGACCGCCGCATCGACCTCCAGACCGCGCCCACCTGGCGCAAGCGGATGACGCTGCGCCGGTGGTACGGCTTCCTGCGGATGCAGACCAAGGTGGCCCGCCGCCTGCGCAAGGTGCTCACCCCCTCGGAGTCGTCGCGACGCGACGTGGCGCGCGACTTCGGTGTGGACCCCGACCGGATGCAGACCATCCTGCTGGGCGTCGACGACGTCTTCGCCCCGCCCACCGCGCCGCGCGTGCCGGGCCGGATCCTGGCCATGGCGAGCGCCGACGCGCCGATGAAGGGCATCGCGACCCTGCTGGAGGCGTTCGCCAAGCTGAGCGTCGAGCGCGAGGTGTCGCTGGTGCTGGTCACCCGCCCGGAGCCGGGCGGACGCACCGAGCAGCTGATCGACCAGCTCGGCATCGCCGACCGGGTCACCTTCGTCAGCGGCGTCACCGACGAGGAACTCGTCGCCGTGATGGGCTCCGCCGAGGTGGCGTGCGTGCCGTCGCTCTACGAGGGCTTCTCGCTGCCCACCGCCGAGCTGATGGCGTGCGCCACGCCGCTGGTGGTCTCGCGCGCAGGCGCCATCCCCGAGGTCGTCGGCCCCGACGGCGAGTGCGCCGACCTCGTCACGCCGGGCGACGTCTTCGAGCTGGAGCAGGCGATCGCCGCGCTCCTCGACGACCCCGAGCGGCGTACGACGATGGGCGTGGCCGGGCGTGCCCGCGTCGAGGAGATGTTCAGCTGGCGCGCGGTCGCCGAGGCCACCGCCTCCGCCTACGAGGAGACCATCGCCGACTTCCGCCGCGAGCGGGGTCCGCGCGAGCAGGAGGAGACCCACCGTGCTGACCGTTGACTTCGACCGCCTGGGCCTGCGCCCCGGCGACCGGGTGCTGGACATGGGCTGCGGCGCCGGGCGCCACGCCTTCGAGATGTACAAGCGGGGCGCCGACGTCATCGCCTTCGACCGCGACGCCGACGAGCTCGCGACCGTGCGCGAGTGGTTCGCCGCGATGCGCGACGCCGGCGAGGTGCCGGCGGGCGCCGAGGCCGACGTGAAGGAGGGCGACGCGCTCGCCCTGCCCTTCGCCGACGGCGAGTTCGACCGCATCGTCGCCGCCGAGGTGCTCGAGCACATCCACGCCGACGTTGACGCCATCAAGGAGCTGGTCCGGGTGCTGCGCCCGGGCGGCACGCTCGCGATCTCGGTGCCGCGCTGGCTTCCGGAGATCGTCAACTGGAAGCTCTCCGACGACTACCACAACGCCGAGGGCGGCCACATCCGCATCTACACGGCCGAGGAGCTCGTCGACAAGGTCACCAAGGCAGGCCGTTCCAACGACGGCACACCGGGTGACGCGATGGTCTTCACCGGCAAGGACTACGCCCACGGCCTGCACACGCCCTACTGGTGGATCAAGTGCGCGGTGGGCGTCACCAACGACGAGCACCCGCTCGCCAGGGGCTACCACAAGCTCCTGGTGTGGGAGATCATGAAGAACCCGAAGGCGCTGCAGTACGCCGGCAAGGTCCTCGACCCGCTCATCGGCAAGAGCATGGTGCTCTACTTCCGCAAGCCGGCATGACGCAGGTCCTCACCCGCGCCCAGGTCGAGCAGACCGCGGCCACCATCGTGGCGATGCAGGAGCCGTCCGGCGCGATCCCGTGGACGCCGGGGGAGCACACCGACGTGTGGAACCACCTCGAGTCGGCGATGGCGCTCATGGTCGGCGGCGAGCGTGGGGCCGCCGAGCGCGCCTTCGCGTGGACGGTCTCCACGCAGCGGACCGACGGCTCGTGGCCGATGAAGATCGTCGCCGGCGAGGTCGAGGACCACTCCGGCGAGACCAACATGTCGGCGTACGTCGCCGTGGCGACCTGGCACCACTGGCTGGTGGCGCGCGACGAGGCGTTCGTGCGCCGGATGTGGCCGACGGTGCGTCGGGCGCTCGACTTCGTCGTGTCGCTCCAGCTGCCGTTCGGCGGTGTCGCGTGGTCGCAGGAGTGGCACGACGGTGCGCCCGCGCGCGTCAACGAGGACGCGCTGCTGGCCGGTTCGTCGAGCATCTACCACTCGCTGCGCGCGGGTGTGGCGCTCGCCGAGCTGGTCGACGAGCCGCAGGTCGAGTGGGAGCTGGCCGGCGGCCGGCTCGGGCACGCGCTGCGCGAGCACCGCGACCTCTTCCTGGACAAGTCGACCTTCTCGATGGACTGGTACTACCCCGTCCTCGGCGGGGCGGTCCGCGGACCGGCCGCCGACGCGCTGCTGGCGGCGCGGTGGGACACCTTCGTCGAGCCCGGCCTCGGCATCCGCTGCGTGTCCACCAACCCGTGGGTGACCGGCGCGGAGACCTGCGAGCTGGTGCTCGCGCTCGACGCGCTCGGCGACCGCGAGCGGGCCCTGCGCCTGCTCGCCGACATGCAGCACCTCCGCACCGAGGAGGGGTCCTACTGGACCGGCTACGTCTGGCCCGACGACGTGAACTGGCCGGCCGAGCAGACGGCCTACACCGCGGCGGCGGTCATCCTCGCGGTCGACGCGCTCTCCGACGGCACGCCGGGTGCCGACATCATGCGCGGCACCACGCTGGCACCCGACTTCGCGGAGATCGGCCTCGAGTGCGGGTGCCTGCCCGAGGACGGCTCAGTCGGCGACCGGGTCGCCGGCGGCCCCCGCCGTACGACGTAGGACCCGCATCGAGCCGACGGTCTCCACCTCGGTGAAGGCGCCGCCGGCCAGCGCGGGGAGGTAGATCTCCTCGTAGGGCGGGCGACCGCCGTCCGCGGGGTCGGGGAAGACGTCGTGGATGAGCAGCACGCCGCCGGGCATGACCCACTGCGGCCACCCGCGGAAGTCGGCGCGGGCGGGCTCGACGCCGTGGCCGCCGTCGATGAAGAGGAGCGAGAGCGGCGTACGCCACCAGCGGCTGACCGTCTCCGACCTGCCGACGACCGCGACGACCTGGTCCTCGAGCCCCGCGGCGGCGATGGTGCGGCGGAAGGTGGGCAGGGTGTCCATCACACCGAGCTCGGCGTCCACGAGAGTGTCGTCGTGGTGCTCCCAGCCGGCCTGGTTCTCCTCCGATCCGCGGTGGTGGTCGACGGTGAAGACGGTGCCGCCGGTCTCGCGGGCAGCGCCGCCGAGCCAGACGGCGGACTTCCCGCAGTAGGTCCCGACCTCGAGGGCGGGGCCGTGCGGGAGCCGCTCGAGCGCCCAGCGGTGCAGGAGGGCGCCCTCGTCCTCGGGCATGAAGCCCTTGGCGGCGCGGGCGTGGGCGACGAGGTCGGCCGGGAGGGTCACCTAGGCGCTCCGGTCGGTGCGCGCGTCGCCGTCCAGATCGCCGGGCTCGACGCCGCTGTCCGCCTCGAGCCCGTGGCGCCAGGTGTTCCAGTGCCAGGAGAGGTAGCGGTCGACGGCGCGCACGGCGTAGGTGCTGCGGATCGAGTGGTAGACGTCGAAGGCGTGCTGAGCGCCGGGCAGCTCGGCGTACACCACCGACCTGCGCGACGTGCGCCGCAGCTCGGCGACGAAGAGCCGCGCCTGGTCCACGGCCACGAGGGAGTCGAGGTCGCCGTGGATGACGAAGAAGTCGGGGGCGTCCGGCGTGATCCGCAGGATGGGGGAGGCGGCCTCGTAGACGTCGGGGGAGTCGGTCCACGTCGTCTGCATGACGCGCGGGCCGAGGAAGGCGTCGCGCATCCCGATGGCGTTGGTCAGCCCGGTCGAGCCGGCGAAGTCGTAGATGCCGTAGAAGGGGACCGCGGCCCGGACGCTGGTGTCGGCGTCCTCGAAGCCGGGCTGGAAGGCCGGGTCGCCGGGGGTCAGCGCGGCCAGCGCGGCGAGGTGGCCGCCCGCGGAGCCACCGGTGATGGCGAGGTAGTCGGGGTCGCCGCCGTAGTCGGCGATGTGCTCGCGCACCCACGCGATCGCGCGCTTGACGTCGACGATGTGCGCGGGCCAGGCGTCGCGCGGGGCGAGGCGGTAGTTGATCGCGACGCAGACCCACCCGCGAGCCGCCATGTGGTTCATCAGCGGACGGGCCTGGTGCTCCTTGGCGCCGATCGTCCACGCGCCGCCGTGGACCTGGAGCAGGACCGGGGCGTCCTTGATCGCGTCCTCGCCGGCCGGGAGGTAGATGTCGAGGTGTCCGCGCTTGCCGGCCTCGGTGTAGGGGACGTCACTGATCACGCGCACGCCCTCGTCGGCGAAGTTGAAGGGCCGCGCGAGACGCCGCCACGCCGTGGCCAGGTCCGCCGGGTCGGGCACGGCGTCGAGCTGCTCGACGTAGTCGACGCCGAGGCCCTCGACGAGCGCGTCCTCGAAGTGGTCCGACGAGCGGCGGCTCTGGCGCACCACCTTCGCGAGGCCGAGCGCGCTCGCGCCGGCCAGCGCGAGACCGGCCTTCGCCCGGATCCCCGACCGCCGTCCGGCGCTCAGGTGGGCGGCGGCGTCGAGCGCTGTCACCGCGAGCACCTGGGGTGCGGCCTCGTTGAAGAGGAACGCGGCGAGGAACGAGCCGAAGCCGGAGCGGCGACCGCGGCTGGGACGCAGGGCGTTGGCGGTCAGGGCGGCGACGACGCCTTGGCGCAGCAGGAAACTCACCTGCTCAATCTACTGGCCGGTACTACTGTCCTGTCCGATGACCGGGATGCACGACGACGAGGTGTTGGTCGACGAGGGGGACGTACGCCGTCTCCTGGCGGCGCAGCACCCGCAGTGGGCCGACCTGCCGCTGAGGCGGCTGCCTCCGATCGGGACGGACAACCAGCTCTTCCGCCTCGGAGACGAGCTGCTCGTGCGGCTGCCCCGGATCCCCGGGCCCGCCGGGACGGTCGCCTTCGAGCACGCCTGGCTGCCCCTCATCGCGCCTCACCTGCCGCTGCCGATCCCCGCGCCTCTCGCGCTCGGCGAGCCGGGTGAGGGCTACCCGTTCCCCTGGACCGTGGTGCCGTGGATCGAGGGGGCGACGCCCTCGCCGTCGACGTACGACCCCGAGGAGTGGGCGGTCACGCTCGGCTCGTTCGTCCGGGCGTGCCGCTCGGTGCCGGCGCTCGACGGGCCGGTGACGACCGAGGGGCGCGGGGGACCCCTCGCCGCGATGGACGAGTGGGTCCGGCGGTGGACCGCCCGCGCCGACCCCGCCGAGGTCTCGCGCGACGCGGTGCTCGCGGTCTGGGACGACGCGCTGGCCGCTCCGGCGTACGACGGCGAGCCGCGCTGGTTCCACGGCGACCTGCACGAGGGCAACCTGCTCGTCCGCGACGGCGCAATCGCCGCGGTGATCGACTGGGGCTGCGCCGGGCGCGGCGACCCGGCGATCGAGCTCAACGCGATGTGGGGCTCGCTCCCTCCGTCCGTGGCGGGGCTCTACCGGGAGACCGTCGGTCTCGACGAGGCGGCCTACCGCCGGGCCCGCGGCTTCGCGCTCGCGCCGGCGATCAGCGGCTGGACCTACTACCGCGACACCGCGCCGCACATGTCGCAGCTCGGGCTGCGGACCGTGCGGCAGCTGATCGCGTCGATGGGGTGAGGGTGGACGATGGATGACGTTGACTATGCCCAGCAGCTGTACGAGATCCTCACCGCGCCGCCGGGGCCGGAGGTCACCCGGGGCGGCCTCGGCGACGACTGGATCGACCGCTGCGACGGATTCGGCACCGACGTGGAGGTGACGGCGATCGGCGTGGTCCCAGGAGACCACGGCAGCCAGCTCGACATCGCCTTCGTGCTCGACCTCCCCGAGGACATCGATGTTCCCCGCGAGGGTTCGCTGCTGCTTCCGCTCGATGCCGAGTGGCGGGAGATGAGCGGCTACGCCGAGCCCGAGGACTACGCGCCCCGCATCGCGATGCGGCTGGTGCGCCACATCTACGAGCATGTCAGGGCACACGAGCCATCCGAGGATGACGAGCCGGATCTGCCCGCCCGTGACGAACAGCATGCCGTGCTGCTGGAGGTCCTGGGCCAGCAGGGTGAGGTCGAGCAGCAGGCCGCGGACCGCTACGTCGTGCGGAACGGGGGCCGGGAAGATCTCGTCGTCCTGCTGACGTCCGACCAGTGGGAGCGGGTGGTCCGGAGGCACGGGCCGGGCCGTGCCGATCTCCTCGCGTACTTCGACGAGCTGTTCGCCTCAACTCCTCGGGAGGAGCGCTTCCTCGTCTTCTGGGCCGGCGACGCCACTACGTCAATCCGCGAGAAGCTGCCTCCCGTCGAGAAGCCGTTCCCTCCGCTGCGCGAGATCCGGCGCCAGCTGGACGACGCGCGGGCGAGTGGGCAGCGTTTCGGCTGGTTCGCCTACCCGCCCGGTCCTCGCGACTGAGCGTCTGCTGCTGATCGGTCGCCCCACCCGGGTCCGCCGCGGGAACACGCCACGCACATTCGTGTCGAGCTCCGGACGTGCCTTCGGCCCCGCCTCCTCGTGGGTGGCGGGGTGTGGGGCGGGGTCATCTTCGAGGTGACGGGATCCTGGGAGGACCAGGGTCGGGCGGGTCGAGCGCCGTGGCGCCGGTGTGGTCGCGGCGGTAGCGGTGGCCGTGCGGACTGGTCCATTCGAAGATCCCGGGCGCGACCGTGTCGTAGTGCCAGGCACTGTGGGTCTTGAGGCGGTGGTGGAACCGGCACAGGGCTGCGAGGTTGTCGGTGTGCGTGGGCCCGGGCTGGGGCCGGCCCTCTGCTTCGGCGTGATGGTCGTACTCGGTGACGTGGTCGACGTCGCAGCCACGCGCAGGTCGGGTGCACCACGGGAAGACGCAGGTGCGGTCGCGGAGGATGACGTGTTCGCGGATCCGGTCGTGGATCTCGTAGCCGGGCGCTGCCTTGGGCTGGTTGAGGTCGACGACCGGCTTGACCGTGACCTTGGTGCGCGAGTCTGCGCACCACGACTTGAGCTGGTCGAGCAGGAGCAGTCGCTGGCCTTCCTCGAGCCGGCCCGTGGGACTGAACACCGTGGTGTCGCCGGACAGGTTGGCGTCGAAGTGGGCGTGGAGGACGACCTCGCGCGCGGCGGGCAAGTCCGGCCCGTCATCGGTGGTTGAGGTGCGAGCGGAGCGAGCCTCGAAACCGCTGCCGGCGGTCTGGCCTTGGTGGAAGAGGTCGAGCGCGGTCTGCGTCCGGGCCAGGTCACCCAGCGCCTTCGCCCGACGTGCGTCGAGCGGCAACGCGGACCCTAGGGCCTTGATGGTGGCGGCTCCGTGCGCGAGTGCCTGGTGGAGGTCGAGCCCGTCGGCGAGATCCATCTCGGCCTCCAGCCGGACGGTGCCGGCGAAGTGGACGTCCTCGTCGTGGATCGTCACGTGCCGCGGGTCGACGTGGAGGTAGCCATCCTCCGGATCGGCGGCAGGGTCGACTCCTGCGAGGTCGAACCGCTTGATCGTCTCCGCGACCAGCCGGTCGAGCTGGGCGGCGCCGATCTTCCCCGCAACCGCAGCGACTTGGGCGTCCACGAACCGGGCGGCCTCGACGGTCAGCGCGGGGGCCGAGTGGATCGTCGCCTCGGCGATCGCCCTCGCCCGCCAGGCCGGGACCCGTCCGGCGTGGACCTGGGCCCACAGTCGCGGGAGGCGGTGGCGCAGCTCGAGGGCGTGGCCGATGAGCTTCTTCGCCGACACGCTCGTGATGCCCAGGACGGTGCCGAGCTCGGCGACGGAGAACTCCGCCACCAGCGGCGTGCCGGGGCCGGCGATCGGCTCCTCGTGCTCACAACCGGGGACAGCGAAGGTCGCTGCCGTGTGGATCGACTCCGGCGGGTGCAGGTCAGCCCACCTGGCGGCGAGGTCGAGCTGGCGAGCGGCCTCGGTGTTCTCGATGGAGCGGGACGCCTTGATCGAGGCGAGCAGGGCTGCGGGTCCGAGGGCGTCTGCCCCGGCCTCCGGCCCCGTCTCCAGTGTCTCGATCATGCGTTCGAGTCTAGGGAAGGGGTCCGACAGTGGAGCTGGGTCTCGATACGCCTCGCTCGTTCCTCGCTCCGGCTACTCGACCACCGAAGGAGGCTCGACCACCGAGGAGGACAGACCTTCAGCCGGAGCCCAGCTTCTCCCGGAAGAAGTCCAGCACCGCGTCGACCCCGGCCTGCTGCCGGTGGGTGGTGACGGTCGAGTGGCCCTTGCCCTCGAACTCCACGCGGATGAACGCCTCGCCGAGCTCGGTGGTGAGGGTGTCGAAGCGCTTGCCGACGGCGGGGTCGGAGCGGAAGCGCAGGCCGAGGACCTGCTGGCCGGCGGCGCAGCGGCCCTTCACGATGTCGAGGTCGCCGGGCGACAGGTTGAGGTCGCGCGACCGACCGGGCGTCACCGCGAAGGGGGCACTGGGCTGGCAGAGCACGGGCGCGGTGACCGAGGGGTCGACCATCATGGCGAGGGCGAAGCCGCCCGTGAAGCACATCCCGAGGGCGCCGACGCCGGGCCCACCGACCTCGGCGTGCAGGTCGCGCGCCAGCGAGCGCAGCCATCCGGCGACGGGCGTCGTCTCGCCGGTGCGGAGCGTGGTGAACTCCCTGCTCACGCACACCCGACCGATCGCCCTCGCGGTGTTGGCTGCCGTCATCGGCGCGCCGTCGGCGCCGAAGAGACTGGGCATCAGCACGGTGTGGCCGGCCGCCACGACCTCCTCGGCGAACGCCACCACCTCGGGGGTGATGCCGGGGATCTCGTGCACCACGATCACGCCCGGCCCGGCGCCCTTGCGCCAGACCGGGTGGGTGGTGGGGCGTCCCGCCACGTCGGCGGTGTGCTCGGTCCTGGTCCAGCTCGCGAGTGCGTCCACGACCAGAAATCTGCCAGCGGCGCGTCCCCGACGGAAGAGGACGTCCACCGCAGGGGGCGTACGAGGGTCTGTTCATCCGGCCGTCGCGCCGGTTAGGTTGCTGGCCATCTGTCCCCCCAGAAGAACAGGTTGATCTCGGATGCGACACTCCCGTTCCCTTCGCGGCCTCGTGGTGGCCGGCTCGCTGGCCCTCGCCGGCACGACGCTGTCCGCCACCGCTGCCGTTCCCGCCATCGCGCTCGCCCCCTCTCCCGGTGCCGCCGAGTGCGTCGACGAGCACGGCCACTCCGTCGACGAGGCCCGCGTGCGCGAGGGCTCCAAGAAGCTCGAGCCCGAGCTCTTCCAGGGCCGCGGCGACCAGTACGCCAAGCTCGACAACGCCGCCACGCTCGCGGCGGGCTCGGTCTCGGTCCCCACCTACTTCCACGTCGTCGTGCCCGTCGGCACCTCGCAGGCCGCCAAGGACCGCCTCGGCCAGCTCGTGCAGTCCCAGGTGGCCGTCCTCAACGAGGCCTACACCGGCCGCACCGGCACCCAGTCCTCGGCCGCGACGCCGTTCAGCTTCGACCTCGTCGACGTCCGCTTCTTCGAGAACAACACGTGGTCCACGGTCACGCCGGGGCCGGTGGAGAAGGAGATGAAGGCCGCCACCCGCGTCGGCGGCAAGAACACCCTCAACGTGTGGACCGCCGACATCGGTGACGACCTGCTCGGCTGGGCCACCTTCCCCACCAAGAAGCTCAGCAGCAGCGACGGCGTCGTGATCCTCGACGAGACGATGCCGGGCGGCACCGCCGGCAAGTACGCCCTCGGCGACACGCTGACCCATGAGGTCGGCCACTGGCTGGCGCTCTACCACACCTTTCAGGGCGGCTGCCGCGGTCAGGGCGACCAGGTCGCCGACACCCCGGCCGAGGCCGGACCGCAGTTCGACTGCCCGACCGGCGCCGACACCTGCAGCGCTCCCGGGCTCGACCCGATCCACAACTACATGGACTACACGCAGGACTCCTGCATGTACCAGTTCACCCCCGGCCAGGTCGCCCGCATGAGCGACGCGTGGCTGCAGTACCGCGCGGCCTGACGCGCGGCCAGGCTCAGAACGTGTAGCCGAAGGCGTCGAGGTCTGCCGCGTAGACCTCGGCGACCTTCGCGCGCGCGGCGTCGGAGTAGTAGTCGCGGTAGCTGCCGTGCGGTGACTTGTTGCGGTGCGGGATCCGCGTCGGCTCCACCCCGAGACGACGCTCGACCTCCTGGAGGTCCTCGGCGAACGACTCGGTCCGTCCGACGAAGTCGACCTCGCGGTCGGGCGCGCGCAGGTAGTCGACCTGCGGACGCCCCACACGGGGCAGCTCAGCCGTCCCGCGCAGCACGAACTCCTCGAACCCCGAGTACGCCGCCGCAGCGCGCCACATGTCGTTGCCGCGCATCTTCTCGGCGTCGGCCCCCTGCGGTCGTCCGCTCGACGGCCCCCACTCGCGGTCCCAGTCCTGGATCATCGACCACCACGAGACCATCCGCGCCCACGGGTTGCGCACGAACGCGAACGACCAGTAGTCGACCGTCTGCGGCTCCGCGCGCAGGATCCGCTCGTACGGCGCGTGCCGTCCAAGCGGCGGCCGTACTCCGGGCGCCTTGCTGCGCGCATCGGGGCAGGCACGCTCGAAGGCGACGCCCACCGACACCCCGCCCGTCTTCGGCACGTGCACGAAGAGCGCACGTTTCGCGTCGGAGATCAGCACGGGCGCGAGGCTAGCCCACGCACCCGTGGCAGGCGCAGCCGCGCGCGAGGCGATGCGGGATGATCTGCGGGTGATGACGTTCCTCGAGCTCGGTCCGGGGCGGGACTTCGTGCTGCTCGCGCTGCCGAAGACCGCGAGCACGACGCTCGAGCGCACGCTCGCGCCGTACGCCACCGAGGTCGTCAGCGCCCCGCCGGCCCGCAAGCACCTCCCGGCCAGGGGGTTTGTGCACACGCGGGCCGCAGGGCTCGCGGAGCAGGGGCACCCGCGGGAGTCCTACGAGCTGGTGGCGATGTTCCGTGAGCCGATCGCCTGGCTGGAGTCCTGGTGGCGCTACCGCGCCCGCGACGACAGCCGGCGGTCAACGGCCGACATGTCCTTCGAGCAGTTCGCGCTCCACTACCTCGCCGGCGACGACGACGCACCGATCCCGAAGGGCCGCCCGGCGAAGTTCCTCCACGCCCAGGGCGCCGTCGCGGTCGACCGCGTCTTCAGCGTCGAGCGTCCCGACGTCTGGTCGGCGTGGTTCAGCGAGCGGATCGGGGCACCGCTCGAGTTCGAGCGCCGCAACGCGTCGGTCGCTGCCAGGGGCGAGCTGTCCATCGCCACCCGCGAGGCGCTCGCTGCGCACTTCGCCCCCGAGTACGACGTGTGGCGCCGTGTCGAGCCCACGGGGGAGTGGTCCGGCGCGCGGGGGACCCGGCTGGAGAGCCCGGTTCAGTAGGTGTAGCCGAAGAGCTCGATGTCCTCGGCGTAGACCTCGGCGATCCGCTGGCGGGTCTCGTCGGTGTAGTAGTCGTGGTAGGTGCCGTGCTTGGACTTGTTCTTGTGCACCGGCGTCGACGGCTCGAGCCCCAGCTGCACCTGGACGCGCTGGAGGTCCTCGACGAAGTTCTCGGTGCGGCCGATGAAGTCGACCTCGCGGTGGTGCTTGGGCGCGCGGAGGTACTTGATCTGCGGCGTGCCGACGCGGGGCAGCTCCTCGGTGCCGCGCATCACGAACTCGTCGAATCCGGAGTACGCCGCCGCCGCGCGCCACATCTCGTTGCCGTCGCGCATCGAGCCGTGCTTGACGTCCTGGGGCTTGCCGCTGGCGGGGCCGTGGCGCCGGTCCCACGCCGAGATCATCGAGTACCACGACACCATCCGGGCCCACGGGTTCCGCACGAACCCGAAGGTCCAGTAGTCCACGACCTGGGGCTCGTGCTTGATGATCTTGCCGAGCGTGGCGTGCCGGCCGATCGGCGTACGCGCCTTGCGGGCGTCCGGACAGGCTTGCTTCACCGTCTCCTCGACCGAGACGCCACCGGTCTTGGGAACGTGGACGAAGAGCACCTGCCGGGAGTCGCTGATGAGCACGCGCCGAGGTTATCCCACGCGTGGGACGCCTCCCGTGGACGGCTCGCACAGCGTTCGGTGGCCGCGTCGAGCCCCGGACGTGCCGAGTGGTCCAGTCCAGCGACACCCCAAAACTGAGGAAAACCGCAGGAACTCTCAAGAACACAAGATCAGTCCGTGGTTCCCCGCACGAACCTCGTAGCGTCGACCACGTCATCGTGGGGATGACATCACTGTCATCGAACCGTGGGGGTTCAGCATGTCGCAGTACAGCCGGCGCACCGTCGTGCGCGGAGCAGCCTGGAGCATCCCGGTCGTGGCGGTCGCCGCCAACGCACCGGCCTTCGCCGCGTCGCACGATGCACCGCGTCCGACGTCCGCGCTCACCTGCAAGGAGACGGCGGGCAGCAAGTGCTACCGCTTCACCCTCGCCTTCCCGGTCGCGACGCAGGCGTGGAACCTCCTCCTGACCTCCGTGGTGGTCACCAACAACACGGTGCCGGCGGGCGAGGAGCTCATCAACCTGTCCAACCCCAAGAACTTCGTCGTCTCGGCGGCTTCCGGCGCGAACAACCTGTGGACCATCCAGGCCTGCACCACCGGCAACCTCGCCAGCAGCGCGACGGTCAAGTTCACCTACGACGCGAGCACGGCGTCCGGCACGTCGGAGACCGTGGTCGTGACCTACAACTTCCCGAGCATCGATCCCTGCAAGTAGCCTCACCGCGGTGTCCGCACCCGGCTACCGTCCCAGCCAGAAGGTCCTGCACTGGCTGACCGTGCTCGCCCTGGCCGCCCAGCTCGCGGTCGGCTACCTCATGGACGCCGACGACTCGGGCCGCGGACGCGGTCGCGGGCGTGGTGGCGACAGCGGGCGTGGCCGCGGCGGTGGCTCCAGCGGCTACCTCGACGACCCGGAGGGGTTGGTCCGGGTCCACGTCGCGCTTGGCGTGACGATCCTGGTCCTCGCCGTCGCTCGCGTCGCCTGGCGCCGCGTGGTCGGCCTGCCGCCGTGGGCCGAGCAGCTCACCCCCGGCCAGCGACGGCTGGCGACGTGGACCGAGCGGGCGCTGCTCTCGACGCTGTTCGTGATCCCGCTCAGCGGCCTCGCGCTGGTGGCGTCGGGCGACGATGACCTGGTGTGGCTGCACGTCGCGGGCCACGTGGCCTTCTTCGTGGCGCTGCTGGCCCACCTCGGCCTCGTCGTCGGTCGAGGGCTCCTGCCGCGGATGCTGCCCGGTCGGGCAGCCTGAGCCCGCTCAGCCCTCGAGGGGCCAGCCGCGCTGCGCCCAGCCGCCGGTGCCGCCGGCCACGTTGATCGCGGGCAGGCCCTGCGCACGCAGGTGGTCGACCACCTGGCGGCTGCGGCCACCGACCTGGCAGATGACGAAGATGGGCTGGTCCTGCGGGAGCTCGGCGACCCGGTTCGGCACCTCGTTCATCGGGATGTGCACGGCGCCGGGGACTCGACCGCCGGCCACCTCGTCGGCCTCGCGCACGTCGACGACGTACGCCCCCTGGCTGTGCGCTGCGGCGAACTCGTCGAGGCCGATCTCGTCCTGCGGGCCGTTGGCGGCCGCCTCCTGCGCGGCCTGCACCTCCTGGCGTACGGCGTCCATGTCGAGCTCGCGGGCCTGCTCGATCACGCCGGAGAGCGCCTGCGGCGGCAGCGCGCCGGCCTGGTTGAAGAGGAGGACCCCGTCGCGGAAGAGCATCAGGGTGGGGATGGAGGTGATCGCCGCCATCTGGGCGAGCTGCTGCTCGGCCTCGGTGTCGACCTTGCCGAAGACGATGTCGGGGTTGTCCTCGGAGGCCTTCTCGTAGACCGGGGCGAACTGCCGGCACGGTCCGCACCAGGCAGCCCAGAAGTCGACGAGGACGATGCCCTCACCACTCACGGTCTGCTCGAAGTCGGCCAGGGTCAGCTCACGGGTGCTCATGCATCCAGCCTGCCACGACGACGCCGCGGACTCACGTCGTCGACGCAGAGGTGGCCGGGGTCACCAGCCGCGGGCGCGCCACTCGGCCAGCGACGCGCGCTCGGCGCCGAGGGTCGAGTCGTTGCCGTGGCCGGGGTAGAACCACGTGTCGTCGGGCAGGCGGCCGAAGACCTTCTCCTCGAGGTCGTCCATCAACGAGGTGAAGTCCTCGGGGCTCGTCGTCCGCCCGGGACCGCCGGGGAAGAGGGAGTCCCCGGTGAACAGGTGCGGGTGCGGGGACACCGCCTCCTCGTCGAGGAGCAGCGCGATCGAGCCCGGGGTGTGCCCGGTGAGCGGGATGACGTGCAGGTCGCACGTCCCGACCGCAACCTTGTCGCCGGCGCCGACACGTCGGTCGACGCTCACGCCGGTCTGCTCCTCGATCGCGTCCGCATCGGGGCCGCCGGCGACGACCGTGGCGCCGGGGTGGGCGGCCTTCACCGCGGCCAGCGCGCGGTGGTGGTCCCAGTGCTGGTGGGTGGTGACGATCGAGGTGAGCGGACCGTCGCCGATCAGGTCGAGCAGCCGCTCCGGCTCTGCCGCGGCGTCGACGAGCACCCGCTCGTCGGTCTCGCTGCAGTGCAGGAGGTAGCAGTTGTTGGACATGTCCGGGTCGACCGCGACCTTGGTCACGGTCAGGCACCCGGCACGGCGTACGTCGGGCGCGCCGCCGGGGGAGACGTCCCCCGTGTAGTCGGTCGGGTCGTCGTTCACCATGACTCCACCTCCGGGAGGTCGTTCGTGTCGGGTGCGAGCCCCTCGCCCGCTCCTCGGCCGGTGAGCCACCATCCGAGGTCGGCGGACGTGCCGGTGACGACAGTGCCACCGGAGCCCTCGCCGTAGTGCCAGGTCCGGTCGAGGTCGGTGGGCCGCACGCTGAAGGGCGCCGGGTAGGGGCGCTTGGTCATCGAGTCGAGCAGCAGGACGCGGAAGGGCTCCGGCCAGTCGGCGGGGGAGTAGCCGGCGCCGAGGTCGGCGTGGTGGATCTCCACCTCACGCACCCGCATCAGCACCACGTTGGCGAGGGCGAAGTCCGGTCCGCCGGGCGTGCGCTCGAAGCGGCCGTCCCAGTCGTCCTCGTGCATCGCGGCGAGCGCGTCGGAGAAGGTCGCGGTCCCGGCGAGGAGGCGCTCGCGCAGTTCCGCGGGGTCGGCGGCAGCGAGCTCGGCGATGTCGGAGTCGCGGCCCTCGGGTGAGGCGTACATCGGCTGCGGGCGGCCGACGTGCGCGCCGTGGAGGACGCCCGCGAGCCCCTCGGCGTTGAGCGCGAGGTGGGCGACGACGTGGGCGCGGGTCCAGCCCGGCAGCAGCGACGGTTCGGCGTACGCCGCCTCGTCGAGGCCGTCGACGGTCCGGACGAGCGCCCGGTCGGCGTCCGTGATCAGGTCGGCGGCCCGGGCCGCGGAGTCGGTCACGGGCCCATCGTGCCACCTCCGCGGGGCCCACCCCCGTGGGTGGACGATCCGGGCGGTGTGGGTGCCGCGTGAGAAGGTGGAACGGTGCGTCGGCTTGACCGCGGGCGCCGTCGAGACGAACATGTGTTCGACTCCACCGACCTGCCCGCCACGAGGACCGACGAGGACATCCGTGACCGACCAGCTCATCATCCGGGGCGCTCGCGAGCACAACCTCAAGGACGTCTCGCTCGACCTGCCGCGCGACGCGCTCATCGTCTTCACCGGCCTGTCCGGGTCCGGCAAGTCCAGCCTCGCGTTCGACACGATCTTCGCCGAGGGCCAGCGCCGCTACGTCGAGTCGCTGTCGGCCTACGCGCGCCAGTTCCTGGGCCAGATGGACAAGCCCGACGTCGACTTCATCGAAGGCCTGAGCCCCGCGGTCAGCATCGACCAGAAGTCCACGTCGAAGAACCCGCGCTCGACCGTCGGCACCATCACCGAGGTCTACGACTACCTCCGCCTGCTCTACGCCCGCGCCGGCCGCGCCCACTGCCCCACGTGCGGTGCACCGATCGAGCGCCAGACCCCGCAGCAGATCGTCGACCGCATCCTCGGCCTCGAGGAGGGTCGGCGCTTCCAGGTGCTCGCGCCGGTCATCCGGGGCCGCAAGGGCGAGTACGTCGAGCTGTTCCGCCAGCTCCAGCAGCAGGGCTTCAGCCGTGCCCGCGTGGACGGCGAGACCCACTCCCTCGACGAGCCGCCGACGCTCGACAAGAAGCTCAAGCACACGATCGAGGTCGTGGTCGACCGCCTCGCGGTCAAGGAGTCGTCGAAGCGGCGGCTGACCGACTCGGTCGAGACCGCGCTCGGGCTGGCCGGCGGTCTCGTGGTCTTCGACTTCGTCGACCTCGACGCCAAGGACCCGGGCCGGGAGATGAAGTTCTCCGAGAAGATGGCCTGCCCCAACGACCACACCATCGACACCGACGACCTCGAGCCGCGCTCCTTCTCCTTCAACTCGCCCTTCGGCGCGTGCACGGTCTGCTCGGGCCTCGGCACCAAGATGGAGGTCGACCCCGAGCTGGTGGTGCCGGACACCGGCGCCACGCTGGGCGAGGGCGCCATCGCGCCGTGGAGCGGCGCCCACGTCGCCGACTACTTCCTCCGCCTCATCAACGCGCTCGGCGAGGAGCTCGGCTTCGACCTCAACACCCCGTGGGACCAGCTGACCCCCAAGCAGCGCACGTCGCTGCTCGAGGGCCACTCGACCAAGGTCCACGTCGTCACCAAGAACCGCTACGGCCGCCAGCGCGCCTACTACGCCGCCTTCGAGGGCGTACGTCCCTACGTCGAGCGCCGGCACCGCGAGGCCGAGTCCGACACCAGCCGCGAGCGCTTCGAGGGCTTCATGCGCGAGGTGCCGTGCCCGGCCTGCCAGGGCTCGCGCCTCAAGCCGGTCTCGGTGTCGGTCACCCTCGGTGCCCGCGACGAGGGCGGCAAGAACATCGCCGAGGTCTGCGCGCTGCCGATCAACGAGGCCGCCCACTACCTCCGCACCGTCGACCTGTCGGTGCGCGAGCGCCAGATCGGTGAGCGGGTGCTCAAGGAGATCCAGGAGCGCCTGCAGTTCCTCCTCGACGTCGGCCTCGACTACCTGTCCCTCGACCGGCCCAGCGGGTCTCTGTCGGGCGGTGAGGCGCAGCGGATCCGGCTCGCCACGCAGATCGGCGCGGGCCTCGTCGGCGTCCTCTACGTCCTCGACGAGCCGTCCATCGGCCTGCACCAGCGCGACAACAAGCGCCTCATCGAGACGCTCCTGCGGCTGAAGGACCTCGGCAACACCCTGATCGTCGTCGAGCACGACGAGGACACCGTCCGCGTTGCCGACTGGGTCGTCGACATCGGCCCCGGCGCCGGCGAGCACGGCGGCCAGGTCGTCCACTCGGGCTCGGTCGAGGACCTCCTCAAGCACCCGGACTCGATGACCGGCCAGTACCTCTCCGGCCGCCGCGAGATCCCCATCCCCGCCGTACGCCGCCCGCGCACGGTCGGTCGCGAGCTCACGGTCCACGGCGCCCGCGAGCACAACCTCCAGGACGTCGACGTCAGCTTCCCTCTGGGCGTCTTCACCGCCGTCACCGGCGTCTCGGGCTCGGGCAAGTCGACGCTGGTCAACGACATCCTCTACACGTCGCTGGCCAAGCAGATCTACAACGCCCGCACCGTCCCCGGTCGGCACACCAAGATCACCGGTCTCGAGCACGTCGACAAGGTGATCCACGTCGACCAGTCGCCGATCGGCCGCACGCCCCGGTCCAACCCGGCGACCTACACCGGCGTCTTCGACCACGTCCGCAAGCTCTTCGCCTCCACCCCGGAGGCCAAGATGCGCGGCTACCTCCAGGGCCGGTTCTCCTTCAACGTCAAGGGTGGGCGCTGCGAGGCATGCTCGGGCGACGGCACGATCAAGATCGAGATGAACTTCCTCCCGGACGTCTACGTCCCGTGCGAGGTCTGCCACGGCGCGCGCTACAACCGCGAGACGCTCGAGGTCCACTACAAGGGCAAGACCATCGCCGAGGTCCTCGACATGCCGATCGAGGAGGCCGCCGACTTCTTCGCCGCGGTGCCGGCCATCGCCCGCCACATGAACACGCTCCAGGAGGTCGGCCTCGGCTACGTCCGCCTCGGCCAGCCCGCCACGACCCTGTCCGGCGGCGAGGCGCAGCGCGTCAAGCTCGCCAGTGAGCTCCAGAAGCGCTCGACCGGCCGCACCGTCTACGTCCTGGACGAGCCGACCACGGGCCTGCACTTCGAGGACATCCGCAAGCTGCTCCATGTGCTGTCCGGCCTGGTCGACAAGGGCAACACCGTCCTGGTGATCGAGCACAACCTCGACGTCATCAAGACCGCCGACTGGCTCATCGACATGGGTCCCGAGGGCGGCTCGCGCGGCGGCACCGTCGTCGCGGAGGGCACCCCGGAGGAGGTCGCGGTGGTGGAGGCGAGCCACACCGGCACCTTCCTGCGCCCGATCCTCGAGGGCCGTGGGGCCGAGCAGCCGGGCAAGCCGCGCCGCGCGGCGGCAGCCGCGTCGGCACCGGCCGGCAGGACGACGAAGAAGACGGCGGCGGCCAAGAAGCCCGCCAAGAAGGCGGCAGCGAACAAGGCCGCTCCCCGGAAGGCCGCAGCGAAGAAGTAGTCGTCACAGCATTCTCACAGGTGCGCTGGCTACTCTCTGGCCGCATGACAGCCATCAACAGACGTCGTGCCCTCAGCGGCTCCGCAGCCGTCGCCGTCGGTGTCCCGCTCCTCGCCGCCTGCGGTGACGACTCGGACACCTCTGCCACCGATCCGGCCACCTCCTCCGGCTCCGAGAGCCCCGACGCGTCGTCGTCCCCGTCCGAGGACGGAGGCGCCGCTGCTGGTGGCGCGGTCCTCGCGAGCGCGGCCGACGTACCGGTGGGCGGCTGCCTGGTGGTCCCGGACGCCAAGGTCGTGGTCACCCAGCCCACCGAGGGCGACTTCAAGGCCTTCACCGCGGTCTGCACCCACCAGGGCTGCCTCGTCGAGTCCAGCAGCGACGGGGAGATCCCGTGCCCGTGCCACGCCAGCCGGTTCTCCCTCGAGGACGGCTCGCCGTTGTCCGGCCCTGCCACCGCTGCGCTGGCCGCGGTGGAGATCACCGTCGACGGGGACTCGGTCACCCGGGCCTGACCGGGCTGTCACCGCTGTCGGGGGCCGCCCGTAGGGTTGACGGGTGGCCAACCCGAGCACCTATCGACCCGCACCGGGGTCGATCCCGACCAAGCCGGGGGTCTACCGGTTCCGGGACGCCAAGGGTCGCGTGATCTACGTCGGCAAGGCCAAGAGCCTGCGCCCGCGCCTGTCGTCGTACTTCCAGGACATCGGCAACCTCCACCCCCGCACCGCGTCCATGGTGACCACCGGTGCGAGCGTCGAGTGGACGGTCGTCGACACCGAGGTCGAGGCGCTCCAGCTGGAGTACAGCTGGATCAAGGAGTTCGACCCGCGCTTCAACGTCAAGTACCGCGACGACAAGTCCTACCCCTGGCTCGCGGTCACCGTGGGCGAGGAGTTCCCGCGGGTGATGGTCGGGCGTGGCGCCAAGCGCAAGGGCACCCGCTACTTCGGCCCCTACAGCCACGCCTGGGCGATCCGCGAGACCGTCGACCTGCTCCTGCGGGTCTTCCCGATGCGCTCGTGCAGCAACGGCGTCTTCAAGCGGTCCGCGCAGATCGGTCGTCCGTGTCTCCTGGGCTACATCGACAAGTGCTCGGCCCCGTGCGTCGGCAGCGTGACGCCGGAGGAGCACCGCGAGATCGTCGACGACTTCTGCGACTTCATGGCCGGAAGCACCACCGCCTTCACCAAGCGCCTCGAGCGCGAGATGTACGCCGCCTCGGAGGCGCTGGACTTCGAGAAGGCCGCGCGGCTCCGTGACGACCTCGGCGCGCTGACCAAGGCGCTGGAGAAGCAGGCGGTGGTGCTGGGCGACGGCACCGACGCCGACGTGATCGCGCTGGCCGAGGACCCGCTCGAGGTGGCCGTGCAGATCTTCTACGTCCGCGGCGGGCGCATCCGCGGCCAGCGGGGCTGGGTGGCCGACCGCTCCGACGACAGCGACACCGCCGGCCTGGTGCAGGAGTTCCTGCTGCAGCTCTACGGCGGCGCCGACCAAGACGCGGGCGACACGATCCCGCGCGAGGTGCTGGTGCCGGCGCTGCCGCCGGACCACACGGTGATGGAGGAGCTGCTCACCGAGCGGCGCGGCAGCCGGGTCGCGATCCGGGTGCCGCAGCGCGGCGACAAGCGCGACCTCCAGGAGACCGTCGCGAGCAACGCCGCGCAGGCGCTCGCGCTCCACAAGACCAAGCGCGCCAGCGACCTCACCACCCGCAACCGCGCGCTCGAGGAGATCCAGCAGGCCCTCGCGCTCGACGAGGTACCGCTGCGCATCGAGTGCTACGACGTGTCCAACCTCCAGGGCACCGAGGTCGTCGCGTCGATGGTCGTCTTCGAGGACGGGTTGTCGCGCAAGTCCGAGTACCGGCGCTTCGTGATCCGCGGCGTCGACGGCCAGAACGACGTGGCGTCGATGCACGAGGTCATCACCCGGCGCTTCAAGCGGCTGCTCGACGAGCAGGCGCGGAGCGAGACGGTGTCGACCGACTCCGGTCCGATGCTCGTCGATCCGGAGACGGGTCGGCCACGGAAGTTCGCCTACGCGCCCTCGCTCGTCGTCGTCGACGGCGGCCCGCCGCAGGTCGCCGCGGCCCAGCAGGCGCTGGCCGAGCTCGGCGTCACCGACATCCCCGTCTGCGGGCTGGCCAAGCGGCTCGAGGAGGTCTGGCTGCCGGGGGAGGAGGACCCCGTCATCATGGCCCGCACCAGCGAGGGCCTCTACCTCCTCCAGCGGATCCGCGACGAGGCCCACCGCTTCGCCATCAACCACCACCGCGGCCGTCGGTCCAAGTCGATGGTCGAGAGCATGCTCGACGACGTGCCCGGCCTCGGCGAGGTCCGGCGCAAGACGCTGCTCAAGCACTTCGGGTCGCTGAAGAAGCTGCGCGAGGCCGAGCCCGACGCGATCGCGCTGGTCCCCGGCATCGGCCCGCGCACGGCTGCGGCGATCAAGGAAGCGGTCGCGAAGGCCGACGCGACCCGCAAGACTGCCCCCAGGGAGCCGGCGGTCAACACCGCCACCGGCGAGCTCATCGAGGAGGACTGAATGGTCGAGGCGCCCCCCGGCGAGCTGGTCATCGTCACCGGCATGACCGGCGCCGGACGGAGCACGGCGGCCAAGGAGCTGGAGGACCTCGGCTACTTCGTGGTCGACAACCTCCCGCCGACCCTGGTGCGCGACGTCGTACGCCTCGTCGACGACAGCCGCGGCATCGACCAGCCGATCGCGGTGGTCGTCGACGTGCGCTCGGGCTCGTTCTTCGACTCGCTCCAGGCCAACCGCCACCAGCAGGTCACCGGACGGCCGACGACGCTGCTGTTCCTCGAGGCCACCGACGAGGTCCTCGTACGCCGCCAGGAGGCGGCCCGCCGTCCGCACCCGCTGCAGGGGAGCGGTCGCCTGCTCCACGGATTGCAGCGCGAGCGCGAGGCGATGGCCGACATCCGCGGCGACGCCGACGTGCTGCTCGACACGTCCAACTTCAACGTCCACCAGCTCCAGGACCGGATCACCGAGCTGTTCGGCACCGCGGCGACGACGCGCCTGAAGGTGACCGTCATCAGCTTCGGCTTCAAGTACGGCATCCCCGTCGACGCCGACTGGGTCGCCGACATGCGGTTCCTGCCCAACCCGCACTGGGTCCCCGAGCTGCGCCCGCAGAACGGCCGCGACCCCGACGTGTCCGCCTACGTGCTGTCCCAGCCCGGCGCGGAGACGTTCCTCGACCAGTACCTCCCCGTGCTGCAGACCGTCGCCCAGGGCTACCTGAGGGAGGGCAAGCGCTTCATGCAGGTCGCCGTCGGCTGCACCGGCGGCAAGCACCGCAGCGTGGCCATGACCGAGGCTATCGCCGGGCTCATGCGGCAGGCGGGCTACGACGTGCGCACCGCGCACCGCGACCTCGGCAGGGAGTGAGGTGGCGCGCGAGACCGCGCAGGCTGCGGTCGCCCTCGGTGGCGGCCACGGTCTGGCCGCCACGCTGTCGGCGCTGCGCCGGCTCCACGACGAGCTCACGATCGACGACCTGACAGCGGTCGTCACGGTGGCGGACAACGGCGGGTCGTCGGGCCGCCTGCGCGGCGAGTTCGGCGTACTGCCGCCCGGGGACCTGCGGATGGCGCTCGCCGCGCTCTGCGGGGACGACGAGTGGGGCCGCACCTGGGCCGACGTGGTCCAGCACCGCTTCGCCGGCCAGGGGGACCTCAACGGTCACGTCGTCGGCAACCTGCTGATCGTCGGCCTGTGGGAGCTCATGGGCGGCGACCACGTCCGCGGCCTCGACTGGGTCGGTCGCCTGCTCGGCGCGCACGGCCGGGTGCTGCCGATGGCCACCACGCCGATGGACATCACCGCGCGCGTGCGCGGCGCCGACCCGGCGTCCCCGGACGCCGTCACGGTCGTACGCGGCCAGGTCGAGGTCGCCACGACCGCCGGCCAGATCGAGTCGGTCGCCCTGGTCCCGGAGGACCCGCAGGCCTGCGCGGAGGCGGTCGAGGCTGTCCTGGCCGCCGAGTGGGTCGTGCTCGGCCCCGGGTCGTGGTTCAGCTCGGTGATCCCGCACCTGATGGTGCCGGGCCTGCGCCGGGCACTGGCCGAGACGCCGGGGCGTCTCGTGGTGGTGCTCAACCTCGAGGAGCAGGCGGGCGAGACCACCGGCTTCGGTCCCGAGGAGCACCTCGCGGCGCTCTTCGAGCACGCACCGGACCTCAACGTGCACGCCGTGCTGGTCGACGCCGGGTCGCTGGCGGGGGAGCGCGAGGTCCTCGAGAAGGCGGTCTCGGAGCGAGGCGCCCGACTGGTCGTCGAGGACATCGCCGTGCCGGGCGAGCCGCGCCACGACCCGGACCGTCTCGCGGCCGCCTTCCGGCGCATCGTCGACGAGGCCTGAGCGGCGCAGACCCGGTCGCCCGGGCCGTCGAGGGTCGTTGACCAGCATGGCAGGATTCGGCCCATGGCTATGACGGCACAGGTGAAGGCAGAGCTCGCCTCCACCCAGATCACCAAGACCTGCTGCCGCAAGGCCGAGGTCGCCTCGATGCTCCGCTTCGCAGGCGGCCTGCACATCGTGAGCGGCCGCATCGTCGTGGAGGCCGAGCTCGACACCGGAGCCGCCGCGCGGCGCCTGCGCAAGGACATCTCCGAGGTCTACGGCCACCCCTCCGACGTGGTCATGGTGCAGGGCAACGGCATCCGCAAGGGCAGCCGCTACATCGTGCGGGTGACCAAGGACGGCGAGGCCCTGGCGCGCCAGACCGGCCTGCTCGACCAGCGCGGTCGCCCCGTACGCGGCCTGCCGCCCGCCGTCGTCAGCGGTGGCGGCTGCGACGCCGTCGCGGCGTGGCGCGGTGCGTTCCTCGCCCACGGGTCCCTGACCGAGCCCGGTCGTTCGTCGTCGCTGGAGATCACCTGCCCCGGCCCGGAGGCCGCGCTCGCGATCGTCGGCGTCGCCCGCCGCCTCGGCATCTCCGCCAAGGCGCGCGAGGTGCGCGGCGTGGACCGGGTCGTGATCCGTGACGGCGACGCCATCGGCGCCCTGCTCACCCGGCTCGGCGCCCACGAGTCGCTGATGGCGTGGGAGGAGCGACGGATGCGCCGCGAGGTCCGCGCCACCGCCAACCGCCTGGCCAACTTCGACGACGCCAACCTCCGCCGGTCCGCCCGGGCAGCGGTTGCCGCGGGCGCCCGCGTGGAGCGCGCGCTGGAGATCCTCGGCGAGGAGATCCCCGACCACCTGCGCCAGGCCGGCCACCTCCGCCTCGAGCACAAGCAGGCCTCGCTCGAGGAGCTCGGCCAGCTGCACGACCCGGTCCTGACCAAGGACGCGATCGCCGGGCGGATCCGCCGGCTGCTCGCGATGGCGGACAAGCGCGCCGAGGAGCTCGGCATCCCCGACACCGAGGCGTCGCTGACCCCGGAGATGCTGGCTGAGGAAGAGTGAGGCCGGGGGCTTTGGATCGATCCAAAGTTACCTGTCCGTACCGCGGTCGACCGCGCTCCGCGGCTCCGGCGTGACCCGATAGGGTCGGTGATGCTGGTCACCGAAGGCCAGAGCTGTCGACGGGGTCACCGAAGGCCCCGCACCTAGGAGGCATCCACCATGACCGTTCGCGTAGGCATCAACGGCTTCGGCCGCATCGGCCGCAACTTCTTCCGCGCCGTGCGCGCCTCGGGCGCCGACATCGAGATCGTCGGCGTCAACGACCTCACCGACAACGCGTCGCTGGCCCACCTGCTCAAGTTCGACTCGATCCTCGGGCGCCTCGACGCCGACGTGTCGAGCGACGACACCTCGATCATGGTCGGCGACCAGCGGATCGCCGTGTCCGCCGAGCGCGACCCGGCCAACCTGTCGTGGGGCGACCTGGGCGTCGACGTCGTCGTCGAGTCCACCGGCTTCTTCACCGACGCGACGAAGGCCAAGGCCCACGTCGACGCCGGCGCCAAGAAGGTCATCATCTCCGCGCCGGCGTCCAACGAGGACATCACCATCGTGATGGGCGTCAACCACGAGCTCTACGACCCGTCGCAGCACACGGTCATCTCCAACGCGTCGTGCACCACCAACTGCCTGGCGCCCATGGCGAAGGCCCTGCACGACGGCCTCGGCATCAACAAGGGCCTGATGACCACCATCCACGCCTACACCGCCGACCAGAACCTGCAGGACAACATCCACAAGGACCCGCGTCGCGCCCGTGCCGCCGCGCTCAACATGGTGCCCACCTCGACCGGTGCCGCGAAGGCCATCGGCCTGGTGCTGCCCGAGCTCAAGGGCAAGCTCGACGGCTACGCCATGCGCGTCCCGGTCCCGACCGGCTCGGCCACGGACCTCACGTTCGAGGCCGCGCGCGAGACGTCGGTCGACGAGGTCAACGACATCGTCAGGGCTGCCGCCGACGGTCGCTACCTGCGCTACTCCACCGACCCGCTCGTCTCCACCGACATCGTCACCGACCCGGCGTCGTGCATCTTCGACGCCCCGATGACCAAGGTCATCGGCAACCAGGTGAAGGTCCTCGGCTGGTACGACAACGAGTGGGGCTACTCCAACCGCCTCGCCGACCTCATCACCCACGTCGGCTCGAGCCTCTGAGCTCGATGTCGGACATCACCTCGCTGGGGGACCTGTCGGGCAAGCGCGTGCTGGTCCGCTCGGACCTCAACGTGCCGCTCGACGGCACCACCATCACCGATGACGGCCGGATCCGCGCGAGCGTCCCGACCATCACGCAGCTGTCCGACGCGGGGGCCCGGGTGGTCGTCACCGCCCACCTGGGCCGCCCGGACGGCTCACCCGACCCGAAGTACTCCCTCGAGCCGGTCGCGCGCCGGCTCTCCGAGCTGCTGGGGCGTCCGGTGGCGTTCGCGTCCGACACCGTCGGCGCCAGCGCGTCGGAGACCGTCGCGGGTCTCGAGGACGGCGGCATCGCGCTGCTGGAGAACGTCCGGTTCAACGACGGCGAGACGTCCAAGGACGACTCCGTCCGCGGGGCGTTCGCCGACCAGCTCGCGCAGCTCGCCGACGCCTTCGTCTCCGACGGCTTCGGCGTCGTGCACCGCAAGCAGGCCAGCGTGTACGACGTCGCGCTGCGGCTGCCGTCCGCGATGGGCGGACTGGTCGCGGCCGAGGTCGACGTGCTGCGCAGGCTGACCGAGCACCCCGAGCGCCCCTACGTCGTGGTCCTCGGTGGCTCGAAGGTGTCCGACAAGCTCGGCGTCATCGACAACCTCATCGACAAGGCCGACAAGCTGCTCATCGGCGGCGGCATGGTCTTCACCTTCCTCAAGGCCCAGGGCCACGAGGTCGGCAAGAGCCTGCTCGAGGCCGACCAGCTCGACACCTGCACCCGCTACCTCACCGAGGCGGCGGACCGCGGGGTGGAGATCCTGCTCCCGACCGACGTCGTGGTCGACACGGCGTTCCCGTCGGGCGACCGCGAGGCCCAGCCCCGTGTCCTACCCGCCTCCGAGATCCCGTCGGACGCCCTCGGGCTCGACATCGGGCCCGACTCGGCGGCCGCCTTCGCAGCGGCGCTGAGCGACGCGCGTACGGTCTTCTGGAACGGGCCGATGGGCGTCTTCGAGGTCGAGGCGTTCGCCGACGGCACCCGTGCCGTCGCCGAGGCGCTGACGAAGGTCGACGGCCTGTCGGTCGTCGGTGGTGGCGACTCCGCTGCCGCCGTACGACAGCTGGGCTTCGACGAGGCCGCCTTCGGCCACATCTCCACCGGCGGTGGCGCGTCGCTGGAGTTCCTGGAGGGCAAGGAGCTCCCGGGCATCGCCGTACTCGAGAGGGACTGACCCGTGGCCAAGAACGACCGCACCCCGCTGATGGCGGGCAACTGGAAGATGAACCTCAACCACCAGGAAGCGGTGGTGCTGGTCCAGAAGCTCGCCTGGACGCTGTCGGACAAGCGCCACGACTTCGGCAAGGTGGAGGTGGTCGTGGTGCCGCCGTTCACCGACATCCGCTCGGTGCAGACGCTGGTCGACGGTGACCGCCTCTCGATCCGCTACGGCGCGCAGGACGTGTCCGTGCACGACGAGGGCGCCTACACCGGCGAGATCTCTGCGGGCATGCTCAGCAAGCTGGGCTGCTCCTACGTCGTGGTCGGGCACTCCGAGCGCCGGATGCACCACAACGAGTCCGACGAGCTGGTCAACGGCAAGGCCCACAAGGCGCTCTCGGCCGGCATGACGCCGATCGTGTGCGTCGGGGAGGGCCTCGACGTGCGCCAGGCGGGCGAGCACGTGCCGTTCACGCTCACGCAGGTGGACGGCTCCCTCGCCGGCTTCACCGCCGAGCAGGTCGCCGGCCTCGTGGTCGCCTACGAGCCCGTGTGGGCCATCGGGACCGGCGAGGTCGCCACCCCCGACGACGCCCAGGAGGTCTGTGGGGCCATCCGCGAGCGCGTGCGCGAGGTGCACGGCGACGCGGCCGCGGACGGCCTGCGGGTCCTCTACGGAGGGTCGGTCAAGGCTGCCAACGTCGGCGGGATCATGGACGAGTCGGACGTCGACGGATGCCTCGTGGGCGGCGCCAGCCTGCAGGTCGACGAGTTCGGTGGCATCTGCCGTTTCTACGACATGCCGGTGCTGTGAGGGCGCTCACCGGTTGCGCGTGGGCGTGACGTAGGCTTCCGCTCGTGATTCTGCTCTTCACCATCCTGCTCGTCATCACGAGCGCGATCATGATCCTGCTGGTGCTGCTCCACAAGGGCCGCGGTGGCGGCCTCTCCGACATGTTCGGCGGGGGCGTCTCCAGCAGTTTGGGGGGATCGTCGGTGGCCGAGCGCAACCTCGACCGCTTCACGGTCGGCGTCGGTGTCATCTGGTTTGCGTGCATCATCGCCCTGGGCCTGCTCAAGGCCTACGCGGGCAACTAATCCCCCTCAGCTTTCTTTCGAAGGAGTCGTCGTGGCTGGTGCTGGAAATGCGATCCGCGGTAGTCGAATCGGTGCCGGCCCCATGGGCGAGGCGGAGCGCGGCGAGGCCGCGCCCCGCCAGACGGTCACCTACTTCTGCAGCCACGACCACCGCTCGGTGGTGACGTTCTCGATCGAGGCCACCGTGCCCGATTCGTGGGACTGCCCCAAGTGCGGCCTCCCGGCGAGCCTGGACTCGGAGAACCCGCCGCCGGCGCCGAAGATCGAGCCCTACAAGACGCACCTGGCCTACGTGAAGGAGCGTCGCAGCGAGACCGAGGCGGCCGACATCCTCGACGAGGCCGTCGCCCTGCTGCGCAGCCGCCGCAAGGCCGGCGAGATCATCTTCTGACCGAGCGTCGAGCAGGCGCGTTTGCACGTCAGACGGCGTCGACCCGGCGCGTCTGCACGTCAGACGGCGTCGACCCGGCGCGTCTGCTCACGCCGCTCCCCGTCCGCGAGCACGACGGACCCCGTTCCAGATGATGTCGTCGATCGTGGCGTTGCGACCGTAGACGTCCGGCGTCCAGACCGGTTCGACGATCCAGTCCGCATCTGAACGGAGCCAGTCGAAGCGCGCCTCGTCCTTGGCCTCGTTGTCGGCCCCGCTGTGCCAGTCGAGCCCCTGGAACTCGACGCCGAAGCGCAGGTCGTCGTTGCCGACGTCGATGAAGGCGACCCGGCCCTTCGACCTCACGGCCACCTGCGGCTCTGGCGGCGGAACCGGCAGATTAAGCCATCGCCACCGAACGACGCTCTCGCCGCCGGACTGCGAGCGTCCGTCGGTGTGAGGGGCGACCTGGCGAAGCGTCGTCACCCACCGCATGCGCTTGAAGCGCTCGACCTCGGACAACAGCTCGTCGACGCTGAAGTCGCCGAGCCGGTGGAGGGCATCGAGGGCAGTCAGCGCCGGCTCCGGCCAACGCTGTCGGCCGAGGTCGAGTGCAGTACGAAGGGGTGTCGTCATGCGTACGCCGTCGACCACCGTCAGGTCGGCTTCGCGGAACGTACGCTCGCCGCTCTCGGCCAGCTTGTTGCGCAGACGGCCTCGACCCTGGGGCAGGTACATCGCGATGGGCAGGGCACTCAGGTGTTCGTTGGGAAGCAGCAACATGTCGGCGCCCTGCGCCCATCCGGCGTGCCGGTCCACGACCACCGCGTCGGCGGGCATCACGAGACGCAAGCACGCCAGGCGGGATGCGGTGCTGTCCGGAAGCTGCGCAGGGAGGTACACGCCCTTGATCGGGTGCCGCAGCAGTCCGGCGCGCGTCAGGTCGTTCAACCAGCGGCGTGGGACGCCGGCGGCCAGGGCCTGCTGGAGGGTGAATGGCTCGTCCGTGGGGAGCGGGAAGCTTCCGCCCAGCTGGGGCAGGCGAAGCCATTGCGAGATGTCCATGCCACGTCGCATGCCCCGCGCCGACTCATCTCAGTCTGCTCGCCATCGCGCTGTGGAGAACCGTGCAGATGCGCCGACTCGACGGGCCTGGGCGTGCAGACGCGCCGCCTCGGGGGTCAGGGGAGGGCGGAGGCGGCGTCCTCGTCGAGCCACCACACGGTCTCCTCGCCGCGTACGCCGCGGGCGGGGGTCTCCTCGACCGAACCGTCCTCGGCCAGAGCTCGCGCGACGGCCTCGGCCTTGCCCTCACCGCTGGCGATGAACCACACCGCGCGGGAGCGCCCCAGGGTCTCGAAGGTGAGGGTCACCCGGTCCGGCGGCGGCTTGGGGGAGTCGTGGACCGCGACCGCGATCGCGTCGCGGGCGCCGAGGGCGGGGTGGCCGGGGAAGAGCGAGGCGCAGTGACCGTCCGGTCCGATCCCGAGCATCAGCACCTCGAAGAAGCCGGCGCCGTGCTCGCGCAGCGCGTCGCTGTAGGCAGCAGCGGCGTCCTCCGCGGTGGCGACCTGGTCGCTGGCGGGCACCTCGTGGACGTTGGCGGCGTCGACGTCAACGTGGTCGAGCAGCGCCTCGCGGGCCTGGCGGGCGTTGCGGTCGGGCGAGTCGGCGGGCACGAACCGCTCGTCACCCCACCAGAAGACCACGCGCGACCAGTCGAGCGAGGAGTCGGCCGCGCGCCGCGCGAGCTCGCGGTGCAGCGCCTCGGCGATGCTGCCGCCGGTGAGCCCGACCTGCGGGACCTCACCGCGCGCCTGGGCGGCCTCGAGCCGGTCGAGCAGGGCGGAGGCGATGTCACCGACGAGGAGGTCGGCGTCGTCGTGCCGGCGGATCTCCGGGGCGCTCACTTCGGGCTCCGCAGCTTGACCAGCTTGGCCGCGACGGCGGCGTAGACGTCGTCCTCGTCGAGGCGACGCAGCTCCTCCGACAACAGGGCCGGCACCTCGCGCCGCTTGAGCGCGACGGGCCGGTCGGGCCGGTGGGGGGAGGTGAACGTCGCCAGGCGGCCGTCAGCGCGGGAGATGCGGATCGCCCCCTCCTTGGTGTCCATGCTCACCTCGGTGATGCCGGGACCGTCGGAGTTGCCGCGGGTCACCTCGACCTTGAGCCGGTCGCAGAGCCACGCCACGAGGAGGTCCGCGCTCGGGCTGACCCGCTCCGCGGTCACCTTCGCGCCGGTGACCTTGAGCGGGTGCTGGTCGAGCGCCGCCGCGAGCAGCGCCCGCCACGGCGTGAGGCGGGTCCAGCTGAGGTCGGTGTTGCCGGGCGCGTAGTGCTGGCACTGGGTGAGCATCGCGGTGGCCTTGCCCCGCGAGACCCCGGCCGAGTCGGTGATCCGGCGCTGGGCCAGCGCGCCGAGGGGATCCGACGCCGGGTCGGCAGGCGCCGCGGTCGGCCACCAGATGGCGACGGGGGAGTCGGGCAGGAGCAGGGGCAGCACCACCGACTCGGCGTGCTTGACCACCTCTCCCTTGAGCCGGATGAGCGCGGTCTCGCCGCCCCAGCCGTCACCGCTGCCGACCTGCGCGTTGACCACGGCGGAGCCCCGGGCGTCGCCCAGGATCACGCCGAGCACGCGCGAGGGGTGCTCGCGCGAGGCCCGCTTGGCGGCCAGCATCGCCTCTGCGGCGTCGTCCTCGGGCGCCACGATGATCAGCGTCATCACCATGCCCATCGCCGGGCTGCCGGCGCGGGTGCGTGCGCGGACGAACTCCGCGGCGATCTTGGCCGAGTTGGTGTCGGTGAGCTCGATCATCAGGGCCTCCTCCAGGTGCGGCCGTCGCGGGCCAGCATCTTCTCAGCGGACGGGGGACCCCAGGTGCCGGAGTCGTACGCGTCGGGTCGGCCCTTCTTCGCCCAGTGGTCGATGACCGGGTCGAGCAGCTTCCACGACAGCTCGACCTCCTCGTGGCGCGGGAAGAGCGGCGGGTCGCCCAGGAGCACGTCGAGGATGAGGCGCTCGTAGGCCTCGGCGCTAGCCTCGGTGAAGGACCCGCCGTAGGCGAAGTCCATGTTGACGTCGCGGATCTCCATCGCCGTGCCGGGCACCTTCGAGCCGAACCGCATCGTCATGCCCTCGTCGGGCTGGACCCGGATGACGAGGGCGTTCTGGGTGAGGTCCTCGGTCGAGGTCTGCGAGAAGGGCAGGTGCGGCGCCTTCTTGAACACGACGGCCACCTCGGTGACCCGTCGGCCGAGGCGCTTGCCCGTGCGGAGGTAGAACGGCACGCCAGCCCAGCGTCGAGTCTCGACGTGCACGGTGATCGCGGCGAAGGTCTCGGTCGTCGAGGACTTGTTGATGCCCTCCTCCTCGAGGAAGCCGGTCACCTTCTCCCCGCCGGCCCAGCCGGGGGCGTACTGGCCGCGCGCGGTGGTGGTGTCGAGCCGCGGTGGCAGCTGCGCGGAGGCGAGCACCTTGAGCTTCTCGATGCGCAGGCTCTCGGCGTCGAAGGCGATCGGCTCCTCCATGGCGACCAGCGCCATCAGCTGGAGGAGGTGGTTCTGGATGACGTCGCGGGCGGCGCCGATCCCGTCGTAGTAGCCGGCGCGACCGCCGATGCCGATGTCCTCGGCCATCGTGATCTGCACGTGGTCGACGTAGTTGGCGTTCCAGATCGGCTCGAACATGTTGTTCGCGAAGCGCATCGCGAGGATGTTCTGCACCGTCTCCTTGCCGAGGTAGTGGTCGATGCGGAAGATCGAGCCCGACGGGAAGACGTCGGCGAGGACGTCGTTGAGCTCGCGCGCGGACTCGAGGTCGTGGCCGAAGGGCTTCTCCACGACCACCCGGCGCCACTGGTCCTCGGCGCGGTCGGCGAGGCCGTGCTTCTTGAGCTGGCCCACGACCGTGCCGAAGAACGACGGCGGGATCGCGAGGTAGAAGGCCATGTTGCCTCCGGTGCCGCGGAGCTGGTCGAGCTCCTCGACGGTGCGGCGCAGCTGCTCGAAGGCGTCGTCGTCGTCGAAGTTGCCCGGCACGAAGCGGAAGCCCTCCGACAGCTGGTTCCAGACCTCCTCGCGGAACGGCGTACGCGCGTGCTCCTTGACCGCGTCGTGCACGATCTGCGCGAAGTCCTGGTCGGCCCAGTCACGGCGGGCGAACCCGACGAGGCTGAAGCCCGGCGGGAGCAGCCCGCGGTTGGCCAGGTCGTAGATGGCCGGCATGACCTTCTTGCGCGACAGGTCGCCGGTCACGCCGAAGAGCACCATCCCGCAGGGCCCGGCGATGCGGGGGAGCCGGCGGTCCTGCGGGTCGCGCAGCGGGTTCACGTGCGTCATCAGCCTCGGTGCTCCTGGTAGTAGCCGATCAGGGACTGGGTGGAGGGGTCCTGCTGCGCGAGCACGTCGGCATCGCCCGAGACGGCGCGCCCGAGCTCCTGGGCGAGCTGCTTGCCGAGCTCGACGCCCCACTGGTCGAAGCTGTCGATGCCCCACACCGCGCCCTCGACGAAGGTGATGTGCTCGTAGAGCGCGACCAGCTGGCCTAGCACGCCGGGCGTCAGCAGCGGCGCCATGATCGAGGTGGTGGGCCGGTTGCCGGGGAACGTGCGGGCCGGCACCAGCGCCTCGTCCACGCCCTCGGCGCGGACCTCGTCGGCAGTCTTGCCGAACGCCAGCGCCTTGGTCTGGGCGAAGAAGTTGGCGAGGAACAGCTCGTGGACGTCCACCTGCCGACCGTCGACCTCGTCGACGAGGGGGTACGCCGGACGCGCGAAGGCGATGAAGTCCGCCGGCACGAGGCGGGTGCCCTGGTGGATCAGCTGGTAGAACGCGTGCTGCCCGTTGGTGCCGGGCTCGCCCCAGAAGACCTCACCGGTGTCGTAGTCCACCGGGGTGCCGTCCCACCGCACGCCCTTGCCGTTGGACTCCATCGTCAGCTGCTGGAGGTAGGCGGGGAAGCGGTGCAGCAGCTGGGAGTAGGGCAGCACCGCGTGGGTGTGCGCACCGAGGAAGTTGGTGTACCAGACGTTGAGCAGGCCCATCTTCAGCGGCACGTTGGCCGCCGGGGGCGCGGTGCGGAAGTGCTCGTCCATCGCGTGGAAGCCGGCCAGCAGCTCGGCGAAGCGCTCCGCACCGATGGCGATCACCAGCGAGAGCCCGATGGCGGAGTCCATCGAGTAGCGTCCGCCGACCCAGTCCCAGAAGCCGAAGGCGTTGTCGGTGTCGATGCCGAAGTCGGCGACCTTGTCGAGCGCGGTCGAGACGGCGACGAAGTGCTGCGCGACCGCCGCGTCGGCGTCGGTGCCGCCGGGCAGGTGCTCGAGCAGCCAGGCCTTGCAGAGTCGGGCGTTGGTCAGCGTCTCGAGCGTCCCGAAGGTCTTGCTGGAGACGATGAACAGCGTCGACTCGGGGTCGAGGCCGGACAGAGACTGCGCGGCGTCGGTCGGGTCGATGTTGCTGATGAAGCGGCAGGACAGTCCGTCCTGGCGGTAGGGCTCGAGGGCCTCGTAGGCCATCACCGGTCCGAGGTCGGAGCCGCCGATGCCGATGTTGACGACCGTCTCGATGCGGCGCCCGGTCACCCCGGTCCACTCGCCCGAGCGCACGCGCCCGGCGAAGGCGTACGCCCGCCCGAGGACCTCGTGCACGTCGGCGACGACGTCCTGGCCGTCGACCGTCAGCGACGCGCCCGCCGGCAGGCGGAGCGCGGTGTGGAGCACGGCGCGGTCCTCGGTGACGTTGATGCGCTCACCGGAGAGCATCGCGTCGCGGCGACCCAGGACGTCGACCTCGTCGGCGAGCGCCAGCAGGGCCGACTCGACCTCGGCGTCGAGGAGGTTCTTCGACAGGTCGACGTGCAGGTCACCTGCCACGAGCGTCTGCTCCTCGACCCAATCGGGCGTGAGCGAGGAGCGCAGGTCGCGCTGGAAGGAGCCGGCCAGCTGCGCCAGCCGGCTCCACGCGGCCGTGGTGGTGGGGTCGACCGCGCCCGTGCTCATGCCCGTGCGGCCTCGAGGGAGGCCGACAGGGTGGTCTGGAGCTCGTCCCAGGCGACGACGAACTTGTCGACGCCCTCCGCGATCAGCACCGCGATGACGTCGTCGTAGTCGATGCCCGCGTCGGCGAGCGCCTGCATGTGGGCGGCGGCGTCGTCGTAGAAGGGGCGTACGCGGTCCCCGCGCACCTCGCCGTGGTCGGCCACCGCGTCGAGGGTCTTCTCCGGCATGGTGTTGACGGTGTCCTCGACGACGAGGTCGACGACGTACATCGTGTCGTCGTAGTCGGGGTTCTTCACGCCGGTCGAGGCCCACAGCGGCCGCTGCTTGCGCGCACCCTTGGCCTCCAGCGCCTCCCAGCGGGAGCCGGAGAAGAACTCCTCGTACATCTGGAACGCCAGGCGGGCGTTGGCCACGCCGGCCTTGCCGCGCAGGGCCGGGTCGGTGCCGGGACCCTCGGTGGTGGCCTCGAGCCGCTTGTCGATCTCGGAGTCCACGCGCGAGACGAAGAACGAGGCGACCGAGTGGATGTCGGCGAGCTCGTGGCCGTTCTCCAGCGCCTTCTCGAGGCCGGAGACGTAGGCCTCCATCACGTTGCGGTACTGCTCGAGGCCGAAGATCAGCGTCACGTTGACCGAGATGCCGGCGGCGATCGTGTCGGTGATCGCAGGCCAGCCGGCCTCGGTGCCGGGGATCTTGATCATCACGTTGGGCTCGTCCACGGTCTTCCACAGCGCGGCGGCCTCGGCGACGGTCTCGTCGGTCGAGTGGGCCAGGCCGGGGGAGACCTCGATCGAGACGCGGCCGTCGACGCCGTCGGTGGCGTCGAAGACCGGACGCATGACCTTGCAGGCCTCGCGCACGTCGTCGGTGGTGATGACCATCGTGGCGCGGTCGACGTCGGCACCGTCGGCGGCGAGCTCGCGCACCTGGGCGTCGTAGCGCTCGCCGTCGGCCAGCGCGGTCTGGAAGATCGCCGGGTTGGACGTCACCCCGACGATGCTGCCGTTCTGCACGAGGTCGGCGAGGTTGCCGGTCTCGAGGCGCTCGCGGGACAGGTCGTCGAGCCAGATGGACACCCCGGCGTCAGCCAGGGCCTTGAGGCGGTCGTTCATGGGGTTCCTCCCGTGGATGGGGTCTGGGCGGTCGGGGTCGCTCAGGCGTTGACGACGGCGACGCTGTCGCGTGCGGCGTCGGCGACGGCCTGGGCGGTGATGCCGAGCTCGGTGTAGATCCGGGCGTAGTCGGCCGACGCGCCGTAGTGGTCGATGCTGATGATCCGGCCGTTGTCGCCGACGATCTCGCGCCAGCCCTGCCTGACGCCGGCCTCGACGGAGACGCGCGCCTTCACGGTGGGGGGCAGGACGGTGTCGCGGTAGGACTCGTCCTGCTCCTCGAACCACTCCAGGCAGGGCATGGACACCACGCGGGCGTCGATGCCGTCCTCGGCGAGCAGCGCCCGCGCCTCGACGGCGAGCTGCACCTCCGAGCCGGTGCCGACGAGGATCACGTCGGGCGTGCCCTTGTCGGAGTCGAGCAGCACGTAGGCGCCGCGGGCCACGCCCTCGGTCGAGCCCCACGTCTGACCGGAGTCGGCGTCGTCACCGCGCGGGAAGACCGGAACGTTCTGCCGGGTCAGCGCCAGGGCGGCGGGCGAGTCGGTGCGACCCAGGATCGTCTGCCAGGCGGCGACCGTCTCGTTGGCGTCCGCAGGGCGTACGACGTCGAGGCCGGGCATCGCGCGCAGGGCCGCGAGGTGCTCGACCGGCTGGTGCGTCGGGCCGTCCTCGCCGAGGCCGATGGAGTCGTGGGTCCACACGTAGGTGACCGGCAGCTTGCTGAGCGCCGCCACGCGCACCGAGCCGCGCATGTAGTCGGAGAAGGTGAGGAACGTGCCGCCGAAGACGCGGGTGAGCCGGTCGGCCGCGATGCCGTTCATGATCGCGCCCATGCCGTGCTCACGGATGCCGAAGTGGAGGACGCGCCCGGCGTGCGGGTCGGTGCTCCACTCGCCGATCTCGGCGATCTCGGGACCGACGGACGGGGCGCTGGTGATCGTGGTGTTGTTGGACCCGGCGAGGTCGGCGGAGCCGCCCCACAGCTCGGGCAGCACCGGCGCGATCGCGTTGATCACCTTGCCCGAGGCGGACCGGGTGGCGACGCCCTTGGCGTCGGCGGGGAAGGTCGGCAGTGCCTCGGCCAGGCCGACCGGCATCTCGCGGCGCTTGAGCCGGTGCAGCAGCTCGGCGGACTCGGGGTGCGCGTCGGCCCAGGCGGCGTACGCCTCGTCCCACTCCGCACCCCACGCGGAGCCGCGCTCGCGCAGCTCGCGGGTGCGCTCGAGCACGCCCGGCGGGATCTCGAAGGTCTGGTCGGGGTCGAAGCCGAGGACCTTCTTGGTGGCGGCGACCTCCTCGGCGCCGAGGGCGCTGCCGTGGGCGGCCTCGGTGCCCTGGGCGTTGGGCGCGGGCCAGGCGATGACCGTGTCGAGGACGATCAGCGAGGGCTGGTCGCTCACGCCGCGGGCCTTGCGGATGGCGGAGTAGAGGGCCGGGACGTCCTCCACGTAGTCGGTGCCGCCGTTGGTCCAGTCGACGGTCTGGACGTGCCAGCCGTAGGCCTTGTAGCGGGCCGCGACGTCCTCGGTGAAGGCGATGTCGGTGTCGCCCTCGATCGAGATCCGGTTGCGGTCGTAGATGACGGTGAGGTTGCCGAGCTTCTGGGTGCCGGCGATCGAGCTCGCCTCGGAGCTGACGCCCTCCTGAAGGTCGCCGTCGGAGGCCAGGACGTAGACCTGGTGGTCGAAGAGGCCCTCACCGTGAGCGGCGTCGGCGTCGAGCATGCCGTGGATGCGTCGTCCGGACAGCGCCATGCCGACGGCGTTGCCGACGCCCTGGCCCAGCGGTCCGGTCGTCACCTCGACGCCGGCGGTGTGGCCGAGCTCGGGGTGGCCGGGGGTCTTGGAGCCCCACGTGCGCAGCGCCTTGAGGTCGTCGAGCTCGAGGCCGAAGCCACCGAGGTAGAGCTGGGTGTAGAGGGTGATCGAGCTGTGGCCGCAGGACAGCACGAACCGGTCGCGGGCGACCCACTCCGGGTCGGCCGGGTCGTGGCGCATGACCTTCTGGAAGAGCAGGTAGGCCACCGGCGCCAGGCTCATGGCCGTGCCGGGGTGGCCGTTGCCGACCTTCTGGACCGCGTCCATCGCCAGGACCCGGGAGGTGTCGACCGCGCGCTGGTCGACGTCGTCCCACTCGAGGGTGGTGGGCAGGGCGGACTTCTCGGTCAACGCGGTTCCTCTCGGTGGAGTGCGGCCCGGGCTCGGGCTGGAGCTCGGGCTGGAGTGCAGGATCACAGGTGCGTGAGGTGGCCTCGACTGCGAGCCTATCGCCGTGGCCGAGTAGACTCGACCCCGCCCGACGGGCCGTCCGGATGCCGGTTCATGTGCTCCTCATCCACCTCGGTTCCCCGAAGTCGGGATCGCATCCGTCCTGTCCTGCCCCCTCCTGTCACCGAGGTCCCCACCGTGTCCCACGCCGGCCCGCACGCAGCATCCGCGCGGCCGTCGACCGGTGACGAGCCCGGGACCGAGGGGCCGCCCACCTGGCGCGACGTCGTCGCCGCCTACGTCGGGCTGACCAAGCCGCGCGTCATCGAGCTGCTGCTGCTCACCACGGTGCCGGTGATGTTCTACGCCGCACGCGGCGTGCCGGACCTGTCCCTGGTCGTGTGGACCGTCCTTGGGGGCACCTTCTCCGCGGGCTCCGCGTCGGTCTTCAACTGCGTCTACGACCGCGACATCGACGAGCAGATGCGCCGGACCAGGCGGCGGGCGCTTCCGCGGCACATCGTGTCTCCGCGTGCCGCTCTCGTCTTCGGGGCCGTGCTGGGCGTCCTGTCGACGGTGATCCTCTGGGCGGGGGTCAACACCCTGTCAGCGGTGCTCTCGGTGACCGCGATCGCGTTCTACGTCTTCGTCTACACGATGCTGCTCAAGCGGCGCACGACGCAGAACATCGTCTGGGGTGGGATCGCCGGCTGCTTCCCGGCGCTCATCGGCTGGACGGCGGTCACCAACGAGCTGGCGTGGACCCCGGTGGTGCTGTTCCTCGTCGTCTTCTTCTGGACCCCGCCCCACACCTGGGCACTGGCGCTGCGCTACCGCGAGGACTACCGCAACGTCGACGTGCCGATGCTCCCGGTCGTGAAGCCCGCCGCAGAGGTGGGCCGTCAGGTGGTTGTCTACAGCTGGGTGATGGTGGCGACCTCGCTGATGCTGTGGCCCGTGGCCGGCACGAGCCTGGTCTACCCCGTGGCCGCCGCCGTGCTCGGCGCGGTCTTCCTGGTGGAGGCACACCGCATGTGGGGCCGCGCGAAGCGCTCCGACGCGCTGTCCGAGATCAACCCGATGCGTCTGTTCCACGCATCGAACCTCTACCTCTCGCTGCTCTTCGTCGCGGTGGCGCTCGACCCGCTGCTGGGCTGATCCCGCCCGGCCCTCGGGCCTGCCTCAGCGTCAGGCTCAGCCGAGGTGCGTGGCGGCCCGGGGCTGCGCGCCCGACTCGGCCTGGGCCTCGTTCTCCGCTGCGTGCGGCAGCACCGCGAGCCCGATCCGGGCCAGCCCCGCCGCGAGCAGCCCGGCGCCGAGCATGTGCAGGGCGACGAGGGCGACCGGCAGGTCCAGCCAGTACTGCACCCACCCGAGCGCTCCCTGGAGCACCTCGACGACGAGCACGAGGCCGGTCACGCGGGCCAGCCACTGGTGACCACCGCGGACGGCGACGACCAGCAGGGCGACCGTGAGGGCCACGAGGACGTAGACGGAGATGGCGTGCGCCTGCGAGACGGTGGCCGGGTCGAGCCCGTTGCGGGGCGAGTCGGTGTCGCCGGCGTGCGGACCGGCGCCGGTGACGACGGTGCCGAGGTAGAGCGCCACCCAGCCCGACGCCAGCGTCGCCCAGGCCAGCCTGCGCGGCAGCCGGGGGGCGGCGGTGCGGTCGGGGCTGCGCAGCTCGTCGAGGAGCGCGACGCACACCATGATCATCGCCATCGACAGCAGGAAGTGCCCGGCGACGATCCACGGGTTGAGGTCGGTCAGCACCGTGATGCCGCCGATGACGGCCTGGAGCGGGATGCCGAGGCCGACGACGAGCGCGAGCCGCGTCGCCCTCCGGTGCCGCGCGCCGAGGGCCGCGAGGAAGCACAGCAGCGCGATCGCCACCAGGACGAAGGTGAGCAGGCGGTTGCCGAACTCGATGGCGCCGTGGAGCCCCAGCTCGCCGTGCGCGACGTAGGACTCGTCGGTGCAGCGCGGCCAGGTCGGGCAACCGAGCCCGGAGCCGGTGAGGCGTACGGCGCCACCGGTGACCACGATGCCGATGTTGGCGAGGAGGTTGGCCACCGCGAGGGGCCAGAGGTACCGGGAGAGCCGGGCGAGCAGGGTGTGCATCATTCCCACCTGAAGGTTCGAGCAGTGAGCAGCGTGCCCAGGGCGGCCCAGGCAGCGAGGACGAGCAGGGAGCGGCCGTCGACGCCCGCGTCCACGAGAGCCGTACGCATCGCCTCGCCGAGCGCGCCGGACGGGAGCCACTGGATGACGGTCGACGCGGCGCCGTAGGTGCTCGTCGGGAGCACCACGCCACCGCCGGCCATGAGCAGGAGGTAGACGAGGTTGGCGAGGGCGAGGGTCGCCTCGGCACGCAGGGCGCCGGCCACGAAGAGGCCGAGGGCGGCGAAGGCGGCGGTGCCGAGCGCGACCGCCAGGACCACGCCCACCACCGTGCGCGCCGGAGCGTCCAGCGTCGGCTCCCAGCCGAGCAGGAGCCCGACGACCACCAGCACGACGAGCTGGAGCGCGACCACGTTGAGCAGGGCCAGCACCTTGCCGAGCAGCAGGCCGTGGCGCGGCAGCGGTGAGGCGCCGAGGAGCTTGATCACGCCGTAGCGGCGCTCGAAGCCGGTCGAGATCGCCACCGAGGTGAAGGCGGTCGACATCACCGCCAGCGCGAGCACGCCGGGCGTGAGGATGTCGACCGCGCGGTGGCCGTCGAGGTCGATCCCGATCCGCCCGGCTGCGGCCACGCCGCCGACGAGCACGATCACCGGGATGACGATGGCGAGCAGCAGCTGCTCGCCGTTGCGCAGCATGAGCCGCGCCTCCATCCGGGACTGGGCGAGCACCATGCGGCGCAGCGACGCACCGCCGGGGGCGGGGGTGAAGGTCTGGGGACTCATGACGCCAGCTCGCGTCCGGTGAGCTCGAGGAAGACGTCCTCGAGGGTGCGCTGGCCGAGGTTGAGGGTCTGGGGGAGCACGCCGTGCTCCTCGCACCAGCGCGAGACCCGGCCCAGCGTGGTCGAGTCGGCGGGTCCGTGGATGAGCATGCTGACCTCGTCGAGCTGGCGCACCTCGGTCTCGGGACCGAGCTCGGCGCGCAGCGACTCGGGGGCGCCCTCGGGGAAGGGACGGTTGACCACGAGGCGGATGGTGGCCGAGCGGCCGCCGCGGGTCAGCTCGGCCGGCGTGCCGCTGGTGATCACGCGGCCGCGGTCGATGATGTGGATGCGGTCGGCGAGGTGCTCGGCCTCGTCCATGTGGTGGGTGGTGAGCACCACGGTGACGCCGTCGGCGCGGATCTCCTCCAGCAGCTCCCAGGTCGTGCGCCGGGCCTGGGGGTCCATGCCCGCCGTCGGCTCGTCGACGAAGACCAGCTCGGGGCGGCCCACCAGCGCGATGGCGAGCCCGAGGCGCTGCTTCTGCCCGCCGGAGAGCCGGCGGTAGGGCGTGCGCCCGCAGTCGCCCAGGCCGAGGCGCTCGACCAGCATCCTGGTGTCGAGCGGGTGGGCGTGCAGGGAGGCCATGTGCTCGAGCATCTCCACCGCCCGTACGCCGCTCCACGCGCCGCCGGCCTGGAGCATCACGCCGATCCGGGGGAGCAGCGCCGCGCGGTCGCGCTGCGGGTCGAGCCCGAGCACCCGCACGGTGCCGCGATGGGGGACTCGGTAGCCCTCGCAGGTCTCCAGCGTCGTGGTCTTGCCGGCCCCGTTGGGACCGAGGACGGCGGTGACCGACCCACGTGCGACCTCGAGCGAGAGGCCGTCGACGGCCACCTTGTCGCCGTACGCCATCACCAGGCCGTCGATCTCGACGGCGGGGGAGGCGGTTGGCACGGTCCAATCCTAGGTGCGGGTTAATGGGCGGCGGCTGTCGGTCCCCGCCGCTAGCGTGGCGACCATGACTCGCCCAGCGATCGAGGCCGAGGGCCTCGTCAAGCGCTTCGGGGACACCGTTGCCGTGGACGGGGTGTCCTTCGTCGTGCCGGAGGGCACCGTGCTCGGCCTCCTCGGGCCCAACGGAGCCGGCAAGACCACGACGGTCCGCATGATGACGACGCTGACCCGCCCCACGTCCGGCACCGCCCGTGTCGCCGGCCACGACATCCTCGACGACCCCGCCGCCGTGCGCCGCAGCATGGGCCTGACCGGCCAGGCGGCCACGGTCGACGAGCTCCTGACCGGTCGGGAGAACCTCCGCCTCATCGGCCAGCTCTACGGCCTCGACGGCGCCTACATCACCCGCGCCAGCGCCGAGCTGCTGGAGCGCTTCTCGCTCTCGGAGGCCGGTGACCGCATCGCGAAGACCTACTCCGGAGGCATGCGACGGCGTCTCGACCTCGCGGTCAGCCTGATCGCCACGCCGCCGGTGCTCTTCCTCGACGAGCCGACGACCGGGCTCGACCCGCGCTCGCGGGTGGAGCTGTGGGAGGTGCTGCGTGAGCTGGTCAAGGACGGCACCACGCTCCTGCTGACGACGCAGTACCTCGAGGAGGCCGACCAGCTGGCCGACAACATCGTGGTCATCGACCGCGGCACGGTCATCGCCGAGGGCACGCCGCTCCAGCTCAAGGACCAGTCCGGCGCGGCCGCCCTGGTCGTCACCGTGTCGCACGCCGACGACCTGGCCGCGGCCGAGGCGCTCATGCGCCCGCACGTGCGGGAGGTGCACCTCGACGCCGGCGCCCGGCAGCTGACCGCGCCCGCCGAGGGGCTGGGCCACATGACCCGCGTCGCCGGGATCTTCGACGAGAGCGGGATCGTCCTCGACGACATCGGCCTCAAGCGCCCGAGCCTCGACGACGTGTTCCTCCACCTCACCGGTCACCGGGCCGAGGACGGCGTCGAGGGCGACGAGACCGCCGGCGAGCCGGCAGGGGAGATGACCCGATGAGCACGATCGAGCGACCCGAGATCCGCAGCACCGGCCTGCTCACCCAGTCGTGGGCCATCGCCCGACGCAACTTCCGCCACATCCGCCGGATGCCGGAGATGCTGCTCGACGTCACCATCCAGCCGGTGATGTTCGTGCTGCTCTTCGCCTACGTCTTCGGCTCCTCGATCGACGTGGCCACCCCCGCCGGCTACCGCGCGTTCCTGCTCGCCGGGATCATGGCGCAGACGGTGGCCTTCGCCTCCTTCATCGTCGCGGTCGGGCTCACCGCCGACCTCGACAAGGGCATCGTCGACCGGATGCGCTCGCTGCCGATCAACCCGGCCGCGGTGCTGGTCGGTCGCAGCATCTCGAGCCTCGCCCACGCCTCGATCGGCCTGGTGGTGATGTCGCTGACGGGGCTGGTCATCGGCTGGCGCATCCACACCAACGTCTTCGAGGCCGCGCTCGGCTACCTGCTGCTGCTCGGGTGGGGCTTCGCGATGATCTGGGTGGGCATCTGGGTCGGCTCCGCCATGTGCTCGGTCGAGGCGGTCAACGGGGTCATGTTCGCGACGATGTTCCCGATCACGTTCCTGGCCAACACCTTCGCGCCCACCGACCGGATGCCCACGGTGCTGCGCTTCATCGCGGAGTGGAACCCGATCTCCTCGCTCACCCAGGCGGTGCGCGAGCTCTGGGGCAACGACCAGCCGCTGGCCGAGGGCGCTGCCTTCCCGATGCACCACCCGATCCCGTTCACCATCGGCTGGATCATCCTCATCACCGCCGTGGTGGCCCCGCTCGCGATCCGCACCTTCCGCAGCCGCACGGCCGACTGAGCGCGGTCCGGGCGGGTCCGGGGCGCACTTAGGTGACCCTTCCTTGAAGCAGGTGGGGCATTAAGGTCACACTGTCGTTGTGGAATTGTCCGGATCGACCGCAGGAGCGCCCAGCCGCGCTTCGGCGAGCCCTGACGGGGACGCGCCGACGCGTGACCGCGTGGCGCGCACGATCCTGGAGAACGGACCCTCCACCGCGGCCGACCTCGCCGGCCGCCTCGACCTGACGCCCGCCGCCGTACGCCGCCACCTCGAGCACCTGCTCGCCGAGGGCATCGTGGAGTCGCGCGAGCAGAAGGTCTACGGCACGCGCGGTCGCGGTCGCCCGGCCCGGGTCTTCGCGCTGACCGAGGCGGGGCGCGACAGCTTCGACCAGCAGTACGACGACCTCGCCGTGCAGGCGATGCGCTTCCTCGCCGAGACCCAGGGCGAGGACGCGGTGGTCGAGTTCGCCCGTCGTCGCGTCGCCTTCGTCGAGCGCGACTACGCCGCCGTCACGGCCACTGACCCCGACCTGACGCCTGCCGAGGCGCTGGCGCGGGTCTTCACCCAGAACGGCTACGCCGCCTCGGTGCGCGACCTGCCGGTCGTGGGGGAGCAGCTGTGCCAGCAGCACTGCCCGGTCTCCCACGTCGCCCACGAGTTCCCGCAGCTGTGCGAGGCCGAGACCGAGGCGATCGCCTCCGTGCTCGGCACCCACGTCCAGCGCCTCGCGACCATCGCCCACGGCGACGGCGTGTGCACCACCTGCATTCCCCAGACCCTCAAGACGGACCCTCAGACGGACCCCAAGAAGGAGCAGTCATGACCCAGAACCTGAGCATCGAAGAAATGAACCCGGAGCTCAAGGGCATCGGCCGCTACGAGTTCGGCTGGTCCGACAGCGACGCGGCGGGCTCCGTCGCCAAGCGCGGCCTCAGCGAGGACGTCGTACGCGACATCTCCGGCCTCAAGAGCGAGCCACAGTGGATGCTCGACCTGCGCCTGAAGGGCCTCAAGCTCTTCCACCGCAAGCCGATGCCGACGTGGGGCTCGGACCTGTCCACGATCGACTTCGACAACATCAAGTACTTCGTGCGATCCAGCGAGAAGCAGGCGGCCACGTGGGACGACCTCCCCGAGGACATCAAGAACACCTACGACAAGCTCGGCATCCCCGAGGCCGAGAAGCAGCGCCTCGTCTCCGGCGTCGCCGCGCAGTACGAGTCGGAGGTCGTCTACCACTCGATCCGCGAGGACCTCGAGGAGCAGGGCGTCATCTTCGTCGACACCGACACCGCGCTGAAGGAGCACGAGGAGCTCTTCAAGGAGTACTTCGGCACCGTCATCCCGGTCGGTGACAACAAGTTCGCCGCGCTCAACACCTCGGTGTGGTCGGGCGGCTCCTTCATCTACGTCCCGAAGGGTGTCCACGTCGACATCCCGCTGCAGGCCTACTTCCGGATCAACACCGAGAACATGGGCCAGTTCGAGCGGACGCTGATCATCGTCGACGAGGACGCCTACGTGCACTACGTCGAGGGCTGCACCGCGCCGATCTACTCCTCGGACTCGCTGCACTCCGCGGTCGTCGAGATCATCGTCAAGAAGGGTGGTCGCTGCCGCTACACGACCATCCAGAACTGGTCGAACAACGTCTACAACCTCGTCACCAAGCGCGCCACCTGCGAGGCCGGCGCGACCATGGAGTGGGTCGACGGCAACATCGGCTCCAAGGTGACGATGAAGTACCCCGCCATCTACCTCATGGGCGAGCACGCCAAGGGCGAGACGCTGTCGATCGCGTTCGCCGGCGAGGGCCAGCACCAGGACGCCGGCGCCAAGATGGTGCACGCGGCTCCGCACACGTCGTCGTCGATCCTCAGCAAGTCGGTCGCGCGCGGCGGCGGTCGTACGTCGTACCGCGGGCTGATTCAGGTCAACGAAGGCGCCCACGGCTCGAAGTCCAACGTGCTGTGCGACGCGCTGCTGGTCGACCAGATCAGCCGCAGCGACACCTACCCCTACGTCGACATCCGCGAGGACGACGTGTCGATGGGCCACGAGGCGAGCGTCTCGAAGGTCTCCGACGACCAGCTCTTCTACCTCATGTCGCGTGGCATGGAGCAGGACGAGGCGATGGCGATGATCGTGCGCGGCTTCGTCGAGCCGATCGCCAAGGAGCTGCCGATGGAGTACGCCCTCGAGCTCAACCGCCTCATCGAGCTCCAGATGGAAGGGGCCGTGGGCTGACGCTCGCGCCCGTCCCCGTCCGATCCGCACGTAGAAAGAGAAGTAGTGACCGTCACCACTGATTCAGTCCGCTCCGCGCTGGAGCAGGCGCCGCTCGACCGGGTGGAGAGCCACCTCCACCCGGCCGGCTCCTACGACGTCGCCGACCACCTCGTCCCGACCGGCCGCGAGGAGATCTGGCGCTTCACGCCGCTCAAGCGGCTCAAGGGCCTGCACGCCGACGCCCCGCTCGACGGGCGCAACACCCGAGCGACCTGGAACGCCCCGGAGGGCGCCACGGTCGGCGTGGTGACCGGCGACGAGGCCACCGCGCTGCGCGGGGTGAGCGGCTGGGCGCCCAACACCCGCTTCACCGCGCGGATCCTCGCCGAGGTCCCGTCGACCCTGCTGGTCGACGTGCCGGCCGACAGCGAGGTGTCCGAGCCGATCGTCATCGACGTCGATGGCACCGATGCCGAGGTGACCAGCGGCGCGCACGTGGTGCTGCGCTTCGGCACCCACAGCAAGGCCGTCGTGGTGCTCAACCACACCGGCTCGGCCGCGGTCTCCGCTGTCGTCGAGGTGGTCGTGGCCGACGGCGCCGACGCGTCGGTCGTCTCGATCCAGGACTGGGCCGACGACGCCGTCCACCTCTCGCACCACCAGGCGCGCGTCGGTCGCGACGCGTCCTACAAGCACGCCGCGATCTCCTTCGGTGGCGACGTGGTGCGCATGGACGCCAACGTGACCTACGACGGCCCCGGCGGCTCCGCCGAGCTGCTCGGCCTCTACTTCGCCGACGCCGGCCAGCACATCGAGCACCGGATCTTCGCCGACCACACCGCGCCCCGCACGAAGTCGCACGCCGTCTACAAGGGCGCGCTGCAGGGCGAGAAGGCGCACACCGTGTGGGTCGGCAACGTGCTGATCCGCAAGGTCGCCGAGGGCATCGAGACCTACGAGGAGAACCGCAACCTCGTCCTCACCGATGGCTGCCAGGCCGACTCGATCCCCAACCTCGAGATCGAGACCGGCGAGATCGAGGGCGCGGGCCACGCCTCCGCCACGGCTCGCTTCGACGACGAGCAGCTGTTCTACCTGCAGTCGCGCGGCGTCTCCGAGAAGGAGGCCCAGCGCCTGGTCGTGCACGGCTTCTTCAACGACCTGATCCGCAAGGTCGGCGTGCCGTCCATCGAGGAGCGGCTGCTGGCCACGGTCGAGGCGGAGCTGGCCAAGAACGTGCTGAAGGAGCTCTTCTGATGGGCTTCGAGCGCGTCTGCTCCCTCGACGAGGTGCCGACCGACCAGGCCCTGCCCGTCACCCTCGGCCGCTACGAGATCGCCATCGCCCGTGACGGCGACGAGGTCTTCGCGGTCGAGGACCTCTGCAGCCACGCCGAGGTCGCGCTGAGCCAGGGCGAGGTCGCCACCAACGACGGCGGCTGCCAGATCGAGTGCTGGCTGCACGGGTCGATGTTCGACCTGCGCACCGGCAAGCCGACCAACTTCCCTGCGACCGAGCCGGTCGCCACCTTCCCCGTCGACGTACGCGCAGGTGCCGACGGCACCAGCGACGTCTACGTCGACATCGAGACCACCCTGAACGGAGTCACCCCCGCATGAGCAAGCTCGTCATCACCGACCTGCACGTCACCGTCGACACCGAGGACGGCCCCAAGGAGATCCTCAAGGGCGTCACGCTGACCATCAACGACGGCGAGACGCACGCCATCATGGGCCCCAACGGCTCCGGCAAGTCGACCCTGGCCTACTCCATCGCCGGCCACCCGAAGTACACGATCACCGGCGGCTCGGTCACCCTCGACGGCCAGGACGTGCTGTCGCTCTCGGTCGACGAGCGCGCCCGCGCCGGCCTCTTCCTCGCGATGCAGTACCCCGTCGAGGTCCCCGGCGTCTCGGTGTCGAACTTCCTGCGCACCGCCAAGACCGCCATCGACGGCGAGGCGCCCAAGCTGCGCACCTGGGTCAAGGACGTCAACGCGGCCCTCGAGCAGCTGAACCTCGACCCGACCTTCGGCACCCGCAACGTCAACGAGGGCTTCTCCGGCGGCGAGAAGAAGCGCCACGAGATCGCGCAGCTCGAGCTGCTCGACCCGAAGGTCGCCGTCCTCGACGAGACCGACTCCGGCCTCGACATCGACGCGCTGAAGATCGTCTCCGAGGGCGTCAACCGCTTCCGGGCGCGCGAGGGCAAGGGTGTCCTGCTGATCACCCACTACACCCGCATCCTGCGCTACATCGAGCCCGACCACGTCCACGTCTTCGTCGACGGCAAGGTCGCCGCGTCCGGTGGCAAGGAGCTCGCCGACGAGCTCGAGGCCGAGGGCTACGACAAGTACCTCAGCAAGGCCGCGACGGTCTGATCCGGCCACGCCAACGCACCGAAGGGAGACCATGATGGAAGGACTGCTTCCGGATCTGGACGTGATCCGCAAGGACTTCCCGATCCTCGAGCGCACGCTCGCGGGCGGAGTACCGCTGGTCTACCTCGACAGCGCCAACACCTCGCAGAAGCCGCAGGTGGTCATCGACACGATGGTCGACCACCTCGAGCGCCACAACGCCAACATCGCCCGCGCCATGCACCAGCTCGGTGCGGAGTCGACCGAGGCCTACGAGGGCGCCCGCGACAAGGTGGCGGCCTTCCTCAACGCGCCGTCGCGCAACGAGGTGGTCTTCACCAAGAACGCCACCGAGGCGCTCAACCTGCTGGCCCGCACGATCGAGCTCGGTCCCGGCGACAACGTCGTCATCACCGAGATGGAGCACCACTCCAACATCGTGTCGTGGCAGCTGGCCTGCGAGCGCTCGGGTGCGGAGCTGCGCTGGTTCGGGCTGACCGACGAGGGCGAGCTCGACCTGGGCAACGCCGACCAGCTCGTCGACGAGAACACCAAGGTCCTGGCGTTCACGTGGGTCTCCAACATGCTGGGCACGATCAACCCGGTCACCGACCTCGTCGAGCGCGCCCGCGCGTTCGGCGCGCTGTCGGTCATCGACGCCTCCCAGGCCGCGCCGCAGCTCCCGGTCGACGTGCAGGCCGTCGGCTGCGACTTCCTGGTCTTCACCGGCCACAAGGTCTGCGGCCCGACGGGCATCGGCGTGCTGTGGGGTCGTGAGGAGCTGCTCAACGCGCTCCCGCCCTTCCACGGCGGCGGCGAGATGATCGAGACCGTGACCATGGCGCGCTCGACGTACGCCAAGGTGCCCCACCGCTTCGAGGCCGGCACCCCGCCGATCGTCGAGGCGGTCGGGCTGGGCTGTGCGGTCGACTACCTCGGCCACATCGGGCTCGAGGCGATCCACGCCCACGAGCAGGCGATCACGGCGTACGCCCTCGAGGGCCTGCAGTCCGTCCCGGGGCTGCGGGTGATGGGTCCGCTCGACGCCACGCGGCGCGGCGGCGCGATCTCCTTCGAGCTCGACGGCGTCCACCCCCACGACATCGCCCAGGTGCTCGACTCGCGCGGCGTCGCCGTGCGCGCCGGCCACCACTGCGCCAAGCCCGCGCACGCCCGCTTCGGGGTGCAGAGCTCGACGCGGATGTCGTCCTACCTCTACACGACGCCGGCGGAGATCGACGCGCTCGTGGAGGGCCTCCACCACACCCGCAGCTACTTCAAGGTGGGATGAACCGATGAGTGCCGAGCTGGACTCGCTCTACCAGGAGATCATCCTGGACCACTACAAGAACCCGCACCACAAAGGACTGAGGGGCGACCCGTCCTCCGCCGGCACTGCCGAGGTGCACCACGTGAACCCGACGTGCGGCGACGAGGTCACCCTGCGCGTGCACCTCGCCGAGGGCGCGGAGGGTCGCGTCGTGCAGGACGTGTCCTACGACGCCGTCGGGTGCTCGATCTCCCAGGCGTCGACGTCGGTGATGGCCGACCTCGTGATCGGCAAGCCGGTCGACGAGGCCATGTCGATCCACCAGACCTTCCTCGAGCTCATGCAGGGCAAGGGACAGGTGGAGCCCGACGAGGACGTCCTCGAGGACGGCATCGCGTTCGCCGGTGTCGCGAAGTTCCCCGCGCGCGTGAAGTGCGCGCTGCTCTCCTGGATGGCGTGGAAGGACGCGACCGCCCAGGCCCAATCAGATTCGGTCCCGACCGGAGGAGTCACCCATGACTGACCAGCAGATCGACCACAGCGACCTTCCCGAGGTGCCCGAGGCGAGCGCCGGCGGCACGTCGACGGTGACCGTCGACGACGTCACCGAGGCGATGAAGGACGTCGTCGACCCCGAGCTCGGGATCAACGTCGTCGACCTCGGCCTCGTCTACGACGTGCACCTCGACGAGCACAGCAACGCGGTCCTCGACATGACGCTGACGTCGGCGGCCTGCCCGCTGACCGACGTGATCATGGACCAGACCAACGCGGCCCTCGAGGGCTTGGTCAACGACGTCGCGATCAACTGGGTCTGGATGCCGCCGTGGGGTCCGGACAAGATCACCGACGACGGTCGCGAGCAGCTGCGCGCCCTCGGCTTCAACGTCTGAGAGGTCGAGACCCGGCGACCCGGCACCAGGCCCGCCGTGGTCAAGGCGCCCCTGACCTGCGGATATTCCGTGGCGGAGGGGACGCATGGGGGCGCACACTCCATCCGTGCTGAACCCCCACCCCACGCGCTACGCCGAGCTCAACGGCGTGCTCCACGTGCTCGTCACCGGCGCCCAGCAGGCGCTGGGGGAGTCGTTCGTGGGGGCCTACCTGCAGGGCTCGTTCGCACTCGGTGCCGGTGACCTGCACAGCGACTGCGACTTCGTCGTCGTGGTGCGGGAGCGTCCCGACGCCGCGCAGGAGGCCGCGCTGCGGCGGCTGCACCGGGACCTGCCGCACCGCGACGGGCACTGGTTCGGCCACCTCGAGGGGTCGTACGCCGTCGCCGCGGACCTGCGCTCGGTCGACGGCCTCGGCCGCGAGTGGCTCTACGTCGACCACGGTCACGACCAGATGACGTGGTCCACCCACTGCAACCAGCCGTGGACACGCTGGGTCCTGCGCGAGCACGGGATCACGCTCGTCGGTCCGTGCCCCGTCGAGCTGGTCGGCGAGGTGCCCGACCAGGTGCTGCGCGACAGCGCACGCGTCGGCCTCGCGAACCTTGCCGACGACATCTCGGCCTGGTGTCCCTCGGACGTCGCGTGGTGCCAGCGCTACCTCGTCGTCCAGGCCAGCCGCAGCCTCTTCACCGTCCGCACCGGCGAGGTCGCGAGCAAGCGGGACGCACTGCGCTGGGCGATGGTGCACGGCGACGCGCGGTGGCGACCGCTCCTCCAGCAGGTGCTGGCCGACCGCGACCTCGGGCTCGACCCGCAGGCCGCACCGCGACCGGGCTCGATGGAGGCGGCGCGGGACTTCGCGGCGTACGTCGCTGCCGTGGCCTGAGCGGATCGGGGGCGGCTCGCTAGGCTCCGGTCATGGATGAGCCCGAGGTCGACCTGTCCGAGACCGACTTCGACCACGAGGAGCTCCGCGTCTTCTGGGAGCTCGCCCGCTTCCACGCCAAGCTGAACGCGGCGCCGTCCTACTTCGGCCCGACCACGCTCGAGTCGGTGCCGCCGCCGGCGTGGGCGTACGGCGACTCCGCGCAGGAGTCGGACGCGTTCGTCGAGCAGGTGCTGGCCGACGAGCGCGGTGAGACGACGGCCGACGCCGCGGACTACCTCGGCGACCTGCCGCAGGTGGGCGTGCTGTCGATCCTGTGCGACGGGTCCGGCGTGCCGCGGGCACTGGTGGAGGTCAGCGAGGTCCGCACGTCCGGCGACGAGGTCGTCGAGGCGTTCCGGGTCGTCTACCGCGCCTGAGTGCCGCGCCCCAGTGTGGGAGAGTCCTCGCATGGCCGAGCGGATGACCTACCTCCTCGTCGACGGGGAGAACATCGACGCCACCCTGGGCACCTCGATCCTGGGGCGGCGCCCCCGGCCCGAGGAGCGGCCCCGGTGGGACCGGCTGCTGGAGTGGGCCGAGCGCGCCTTCGACCAGGACGTCACCGGCCTGTTCTTCCTCGCCGCCAGCACCGAGATGCCGATCAGCTTCGTGCAGGCTCTGCTCGCGATCGGCTTCAAGCCGGTCCCGCTGAGCGGCGAGGGCAAGATCGTCGACATCGCCATCCAGCGCACCGCCGAGGCGCTCGTCGACCGTGACGCCGACGTCGTGCTGGTCAGTCACGACGGTGACTTCGTCGACCAGGTCGCGCAGCTGTGCGACGGCTCGCGGCAGGTCGGCGTCATCGGCTTCACCGAGTTCATCAACTCGCAGTTCCGCAACCTGCCGGGGCTGCGGATCTTCGACCTCGAGTACGACCTCGGCGCGTTCAACACCCCGCTGCCGCGCGTGCGGATCATCCCGATCGACCAGTTCGACCCGCTCGACTTCCTCTGAGGCAGCAAGCCTCAGGAGGGACTCGCCTACAGGGCGCAGGTGTCGAACCCGACGCCGCCCGATGCATAGGTCTGCAGGGCGGAAAGTGGGCGACCTTGGTTGTGTCGCACCTCGATGACGTTGCTCTGCCGGACCATCGTCCAGTCGGGATCGTAGGGCGACTCGTTGTCGTCCGCGGGCATCAGCACGCCGAGAGCAAACGAGTCCTCGAGCGCCACCCCTGAGTACAGTCGCTCCCGGGCTGCCAGAGCAGACTCGGCGGCTTCCGTGTCCGCGAAGACGCTGCGGTGGATGACGTCCTCACCCGGGGCCCGGGAGATCACGGTGAACTGGGGCCTACCCAGCTCAGAGATGCCGAAGCGCTCCTCCCAGACCGCAATGCGTCCGGGCGTGGCTCGGTTGGACGTCGCACGGTCGACCGGGTAACGATGGCGTCGATGTCGCAGTACACCTTCGAGAAGTTGGCTCCGCGGAGTCCCGTTCCCTCGGGGCAGCGACCAAGACGGTCGCCCCGCCTGAGGCGGGGCGACCGTCCGGGGTCACGGCTTCGCGCGGACCTTCGTCACCCAGTAGTCGGTGTCGGGGGTCGCGGTGGTGCCGAAGCGCGCGTTGGGCAGGTAGAGCCTGCCGCCGAACTTCGCGACCGTGGTCGGCACGTCGAAGCTCGTCGACTCGTCGAGGTCGTCGGCGGTGATGGTGCGCACCAGCCTGCCGCTCGACCCGGTGCGGTCGAGGCGGATCACGGCGATCTCGTTGATGCGGTTGCGTACGACGTAGAGCAGCCGGCCGTGGCGGAGCATGCCGTCGCCCATGGTGAGCGAGGTGCCACCGAGGTCGACCGCGGTCGCGACCCCGGTCGACGGGTCGACGCGGTAGAGCACGCCGGTGCCGGAGTTGATGACGAGCAGGTCGCCGCCGGTGGGCGTGGTGCTGATGCCGTTGGCGCCGAAGCCGGTGCCCTGCACCCACTCGCCGGTCAGGGGGAGCGTCGTCGCCGTCGCGGCCGCAGCGCCCCTCGCGTCACGCGCGACGCGGTAGAGCTGCGGGAGCCCGGAGTCGGTGAACCAGGCCGCCCGCTTGGTCAGGACCACGTCGTTGACGAAGGCTCCGTCGAGGTCGTAGTCGGTGACGTCCCCCGAGCGGGTCTCGACCACGCGAGCGGTGCCGGAGTCACCGCCGGCGACGAAGAGCCGGGCGCGACGGTCGGACTTCAGGCCCACCGCAGGCGTGCCGGTGCCGTCGACGACGACCTCGCCCTCGCCGGTGCGCAGCGAGACGCGGTAGATGTCGCCGTCCGCGAGCGACCCGAGCCAGGCCTTCGCGCCGGGACCGATCGCGATGCCCTCCGGCTCGAAGCCGTCGGGCAGCTCGATGCGCGAGGGGAACGGCTTGTCGCGCTCGGCGAGTGCCGCGGACGCGGGGGACGTCGCGGTCAGGGCGCTGAGCCCGAGGGCGGCGGTGAGGGCGGGGACGAGGATGCGGCGCACGGTGGGACCTCCCGGGAGTGGTGGATCTCCGACTGTAACCACGGAGCGAAGAGGGGCCGGGGCCTCAGACGCCGAAGATCGTGAACAGCGTGAACAGGACGGCGCCGAACCCCGCCAGCGCGGGAGGGCCGGCCCCCCATGCGATCGCGCGCTGCTGCCCCGGGGCCGCGCCCGCGGCAGCGAGGTGGGACCTCCAGGTCGTGTACGCCGTGAAGTCGATGGGTGCCATCGCCAGGACCACGGGTGCATAGGCGAGCATGGCTGGTCCCGCCAGCAGCAGGGCCCACAGTGGGTGGCCGAGCCCGGTCGCCACGAGGTCGCCGAGCCACGCGACGACGCAGTAGATCGCCAGCAGGAGCGTCGACCTGATGAAGGACACCGGGCCCGTCGCCGCTCCGAGCCCCCGCGCGCCGTCCACCCACCACGTCGCGAGGCGGTGCTCGTAGTCGAGTCGGTCCTCCAAGACGAATGCCCAGCCGATCAGGCCCACCGAGATGATCCCGATGCAGAGCCAGCCGATCACGACGTCACCGCGCGACGCGGGACGACGGGAGGACCCGGTGCGTGCATGACGGGGACCCTAGACGAGGCGGACGGGACGCGGACACCTCCTCGCGAGGCACAGCGGCTAGGTTCGGCCCGTGCCCCACGTCCTCGTCCCCGCCGCCCGCTGGCCACGCTGGGTCGACAACTTCACGACCGGCCACGGCGACACCGACCTGCAGGTCCGGGACGGCGACCTGTCGGGACGCGCGGCGGACGGCTCGCACTTCACCGCCCACCTGCCGTTCGCGACGACGTACGCCGGACCGGCCGATGCCGCGGCCTTCGCCGAGGCAGCCGTGCCGCCGGGGGAGTGGGGCGTCCTGCTGGTGCGCAAGGGCGGCTTCGCCGTCGCCCGCCTGCGCGGCACCGGTCTCGTCGAGCACAAGATCGGCCAGCGCCACGTGCAGGGTCGGACCAAGGCGGGCGGCCAGAGCCAACAGCGCTTCGCCCGCCGACGCGACAACCAGGCGCGGCGGGCCTACGAGGCGGCCGCCGAGCACGCCGCGCGGATCCTCGCGGGCGTCGGGCCGGTCGTGGCCGGGGGCGACCACGGTGCCGTGGAGGCCGTGCTGACCGACCCGCGGCTGGCGCGGCTCACCGTCGTCGAGCCGTGGCTGGCCGTGCCCGACCCCCGGCGTGCGGTGCTCGACCAGGCGGTCCTCGACGCGCAGGCGGTCCGCGTCGAGGTCACCAACGCCGGCTGACCCGCGCGCGATCCTGCGCCGCGGCGACCGCGGGGTGCGCTAGGTTCTCGCTCATGGACGGCTCCCGCTGGCAGCCCGAGCCCGGGTGGCGAGCCCTGCCCGGTGCCGGACCGGCCACCGCCGGGGTCTGGTCGGCCCGCATCGGCGGGCGTGACGTGGTGGTCAAGCGGCTGCAGGCCCCGGACCCGTACGCCGCCGGCGGCGCCCTCGCGCCACGTGACGTGAACTACTGGCGGCGCGCTGCCGACGTCGCCCTCAGTGGCGTGGTCGCCGGTTCGCCGGGGCTGCGCGAGGCCGGCGTCGTACGGGTCGAGGAGGACGGTGAGGGCGTCACGCTCGTCCACGAGCGTGTCGAGCACCACGACGCTCCCGGGCTCTGGCTCGCCGCCTGCCTCGGTCGCTTCGCGGCCGTCGACCTGGGAGAGCACCCCTGGCTCGCCCGCGACCAGCTCCGCACCCGGCTGGCGCTGGTGGAACGGCGCGGCGGATGGCGCACCCTCGCCCGCACGCCCGTGGCAGACATCGCCGACCACCTCTGGAGCCACCGCGAGCCCTGGCTCGACCGGTGCGACGCGCTGCCGCAGGTCGCCCAGCACGGCGACCCGTCCGCAGCCAACATCCCGGGGCGCGTGCCCGGGGGCGAGGGTGCGATCGCCATCGACTGGGCCCACCTGGGGCGCGGACCGGTCGGCTCCGACCTGGGATACCTCTCCCTCGCGACCCGCGAGGACGTCGAGCCCCTCGTGGAGGCGTACGTCGACGCGCTGCCGGCCGGCCTGGCCACGACCGAGCAGGTGATGACGGGTGCCCGGGTGATGGCCGTCTACACCGCCCTGACCCGTCTGGACTGGGCCCTGGCGCGCGTCGCCGAGGGTGACGGAGCGCTGGCCGGGAAGTTCCGCCACCCGAGCGTCGCGCCCTACATCCGAGCGATGCAGCGCCAGGTCACCCAGATCGAGGCGCTGCTCGCGTGATGGTGTCCCGGCTCAGAGGGCGCTGGCCGAGAAGGTGTCGCACGCCTCGAGGGTGCCCTGCTCGTAGCCGCGGCTGAACCACGCCATCCGCTGCTCCGACGAGCCGTGGGTCCAGCCCTCGGGGTCGACGCCCTGGCCGGACTTCTGCTGGATCCGGTCGTCGCCCACGGCCTTGGCGGAGTCGAGCGCCTCGGCGATGTCGCCGTCGTCGAGGGTGATCAGCTCGCTGTCCTCGGCGTGCGCGGTCCACATCCCGGCGTAGCAGTCGGCCTGGAGCTCGAGGCGTACGGCGTCGGAGTCGGCACCGGTCTCCTGGTTGCGGACGCGGCCCATGGTGCCCATCAGGTTCTGGACGTGGTGGCCGTACTCGTGGGCGAGCACGTAGGGCTCGACGAAGTCGCCGCCCTGGCCGCCGAGCTGGCCCTCGAGGACGTCGGCGAAGAAGGTGGTGTCGAGGTAGATGCCCTGGTCGGGCGGGCAGTAGAACGGGCCGACCTGGGAGGAGGCCTGGCCGCAGCCGGTGGGCACGGCGCCGCTGAAGGTCGTCATAGACGCGGGGGAGAACTGGGTGTCCGACTGGCTGGGCAGCGTGTCGGCCCAGTAGTCGACGAGCGAGTTCTCGACCGCCACCCGCGCGCAGTCCACGTCGGAGTTGGCGTCGTCGCCGGTCTTGCAGTTGTCGTAGCGCTCGCTGTCCTGCATCCGGCTGGTGTCGGTGCCTGTCGAGGTGCCGCCGCCCGGGCTCGGCAGGCCGCCGCCGGTGCACTGCATGAGCACGAGGAAGAGGATCACGATCAGCAACGCGCCGATGCCGCCACCGGCCTTGGTGCCGCCGGGCAGCGGGATGCGCATCGGACCGCCGGAGGCGCCACCGCCGCCACCGTCGCGGACGCGGGAGGTGTCGAGCCGGGCCTTCGGGTTGAAGCGCATGGGCGGTGCCTTTCCGCAGGTCGTGACGGTCGGAGCGACCTCAGCGCAGGTTAGCGCCTGCGCCGCCGATGGGGCTCCTGCCTCCACCCCTTCGTAGGATGTGGCCCGATGATCACCGCCCAGAAGCTCGAGGTCAGAGCCGGCGCGCGGCTCCTCATGGAGGACGTCACCTTCCGCATCGCCGCGGGCGACAAGGTGGGCCTCGTGGGGCGCAACGGAGCCGGCAAGACGACCCTCACCCGCATCCTCGCCGGCGAGGGGACCCCCGCCGACGGGCAGGTCCTCCGCAGCGGTGACGTCGGCTACCTCCCGCAGGACCCGCGCGTCGGCGACCCCGAGGTCATCGCCCGCGACCGGATCCTGTCCGCGCGCGGCCTCGACGAGGTCGTACGTCGCCTGCGCGACGCCGAGGTCGACATGGCCGACCCCGACCCGAAGGTCCACGAGCGCGGAATGAAGCGCTGGGCGCGCGCCGACGCCGAGCTCCACGCCGGGGGTGGCTACGCCGCCGAGTCCGAGGCCGCGCAGATGGCCGCCGCCCTCGGCATCGAGGAGCGCATCCTCGCCCAGCCCATCGGCACGCTCTCCGGTGGCCAGCGCCGCCGGGTCGAGCTCGCCCGCATCCTCTTCTCGGGCGCCGAGATCATGCTGCTCGACGAGCCCACCAACCACCTCGACGCCGACTCGATCGTGTGGCTGCGCGACTTCCTCAAGGCCCACCGCGGCGGGTTCGTGGTCATCAGCCACGACAACGCCCTGCTCGAGGCCACGGTCAACAAGGTCTTCCACCTCGACGCCAACCGCGCCGTCATCGACGTCTACAACATGGGCTGGCACAACTACCTCACCCAGCGCGAGGACGACGAGAAGCGGCGCAAGCGCGAGCGCTCCAACGCCGAGAACAAGGCCAAGGTGCTCACCGACCAGGCCAACAAGATGCGCGCCAAGGCGACCAAGGCGCAGGCCGCGCAGTCGATGCTCAAGCGCGCCGAGAAGATGATGGCCGGCATCGAGGGCGAGCGTGCGGCCGACAAGGTGGCCCGCATCGCCTTCCCCGAGCCCGCCCCGTGCGGCAAGACGCCGCTCATGGGGTCCGAGCTGTCGAAGTCCTACGGCTCGCTCGAGGTCTTCACCGCGGTCGACCTCGCGATCGACCGGGGCAGCCGCGTGGTCATCCTCGGCCTCAACGGCGCCGGCAAGACCACGATGCTGCGCATCCTGGCCGGCGTCGACCAACCCGACACCGGCGAGGTCGTGCCGGGATACGGGCTCAAGATGGGCTACTACGCCCAGGAGCACGAGACCCTCGACGTCAACCGCACGGTGCTGGAGAACATGCACAGCGCGGCGCCCGAGCTGACCGACACCCAGGCCCGCTCGGTGCTGGGGTCGTTCCTCTTCTCCGGCGACGACGCGCACAAGCCCGCCGGCGTGCTGTCGGGCGGGGAGAAGACCCGCCTCGCGCTCGCGATCCTGGTCGTCTCCAGCGCCAACGTGCTGCTGCTCGACGAGCCGACGAACAACCTCGATCCTGCCTCCCGCGAGGAGGTGCTCCACGCGATCCGCAGCTACACCGGCGCGATCATCCTCGTCACCCACGACGAGGGAGCGGTGCGGGCGCTCGACCCCGACCGGGTGCTCCTGCTGCCCGACGGCGACGAGGACCTGTGGAACGAGGACTACGCCGACCTGGTGTCCCTCGCCTGAGGTTACCCGCCGGTAGTAACCTCGGCGCATGACTCCCGCAGACCTCGCCGCCGTCGGACTCCGCCTCGACATCGAGGGGTCGGTGGCGACCGTGACGCTCGACCGTCCTGACGTGCGCAACGCCCAGACGCCGGCGATGTGGATCGCGCTCGGGGAGATCGGGCGCACCCTGCCCGACGACGTACGCGTCGTGGTGGTGACGGGGGAGGGTGACACGTTCTCCGCGGGCCTGGACCGGGCGATGCTCGATCCGTCGACGGCCGGCCAGGAGAGCGTCGTCGGCCTGCTCGCGCTCAACGACGACGAGGCCTCCGCGCGGATCGACGAGTTCCAGGGCGGCTTCACGTGGCTGCGCGACCCGCGGTTCGTCTCGATCGCCAAGGTGCGCGGCTACGCCATCGGCGCCGGCTTCCAGCTCGCGCTGTCGTGCGACCTGCGGGTGGTGGCCGACGACGCGAAGTTCTCCATGAAGGAGTCGGCCCTCGGCCTCGTGCCCGACCTCACCGGCACCAAGCCGCTGGTCGAGCACGTCGGCTACGCCCGCGCGCTCGAGATCTGCGCCACCGCGCGCGTCGTGACGGCCGAGGAGGCGGTGCGGATCGGCCTGGCGACCTCGGCGGTGCCGTCGGCCGACCTCGACGCCGCGGTCGCCGACCTCGCCGCGGCCCTCGTGGCACCGATGCCCGGGGTCGTCCCCGAGACCAAGGCCCTGCTCCAGGGGGCGGGGGAGCGCGACCTCGACGAGCAGCGCCGCCTGGAGCGGGAGGCGCAGGTACGCCGCTTCCGTGCCGTCGCGGCCGCCCTCGCCGGCTGATCGTCGTACCCCTCAGGAACACTGGGGTCGATGCGGGCGTTCTGCCTGCGTCGGACGGGCTGAGGGAGTGGACGCATGTCGATGGGACCGGGAGCGGGAGGACCGCCGTGGCGGCACCTGCGCAGTGACCGGAGCGTCGTCGACAACAAGATCGAGCGCCGCACGCTGCGCCGGGTCCTGACCTTCGCGCGGCCGCACCGGCGGCTGATCGCGGGCTTCCTCGCCGTGACGGTCGTCGACGCCGCGCTCGTCGTGGCGCCGCCGCTGCTGCTGAAGATGATCATCGACGACGGCGTCAGCTCCGGCGACACCCCGCTGGTGGTGTGGCTGGCCCTGCTGGTCGCGCTCGTCGCGATCGTGGACTCCGGGTTCGGGCTGATCACCGGGTGGCTCTCCAGCCGCATCGGCGAGGGCCTCATCTACGACCTCCGCACCCAGGTGTTCGCCCACGTGCAGCGCCAGTCGCTCGCGTTCTTCACCCGCACCCAGACCGGTGCGCTGGTGAGCCGGCTCAACAACGACGTGATCGGCGCGCAACGCGCCTTCACGTCCACGCTCCAGGGCACCGTCTCCAACGTCATCTCCGCCGTGGTCGTCGGCGTGACGATGCTCTTCCTCAGCTGGCCGGTCACGGTGCTGTGCCTGGCGCTCTTCCCGATCCTCCTGATCGCCTCCCGACTCGTGGGTGCGCGCCTGGCCGACCTGTCCCGCGCGCAGATGGACGGCAACGCCGACCTCGGCAACGCCATGACCGAGCGCTTCAACGTCGGCGGCGCGATGCTGCTCAAGCTCTTCGGCCGCCGCGACGTCGAGGACGTTGCCTATGCGCAGAAGGCCGCGGTCGTGCGCGACCTCGGCATCCGGATCTCGCTCCTGACCCGCATCTTCTTCGCCGCGATGACACTGGTGCCGTCGCTCGCCACGGCGCTCGTCTACGGCATCGGCGGCTACCTCGCGATCCAGGGCGACCTGTCCGTCGGCACGATCGTCGCCCTCGGCGTCCTGCTCACCCGCCTGCTCGGTCCGCTCCAGGGGCTGTCCAACGTGCGCATCGACGTGATGACCGCCCTCGTGAGCTTCGACCGGGTCTTCGAGGTCCTCGACCTGCCGTCGCTGATCCAGGAGAAGCCCGACGCCGTGGCGCTGGCACCCAGCGCCTCGAGGCTCGAGTTCGACCACGTCGCCTTCACCTACCCGCGCGCGGACCAGATCTCGCTCGCCTCGCTCGAGACCGTGGCGCGCACCGAGTCGCGCGACACCGGGCAGGTGCTCCACGACGTGACCTTCACCGCCGAGCCGGGGCAGATGGTGGCGCTCGTCGGTCCCTCGGGTGCCGGCAAGACCACCGTCACGCACCTCGTCGCTCGCCTCTACGACGTCGAGTCCGGCGCCGTGCGGGTGGGCGGCCACGACGTGCGCGACGTGACGCTGCAGTCGCTGGAGGACGTCGTCGGCTACGTCACCCAGGACGCCCACATGTTCCACGACACCATCCGGGCCAACCTGCTCTACGCACGTCCCGGCGCCGACGACACCGACGTGTGGGCGGCGCTCGAGGCGGCGCAGATCGCCACGCTCGTGAGGTCGCTGCCCGACGGGCTCGACACGGTGGTCGGCGATCGCGGCTACCGCCTCAGCGGGGGTGAGCGCCAGCGACTGGCGATCGCGCGGCTGCTGCTCAAGGCGCCCGCCATCGTGGTCCTCGACGAGGCGACCGCCCACCTCGACAGCGAGTCCGAGGCGGCCGTCCAGCAGGCCCTCGACGCCGCGCTCGAGGGGCGTACGTCGCTCGTGATCGCCCACCGCCTCTCGACGGTCCGCAACGCCGACCTGATCCTCGTCCTCGACGACGGCCAGGTCGTCCAGCAGGGCACCCACGCCGAGCTGCTGGCGGCGGGCGGCCTCTACGCCACCCTCCACGCGACCCAGTTCCGCGAGGAGCGCATCGACGTCCCTGGCTAGGCTCCTGGGTCTCGATACACCCCGTCGCGACCTCGTTCCTCGGTCGCGGGGCCACTCGACCTCCCTCGCCACGCCCTGAGCTCCTGCGTCGCTCATGGCTAGGCTCGTGGGGTCTCGATACGCCCCGTCGCGACCTCGTTCCTCGGTCGCGGGGCCACTCGACCTCCCTCGCCACGCCCTGAGCTCCTGCGTCGCTCATGGCTAGGCTCGTGACATGGACCTCCGCCTGACCGACCGCGTCCTCATCGTCACCGGAGGGGCTCGCGGCCTGGGCCGCGCCAGCGCCGAGGCGCTCGTCGCCGAGGGTGCCCGTGTCGTGCTGTCGGGCCGCTCGCAGGAGTCCCTCGACGATGCAGTCGCCGCCCTCGACGACTCCGCCGGCCGTCGGGCCGCCGTGGCCGTCGTGGCGGACAACGCTGATCGCGACACCCCGGCCAGGCTGCTCGCGGCGGCCCACGACACGTGGGGCCGCGTCGACGGCGCACTGATCAGCGTCGGCGGTCCGCCGAAGGGCCCGGTGTCGACGATCACCGACGAGCAGTGGAGCGCGGCGTTCGAGTCGGTCTTCCTAGGAGCCGTACGCCTGGCCCGCGAGGTCGGCGCCGCGCTGCCCTCGGGCGGTGCGCTCGGGCTGGTGCTGTCGTCGAGCGTGCGGGCGCCGCTGCCGGAGATGGCGATCTCCAACGGGCTGCGCCCGGGCCTGGCCATGGTGGCCAAGACCCTGGCCGACGAGCTGGGCCCCCGCGGCGTACGGGTGAACGGTCTCCTGCCCGGCAGGATCGCGACGGACCGCGTCGCCGAGCTCGACGCCTCCACCGGGGACCCGGAGGGGGCGCGTCGGGCGGCGGAGGCGAGCATCCCGCTGGGGCGCTACGGCGAGCCGGCGGAGTTCGGGGCGGTCGCGGCGTTCCTGCTCTCGCCCGCGGCGTCATTCCTGACGGGCGTGATGCTTCCGGTCGACGGCGGTCTCCTGCGCAGCCTCTGACGCCGGCCCACGGTCGGCTGCGGCACCGGACCGCGCCGCCTCGTCACGGGTCTTGCCCCACGGACCGCGCCCGCCGCGCCACTCGTCGTACATCAGGTAGAAGAAGCCGAAGATCGCGAGTGCGCCGAAGAACCACCACTGCAGGCCGTAGAAGAAGTGCGGGCCCTCGTTGAGCTCGGGCATCTCCACCGGGGCCAGCGGCGTCGCCGCCTCGGGCGACTCGGTGCGCAGGTCGATCCACCCGCCGAGCACCTCGCGGTCGAGCGCCTCGGCGATCTCGGCGCTGTTGACCGCGCGCGTGGACTGGTCGCTGACCCGGGTGCTGTCGCCCTCCGCGTCCTGGCGCACGAAGCCGGTGACCGTCACCTCGCCGGTCGGCGGGGCGGGCACGTCCTCGGAGGTGGCGCCCCGGTTGTCGGTGCCGAACCAGCCGCGGTCGACCAGCACGCTGGAGCCGTCGGAGAGCTCGAGGGGCACGACGACGTCGACGCCGGCGGCGCCCTCGCGGGTGCGGTAGCGCACGATCACCGTGTCCTCGACGGCGTAGGTGCCGGTGGCCTCCACGATCCGCCACTCGGTGTCGCGGGTGACGTCGCGTCCGGGCGCCATCACCTCGAGGATCGGGTCTGAGCCGGCCCGCTCGTTGCGCTCGATGGTCGCGTTGCGGTCCTGACGCTCCTCGAGCCGGTCGAACTGCCACTCGCCCAGGCGCCAGGCGACCCAGCCGAGGAAGACGACCACGAGCGCGAAGGCGACCCAGCGGCGCGAGACCAGGAACCGCAGCTTGTGCACGGGGACGAGGTTATCCGGCGCGTCCTGAGCGCGTGGGGGGTGCCTCGCTAGGGTGGTGGGTGTGACGACACCTCTGGCAGACCGCTTCGGCCGCGTGGCCACGGACCTGCGCGTGTCCCTGACCGACCGGTGCAACCTGCGGTGCAACTACTGCATGCCGGCCGAGGGCCTCGACTGGCTGCCCACGGACCAGACGCTCACCGATGACGAGGTGGTGCGCCTGATCACGATCGGGGTCGAGCGCCTCGGCGTCCGCGAGGTGCGCTTCACCGGCGGCGAGCCGCTCCTGAGGCGCGGTCTGGTCGACATCGTCTCCCGCACCCACGCCCTCGGCGTCGAGACCTCGCTGACCACCAACGCGCTCGGCCTCAACCGCACCGCGCAGGCCTTGGCCGACGCCGGCCTCGACCGGATCAACGCCAGCATCGACACGGTCCGGCCCGAGACCTTCGCCACGATCACCCGCCGCGACCGGCTCCAGGACGTCGTCGCGGGCCTCGAGGCCGCCAAGGCCGCCGGCCTCGGCCCGATCAAGCTCAACGCCGTCCTGCTGCGCGGCACCAACGACGACCAGGCCGCCGAGCTGCTGCGCTGGAGCATCGAGCACGGCTACGAGCTGCGCTTCATCGAGCAGATGCCCCTCGACGCCCAGCACGACTGGAGCCGTGCGGCGATGGTCACCGCCGACGAGATCTATGCCCAGCTCACCGACGAGTTCACCCTGACGCCGCACGGCGAGCCGCGCGGCAGCGCCCCGGCCGAGCTGTTCGACGTCGACGGGGGACCGGCCACCGTCGGCATCATCGCCTCGGTGACGCGCCCCTTCTGCGGCGACTGCGACCGCGTACGGCTCACCGCGGACGGCCAGGTGCGCAACTGCCTCTTCGCCCGCGAGGAGTCCGACCTGCGCACGGCCCTGCGCTCGGAGGCCACCGACCAGGAGATCGCCGAGCGCTGGGTCATCGCGATGCTCGGCAAGCGGGCAGGCCACGGCATCGACGACGTGACCTTCCTCCAGCCCGACCGGCCGATGTCTGCCATCGGTGGCTGAGGCGTTCCACATCCACCAGAGGGCGGGTCCCGGCGGCCGCCGGGCGACTAGAATCTGCTCGTGAACGACGTGCACGTGATCGCCTACTTCGCGGGCGACCCCACCAGGACCTACCAGCTCGTGCAGTGGCTGGAGGTCCTCGAGATCCTCGACGGTGCCCACCGCGTGGGTCTGGTGCTGCGTGACCCCGACTCCGCGGAGCTGGTGGCGGCGCGCACCGACCTCCAGGTCTTCACCGCCCCGACCTTCCCCGAGCTGACCGAGCTCTACGCCCAGCTCGACGCCAAGGTCGTGCTCTACTGCAACAACTCGGTCCTCAACTTCGAGTCGCTCCTCGACAGCCGCCGCCTGCACGTCCACATCAACCACGGCGAGAGCGACAAGCAGTCCATGGCGAGCAACAACGCCAAGGCCTACGACCGGGTCTTCGTCGCTGGCGGCGCCGCCGTCGAGCGCTACCTCACGGGCCTCCTCGACTTCGACGCCAGCCGGCTGGTGCGGATCGGTCGCCCGCAGCTCGACCTGCCCCGCACGCCGCTCCTGGCGCCGAGCCCGCGACGCACGGTCATGTACGCCCCGACGTGGGAGGGCGACGCCGACTACAACGACTACACCTCGGTCGACCTCTTCGGCGAGTCGATCGTGCGGGGGATCCTCGCCGTGCCGGACGTACGGCTGGTCTACAAGCCGCACCCGAAGGTGACCACGAGCCGCGCACCGGCGATCGCCGCCGCGCACCAGCGCATCATGGACCTCGTCGGTCGGGCCGCGGCGGCCGACCCCGATGCCGGCCACGCCCAGGTCCTGGTCGGCGACATCCTGGCGGTGATGCCCGGCTGCGACGCCATCGTCACCGATGTCTCCTCGGTCGGACTCGACTGGCTCTACCTCCACACCGACAAGCCGATCTTCCTCACCGACCGCCACGGCGACACCGAGTCGCTGCGGCAGGAGGTCCCGATCAGCCACTGCGCCGACGTCCTCGACCACACCAACGTGGGCGCCCTCACCGCGCTGCTGGCCGAGCGGCTCGAGCACGACACGCGTCACCTGGACCGCGTGGCGATGCGTCACCACTACTTCGACGACCTGCGCGTCGGCGACAGCACCACGCGCTTCCTGGCGGCCGTGGCCGAGGTCGTGGCGCTGCGCGACCGGTTGGTCGCCGACGCCACCTCCGGCACGGCCATCACCGCCTGACGCGGCCCGTTGCGGAGCTAGGCAGTGACCGCGATCGCGCCGAGCCCGACCGCCAGGACGGCCAGCGTGAGTGCGGTGACCCTGATCGCAGGGACCTCCGCCTCTGAGCCGAAGCGGTCGTGCAGGTGTCGCAGGTGTCGTGTGAGCGCCCCTCCGCGCAGGCCGACGGCGAGGAGGACCAGGCAGGGCAGGCAGTAGATGACGGCGTACGCCGCCAGCAGCGCGAGCGCGACGCCGGGGTCGACCTCGCTCGTGACGAGGCGCTCGATCGCGATGAAGTAGGGGAAGGCGTTCGGCAGGTCGGCACCGGTCAGCAGCACCCCGAGCCCGGCAGCCGTCGCCGGGGTGAACCACCGCGGCAGGACCAGTTCGCGCCGCACTCGTGGACGCAGGGCCCGGGCCGCCGACACCAGGACGACGAGCGCGGCCAGGCCGAACGCGCCTCGGCGCACCCACGCGACGCCGTTCGTGACGCCCTCGCTCGCGGCGTCGGCGCCGAGGTAGACCAGCACGCCCACACCCAGGACGGTGGCGAACGCGCCTGAGACGAAGCCCAGCGTGTCGGCGACCGGGCTGTCGCGGGAGCCCAGCAGGATCAAGCTGACGGCGACGAGCGTGGCAGGGTTGAACGAGTCGAGGACGGCCAGGCCGACGAGACCGAGCCCCAGTGCGCAGGTCACGGGTGCGACTCGGTCCCGTGCCCCGGTCCGGCCAGGTGTGCGACGAGTGTCTCGACCCGCTCGACGGACGGGGGATCGGCCACGAGGGCCTCGACGAAGAGCCCGTCGCCCACGAGCCGGACCACCTCGGCGCGCACGGGGTCGTCGAGCTCCTGGGCGATGAGTGCCTCCCAGCGCTCGGTGGCGGCCCCGATCTCGACCGGCAGGCTCGCGTGCGTCCGCAGGGATGCGAGCACCAGGAGCGCGACCGCACGGTCCTCGGTCGTGGGGAGCGAGAGCCGGAGGTAGGTCGCGGCGGCGGCGCCGCGGCCGGCCGCAGCCGTCATCGCCTCGTCGACGCGGGAGATCGCTCGAGCGGCCAGTGCTGCCTCCAGCGCTCCGCGATCGGGGAAGTAGTGCAGCACGGCCTGCTTGGTGCGCCCGAGCGCCGTCGCGACCGCCGCGATGCTGGGCGGTGTCCCGTCACGGAGGGTGAGGTCCTGCATGGCGTCGAGGACGTCGTCGGCGTTCATGCCCCCACACCACCTACCTTCTGGTAGGTAGGTCACGCGACCGGGACGACGTCCTTCAGGAAGCCACGCGCGCCGAGGAAGTCCGAGAGGGAGGAGCGGTGGTCCTCGCACGCCAGCCACGACTTGCGTCGCTCGGGGGTGTGGATCTTCGGGTTGTTCCACTGCAGGTCCCACACGGCGTCGGCCTGGCACCCCTTCGCCGAGCAGATGGGGCGGTCGGGATCCATGGGGACCTCTCGAGGTGTGGGAGGGGACAAATGTAGAGGTGCCGGACAGCCACGGGGGGAAGCTGTCCGGCACCTCGGATGCGAACACAGACGGGGGATGCTGCGCTCGCGTGCCAGATCATTCCACGGGGGTCGGTGAAAACCAAACCTTCTGCGCAGAAGTCACCGGACTTTTTTTCCTCAGTCCGGACGCTCGCCGGCCGTCAGTTCCGGGGCCGACGGGCCCGACGGGAGGGTGAATCCGTCGTCCCGCTGGTCGACGGCGTTGGCGATCACCACGGCGAAGAGCGGGAGGAACACCGCGCCGGCGATGAGGAGCCACATGAACACGCCCGATCCGACGATCACCGCGGCGAGGAAGCAGACCAGCCTGATCGACATCGACCACGCGTAGCGCCGCTTGCGCAGCCTCATGTCGTCCGCGGCGCTGCTGCGTGCCGTCGTGATGCGTACGACGTCGGGCTCGGCCATGCGTTCCACTGTACGTCGCTAGGCTCCACAATCCACGGGCCGTGTCGCACCCCACAGCGGCGCCCGGCGGCCCGGCGTACAGGAGGAACCATGTCCAACCGCACCTACCGCGTCACCGAGATCGTCGGCACCTCGCCGGACGGCATCGACCAGGCGATCCGCAACGGCATCGAGCGTGCCGGCCAGACCCTGCGCCACATCGACTGGTTCGAGGTGACCCAGATCCGCGGCCAGGCCAAGGACGGGTCCGTGGAGCACTTCCAGGTCGGGATGAAGGTCGGCTTCCGCCTCGAGGACGAGTGAGACGCCCTCGGTGTTTCGGCCTACCCCCCGGTAATCACTAGCGTCGTCGGAGTGAGCGAGACTTCCGCACCCAGCGCCCCCCGTTCCGTCCTGGTCACCGGCGGCAACCGCGGCATCGGTCGCGCCATCGCCGAGGCCTTCATCGCCCAGGGCGACAAGGTCGCGGTGACCACCCGCAACGGCGGCGCCCCCGACGGTGCGCTCGACGTGCGCTGCGACATCACCGACCCCGACGCGGTCGAGGCCGCGTTCAAGCAGGTCGAGGAGGCCCACGGCCCGGTCGAGGTGCTGGTCGCCAACGCGGGCATCACCAAGGACACCCTGCTGCTGCGGATGAGCGAGGACGACTGGTCGTCGGTCATCGACACCAACCTCACCGGCACCTTCCGGCTCGCCAAGCGCGCGGCCAAGGGGATGCTGCGCCTGCGCCGCGGGCGGATCATCCTCATCTCGTCGGTCGTCGGGCTGCTCGGGTCGGCGGGACAGGTCAACTACGCCGCCTCCAAGTCCGGCCTCGTCGGCCTGGCGCGCTCGCTGGCCCGGGAGCTGGGCAGCCGCTCGATCACCACCAACGTCGTGGCGCCCGGCTTCGTCGAGACCGACATGACCGACGTGCTCACCGACGAGCAGAAGGCCCTCATCAAGACGCAGGTGCCGCTGGGCCGCTACGCCTCGCCGGCCGAGGTCGCCTCCGCTGTCACATGGCTCGCCTCCGACGGCGCCGCCTACGTGACCGGGGCCGTGATCCCGGTCGACGGCGGCCTCGGCATGGGCCACTGACGCCCCCACCCCGCTCCTCGACGCCACACGAAAGGCACACGCACATGGGAATCCTCGACGGCAAGCGCATCCTCGTCGCCGGCGTGACGATGGACAGCTCGATCGGCTTCGCGACCGCGAAGATCGCGCAGGAGCAGGGCGCCACGGTGCTGATCTCCAACTTCGGTCGTGCGCTCGGCATCACCCGGCGCATCGCCAAGCGGCTCCCGCAGACGCCTCCCGTGCTGGAGCTCGACGTCACCGACGAGGACCACCTCGCCGGCCTCGCCGACCAGGTCCGCGAGCACGTCGACGGTCTCGACGGTGTCGTGCACTCGATCGCCTACGGCAACCCGGAGACCCTCCTCGGCGGCAAGTTCATGGACGGCCCGTGGGAGGACGTGGCGCAGGCCGTCCAGGTCTCCGCCTACTCGCTGAAGTCGCTCGCGGTCGCCACGCGACCGCTCATGTCGCGTGGCGGGTCGATCGTGGGACTCACCTTCGACGCCACCACCGCGTGGCCGGCGTACGACTGGATGGGCGTGGCGAAGGCCGCGCTGGAGAACACCTCGCGCTACGTCGCGCGTGACCTCGGTCCCGACGGCATCCGCTGCAACCTCGTCTCCGCCGGCCCCCTCAAGACCCTCGCCGCCAAGGCGATCCCGGGCTTCGAGGACCTCGAGTCGGCGTGGAAGGACCGCGCCCCGCTCGGCTGGGACGAGACCGACCACGCGCCGACCGCGCAGGCCGTGTGCGCGCTGCTGAGCGACTTCTTCCCGGCCACCACGGGTGAGATCGTGCACGTCGACGGCGGCTTCCACGCGATGGGCCTGTAGCCGCCACGCGACGGTTCGGTAGTTTCCACCGGTGACCTCACTCGTCGAGCTTCGCATCCTCGAAGGCCCCAACCTCTACTTCCCGCGAGCCGCGGTGAAGCTCACGCTCGACGTGTCCTCGATCAGCGAGGCCAGTGACGACGCGGTGCTGCGCCTCGCGCGCCGCATCGGGCTGCGGACGACGCGCCCCGGCGCGCCGGGGTCGGGCTTCCGGCAGCGCTTCGCCCTCCGTGCGGTCGAGCGGCTGGTGCGGGCCATCGCCAGCGAGGCCGGCACCCGTCGCCTCGCGGTGCGCGTACGCCCCACCTCCGACCCCGACGTCCTCGTCGTCGCCTTCCCGTGGCGCCACCGCGGCCGGGCGCGCGCGCTGGGTGAGGCCGTGGCGCACGCGCTGGACGCCCTGCCCACCCCCGACGTCGAGGCCGCGGTGAGCGCCGCCGCCGAGGAGGTCGCAGCCGCGGAGCCGGGCAGCCGGCCGACCACGATCACCCCGACCATCCCGGTCGTGGCCGTGACCGGCACCAACGGCAAGACGACCACGAGCCGGATGGTGGCCCACATCGCCCGCACGAGCGGTCTGGTCGTCGGGTGGTCCAACACCGACGGCATCTATCGCGACGGTGTGCTGGTGGAGGCCGGCGACTACTCCGGTCCCTCCGGTGCCGGTCGCGCGCTCGGCCTCGACGGCGTCCAGCTCGCCGTCACCGAGACCGCCCGCGGCGGCATCCTGCTCAAGGGCATCGGCGTCACCCGCAACGACGTGTCCGTGGTGACCAACGTGACGGCCGACCACCTCGGCCTCCAGGGCATCGACACCGTCGACCAGCTCGCCGAGGTGAAGTCCGTCGTCCCGCGGATCACGCGCAAGGACGGCTGGGCCGTGCTCAACGGCGACGACCCCCGCGTGCTCGCGATGCGCGCCGTGGTCAGCGCGCAACCGTGGATCTTCAGCCGCGACCCCGACTCGCCCGCCGTGCGCGAGGTGCTGGGCCACGGAGGCGGTCGCGCGACGACGGTCATCGACGGCTGGATCACCGTCCTGACCCCCGGTGCCGACCCGGACCCGCTCGTGGAGCTCGTGGACGTCCCGATGACGTTGGCCGGGCTGTCGCGCTTCAACATCGAGAACGCCCTCGCCGCAGCCTCCGCAGCCCTCGCGATCGGGCTCGACCGCGCCGACGTGGTGGCCGGGCTGCGGTCCTTCCTGCCCGACGCCGAGCACAACCCGGGCCGGATGAACTTCTTCTCCCTGCCCGGCGACGTCAGCGTCGTGATGGACCTCGCCCACAACGAGGCCGGCCTCGAGGCGCTGCTCGAGATCATGGGCGGCGTACGCCGTCCCGGTGCGCGCCTGCTGCTCGGCCTCGGCGCCGTCGGGGACCGCACCGACGAGCTGATCGACGCGCTCGGCGAGATCGGCGCGAAGGGCAGCGACGTCGTCGCGATCGGTCACAAGGAGTGGTACCTCCGCGGTCGCACGATGGACGAGATCGACGCGCTGCTGCGCGCAGGTGCGGCACGGGTGGGCGTCACCGACATCGACACCCACCAGACCGAGGTCCAGGCCATGGCCGCCCTCGTGGAGCGTGCCGAGCCCGGCGACGTCGTCGGGCTGATGTGCCACGCCGAGCGCCAGGAGGCCTACGACTGGATCGCCGCCCACGGCGGTACCCCGGACAGCGCGGAGACGCTCTCGCAGAAGGTGCGGGCGGCGACGCCCGCCTAGCGGTGCGTGGGACAGGTTCTGCGGCGACGGACCGTGTCTGACGCACCGCTCGACCGGGGACGTCCTCAGACGTCGCCGGGGTCCACCTGTTCGCCGGGGGCGCCGATGTCGAGGTCGCCCTCGACGATCATGGCGGACATGCCGCCCGGCGACCGGGTCTCGTGGAGCTCACCGGGCTCCCAGACGGCGGCCTGGCCTGCGCCGAGGCGGCGTACGGTCCCCTCGACACCCGCCACCTCGGCCTCGCCCGAGAGCACGACGAGCAGCTGGCGGGCCACCGCGGGGTGACGCCCGATGGTCCCGCCGGGCGCCAGCGACACGGCGACCAGGTGGGCGTCGGCGCAGATGCCGAAGGCGCCCACCGAGAAGCTGCGGCTGCCGTGCGCCTCGATCGGGCGGTGCGGCAGGTCCGCCAGGTCGAGGATCCGCACTCAGGACTCCGTCTGGGGGGTGTAGTCCGGGTCGGCGGACGGGGCGTCGGGGTTGGTGACGGATCCGGCCTGGGCCACGTCGGACCACTGCTCGAGCTCCGCCATCACCTCGGCGTGCTTGTCGACGCACACCACGACCAGGTCTCCGCGGTTGGCTCGGCTCATCGCGTGGCGTACGGCCTCGATCTCCTCGACCACGAGCTCGGCCTGCTTGCAGCGGGCGCCCTCGTCCATGGCGGCGCGCACGCCCTCGAGCACCAGCTCCGCGGTGGCGCCGCGCTCGCGGCCGCGCAGCGCCACGTCCTCGCGGACGATGCAGACGTCGAAGTGCTGGGCGGCAATGTGGCCGAGCTCGCGCATGTCCTGGTCGCGGCGGTCGCCCGCGGTCGCGATGATGCCGATGCGCGAGGGGCGCGCCAGGTCGTGCGACGACTCCAGCGACTCGCCGACGCGGTCCACGAAGTCGCCGAGCATCTTCATGCCCGGCGCGTTGTGGCAGTAGTCGACGATCACGTTGACGCCGTTGACCTCGACCTCGTTGAGGCGGCCGGGGGAGAGGTAGTAGTTGGTCGAGAAGGTCCGCAGGCCCTGGCGGATGTCGTGCAGCGGTGCCCCGGCGGCGAACGCGGCAGCCGCGGCGGCCAGCGCGTTCTGGACGTTCATCCGGGCCCGGCCGCTGAAGGTCGCTGGCAGGAGGTGGGTCCAGGCCAGCTGCATCTCGCGCCGGCCGTGCTGGACGACCATCATCTCGCCGCGCTCGGTCGGGTTGAGCACGATCGCCTTGCCGCCGCGGCGGCAGTGGGCGTCGATCATGTCGCGCACCTCGGTGCCGGGCTCCTCCATGGAGAACCACACGACCTGGCCCGAGCACTTGCGCCGCATCTCGCGCACCAGGGGGTCGTCGGCGTTGAGGACGGCGTGGCCGTCGCGGGGCACGGCCTCGACGATGACGGCCTTGACGTCGGCGAGCTGCTCGACGGTGTCGATGCCGCGCAGGCCGAGGTGGTCGGGCTGGACGTTGAGCACCACGGCCACGTCGTTGCGTTCGTAGCCCAGGCCCTCGCGCAGGATGCCGCCCCGGGCCACCTCGAAGACGGCGAAGTCCACGCGCGGGTTCTGCAGCACCATGCGCGCCGAGCGCGGGCCGGAGGCGTCCGCGCGGATCACCAGGCGCTCGTCGATCACGACGCCGTCGGTCGACGTCATGCCGACCTTGCGTCCGAGGCCCTTGAAGATGTGGGCGATCATCCGGCTGGTGGTGGTCTTGCCGTTGGTGCCGGTCACCGCCACGATCGGGATCCGCGAGGTCGCCCCCGGCGGGAAGAGCATGTCGACCACGGGCTTGGCGATGAACTGCGGCTCGCCGATGGTCGGGTGGGTGTGCATCCGGAAGCCCGGTGCGGCGTTGACCTCGCAGATCGCCCCGCCGGTCTCGCGCACCGGCTCGGTGATGTCGGGGCAGATGAAGTCGATGCCGGCGATGTCGAGCCCGACCATGCGGGCGGCCTCCTCGGCGATCTCGACGTTCTCCGGGTGCGCCTCGAAGGTGCGGTCGATCGAGATGCCTCCGGTGGACATGTTGCCGGTCAGCGCGAGCTTGACCATCTCGCCCTCGGCGGGCACCGAGTCGAGCGTGTGGCCCTGGTCGGCCAGCACCTCGATCGCGGCGTCGTCGACCTTGATGCGGGTCAGCACCTTCTCGTGCCCCACGCCGCGGCGCGGGTCGGCGTTGGTGAGGTCGACCAGCTGCTCGACCGTCGAGGTGCCGTCGCCGGTCACCGAGGCGGGCACGCGCTCGGCGATCGCCACCATCCGGCCGTCGATGATCAGGCAGCGGTAGTCCTTGCCGGTGACGAAGGACTCGACGATGACGTTGCCCCGGCGCGACTGGGCGTGCGCGATCGGGAAGGCGGCGCGTACGTCGTCGTCGTCCTGCAGGTCGAGGCAGACCCCGCGGCCGTGGTTGCCGTCGAGCGGCTTGAGCACGACCGGGAAGCCGATCCGGCGGGCAGCGGCCACGGCCTGGTCCTCGGTGCGGATCGACTCCTGCTTCGGCACGGGCAGTCCCGCGGCACCGAGCAGCTTGGTCGTGAGGTCCTTGTCGGAGGCGATGTCGACCGCGATCGAGGAGGTCTCGGACGTCATCGTGGCGCGGATGCGCTTGGCGTGGACGCCCTGGCCGAGCTGGACGAGGGAGTACTGGTTCAGCCGGATCCACGGGATGTCGCGCGAGACGGCCTCGTCGACGATGGCCTGCGTGGACGGGCCGAAGGCGGTGCGCTCGGCCCGCCGGATGAAGTCGTCGCGCTCGGTCTCCCAGTCGAAGTCGGGGTCGCCCTCGACGAGGTGGTTGACCAGCCGGACGGCGAGGCGACCAGCGGTGAGGCCGACGTTCTCGTCGATGTAGCCGTAGATGATGTTGTAGTGGCCGGGCTGGCCCTTGACCTGGCGGGTCTTGCCGCGCCGGATGTCGTGGCCCACCAGCTGCTGGAGCGCCAGCGCGACGTGCTCGGCGACGTGGCCGAGCCAGGTGCCCTCCTTGAGCCGCTCGAGGAAGCCGCCGCGGCGCCCGCGCGAGCAGGAGTGCTCGCGCAGCCCGGGCAGCATCGCGACGAGGTCGTCGGAGAAGCCCGGGATCGTGTTGGTGGGGAACTGCTCGAGCGAGCCGAGGTCCACCACGAGGTGGATCGACTTGTCGTAGGACCAGACGTTGGCGCCGCGGTAGACGCGGGTCTCGACGATCTCGAGGTCCGGCGTGGGTCGCTCGCTCATCAGTTGTCTCCCTCGGGGGTGGGGGGCGTGGTGTCGGACGCTCGGGGCGTACGCCTCAGCTTGAGGCGGCGCCTGATCGCGGCGGGTGTGGCGTCGGCTGCGGCGATGTCGCGCGCCAGCTGGCGCAGGTCGCGCCCGGCCTCGGCGAGTTCGTCGGCGTCCTCGGGGTCGACGGCCTGCTCCCGCGGCAGCAGCTCGCGGGTGGTCAGGTTGAACACCGCCCCCTCGGGCAGTGAGTGGAACACCACTCCGCTGGCGAGCAGCGGCGAGGACCGCGTCGCCTCGTAGGCGTTGGACACCATCCGGGCGCCGTCGAAGACGGTGACCGCACCCTTGCCCATCACCCGCATCACGAGGTCGCCGTCGACGTCCTCGACCAGCCCGCAGGTGTCCTCGTCGACGCCGATCCCCAGCAGCTGCGGGCTCTGCGCGACGATCATCAGCAACCGGCCGTAGCGGTTGCGCTGGTCGAAGTGCTGGTCGATGACGGCGGCGTCCACCAGCCCCAGTCCCGCGGCGACCTGGGTCATCCGCTGCTTGGGCGTGGCCCCGCCGACCCCGAAGGCGACCATGTGCGAGGACTGGATGCTGGCGCCGGCCGAGGTGCCGGCGACCACCGCGCCACGCTCGTGGGCGCGCAGGATCGCCTCACCCACCGGCGTCCCGCACACGATCGAGGACAGCTTCAGCTGGTTGCCGCCGGTCATGAAGACGCCGGTCGAGTCGTCGATGGCCTTGACCAGCGCGGGGTCATGGGCCTGCTCGCGTGACTCGGGGCGTACGGCGTCGACGCGCGCGGCGCCGAACTTGGTGAAGAGCGCGTCGTAGACGTCGACCACCTCCCGTCCGAGGGACGAAGCGGTGGGGATCACGGCGATGCGCGCATCCGGACCTCCGCTGAGTGCGACGAAGTGCTTGAGGATGGTCGGCTTGCGCACCTTGTCCTCGGCACCACCGATGATCATGAGTGGTCCGTTGGGCATGGCAGGCAGGCTAGCGGCTGGAAGGGTGGACAGATGCGGCAGTCGAGGGGAGACGAGATGCGACGGCTGGTGGTGATGCGGCATGCGAAGGCGGTCGCGACGGCCCCGTCGGACCACGAGCGGGGGCTCGCGCCCCGTGGACGTGCCGACGCACAGCAGGTCGGTCAGTGGTTGCGCGAGCGGGGGATCGAGCCCGATGCCGCACTCGTCTCGGACGCGCTGCGGACCCGCGAGACCTGGGAGCACGTCAGCGACGCGGCCGGATGGGACGTCGGGGCGGACGTCTCCGCCGCGCTCTACGCCGCGGGCTCGGACTCGGCGTTCGACCTCATCCGTGAGGTCGACGCCGGTGTGCGGACGCTCGTCGTCGTCGGGCACAACCCGACGATGGCCTACATCGCCGAGCTCATCGACGACGGCGAGGGTGACGTCGAGGCCACCACGGGCCTGGTCACCCGCGGCTTCCCCACGTCGGCCCTCGCGGTCTTCACCGTCGAGGTCGCCTGGACCGACCTCGGTCCCGGCGCCGGCCGCATCGAGGCCTTCCACCCCGGCCACGGATGACCGATCCGCTCGTGGTGGCGCGCCTGCGCGCCGCCGGGTGCGTCTGGGCCGAGGACGAGGCGGCCGCTCTCGAGGAGGCGGCCGCGACGCCCGGCGCGCTCGAGGCGCTGGTCGCCCGACGCGTCGCGGGCGAGCCGCTGGAGACCGTGCTCGGGTGGGTGGAGTTCCTGGGACGGCGGCTGGTGGTCGCACCCGGCGTCTTCGTCCCGAGACGTCGTACGGAGCTGCTGGCCCGCCTGGCGATCACGCAGGTCGCGGACCGACGGCGCCGCGACGAGCTCTCCCCGGTGATGGTCGAGATGTGCTGCGGCGTCGCGCCGGTCGCCTCCTGCCTCGGCCGGCACGGGGCAGAAGTGCACGCCGCCGATGTGAGCACCGCCGCGCTGGCGTGCGCACGTTCCAACGCCCAGGCCGCGGACCTTCACCTCGGCGACCTCTACGACGCGCTGCCGGCCCGCCTCCTCGGCCGCATCGACGTGCTCGCGGCCAACGCGCCCTACGTCCCCTCCGACCGGATCGCGACCATGCCGCCCGAGGCGCGCGACCACGAGCCTCTCCTCGCGTTGGACGGCGGATCCGACGGCGCCGACCTGCACCGCCGGCTCGCAGCCGGTGCGGCCGACTGGCTGGCGCCCGGTGGGGTCCTGCTCGTCGAGACCAGCCTCGCCCAGGCTGACCTGACGAGTCGCGCCATGGCGTGTGCCGGCCTGGTGGCGGACGTCGTCACCGACGACGAGGTCGATGGCTGCGTGGCGGTCGGGGAGCGACCACTCAGCTGAGCTCCTCCAGCGGGGGCGCGGGTGTGACGATGCCGACGGCCGCGTCGGCCTCCTCGATCTGCTCGCGCGAGATGCCGAGCAGGTAGAGGATCGCGTCGAGGTAGGGCACGTTGACGGCCGTGTCGGCGGCGTCGCGCACCATCGGCTTGGCGTTGTAGGCGATGCCGAGCCCGGCGGCATTGATCATGTCGAGGTCGTTGGCGCCGTCGCCGATGGCGATCACTGCGTCGAGCGGCACTCCGACCTCGGCGGCGAACTCGCGCAGCGCGGTCGCCTTCCCGGCGCGGTCCACCACGTCGCCCAGGATCCGCCCGGTCAGGACGCCGTCGACGATCTCGAGCTCGTTGGCCCGGGCGAAGTGGATGCCGAGGTCCTCGGCGAGGCGGTCGGTGATCTGGGTGAAGCCGCCGGACACGATGGCGAAGCGGTAGCCCAGCCTTCGGAGGGTTCGCACCATCGTGCGGGCTCCGGGGGCCAGCACGATGGAGGAGTAGACCTCCTCGATCGCCGTGGCCGGCACACCGGCGAGGAGCGCGACCCGCTCGCGCAGGGACTGCTCGAAGTCGAGCTCGCCGCGCATGGCCGCCTCGGTCACCCGGGCGACCTCCGCCTCCTGGCCCGCGTGCGCGGCGATCATCTCGATCACCTCGCCCTGGATCAGGGTGGAGTCGACGTCCATCACGATCAGCCGGATGCCGCGGCGGTGCAGCGAGTCGCGCTGCACAGCGAGGTCGATGCCCTGCTTCACCGCCTCGGCGGCGAGCAGCGGGCGGAGCCGGTCGGCGGGAGCGCCGGAGACGTGCATCTCGATCGCGGTGACGGGGTAGCGCGCCATCCGCTCGATCTTGTCGATGTTGGCGCCGGAGTCGGCGATCCGCCCGGCGATGGCCGACATCGCCGAGGCGCGGAGCGGGTTACCGATCAGGGTGATGTGCGAGCGGTCGCCGGCGCGGCTGCGGTTGTCACCGGCGCCCCGCTCGACCTCGACGCTCATGTCGAGCTCCTCGGCGGTGCGCACGATGACGTCGCGCAGCTTCTTCCAGTCCCGTGGCGCGGTCACGAGGATGCCGAGCACCAGCCGGCGGCGCAGCACGATCTGCTCGATGTCGACGACCTCGACACCGGCCGCGGCCAGCGCGGCGAACATCGCGGAGGTGACGCCGGGCCGGTCCTTGCCCGTGAGCGTGACCAGGAGGGTCTTCGGCTCGTCTTCCATGGTGGGGGAAGGCTAGTCGGGCAGGTGGCCGGGCCGCGGGGGAGTCCGCCGATCGGTCCGACACGGCGCCACATGCCCGGCGGTGCTGGCCCGGAGCCGTGCGGATGCCCTACGTCCGGCACCGGTGGCGGTCCGACCGGCGGCACCGCCCGCACGCAACGGGGGTCTCGATGGACTTCATGACCGCGGTCCGCACCTGCTTCTCCAAGTACGTCGGCTTCTCCGGACGCGCACGGCGCTCCGAGTTCTGGTACTTCGTCCTGTTCACCTTCCTCGTCGGCATCGTCACGAGCATCATCGACGCCGTCCTCGGCACCGGCTACGAGACGGGCGGCGGGCTGGTCAACACCCTCGGCAGCCTGGTGCTGTTGCTCCCGTCGCTGGCGGTCGCCGTGCGACGCCTGCACGACACGGGCCGCAGCGGCTGGCGGATCCTCATCGGGATCATCCCGATCGTCGGCTGGATCCTGGTGATCGTCTGGTACTGCACCGACACCAAGCCCGGCGACAACCAGTACGGTCCCGACCCCAAGCACGGCCCCAGCGGCGGCTACCAGCCGCCCGCCCTACGGCAGCGGTCAGTACGGCGGCTGATCGCGCGGTGGATGCCCGACCGCCGGAGCGAGGGTCGCCGTAGCGTCCGGGGGAGCTCGGCGGCCTCAACGCAGGGGGCACACCAGGGCCGGGAGGCCCGCTCGTCCTGCTGTTCTCCGAGGACCTGGACGCCACGGTCGCCGCGATCGAGTCTGCCGGGGGGCGGGCGACGGACGGGCCCTACGAGTTCCCCGGCGGACGACGCGTGGAGTTCAGTGATCCCAGCGGCAACGTGCTGGGGGTCTGGGCCAGGCGCTGAGGTCCTCCCGACCATGTCCGGTCAGCGGTCCGGCCACACCTCGGGCGAGCAGGCAGCCACGACGGCACGGCGCGCGGCCCGGCCCAGGGGCTCCAGCAGTCCGCGCCGGCGCTGCACCTCGTACGACGACAGCGCGCCGCCGTCGTCGTCGAGCGCCAGGTCCGCGATGGCCCAGGCCTGGAGCCCGCGCGCGGCAAGGTCCGCGCACCGCGGCGGGGTGCCGAGCGGCGCCTCGAGCGCAGGCCGGTGGTGGAGGTTCATCAGCGCGTCGGCGGCCTCGGGCCGCCACTTCGCGACGTCGAGGTCAGCGAGGTCCGCGGCGGTGGAGACCAGCGTCTCCCTCAGCCCGCGGTCGGCCTCGCCCACGTCCGGCAGCTGGCGCCGGCCGGCCTCGAAGACCTGCCACTGCACCGTCTCGCCCCGCTCCACCGGCACGAGGCCGAGGCCCCCGGCAACGACCGCCTGCCCGGCGTCCAGCGCAGCGGCGTTGAAGTCCCGCGGCCCGCCCAGGCCGAGCGGGTCGCCGTCGACGGGCAGCGCCAGTCCGGCGTACGTCGCCCCGCCGGCACGCGCGCCGGACAGCAGGTCGAGCGCCGAGCCGCCCTCGAGGAGGTGGGTGTCCTCGGCCAGCACGTCGAGGACGTGGTCGGTCTGCTCGTGTCCGCGCAGCCACGCCGTGAGCCACCACGCCAGCGTGGCGGAGTGCGGCAGGGACGGGACGTGGCCCGGGGAAGCGGTCGACACCGGGGCGAGGCTACTCGGGCGCGCACGACCGACGTGTCCGGCCCTGTCGTGCGCTCGCTGCTGGATAGGGTGACGACGTGGTCGCCGTCATCGAGTTCGCGGGAGTCACGGTGCGCCGTGGCAGTGCGCTGCTGCTCGACGAGGTGAGCTGGGAGGTCGAGGAGGACGAGCGCTGGGTGGTGCTCGGCCCCAACGGCGCCGGCAAGACCACCCTGCTCCAGGTCGCCGCGGCCCAGCTGCACCCGACCTCCGGGGTCGCCGGGATCCTCGACGAGGTGCTCGGCACCACCGACGTGTTCGAGCTGCGCCCGCGCATCGGCCTCACCAGCGCGGCGCTCGCCGACCGGATCCCCCGGGACGAGCTCGTCAGGGACGTCGTCGTCTCTGCCTCCTACGGCGTGGTCGGCCGCTGGCGTGAGCACTACGCCGACCTCGACCACGACCGGGCCGCCGACCTCCTCGCCGAGGTCGGTGCCGCCCACCTGCTCGACCGCACCTTCGGCACGCTCAGCGAGGGGGAGCGCAAGCGGGTCCAGATCGCCCGCGCGCTGATGACCGATCCCGAGCTGCTGCTGCTCGACGAGCCGGCCGCCGGGCTCGACCTCGGCGGCCGTGAGGACCTCGTCGCCACCCTGTCCGACGTCGCGCTCGACCCGGACTCGCCGGCGACCGTGCTGGTCTCCCACCACGTGGAGGAGATCCCGCCGGGCTTCACCCACGCCCTGCTCCTGCGCGCGGGCCGTGTGGTCGACGCGGGACCGGTGGAGGACGTGGTCACCGCCGAGACGCTGTCGGAGACCTTCGGCATGCCGCTCCTGCTGAGCCGTGCCGACGACCGGTTCGCCGCGCGGCGCCGTGCGCCCCAGCGCATCCTCGATCAGTGACTGGATAGGGTCGGGACATGGACTGGATCCGCGACCACCTCTGGGAGACCTGGCTGGCGCTGTCGATCGCGCTCGGTGTGGCGGAGATGTTCAGCCTGGACCTCATCCTGGCGATGCTGGCCGCCGGCGCCGTGATCGGCATGGTGGCGGCCCTGGTCGGCCTCCCGTTCGTCGCGCAGATCCTCGCCGCGCTCGTCGCCTCCGTCGCGATGCTCGCCTTCGTCCGCCCCGCCTTCGTCAAGCGCATGCACGGCGGCCCCGAGCTCTCGCTCGGCCACGGCAAGCTCGTCGGCACCCGGGGCATGGTGACCGAGGAGATCACCGGGCTCGCGCCGGGACGGATCAAGGCCGGCGGCGAGATCTGGACAGCGCTGCCCTACGACGAGAACCTCCGCATCGCGCCGGGGGAGACGGTGGAGATCCTCCAGATCAAGGGTGCCACCGCCTATGTCCACCCGGTGGCCACGCTCGAGTCCTGAGCCTGCCGCACTCCTGCACCATTCGTACACACCAAGATCGGGGGAGAACCCATGGGAACAGCACTGCTGGTCCTGTTCGCGCTCGTCGTCCTGTTCGTCGTCGTCATGCTCGCCAAGACGGTCCGCATCGTGCCCCAGGCACGCGCCGGCATCGTCGAGCGCTTCGGCAAGTACAAGGGCACGCTGCCGGCCGGGCTCAACATCGTCGTGCCGTTCATCGACCGGGTGCGCTACCTCATCGACCTGCGAGAGCAGGTCGTGAGCTTCCCGCCCCAGCCGGTCATCACCGAGGACAACCTGGTGGTGTCGATCGACACCGTCATCTACTTCCAGGTCACCGACCCGGTCGCGGCGACGTACGAGATCGCCAACTACATCCAGGCCGTCGAGCAGCTCACCATGACCACGTTGCGCAACATCGTCGGTGGGATGGACCTCGAGGAGACGCTGACCAGCCGCGACGAGATCAACACGCGCCTGCGCGGGGTGCTCGACGAGGCGACCGGCAAGTGGGGCATCCGGGTGAACCGGGTGGAGCTCAAGGGCATCGACCCGCCGCCCTCCATCAAGGACTCGATGGAGAAGCAGATGCGCGCCGACCGCGACAAGCGGGCCCAGATCCTCACGGCGGAGGGTGGACGCCAGGCGGCGATCCTCACCGCGGAGGGTGAGAAGCAGTCCTCCATCCTGTCCGCCGAGGGTGACCGTGAGTCGCTCATCCTGCGCGCCCAGGCCGACCGCGAGGCCGCGATCCTGCGCGCCCAGGGTGAGGGCCAGGCCATCCAGACCGTCTTCCAGGCGATCCACGACGGCCAGCCCGACCAGTCGCTGCTCGCCTACCAGTACCTCCAGATGATGCCCAAGATCGCGGAGGGCTCCGCCAACAAGGTGTGGGTCATCCCCTCGGAGATCACCAAGGCGATGGAGGGCCTCGGGTCCTCGATCCACGAGATCGCCGGCATCCCGAAGGACGCCACGCCCACCAAGCGCGTGGACATGGGGCCGTCCGAGCCGCAGCTGCCGCAGTCGTCAGCCGCCCCGGACACCCAGGCCACCAACGAGGCGGTCCAGCAGGCCATCGCCGAGGCGGAGAACGCCGCCAACCCGGGCAAGGGCGCACGCAGCCTCGACACCGGGACGACCGGCACGGGCACCGACCCGGCCGCCCCCACTGACCCGGAGGCACCCGCCGGCCAGTGAGTCCCGTCGAAGCAGCGCTGATCGCCCTCGCAGGAGTGGCGGCCGGCACCATCAACACCGTGGTGGGGTCGGGAACGTTGATCACGTTCCCGACCCTGCTGGCGTTCGGCGTGCCCCCGGTGACCGCCAACGTGAGCAACACCGTCGGCCTCGTGCCGGGCAGCATGTCCGGGGTCTTCGGCTACCGCCGCGAGCTCTCCGGCCAGCGCTCGCGCGTGCTGCGCCTGGGCTCGGCGTCGCTGCTCGGCGGCATCCTCGGCGCCCTGCTCCTGCTGTGGCTGCCGTCGGCGGCGTTCGACGCGATCGTGCCGGTCCTGATCCTGCTCGGCGTCGTGCTCGTCGTCGTCGGCCCACGCGTGCAGCGGGCCGTCGCCGCCCGGGCCGAGGCGCGCGGCGGCATACCGGACCACGGCGTGTGGTGGGTGTGGCCGGCGGTCGCCGCGACGGGCGTGTACGGCGGCTACTTCGGCGCCGCGCAGGGCGTGCTGCTGATGGCCGTGCTCGGCATCGGCGTGGCCGACTCGATGCAGCGCCACACCGCCACCAAGAACGTGCTCGCCCTCATCGTGAACGCCGTCGCGGCGCTGGTCTTCATCGCCGTCGCCGACGTCGACTGGGAGGTCGCCGGCCTCATCGCCCTCGGTTCGGTCGTCGGTGGACAGCTGGGTGCGACGGTGGGGCGGCGCCTCCCACCACCGCTGCTGCGCGCCGTGATCGCTGTCGTCGGGCTCACCGCGCTGGTGGCCCTGCTCGCCTGAGGCCGCTCGCCGGCGCTCGCGTGCTACTCGCCCGCCGCGGACGGCTCCACCCACGCGCGCAGCCAGGTGTCGAGGGCGGCGTACGCCGTCGCGCGGACCTCGGGACGCGAGAGCACGATGTCGTGGATCGCGCCCTCCACGGCCACCGAGGTGACGTGGCGACCGACCGACGAGGCCCACTTCCTGATCTGCTGCACGTCGAGCACGATGTCGTGGGTCGTGGCGGTCTCGTCGGTCTGCTCGCCGAACCAGGAGCGCGCCGAGGAGAGCACCAGCGTGGGGCAGGCGACGTCGAGGCCGGCGTGCAGCTGGGCGTGGCCCCGGCGGACCGCACGCAGCCAGCCGATGTAGACCGGGCGGGACTGCAGCGGCTTCCAGTCGAGGTCGTAGTCCCACTCACCGCCGTGCTCGCGGTGCAGGGTCCGGCCGTAGACGTCGTTGACCTTGCGCGGGATGGGTTGCATGGGGCGCCGCGTGCCGAGCCGCTCGAGCGCCACCCGCGTGGCCGGACTGCGCAGCCAGGCGGCTCCCTGCATGTCGAACCACGGCGAGTTCAGCACCAGCGCCCGCAGCTCGGCGGGTCGCCGCTCGTGGACCCACAGCGGCAGCGTCAGCCCACCGGTGGAGTGGCCGGAGGCGATGACGTCGGTGAACCCGTCGCGCTGGGTGATGCGCCACCAGGCCAGGTCGATCTCGCCGAAGTACTCCGCGAGGTCGCTGACGTAGTGGGGCGTCTGGTGCTCGCGCAGGGACCGGCCGTACTTGCGCAGGTCGATGGCGTAGAAGGTGTAGCCGCGATCGGCCCACCAGCGTGCGTACTCGTCGTGGAAGAAGTAGTCGGCGAAGCCGTGGACGTGGAGGACCGCACGCCCGTTGGGACGGTCCGGCTCGAGCGTGACCAGGGTGGCGACGACGGGGCCCTCGTCGTCGGGTGGCAGGGAGAACGTCTCGACCCGGTAGTCCGGCCCGAGGACGTCGGCCTGCAGCGGTTCCAGGGGCATGAGCGGAGCCTAGCGAGAGGGGTTCACGGATTTCGGGGTTCGACCGCGGGAGGGCCCGAGTGAGCCCTACCCTTCGGACGTGTCGAGCGCGTTGGGGGCGGTGATCCGCGGTTGCGGGGCCTACGTCCGCCAGCGGATCGAGGGCTGGCGCACCGGCTCGCGCGGCAGCCAGGCGTTCCTGCTGCTCGTGCTCCTCGCCCTCGTGGCCCTCGCCGTGGCGGTCGGCGCCCTGGCACGGGTGGTCGTGCCGGTGTCCCTCTGGTTCCTCTTCCTCATGCTCGGGACCATGCTGCTGCGCTTCCTGCCGCTCGTGGTGCTGGTCACGGTCCTGCTCGGTGTCTCGGTCTGGACCTCGGTCGAGACCAGCTTCGCCACCGCGAGCCGCGCGTCGGCGCTGCTCATCTTCGCCGTGGCGATCGTCCTCGCGCTCTACCAGTCCAGCCGGCAGCGCTCCGGTCTGCCGATGGCGCTGAGCGAGGCCGTGCTGACCCAGCTGCGCGACCGCCTGCAGCGCCAGGGTGTGGTGCCGCCCCTGCCGGAGGGGTGGCGCTCGCAGTCGGCGACCATCACCGCCAACGGGCCGAGCTACGCCGGTGACTTCCTCGTCGCGGACCTCCGCGAGGGCAGGTGGCTCGAGATGGCGCTCGTCGACGTGTGCGGCAAGGGCACGTCCGTGGGCCCGCAGGCGCTCCAGTTCGCCGGCGCCCTCGGTGGCCTGATCGGCGCGCTGCCGCCGGCCGAGCTCATGTCGGCGGCCAACAACTTCCTGATGCGCCAGGAGTCCGACGAGTCGCTGGCCACCGCCGTGCACATCAAGGTCGACCTGGTCACCGGCGACTACACGATCACCAGCGCCGGCCACCCGCCGGCGCTGCACTGGCACCTCGGGCAGCGCGGCTGGGCGATCGACAACGCCCGCGGGATGGCCCTCGGCGTGATCGAGGAGGCCGACTTCACCCCCAGCAACGGTCGCCTGCGACCCGGCGAGGCGCTGATGTTCTACACCGACGGCGTCATCGAGACGACCGGCCGCGACCTCGACGACGGCATCGACTGGCTGCGCCAGGTGGCCCTCCAGGCGGTGGACGCGCGCGGCTTCACCGGCATGCCGCAGCGGGTCCTGAAGAAGGTCCCGCGCGGCGACGACGACCGCGCGCTGCTCGTGCTCGAGCGCCAGCCGCTGACCTCGCCGGAGCGCGACTCCGAGCGCAGCCGCGCCCTCGGCGGCTGAGGTGCCGGCGCCTCAGGCGCCGCGGGAGTAGAGGTCGCGGATGACGTCCTCGATGTCGGGCTCCTGGATCGACAGATCCGCCACGTCGTACGCCGCCGCCACCGCGGCCACGACCGGGGCCGCGCTCGCCTCGGTCGGGAACGACAGCCACTGCCGCGGGCCCTCGACCCTCTTCACCTGCGCTCCCGGTACGTCGATGGGCGGGCCCTCGTCGACCAGGTCGACCACCAGGGTGCGGCTCGACCCGCCCTGCGCGTGCAGGCCCGCGAGCGAGCCGTCGTACACCGACGTGCCGTGGTCGATCACGATCACCCGGTCGCACAGCGCCTCGATGTCCTGGAGGTCGTGCGTGGTGAGCAGCAGCGTGGTGCTGCGCTCGGCGTTGAGGGCGCGGAGGAACTCGCGCAGCCGGCCCTTGCTCACCACGTCCAGCCCGATGGTCGGCTCGTCGAGGTAGAGGATCTCGGGGTCGTGCAGCAGGGCCGCGGTGATGTCGCCGCGCATCCGCTGGCCCAGGCTGAGCTGGCGCACCGGGGTGTCGAGCTGGTCACCGAGGTCGAGCAGCTCGACGAAGCGGTCGAGGTTCTCTCGGTAGCGCGCGTCGGGGATGCGGTAGATCTTGCGCAGCAGCTCGAAGGAGTCGCGCAGCGGCAGGTCCCACCACAGCGTGGTGCGCTGCCCGAAGACCACGCCGATGCGCTGCGCGAGCTGTGTGCGCTGCCGGCTCGGGTCGAGTCCGGCCACCCGCAGCGAGCCAGCGGTCGGCACCAGGATCCCGGTGAGCATCTTGATCGTCGTGGACTTCCCCGCACCGTTGGGGCCGATGTAGCCGACCATCTCGCCGGTCTCCACCGAGAAGGTGAGGTCGTGCACCGCGCGCACCTCGGAGCGCGTGCGACGCATGAAGCCCGCGCGGCGGCGTACGACGAACGTGCGCTCGAGACCGGAGACGTCGATCAGTGGCATGGGGCTCAGCTCCCGGTGGAGGTGTAGCGGCGCACACCGGTGCGCCAGACGAGGAGGGCGGCGGCCACGACCAGGGCGGCGGCGAGCGGCGAGCAGAACTGCAGCCACTCGGGGAAGCCGAAGGGGTCGGGCCGGCCGAGGAGGTAGAGGCAGGGGTACCAGTTGACGAAGGCGATGGGCAGCACGACGGTCAGCGCGATCGCCAGCTCGCGGGGGAAGACGGTGAGGGGGTACTGCGTCAGAGTGTTGCCGCCGTAGGTGAAGGCGTTGGCGAACTCGCTGGCGTCGCTGGTCCAGAACTGGACGCAGCTGAAGAGGACGAAGAGGCCGAAGAAGAGCGCGCTCGAGCTGACCACCATCAACAGCGCCACGAGCACACGCGACGGGGTCCAGTCCACGATCGGGAGCGCCCAGGCCATCACGACGCTCGCCTGGGTGATGCGCCCGAGCCGCCGCAGCGTGAAGCGGTCGGAGCAGACCTGGACCAGCAGGGGCACCGGCTTGGTGAGCATCTGGTCGAGGCGACCGGTGCGGATGAACTCGCCGATGCGCTCGACGCTGCCGATGAGCGTGTCGGCGATGCCGATGCCGACGCCCGTCGCGCCGTAGAGCAGGGCGATCTCGCGCAGCCCGAAGCCGCCGAGCGAGTCGATGCTGGAGAACATGATGGCGATGCCGGCGAAGTCGAGGGCGTTGATGAGCATGCTGCCGACGACGAGCATCGCGAAGGACGCGGGGTAGGACAGCTCGGCGCGGACCCACAGCCGCACCATGTCGCCGTAGCGCGCGACGGGGTGCCACAGCCGTGCGGTCACCGAGGTCACCGAGGTCGTCGAGGTCTCAGCCACCCTGCACCACCAGCTTGCGGGTCGCGAGTGCGAGCACGAAGCGGCAGGCGAGCAGCAGCACGAGCGCCCAGCCCGCCTGGAAGGCGAGCGCGCCCACAAGGTCGGGCCCGGTGTGGCGGCCCAGCCAGATGTCGTTGGGGACCTGGATCATCGCCGAGAAGGGGAGCGCCTCGGCGAGGGTGCCGAGCCAGCCGGGGAAGAGCACGAGCGGGAGCGACATGCCGCTGAAGAAGATCGCGAGGGCGCCCGTGAGGATGCGCGGACCACTGGCGTCGAGCAGCCAGAAGGCGGTCGAGGCGACGAGGAAGCGGATGGCGAAGCTGACCACCACCGCCAGCGGGATGCTGAGCACGAAGCCCAGTGCGGCGACGGGGGAGTCGGGCAGGGCGATGTCGAAGAGGAGGAGCCCGATCACGGTCGGGGCGAGACCGCGGGTGAGGAAGTGGTACGCCGCTCGGCCGAGGTCGCTCGCGAGGTACCACCCGACGAGGTCGACGGGGCGGTAGAGGTCGATGGCCACGTCACCGGTGCGGATCCGCTCGGCGAGGTCGTCGGTGGCGCCCCCGCCCCACAGCGCGACGGTCATCAGCAGCGCCTGACCGAGCCAGACGAAGGTGACCGCGTCGACGGCGTCGTAGCCGCCCGCGTCGGGGTTGGCCTTCCACAGCGCGAGGTAGGCGAAGGAGTAGATGACGCCGAAGACGGAGTTGGTGAAGACCCCGGCGACGGTGGCCGCGCGGTAGGTGGAGTAGCGGCGGAAGGCGCGTGAGGCCACGGCGACGTGCAGCATCCGGCCTCCCCTCACGCGAAACGATCCCCGGCCCACCCACGAGGGGGCCGGGGATCGTCTCACACGTGAGGGGTACGGCGCACGCGGACGCGCACCGGCCCTCGGGTCAGCGGTGCCGCACGAGGTTGACCACGCCGACCACCCGGCCCTGCGGGTCCTCGGTGATCGCCACGCCGGCCCGGCGAGCGTCCGGGTTGAGCAGGATCGCGCGGTGCTCGGGGGAGTCGAGCCACAGCCGCACCATCTCGTCGGGGGTCAGGGCGGTGCCGCGCACGAGTGTCTCGCCTGCCCACGCGTGGCGGCAGTGGCGGATCACCTCGCCCTGGTCGCGGTGCGCGAAGAGCCCGGTCCGGGCGATGCGGGCTCCCCACTGCTCGGCCAGCTCGTCGGTGCAGACGTCGAAGTTCCAGATCTTGCGCAGGCCCACGGCCGCCCGGGCATCGTTGATCCGCACCATCAGCGTGTCCTCGAGCCGGTCGCGGTCACGGCTGTAGGTCGGGTCCTCGACGAGCACGGTGGGCACCGACCACGTCCGTGCCGCGGGCTCCCACCGTGACGTCGCGGCGACGGCGCCGGAGGACCCGGCCAGCACGGCCGCGCCCAGCACCGCTGCGGTGGCGGCGCGCGCCAGCGACCGTCGCGAGCGGGGTCGGGAGTGGCGCACGGTCGTTCCTCCAGTGCGGGATCCGCGTCGGGGGTGTCGGATCTTGAGGAGATCTCAGGGAATTTCCCACCACGGATCACAACAGTTTGACCGTTTCTTCATGACAGGAACCCGAAAAGGGGGCCCGGTGGTCTGGACCGCAGGGGTCGGGACCACCGGGCCCCCGGGGCTCGGATGCAGGCGATCAGTGCTGGTAGGTGCCGTGGATGATCGCGCGGCCCAGCGTCTTGAACGCAAGGTTGAAGGAGACGACGGCGTTGGAGGCGGTGTCGTCGACGCCGAGCGTCTCGTCCTGGACGGCGTGCACCACGAAGAAGTAGCGGTGCGGCTGGTCGCCCTCCGGCGGCGCGGCGCCCATGAAGCCGGCCTCCCCGCCGTCGTTGCGCACGTGGAAGGCCTTGCCCGGCAGGTCACCGGCCGCCGCACCGGTGTCGAGGGAGGTGACGTCGGCGGGGACGTCGACCAGGCACCAGTGCCAGAAGCCGCTCGGGGTCGGCGCGTCGGGGTCGAAGCAGGTGACCACGTAGGACTTCGTGCCCTCGGGCGCGCCCGACCAGCTCAGCTGCGGCGATGTGTTGCCGAGGGCGGCCACCTGGTCGTCCTTGAGCGGCGCACCATCGGTGACGTCGTCGCTGGTGACCGTGAAGGACGCGGTCGCCGGCAGGTAGTCGTACGGGTTCGGGCTGACAGGTCGCTCGATGCTCATTCCTCGAACCTAGCCACGGGGCCAAGGCGCGGACCAGAGAGAATGCAGCATGCTCGACAACGGTTCCTCGGAGACCCATCCCTACCTGGCCGGGCTCGTCCTGGCGGGACGCCGGGTGGTCGTGGTCGGCGGCGGGCACGTCGCACAGCGCCGCATCCCCACGTTCCTGGCGACCGGCGCGGACGTCGTGGTGGTGAGCCCGGAGGTGACCCCCGCGATCGAGGGACTGGCCGGTGAGCTGACCCTGGTGCTGCGCGCGTTCGCCGAGTCCGACCTCGACGGTGCGTGGTACGTCGTCGCCGCCACCGACGACCCGGAGGTCAACGCGCGCGTCGCCACCGCTGCCGAGCAGCGCCACACCTTCTGCGTGCGCGCCGACGACGCGCTCGGGGGGTCCGCGTGGACCCCGGCGGTCGGTCACCACGGCAGCGTCACGGTCGGCGTGCTGGGCAACCGGGAGCCGCGGAAGTCCGCGGCGCTGCGGGACGACATCGTCACCGCGCTGCGCGACGGACAGCTGAGCGCGACCGACGCCCACGACCGCACCCCCGGCGTGGTGCTCGTGGGCGGCGGTCCGGGGGAGCCGGAGCTCGCCACCGTCGCCGCGCACCACGCCCTGGCGTCGGCCGACGTGGTCGTCGCCGACCGGCTCGCACCTCGCGAGCTGCTCGACGGCCTCGGGGCGCACGTCGAGCTGATCGACGTCGCCAAGCTGCCGCGCGGCCGGTCGGCCTCCCAGGAGCAGATCAACCGGGTCATCGTCGACCGGGCGCTCGCCGGCAAGCGCGTGGTGCGCTTCAAGGGCGGCGACAACTTCGTCTTCGGCCGCGGCTACGAGGAGATCCAGGCCTGCGCGGCGGCCGGGGTCCCGGTGACCGTCGTCCCCGGCCTCACCTCCGCCATCGCGGTGCCGGCCCGCGTGGGCATCCCCGTCACGCACCGCGGCGTGGCGCACGAGTTCACGGTCATCTCCGGCCACCTGCCGCCCGGCCACCCCGAGTCGCTCGTCGCCTGGGACTCGGTCGCCGGGCTGCGGGGGACGCTCGTGCTGCTGATGGCGGTCGACAACGCCCACGCCATCGCCGAGGAGCTCCTCCGGGGCGGACGCGCGGGCGACACCCCGGTCGCGGTGATCGTCGACGGCACCATGCCCACCGAGCGCACCGTGCTCAGCACGCTGGCCTCGCTGGCCGACGACCTCGCCGCCCACGAGGTGGTCCCGCCCGCGATCATCGTGATCGGCGAGGTGGTGGCGGTGGCCCGTCCGGCACACTACGGACGTGCCTGAGACCGTCGAGATCACCGACCCCGACGATCCCCGCCTCGCCGACTACCGTGACCTGCGCGACGTCGAGCTGCGCAAGAGCCTCGAGGCCGAGCACGGGCTCTTCCTCGCCGAGGGGGAGAAGGTCGTGCGCCGCGCGGTCGAGGCCGGCTACGACGCCCGCTCGTTCCTGATGGCCCCGCGCTGGCTCGAGGGCCTCGACGACGTCATCTCGCGGAGCGCCGGTCCGTGCTACGTCATGCCCGAGCGGCTGATCGAGCAGGTCACGGGCTTCCACGTCCACCGCGGCGCGCTCGCCTCGCTCCAGCGTCGGCCGCTGCCCACACTGGACACCGTGCTGGCGGACGCGCGATCGGTGCTGGTCCTCGAGGACCTCGTCGACCACACCAACGTCGGCGCCGTCTTCCGCTCGGGAGCCGCCCTCGGCTTCGACGCGGTGCTGCTCGCCCCGCGTTGCGCCGACCCGCTCTACCGGCGCTCGATCAAGGTCGGCATGGGTGCGGTGTTCACCACCCCCTGGACCCGCCTGCCCGACTGGTACGACGCGCTTCCGGACCTGGCGGCGCGCGGCTTCACCACCGTGGCGCTGACCTTGTCGGCGGACTCGGTGCCGATCGAGGACGCCGTCGCCGGTGTCGACCGGCTGGCGCTGGTGCTCGGCTCGGAGGGCCACGGCCTGTCGTCGCGCTGGGAGGCCTCCGCCGACAGGCGGGCCATCATCCCGATGCGGGCCGGCATCGACTCGCTCAACGTCGCCGCGGCGAGCGCGGTCGCCTGCTACGCCGCGGCCCGCCGCTGACCGGCGTCTCGCTCAGCCGCGCTGGCGCAGGGCCTCGTGCAGCACGATCGAGCCGGCGACCGCCGCGTTGAGCGACGACGCGGTGCCGGTCATCGCGATGCTCGCGACGTCGTCGCAGGCCGTACGCCATCCCGAGGAGATGCCGTGGGTCTCGTTGCCGACCACGACGACCACCCGTCCGGAAAGGTCGACCTCCCCGAGCGGGCTGCCCACCTCGTCGGTGCCGACGATCCGGTAGCCGCGCGACTGCGCGTGCTCGACCACCGGACCGGGGCCGGGGACACGCAGCACCGTCAGGGCGAAGAGCGACCCGGTGCTGGCACGGACCGACTGCGGGTCGTAGGGGTCGGCGGCGTGCCCGGTGACGACCAGCGCGGAGGCGCCGAAGGCGTCCGCGGAGCGGGCCAGGGTGCCGATGTTGCCGGGGCTGGTCGGCCGGTCGAAGACCACGATCGGACCGTGCGGGCGCGCGGAGTCGGCGAGGCGGGCGACGCCGTCATCGGACATCTCCACGACGGCGACCAGCTCGGAGCCGTCCTTGCCGCTGAGGCGGGCGTGGAGGTCGGGGGAGAGGTCGACGCGCTCGCCGTCGGTGGTGGACCACAGTGCGTCGGACCAGGCGGAGGAGGCGCCGTCCGCGCGCAGCAGCGCCCGCACGTTCCAGCCCTCGTCGACAGCACGGGTGATCGGGCGTACGCCCTGCACCAGGAACTCGCGGTTGCGGTGACGCTTGGAGCGGTTGGTCAGCAGCGCCTCCCACTGCTGGAAGCGCGCGTTCTCGCGGGTGATGCGCAGGTCGCTCATCCGGCCGGCCAGGTGAGGGGGAAGTCCTCGGCGGCGGCGTCGTGCTTCTTGGTCAGCCGCTTGCGTGACTTCGCCGAGAGCCGGTCGCCGAAGACGGTGCCGAGTGTGTGGTCGGTCTCGTGCTGGAGGCAGCGGGCCAGGAGCCCGTCGCCCTCGAAGGTCACCGGCTCACCGTCGAGGCCGGTCCCGTCCACGCGCGCCCAGTCGGGTCGCGGGCACGACTCGAAGGAGCCCGGGAACGACAGGCAGCCCTCCTCGTCGTCCTCGAGGCGGCGGTCCCGGCCCTCCGGCAGCGTCAGCACCGGGTTGCACACGACCCCGACGGTGCGGGTGCCGGTGTCGTCGGGGCAGTCGAAGACGAACATCGCCACGTCCTCGCCGACCTGGCAGGCGGCCAGGCCCACGCCCTCGGCGGCGTACATCGTGGCGACCATGTCGGCCGCGAGCGTGCGCAGCGCCTCGTCGTACTCCGTCACCGCGGCCTGGGGCCGGTGCATGACGGGGGTTCCCCAGCGGGTGATCGGGCGCACCGACCCACCGTCGGGGAGGGGGCCGTGGGGCGCCCGGAGGTCGAGGTCTGCGTCGGTCGGCTGGTCCTCGGGCATGACGAGGATCCTAGCGAGGGCCGGCAGGTGACCCGCACCACGCCGGACGCGCACTGGTCAAAGATGTAACTCAGAGTTACATTGGGTGCATGAGCCCACTGTTCCGCCTGCGGCCGGGAGGCCGCCACGGGGTGCCCTCGCGCGAGACCCGCGATCCCATCGGCTTCGCCGTCGCCGCCGTCAACCGGCTGGCGCAGAGCGAGCTCATCGACCGCGTCGGCCTGCGCAGGCAGGCCGAGCAGGCCGTCTACTCCACCACCCGCAACGGCTTCCGCGTGGCCACCGCCGCCGGTCGCACGTTCGCCCGTGCCGGACGGAGCGCTCCCGGTACGCGTCCGGCCAGTGCCGGGTCGAGCGGCGTCTTCGACCTCACCCCGACCGACGACGAGGCGATGCTCGTGGCGGTGGTCGACGAGCTCGCGACAGAGCTGCTCCGTCCCGCCGCGTCCGCCGCCGACGCGGCGTGCACCGCACCGGCTGAGGTCCTGGCCGCCGCACAGGAGATCGGCCTGCCCGGGCTCGGCGTGCCCGACGCCCTCGGCGGCATCATGGAGGAGCGCTCCGCGATGGCCGGCACGCTCGTCGCCGAGGCGCTCGCCAAGGGCGACATGGGCCTGGCCGTCGCGACGCTGGCGCCCGGTGCGGTCGCGACCGCGATCGGCCTCTGGGGCACCGAGGCCCAGCAGCAGACCTACCTCCCCGCCTTCACCGGCGACGACGTGCCGGTCGCGGCCCTCACGATCGCCGAGCCGACGGTCCTCTTCGACCCGTTCTCGCTCACCACGACCGCCCGGCGCGAGGGTGACGGCTTCGTCCTCGGCGGGGCGAAGTCCGCGGTCGTCCGCGGCGCCGACGCAGAGCTCTTCGTCGTCGCCGCCCAGCTCGACGGCACTCCCGCGCTCTTCCTCGTCGAGTCGGGGGCCGATGGCCTCGAGGTCGAGGCCGACCCGTCGATGGGGGTGCGGGCCGCGGGCCTGGCCCGCCTGCACCTCAGCGGCGTACGCGTCGGGGCGGACGCCTTGCTCGGCGACACCGACGGCACCGCCTACCGCGAGTGCGTCCGCCTCTCCCGGCTGGCGTGGTGCGCCCTCGCCGTCGGGACCGGGCAGGCGGTGCTCGACTACGTCAAGGACTACGTCAACGGGCGCGAGGCGTTCGGGGAGCCGATCAGCCACCGCCAGTCGGTCGCCTTCATGGTCGCGGACATCGCCATCGAGGTGCAGGCGATGCGGCTGCTGACGTGGAAGGCCGCCTCGCGCGCCGCCCGCGGCCAGGACTTCGCCCGCGAGGTCGCACTGGCCCGCCAGCTGTGCACCGAGAAGGGCATGCGGATCGGGCTCGACGGCGTCCAGCTGCTCGGCGGGCACGGCTTCGTCAAGGAACACCCGGTGGAGCGGTGGTACCGCGACCTGCGGGCCGTCGGCGTGATGGAAGGTGCGGTGCTGGTCTGATGATCAACCTGGAGACCCCGAAGAAGCAGGCGGGCCTGATCGACCAGGCCCACCAGCTGGCGATGAACATGCTCCGCCCGATCTCGCGCAAGTACGACCGCGCCGAGCACGACTACCCCCACGAGCTCGACATGCTCGCCGCGCTGATCGACGGCGTGTCCGAGACCGGCGCGACCGGCGGCGCCGGCGCGGGCGGCGTACGCCGAGACGACAAGCCGTCGGGGGCGGGCACGGTGCGCAACGGCGCCAACCTCGCCTCGGTGCTGTCCGTGGCCGAGATGTGCTGGGGCGACACGGCCCTGCTGCTGTCGATGCCGCGCCAGGGCCTCGGCAACTCGGCCATCGCGTCGGTGGCCAACGACGAGCAGCTCGAGCGCTACAAGGGCACGTGGGCCGCGATGGCGATCACCGAGCCCGGCACCGGATCGGACTCCGCCAACATCACCACGACCGCGGTGAAGGACGGCGACCACTACGTCATCAACGGCGAGAAGATCTACGTCACGTCCGGCGACCGCGCCGACAGCGTCGTCGTGTGGGCCACGCTCGACAAGGAGCTCGGTCGCGCGGCCATCAAGTCCTTTCTCGTCCGCAAGGACAACCCCGGGCTCAAGGTCGAGCGGCTCGAGCACAAGCTCGGCATCCGGGCCTCCGACACCGCGGCCATCACCTTCACCGACTGCCGGGTGCCGGCCGAGGACCTGCTCGGCTCGCCCGAGATCGACACCAAGTCCGGCTTCGCCGGTGCGATGGCGACCTTCGACAACACGCGGCCGCTCGTCGCCGCGATGGCCGTCGGGTGCGCCCGCGCGTCCCTCGACCTCACCCGCGACCTGCTCGAGCAGGCGGGCGTGGTCATCGACTACGACCGCCCGGCGCAGTCGCAGAGCGCGGCCGCGGCCACCTTCCTGCGCCTCGAGGCCGACTGGGAGGGAGCCCAGCTGCTGATGATGCAGGCGGCGTGGATGGCCGACAACCGCCTGCCCAACTCGCTCGAGGCCTCCATGGCCAAGGCGAAGGCCGGGCGCGTCGGCTCCGACGTCACGCTCTCGTGCGTGCAGCTGTGCGGCACGCTCGGCTACAGCGAGGGCGAGCTGCTGGAGAAGTGGGCGCGCGACTCCAAGATCCTCGACATCTTCGAGGGCACCCAGCAGATCCAGCAGCTCATCGTGGCCCGGCGGATCCTCGGGCTGACGAGCTCTGAGCTGAAGTAGGCACGACCCGCACGACGAAGCCCCTCCCGGATCGTCCCGGGAGGGGCTTCGTCGTACGGGTCAGGAGACGGCGCGGAAGGGGTCGTGCTCGGCGAGCAGCTTGTCGACGCGGGCCTGGTCGATGCGGTGGAAGACCTTCTGGTCCTCCTGCTGGTCGCGGATCACCTTGGCGAGGGTGAAGGCCGACGTCGTGAGGTAGAGGGTGCCGAGGGCGAGGAAGCCCTTGATCCACGGGTCGGCCGGCATGAAGTAGACGGCGACCAGCATCGCGAAGAGCGAGGCGCCGAAGGAGATCGCGGCCTGGGCGGCGAAGGCAGTGGTGTTCTTGGCGGTGGAGTCGGTCTTGGAGGTCATGGCAGGAGTCTCGTGACGCCGGCGCCCGCGCGGACCCGGCCGGCTACCCGACCTGCGCTGAGTACGCGCACCCGACCTCCCCCGGTACGTTCGGGCCATGCCAGAGGAGCACGCCGGCCACATGTCGCCCGAGGAGTTCCGTCGCCACGGCCACGCAGCCATCGACTGGATCGCCAACTACTGGGCCTCGCTCGACGACCTGCCGGTGCGGGCGCAGGTCGCGCCCGGCGACGTACGCCGCCAGCTGCCCGCCTCGGCTCCCGAGCAGGCCGAGCCGTTCGACGCCCTGCTGGCCGACCTCGACCGCGTCGTCGTGCCCGGGCTCACCCACTGGCAGCACCCGCGGTTCTTCGCCTACTTCCCGGCCAACTCCTCGCCGGCCGCCATCCTCGGCGACCTGCTCTCCAGCGGCATCGGTGCCCAGGGGATGATCTGGGCCACCAGCCCGGCGGTCACCGAGGTCGAGCAGGTCGTCCTGGACTGGTTCGCCGAGGCGCTCGGCCTGCCCGAGGGCTTCCGCAGCGACAGCGCCGGAGGCGGCGTCATCCAGGACACCGCCTCGACCGCGACGTTCACGGCGCTGCTGTCCGCGCTGCACCGCGCCAGCGGGGGAGCGGTGCGCACCGACGGCGTGGGCAGCGAGCCATGGCGCGTCTACGGCTCGACGCAGGCCCACTCCTCGCTGGTGAAGGCCGCGATGATGGCGGGACTGGGCGAGGGCGCGGTGCGGACCGTCACGGTCGACCCGGCCACGCAGGCCATCGACGTCGGCGCGCTGCGCGACGCGATCGTCGAGGACGTGGAGTCCGGCCTGAGACCTGTGATGGTGCACCTCGCCGCGGGCTCGACCTCGACGGGCGCGACGGACGACATCGCCGCGGTCGCCGCGGTGGTGCGCGAGTGGGGTGTGTGGCTGCACGTGGACGCCGCGTGGGCGGGGGTCGCCGCGGTCTGTCCCGAGCACCGCGGGTTCCTGGCCGGGGTCGAGGCGGCCGACTCGTTCGTCACCAACCCGCACAAGTGGCTGCTGACGACCTTCGACTGCAGCACCTTCTGGGTGCGCGACCGCGCAGCGCTCACCGGCGCGCTGTCGATCCTGCCGGAGTACCTCCGCAACGCCGCGACCGAGTCGGGGGAGGTCGTCGACTACCGCGACTGGCACCCGCAGCTGGGCCGCCGCTTCCGGGCGATCAAGCTCTGGGCGGTGCTGCGGACCTACGGGCTGGACGGCCTCCGCGCGCACATCCGCAGCGGCATCGCCCTCGCCGAGCGCGTCGCCGCCCTCGTGGCGTCGGACGACCGCTTCGAGATGGTCACGGAGCCGTCGCTGTCGCTGGTCGTCTTCCGGTTGCGCGCCGGGGACGAGCAGACGCTCGGGGCCATGGAGGCGGTCAACGCCTCGGGTGAGGCGTACCTCTCCCACACCACCGTCGAGGGCCGGACGGCGATCCGGCTGGCGGTCGGCAGCTGGCGCACGACGGAGGCCGACGTCGACCGCACGTGGCGGGCGCTGCAGGAAGCCGCCGCGGCTCAGCCCTGACGGTCCTCGCGCAGGGGACGGCGCCCGTTCGGGTCGCGCCGGACCATCTCGATCGTCCGTCCGACGTCCTGGATGCCGAGGTGCTCGAGGTGGAAGCGCCCGTCCCGCGCCACGCGGAAGGACGTGTCCACGACCGGGTGGACGTCAGGTGCCGGGCGGTCACGGTGCAGCACCAGCACGGCGAGCGGACGGCCCCGCCCGCGGCGTACGTCGCCCTCGCGCAGCACCCACGTCGTCGGGGCGCCCTGGACGCTCATCCACCTGCCGCCCGTGCTGATGGCCGTGACGAGCGTCGCCACGGTCGGGTGCGCGGTCCGGTCGTCGAGCACGAGCACGCGGCTGTTGTCGTGGGCGTCGTCTGCCATCGACACCGGGTCCCGGGTCAGGACGACGGCGAAGCCCGACGGTGCGGGTGCGACGCTCCGGTGCTGGACCTCGCGGACCAGCTCACGCACGCGCTGCTGCGAGGCCGCCCAGCCCCGCACCCGCTCGCGTGAGACGACAGCGGCCTCGTGACGCGCGCCGAGGTCCCTGACCTCCAGCTCCCACGGCAGGACCCGCAACAGGCGCAGCAGCACGGCGACCGGAGCAAGTGCCACCCGGAGCACGAGCTCGACCGCTGCGAGGACGGTCACGAAGAGGATCGTGTCGACCGGGATCCGCTGGCGCCACGGCAGCCAGCGGCGGCGGACGGCGTACGAGCGTCCGTGCGGCGCGCTGACGATCACGTCGTTCCCCCGAGGTGGCGCATGGGCGACAGTGTGGACCATCGACGTCGGACTGCGGCCGAGGCACGTGCCCGCCGCGTAGAGTCCGGCCAGTGCAGTTCCTCACCACGCAGACCGGGCACGACCTGACCTACGACGACGTCTTCATGGTGCCGCGGCACTCGGCGGTCGCGAGCAGGTACGACGTCGACCTCGCCACCTCCGACGGCACCGGGGCGACGCTCCCGCTCGTCGTGGCCAACATGACCGCCATCGCGGGGCGCCGGATGGCCGAGACCGTGGCCCGTCGCGGCGGCATCACGGTGATCCCGCAGGACATCCCGATCCCGGTGGTCGCCGACGTGGTGGCGTGGGTGAAGCAGCGGCACCGGGTCTTCGACACCCCCATCGAGCTGCGCCCGGACCAGACGGTCGCCGAGGCACTGTCGCTGATCCCGAAGCGCGCGCATCGCGCGGCCGTGGTCGTCGAGGACGGCCGGCCTGTGGGCGTGGTGTCCGAGGCCGACTGCGCCGACGTCGACCGCTTCGCACAGGTGTCGCAGGTGATGAACCCGGCCGTGGTGACGGTGTCGGTCTCGACCGATCCCCGTGAGGCCTACGACGCGATCGAGCGGGCCAAGGCGTCCCTGGCCATCGCCGTCTCCGAGACCGGTGAGCTGGTCGGCGTGCTGACCCGGCTCGGCGCGCTGCGCGCCACCCTCTACACCCCGGCTCTGGACGCCCGCGGCGGTCTGCGCATCGCCGCCGCCGTCGGTGTCACCGGCGACGTCGAGGCCCGTGCGGGAGAGCTGCTCGCTGCCGGGGTCGACTGCCTCGTCGTCGACACGGCCCACGGCCACCAGGAGCGGATGCTCCAGGCGTTGAAGGCGGTCCGGGCGCTGTCCCCGACGGTCCCGGTCGTCGCGGGCAACGTCGTCTCCGCCGACGGCACCCGCGCGCTGATCGAGGCCGGTGCCGACATCGTCAAGGTGGGCGTCGGACCCGGCGCGATGTGCACGACCCGGATGATGACGGGCGTGGGCCGCCCGCAGTTCTCCGCCGTGCTGGAGTGCGCGGCCGCCGCACGCGAGCTCGGCAAGCACGTCTGGGCGGACGGCGGCGTACGCCACCCACGCGACGTCGCGCTCGCCCTGGCGGCGGGTGCCTCCTCGGTGATGATCGGGTCCTGGTTCGCCGGCACGCACGAGTCGCCCGGCGACCTCATGCGCGACGCCGACGGTCGCCCCTTCAAGGTGTCCTTCGGCATGGCCTCGGCGCGGGCCGTCGCCAACCGCACGGTCGGCGAGTCGTCGTACGACCGGGCCCGCAAGGGGCTCTACGAGGAGGGCATCTCGTCCTCGCGGATGTACCTCGACCCCGACCGTCCCGGCGTCGAGGACCTCATCGACCAGATCTGCTCGGGCGTGCGCTCGGCGTGCACCTACGCCGGTGCCGCCAGCCTCGCCGAGCTCCACGACCGGGCCGTGGTCGGCGTCCAGTCCGCAGCGGGGTTCCACGAGGGCCGTCCTCTCGCCAGGTCGTGGTGACGGTGGGAGAGCTCCGGCACGTCTTCGTGATGACCTACGGCAGGTCGGGCTCGACGCTGCTGATGGGCATCCTCAACTCCATCCCGGGCTGGCTGCTGCGCGGGGAGAACCGCCACGCGATGCGCCACCTCTACGACTTCCACCGCAGCGGCCTGGTGGAGCGGGCGCGCGTCGACGCGCGTCGCGCGAGCCAGCCCACGCACCCGTGGTTCGGCATCGAGGCGTTCCCCGAGGACGTCTCGCTCCAGCACATCCGGGCCCTCGCCGAGGCGACGCTCCTGCGGCCCGAGCCGGACACCCGGGTCACGGGCTACAAGGAGATCCGGTGGTACGACGAGGACCTCCCCGACTACCTCGACTTCCTCCAGCAGGTCTTCCCCGGTGCGCGGTTCGTGCTCAACACCCGCAACCTCGAGGACGTCGCCGCCAGCAACTTCTGGACCCACAAGGACGACCCGCTCGGCCGCGTGCAGCGGATCGAGGAGCGCATGCTCAGCGCCGCCGAGGGACTGGGCGACGCCGTCCACCGCGTCCACTACGACGACTACGTCGCCGACCCCGAGGTGCTGCGCGGGCTCTTCGACTGGCTCGGCGAGGACTACGACCCGGCCACGGTCAACGAGGTCATGGCCACGCCCCACTCCCGCCGGGGCAAGCACCGCGACTGACACCACCCGCGGGCCGGGGAGCTGAGTACCCGGCCCCTCGCGGACGGGGCGCCCGGACCGGGAGGCTGGCGTGCATGACCTCCCTCCGTGAGCCGGCCCGCATCCCTCTCGCAGCGTTGTCGGCGGTGGTGCTCGGCCCACCGGTCGCATGGCTCCTGTGGGTCTCGTGGAGCGAGGACAAGGCCAGCGACGCCGCCCATGTCGCCTGGTTCGCGACCGTGGCGATGTGCTCGATCGCCGCGGGAGCCCTCGCCGGCCGGCGCAGCGCCCACCTCCCGATCGCCGCGGTGGCGGTCGTCTCGGCGCTGGTGACGCTCTTCGGCTGGTGGTCGTCGCAGGACGAGAGCGGGCTGTTCATGGTCGGCCTGATGATTGCGACACCGTGCCTGGTGCTGGCGTCGGTGCCGCTGCTGTGGATCGGGCACGCGTGTGCGCTGCACCTCCGCCCGCGCACGCGACGCCGTCCGGCGCCGTGAGAGGGCGGACCGACGTCAGCGCGAGGACCGCGCGGTACGCCCCTTCGTGACGCCGACGAAGGTCTGTGTCACCTCGTCGTCGCGCTCGATGCGCCACACGAGCGCGATCGTCGTGGGGTCGAGGTCGGTGACGACCCGGGTGACGACGTCCTTGCGCTGGTGCAACCGCGCCACCGACATCGGCAGGACCACGACGCCCGTCCCGGCGGCGACGGTCTCCACGGCGTCCCGCTCGGTCATCGGCGGCCAGTCCAGCTGCTCGGCGTCGGGCCGCCACCCGCTCGCGTGAGGGCGTACGAGCTGCTCGTCCGCCAGGTCCGCGGTGGTCACCTCGGCGTCGGCCGCGGCCAGGAGGTGGTCCCGGGAGGCGACGACGACCGGCAGCTCGTCGTAGAGGCGCACGCAGTGGAGTCCGTCGGTGTCGGTGGGCAGCCGGACCAGCGCCATGTCGAGGGTGCCGTCGAGCACCCCGTCCAGCTGCTCGGGCTCCGTCACCGGCACGAGCTCCAGGGGCTCGCGCCGCTGGTCGCGCCAGCTGCGCGCCCACTTGTCAGGGGTCGCGCCGGTGACGAAGCCGACGCGCAGGGGGTCGCTCATGCGGCCGACCCTACGGTGCGTCGAGTCAGGCCCTGACGTCCTCGCCGACCTCGGCCTTGTCGACCTCGGCCTTCTCGACCGACAGCACGAAGTCGTCGCCGTGCTCGGTCACGCCGGTGATGACCGCGGCCTCGACGGCCTCGATGGCGTACTGGCGGCGCACCACCAGCGGGTCCTGGGCCAGGTCCTTCACCAGCGCCACGGCCAGGCCGATCATGATCAGCACGAACGGCAGGGCTGCGATGACCGTGATCGTCTGGAGCCCGCTGAGCGCGTCCGCACCGCCGACGAGCAGCATCACGGCGGCGACGGCGCCGGTCGCGACGCCCCAGAAGATGACGGTCGGACGGCTCGGGTGGATGGTGCCGCGCTCGGACAGCGAACCCATCACGATCGAGGCGGCGTCGGCGCCGGAGACGAAGAAGATGCCGACGAGCACCATCACCACGATGCTCGACACCGTGGCGAGCGGGTAGGCCTCCAGGGTGCTGAAGAGCTGGTTCTCCAGCCCGCCTGCACCGGCGATGTCGGTGCCGTTCTTCTGCAGGTCGATGGCCGCGCCGCCGAAGATGCAGAACCACACGACGCTGACGAGGCTGGGCACGAGCAGGACGCCGGTGACGAACTGCCGGATGGTGCGACCCCGCGAGATGCGGGCGATGAACATGCCGACGAAGGGCGTCCAGGAGAGCCACCAGGCCCAGTAGAAGACCGTCCAGGCCGACAGCCACTCGCTGGTCTCGCTGCCCTCGGCGGCGGTGCGGGCGGCCATCATCGGCAGGTCGGCGACGTAGCTGCCGATGGAGGTCGGCACGAGGTTCAGGATGAAGACGGTCGGACCGACGATGAAGACGAAGAGCGCCAGCGCGATGGCGAGCACCATGTTGATGTTGGACAGCCACTGGATGCCCTTGGCGACGCCCGACACGGCGGAGAGCACGAAGGCCGCGGTGAGCACCGCGATGATGCCGACCAGGACGGCGTTGCCCGTGTCACCGAGGCCGGCCACGATCTGCAGGCCGGACTCGATCTGGAGGGCGCCGAGGCCCAGCGAGGTCGCGGAGCCGAAGAGGGTGGCGAAGATGGCGAACATGTCGATCGCCCGGCCGCCCAGGCCGTTGGCGTGGCGGCCCAGCAGGGGCTCGAAGGCCGAGCTGATGAGCTGCAGACGGCCCTTGCGGTAGACGCCGTACGCCACGGCGAGGCCGACGACGGCATAGATCGCCCACGGGTGCAGGGTCCAGTGGAACATCGTGGTGGCCATCGCGTTCTGCGCGGCCTCGGGGTTGCCGGCCTCGCCGGTTCCCGGGGGCGGCGTCGCGAAGTGCGTGATCGGCTCGCTGACTCCGTAGAACATCAGGCCGATGCCCATGCCGGCGCTGAACATCATCGCGATCCACGAGATCGTCCGGAACTCCGGCTGCTCGTCGTCGCGGCCGAGCGGGATGTTGCCGAACTTGCCCAGGGCCAGCCAGATGACGAAGACCACGAAGGCGCTGGAGGTCAGCACGAAGAGCCAGCCGGTCTTCTCCATCGTCCACGCCAGGCCCGACGCCGAGGCGTCGGCGAGGCTGCTGGTGCTCGTGAAGCCCCACACGAGGAAGGCCAGGCTGACGACGGCGGTGACGCCGAACACGAGCTTGTCCAGGCCCGGCTCACGCGGCACCGTGGACTCGATGGCGCTGTCGAGGGCCGGGTGCGGCTCGTCGACGGGGTCGGGTGTGGGCAGATCGCGGGGGTGCTCGATTCCTGTGGCCATCCCTCGACCAGACCAACACTTCCCCGTTGCTGGCAAACCGGGAGCACGCCGTCCCGCTCAGGATGAGAGGACTCTCACAATCCGCCCGGCCGCCTCGGCACCCGCGACACCGGTGGCACCGTCCACGTGGACGGGATGCCGGCGGCCCCACCAACACGCACTCGAACGTCGACGGCCTGGTGGTGAAGTCCGACTGGTGCGACGCCCAGTCGTTCCTGATCGACGACCTCGACGCCCCGTGCGCGGGACTGGACCGGGAGGTGGCGGTGCGGATCAGGGAGTTCGCGACACGCCGGTCCGCAGGAGCCGCCGCCGGGGCGTCGTAGGGCTCAGCGTGGGTGTGCCACGGGGGTGAGCGAACGCGCCCATGTCCGTGCCCTCTCCAGCTCTCCCTCGAGCAGCGGCCCGGACACGTCCTCGACGTAGAACGACTCGACGGCGACCACTCGGCCGAGCCCGCGACGTGCGACCACCTTGCCGGCCGCCCGTGCGGCCGATCCCGGCAGCCGGCGCACCTTCGCGACCCGGGTGTCGAAGGCTGCCACGGCCACGTGCGGCGTCCGGGGCAGGCCGGCCAGCCACTCGCGGATGCCGCGCATCTCGTGCTCGTGAGCGGCCCCCTGCGCGACGGCGTCGCGCCGGGTCGCCGCCCGGCTCATGGAGAAGGCGTGGGTGGGGCCGCCCACGACGAGCAGGTCGACGTGGGCCGGCAGCGGCGTGGGTGCGTCCGACACGTCGACCACCTCCACGTGGCCGGGCAGGTCCGCGGCGATGGCCTCCGCGATCGCCCGGGTGTTGCCGAACATGGACTCGTGAACGACGAGCGTGGTCATGGGGGGGTGTCCTTCCTGGAGGATCGACAGGGGCCGCGGATCGATCGACCGCAGCCAGCGCACGACCAGCCACGTGCTGGCCGCGAGCAGCAGGAGGCTCGGCCCGGCGTCGGGACCGAGGTGGACCTCGGCGCCCGTCGCGAGCGAGAGCAGAGGGCCCGCCCAGAGGGCAGTGAAGAGCGTGACGACCTTGATGAGCGCGACGACCGCGAGGGCCGGCCCCGCGCGGTGTCGTCGCAGCAGCAGCACCCCGACGAGGACGACGAGTGGCAGGACGATGGCCAGGTCGAGCCAGAAGACGGGGTAGGGGGTGCCGCCGACGCCCTCGGGCTCGGGACGCGCCCCGCCGAGGGCGAAGGGGAGGAGTGCCGAGAGCCAGAGGCCGGAGAACAGGACGCCGGTGACCACGAGCATCCAGCCGGTGCCGGTCGTGAGCGCGTCGGAGGCGCTGCTGGCGGGCGGGCTGGCCACGACCCGTCCCAGGCCGGACACCAGCCCGGAGCCGGCCAGCCCCACGATCAGGACGTAGACGAGGAACATGCGGTTCATCGGCACGCCGGTGACGTAGATGAGGTAGCTGTAGGCGAGGTAGCCCAGCAGGCCGAGCCGCACCAGCCCGGCCGTGACGGACGTGCGGCGGGCGACGAGCGCGAGGAGCAGCACGGCGACGACGACGCTGCACGCGTCCTGGGCGCGGGCACCGACGACCGTGGCCTCGGGCAGCGACCGGTACGGCGACTCGGCCACGAGGCCGTAGACCGAGGCGGCGAGCACGCAGGCCACGAGCACGATCGTCGACCACACGGTCGACCGGTGAGGCGCCTCGGAGCGCATCGGTGGACTCGTGCCCGACGTGGTCGGCGTACGCCGTCGCGCCGGGGCAGGCTCCGCGGTCCGGGCGAGCGCGGGCCAGTCGGCACGCGCCGCGGGCACGAGCACGGCCAGCACCGGGATGCTCCACAACCAGAAGCCGAACCCGAACGACATCAGCAGGACGTGGAAGACGAGCACACCCGCCCACCCGACGCGGGCGGCCGGTCCGCCGCGCAGCAGGAGGAGCCCGACGGCGACCTCGCCCGCGGCCAGCAGCAGGATCCAGGAGACGGGGTGCGTCATCACCACCTGGTGCCAGGCGTCGCTGACCAGGGACCAGAACGACCCGTCGGTGAAGGTGCGGTAGGTCTCGGCGTCCGCGAGCGCGAGGCCGGCGTTGATGCCGCCCATGACGAGGTAGAAGCCCCCGACGAACCGGCGGACGGCAGCCGCACGTGCGCTGCCCGCGCCGACGGCAGCCGTCGTGCCGCGCTCCATCGTGGTGCTCACCGGTGGCCTCCTGCCTCCACCACCAGCCTGCTGCACCGTCGCCGCGCTGCGCAGGGGCGAGTGGCGCCGCCACGGAGGACCTAGGTCCCGGCCTTGCCCTTGTCCTTGTACTTGCCCACGTCGGCGTAGGACGAGACCACGGCGATGCTCAGCGGGAAGTCCACGGCGAAGTCGCGGAAGAGCAGTCGGCCCGCGTGCGCAGCGGCCTGCTCCAGCTCGGCGGCGACCTGGTCGGCCAGTGCGACCGGCGTGTGCACCACGACCTCGTCGTGGAGGAACAGGACCAGGTGCGGACGCTGTTCGAGCGCGCCGGTGCCGCCGAGGCGCCACAGTCGGTTGCGCAGGTCGGCGATCCAGCACAGCGCCCACTCCGCACCCGTGCCCTGCACGACGAAGTTGCGGGTGAAGCGGCCGTAGGCCCGCCGTCGCCGGTCGAGCGCCTGGAGGTCGGACGGAGGTTCGTCGGGCTCCTCCTGCCACGAGCCGCCGAGGGACGGGGAGCCGCGCCCGAGGAGGGTGCGGACCACCTGCCCGCGCTCGCCGGCCCGAGCGGCCTCGTCGACCAGGGCGAAGGCGGCGGGGTAGCGCCGGGTGAGCCCGGCGACCATCCGTCCGCTCTCACCGCTGGTGGCGCCGTACATCGCGCCGAGCAGGCCGAGCTTCGCGTCCTGCCGGGTCGCGACGGCGCCGTCGGCCACCATCCCCTGGTAGAGGTCGGCACCCTGCGCGGCGCGCGCGAGGGCGTGGTCGTGGCTCATCCCGGCGAGGACCCGGGGCTCGAGCTGGGCGACGTCGGCGACCACGAGCACCCATCCCTCGTCGGCGACCGCGGCGGAGCGCACCTGGGCGGGGAAGGACAGCGCGCCACCTCCGTTGGAGGACCAGCGGCCCGTCGAGGAGCCGGCGGGCTGGTAGGACGGGCGGAACCGGCCGTTGCCCACCCACTCGTCGAGCCACGCCCAGCCGTTGGTCTGGAAGAGGTGCGCGAGCTTCTTGTAGCGCAGCAGTGGCTCGATGGCCGGGTGGTCGACCTGACGCAGCGTGGACGCCCGGATGTCGGGCACCTCGACGCCCGCCCGCCTCAGGGCGCCCAGCACGTCGGTGCGGGACTCGGGGTTGAGTCCGGGGGCTCCGAAGGCGCGCCTGACCTCCGCGACCACCTCCTCGAGCCGCTGGGGGAGCGCGTCGCGCAGGGGTCGTGGCCCCAGGAGCTCGGTCAGGAGCCGCTCGTGCAGCTCGGTGCGCCACGGCACCCCGGCGTACGTCATCTCGGCCGCGGCCAGCGCCCCCGCGGACTCGGCGGCGAGGAGCAGCCCGAGGCGGGTCGCCTCGTCGGAGGCGGCGACCGCGGCGAGCTGACGGGCGTCCTCGACGTCGGCGCGCAGGTGCTCCGCGGTGTCGTCGGCGGCGAACAGCGTGGGGTGGCTCTGCGCCGCGGCCGGACCGAGCCGGTCCCAATGGGCAGAGTCGTCGCCGTCGAGAAGGCGTCCGTCCACTGCGGGGGCGCGGCGCAGCAGGCGTCGGCACAGTCGCAGGTCGTGGCAGCGCGCGACCCGCACCCCGGCGACCAGCAGCGGGGGATACCACCGCGCGGTGTCGTCCCAGACCCACCTCGGTGTCTGCGCCGGGTCGTCCTCGCGCGCCCGGACGTACGCCGGCAGCGCGACGAGGTCGAGCTCCTCCTCGACATCGCCGGTGGTGACGAGCACGCGCTCGCCCGGCAGGCGGGAGAGCTGGACCCGGGTCATGGGGGACACCCTCTCCCACGACACCGACGACGGGGGCGCCTTGGGCCACCCGGATGATGGTCGGGTGCTGCACCGACATCCCTTCCTGAGTCTCCTGACCCTGGCCTACCTCGGGTTCGTCGGGCTCGTCACCCTGACGCCGGCATCGGAGCAGCCCGACTACTACGGCCTCGCCGCCCGCGTCCTGGCCCGGCTCGAGCGCTATCCCGACCTGGACCCGCTGACCAGCCGGCTGAACGTGGACCGGGTCGAGTTCCTCGCCAACATCGGGCTCTTCGTCCCCGTCGGGGTCTTCCTGCTGCTGCTCGTCGGCGCCCGGCTGTGGCCCGTCGCGCTCGGGCTGGGGGTCGTGCTGACGTCCGTGATCGAGAACGTCCAGCGGGGGATCCCCGGACGGGTGCCGGACCCGCGCGACGTCGTGGCCAACTCGCTCGGAACATTCGTCGGTGTCGCCCTGGCGCTGGTGCTGACCCTGCCGGCCACGCTCCGGCGCAGGCGCGAGGCGCGCGCCGGCTGACCACGCGGCCGAAGGACCCCCGCGGTCGGGACGATGGGCACTCCCCGCGGACCGTCGCGCTGCCTAGCGTCGAGTCATGGCGACCCTCGACGGCCACGGCCCGACCCCGTCCCCGCGCGTGCCGGTCGGCACCCCCGGCCACGCGGAGGAGCTCGACGAGCTCGTCGACCTGAGCGACGAGCTGCACGGCGAGGGCGAGGAGGCCGACGACCGGCCCGGTCCCGGCGGCGTACCTCCGTGGCGCCAGGGCTACCCGTACGCCTCGAAGCTCAGCCGGCGCGACTACGAGCGCACCAAGCGGTTGCTGCAGATCGAGCTGCTCAAGCTCCAGGCGCACGTCAAGGACACCGGGCAGAAGGTCGCGATCCTCTTCGAGGGCCGCGACGCCGCCGGCAAGGGCGGGGCGATCAAGCGGTTCATGGAGCACCTCAACCCGCGCGGTGCCCGCCTCGTCGCGCTCAGCGTTCCGACCGAGCTCGAGACGTCGCAGTGGTACTTCCAGCGCTACGTCGCCCACCTGCCGAGCGCCGGCGAGATCGTGCTGTTCGACCGGTCCTGGTACAACCGCGCCGGCGTCGAGCGGGTGATGGGCTACTGCACGCCGGTCCAGTACCTCAACTTCATGCGCGAGACGCCGGACTTCGAGCGGATGCTCACGCGCGCCGACATCCACCTGGTGAAGCTGTGGTTCTCGGTCTCGCGTGCCGAGCAGGCGGCGCGCTTCGCCGCCCGGTCCTCCGACCCGGTCCGGCAGTGGAAGCTGTCCCCGACCGACCTCGCGAGCCTCGACAAGTGGGAGGCCTACACCGACGCCAAGGAGACGATGTTCTTCCACACCGACACCGGTGATGCGCCGTGGACGGTGATCAAGTCCAACGACAAGAAGCGCGCCCGCCTCGAGGCGATGCGGGTCGTGCTCTCGCAGCTGGACTACCCCCAGAAGGACCACGAGGTCGTCGGCACGCCCGACCCGCTCCTGGTCGGCCCGGCCGCCCGCGTCCACGAGGACGACGAGGACCCCGCTCGGTTCTTCCCGCCGATCGAGCCGCTGGGGAGGTGAGCACCGTGGTCACGCAGCCGTCCCTGACCTTCCTCGGTGCGGTCGACACGGTGACCGGGAGCCGGTTCCTCCTGGAGTCGGACGGGACACGGGTCCTGGTCGACGCCGGTCTCTACCAGGGCCTGGCGACCCACCGCCGACGCAACTGGGAGCCGCTGCCGGTCGATCCCCGCACGATCGACCACGTGCTGCTGACCCACGCCCACCTCGACCACACCGGCTACCTGCCGCGCCTCGTCAAGGACGGGTTCGCCGGGCGCGTGACCTGCACCCGGTCGACCGCCGAGCTCGCCGCGATCGTGCTGCGCGACAGTGCACACCTGCAGCAGGAGGACGCGAGGTACGCCAACACCGCCGGGTTCTCCCGGCACAGTCCGGCCCTCCCGCTCTACGACGACCGCGACGTGGAGCGCGCGCTCGCCCTCATCGACCCGGTCGAGCTCGACACCGACGTGTCGCTGGCGCCCGGTGTCTCCGTACGCCTCGCGCGCGCCGGCCACATCCTCGGCTCGGCCACGGTCGAGGTCCGGGTGGGAGAGTTCCGGGCGGCCTTCAGCGGCGACCTCGGTCGCCCCCGCCACCCGCTGCTGCGCCCCCCGGAGGGCCCGCCCGCAGCGGACACCCTCGTGGTGGAGTCGACGTACGGCGAGCGGGTGCACCCCGCGCCGGACCCGGACCAGCTCGCCGACGCGATCTGCCGCACGGTCGAGCGTGGCGGATCGGTGCTGGTGCCGGCCTTCGCCGTCGATCGCACCGAGCTGGTGCTCCTCGAGCTGCGGAGGCTGATGGGCGGGGGACGCATCCCCGAGGTCCCTGTCTTCGTGGACAGCCCGATGGCGCTCGCCGCGCTCGAGGTCTACCGTCGCGCGGCGTCCCGGGGCGCCCCCGAGCTGCGCCGGGACGCGCGCGCCCTGATGGCCGACCTCGACGTCGGCGTGCAGGGCGTCCACGACCCGGAGGGATCCATGCGGCTGAACCGTCCCGGTCGTCCCAGCATCGTCATCTCGGCCTCCGGCATGGCCTCGGGCGGCCGGGTCCTGCACCACCTCGTGCACCAGCTGCCCGACCGGCGCAACACCGTCCTCCTCACCGGCTACCAGGCCGACGGCACCCGTGGCCGGCAGCTGGCGGAGGGGGCACGACAGGTGAAGATCCACGGCCGCTACGTCCCGGTCCGCGCCGAGGTGGTGGCGCTGACGGGCTTCTCCGTGCACGCCGACGCACCCGAGACCCTCGAGTGGCTGGGCCGCGCCCCGCGTCCGCCGCAGACCGTCTACGTCGTCCACGGCGAGCCGGCGTCGGCGGCTGCCCTCGCCCGCAAGATCTCCTCCGACCTCGGTTGGACGGCTGTCGTGCCGTCGTACGGCGAGCGCGTCCTGGTGGGCTGAGGGTCCGATGTACGCCGACGCGCCTGAGCCGGCCCCGCCACCGACACCGGGCTGGCTGGTCGTCGTCGACGTCACCGCCAAGGTGCTGCTGCTGGTGGCCATCGCGCGGATCTCGGTGGATCCCGCGTGGGGCAACCTCGAGGGCAAGGCCCCCGGTGCCCGCGCGCTGACCTATCCGATGCTCGCGCTCGTGGTCCCGGTGTGGACGCGGTGGCGCGGTCGGGGCGTCCCTACCCCTGGGGTGCCGACGTGCTCGTCACCCTGCCGGGCTTCTCCGACATCCTCGGCAACCGCCTCGACCTCTACGACCGCCTCACGTGGTTCGACGACGCCATCCACCTCGCTGCCACGGGGTTCCTCGCCGCAGCGGTGGTCCTGCTCGCCGGCGCCGCACACGCGCCCGTCCTGCGCCGTCTCGAGGTCGCCGTCGCGTCGGGCATGACGATGGCACTGGCGTGGGAGGTGTGGGAGTACGCCGCCTTCGTGACGAGGTCGCGGGAGGTGGCCACGGCGAACGCCGACACCGTCGGCGACCTCGCGATGGGGTGGACGGGTGCCGTCGCGGCCGCCGTCCTCGTCGGGCTGGCGCACCCCCGACAACGACGAAGCCCCAGGTCAGAGACCTGGGGCTTGCGTATCGATCTGGTGTCCGAGGGGGGACTTGAACCCCCACGCCCTAATACGGGCACTAGCACCTCAAGCTAGCGCGTCTGCCAATTCCGCCACCCGGACGAGTGCTGGGAAACAGTAGCAAAGCGGCTCCCCACCAACGAATCGGGGTTGCTGCTTGCTCGTGGGGCAGGATGGACGGCATGGAACAGGTGCCCACTGACCCCTCGGCAGTCAGCTCGCCGGACCGCTCGTACGACCCCGCGAAGGAGGTCGTGCAGCTGTGCCAGGACCTCATCGCGATCGACACCTCCAACTACGGCACCGACGACGGACCGGGGGAGCGGAAGGCCGCCGAGCACGTCGCCGCGCTGCTCGACGAGGCCGGCATCGAGAGCCGGATCATCGAGGGCCGCCCGGGTCGGGCCAACGTCGTCGCGCGCTGGGGCGGCGGCGACGGCCGCGCCCCGCTGCTGCTGCACGGGCACCTCGACGTCGTACCCGCCGAGGCGTCGGACTGGCAGGTCGACCCCTTCGCCGGCGAGATCAAGGACGGCCAGGTCTGGGGCCGCGGCGCGGTCGACATGAAGGACTTCGACGCGATGCTCCTGAGTGTCGTGCGCGCCCGCGCCGCCGCCGGTGCCGCGCCCGACCGCGAGGTCGTCCTCTGCTTCACCGCCGACGAGGAGGCGGGCGGCCACCACGGCGCCGGGATCCTCGTCGACCAGCACGCCGACCTGTTCGCCGACTGCAGCGAGGCCGTCGGTGAGGTCGGCGGCTTCTCCGCGACGGTCCGCGGGCGTCGGGTCTACCTCATCGAGGCGGCCGAGAAGGGCATGGCGTGGATGCGGCTGACCGCCCGCGGCCGCGCGGGACACGGCTCGATGATCAACGACGACAACGCGGTCACCCGGCTCGCCGGTGCGGTCGCCCGCATCGGGGCGCACCAGTGGCCCGTGCGGCTCACCCCCACCATGGAGGTCCTGCTGGCCACCGTCGGCGAGCTGGCCGGCACCGAGGCGACCCCGGACAACGCCGAGGCCCTGGTCGAGGAGTTCGGCGACGCGGCACGGATGCTCGGGGCGGTCATCCGCAACACCGCCAACCCGACGATGCTCAAGGCCGGCTACAAGACCAACGTCATCCCCACCGAGGCGCACGCGACGATCGACGGCCGCTTCCTGCCCGGCTACGAGGACGAGTTCTTCGCCACCCTCCACGAGCTGGCCGGCGACGGCATCGAGTTCGACTTCGAGTCCAAGCAGGACCCGTGGGAGACGCCGTACGACGGCGACCTGGTCACCGCGATGAGCCGCAGCCTCCTCGCCGAGGACCCCGGCGCCCTCGTCGCCCCCTACCTGATGAGCGGCGGCACCGACGCCAAGCACTTCCGCAAGCTCGGCATGCGCTCCTACGGCTTCGCGCCCCTGCGCCTGCCCGCCGAGCTCGACTTCACCGCGCTGTTCCACGGCGTCGACGAGCGGGTCCCTGTCGACGCGCTGGAGTTCGGCGCGCGCGTCTTCGACCGCTTCCTCGACCAGGTCTGACCACCGGCCGACCGGTCCGTCGGTGCCAGTCGCCGCCGTCCACCCCCTCGGCAGGTGTTGCGCACGTCACGACCGGACAGCGGTGAGGGAATCATCCGTGCTGTGGCACAGTTGCGTCCACGAAGAGCTTGCGTGCTCTGGGGGCGGTGAAATTCCGCACCGGCGGTCACAGTCCGCGACCCGACCACATCCAGTGGCCGGTTGACCAGGTGGAACTCCTGGACCGACGGTCACAGTCCGGATGAGAAGTGCACGCTGACGGCTCCACGCCCTCCCGCCACGGCGAGGGGCGTACGCCGTCGCCCGCCCCCCGGAGTCCCACCACGGACCGGAGGCGGAGATGACGACGACCAGCGAGGCGGAGCGGCGCGCCATGCATCGCGCCCTGGCGCTCGCCGTCACCCCCGGTGTGCCGCTCGGTCCCAACCCCCGGGTCGGCTGCGTGCTGCTCGGCCCCGACGGCACCACGATCGCCGAGGGGTTCCACCGCGGCGCCGGCACGGCCCACGCGGAGGCCGCCGCGCTCGCGGAGGCCGGTGACGCCGCCCGGGGTGCGACCGCTGTCGTCACCCTCGAGCCCTGCAACCACACCGGCCGCACCGGACCGTGCAGCGAGGCGCTCGTGGCCGCAGGCGTACGCCGTGTCGTGTACGCCCAGCCCGACGCCAACCCCGTCGCCGTGGGGGGTGCGGGGCGGCTGCGCGAGGCGGGCATCGAGGTCGTCGGTGGCGTGATGATCGAGGAGGCGCAGGCGATCAACCGGGCCTGGACCTTCGCCGTCGCGCGGCGGCGTCCCTTCGTCACCTGGAAGTTCGCCGCCACCCTCGACGGCCGCAGCGCTGCCCCCGACGGCACCAGCCGCTGGGTCTCCAGCCGCGCCGCCCGGCTCGACACCCATCGCCTGCGCGGGCTCTGCGACACGATGCTGGTCGGCACCGGGACCGTCGAGGTCGACGACCCCGAGCTCACCGTGCGTGACGAGGTCGACGAGCCGGTCGCGGTGCAGCCGCTGCGCGCCGTGATGGGGCTGCGCGACCTCGCGCCCGACCGCCGCATCTTCAACGACCGCGCCGAGACCATCCACCTCCGCACCCGCGACCCCGAGGAGGCACTGGCCCGGCTGCACGAGCTCGACCGCCAGCACGTCTTCCTCGAGGGCGGACCCGCGCTCGCCCGCGCCTTCCTGTCCGCCGGACTCGTCGACGAGGTCGTCGCCTACGTCGCGCCGATGCTGCTCGGCGCCGGCACCAGCGCCGTAGCGGACCTCGGCATCACCACGATCGCCGACGCCCTGCACCTGCACGTCACGGACGTGGCGGTGCTCCAGGGCCACGACGGCGAGGACACCAACGTGCGCCTGACCATGAAGCCGCTCACGACCCCCAGGAGGGCCTGATGTTCACCGGAATCGTCGAGGAGCTCGGCACGATCGCCGAGGTCACCGACCAGGGAGACGCCATCCGTCTCACCATCGAGGCGTCCACCGTGCTCGACGGCACGATCCTGGGTGACTCGATCTCCGTCAACGGCTGCTGCCTCACGGTCGCCGAGCTCGGCGAGGGCCGGTGGACCGCCGACCTGATGCAGGAGACCCTCGACAAGACCTCGCTGCGAGGCGTCGCCCCCGGGGACCGGGTCAACCTCGAGCGGGCCGTCACCGTCGACAAGCGACTCGGCGGCCACATCGTGCAGGGCCACGTCGACGGGGTCGGCGAGATCGTCTCCCGCTCGCCCAGCGAGCACTGGGACGTCGTCGAGGTCTCGCTGCCCGGCCATCTCGCGCGCTACCTCGTGGACAAGGGCTCGATCACCGTCGACGGGGTGAGCCTCACCGTCGTCGAGGCGGGGGAGTCCTCCTTCACCGTCAGCCTCATCCCCGAGACCCTCGCCCGCACCACGCTCGGCACCCGCCGCCCCGGCGACGTGGTCAACCTCGAGGCCGACGTCATCGCCAAGCACGTCGAGAAGCTGCTGGGCGCCTACGCCGCCACCCACCTCCCGGCCCACATCCAGAAGGACTCCTGATGCCCCTGATCGAATGGCTCCTCGACGGCACCATCCCGGTGCCGGGCGGGGAGCTCAACGCCCGGGAGGTCGTCGGCAACCTCTTCGGCCTCGCCAGCGCGATCCTCGGGATGCGGCGCGTGGTGTGGGCGTGGCCGGTCGGCCTGGTCGGCAACGTCCTGCTCTTCACCGTCTTCGCGACCGGTGAGCTCTCCGGCGCGGTCGCCGAGCCGCTGTGGGGACAGGCCGGTCGCCAGGTGTTCTTCGCCGCGGTCTCGCTGTACGGCTGGTGGCGGTGGTCCCGGCTGCGCGACGCAGGCGGCGCCTCCGACGGTGGCGCCATCGCCCCGCGGTGGGCGACGGGCGCCGAGCGGGTGCAGCTGCTCGTGCTCGGCGTCGTCGGCTACGCCGTGGCTTACGTCGTGCTCCTGCGGATCGGGTCGTGGGGCCCGAGCACCGAGGCGTGGATCCTCGCCGGCTCCATGCTCGCGACCTACGGCATGGCCCGCGGCTGGGTGGAGTTCTGGCTGGTCTGGGTCCTCGTCGACGTCGTCGGCGTCACCACCTTGGTCCAGGCCGGCTACTACCCCACGGCGGGGATGTACCTCGTCTACGCCGTCTTCGTGGTCATCGGCTTCGTGGTCTGGCTCCGCGCCAGCCGCACCGTCGTCGAGACCAGCGGCACCGAGAAGACCGAGGAGGTCGTCGCAGCATGAGCACCACTCCCGACATCACCCCCGACAGCAGCGTCCGGCTCGACCCCGTCGAGCGCGCCGTCGCCGACATCGCGGCCGGCAGGGCCGTCGTCGTCGTCGACGACGAGGACCGCGAGAACGAGGGCGACATCATCTTCGCCGCCGCGAAGGCGACGCCGGAGCTGATGGCCTTCACGATCCGGCACTCCAGCGGCGTGATCTGCGTGCCGATGCCCGGCGACATGCTGGAGCGGCTCGAGATCCCGCTGATGACCCCGCACAACAAGGACAAGCTGCGCACGGCGTACACGATCTCCGTGGACGCCCGCGACGGCGTCAGCACCGGCATCAGCGCCGCGGACCGCGCCCACACCGCGCGCACGCTCGCCGACTCGGCCACCGAGCCGTGGGAGCTGACCCGGCCCGGGCACGTCTTCCCCCTGCGCTACCGCGAGGGCGGTGTGCTCGTGCGCCGCGGGCACACCGAGGCGGCCGTCGACCTCGCCGTGCTGGCCGGCCTCACGCCGGCCGGCGTGCTCGTCGAGGTGGTCAACGACGACGGCACGATGAAGCGGGGCCCCCAGCTGCGGGAGTTCGCCGACGAGCACGGGCTCGCCATGATCTCGATCGAGGACCTCGTGCGCTACCGCCGTCGGCACGAGCGCCACGTCGAGCGGGCCGCGGAGACGCGCCTGCCCACACGGCACGGCGACTTCACGGCCTACGGCTACCGCATCACCATCGACGGCAGCGAGCACGTCGCGCTCGTGCACGGTGACATCAGCGGCGACGAGCCGGTGCTGACCCGGGTGCACAGCGAGTGCCTGACCGGTGACGTCTTCGGCAGCGAGCGGTGCGACTGCGGCCCCCAGCTCGACGAGGCCCTCGCGCGGGTCGTCGCCGAGGGCAGGGGAGTGGTGGTCTACCTCCGCGGCCACGAGGGCCGCGGCATCGGCCTGGTCGCCAAGCTGCAGGCCTACCAGCTCCAGGACGGCGGGCGCGACACGGTCGACGCCAACCTCGACCTGGGCTTGCCCGCCGATGCCCGCCACTACGGCACCGCGACCCAGGTCCTGCGCGACCTGGGGATCTCGTCGGTGCGCCTGATGACCAACAACCCCGACAAGACCGCCAGCCTGGAGGACTTCGGGATCACCGTCGCCGAGCGGGTGCCGCTCACGCCGCACCCCAACGACCACAACCTCGCCTACCTGCTGACCAAGCGCGACCGGATGGGGCACGACCTGCCTGACCTGGTCACCGACGAGCCCCTGCACGAAGGAGGACGCCCATGAGCGGCGCCGGAGCACCCACGTCCCAGCCCTTCGACGCGAGCGGCCTGAAGGTCGCAGTCGTCGCGGCGAGCTGGCACACCCAGGTCATGGACGGCCTGGTCGCCGGCGCCGAGCGTGCGCTGGCGGCGTACGGCGTCACCGAGCCGGAGGTGGTCCGGGTCCCCGGCACCTTCGAGCTCCCCGTGGTCGCCGCAGCCCTCGCGCAGCAGGGGTACCACGCCGTGGTGGCGCTGGGCGTGGTGATCCGCGGCGGCACCCCCCACTTCGACTACGTCTGCTCGGCCGCGACCGACGGCCTCACGCAGGTGAGCGTGGCGCACGCGGTCCCGGTGGGCTTCGGCGTGCTGACCTGCGACACCGAGGAGCAGGCCCTCGACCGGGCCGGGCTCGACGGCTCGTCGGAGGACAAGGGCTGGGAGGCCACCGCGGCCGCCCTCGACACCGCACGCGTCCTGGAGGGACTGCGCGGGCGCTGAGGGCGGTCGGTCAGGACGTGCGGTCGGTCGCGCCCTGGAGCCGGTCGATGTGCTCGGAGGCCTGCGCCTTGGTCAGGTTCCCGGGGAGCTCCTCGCCGGCCTCGCGGGCGAGGGTGTCGAGATAGCTGCGCTGCGCTCCCGTCATCGGCTCGTCGCCCGTGACCCACTCCTCGGGGTCCTTGCGGGTGGTGTCGCCCTGGGGGCCGCCCAAGGTGTCGCCCGCCGGGCTCTCAGCAGCCTGGGCGTCGGTCGCGTCGGGGTCCGAATGCATGTTCGATTCAGTCATGCTGCGACTGTAGCCCGGAGGCTGGCGAGGGCAACCCTCCCGTGGGGTGGTCCGCACGCGGGACCGGTCACGGGGAGCGTGGTGCCGCGCCGTAGGCTTGTCCCTCGTGAAGACGTTCGAGGAGCTGTGGGCAGAGCTGTCCACCAAGGCCGAGGAGCGCCCCGAGGGCTCCGGCACCGTCGCCCAGCTCGACGCCGGCGTGCATGCCATCGGCAAGAAGCTGCTGGAGGAGGCCGCCGAGTCCTGGATGGCCGCCGAGCACGAGGGCAAGGACGCGACGGCGCTGGAGATCAGCCAGCTGCTCTACCACGCGCAGGTGCTCATGCTCGCCTCCGGACTGACCCTCGACGACGTCTACGCACACCTGTGAGCCACTGATGACCCTTCGCATCGCCGTCCCCAACAAGGGATCGCTGTCCCAGGCGGCCACCGACATCCTGCGCGAGTCCGGCTACCGCCAGCGCAGCGACTCCAAGGAGCTCGCGCTCGTCGACTCCGAGAACGGCGTCGAGTTCTTCTACCTCCGCCCGCGCGACATCGCGCTCTACGTCGGCGAGGGCACCCTCGACGTCGGCATCACCGGCCGCGACCTGCTGCTCGACTCGGGTGCCAAGGCCGACGAGGTGATGGACCTCGGCTTCGGGCGCTCGCGCTTCCACTTCGCCGGCCCCGCCGGCCGCTACTCCTCGCTCGAGGACCTGCGCGGCCTGCGCATCGCGACGTCGTACGTCGGTGTGGTCGAGGACTACCTCTTCCGCCACGGCATCGACGCCTCCGTCACGCGCCTCGACGGGGCCGTGGAGACCAGCATCCAGCTCGGCGTCGCCGACGTGATCGCCGACGTGGTCGAGACCGGGACCACGCTGCGCGCTGCCGGCCTGGCCACCTTCGGTGAGGTCATCCTCGACTCCGCGGCCGTGCTGATCACCCGCGGCGGCGTGGTGCACGACGACTTCGAGATCTTCCGGCGTCGCATCGAGGGCGTCCTGGTGGCGCGCAGCTACGTGATGATGGACTACGACATCGAGGAGGCCCACCTCCCGCGCGCGACCGAGCTCGCACCCGGGCGCGAGGGCCCGACCATCTCGCCGCTGGGCAAGGCCGGCTGGGTCGCGGTGCGGGTGATGGTGCCCCGCGTCGGCTCGCAGCGACTGATGGACGACCTCTACTCGATCGGCGCGCGCGCCATCCTCCTCACGGACATCCATGCCTGCCGCCTCTGACCCGGTCGGTCCCACCGAGCTGCCACGCACCTGGCGGCCCATGGGCGTGCGCTACGCCGTGGTCGGCTTCGGGCTGATGCTGTTCGTGGTGTGCGCCGCGGCGTGGTTCGGCTTCGACGAGTCCGTGCGCGACCGCTTCACCTGGCTCCAGCGCTTCACGCTGCTGGTGCTGGGCGGGTGCCTGGCCGCGTGCGGCTGGGCGCTGGGGCGCGCGCGCGTCACCGCGGAGCCGGACGCGCTCGTGGTCGTCAACGGCTTCCGGACGCGTCACCTCGCCTGGGAGCAGGTCGTGGCGATCCACCTCCCCGCCGGTGCGCCGTGGGCCGTGCTCGACCTGGCCGACGGCACGACGATCTCCGCGATGGCCTTCCAGGGCTCCGACGGCAAGGTCGCCCGCGACGGCGTACGCCAGGTGCGGGCGCTGCTCGACCGCTAGGCCGGCTGGAGGGCGTGGATGCCCCACGACACCGACAGCTCGTCGCCGGCGTTCCCCGCGGGGGCGAGGGTCACCAGGTCGGTGCCGGAGTTGAAGGCGTCCGCCGGCGCGGTCATCGGCTCGACCGCGATCGCCGGCCGTCCGCCCGCGGCGGGCGGGGTGAAGAGCTGCAACCACCGATGGCGCTCGTCGACCCACAGCGCGACGCCGCGCCCGGTGCCCGGGTCGCGGAGCGTGACGGTGGCGCGACCGTCCTCGTGCTCCAGGTCGCCGAAGCCGTCGTCCAGCACGGTGTCGCCGATGCGGCGCGGGGTCGTGAAGTCGTACGTCCCGGCGACCGCCTCGGTGCCGGTCGGCAGCTGGCGATCGTCGACGACCAGCCGGGTGCGCGCGGGCACCCGCAGCTCGAGGTCCTCGATGGCGTCCCCGACGGCGAGGTAGGGATGAGCGCCGCTGGCGTACGGCGCCGGCGCCGGCGCGAGGTTCGTGGCTGTCTGGGTGACGACGAGCCCGTCGGCGGAGAGGTCGTAGAGGACGTGCAGGTCGAGGGCCCAGGGGTAGCCGCTCTGCGCCATCACCCGGTGGACGAGCGACACCGAGGTCCCGGTGTGCTCCTCGAGGGTCCACGACGCCCACCGGGCCAGCCCGTGGGAGGCGTTGCCACGGGTCGGGTCGCTGAGCCCCAGCTGGTGCTCGCGACCGCCGAAGGAGTAGCGGCCGTCGCGGATCCGGTTCGGCCAGGGCATCAGCAGCTGCCCGCGACCACCGCCGGACATCTCGGTCTCCGCGAACCCGTCCACCAGGTCGCGGCCGTGGTGCGACAGGGTGCGCAGCGCGGCGCCGCTCTCGGTGACGGTGGCGACGTAGCCGGCCGCACGGATCTCGTACTGCTCGCCGCTGGGGAGGACCATGGCGGCCACCCTAGTGACGGACGTCAGCCGGTGGTGACGACGACGTCCGCGTGTTCCCGGGTCCGGTGCCGGGCGAAGAGCTGCTCCTCGTCGGTGCGCCACTGCTCCCAGTGGGGGCGCATGTGCTCGCCGTCGCGGGCCAGCCCCCGCTCGAGGCGGAGGTCGGTGGAGGCCTCGACCCAGACCAGTACGCCGACCCGGTGGGCGACGGCCGGCGACCAGCACCCCACCCCCTCCAGCACGAGCAGCCCGCCCGGGGCGACGGCGTGCCACTCGGCCCAGCCGTCGGCGACCCAGTCCCAGCGGCGCCACCGGCCCACCTCGCCGACCGCGAGCGGGTCCAGCAGCCGCTCGACCGAGCCGGCCAGGCCGGGGAGCCCGCGCCAGCCCTCGAGCAGCTCGTCGCAGTGCACCACGTGCGCGTGCGGGGCGAGATCCGCGATCGCGGTCGCCAGGGTCGTCTTGCCGGACCCGGCCGGGCCGTCGATGCAGACCAGCCGCCCGGCGCCGAGCGTCGGCGGAGCATCGAGGACGCGCCCGGCGACGAGGCCGGCGGTGGCGCGGGGGTCGGAGCCGGAGTCAGAAGGCACGGTCGCAGCCGCGGTAGGACGGCACGACCTCGGTGATAGTCGCGTCCCGGACCAGGTGCACGTCGCGCACGTGCTCGAACAGCTCGCCGGACTTGGCGTGGCGGAACCACACCAGGTCGCCGATCCGCAGCAGCGCGGCGGGGTGGCCGGTGAGCGGCGTCTGCACCTCGCCGGCACCCTCGAGCCCGGTCAGGTGCAGCCCGGGCGGTGCCCACGGCACCGGGGAGCGGTCCGCCCCGGTTGCGCCGCTGGCGATGAGGCCGCCACCGTGCACGGTCGCGATGGCCGGCGTCGGCTTGCGGGTGACCCGCAGCCCGAAGTACGCCGCCGGGCGCGGCTCGAAGGAGGCGTAGTGGTCGAAGATCCCGGGCACCAGCAGCCCTGATCCAGCAGCGATCTCGGTGACGGCTGCGTCGGCGGCGGTGGCCTCGACCGACCCGGACCCGCCGCCGTTCCAGAACTCCAGGTCGGCGACCCGGGACAGCGCCTCGGCGATCTCGCGTCGCCGCACCTCGAGCTGCGCCATCGACGCCTGCTTGAGGCGGCGTACGAGCAGTGACTTGGTCCGCTGGTCCGGGACGTCGTCCTGGACGCCGGCGACCTGCCCCTCGTACGTCATGACGCCGACGAGCCGGAGCCCGTCGCGCTCGACGACCCGCCGGGCGAGGGCCACGGCGTCGGCGGTGTCGAACAGCGGGGAACGCTTGGGACCGATGTGCTGCCCGCCCAGGCGCAGTCCCGCGTCGAGGTCGAGTGCGATGCGGACGTCCACGTCGTGGGAGCCCCGCGCTGCGTCGACCAGGTCGAGGTGCGCCGGGTCGTCGACCATCAGGGTGATCGCGGCGGCGGCAGCGGGGGAGGCGAGGAGGCGGCGCAGCGCCGCGACGTCGACGGAGGGGTAGGCCACGACGATGTCGTCGCTGACGCCTGTCTCGTGCAGCCACAGCGCCTCGGCGACGGTGAAGGCCAGGACGCCGGAGAAGCCGTCGTGGGCCAGGGCGCGACGGATGAGCGCGGGCACCCGCAGCGACTTCGAGGCGACCCGCAGCGGCTTGCCCCCGGCGCGCCGCACGAGGTCGGCGGCGTTGGCGTCGAACGCGTCGAGGTCCACGACCGCGATCGGGGTGGGCGGAGGCTCGGGCAAGGAGGCGACCGCCTGGTCGAGCCGCGCCCACAACCGGTTGCGCCCGACGAGGTGGTCGCTCACTCGATGCCACGCTTGCGCAGCAGCGCCTCGATGTCGGCCAGGTCGTCGTCGACCGGGGAACGACCCGCGGAGGACGACGACGTGCGGGGGAGGGCGTCCGGGGCCTTGCGGCCGGCGCCGCCCGGCGCACTGCCCCCGGCCTGGGCGCGGCCGAGCTGGCGGTCGCGCAGGAAGCCACTGACCACGAACAGGACGACGGCGAGGCCGGCCAGCCCCACACCCGCCCAGGTGAAGACGTCGAAGACCAGTCCGGTGGCCCAGTCGGTGACCGATCCCGCGATCTCGACCACGACCTCCAGGGTGCCGGTGAGCCAGGCGGCTGCGGGCAGGAGCGTGAAGCCGAGCGCGCGCAGCCCGTTGACCGCGCCCCTGCGTCGGAACGCGATCCACGTCCAGATGCCTCCCGCGACGGTGAGTGCGGCGGTCAGAGCGGCCCACGTAGTCCCATCCACGTCCCCAGAGTCCCACAGCCCGCCACACCTCCGGGACAATGACGGCGTGCCCCACGACGACCCTCGCCCCGAGACCGCCGCCCCGGACGAGCCTGCCCGGACGATCCCGGACCCGGGCTTCGCCGACGACCGCGGCGAGGCCGACCCGCGCGTACGCCGGGCGCTGGCCGAGCACGTCGCCGGGCGGGCGACCTCGGGTGCGGTCCTCGCCGCGCTGCAGGACGCCCGGCTCCTCGTGCCGGTGGTCGCGGTCCTCGGCGAGGTCGAGCACGACGAGCAGGGGCTCGCCCACGACAAGTCGTCCGACATGGCGGCCGTGCTGGTGCAGGCCGCGGACGGCAGCACGGGGCTGCTGGCCTTCACCTCCACCGAGACCATGGCGCGGTGGGACCCGGCGGCGCGACCGGTGCCCGTCACGACCGCCACCGCCGCGACCGCTGCGGTCCAGGACGGTGCCGAGGCGCTGCTCGTCGACCTCGCCGGCCCGGCGGCGTACGTCGTCGACGGGGAGGACCTCACGCGGCTGGCCGCGGGCTGGCGCCTGGTGGGCGTGGGACAGGGCTACGGCTGGATTGGCCCCTCGGCGGAATGATCCGCTAGCCTTCCGTGTTGACCGATCAGTGCCACCACAGATCCACGGTGGCGCCGATCCCGCCAAGCGGAGGCAGCACCACCGTCTCCCACCCGCACCGATCGCCCTGCACCACAGATCGTCGGGTCAAGGTCCCAGTGAGCACAGGAGTCGCGCGACCTCTGTGACCACGAGCTCCTCCGAGAGGGGGACGTGTCGTGACTGGCTCCCGCTTGGCACCAGCGGGAGCCGTTGTGCATTTCCGGGCGAAGTGATTCGACAGGGCACAGTGGAGCTCCCACCCACCGAACCACTGGAGGACCCATCAGCACCGAGCTGCGCATCAACGAGCGGATCCGCGTACCCGAGGTCCGGCTCGTCGGACCCAACGGCGAGACCGTTGGCATCGTGCCGACCGACCAGGCACTCAAGCTGGCCGTGGAGGCCGACCTCGACCTCGTCGAGATCGCTCCCCAGGGACGCCCCCCGGTCTGCAAGCTCATGGACTACGGCAAGTTCAAGTACGAGAACGCCCAGAAGGCCCGCGAGTCGCGCCGCAACCAGACGAACGTGATCATCAAGGAGATGAAGCTTCGTCCCAAGATCGACAAGCACGACTACGAGACCAAGAAGGGTCACGTCGTGCGCTTCCTGGGAGCCGGCGACAAGGTCAAGATCACGATCATGTTCCGCGGCCGTGAGCAGCACCGTCCCGAGCTGGGCTTCCGCCTGCTGCAGAAGCTGGCCGAGGACGTGCAGGAGCTCGGCTTCGTCGAGTCCTCGCCGAAGCAGGACGGTCGCAACATGACGATGGTCATCGGCCCGCACAAGAAGAAGGCCGACGCCAAGATCGACGCCGACGCCGCCCGCGCCACCAAGGAGCAGGAGCGCGCGGAGCGCAAGGCCGAGGAGGACGCCGAGCGCGAGGCAGCCCACGCCGCCGGCCCCGTGGCGAAGAAGAAGGAGCGTGGCCGCTCCGAGAACCTGGATCCGGAGATCGAGGCCTGAGAGCAAGGCCTGAGCGGAGCGAAGGCCTCGCTCGAGCATGTGGCGACGCAGTCGTCACGACCCGGCGCACCAGGCCCATAGACAAACGAGCAAAGAAGGAAGAGACAACATGCCGAAGAACAAGACCCACTCGGGCGCGAAGAAGCGCTTCAAGGTGACCGGCTCGGGCAAGATCATGCGCCTGCAGGCCGGCCGCAAGTCCGGCGCTGCGTTCGCGTCCGCGCCGACCACGGGAAGCCGCAAGAAGCACCGCCGCAACGCCGGCATGGTCGAGCTCGAGAAGGGCGACGTCTCGCGCGCCAAGAAGATGCTCGGCATCTGAGCCTCATCCCCTGGTGGCCCAGCCGCCGTCCCATCCTGTTTTTCCTCTGCACCAAGGAGTAGCACCATGGCACGCGTCAAGCGCGCAGTGAACGCACAGAAGAAGCGTCGTACCACCCTCGAGCGCGCCAGCGGTTACCGCGGCCAGCGCTCGCGCCTCTACCGCAAGGCGAAGGAGCAGGTCACCCACTCCCTCGTCTACAGCTACAACGACCGCCGCAAGAACAAGGGCAACTTCCGCAAGCTGTGGATCCAGCGCATCAACGCCGCTGCCCGCGCGAACGGCATGACCTACAACCGCTTCATCCAGGGCCTCGGCCTGGCCGGCATCGAGGTCGACCGCAAGATCCTCGCCGAGCTCGCCGTCAACGACGCGCCGGCCTTCGCCGCGCTCGTCGAGGCCGCCAAGGCTGCGCTGCCGGAGGACGTCAACGCGCCCAAGGTCTCCGCCTGAGCCACATGAGCACTCCACTGACCGCTGGGAACAGTCGCGTCAAGGAGGCTCGCAAGTTGAGCCGCCGCTCGGTACGCACCGAGCGGCGGCTCTTCCTCGCTGACGGCCCGAAGGCCGTCGAGGGAGCCCTCTCCGTCGAGGGCTGCGTCGTCGAGGTCTTCGCGACGCCCACCGCGCTCGAGCAGCACCAGGCCCTGCTCGCGGGCGCCGACGTCACCCTGGTCGACGACCGGGCGCTCGCGTCGCTGTCGGACTCGGTGAGCCCGGCCGGGGTGGTGGCGGTCTGCCGCCACTTCGACGCCCCGCTGGGCCACGTCGTCACCGCGTCCCCGCGGTTGCTCGCCATCTGCGCCGACGTCCGCGACCCCGGCAACGCCGGCACCGTGATCCGCACCGCCGACGCGGCGGGAGCCGATGCCGTGGTGCTGGCCGGCCAGTCGGTGGACCCCTACAACCCCAAGACCGTGCGCGCGACGGTCGGCAGCCTGTTCCACCTGCCGTTCGCGATCGAGCCCGACCCGGCCGCGGCGGTCCGAGCCGCGCAGGCCCGCGGGCTCACCGTCCTCGCGGCCGACGGCGGGGGTGAGGTCGACCTGTTCGACGCCGACCTCTCCGGCCCGACGGCGTGGCTGTTCGGCAACGAGGCGTGGGGACTGCCCGAGGAGCTCGCGTCCCTCGCCGACCACCGGGTGTCCATCCCCATCCACGGCCGCGCCGAGAGCCTCAACCTCTCCACGGCGGCCGCGGTGTGCCTCTACGCGAGTGCCCGCGCCCAGCGGTCCCCGCGATGATCCTCATCGACCCGCCGGCGGTGCCCCGCTGGGACCGGCTCTGGTCGCACCTGGCCAGCGACACGTCGTACGACGAGGTGCACGCCTTCGCCGCGGCCCACGGGATTCCGTCGCGAGGCTGGGACCGCGACCACTACGACGTGCCCGCCGACCACTACGACGCGATGGTGGCCGCCGGGGCCGTCCCGGTCACCTCGCGCGAGCTGGTCCTCGCCCTGCGCGCCGCGGGGCTGCGACGGCCGAAGGCACAGTCGCGCGACTAGGGTTGCCGACGTGACGGACGAGCGTGGCCGACGGGTCGAGAGCACCCCCAGCAGGCTGCGTTCGCTGGCCGACTTCTACCCCGACGGGATCCTCGGCGCGACCCGCGACGGCGTCGTGACGATCCTGAACGCGCAGGGAGCCGCGCTGCTCGGGGTCGACGCCCACGACGCGCTCGGGATGCCGCTGGCGGACGTGCTCAGGCTGCTCGACCAGGACGGCCGCACCTGGCTCGACGTCAACCGGCCCTTCGAGAGCATCTCGATCGTGCGCGCGATGCCGGAGCAGTCGTGGCTGAGCGCCGCCGGCGAGGAGGTCCTCACCACCGCAACACTCATCCGCGACGAGCCGCTCGCCCCGGTGGCAGGCATCGCCGTCGGCCTCCGCAGCGGTCGGGGACGGGCCCGTCTGGACCGCGAGCGCTCCGACCTCGTCGCCACGGTGGCGCACGAGCTGAGGTCGCCCCTGACCGGCGTCAAGGGCTTCGTCCAGGCGCTGCTGAACCGTTGGGACAAGCTCAGCGACGACCAGCGCAAGCTCATGCTGATGACGGTCAACGCCGATGCCGACCGGCTCGCCCGACTGATCGCCGAGCTCCTCGACGTCGCCCGCATCGACACCGGTCGGCTCCAGCTCTACCCGCGCGAGTCCTCCGCCGAGGTGCTGGTGCGCCGGGTCGTCGACTCGATCGAGGCCGGCACCGCCCGCGACGTCGGCCTCGACGTCGAGGACGACCTCCCGGAGGTCTTCGCCGACCCCGACAAGTTCACCCAGGTCGTCACCAACCTCGTGGAGAACGCCGTACGCCACGGGCAGGGCCGGGTCCGCGTGCGGCTGGCCGCCCTTCCCGAGCTGCCGGGCGTGCGCATCACGGTCGACGACGAGGGTGAGGGCATCCCGGTGGAGCTGCGCCGGCGGGTCTTCACCAAGTTCTGGACGACGGGTGAGTCCGGCGGCACCGGGCTCGGCATGTACATCGTCGGCGGCCTCTCCCGCGCGCACGGCGGATGGGTCACCATCGACGACGCACCCGGCGGCGGCGCCCGGGTCATGGTCGACTGGCCCAGCGTCGACCTGCGCGAGGCCTGAGCCTCCACACAACCTTCACGAGTCGTCCCCGCCTCCACCCCGGTCCGGCTCCTAGGGTCGGAGCATGACGTCACGCAGGGCCCTCGTGGTCGAGGACGAACGCACCATCAACGACGCGCTCGCCGACCGGTTGCGGGCAGAGGGCTACACGGTCGACCAGGCCTTCGACGGTCCGTCGGCCGTCGACCTCGCGGCCGCGACCCACCCCGACGTGGTGCTCCTCGACGTGATGCTGCCGGGCTTCGACGGCCTCGAGGTGTGCCGGCGCATCCAGGCGGACCGACCCGTGCCCGTGCTGATGCTGACCGCGCGTGACGACGAGGCCGACGTGCTGGTCGGGCTGGGCGTCGGCGCCGACGACTACCTCACCAAGCCGTTCTCGATGCGCGAGGTGGTCGCCCGGGTCTCGGCCCTGCTGCGGCGCGTGGAGCGGGCAGCCGCACTGGCCGACGAGCGTCCCGCGGCGCTGGAGGTCGGTGGGGTGCGGATCGACCCCGGCACCCGGCGTACGACGGTGGCGGGCGAGTCGGTCCACCTCACGCCCACCGAGTTCGACCTGCTGCTCTGCCTGGCCCGCGAGCCCGGCCAGGTGCTCAACCGCGAGCGGCTGCTGCGCGAGGTGTGGGACTGGGGCGACTCGTGGGGGAGCCCGAGCGCCTCGCGCACCGTCGACAGCCACGTGAAGGCCCTGCGCAGCAAGGTCGGCCACTCGCGGATCCGCACGGTGCACGGCGTCGGCTACGCCCTCGAGGTGCAGCCGTGAGCACGTCTCCGGCAAGCGCGCCGCTCCACGCGATCTCGAGCCTCAAGGTCAAGCTCGGCCTGCTGGTCGCGACCTCGGTCGTCGTGGCCGTGCTGCTGACCCTGCTCGGCTCGAACGCCGACGTCTCGCCGCTGCTGGTGCTGCCGGTCAGCGTCGCCCTGGCCCTGGGCGTCACCCAGCTGCTCGCCGCCGGGATGGTCGCCCCGCTGCGTCGGATGACGGAGGTGTCGCGAGCGATGGCCCGCGGTGACTACAGCGGACGGGTGCGCACCACGGCGACGGACGAGGTGGGCATGCTCGCCGACGCCTTCAACCGGATGGCCGAGGACCTGGCCACGGTCGACCGCGAGCGTCGTGACCTCATCGCCACCGTCTCCCACGAGCTGCGCACGCCCCTCACCGCGATGACCGCGCTCCTCGAGAACCTCGCCGACGGCGTGGTCGAGCCCGACGCCGAGCGGCTGGGTGCCGCGCTCGAGCAGGCCCAGCGCCTCGCCGACCTCGTCGACGACCTGCTCCAGCTCTCCCGGCTCGAGGCAGGGGTGGTCGCGCTCGATCGGCAGGAGGTCCACCTCCGCGGTCTCGTCGCCGACTCGGTGGCCCAGGTGGCGTCTGCTGGTCGGCCCGGATCCTTCGACGTCGAGGTGGCCGACGACCTCCTCGTCCGGGCCGACCCGGCCCGGCTGCGCCAGCTGCTCGTCAACGTCCTCGACAACGCCGGTCGCCACGCGCCGCCCGACACGCAGGTGCGGGTCAGCGCCGGCTCGGTGGGCGACGGGTGGTGGCTCGAGGTCACCGACCGCGGCAGGGGAGTCGCGCCGGAGGACCGCGAGCGGGTCTTCGCGCGCTTCGGGACCGACGGCGCCGGTGGCACCGGTCTCGGCCTGGCCGTGGCCCGGTGGGTCGGCGAGCTGCACGGCGGCACCCTGCGCTTCCTCGACCCGCCGACAGGACGGGGTGCCCGCCTGCGCCTCGACGTGCCCACGCCCTCCCCGATCGGTCGACGGTCGACCACCCTCACGACGACACAGGAGCCTCCGATGACCACGACCACCCAGACCGCGCCGCGACCGTCGGACGACCAGGCGGTCGGTGCCGGCTCCCCGTCCGGGCTCGACCAGCTCTTCGGCAGGTTCTGGCCCGAGTCCGGGGTCCCCTCGGGCCTGACGACGGTGGCCGCCGCATCGGCAGCCGGCCTCGTGGCCGGGCTCGCGCTCTCCTTCACCGCGGTCGGCGTGACCTGGACCCTCGTGGCGGCGACGAGCGGTGCTGCCGCCCTCGCGACCGCGCGCCGACGTCGGGAGCCGTGGACGCTGCTGTGCAGCGTCCTGGCCCTGCTGCTCGTCCTGCCCATGACCCTCCTTGACGCCTGGTGGGTCCAGATGCTCGGCTTGGTCTCCGCCGCCGCCGTCTTCCTGTGCGGCATCACCGGTGCCCGCACGATGCCCGGGATCGTGCTCTCGGGCATCGCGTGGCCGCTCGCCTCGCTGCGGGGACTGCCGTGGTTCGGCCGGTCGCTCCGCATCGCCGGCACGGGGACGCGCACGCCCGCCCTGGTGCGTACGGCGGTGTGGTCGCTGCTGGGGCTGGGGATCTTCGGCACGATCTTCGCGAGCGCCAACCCGGTCTTCGGGTCGTGGGTCGACCAGCTCGTGCCCACCCTGACGTTCAACGACCTCGTCGGCCGGCTGTTCCTGGCCGGGTTCGTCTTCGCAGCCACCCTCGGGGCCGGCTACCTCGCGGTCAACCCCGCTCGCGTGGAGGTGCTCGCGGACCGGCGGGCGACTCCGCTGGCCAACAGGTTCGAGTGGCTCGTGCCGGTGCTCGTCGTCGACGCCGTGTTCGTGGCGTTCATCGCCGCCCAGGCGCGTGCCCTGATCGGCGGGCGCGACTACATCGAGGCGTCCACGGGACTGACGTACGCCGACTACGTCCACCAGGGCTTCGGGCAGCTCACCCTGGCCACCGCGCTCACCGTGCTCGTGGTGTGGGTCGCGTCGAGGCGGGCGGGGGAGACCACCGCGGACCGCCGCTGGATGTTCGCCTCGCTCGGCCTGCTCTGCGCGCTGACCCTCCTCGTCGTCGCCTCCGCGCTGCGGGGCATGGCGGTCTACCAGGACGCCTACGGCTTCACCACGCTGCGGCTCTTCGTCGACGTCTTCGAGGGCTGGCTCGGCTTCGTGGTGCTCGCGATCATGGTGGCCGGCGCCCTCGGCCTGGGGCGCTGGCTGCCCCGGGTGGCACTCGTGTCGGGAGCGCTCGCGCTCATCGGGCTGGCGGCCGTCAACCCCGACGCCTGGGTCGCCGAGCGCAACATCGAGCGCTACGAGGCAACGGGCAGCCTGGACCTCGACTACCTGCAGACGCTCTCCGCCGACGCCGCCCCCGTCATCGTCGAGGGGCTGCCGGAGGAGGTCTCGAGGTGCGTGCTGCAGCTGCTGCCGCTGAACTCGCTCGATCCCGAGGTCCTCGGCGACGCCCGAGCGTGGAACTACGGGCGGTCCCGGGCGGAGGACGCCCTCGACCGGATCGACCTGGCACCGATGCCGACGGCGAACGACCCCGGGACCGGGGACATGGTGGACGAGTGCGCTGGCGTGTGGACGGCGTTCGCGCAGTAGGGTGGGGGCGTGGACACGTGCTTGCGATTTCCGAGCCCCGGACCTGGTCCGTCGGGCAGCTGACGTCGTGGGTCCGGGGAGTGCCCCGTCCGACCCGATGCCCTTCCACTTCTAGACTCTGCGGCGACCTGATGCCGCCGCGCGAAAGGGAGCCATGTCCGGCCCCAACACCGACTACGACCCCGTCGAAGTGACCCCGCTCAAGGCCGAGGAGGTCGAGGCGATGCGCCAGACGGCTCTGGCCGCCATCGCCGGTGCCGCCGACCTCGACGCCCTCAAGCAGGTGCGCCTGGACCACGCGGGCGACCGGTCGCCGCTGGCCCTGGCCAACCGCGAGATCGGCGCCCTGCCCCCGCAGGCCCGCAAGGAGGCCGGCCAGCGCGTCGGCCAGGCCCGCGGCGCGATCAACCAGGCCATCGCCGCCCGCCAGGTCGTGCTCGAGGCCGAGCACGAGGAGCGCATGCTCGCGGAGGAGACGGTCGACGTCTCGCTGCCCACGACGCGGCGCCGCCGCGGCGGGCGCCACCCGCTCACCCTGCAGTCCGAGCTCATCGCCGACCTCTTCGTGGCCATGGGCTACGAGGTGGCCGAGGGCCCCGTCGTCGAGGCGGAGTGGCTGAACTTCGACGCGCTCAACCTCGGTCCCGACCACCCGGCCCGCACGATGCAGGACACCTTCTGGACCGAACCGGCCGACCACCACGTCGTGCTCCGGACGCAGACCTCACCGGTGCAGGCGCGCACGATGCTGACGCGCAAGCCGCCGATCTACGTCGTGTGCCCGGGCCGCGTCTTCCGCACCGACGAGTACGACGCCACGCACTCGCCGATGTTCCACCAGGTCGAGGGCCTCGTCGTCGACGAGGGCATCACGATGGCCCACCTGAAGGGCACGCTCGACCACTTCGCCTCGCAGCTGTTCGGCGACGGCATCACCACCCGGTTCCGCCCGTCCTACTTCCCCTTCACCGAGCCGTCGGCCGAGGTCGACGTCAAGTGCTTCGTGTGCCGCGGCGTCGACCCCGAGTCGTGCCGCACGTGCCGCGGCGAGGGCTGGATCGAGTGGGGCGGCTGCGGTGTCGTCAACCCCCGGGTGCTCGTCGCCTGCGGCGTCGACCCCGACGTCTACAGCGGCTTCGCGTTCGGGATGGGCATCGACCGCTCGTTCATGTTCCGCCACAACCTGGAGGACCTGCGTCCGCTCTTCGAGGGCGACGTCCGGTTCAGCAGCGCATTCGGCACCGAGATCTGAGAGGGGAGAACTGAGATGAAGGCACCCCTGTCCTGGATCCTGGACCACGTCGACGTACCCGCGGGGACGACGACCGACCACATCACCGACCGCCTCACGCTGACCGGTCTCAAGCTCGAGGCCGTCGAGAGCCCGGGGCGCGACATCACCGGGCCGCTGGTCGTCGGCCGCGTGCTCACCATGGAGCCCGAGCCCCAGAAGAACGGCAAGACCATCAACTGGTGCACCGTCGACGTCGGTGACGCCAACGGCACCGGCGAGCCGCAGGGCATCGTCTGCGGGGCCCACAACTTCGCGCCCGGCGACCTCGTCGTCACGGTCCTGCCCGGCGGCGTGCTGCCCGGCGGGTTCGCCATCTCCGCGCGCAAGACCTACGGCCACGTGTCGGCAGGCATGATCTGCTCCGCGGCCGAGCTCGGCCTCGGCGAGGACCACGACGGCATCATCGTGCTCCCCGCCGACGCCGGCACGCCCGGCCAGGACGTACGCCCCCTGCTCGGTCTCGACGAGGAGACCATCGAGTTCGAGATCAACCCCGATCGTGCCTACGCGCTGTCGATCCGCGGCATCGCCCGCGAGGTGCTGGTCTCGGTCGAGGGTGCGAGCGGCTTCCGCGACCCGGCGCTGCGCGACACCCCGTCCGCCAACGACGAGGGCCACCCGGTCGTGGTCGAGGACGCCGAGGGCTGCCCGGTCTTCGTCGCGCGCACGGTCACCGGCTTCGACCCCGCCGCGCCCACGCCGGACTTCATGGTCCGCCGCATCACCGCGGCCGGCATGCGCCCGATCTCGCTGGCCGTCGATGTCACCAACTACGTCATGCTCGAGACCGGCCGTCCCATCCACGGCTACGACGCCGACAAGGTGCAGGGCGCCCTCGTCGTACGCCGTGCGCGCGACGGCGAGCGGCTCACCACCCTCGACGGCACCGACCGCGCGCTCGACCCGGGCGACCTGGTCGTCACCGACGACTCGGGCATCATCGGGCTCGGCGGCGTCATGGGCGGTGAGACGACCGAGATCTCGGGGACGACGACCTCGATCCTCGTCGAGGCCGCGCACTGGGACGCGGTGTCGATGTTCCGCACCGGCCGGCGTCACAAGATCACCTCCGAGGCCGGCAAGCGCAACGAGCGCGGCGTCGACCCGACCATCTGCGAGGCTGCCGCCGACCGCGTCGTCGAGCTGCTCGTCGAGCACGGCGGTGCCCAGGCGCACCCCGGCGTCACGGTCGTCGGGTCCGCCCCGGCCATCGCGGCGGTCGAGGTCCGCGGCGACCTGGCCGCGCGTGTGTCCGGCATGGACATCACCGAGGAGCGCAGCATCGAGTGCCTGCGCGCCGTCGGGTGCGACGTGACGGGCACGGGCACGCTCTCGGTCACCCCGCCGCCGTGGCGGCCCGACCTCACCGACGCCCAGGACTTCTCCGAGGAGGTCATCCGCCTCGTCGGCTACGACCTGGTCCCGTCGGTGCTGCCGACGCCGCCCTCGGGCCGCGGCCTCACCCGCTCGCAGCAGCTGCGCCGCCGGATCGGGCGCACGCTGGCGGGGGACGGCTTCGTCGAGGTCGTCACGTTCCCGTTCGTCGGCACCGAGGACCTCGACGCCCTCGGCCTCGCCGCCGACGACCCGCGCCGTGACCTGCTCAGGTTGTCCAACCCGCTGAGCGCCGAGGCCGGCTACATGACCACGACCCTGCTGCCGGGCGTGCTTCGCGCGGCCGGCAAGAACGTGGGGCACGGCAACGTCGACCTGGCGATCTTCGAGACCGCCACCGTCACCCTCCCGCGCCACAGCGGACCCGCCGCGATCCTGCCGGTCGACCGGCGCCCGAGCGAGGAGGAGTTCGCCGCACTCGACGCCGCGCTCCCCGCCCAGCCGCTGCACCTCGCCGTCGTCGCCGCTGGCGACGCGGTCGCGGGCGGCTGGTGGGGCGAGGCGCGTCCGGTGTCGTGGTCCGACGCGGTCGACGCGGTCCGCTCGGTCGCCGACGTGCTCGGGCTCGCGGTCACCGCCTCCGCCGTCGAGCTGGCTCCCTGGCACCCCGGCCGCTGTGCCGAGCTGTCGGTCGACGGCGAGGTCGTCGGGCACGCCGGCGAGGTGCACCCGAAGGTGTGCGACACCTTCGGCCTGCCCAGGCGCACGGTCGCCGCGGAGGTCGACCTCGACCTGCTCATCGCGCGTGCGGTCCACCTGCGCCAGGCCCCGACCTTCTCGTCCTACCCCGTCGCCAAGGAGGACGTCGCGCTGGTCGTCGACGCCTCGGTGCCGGCTGCGGACGTCGAGGCGGCGCTGCGCGAGGGTGCGGGTGAGCTGCTCGAGTCGATCCGTCTCTTCGACGTCTACACCGGCGAGCAGGTCGGCGAGGGGAAGAAGTCGCTGGCCTTCGCGCTCCGCTTCCGCGCCCCGGACCGGACCCTCAAGGAGGGTGAGTCAGCCGCCGCCCGCGACGCCGCGATGGCACTCGCCGCCGAGCGCACCGGGGCCGTCCAGCGCGCCTGATCGACCTGGCACTGGGCCTTGAGTCTCCTGGAGACTCAAGGCCCAGCGCGCGATCAGCGGCTCTCGCAGGTACGCCGTACCTCGGCCGAGCACCGGTCCCGACCGTCCTTGCCGACGGCCTTGTCGCGTCCGGTGCCACCCAGCAGGGTGTCGTCGCCCCTCTGGCCGAACAGCTTGTCGTCGCCGGGGCCTCCGCGGAGGCGGTCGGCCACGTAGCTGCCCAGGACCCGGTCGTCCCCGCGCCCGCCGGACACCACGACCGGTGTGTCGTACGCCTGCCAGCCCGGGGCGACGCTGGGATCCAGCACGTCGGCGCCGCCGAGGCCCTGCAGACGGATCCGGACCCCGACCACCTTCATCTTCTCGGCGCGGTCGGAGCCCCGCAGGGACACCTCGCCCCCCTTGACGAAGAGGTCCTCCCAGCCGGCGAAGTCGAAGGTGCGGCTGATGTCGGGGTTCGTCCGCGAGCCACAGGTGAAGGTGGCTCCGAGGCGAGCGCGCACCGTCGAGCAGGTGTCGCTGTAGAACCGGTCGCGGCCGCCCCCGCCCTCGACCCTGCCGGATCCGGTGACCGCCAGGACGAGGGAGTCGTCGCCGCCCCCCATCAGGGCGGTACGGCTGCCGTCCCCCGGTGCGGTGGCGCCGGTGAAGGCCGTGGGCGCCATGACGAGCGACTCGGCGGCATCGGTGCCCACGTAGGTCACGTCGCGGTTGTCCAGCTGCAGGTAGACGTCCGTGAGGTCTCCCGCCCACTGCAGCACCGGTCGGCCGTCGCCAGTGGCCAGGCGCCGCCCGGCGTCGACGACCACGGAGGTCGCCTGCCAGCCCGGGTAGAGCTTCATCGCGTTCGCGCCCGTGCCGAGGTCCAGCACGGCCCCGGCCCGCTCGCCTGCCCAGTGGATGGTGTCCGCACCCGGGCCGGTCCGTACGACGTCGGCGTTGGGTGCTCCGGGCGTGGTCGTCCCGGAGTGGACGGTGTCGTCGCCACCGCCGGTCTCGATGGTGTCGGGGGCGGAGTCCTGCATGCCGAGGGTGTCCAGCCCGGCGTGGACCTCCTCGCTGACCGTCGAGGACTCCTGTCCGTCCGGCACCGGCGTGACGAGGCCCCGATAGGTGTCCGCGCCCTCGCCGAGGGTGATCCGGTACATCGCCGAGCTGACGTCCGTGCTCTCGTTGACGACCGTGTCGTCACCGGGGCCCGCGTCCACGCCCACGTTGCGCCATTCGTCCATCGGCGTCGCCACGAGGCAGATCAGGTCGTCGCCGCCGAGGCCCCGCACCGTGGTGTACTGCCCCGGCTCGACCGCCATGACGTCGTCGCCCTCGGTGCCGACGATGCCGGTGACCGTCACGGGCTGGCCCTGACAGGTGGTCGGGGCGGCCGTCGCCGGCAGCGCCAGCGTGGCAATGCCGCCGAGGACCAGTGCCCCGGACGCGGCCGCTGACGCAATCGATCGAACAGTTGTCATGGATGTCCCCCTGTGGAGTCGATGAGCTCTCGCGCGTGGGACGCAGCTCTGACCGGGTTGGTTGCGAGAAGTTCCGGTCAGTCGATCGGCGAGTCCACGACAGCGCGGAACCGATCGTAGGTCGCCCGATCTCCCGCGACGGAGACCTCCTCGTCGCCCCCTCGGCTCCACAACCACAGGTCCAGCGCGGCCGCCGGGCCGTCGACCACGACGTCCGGCTCGACGTCCTCGCCCGGGGCCGGGACCACGTGGAAGTCCTCCTCGCCGCCGTACGTCGTCCCGCTCTCGGGGCTGGTGCCGGAGAACGTGCCGAAGCGCAGCCAGAGCTGTGAGCCCGTGTCGGTGGCGTCCACCCGCACCAGGCCCTCGCCGGGCTCCCACGAGCCCCACGCCGGGCAGCCGCCGTACATCACGTCGAGCACCTCGTGGACCCCGTCGGCAGCCAGCACGGCATCGACACCGGACGCGGCGCCCGCGGTGAGCTCGGCGTCGACGCGATGGATCAGCGCTTCGTGCGCCTGACGGCGCAGGATGAAGCCGACGGTGTGGTCGTCGGACCAGCACCACGCCTCCTCGGCCGGACCGGCGCCGTCGAGGACGCCCTGGAGCAGGGCGGACCACTCGTCGTACGCCGCCAGCAGGTCGTCGTACGCCTCCGGGCGTGGCGGCTCGACCTCCTCCGGCCGCTCGGGTCGGGCAGCCAGCACCTCGGCCCACCAGCGCTGCACCGTCGCCAGGTGCCAGAGCAGGTCGGCGGCGCTCCAGTCGGGACAGGTCGGCACGCGTGCGGCCGGGTCGCACCCCGAGAGCACCTCGCGGAACCGGGCGGACTCCGCCCGGAGGTGGGTGAGGTAGACGTCCGGGGCCAGGCGGGTGTGGGATGGGGTCACCCGTGCACGGTAGGCGAACCGGTCCGGTCGGGGCGCGCGCTTTCCGCGCACCGGGTTCGGCAGAACATACGTCGACATGTATAGTCATGCACATGACCGTGACCGTCGCCGTTGCCGGAGCAAGTGGGTACGCCGGGGGAGAGGTACTGCGCCTCCTCCTGGGCCACCCCGACGTCGAGATCGGCGCGCTGACCGCCGGATCGAACGCAGGCGAGCGCCTCGGCGCGCTGCAACCGCACCTGCTGCCGCTCGCCGAGCGCGTGCTCGCCGACACGACGCTCGAGTCGCTGGCCGGCCACGACGTCGTCTTCCTGGGGCTTCCGCACGGGCAGTCGGCCGCCATCGCCCAGGCGCTCGGCGACGACACCGTGGTCATCGACTGCGGCGCCGACTTCCGGTTGACCGACCCGTCGCAGTGGGAGGCGTTCTACGGCGGCGACCACGCCGGCTCCTGGCCCTACGGTCTGCCCGAGCTCCCGGGGCAGCGGGAGCTGCTGCGTGGTGCGCGGCGCATCGCGGTCCCCGGCTGCTACCCGACGGTCTCCACCCTCGCGATCGTCCCGGCCGTGGCCGCCGGCCTGGTGGAGCCCGACGTCACCGTCGTGGCCGCGTCCGGCACGAGCGGCGCCGGCAAGGCCGCCAAGCCGCACCTCCTCGGCAGCGAGATCATGGGCAACGCCAGCGCCTACGGCGTCGGGGGCTCGCACCGGCACACCCCCGAGATCGTCCAGAACCTGAGCGGTGTCGCCGGATCGCCCGTGAAGGTCGGCTTCACGCCGATGCTCGTCCCGATGTCGCGCGGCATCCTGGCCACGGTCCAGGCGCCGCTCCTCGACGGCGTGGGGGAGGCCGACGTCCGCGCCGCCTACGAGACGGCGTACGCCGACGAGGCGTTCGTCCACCTCCTCCCCGAGGGCCAGTGGCCCCAGACGCAGTCGGTGCTCGGCTCCAACGCCGTGCAGGTCCAGGTCGCCGTCGACGAGCGCGTACGCCGCCTCGTCGCGGTGGCCGTGGTCGACAACCTGGCCAAGGGCACCGCCGGTGCCGCCGTCCAGTGCATGAACCTCGCCCTCGGCCTCGACGAGACCACCGGGCTCTCCACGATCGGACTCGCGCCATGACCGCACGCACCCACGAGATCGAGCAGTTCCCCGAGACCCTCGCGGTGGTGCGGCTCGCGCCCGGCGCGGAGATCCCCGAGTGGGCCGAGTCGTCCTCGATCTTCTCGATCACCGCGACCAGCGACGAGACCTCGCTCGTGTGCGCCGCGCGCAGCGTGCCGAAGAAGTCGGTGCACCGCGGACCGCTGACGGCGTTCGCCGTCAATGGTCCGCTCGACCTCGACCTCGTCGGCGTGCTGCACGGGCTGCTCGGCCCGCTCGTGGAGGAGGAGGTCAGCGTCCTGACGCTCTCCACCTACGACACCGACTGGATCCTCGTGGCCAGGGACGACGCCGAGCGCGTGGCGGAGGCGTGGCGACGACAGGGCCACACCGTCGCCCCTGCCGATCCGTCCCGGAAGAAGAAGTCATGACCGTCACCCACCCTGCCGGCTTCACCGCCGCCGGCGTCGCCGCCGGACTCAAGTCCAGCGGCGGCCGCGACCTCGCCCTCGTCGTCAACCAGGGCCCCACCCACGACTCCGCCACCGTCTTCACCGCCAACCGCTGCAAGGCCAACCCGATCCTGTGGAGCCAGGAGGTCGTCAAGGACGGCGTGGTGCGCGCGGTGGTGCTCAACTCCGGCGGCGCCAACTGCTACACCGGCCCCGAGGGCTTCCAGACCACGCACGCGGTGGCCGAGAAGGTCGCCGACGGGCTGGGCATCGGCGCGATCGACGTCGTGGTCTGCTCGACCGGGTTGATCGGTCTGGCCAACGACCGCGACGACCTGCTCGCAGGCGTCGAGGCCGCCACCGCAGCGCTGTCCCCGGACGGTGGCGACCTGGCGGCGGAGGCCATCATGACCACCGACTCGGTCAGCAAGAACACCGTGGTCGAGGGCGCCGGGTGGTCCATCGGCGGCATGGCCAAGGGCGCCGGGATGCTCGCGCCCCAGCTGGCGACGATGCTGGTGGTCCTCACCACCGACGCCGTCGTGCCGGCCGCCGAGCTCGACGCCGCGCTGCGCGCCGCCACCCGGGTCAGCTTCGACCGGCTCGACTCCGACGGCTGCATGTCGACCAACGACACGGTGACCGTGATGGCCAGCGGCGCCAGCGGCATCACGCCCACCCCGGAGGACTTCACGGCCGCGCTCACCCAGGCGTGCACCGACCTCGCGATGCAGCTGCTCAAGGACGCCGAGGGCGCCGACCACGAGATCGCCATCACCACGCTCCACGCCGCGAGCGAGGACGAGGCCGTCGAGGTCAGCCGCAGCGTCGCACGGAGCAACCTCTTCAAGGCCGCGATCTTCGGCAACGACCCCAACTGGGGCCGCGTGCTCGCCTCCATCGGCACCACGAGCGCGACCTTCGACCCCGCCGACCTCGACGTCGCCATGAACGGCGTCTGGGTCTGCCGGCGGTCCACTCCCGCCGAGGACCCGGCCACCGTCGACCTCACGCCCCGCGAGGTCAGCGTGACCATCGACCTCAAGTCCGGCGACGCCCGCGCGACCGTCTGGACCAACGACCTCACCCACGCCTACGTCCACGAGAACAGCGCCTACAGCTCATGAGTGACGAGATGACGAACCAGAGCCCCCGCCGCCCCGACCCCGCCAAGGCCCGCACGCTCGCTGCTGCGTTGCCGTGGCTCAAGCGCTACCACGGCCAGACGATCGTGGTGAAGTACGGCGGCAACGCCATGACCGACGAGTCCCTCAAGGTCGCCTTCGCCGAGGACATCGCCTTCCTCCGCTTCGCCGGCTTCAAGCCGGTCGTGGTCCACGGCGGCGGCCCGCAGATCTCCCGGATGCTCGACAAGCTCGGCATCGAGTCGGAGTTCCGCGGCGGCCTGCGGGTCACGACCCCCGAGGCGATGGACGTCGTACGGATGGTCCTGGTCGGACAGGTCCAGCGCGAGCTGGTCGGCCTGATCAACCAGCACGGCGCGCTCGCCGTCGGCCTCTCTGGCGAGGACGCCGGGCTCTTCACCGCCGAGGCGACCAACACCATCGTCGACGGTGAGGAGGTGGACCTCGGGCTGGTCGGCGAGGTCGCCCGGGTGCGCCCCGAGGCGGTCCTGGACCTCATCGAGGCGGGCCGGGTGCCGGTGGTCAGCTCGGTGGCGCCCGACGTCGACGGCGTGGTCCACAACGTCAACGCCGACACCGCGGCCGCGGCGCTCGCCATCGCGCTCGGTGCCGAGAAGCTGCTGGTCCTCACCGACGTCGAGGGCCTCTACCGCGACTACGGCAACTCCGACGACCTCATCCAGGAGATCAGCCCGGAGGCACTGGGGGAGATGCTGCCCAGACTCGACGCCGGCATGGTCCCCAAGATGCGGGCCTGCTACGAGGCGGTCACCGGCGGCGTGCCCCGCGCGACCGTGGTCGACGGCCGCGAGCCCCACTCGGTGCTGCTCGAGATCTTCACCGACGAGGGCGTCGGCACCCAGGTGCTGCCCGGCGTCGCGACCCGGATGCGCAAGCCCTACGCCCCGCAGGACGAGTCATGAGCATCCAGGAGCGCTACACCGGCGCCGTGATGAACACCTTCGGCCCGCCCGCGCTGGCCCTGGTCCGTGGTAGCGGCGCACATGTGTGGGACGCCGACGGCAAGGAGTACGTCGACCTGCTCGGCGGCATCGCCGTCAACGCCCTCGGCCACGCGCACCCGGCCCTGGTCGAGGCCGTGACCAGCCAGCTCTCGACCCTGGGCCACGTCTCCAACTTCTTCGCCACCGAGCCCCAGGTCGCCCTCGCCGAGCGGCTCCAGGCGCTGCTCGGCTGGGACGAGTCGCGCGTCTTCTTCAGCAACTCCGGCGCGGAGGCCAACGAGGCCGCGATCAAGCTGACCCGGCGCACCGGACGCACCCGGATCGTCGCCGCCGAGGGCTCCTTCCACGGTCGCACGATGGGCGCGCTGGCGCTCACGTCCAAGGCGGCCTACCGCGAGCCCTTCGAGCCGCTCCCCGGTCACGTCACCTTCGTCCCGTACGACGACGTGGCGGCCCTCGAGGCCGCGGTGGACGACACCGTGGCCGCCGTCGTCCTCGAGCCGATCCAGGGGGAGGCGGGCGTCGTCGTCCCGTCACCCGACTACCTCCTCGCCGCGCAGCGGGCCGCACACCACCACGGCGCCCTGCTGTGGCTCGACGAGGTGCAGACCGGCATCGCCCGCACGGGTGCCTGGTTCGCCCACCAGCTGCTGGACGGGGTCGAGCCCGACGTCGTGACGCTCGCCAAGGGCCTCGGGGGAGGCATCCCGATCGGGGCCACCGTGGCCCGGGGACGAGCCGCGACACTGCTCCAGCCCGGCAACCACGGCACCACGTTCGGCGGCAACCCCGTGGCGTGCGCTGCCGCGCTCGCCGTGCTCGACACCGTCGCGGCCGAGGGCCTGCTCGCCGCAGCGACCGAGCGCGGCGACCAGCTCGCCGACCTGCTGACGAGCCAGACCGGGGTCGTCGAGGTCACCGGCGCCGGCCTGATGCGCGGCGCCGAGCTCGACGGACCGTACGCCGCCCACGCGGTCACCGCCGCCCGCGACGCCGGTTTCATCCTCAACGCGACGGGGCCCTCGCGCCTGCGCTTCGTGCCGCCGCTGGTCCTCACCACCGACGACCTCGACGCGCTCGGGCGTGCCCTGCCCCAGATCCTCGAGTCCGCACGGACCGCAGCACAGGAGACCACCCCATGACCCGCCACTTCCTCCGCGACGACGACCTGTCGCCTGCAGAGCTGCTCGAGGTGCTCGACCTGGCCGACGCGATGAAGGCCGACCCGTTCGGGCACAAGCCGCTGGCCGGCCCGCACACCGTCGCGCTGGTCTTCGACCGTCCGACCCTGCGCACGCAGGTGTCGTTCGCGGCCGGCATCGCCGAGCTCGGCGGCAACCCGATGACCGTCGACGGCGGGCTGGCGGCCATGGGCTCGCGCGAGGGCGTCGAGGACGTGGCCCGCGTCCTGGGTCGCCAGGCCTCGGCGATCGTGTGGCGCACCGCCCACCAGAGCGACGTGGTCACCATGGCCGAGCACGCCGGCGTACCCGTCCTCAACGCGCTCACCGACGAGTTCCACCCCTGCCAGCTGCTCGCCGACCTGCAGACGGTGCGCGAGCACAAGGGTCGCCTCGCCGGCGTCCGCGCGGCCTTCGTCGGTGACGGTGCCTGCAACATGGGCAACTCGTGGGTGCTGGCCGGGGCATCGGCCGGGATGCACGTCGTCGTCGGCGCGCCCGACGGCTTCGCCCCCGACGCCACGGTGGTCGCCCAGGCACGCGAGCTCGCCCAGCACACCGGCGGCTCCGTGGAGATCACCACCGACCCCGTGGAGGCCGTCGACGGCGCCGACGTCGTCATCACCGACTCGTGGGTCAGCATGGGCCGCGAGGAGGAGTCGCAGGACCGTCTCCGCGTCTTCCCGCCCTACGGCGTGACGGAGGAGCTCCTGGCCCACGCTGCGGCGGACGCCATCGTGATGCACTGCCTCCCGGCCTACCGCGGCAAGGAGATCGACGAGGCCGTCATCGAGGGCCCGCAGTCCGTCGTGTGGGACGAGGCCGAGAACAGGCGCCACGCCCAGAAGGCCGTCCTCACCTGGCTCCTGGAGCACCCGTGAGCGCGATGACCCCGATGACCAAGGGTGCGCGGCACCAGCGGATCATCGACCTCGTGACCTCCCGGCCGGTGCGCTCCCAGACCGAGCTCGCCGACCTGCTGGCCGGTCTCGGCGTACGCGTCACGCAGGCCACGCTGAGCCGCGACCTCGTCGAGCTCGACGCGGTCAAGGTGCGCGGCGCCGACGGTGCGCTGGTCTACGCCGTCCCCGGCGAGGGCGGCGACCGCACGCCCACGGCCCCGCGCGACTCCGCCGCCGGACGGGACCGGCTCGCCCGGCTGTGCGCCGAGCTGCTCGTCAGCGCGGAGGCCAGCGCCAACCTCGTCGTGCTGCGCACCCCGCCGGGGGCGGCCCAGTTCCTCGCCAGCGCGTTCGACAAGGCCGACCTCGGTGACATCCTCGGCACGATCGCCGGCGACGACACCCTGCTCGTCATCGGTCGCGACCCGCTCGGCGGGGACGCCCTCGCTCAGCGGTTCCTCGACCTGGCCAACCACCCGCACCACACCACCACCTCTGCAAAGGACGTCCTGTGAGCAAGGTCCTCACCTCCCTCCCTGTCGGCGAGCGCGTCGGCATCGCCTTCTCCGGAGGCCTCGACACCTCGGTGGCGGTCGCCTGGATGCGCGAGAAGGGTGCGGTGCCCTGCACCTACACCGCCGACATCGGGCAGTACGACGAGCCCGACATCTCCGGGGTGCCCTCCCGGGCGATGCAGTACGGCGCCGAGATCGCGCGCGCCGTCGACTGCCGCGCCTCGCTCGTCGAGGAGGGCCTGGCGGCGATGGCCTGCGGCGCCTTCCACATCCGGTCCGGCGGTCGCACCTACTTCAACACCACGCCCCTCGGTCGCGCCGTGACGGGGATGATGCTGGTCCGCGCGATGCACGAGGACGGCGTCGACATCTGGGGCGACGGCTCGACCTTCAAGGGCAACGACATCGAGCGGTTCTACCGCTACGGCCTGCTCGCCAACCCCGAGCTGCGCATCTACAAGCCGTGGCTCGACGCCGACTTCGTCCACGAGCTCGGCGGCCGCGACGAGATGAGCCAGTGGCTCACCGAGCGCGACCTGCCCTACCGCGACAGCAAGGAGAAGGCCTACTCCACCGACGCCAACATCTGGGGCGCCACGCACGAGGCCAAGACCCTCGAGCACCTCGACGTCTCGCTGGAGACCGTCGAGCCGATCATGGGCGTGAAGTTCTGGGACCCCTCCGTCGTGATCGACACCGAGGACGTGACGATCCGCTTCGACCAGGGCCGGCCCGTGGCGATCAACGGGCAGTCCTTCCCCGACGCCGTCCAGCTGGTGCTGAAGGCCAACGAGATCGGCGGGCGCCACGGGCTCGGCATGTCCGACCAGATCGAGAACCGGATCATCGAGGCCAAGTCCCGCGGCATCTACGAGGCGCCCGGCATGGCCTTGCTGTGGATCGCCTACGAGCGACTGCTCAACGCGGTGCACAACGAGGACACCATCGAGAGCTACCACAGCCAGGGCCGCCGCCTGGGCCGGCTCCTCTACGAGGGCCGCTGGCTCGACCCGCAGGCACTGATGATGCGGGAGGCGATCCAGCGCTGGGTGGCCTCCCTGGTCACCGGCGAGGTGACGGTCCGGCTGCGGCGCGGCGAGGACTACACGGTCCTGGCCACCGACGGTCCGGCCTTCTCCTACCACCCCGACAAGCTCTCCATGGAGCGGACCGACAACGCCGTCTTCGGTCCGACCGACCGGATCGGCCAGCTCACGATGCGCAACCTCGACATCGCCGACTCGCGGAGCAAGCTCGAGCTCTACGCCTCCCAGCCGCAGGACCAGGGCCACGTCCTGGTCGAGAACGGCAACCTGTTCGGTGAGATCGAGCCCGGGGGAGCCGACCGCATCGCTCGGCGCAACGGCGCCGACCAGCTGGACGACGAGGCCCTCGACCACGCGGCGATGGACGTCGGGACCGACTGATGGGCGAGCACGGCACCACCAACGAGGGCGCGCTCTGGGGCGGTCGCTTCGCCAGCGGTCCGTCGCCCGAGCTCCAGGCGCTGTCGAGGTCGACGCACTTCGACTGGCAGCTCACGCCGTACGACCTGGCGGGCTCGCGCGCGCACGCCAACGCGCTGCACCGCGCGGGCCTGCTCACCGACGGCGACCACGCGGAGCTGCTGCGCGGGCTCGAGGTGCTGGGGGAGAGGTACGCCGCAGGCGACCTGCGCCCCTCCGACACCGACGAGGACGTGCACGGTGCCCTCGAACGCCTGCTGCTCGACGAGGTCGGCACGGAGATCGGGGGCCGGCTGCGTGCCGGGCGTTCGCGCAACGACCAGGTCGCGACCCTGTTCCGGGCCTACCTCCGCGACCACGCGCGCACGATCTCAGCGCTGCTCCTCGACCTCGTCGACGTCCTCGCCGGCCAGGCCGAGGCGCACCTCGAGGTCGTCATGCCGGGCCGCACCCACCTCCAGCACGCCCAGCCGGTGCTGCTCGCGCACCACCTGATGGCCCACGCCTGGCCGTTGCTCCGCGACGTCGGCCGGCTCCGCGACTGGGACGCCCGGGTGGCCCACGACTCGCCGTACGGCTCGGGTGCCCTCGCCGGACAGACCCTGGGCCTCGACCCGCTGGCCGTCGCCGCCGAGCTCGGCTTCTCGGGCTCCTCGGCGAACTCGATCGACGGGACCTCGGCCCGTGACTTCGCCGCCGAGTTCGCGTTCGTGACCGCCCAGGTCGGTGTCGACCTCTCGCGGCTCGCGGAGGAGGTCATCCTCTGGACCACCCGGGAGTTCGACTTCGCCCGGTTGCACGACTCCTGGTCGACCGGGTCGAGCATCATGCCGCAGAAGAAGAACCCCGACATCGCCGAGCTCGCGCGCGGCAAGGCCGGTCGCCTCATCGGCAACCTGTCCGGCCTGATGGCCACCCTCAAGGGCCTCCCGCTCGCCTACAACCGCGACCTGCAGGAGGACAAGGAGCCGGTCTTCGACTCCGTCGAGACGCTCGAGGTGCTCCTGCCCGCGGTGACCGGCATGGTCGCCACGCTGACCTTCAACGGTGAGCGCATGGCCGACCTCGCACCGCAGGGCTTCTCGCTGGCGACCGACGTCGCCGAGTGGCTGGTGCGCGAGGGCGTGCCGTTCCGGGACGCCCACGAGGTCGCCGGTGCCTGCGTACGCCGATGCGAGGAGATCGGGTGCGACCTCCCCGACCTGACCGACGAGCAGCTCGCGGAGATCTCGCCCTCGCTGACCCCTGCTGTCCGCGCGGTCCTCACGGTCGACGGCTCGGTCGCCTCCCGCTCGGGACGGGGCGGCACCGCCCCGGTGCGCGTGGGGGAGCAGCTCGACGAGCTGCGTTCGGCGAGTGCCGGCCACCGTGCCCGCCTGGGCTGAGGGCGACCCCCTCGAGGTCGCCCCGCGAATCCTCGGTGCGGTGCTCACGCACGGGGGAGTCGCGCTGCGGATCACCGAGGTCGAGGCGTACGCCGGTCCTGCCGACCCGGGCTCGCACGCCTTCCGTGGGCGTACGCCGCGCAACGACGTCATGTTCGGTCCGTCCGGACGCCTGTACGTCTACTTCGTCTACGGCATGCACCACTGCGCGAACCTCGTCACCGGTCCCGAGGGCGATCCCGGCGCGGTCCTGCTCCGCGCCGGCGAGGTCGTGTCCGGGATCGAGCTCGCGCGGGAGCGCAGGGCGGGCAGTCGCGACCACGAGCTGGCCCGCGGACCGGCTCGGTTGTGCCGCGCGCTCGCCATCGACCTCACGCACAACGGGTCCGGCGTGGACCTGCACGCGGGGGAGCAAGTGGTCCAGATCAGTACCGGTCCACGCGTGGGACTGCGCCAGGCAGCCGATCGTCCCTGGCGGTTCTGGATCACCGGCGACCCCACGGTCAGCACCTACCGCCCGGCCGCACCACGTCGCACAGGCCGCTGACCTGCGGCTATGCGCGAAAGGCACCCCCGGTTTGTCATGTCGCCCGTTCGTCGTCTAATGTTTCACCTGTCGCCGCAAGCGGCGCCGGCTCCTGGCCAGAAGGCCAGATGAGACGGAGACCAGCTGCGACCACCGAAGCACGAAGTCCCGCCGAGTTTGACGCGGGATGGAGCGCCCGGTAAGTTTCTGCAGGTTGCCCCGCGACCAACCCGGCCAAGCCGGTGAGGAACGGGTGCGTCTGATTCTTGAGAACTCAACAGTGTGTTTGATTAGTCGACGAATTAG
>CAXHZJ010000011.1:0-179819 GCA_964021995.1 Nocardioides furvisabuli | reverse complement strand
AAGGTGCGGAGCGGCAAGCCGCTCAGAAGGTGCGGAGCGGCAAGCCGCTCAGAAGGTGCGGAGCGGCAAGCCGCTCAGAAGAAGGCCTGAGCAGTCGCGGCTCCGCCGCACCTGCTCAGGCCTTCTTCGTCTCCCAGAAGATCTCGGCGATCTCGTCGATCTTGGCGAGCAGCTCGTCGGCCTTGGCCGCGTCGAGCTCACCCTTGGTGCCCGAGGCACCGGCGAGCTTGGTGGCCTCGTTGACCAGCGTGTGCAGCTGGGGGTACTTCTCGAAGTGCGGGGGCTTGAAGTAGTCCGTCCACAGCACCCACAGGTGGTGCTTGACGAGCTCCGAGCGCTGCTCCTTGATGAGGATCGCGCGGGTGCGGAAGTCGGGGTCGTCGTTGTCGGCGACCTTGGCGATGATGCCCTTGATCGACTCGGCCTCGATACGCGCCTGGGCGGGGTCGTAGACACCGCACGGCAGGTCGCAGTGGGCCGAGACCTCGATGGTCGGGGCGAAGAAAGTGCGAAGCATGTGCAACCTCTCGAACGTCGGGGAATTGCTCTCCTGCGACACTACTCCGCGTGGAACGCGCGGGTCAGTGGGGTCTCGCCCGGGTGGGTGGTCGCTCGATGCTCCCCGTGCTGCGCGACGGTGACCGGCTGCTCGTGAGGTACGGCGCGCAGGTGCGGCCGGGCTCTCTGGTGGTCGCGCGGTTCCCGGACGGGACGGTCGTGGTCAAGCGGGCGCAGGAGCAGCGGCGTACGGCGTCGGGCGCAGTGGGTTGGTGGCTGGTGAGCGACAACCCCGGCGAGGGCGTGGACTCGCGGCACCGGGGACCAGTGGCGGAGGAGGCCGTGCTCGGCGTCGTGCGCCTGCGGGTGTGGCCTTCCCCACGCGTGGGACGGGCCCTGCGCGTGCGCTGAGCTGTGCGAGTATCGCCGACATGGCCTCGCACCCGCACCCAGGCGATCCCGTGTTCGACCTGCACGTCGGCGGCAAGATGGAGACCGTCTCGACCGTCGCCCTCACCGGTCCCGACGAGCTCTCGCTCGCCTACACCCCCGGTGTGGCGCGGGTGTGCGAGGCGATCGCCGCCGACCCGTCGATGACCCAGCACTACACGTGGGTGCCCAACGTCGTCGCCATCGTCAGCGACGGCACCGCCGTCCTCGGCCTCGGTGACATCGGACCCGCCGCTGCGATGCCCGTGATGGAGGGCAAGGCGGTGCTGTTCAAGCAGTTCGGCGGCGTCGACGCCGTGCCGATCTGCCTCGACACCACCGACGTCGACGAGATCATCGAGACCGTGGTCCGGCTGGCCCCCAGCTTCGGCGGCGTGAACCTCGAGGACATCTCGGCGCCGCGCTGCTTCGAGATCGAGGCCCGCCTCAAGGAGCGCCTCGACATCCCGGTCTTCCACGACGACCAGCACGGCACCGCCGTCGTCGCGCTCGCCGCGCTGACCAACGCGTTCCGGCTCACCGGTCGCGACCCCGGCACCGCCCGGGTCGTGATCCAGGGCGCCGGTGCCGCCGGCGTGGCCGTGGCTCGCATCCTGCTCGAGGCCGGCGTGCGCGACATCGCCGTGCTCGACCGGCAGGGCGTGCTCAACTCCGAGCGCCACGACCTCACCGAGGTCAAGGCCGCGCTGGCCCGCGACACCGCGGACGTCTTCGGCCGCCGCGGCACCCTGGCCGACGTGATGGACGGCGCCGACGTCTACATCGGCGTCTCAGGCGGGCAGGTGCCCGAGGAGATCGTCGCCTCCATGGCTCCCGAGGCGATCATCTTCGGCCTGGCGAACCCCACGCCCGAGGTGCACCCCGACCTCGCCCACAAGTACGCCCGCGTGGTGGCCACGGGTCGCTCGGACTTCCCGAACCAGATCAACAACGTCCTCGCCTTCCCCGGCATCTTCCGCGGGGCCTTCGACGTGCACGCCACCGCGATCACCGAGGGCATGAAGGTCGCCGCCGCGACCGCGCTCGCCGAGCTGGTCGGGCACGCGCTGAGCGAGGACCTGATCATCCCCTCGCCGTTCGACCCCCGGGTGCCGGGTGCGGTGCGCGAGGCCGTGGCCGCTGCTGCTCGCGCCGACGGAGTGGCTCGGCGCTGAGTCCCAGGACTCCTGAACCTGTCCTGGATGCGGCGTGAACCTCTTCGGACGTGCACCCAGCTCGGGTGCTCGGCACCGAACGCCTGCACGACCCAGCAGCCCGTGGTGAGGACCTGCAACCGGTTGACGCCGCCCATTCGCTAGGGTCGTGGGATGTTCGCCGTCTACGCCGAGTCCTTCTCCTTCGACGACCCGATGAGCGGGCTGGTGGTGGGGGAGCGTCCCGCCCCCGAGGCCCCCGACGGGTGGACCACGGTCACCGTCAAGGCCGCCAGCCTCAACCACCACGACCTCTGGTCGCTGCGCGGGGTCGGCCTGCGGGAGGAGGCGCTGCCGATGATCCTGGGCTGTGACGCCGCGGGCCTCGACGAGGACGGCAACGAGGTCGTCGTCCACGGCGTCATCGGAGACCCGGCCTGGACCGGGGACGAGGCCGACGACCCGGGCCGCTCGCTCCTCTCCGAGCGCCACCAGGGCACCTTCGCCGAGCAGGTCGTCGTCCCGCGCCGCAACCTGGTGCCCAAGCCGGCCTCGCTGTCCTTCGAGGAGGCGGCGTGCCTGCCGACCGCCTGGCTCACCGCCTACCGGATGCTGTTCGTGCAGGGTGCGTGCCAGCCCGGCGAGACCATCCTCGTCCAGGGGGCCGGCGGCGGTGTCGCCACCGCGCTCATCACGCTGGGCCGCGCGGCGGGCCTGACGGTGCTGGCGACCAGCCGCGACGAGGCCAAGCGCACCCGCGCCCTCGAGCTGGGTGCGCACGAGGTCTTCGAGTCGGGCGCCCGTCTGCCGGTCAAGGTGGACGCGGTGATGGAGACCGTCGGCAAGGCGACCTGGACCCACTCGATCCGTTCGCTGCGCCCCGGGGGCCGCATCGTCATCAGCGGCACGACGTCCGGGCCCGACGTCGGCGACGCGGGCCTGACGCACATCTTCTTCAAGCAGCTCTCGGTCATCGGCTCCACGATGGGCACCCGGGCCGAGCTCGACCGGCTGGTCCGCTTCCTCGACGCCACCGGCGCCCGCCCGCTCGTCGACCGCGCCATCCCGATGGAGCAGGCGCGCGACGGCTTCGCGGCCATGGCGCAGGGCGACGTCTTCGGCAAGATCGTCTTCACGCGGTGAGGCACGTCGTCACCGGTGCCGGGTCCGGCATCGGGCTCGCGCTGGCGCACCGGCTGGCAGAGCGCGGGGACGACCTGGTCCTCGTCGCGCGCAGCACGGCCCGGGCGGACGAGCTCGGCCGCACCTTCCCGCGCGCGCAGCTGCTCGTGGCGGACCTGGCCGATCCCGGCACGCTCAACGGCCTCGGCCGGCAGGTCGACGGCGAGGTCGACACGCTCCTGCACGTCGCCGGCGTGGTCGACCTCGGCCGGGTCGACCGTCTTCGCCTCGCGGAGTGGGAGGAGCAGATCACGGTGAACCTCACCGCCCCCGCGGTGCTGACCCGTGAGCTCCTGCCGCACGTGCGCGCCAGCCACGGCACGGTCGTCTTCGTGAACTCCTCGGCCGGGCTCACCGCCAGCGCCGAATGGTCGGCGTACGCCGCGTCGAAGTTCGGGCTGCGCGCGTTCGCCGACGCGCTGCGCGCCGAGGAGGTCGAGCACGGCGTCCGGGTGAGCACGGTCTACCCCAGCCGCACCGCCACCCCGATGCAGGAGAAGGTGCACGAGCAGGAGGGCCGGACGTACGACGCCTCGCGCTGGATCAGCGTCGACACCGTCGTCGACACGATCGTGCACGTCATCGACCTGCCGACCGACGCCACGATCCCGGACGTCACCGTGCGTCCGGTGGTGCCGCGTCCCGGCACCTGATCAGGCGGGCTCCAGCACGAAGGCGCGGATCCTCCGCGTCGTGCCGACGCGGGCGCGGTAGCTGACGTAGCCGGGGTAGAAGCGCCCGGCCAGCGCGAACACCTCGTCGGCCTCGGCGGGTGTCGCCGCGCGGGCCACGACCTCGCGCGAGGCCCCGCGATAGGTGACGGTCGCGCGGGGGTCGGCCTCCAGGTTGAGCACCCACGCCGGCGTCGAGGCCTGGCCGAAGTTGGTGCCGAGCAGCGCCAGCGTGCCGGCGTACGGCGTCGCGATGAGGTGGCTGGTGCGTCGCCGCCCTGACCTGCGACCGGTCGTCGTCACCTCCAGCACCGCCAGCCCGGCGAGCAGGCCCGGCGCGCTGTGGCGCCCGCGGGAGAGCCGGACCACGACGTCGTCGAGACGGCGCAGGGTGTGGGAGAACACCCACCCGCCGGCTCGGGTGCCGGCGCCCCACCGCACCAGGCGGTGCAGCGGGTTGGCCGAGGAGTGGGCGTAGCCGAGGTCGGCGGCGAGTCCGGTGGGCATGTCAGGTCCTTCCGGTCGATCGCCAGCCCAGCGCGCCGACGAGCAGCATCCGCAGCTGGGTGCGCGCGTCGGCGAGGATGCGCTCCTCGGAGTCGGGGTCCTCCACGAGCCGCTCGGCCATGGTGACCACGAAGGAGACGATGAGGTCGGCGAGCAGGCCGATGTCCTTGCTGGAGTAGTGCTCCGCGGCCCCGCTACGGGCGATGTCGGTCGCCAGCTCGCGGGTGATGAGCTCGATCTCGTGGCGGATCGCCTCGCGTACCCGGGGCGGTCCGGCGGTCCGCTCGCGGGCGATGAAGGCGTAGTGCGAGCGGTTCTCCCGCACGTGCTGGGCCACGATGGGCAGCGAGCCGTCGATGAAGTCGCGGTACTCCGGTGCGTGGCGCCAGACGTCGAGCAACATCAGGCGCAGCGACCGGAAGCTCTCGTCGACGAGGGCGAGGCCCAGCAGCTCGAGGGAGCCGAAGTGGCGGTAGAACGCGGTCGGCACCACACCGACCTGCTTGGCCACCTGGCGCAGCGAGATCGCGGCGAGGTTGGAGTCGGCGGCCAGGGCGAGCGCGGCGTCGAGGATCGCCCGCCGGGTGCGCTCCTTGCGCTCGGCGCGCGACTCACCCTCGCCGGCCTCGGCGGTCTCCTCCATGGCGCGATCGTAGGGCACGACCTCGACGGCTGTTGTGGACATGTGTGCACTGACGTGCGGTGGATCACGGGGCACGTGCGTTGACGCGGCGCCGACAACACCCCATAGTTGAGTGAACAGACGTTCACTCAAAGGGAGGTCGGCATGGCGCTCGTCTCGAGGATCACCCGCTCGCGCACCGTCGCGGCCCTCGCCTCGCCCCACGGGGTCGACCACTACCTCTCGCGCATCAACCCGATGTGGGCGGCGCACGAGGTGCGCGCCCGCGTCGTCGGCGTACGCCGCGAGACCGACACCCCCGGCGCGCCCGTCGCGACCCTCACGCTGCAGCCGACCGCGACCTGGCGCGGCCACCGCGCCGGGCAGTACGTCCAGGTGGGGCTCGACCTGCCGGGCTCGGCGCGCCGGATGACCCGGTGCTTCTCGATCTCCTCTCCCGCCTCGGGACCGGGGGAGCAGATCACCCTGACCATCCGCTCCCACGCGGACGGCCAGGTCAGCAAGTACCTCGTCGACGCCGAGCCCGGCCAGGTGCTCCACCTCTCGCAGGCGCAGGGCGACTTCACCCTCCCGGTCAGCCCGGCCACGCCCGGCATCGACCCGCTGCTCTTCATCACCGGCGGCTCGGGCATCACGCCGGCGATGTCGATGCTGCGCACCCTTCTGCGCGACGGCTACGACGGCCGCGCCGGACGTCCGGTGACGTTCGTGCACTACGCCCGCTCCGAGGCCGACCAGATCTACGCAGACGAGCTGGCCCGGATCGCCGCCGCCGACAACGACGTCACGGTGCACCTGCGCCACGGCGACGCCGTCTTCAACGAGCTCGAGCTGCGTCGACTGGCCCCGCGCCACCGCGACACCGACACCTGGGCGTGCGGGCCGGCCGGGATGATCGACCTGGTGCGTGCGGCGTACGCCGAGAGCCCCCGGCTCCGCCTGGAGCTCTTCAAGCCGCCCTCGACCGGCACCGGCAGCGCCGAGGGTGACCTCGTGTTCTCCGGCAGCGGCGAGCAGGTGGCCAACACCGGCGGCTCCATCCTCGAGCAGGCCGAGGCCGCGGGCCTCAGTCCGGTCTTCGGCTGCCGGATGGGCATCTGCTTCTCCTGCACCACCCGCAAGGCCGAGGGCACCGTGCGCAACGTGCTCTCCGGCGTCGAGTCGTCGGTCCCCGACGAGGACGTCCAGATCTGTGTCTCCGCCCCCGTCGGCGACTGCGTCGTCGACCTGTGAAGGAAGGACCCGCCATGAAGCCCCACCTGACCGATGAGGAGCTCGAGGAGTTCGGCAAGGAGATGGACGCGCTGCGCCAGCGCGTCCTGGCCGACCTCGGTGAGGACGACGCCGCCTACATCCGCGAGGTCGTCAGGCGCCAGCAGCAGCTCGAGGTCCTCGGACGTGCGCTGTTCTACCTCCCGCCCGCCTGGCCGCTCGCCGTCGCGGCCCTGTCGGCCTCCAAGATCCTGGAGAACATGGAGATCGGCCACAACGTCATGCACGGCCAGTACGACTGGATGGGCGATCCCCACCTCAGCTCGCGCGTCTACGAGTGGGACAACGTGTGCCCCAGCGAGCAGTGGAAGTACTCCCACAACTACATCCACCACACCTTCACCAACATCCTCGGCAAGGACCGCGACATCGGTTACGGCATCCTGCGCATGGACGAGGACCAGAAGTGGCACCCCTACTACCTCGGCAACCCGGTCTACGCGCTGCTGCTGATGGTCTTCTTCGAGTGGGGCGTCGCGATGCACGACCTCGAGATGGAGAACATCGTCAAGGGCACCCGCAGGCTGGAGGAGAACACGGCCCTGCACGCCGGCATCATGCGCAAGGTCCGCCGCCAGGCCCTCAAGGACTACGTGCTCTTCCCGGCGCTCACCGGCCCGCTCTTCCCGCTCACGCTCGCGGGCAACGCCGCAGCCAACCTGGGGCGCAACGTGTGGGCCTTCAACATCATCTTCTGCGGCCACTTCCCGGCAGGGGCGGAGACCTTCAGCACGGAGGAGTGCGAGGACGAGACCCGCGGACACTGGTACTACCGCCAGGTCCTCGGCTCGGCCAACATCTCCGGCGGCCCGCTCTTCCACGTCATGTCGGGCAACCTGAGCCACCAGATCGAGCACCACCTGTTCCCCGACCTGCCGGCGCGGCGCTACCCGCAGATCGCGCCGGAGGTGCGTGAGATCTGCGAGCGCTACGGCATCGCCTACACCACCGGACCGCTGCGCCGGCAGCTGATGAGCGTGGCGCGCAAGATCTGCCGCCTCGCGCTGCCCGACCGTGCGTCGACGCAGCCGGACGAGCCGGTCGACGTACGCCGTCCGCAGGCAGCCTGAGCCGAGCAGGACGGCCCGCCCCGGTACCGGGGCGGGCCGTCCAGTCGTGTCAGTCCTCGGGGTCGTCGAGCCTGGCCAGCCAGGTGGCGAGCCGCTCGACCGGGACCTCGAACTCGGGGTTCGCGTCGACGAAGGCCTGCAGCTGCTCAGCGAGCCAGGCCAGGGTGACCTCCTCGTCACCCCGGCGCCGCTCGAGCTCCTCGATCCCGCGATCGGTGAAGTACACCGGTGGTTCTCCCTGCGTGCCTCAGTAGTCGTTGCCGCGGTCGCGCGGCGTCTCGAAGGCCGTGTCGAGGAGCGTCTTCTGCTCCTCCACGTGGCGCTTGACCGTGCCCACCGAGGGCGAGGCCGACGACGGGCGCGTGACCGGCTCGACCGTGAGGTCGAGCTGGGGCCACACGTTGAGCTGGTAGTGCGGCCACGGGCCCATGTTGCGCGGCTCGTCCTGCACCCAGCGGATGGCCTTGAGGTTCGGGTACTTCGCGATCTCCGCCCTGATCTCCTCGACCGGGTTCGGGTAGAGCCGCTCGATCCGCCCGATGGCGAACTGGGCGCCGTTGTCGCGCTTGGTCCGCTCGACCATCAGGTCCCAGGTGACGCGACCCGAGCACATGATCAGCGTCTCGACCTGCGCGGGGTCGGCGGCGTCGTCACCGATGAACGCCCGGAAGGTCGTGTCGCCGACGAAGTCCTCCGGCTTGGAGGCGGCCTCCTTGCGCTTGAGCATCGACTTCGGGGTGAAGACGATCAGCGGTCGGTGCTCCTCGCCGAGCGAGTGCCGACGCAGCAGGTGGAAGTAGGACGCGGGGGTGGAGGGCTGCGCGATGACCATGGCGTCCTCGGCGCACATCGTCAGGAAGCGCTCGATGCGCGCCGACGAGTGGTCGGGCCCCTGGCCCTCGTAGCCGTGGGGGAGCAGCAGGACGACGCCCGACTGCTGGCGCCACTTGGTCTCGCCGGCGGAGATGAACTCGTCGATGACGGTCTGCGCACCGTTGACGAAGTCGCCGAACTGCGCCTCCCACAGCACGAGGGCCTCGGGACGGGCCACGGAGTAGCCGTACTCGAACCCGAGCGCGGCGTACTCCGAGAGCAGCGAGTCGTAGACGTAGAACTTCGCCTGGTCCTCGGTGAGGTTGGTCAGCGGCGTCCACTCGTCGGCGTTGGTGCGGTCGATGATCGTGGCGAAGCGCGACACGAACGTGCCGCGACGCGAGTCCTGGCCGGCCAACCGGACCGGGCGACCGTCCATCAGCAGGGAGCCGAACGCCAGGATCTCGCCGGTGCCCCAGTCGATGGGACCGTCGGTGATCGCGGCGGCACGGCGCTGGAGTTGCGGCATCACCTTCGGGTGGACGGTGAAGTCGTCCGGGGGCGTCACGTAGCTGTCCGCGATCCTCTTGAGCACCTCGGGGGTCACCGCGGTGGAGAAGTCACCGGTCGGCTTGTCCGGGTAGTCCGGCACGGTCGTCCACTCGGTGGGCGCCTCCGAGCTCGCCTCGCGGACCTCGGTGAAGACCCGCTCCAGCTGCTGCTGGTAGTCCTTGAGGACCTGCTCGGCCTCCTCGATCGTGATGTCGCCACGACCGATGAGGGACTCGGTGTAGAGCTTGCGCACCGAGCGCTTCTGCTCGATGAGGTCGTACATCAGCGGCTGGGTGTACGACGGGTCGTCGCCCTCGTTGTGACCGCGACGGCGGTAGCACACGAGGTCGATGACGACGTCCTTGTTGAACGCCTGGCGGTAGTCGAAGGCGAGCCGGGCGACGCGGATGCACGCCTCCGGGTCGTCGCCGTTGACGTGGAAGATCGGCGCCTGCACCATCCGCGCCACGTCGGTGGCGTAGAGGGAGGAGCGCGAGGAGCCCGGGGCGGTGGTGAAGCCGACCTGGTTGTTGATGACCACGTGCACGGTGCCGCCGGTGCGGTAGCCCCGCAGCTGCGACAGGTTGAGGGTCTCGGCCACCACGCCCTGGCCGGCGAACGCGGCGTCGCCGTGCACCAGCAGGGGCAGCACCGGGAACTTCTCACCCTGGTCGAGCAGGTCCTGCTTGGCGCGGGCGATGCCCTCGAGGACCGGGTTGACCGCCTCGAGGTGCGAGGGGTTCGCGGCCACGGAGACCTTGATCTTGTCGCCCGACCCGGCGACGAACTCGCCCTCGGCGCCGAGGTGGTACTTCACGTCGCCGGAGCCCTGCACGGTGCGCGGGTCGATGTTGCCCTCGAACTCGCGGAAGATCTGGCTGTACTTCTTGCCGACGATGTTGGCGAGCATGTTGAGCCGGCCGCGGTGGGCCATGCCGATGCAGACCTCGTCGAGGCCGGTCTCGGCGGCCGCCTCGCAGATCTCGTCGACGAGCGGGATGGTGGTCTCGCCCCCCTCGAGGCTGAAGCGCTTCTGCCCGACGAACTTGGTCTGGAGGAACGTCTCGAAGGCCTCGGCCTGGTTGAGCTTGAGCAGGATCCGCAGCTGCTCCTCGCGGGGCGGCTTCACGTGCGGCTGCTCCACGCGCTCCTGGATCCACTTGCGCTGCTCGGGATCCATGATGTGCATGTACTCGATGCCGGTGGTGCGGCAGTAGGAGTCGCGCAGGATGCCGAGGATGTTGCGCAGCTTCATGAAGCGCCGGCCCTCGCCCCCGAACGAGCCGGTGGCGAACTCGCGGTCGAGGTCCCACAGGGTGAGTCCGTGCGACTCGATCTCGAGGTCGGGGTGGCTGCGCTGGCGGTACTCCAACGGGTCGGTGTCGGCCATGAGGTGGCCGCGGACCCGGTAGGCGTGGATCAGCTCGAGGATGCGCGCCTGCTTGACGATGTCGTCGTCGTGGCTGGCCACGACGTCACGCGCCCAGCGGATCGGCTCGTAGGGGATGCGCAGCGAGCGGAAGATCTCGTCGTAGAAGTCGTTCTCGCCGATGAGCAGGGCGTGCACGCGCTTGAGGAACTCACCCGACTGCGCACCCTGGATGACGCGGTGGTCGTAGGTCGAGGTCAGCGTCATCGACTTGCTGATGGCGTTGCGGTTGATCGCCTCCTCCGAGGCGCCCTGCCACTCCGGCGAGTACTCCATCGCGCCGACGCCGATGATCGCGCCCTGGCCCGCCATCAGGCGCGGCACGGAGTGGACGGTGCCGATGCCGCCGGGGTTGGTGAGCGAGATCGTGGTGCCCTGGAAGTCGGCCACGGTCAGCTTGTTGTCGCGCGCCTTGCGGACCACGTCCTCGTACGCCGTCCAGAACGCGGCGAAGTCCATCGACTCCGCGCCCTTGATGCTCGGCACCAGCAGCTGCCGGGTGCCGTCGGGCTTCTTCATGTCGATCGCGAGCCCGAGGTTGATGTGGGCCGGGATGACGAGGTTCGGCTTGCCGTCCACGACCTCGTAGCCGACGTTCATCTCCGGCATGTCGCGCAGGGCGCGCACGAGGGCGTAGCCGATGAGATGCGTGAAGGAGACCTTGCCGCCGCGGGCGCGGGCGAGGTGGTTGTTGATGACGGTGCGGTTGTCCCACAGCAGCTTGACCGGCACCGAGCGCACCGAGGTGGCGGTGGGCACCGACAGCGAGGCGTCCATGTTGGCCGCGGTGCGGGCAGGGGCGCCGCGCAGGACGGTGTAGGTGGGGGAGTCGCTGGTCGGCGACGGCGCCGCGGGCTTGGGATCCTTGGCGACGGGCTTGCTGGTGCCCTTGGCCGGCTCCTCGGCAGCGGCGGCGGGGCGCGGCGTCGACTTCGCGGGCGACTTCTGCGCCTCAGCGGGCTTCTCCGCGGGCTTCTCCGCCGGCTTCGCAGCAGCCGGTGCCGGCGCCTTGGTGGGGGCCTTCGCAGGCGCCTTCGCCGGGGCCGCAGCCTTGGCAGGCGCGGCGCTCGTGGCGGACGTGGCCGAGGCCCCGTTGCCGAAGTACGCAGCCCACTCCGGACCCACGCTCGAGGGATCCTTGTCGTACTGCTCCCGCATCTCGTCCACGAGCCACTCGTTGGCTCCCAGGTCAGATGAAGGTGCAACCGATGACTGGTTGCCGGACTGCCCGTTCGGGGACTGCGCCACGCTTGTTTCGCCTCTTCCAGATCTCTTCGCGCATGGGTTTGACAACTGTGCCTGTCTAGGGCGCTGACAAGGCTAGTCGCACACGCTCGCAAATGCAGGGCCGGGCTCAGGGTTTGAGGCATGGTGTGGCCCACACCCCGTTCCACCCGCTGGAGTCGTACATGCCAAGCCCCTCGACGGGCCTCAACCCGTGGGCCCGCCGTTGCGCCGGACTCGTGCTGGCCCTGCTCGTCCCCCTGTCCGCGACCGCGTGCCGGTCGGGTGCCGAACCCTCCGCCGCGCCCGAGCGGCTGAGCCGCAGCGATGCCCAGGCGAGCCTGGCCTCGAACCCGGTCGAGACGACCACTCGGATCCGCCGGGTCCACGGTCGGCTCCCCGACCCGCGGCGCAAGGCCGTACGCATCCAGGTCGGCGCGGTCGTCGACCGCTGGTGGGACGCGGCCTACCTCGGCGGCACCTACCCGCGCAGCAGCTTCCCGTCGGCCTTTCCGGGCTTCACCGACGGCGCCGAGCAGCGGGCCCGCGCTGACAAGGCACTGCTCACCAACCAGACCCGGGCTCCGCACGTCGACGCGGTGACTCCGCGGCGGCGCACGGTCTCGCTCGACATCCTGGCCACGCAGGGACGGGCCCGCAGCGTCACGGCCCACGTCCTGCTCCGCTTCGACAGCACGGGGGAGCGACCCGCGACCACGACGGTGCGCGGACGCCTGTTCCTGACCCACAAGCGGGGCGCATGGCGCATCTTCGGCTACGACCTGGCGAAGGGATCGACCCGATGACCTCACCGTCGACCACGCTGCTCCGGGCCCGAGGAGCCGTCCGCGCGGCGGTCCTCGCCGGCGTGCTGGCCCTCACCGCGCTGGTGGTCCCGCAGTCCTCGGTGCAGTCCTCCGAGGTCAGCCTGGTGAAGATCCGCCACGCCCAGGGCGTCGCCACCGGGGGCGCGGACGTGGTCTGGATCCTCGCCGTCGGCTCCGACGCGCGTCCCGGCCAGGCGATGACCCGCGCCCGCGGCGACGCCCTGCAGATGATCGGGATCAACACCCGCACCGGCGCCGCCACCGCCATCGGCGTACCCCGTGACTCCTGGGTCAGCATCCCCGGCCACGGCCGGGAGAAGATCAACTCCGCGCTCTACTTCTCCGGCCCGCGCGGCATGGCGGGGGCGATGAGCAACCTCATCGGCATCGAGCCCGACTACGTGATGGTGACGCGGTTCCCGTTCTTCGAGGACATGGTCGACGACATCGGCGGCATCACCGTCACCAACCCGCGCCGGTTCTCCGACCCCAACCTGAAGAAGGAGGGCTTCGCGAAGGGCAGGATCCGCCTCGACGGCTACGGCTCGATGGCCTTCTCCCGCATCCGCTACGGCCTGGCCGGGGGCGACTTCGACCGCTCGGCCAACCAGCAGCGCACCCTGCGCGGGATCCACGCGCGCATCCGCGCCCAGGCCGACGTCCCCGGGTTCATCGAGCGCGGTGTGATGACGGTGCTGGAGCACACCGACACCAATGCCTCGCCGGCCGAGCTGTTCGAGCTCGCCCAGGCGGTCGCCCAGGTCGATCCGTCGAAGATCACGACGTGCGTCCTCCGCGGCCGGATCGGCTTCGTCGGGGCGGCGAGCGTGGTCTTCCCCGATGTCGCGCAGGCCCGGCGCCTGGGGCGCGAGGCCCGCGGCGACGCGCAGCTGCGGGGCTGCTGATCGGCCGACGGCTGGTCAGTAGGGGTAGATCCGGCCCGCGGTGCGGGCCAGGTCGATGACCACGGCCTCGGAGTAGAGCTTGATCCGCAGGCCGATGACCTGCGATCCGCGGAACCCGGTGTCGACGAGCTGGCGCTGGATCTCACCCGCGCCGTTGGGGAGCTCGACCACGCCCCCGGGGGCCGGGACCTCGACGGGCTGCCCGCCGACGGTGATGGACCCGATGCCGGTCGAGATCTTGGAGCGCACCCGCTTGCCGGCCTTCTGGCGCATCGCCGCGCGCGAGCTGACGTCGCTGATGACCAGCTGGGCGGTGGGGATCGACACCGACCGGATCGCGGTGCGGGACCAGCCCTTGGCGACCTTCTTGCCGCGGAACTGGTCGCCGTTGACCTGGTAGGTGACGCCCTCGAGCAGCACCGGCACCGGGAGGAGCTGGCTGGCGTTGGGGACCTGGTAGGTCTGCGTGCGGCCCTGCGAGCCCTGGCACGGCAGTGCCTTGTGCTGGACGTTGCCGAACTTCAGGGCGCCCTGGAGGGCCTGGTAGTCCATCGCCGTGCCGCCGGAGCGGAAGACGCCGACGGGGGCGGGCCCACCCATGCGCACGCGCGCGGTGCCGAGCTCGACGAGCTGGCGGCGCTCGCCGGCGGTGACCTCGATGCGCAGGGCGGAGGCCTGCGACTGGGCGTTGTGGTTGTTGGCGCGGCCGTTCTCGTAGCCGAGGGCGATGCTGCCGAGGCCGGGGATCTGGATCGGCTTGGTCACGTCGCTCAGCACCTGGAAGACCTCCTGGGCCGCCTGCTGGGTGCCGGTGAAGACCGTGTCGGTGACCTGCTGCAGCGGCGCGAGGAGCTCCTGGAGCTCCGGCGGAAGGCTCTCCACGACCGTGTTCTCGAGCAGGCTCAGCGAGATGCTCGCGAAGGTGAAGCTCTCGTCGTGCCCGTAGCCCTGCGGGGTGTGGAACGCGTTGGCCGTCGTGCGGAGCCCCTTGATCACCAGCTTCGGCGTGGTCAGCGGACCGACCGTGCCGCCGATGCTGATGTCGCCGATGGTGTTCGTCCCGCGCACGCCGTGCGTGGCGCCGTCGACGTACGTCTCGGTGCGGCTGGTGCTGGCCGAGACGTTGATGAGCGGGTTGTCCGGCACCGACACGATGCTGTCGGCCTCGACCACCTTCCCGACCGCCCGCGTGCACAGCTGCTGGGCGTGGGCGTCCTTGAGGTTGAGCGCCTCGACGCTGTCGGTCACCAGCTTCACGCCGTAGACGTCGCCCCGGTAGCCGAAGTTGCTCAGGCGGTCTGCCCGGGCGGCCTTCGCGGCGCTCGCAGTGACTCCCTCAGCGGCGGTCGCGGGCGCGGTGGCGCCCGTGCCGAGGACGAGCCCGACGCTGAGCCCGGCGCCGAGCGCCGCGGTCGCCCGGCGGCGGATGCTGTGTCGTACGTGGTCCCTCATGGTCCCTCCCAAAGGATCGGGAGCCGACAACACGACCGCATCCCCTGTGACCGGCCGGTAGCTCCCTCGCGCGATCAACGACGCAGGCACGGATTGGTGACGGTGGTCACCGGCGGAAGTGCAGCCTGCCCATCCGCAAGTAACGGGTCCGAGGCAGCACTTCCGCCCCCACCGGTGGGGGCGGGAGTGCGACCTTGGACCCGTTACCCGGGGTATGGGCCACAGCTGGGTGACCTACGACGACGGAAGGCCCGGACCTCGTGGGTCCGGGCCTCGGGTCGAGTCGTGCGAGGTGCGCCTCCGGCAGGATTCGAACCTGCGGCACCTGGTACCGGAAACCAGTGCTCTATCCCCTGAGCTACGGAGGCCTGCGCCGGCTGGGCCAGCGCGCGGTGAAGACTACCGCCTCACCCGGCCGGGTCGTGCAACGACCTCGACTCAGCGCAGCCCGAGCGAGCCCGAGGTGTGCGCGTCGAACGGCAACGCGGCGTGCTCGGCGACCCGGGCGTCGAGTGCGGTGGCCACGTCGTCGGGCCACGGCGCCGTCAGCCGGGTCTCCATGTCGATGTGGAGGAAGACCTCCTCGACCACGCACGCCACGCGCTCGTGGGTCTCGTCGAGCAGGTAGACCAGCGCGTGCCCGGCGCGCTCGGAGCGGCCCAGGAGCCGCACGCGGGCCGACATCGTGTCGCCGGTGCGGAGCTCGTGCAGGTAGGTCACGTGGTGCTCGGCGGTGAAGCAGGCGTGGCCGTGGGTGAGCGGCCACATCTGCGGGATCCCGACCTCGACGAGCGACTCGTCGAGGCCTTCGCTGGCGATGCCGATGTAGTGGCGCACGTTGAGGTGGCCGTTGATGTCCTCGAACGGCATCGGCACGGGCTGCTCGACGTAGGCCGGGAGGTCGAAGAGCTGGTCATAGGTCGGGTGCGTCGTCACAGGCAGGACCCTAGGGCCAAGACGGCCGCGGGCGAACCAGGGCGTGAAACCGGTTCGGGCGGGGGAGCGGTCCGCCGATAGGCTTGCCGGGTGAATCCTGAGCAGCTTTCCGAGACCATCGTCGACGTGCTGGGGGCCCTCGTCGCCGACGGCACGATCACGCTGCCCGACGGCGTGCCGACCCAGGTCACGGTGGAGCGACCCCGGCAGAAGGGTCACGGCGACTACGCCACCAACGTCGCGATGCAGCTGGCCAAGAAGGCGGGGACCAATCCCCGCGCCTTCGCCGAGCTCGTCGCCGAGCGGCTGCGTGCTGCTGACGGCATCAGCGACGTCGAGGTCGCCGGCCCCGGGTTCCTCAACGTGAGCGTCGAGGCGGGTGCCCAGGGCCGGGTCGCGGCGGACGTCGTCGCGGCCGGTGCGGCGTACGGCAGGTCCGAGGTCCTCTCGGGGCAGAAGATCAACGTCGAGTTCATCTCTGCCAACCCCACCGGGCCCCTCCACCTGGGGCACACGCGCTGGGCCGTGCTCGGCGACGCGATCGCGCGGGTGCTGCAGGCAGCCGGTGCGGACGTGGCGCGCGAGTTCTACATCAACGACCGCGGCAACCAGATGGACCTGTTCGGTGCGTCGCTGGAGGCCGCTGCCCTCGGTCGCCCGATCCCGGCCGACGGCTACCAGGGCGCCTACATCGCCGACCTGGCCGCGGCCATCGTGGCCGAGCAGCCCGGCATCGTCGACCTGCCCGAGGACGAGCGCCTGCAGGCCTTCCGCGAGGCCGGCTACGCCCTGCAGCTCAAGGAGCAGCAGGACCAGCTCGACGGCTTCAACACCCACTTCGACGTGTGGTTCTCCGAGCGCGGGCTGCACGCGGCCGGCTCGGACGGGTCGGTGGCGGACACGCTCCAGGGCCTCAAGGACAACGGCCACCTGTTCGAGGCCGACGGTGCGCTGTGGATGCGGACCACGGACTTCGGTGACGACAAGGACCGGGTGCTGATCCGATCCAACGGCGAGCTGACCTACTTCGCCTCCGACACCGCCTACTACCTCAACAAGCGCTCGCGCGGCTTCGACCACTGCATCTACCTGCTCGGCGCCGACCACCACGGCTACGTCGGTCGCCTGCGGGCGATGGCGGCCTGCGTGGGCGACGACCCGGCGCTGACGCTCGACGTGATGATCGGCCAGATGGTCAAGATCATGCGCGACGGCGAGGAGATGAAGCTCTCCAAGCGGGCCGGCACCATCGTCACGCTCAACGAGCTCATGGACGAGATCGGCGTCGACGCGCTGCGCTACTCGCTGGCCCGCTACCCCGCGGACAGCCCGCTGACGCTCGACGTCGCCGAGATCACCAAGGCCTCGGCCGACAACCCCGTCTACTACGTCCAGTACGCCCACGCCCGCACCTGCCGGATGATGGAGAACGCCGCCGACGTGGGCATGGCGCTGCCGGGCGAGACCTTCGACCCCTCCCTGCTCGACCACGAGCTCGACGGTCGACTCCTGCGCGCCCTGGCCGACTACCCGCGGGTGGTGGCGAGCGCCGCGGAGCTGCGCGAGCCGCACCGCGTCGCGCGCTACCTCGAGGACACCGCGGCGGTGTTCAACAAGTGGTACGACACCAAGGAGTGCCGCATGCTCCCGCAGGGCGACGAGCCGGTCACGGCGGCGAACGAGGCGCGGCTGGTCCTGGTCGCGGCGACCCGCACGGTCATCGCCAACGGCCTCGACCTGCTCGGCGTCACCGCCCCCGAGAGGATGTGATCGGTCGTGCCGACCGCCCACCCGTCCGGCTGGGCGCACGCCGACGGTGCCCTGCGCGGCCCCCACTGGCTGCGTGAGCCCGAGGACCCCAACGCGCTGGTCGCCCACCTCTGGTCGCGCACGGCCGCCAAGTCCGACGGTGTCCTGGCCGTCGGGGGAGTGCCGCTGCCCGAGCTGGTCCGCGAGCACGGCTCACCGGCGTACGTCCTGGACGAGGACGACTTCCGCGCCCGGGCCCGCGCGTTCCGTGACGCCTTCGCCGGCTACGACGTGTTCTACGCCGGCAAGGCCTTCCTCTGCACCACCGTCGCGCGCTGGTTGGCCGAGGACGGCCTCTCCCTCGACGTCTGCTCGGGCGGGGAGCTGACCGTCGCCGAGCGGGCCGGCTTCCCGATGGAGCGCGTCGGCTTCCACGGCAACAACAAGACCCCCGCCGAGCTCGAGCGCGCCGTCGCGCTCGGGGTGGGCCGGGTCATCGTCGACTCGTTCGACGAGATCGAGAGGCTGGCCGACGTGGCCTCGAGGCTCGCTGGCGCTCGCACCTCGACCAGCGAGGGCGTCGGAGTGATGGTCCGCGTCACCGCCGGCGTGGAGGCCCACACCCACGAGTACATCGCCACCGCGCACGAGGACCAGAAGTTCGGCTTCTCCATCGCCAGCGGCGACGCCCTCGAGGCGGTGCGCCGCGTGCACGCCGCTCCCGGTCTGCGCCTGCTGGGCCTGCACTCCCACATCGGTAGCCAGATCTTCGACACCTCGGGCTTCGAGGTCGCGGCCCGCCGCGTCCTGGCCCTGCACGCGCGGGTCCGCGACGAGGTCGGGGTGGAGATGCCCGAGATGGACCTCGGCGGCGGCTTCGGCATCGCCTACACCACCCAGGACGACCCCGCCGAGCCCGAGGTGCTCGCCTCCGGCATGTCCGCGATCGTCGCCCACGAGTGCCGGGCACTGGGCATCACCGAGCCGCGGCTCTCGATCGAGCCCGGCCGCGCCATCGTCGGGCCGTCGATGTGCACCGTCTACGAGGTCGGTACGGTGAAGGAGGTCGCCCTCGACGGAGGCGCGCGCCGCTCCTACGTCTCGGTCGACGGCGGGATGAGCGACAACATCCGCACCGCCCTCTACGACGCCGACTACTCCGCCACCCTCGCCTCGCGGGCCTCGCCCGCCCCGGCGTCGCTGACCCGCGTGGTGGGCAAGCACTGCGAGGCCGGTGACATCGTGGTCAAGGACGAGTTCCTGCCCGGCGACGTACGCCCCGGCGACCTCGTCGCGGTGCCCGGGACGGGTGCCTACTGCAGATCCATGGCCTCCAACTACAACCACGCGCTGCGTCCTCCGGTGATCGGAGTTCGGGACGGGAAGACTTTCACCGTGCTGCGACGAGAGACTGAGGCCGACCTGTTGGCGACCGATGTGGGTGTTTCTTCATGAGCGAGCGAACTCTCAAGGTGGCCGTGCTCGGCTGCGGGGCCGTCGGCTCGCAGGTGGTGCGGCTGCTGACCGAGCAGCACGACGACCTGGCCGCCCGGGTGGGCGCGCCGGTCGAGCTGGTCGGCGTCGCCGTACGCCGCCTCGACGCGCCCCGCGAGGTCGAGGTCCCCGAGGGCCTGCTGACCACCGATGCCACGGCGCTGGTCGCGCGTGAGGACGTCGACCTCGTCGTCGAGGTCATCGGCGGCATCGAGCCCGCGCGCTCGCTGATCCTCTCGGCGCTCGAGAACGGTGCCAGCGTCGTGACCGCCAACAAGGCGCTGCTGGCCGAGGACGGGCCCACGCTCTTCGAGGCCGCTGCCAAGGCCGAGCGCGACCTCTACTACGAGGCGGCCGTCGCCGGCGCGATCCCGATCCTGCGGCCGTTGCGCGAGTCGCTGGCGGGGGACAAGGTGACCCGCGTGCTGGGCATCGTCAACGGCACCACGAACTTCATCCTCGACAAGATGGACACCTCCGGCGCCGGCTTCTCCGAGGCGCTCGAGGAGGCCCAGCAGCTCGGCTACGCCGAGGCCGACCCGACCGCCGACGTGGAGGGCTTCGACGCCGCGGCCAAGGCCGCGATCCTGGCCAGCCTGGCCTTCCACTCCCGGGTCACCGCGTCCGACGTCTACCGCGAGGGCATCTCCGAGGTCACCGCCGCCGACGTCGCCAGCGCCCGCGACATGGGCGCGGTCGTCAAGCTGCTCGCGATCTGCGAGCTGCGCGGCGACCAGGTCGCCGCCCGCGTGCACCCGGCGATGATCCCGCGCTCGCACCCGCTCGCCAGCGTGCGCGAGGCCTACAACGCGGTCTTCGTCGAGTCCGAGGCCGCCGGCCAGCTCATGTTCTACGGCCCGGGCGCGGGTGGCGCGCCCACCGCCAGCGCCGTCCTCGGCGACCTGGTGACGGTCGCGCGCAACCGCCTCGCCGAGACCCGCGGCGCGGGGGAGTCGGCCTACGCCGACCGCGCGGTGCAGCCGATGGGCGAGACCCGCACCCGCTACCACGTCGCCATCGACGTCGACGACCGCGCGGGCGTGCTCGCGGCGGTCGCCAACGCCTTCGCCGACCACGACGTCTCGATCCAGACGGTGCGGCAGGAGGGGCGCGGCGCCGACGCCCAGCTCGTCGTCGTCTCCCACGCGGCCCCGGACGCCGCGCTGAGCGCCACCGTACAACAGCTGCGCGCGATGGACATCGTCCGCGAGGTCACCTCGGTGATGCGCGTCGAGGGTGGCGACGAATGAGGCCCCAGTGGCGTGGCCTCATCGAGGAGTACCGCGACCTCATCGACCTGCTGCCCGAGGGCCTCGAGGCCGTCACCCTCCGCGAGGGCGGCACGCCCCTCGTGCACTCGGAGTGGCTCTCGTCGCTGACCGGCGCGCAGGTCTGGCTCAAGGTCGAGGGCGACAACCCGACCGGCTCCTTCAAGGACCGCGGCATGACCACGGCGATCTCGGTCGCCAAGCACGAGGGCGCGCAGGCCGTGGTCTGCGCCTCGACCGGCAACACGTCGGCGTCGATGGCGGCGTACGCCGCGAAGGCCGGCCTCAAGCCGCTGGTGCTCGTGCCGGAGGGCAAGATCGCGGCCGGGAAGATGGCCCAGGCGGTCGTGCACGGCGCCCAGATCATCATGGTGCGCGGCAACTTCGACCACTGCCTGCAGATGGCCAAGGGGCTGGCCTGGGACTACCCCGTGGCGTTGGTCAACTCGGTCAACCCGGTGCGCCTCCAGGGCCAGAAGACCGCGGCCTTCGAGATCTGCGACTTCCTCGGCGACGCACCCGACTACCACCTCCTCCCGGTGGGCAACGCCGGCAACATCTCGGCCTACTGGATGGGCTACGAGCAGTACGCCGACCTCGGCCGCGCCAGCAAGCGCCCGGTGATGCGGGGCTTCCAGGCCGAGGGCGCCTCGCCGCTGGTGACCGGTGAGCCGTTCCCGGACCCGGAGACCAAGGCGACCGCGATCCGCATCGGCAATCCCGCGTCGTGGAAGCTCGCCGAGGCAGCGGCCCACGAGTCGGGCGGCCGGTTCGCCGCGGTCAGCGACGCCCAGATCCTCGCCGCGCAGGCCCAGCTCGCGCGCCACGACGGCGTCTTCGTCGAGCCCGCGTCCGCGGCCGGCGTCGCGGGGCTCCTCGCCGAGCTCGCGGCGGGGGAGACCTACGCCGGCACGACGGTCGCGATCACGGTGACCGGCCACGGGCTCAAGGACACCGCCACCGCGCTCGAGTCCTACGGCGACGTCGTCGACACGGTCGTGGACGCCGACGTGGCCGCCGCGGCAGCCGCCGCCGGGCTGGCCTGAGCGTGGCGACCTTCGTCGACGGGCCGGTGCGCGTCAGCGTCCCCGCCACCTCGGCCAACCTCGGGCCGGGCTTCGACTCCCTCGGCCTCGCGGTGTCGCTGCGTGACGAGCTCGAGGCCGAGGTCGTGGGCGAGGGGCTCCTCGTCGAGGTCGAGGGCGCGGGCGCCGACGGCGTGCCCCGCGACGAGACGCACCTGGTCGTGCGCGCCATGCGGGCCGCCTTCGACCTGATGGGGGCGCAGCCGGCGGGCCTGCGCCTGTCGTGCCGCAACCGGATCCCGCACGCCCGCGGGCTCGGCTCGTCCTCGGCCGCGATCGTCGCCGGCGTGGTCCTGGCACGCGGGCTCGTCGCGGGCGGTCAGCTCCTCGCCTCCGACGAGGCGCTCCTCGGCCTCGCCGCGGACCTGGAGGGCCACCCCGACAACGTCGCGCCGGCATTCCTCGGTGGCTTCGTGATCTCCGGTCGCGAGGACGATCGCTGGTTCGCCGTCCGCGCCGGCGTCGACCCGAGGATCACGGCCGTGGCCTTCGTGCCGCCGACGGGCGTCGAGACCACGGTCGCCCGTGGGCTCCTGCCCGCGATCGTCCCGCACGCGGACGCCGCGGCGAACTCCGGTCGCGCGGCCCTGCTGGTCGCTGCCCTCAACGGCCAGCCCGAGCACCTGCTCGCCGCGACCCGCGACTGGCTGCACCAGGACCAGCGCGAGCCGGCCATGCCGGAGACGCTCGCACTCGTACGCCGCCTGCGCGCGGACGGCGTACCGGCCGTGGTCTCGGGTGCCGGTCCCACGGTGCTGGCCTTCGGCACGGCCGACACCTCCTCGCTCCGCGCGCGTTGCCCGGACGGCTGGGAGTGTCACGACCTGGTGATCGAGTCCCAGGGTGCTGCCCTGCTAACCTGACGGCGCGCCGTTCGGCGCACCAGCCCGTCCCGGTCGTCCGACCGCGCGACCGGGCGACCACCATCCGCCGCAGCTGGGCCGCTCGTCCGGTCACTGCCGGCGACGCAACGTGCGAAGGATCCACGTGACCGAGACTCCCTCTGCCGCCACCCCTGCCGACTCGCAGGACACGGCACCCGACGCCGCGACGAAGCCCGCCCGCAAGGCCTCGAAGTCCGGCGGCCTCGGCTCGATGCTGCTCGCGGACCTCAAGTCCATGGCCGGTGGCATGGGCATCGCCGGCGCCGGCTCGATGAAGAAGGCGCAGCTGGTCGAGGCCATCAAGGCCGCCCAGTCCCCGAACGCGTCGGCCGGGAAGCAGGCCCAGAAGCCGGCCCAGCAGGAAGCCGCGCCGTCCCCGGACCCGGCTCCCGCTCGCACCGACGAGCCGGCCCGCTCCGAGGAGCCGGCACCTCAGACGACCGTGCGCACCCGCACCCGCAAGCAGCGCGCCGCGGAGCAGGCTGCCGAGGCCGCGGAGCAGAAGCAGCCCGAGCAGAAGCAGACCGAGCAGAAGCAGCCCGAGCAGAAGCAGCCCGAGCAGAAGCAGCCCGAGCAGAAGCAGGACAAGCAGCAGCAGGACAAGCAGGACCAGAAGAGCGACAAGCAGCAGGGTCAGAAGCAGGGCAACCAGCAGGGCGCCCAGAAGCAGGGCAACCAGCAGGGCCAGCGCAACCAGGACCGCCAGCAGGACCAGCGCCAGGACCAGCGCGAGCAGCGGACCCAGGAGCAGCGGGCCCAGGAGCAGCGGGCCCAGGACCGCAACCAGGACCGCCAGCAGGACCAGCGCCACCAGGACCAGCAGGACGACGACGAGGACGGCGAGGGCGGCAGCCGTCGCAACCGTCGCCGTCGTGGCCGCGACCGTACGACGGCCCGCACCGGCGCCAACCGCAGCGAGCCCGACACCACGATCCTCGAGGACGACGTCCTGGTGCCGGCCGCCGGCATCCTCGACGTGCTCGACAACTGCGCCTTCGTGCGCACCTCGGGCTACCTGCCCGGCCCCGAGGACGTCTACCTCTCGCTGTCGATGGTGCGCAAGTACCACCTGCGCCGCGGCGACGCGGTGGTCGGCCAGGTCCGCCAGCCGCGCGAGGGGGAGCGTCGGGAGAAGTTCAACCCGATGGTCCGCATCGACAGCATCAACGGCACCGAGGCCGAGGGCGCCAAGGAGCGTCCGGAGTTCTCCGACGCCGTGCCGGTGCACCCGCACCAGCGGCTCCGCCTGGCCACCGACGACGCCAACCCCACCGGCAAGGTCATCGACATCGCCGCACCGGTCGGCAAGGGCCAGCGCGGCCTGATCCTCACCCCGCCGCGTACGGGCGCGACGTCCCTCCTGCAGTCCATCGCGCAGGCCGTGACCACCAACAACCCCGAGTGCCACGTGATGGTGGTGCTCGTCGACGCGCGGCCCGAGGAGGTCACCGACTTCCAGCGCGCCGTCAAGGGCGAGGTCGTCGCCTCGACCTTCGACCGGCAGCCGGCCGACCACACCCTGGTCGCCGAGCTCGCCATCGAGCGCGCCAAGCGGCTCGTCGAGCTCGGCCACGACGTGGTCGTGCTGCTGGACTCGCTCACCCGCCTCGGCCGTGCCTACAACCTGGCCGCGCCGGCCAACGGCCGCGTGCTCGCGGGCATCGTCGACGCGTCCGCGGTGCACCCCACCAAGGAGTTCTTCGGCGCCGCGCGCAAGATCGAGGACGCCGGCTCGCTGACCGTGCTGGCGACGGTCGCGGTGGGCACCGGCTCGGCCACCGACGAGTTCTTCCTCGAGGAGATCGCCGGCACCGAGAACTGGGAGCTGGCGCTCAGTGCCGAGCGTGCCGCCCGGGGCATCGTGCCGGCCGTCGACGTCGTCGCGTCCGGGACCCGGCACGAGGAGAAGCTCCTCGCGCCCGCCGAGGGAGCGGTCGTCGGCGACATCCGCAAGCAGCTCGCGGCGGCCGACTCGTCGCAGGCCGTCAGCAAGGTCATCGGCGTCCGCTGAGGCGCACACCCACGCGGGAATGTCTGGATTGGCGCGGGCGTTCGGACCGGTGGCACACTTGTGCGTCGGTTCCGGTTCACGTCACATGCGATCCACGCAGGCGACCCGGAACACCTGAGAGGACACTATGAAGAAGGACACCCACCCCGACTACGTCGAGACCGCCGTCACCTGCACCTGCGGCGCGTCGTTCACCACCCGCAGCACCGCGACCTCCGGCAAGCTCCACGCCGACGTCTGCTCGCAGTGCCACCCGTTCTACACCGGCAAGCAGAAGATCCTCGACACCGGCGGCCGCGTCGCTCGCTTCGAGGCCCGCTACGCCAAGAAGGCCCCGGCCGAGAAGAAGTAGTCCACGTCAGGCGCCGGTCGCCCGCTCCGTGCGGGTGGCCGGCGCCTTGTCGTCTGTCCAGCCGCCGGGGGAACCGAGAAGGAGTCCGATGTTCGAGGCCGTCGAGGGCATGCGCCAGGAGCACGCCGAGATCGAGCAGCGACTGGCCCTCCCGGAGACCCACGCCGACCAGCGCCTGGCCAAGGAGCTCAACCAGCGCTACGCCGAGCTGACCGCGGTCGTGACGACGTGGCAGGACTGGCTCACGCTCGGCGACGACGTCGAGGCCGCCCGCGAGCTCGGTGCCGACGACCCCGCCTTCGCCGCGGAGGCCGAGGAGCTGGCCGCGCGCCGCGAGGTCGCCTCGGAGCGGCTGCGCCGGCTGCTGGTGCCGCGCGACGCCGCCGACGGCAAGGACGCGCTCCTGGAGATCAAGTCGGGGGAGGGCGGCGAGGAGTCGGCGCTGTTCGCCGGCGACCTGCTCCGGATGTACTCCCGCTACGCCGAGACCCGCGGGTGGAGCGTCGAGGTGCTCGACGCCACGGAGTCCGACCTCGGCGGCTACAAGTCGGTCACCGCGGCGGTGAAGGCGCGCGGCACGGTCGAGCCCGGCCAGGCGCCGTACGCCCTGCTCAAGTTCGAGGGCGGCGTGCACCGGGTCCAGCGGGTGCCTGTCACCGAGTCGCAGGGACGCGTGCACACCTCGGCCGCCGGCGTGCTCGTGTCGCCCGAGGCGGAGCCGGTCGACGTGACCATCGACGACAACGACCTGCGCATCGACGTCTACCGCTCGAGCGGGCCCGGCGGGCAGAGCGTGAACACCACCGACTCGGCCGTCCGCATCACGCACGTCCCGACCGGCATCGTGGCGAGCTGCCAGAACGAGAAGAGCCAGCTGCAGAACAAGGAGTCCGCGATGCGGATCCTGCGCTCGCGACTGCTCCAGGCGGCCCAGGACGCCGCCGACGCGGAGGCCAGCGACGCGCGCCGCTCGCAGGTGCGCACGGTGGACCGCTCGGAGCGGATCCGCACCTACAACTTCCCGGAGAACCGGATCTCCGACCACCGCACGGGCTACAAGTCCTACAACCTCGACCAGGTGCTCGACGGTGACCTCCAGCCGGTGCTCGACTCGTGCGTCGAGACCGACATGGCGGCCCGCCTCGCGGCGCTGGAGTCCTGAGGTGGAGCAGAAGGTGCGCGCCGGTGCAGCGCGGCGTACGGCCGCCGAGCAGCTCGCCGGGGCCGGCGTGGCCTCGCCCGAGCGCGACGCGGACCTGCTCCTCGCCCACGTCCTCGACGTCGGCCTCGGCCGGCTGCCCCTGGTCGACGAGCTGACCGGGCCCCAGCAGCAGCAGTACGCCGTCCTGGTCGCGCGTCGTGCCGCCCGCGAGCCGCTCCAGCACCTGACCGGCACCGCGGCGTTCCGCCACGTGGAGCTGGCCGTGGGCCCGGGGGTCTTCGTGCCGCGGCCCGAGACCGAGCTGCTGGCCGGCTGGGCGATCGAGCACGCGCAGCTCGCCGCCGGCGTGTCGAGGCCCCCGGTGGTCGTCGACCTCTGCACGGGCTCCGGTGCCATCGCGAAGGCCGTCGCCGACGAGGTCCCCGACGCCGTGGTGCACGCCGTCGAGCTCGACGAGGGCGCCCTGGCCTGGGCCGAGCGCAACCTGGCCGGCACCGGCGTCGACCTGCGGCACGGCGACCTCGCCACCGCCTTCGACGACCTCGCCGGCACCGTCGACGTCGTGGTCTGCAACCCGCCCTACATCCCCCTCGAGGCGTGGGAGTCCGTGGCGGCCGAGGCCCGCGACCACGACCCGCACCTCGCGCTCTTCTCCGGTGACGACGGGCTCGACGCGATGCGCGTGCTGGAGCAGCGCGCGGCGCTGCTGCTGCGCCCCGGGGGAGTGGTCGGCGCAGAGCACGCGGACGTGCAGGGGGAGTCGGCCCCGGCCGTCTTCGCCGCCACCGGACGCTGGCAGGACGTGGCCGACCACCGCGACCTCGCGGGTCGGGCGCGCTACGTGACCGCGAGGCTGGCACGATGAGCGTCGTGGACAGGCTTGCGACCTCGACGGAGGAGGAGCGGGAGGCGGCGGTGACCGCTGCCGCCGGCGCCGTACGACGCGGAGAGCTGGTGGTGATCCCCACCGACACCGTCTACGGCATCGCCGCGGACGCGTTCTCGCACGACGCGGTGAAGGCACTGCTCGAGGCCAAGGGCCGCGGGCGCGAGATGCCGCCGCCGGTGCTGGTCTCGGCGGCCACCACGCTCGACGCGCTGGCCGAGGGCGTGCCCACGTGGGCGCGCACGCTCGTGGAGCAGTTCTGGCCCGGCCCGTTGACCCTCGTGTGCCGCCAGCAGGCCTCGCTCGTGTGGGACCTCGGGGAGACCCGCGGCACCGTCGCGGTCCGGATGCCCGACGACGAGGTGGCGCTGGCCGTCCTCGAGCGCACCGGCCCGCTCGCGGTCAGCTCCGCCAACATCACCGGCCGCCCGGCGGCCACCGACGCCGACGCCGCCGAGGAGATGCTGGGCGACGCCGTCGCGGTCATCGTCGACAGCGGCACGTCGCCGGGCGGCGAGGCCTCCACGATCATCGACGTCACCGTCCCCGAGGGCCGCGTCCTGAGGTTGGGCGCGCTGTCGCTCGAGGTGCTCAACGCCGCCATCGAGGAGCACGGCGTGGTGCTCGCCGACGAGGGCTGAGGGGCGCTCCTTGCGGGAATATCTCCTCGTCTTCCTGGTCGCCCTCGCGGTGACCTACCTCCTCACGGTCATCGCCCGTGAGATCGCGCTGCGCACCGGCGCCGTCGCCGCGGTGCGCGACCGAGACGTGCACGCCGAGCCGATCCCCTACCTCGGCGGGCTCGCGATGCTCGGGGGACTGGCCGCGGCCTACCTCGTCGCCCGGCAGCTGCCGTTCCTCGGGACCCGTAGCGAGGGCTTCGTCTTCAAGGATGCCGGCGTCGTGCTGCTGGCCGGGGCCCTGGTCTGCGCCGTCGGCGTCATCGACGACATCTTCGACCTCGACGCCCTCACCAAGCTCGGCGGCCAGGTCCTCGCGGCGGGCCTGCTGGTCGCGATGGGGGTGCGGTTCTACTACTTCCCCTCGCCCGACGGCACCCAGTTCGCCCTCGACGACGCCCAGAGCGCGCTGCTGACACTGGTGGTCGTCATCGGCACCATGAACGCGGTCAACTTCGTCGACGGGCTCGACGGGCTGGCCGCGGGCGTCGTCGGCATCGGGGCGTCCGCCTTCTTCCTCTACTGCTACACGCTGTCGGCGGACAACAGGCTCACCCTCGCCACCACCGGCGCGCTCCTGAGCGCAGCGCTGGCCGGCGCCTGCGCCGGGTTCCTTCCGCACAACTTCCACCCCGCACGCCTGTTCATGGGTGACTCCGGCTCGATGCTCATCGGCCTGGTCCTGTCGGCCAGCGCGCTCACGCTGACCGGCCAGTTCTTCGGCATGCCGACCTCGGAGGGCAACAGCCTCTTCGTGACCGTGCTGCCGGTGCTGCTGCCGATCTCGCTGCTGATGGTGCCGATCGTGGACCTGGTCCTGGCCGTCGTACGCCGCACGCGGGCGGGCCGCTCGCCGATGAGTGCGGACAAGCAGCACCTGCACCACCGGCTGCTGGAGATCGGCCACTCGCAGCGCCGTGCCGTCCTGATCATGTGGATGTGGGCCTTCACGCTGGCCGCAGGCGCCGTGATCGTCAGCCTCAGGGACGACCCCTGGGTGTGGTGGAGCCTGGGCTCCATGCTGGCCCTCACCGTCACGATGACCTTCGTGCTGCCCAAGCTGCACCGCCCGCCCAAGACCGGGCTGGGGGACACCGGGCTCCCGGAGAACGCCGCGATCGAGGGCCGCGACCCCGCAGACGACGACCGGCTCGAGCCGGCGGACCCGTCGGGAGAGGGCGTCCGCGGGCCCTGATGCGGGGGCTCCGAGGACTTTGTGATAGTTTTCACGAGCACCCAGACCGACCTCCACGGACAGGCCGCCGACATGACGACCGAGTCGAAGAACAGGACCCGCAGCGGGCTCTCCCCGCTGACCGTGGCACTGGGTTCGGCCCTCGTCGCGGTCCTCCTCCTGGGCCTCCTCGCCGCCGTCCTGGACGGCCGTCCGGCCGTTGTCGGTGCGCTCGTCGGAGGCGGCGTGACCCTGGCGGTCTTCGCCCTCGGCACGGGCACGGTGAGCCTGGTGGCGCGCCTGGTCCCTGCGGCGTCGCTGCTCGTGGCACTGATGACCTACGTGCTCCAGCTCCTCGTCCTGGCCCTCGTCGTAGCCTCGATCGAGCGTGCCGACGTGGGTGCCGAGACGCTCTCGCGCGGCTGGTTCGCGGCCGGCGTGATCGCCGTGACGCTGCTCTGGATGGCCGGCCAGCTGGTCGCCGCCACCCGCCAGCGGATCCCCGTCTACGCCGACTCCGAGGCCGGCCGGCTGGTCGATCACCCCGGGGGTGAGCGATGACCGAATCCGCTGCTAGTGTGCGGGGCGCGATGGCTCGACAGCTTCCCCCGACGGCCTCACCCGACGACTCCCCCAAGGGCGACCCCTGGCACGCCTTCGGCTACGTCGTCTCGGGTGTGGGTGTCTACGGTCTTGCTGGCTGGGCGCTCGACCGGTGGCTCGGAACGACCTTCCTCGTGGCGATCGGCATCCTCATCGGTGCCGGCTTCGGGCTCTACATGACATACGCACGGTTCAACAAGGCAGATCGGCAGGAGAACGGGTGACCATGAAGACCGGCATCACGATGGCAGCGGAAGGTGAAGGCTACGTCGCTCCGGGCCCCGCGAGCTTCGACTTCTCCGAGGTCCCGCTGTTCGAGCTCGGCGGCCTCGCGGTGACCAAGCCCATGGTCCAGCTGATCCTCGGCGCCGTCATCGTCTTCGCCTTCTTCTACGCCGCGTTCCGCCGCGCGTCGATCGTGCCGGGCCGCCTGCAGTTCGCCGGCGAGGCCGCCTACGGCATGGTCCGCAACTCGATCGGCCGCGACATCATCGGCAGCAAGGACTTCGCGAAGTTCGTGCCCTACCTCGTGGCGCTGTTCTTCTTCCTGCTGATCAACAACGCGTTCGCCTCGATCCCGGCGATCCAGTTCCCGACCTTCTCCCGCGCCTCCATGGCCTACGCGCTCGCCGGGCTGAGCTGGGTCATCTACAACGGCGTCGGCATCCACAAGCACGGCCTCATCGGCTACCTCAAGCTCCAGAGCGTCCCGTCCGGCGTCAGCCCGGTGATGTACCCGCTCCTGGTGCCGCTGGAGTTCTTCTCCAACATCCTCGTCCGGCCCGCGACGCTGGCGCTGCGACTCTTCGCCAACATGTTCGCCGGCCACCTGCTGCTGATCCTGTTCTCGACCGGCGGCCTGTTCCTCATCGAGTACGGCGGCATCGGCTACGTCGCGGGTCCGCTCGCGTGGGTCCTCGCCATCGCGATCTCGTTCCTCGAGCTCCTGGTGCAGTTCCTCCAGGCCTACGTGTTCACCCTGCTGAACGCCATGTACATCTCGGGCGCGCTCGCCGACGAGCACTGAGTCGCACCGGGGCGTCCACCGCCCCGGGGCCGCCCGAGCAGCTTGACCCCATCTCTCAAGTAGAAACAACCGAAAGGAAACAGCCGTGGACGGCAACCTCAACATGATCGGCTACGGACTCGCGGCCATCGGCCCCGGCGTCGGCATCGGCCTGATCTTCGCGGCCTACATCTCCGGTGTGGCACGTCAGCCGGAGGCCCAGGGCCGCCTGCAGTCGATCGCCATCCTCGGCTTCGCCCTGGCTGAGGCGCTCGCCATCATCGGCATCGCCCTCGCGTTCGTCCTCTGAACCAGTCCGACCCCAGTTAGGACCATCGCATGACGGACCACATCGTGGTGGCGGCCGCGGTCGAGAACCCGTTGGGCTTCGTGCCTGTCGAGTTCGCCCTGTCGCTCGTCACCTTCGGCATCCTGTTCTTCCTCATCTGGAAGTTCGTCGCGCCCCGCTTCGAGCAGACCTTCGCCGAGCGCACGCAGGCGATCGAGGGTGGCATCGCCGCGGCCGAGTCCAAGCAGGCCGAGGCCGACGCCAAGCTCGCCGAGCTCGAGAAGCAGCTCGGCGACGCCCGGCACGAGGCCGCGCGCATCCGTGAGGAGGCGCGTGAGCAGGGCGCCCGGATCGTCGCCGAGATGCGGGAGACGGCCCAGGCCGAGTCCTCGCGCATCGTCGAGCACGGCAAGGCGCAGATCGAGGCCGAGCGCCAGCAGGCGATCACCTCGCTCCGTGCCGAGGTGGGCACGCTCGCGACCGGCCTGGCCGGACGCATCGTGGGCGAGAGCCTGGAGGACGAGGCTCGCCAGAGCCGCGTCGTCGAGCGGTTCCTCACCGACCTCGAGGCGCAGAACGGCACCACCACGGGGAGCGTCAACTGATGATGCGAGGTGCGTCCGCAGACGCCTACGCCGCGGCCGCCGCAGTGCTCCCGAGCACCGGCGACCTGGGCCGGGTGGGCCAGGACCTGTTCGGGACGGCGGACCTGCTCCGCGCCGAGCCGGGCCTGCGCCGCGTCGCCACCGACGTGTCGCTGCGCGGCGAGGCCAAGGCCGACCTGCTGCGCGGTGTGCTCGCCGACAAGGTCTCCCCGGAGGCCCTGACCGTGGTGACGACCGCCGTCGCGCAGCGGTGGACCTCGGGTCGCGACCTGAGCGACACCCTCGAGCAGCTCGGCGTGGTCGCGACGGTGCGCTCCACCGGCGACCACGCCCACCGCCTCGAGGACGAGGTCTTCGCGGTGGGTCGTCTCGTGCAGGCCAACCCGGAGCTGCGCGACGCGCTCTCCGACCCGGCCCGCAGCCGGGCCGACAAGGCAGCGCTGGTGACGGGGCTGCTCGGCGACAAGGTCCTTCCGGCCACCGTGGCCCTCGTGCAGCAGTCGCTGTCCGGGAGCCACCGCACCGTGGCGGTCGCCCTCGCGGCCTACCAGAAGGTGGCGGCCGAGGTCCGTGGTGAGGGAGTGGCGACCGTACGCGTCGCCCGCCCGCTCGCCGACGCGGACCGTGACCGCCTGGCCGCCGCGCTCGCGCGGTCCTACGGCCGCGACGTGCACCTCAACGTCATCGTCGACCCCGAGGTCATCGGTGGCATCCGCGTCGAGATCGGTGACGACGTCATCGACGGGACGGTGTCCAGCCGTCTCGACGAAGCCGGTCGCCGGCTCGCCGGCTGACGCCCCCAGACATCCAAGACTCCAGCAGACCCAGAGAACAGGTGAATGAAATGACGGAGCTGTCCATCCGTCCGGACGAGATCCGGGACGCGCTTCAGCGCTTCGTGTCGGACTACGAGCCCGACACGGCGGCCAAGGAAGAGGTCGGCACGGTCGCAGAGGCCGCCGACGGCATCGCTCGCGTCAGCGGCCTGCCCTCGGTCATGGCCAACGAGCTGCTCGAGTTCGAGGACGGCACGCTCGGCATCGCGCTGAACCTCGACACCCGCGAGGTCGGTGTCGTGGTCCTGGGTGACTTCGACAAGATCGAGGAGGGCCAGACCGTGCGTCGCACGGGCGAGATCCTCTCGGTGCCCGTCGGCGAGAACTACCTCGGCCGCGTCGTCGACCCGCTCGGCAACCCGATCGACGGCCTCGGCGACATCGCCTCCGACGAGCGTCGCGCGCTGGAGCTCCAGGCTCCCGGCGTCATGGTGCGCAAGTCGGTGCACGAGCCCCTCGCCACCGGCATCAAGGCCATCGACGCCCTGACGCCCATCGGCCGCGGCCAGCGCCAGCTGATCATCGGTGACCGCGCGACCGGCAAGACGACGATCGCGATCGACACGATCATCAACCAGAAGGCCAACTGGGAGTCCGGCGACCCGGACAAGCAGGTCCGCTGCATCTACGTCGCCATCGGCCAGAAGGGCTCGACCATCGCCTCCGTGCGTGGCGCCCTCGAGGAGGCCGGCGCGCTGGAGTACACGACCATCGTGGCCTCCCCGGCGTCCGACTCCGCCGGCTTCAAGTACCTCGCCCCCTACACCGGCTCGGCCATCGGCCAGCACTGGATGTACGCCGGCAAGCACGTCCTGATCGTGTTCGACGACCTGACCAAGCAGGCCGAGGCCTACCGCGCCGTGTCGCTGCTGCTGCGTCGTCCGCCGGGCCGCGAGGCCTACCCCGGTGACGTCTTCTACCTGCACAGCCGGCTCCTCGAGCGTTGCGCGAAGCTGTCCGACGAGATGGGCAAGGGCTCGATGACCGGCCTGCCGATCATCGAGACCAAGGCCAACGACGTCTCGGCGTTCATCCCGACCAACGTCATCTCGATCACCGACGGCCAGATCTTCCTCCAGTCAGACCTGTTCGCGGCCAACCAGCGCCCCGCCATCGACGTGGGTGTCTCGGTCTCGCGCGTGGGTGGCTCGGCGATGACGAAGGCCATGAAGGCCGTCACCGGCTCGCTCAAGGTCGACCTGGCGCAGTTCCGCGCGATGGAGGCGTTCGCGATGTTCGCCTCCGACCTCGACGCGGCCTCGCGCCAGCAGCTCGACCGTGGCCAGCGCCTGATGGCCCTGCTCAAGCAGCCGCAGTACTCGCCCTACCCGGTCGAGGAGATGACCGTCTCGCTGTGGACCGGCACCTCGGGTCGCCTGGACAGGGTGCCCACCGAGGACGTGCTCCGCTTCGAGAACGAGTTCCTCGACTACCTGCGCCGCAGCCACGAGGGCATCCTCGCGGGCATCCGGGAGACCTCGAAGTTCGAGGACTCCACCGAGGACCAGCTCGCACAGGCCTACGACTCCTTCCTCGACCAGTTCGAGACCTCCGACGGCCAGAGCATCAAGGCCGGCAAGGAAGAGCACGTCGCTCTCGAGGACGAGGACGTCGAGCAGGAGCAGATCGTCAAGCAGAAGCGAGGCTGACGCAATGGCTCTCTCGGTACGCGAGTACCGCGCGCGGATCAAGTCGACGGAGTCGATGAAGAAGATCACGCGTGCCATGGAGCTCATCGCCGCGTCCCGCATCATCAAGGCGCAGCAGCGGGCCCAGGCCGCAGCGCCGTACGCCCGTGAGCTCACCCGCGCGGTGTCGGCCGTGGCGACGTTCTCCAACGTCGACCACGCCCTCACCCTCGAGCCGGAGAACCCGAGGAAGGCGGCGATCCTGATCGTCACCTCCGACCGTGGTCTCGCCGGCGCCTACTCCTCGAGCGTGCTCAAGGAGGCCGAGCGGCTCATCGAGAAGCTCAAGGGCGAGGGCAAGGACGTCGACCTCTACACCTCCGGTCGCAAGGCCGAGGCCTACTTCAAGTTCCGGCAGCGCCGTGTGGCGCAGTCGTGGACGGGCTTCTCCGACCAGCCGACGTACGACGTGGCGGCCGAGATCGGCGCCACCCTGATCGCCACCTTCCTCGCGGAGGAGGGTGACGACATCGCGGACGTCGACGAGGTGCACGTGGTCTACACGCGGTTCCGCTCCATGCTCAGCCAGGAGCCGACCGCCGTACGCCTCCTGCCGCTCGAGGTCGTGGAGGGCACCGAGCCGCCCGAGGCGGGCGACCTGCTGCCGCTCTACGAGTTCGAGCCCTCGCCCAGCGACGTGCTCGACTCGTTGCTGCCGCGCTACGTGCAGAGCCGGATCTTCTTCGCCCTGCTGCAGGCGGCCGCCTCCGAGCTGGCTGCCCGTCAGAAGGCGATGAAGTCGGCCACGGACAACGCGGACGAGCTCATCAAGAAGTACAAGCGCATCGCCAACCAGGCTCGCCAGGCTGGCATCACACAGGAAATCAGCGAGATCGTCGGTGGCGTCAACGCGCTGGCCGACGCACAAGCCGGGAGTGAATGAGATATGACTGCCACCATCAACGAGTCCGCCGAGACCACCTCGGCAGGCGGCGTGGGCCGCATCGCCCGCGTCATCGGCCCGGTCGTGGACATCGAGTTCCCGTCCGACGCCATGCCGCCCCTCTACAACGCGCTGACGTGCGAGTTCCAGCTCAGCGGTGAGACGCACTCGATCATCCTCGAGGTCGCCCAGCACATCGGTGACGGCATGGTCCGCGCCATCTCGATGAAGCCGACCGACGGCCTCGTCCGCGGCGGCCAGGTGCACGACACCGGTGAGTCGATCACCGTCCCGGTCGGTGACGCGACGCTCGGCAAGGTGTTCAACACCACCGGCGACGTGCTCAACCTCAAGGAGGGCGAGACCTTCGAGCCCGCCGAGCGCTGGGGCATCCACCGCAAGGCGCCGGCCTTCGACCAGCTGGAGTCCAAGACCCAGATGTTCGAGACCGGCATCAAGGTCATCGACCTGCTCACCCCCTACGTGCAGGGCGGCAAGATCGGCCTGTTCGGTGGTGCCGGCGTCGGCAAGACCGTGCTCATCCAGGAGATGATCGCGCGAGTCGCGAAGGACCACGGCGGTGTGTCGGTGTTCGCCGGTGTCGGCGAGCGCACCCGTGAGGGCAACGACCTCATCGTCGAGATGGAGGAGGCCGGCGTCCTCGGTCAGACCGCCCTCGTCTTCGGCCAGATGGACGAGCCGCCGGGCACGCGACTGCGCGTGGCCCTGTCGGCGCTGACGATGGCGGAGTACTTCCGCGACGTGCAGAAGCAGGACGTGCTGCTCTTCATCGACAACATCTTCCGCTTCACCCAGGCCGGCTCCGAGGTCTCCACGCTGCTCGGCCGCATGCCGTCCGCGGTGGGCTACCAGCCCAACCTGGCCGACGAGATGGGTCAGCTGCAGGAGCGCATCACCTCGACGCGTGGTCACTCGATCACGTCGCTGCAGGCGATCTACGTCCCCGCCGACGACTACACCGACCCGGCCCCGGCCACGACGTTCGCCCACCTGGACGCCACGACCGAGCTGTCGCGCGAGATCGCCTCGCTCGGCATCTACCCGGCCGTGGACCCGCTGACGTCGACCTCGCGCATCCTCGACCCGCAGTACATCGGCGACGACCACTACCGCTGCGCGGTGCGGGTCAAGCAGATCCTGCAGCGCAACAAGGAGCTCCAGGACATCATCGCGATCCTCGGTGTCGACGAGCTCTCCGAGGAGGACCGGGTCATCGTGTCGCGGGCGCGCCGCATCCAGCGCTTCCTGTCGCAGAACACCTACGTCGCCAAGCAGTTCACCGGCATCGAGGGTTCGACCGTCCCGGTGGCCGACACCATCGAGGCGTTCAACAAGATCGCCGACGGCGAGTACGACCACGTGGCCGAGCAGGCCTTCTTCATGTGCGGCGGTCTGGACGACGTCGAGCAGAAGTGGGCCGAGATCCAGAAGAGCCTCTGATGGCCGACGCAGGCGACACCGTCCTGCAGGTCGAGCTGGTCGCTGCCGACCGGCTCGTCTGGTCGGGGCAGGCCACCATGGTCATCGCCCGCACCACCGAGGGTGACGTCGGCATCCTGCCGAACCACGCGCCGCTGCTGTCCTCGATCATCGAGGGCGTCGTGGACGTGCAGACCGTCGAGGGTGAGACCTGGGTCGCGGCCGTCGACGCCGGCTTCCTGTCGGTGGCCGACAACCGCGTCTCGATCCTGTCGGAGCGCGCCGAGATGTCGCACGAGATCGACCTGGAGAAGGCGCGTCAGGACCTCGAGCGGGCCAAGAGCTCGGGCGAGGACGACGACGCCGCGCAGGAGGCCGTAGGCCGCGCCGAGGCACGGATCCGTGCCGCGGAGCGGGCCTCCTGACGGAGTCCTCCCGCATGACCGCTAGGGTGAGCGCACGAACCGCAGGGTTCGTGCGCTCACCTGTTTCCGGGGGCGTTGGTGGGAGGTGTGGATGCCGGTCTGGGAGTGGGTGCTCGACCTCGTCGGGCTCGTCCTTCTCCTTGCGCTGCTCTACGGCATCTCGCTGATCGTGCGGCGGCGCCTGCTCGCGCGCCACGGCGGCACCTTCGAGCTCAGCTACCGCGTCCGCACCGAGCGGCTCGGTCGCGGCTGGTTGCTCGGCATCGGGCGCTACTCCGGCCAGTCGCTGGAGTGGTTCCGGATCTTCTCGCTCTCGCCGCGCCCCAAGCGGGTCTGGGCCCGCGACCTCCTGGACTACTCCGGCCGGCGCTCCCCGGAGGGGCCGGAGGAGGTGTCGCTCTACGACGGCCACGTGGTGGCGGCGTGCCACTACGACGGTGAGCCGCTGGAGATCGCCATGAGCGAGGCCTCGCTCACCGGCTTCCAGTCGTGGCTCGAGTCCGGGCCGCCGGGCACCGACTGGAACCGTCGCTGACCCCAGCCCGGGTCAAGCCGGACCGGTCGAGTCGCCGACCCGCAGCGCGACCGGTAGGAGCACGTCGGTGACGCCGGCTCCCGCGATGCGCCCCAGCACCGCCTCCGCGGTCGCGCGCCCCTTGTCGGCCAGCGGCTGCACGACGGTGGTCAGCTCGAGGTCGAGCCAGGGGGTGGCGACCCCGTCGAAGCCGGCCACGCTCAGGTCTCCGGGCACCCGGAGGCCGCGTCGGCGGGCCTCGAGGACCACCCCGGCGGCCTGCACGTCGCTCTGGCACACGACGGCGGTGACGGGTCCACGATCGTCGAGGTGGTGGGCCACGAGGGACTGGGCGGCGGCGACGTCGCTCTCGCACTCTCCGAGGACCCGGGCGTGCGGGAAGACGTCGCGCAGACCGGCCTCGCGCTCGCGCTGGGGGTGGGAGGCCGCCAGCGTCACGGTGGCCACGTCGCGGTGGCCCAGCGCGTGCAGGTGCTCCGCGAGCGCGGCCGAGCCGGCGCGGTGCTCGATGTCGATGTAGGTCGAGCCGGGCCAGTCGGGTCCCTCGACCACGACCAGCGGCACGTCACGGGCCACCAGGTCGTCGTACGCCGCCCACGTCTCGCGCCCGCAGATGTCGTAGATGACGGCGTCGAGGGGGAGTCGCGCGTGCTCGTCGTCGTCGCTCATCAGCAGCAGGCCGAGCCCGGCCGCGCCGAGGACCTCCGACACCGCGTCGAGCATCGCGAGGGCGGCCGGGTCGCGGAAGGCCGTGCTGAGCTGTCCGACGGCGATGCCGACGACTCCGCTACGGCCCTGGCGCAGGTTGCGCGCCAGCGGGTTCGGGCCGGAGTAGCCCAGCTCCGTGGCCGCTGCGAGCACCCGCTCCCTCGTCGCTGCCGACACCGGCTTGTTGCCCGAGAAGGCGAGGGACGCCGTGGAGAGCGAGACCCCGGCGGAGGCGGCGACGTCGGCCAGGGTGGGGGCGCGGGTTGGACCGGACACGGGGGAGAGGTTAGCATCGAATCGATTCGATCGAAACGATTCGCCGGGTGCGCCAGCGCCTGTGCGCCGAGGAGTGCCCGTGCCCACCCTGACCGCCGCCCGCAACGCCGTCGGCCTGACCTTCTTCCTCAACGGGCTGGTCTTCGCCAGCTGGGTCTCCCGGATCCCCGAGGTGCGGTCGAGCTTCGAGCTGAGCAACGGCCAGCTCGGCCTGGTGCTCCTCTCGATCGCCATGGGCTCCCTGCTCGCGCTGCCCACGACCGGCGCGGTCATCACCCGCTGGGGGACCGTCCAGGTCGTGCGGGTGGGAGCCGGCGCTGCGACCGTCGGCATGCTGGCCGCGGCGCTCGGGCTGGGCAACCTGCTGTGGGTGACCGTGGCCGGGCTCTTCGTCTACGGCCTCGGCATCGGCGTGTGGGACGTGGCGATGAACGTCGAGGGCGCCGAGGTCGAGCGCGGCCTGCGCCGCACGATCATGCCGCGCTTCCACGCCGGCTTCAGCGGCGGCACGGTGGTCGGTGCGCTCCTGGGCGTGCTGCTCATCGAGCTCGGCGTGCCGGCCGTGGCGCACCTCGTGGGCATCGTGCTCCTGTCCGTCGTCGTGGTGTGGCGCTCCTCGCCGGCCTTCCTGCCGGTGGTCGAGACGCCGGAGGAGCACCGGACCTCCGCGGCCCGCGCGTGGCTCGAGCCGCGCACGCTGCTCATCGGCGTGATGGTGCTCGCGCTCGCGATGACCGAGGGCACCGCCAACGACTGGCTCGCGGTCGCGCTCGTCGACGGCCACGACGTCTCGCACTCGGCGGGCGTCGGCGGCTTCGCCGTCTTCGTGCTGGCCATGACGATCGGTCGCATCGCCGGCACCGGGCTCATCGACCGCTTCGGCCGCGTCACCGTGCTGTGGAGCACGATGGCGCTGGCCGGTGCGGGCGTGCTGCTCATCGTGCTCGCCGAGCAGCCCGCCCTGGTGGTGGTCGGCATCGTGCTCTGGGGCGTGGGCGCCTCGCTCGGCTTCCCGGTCGGCATGAGCGCCGCCGCCGACGACCCGCGGCACGCCGCCGCGCGCGTCAGCGTGGTGTCGACGATCGGATACGCCGCCTTCCTCGCCGGCCCGCCCCTGCTGGGCTTCGTCGGCGACGAGGTCGGCACCCTCAAGGCCCTGCTGGTGGTCGCCGTCCTGCTGATGCCGGCGGCGCTGGTGGTCCCCGCGGCGCGCGAGGGCCGCGACGACCGCGAGGCCAGCCCGGTCGGCTAGCTCGAGCGCTCCCCGCCCGGCACCCACAGCACGTCGCCGTTCTCGCGGTTCGCGTGGCGGGCCAGGATGAACAGCAGGTCCGAGAGCCGGTTGAGGTAGGTGATCGACAGCGGGTTCATCGTCTCCTCGTGCTCCTCCCAGGCCGCCCAGCCGGCCCGCTCGGCCCGACGTACGACGGTGCGCGCCACGTGCAGGTGCGCAGCTGCGGTCGTGCCGCCGTTGAGGATGAACGAGCGCAACGCGGGCAGCGACTCGTTGTAGTGGTCGCACCACTGCTCGAGGCGGTCGACGTAGTCCTGCTCGATGCGCAGCGGCGGGTACTCCGGGTCCGCCACCACCGGCGTGCAGAGGTCGGCGCCGACGTCGAAGAGGTCGTTCTGCACGTGGGTGAGCACCTCGACGACGTCCTCGTCGAGCCCGCCGTGCGCCAGCGCGACGCCGATGTGGGCGTTGCCCTCGTCGACGCAGGCGTACGCCTCGAGGCGCAGGTCGGTCTTCGAGGTCTCGCTCATGTCGCCGAGCCGGGTGCGTCCGGCGTCGCCGGTGCGGGTGTAGATGCGCGTCAGGTTGACCATGTCCCGGAGCCTACTGGTGGGGACTCGCCGGAAAAGGTGAGGCGCGGATGCAACCGCGCAGGGTAGAACGGCGTCATAGGAGTGACACTGGTCACGCAGCGGCGTCGGGGGACGTCGAGAGGAGCACCCGATGGAGATCACCCGGGACGGGTCCACGCTGGCGCTGCACGGGGCCTTCGACGTCCGCAGCACCGGTGAGGTGCGCAACGCGATCTACGCCTGCCTGGCGGCCGGCGACTACGACGTCGTCGTCGACATGAGCGACGTGTCCACGATCGACGCCACCGCGCTCCGGCTCCTCGCCGTGGCCACCCGCCACGCCTGGCTCTCCGGGCACCACCTGACGGTCCGCAACCCCGGGCCAGCGGTGCGGCGGATGGCGCACCTGACCCGGCTGGCGCACGCCATCGAGGTCGAGCGAGTCGCTGCGACCGCGTGACGCTCGGCCGAGGTCCGGCCGGGTCGTGGTCGCGTCTGAGGCATCCGTCACACGCCCAACCGGTGACTGACGGGTAACCGGAGTCCTAACCTGACGCCATGACCGAATCGGAGCGTCCGACCAAGGACCGGCCCTGGGTGATGCGCACGTATGCCGGCCACTCCACCGCCGAGGCGTCCAACGCGCTCTACCGCACCAACCTGGCCAAGGGCCAGACCGGCCTGAGCGTGGCGTTCGACCTGCCCACGCAGACCGGCTACGACCCGGACAGCCCGCTGAGCCGCGGCGAGGTCGGCAAGGTCGGCGTACCCGTCCCGCACCTGGGGGAGATGCGCAAGCTCTTCGCCGAGATCCCGCTGACCGGGATGAACACCTCGATGACGATCAACGCCGTCGCGATGTGGATGCTCGCGATGTACCAGGTCGTCGCGGAGGAACAGAACCCCGACCTCTCGCCCGAGGAGGTCGCCGGGCAGCTCGCCGGCACCACCCAGAACGACATCATCAAGGAGTACCTCTCCCGCGGGACCTACGCGTTCCCGCCCGAGGCGTCGATGCGGCTCATCGCCGACATGATCGCCTACACGGTCCACCAGATCCCGAAGTGGAACCCGATCAACATCTGCAGCTACCACCTGCAGGAGGCCGGGGCGACGCCGACGCAGGAGCTCGCCTACGCGCTCAGCACGGCCATCGCCGTCCTCGACCAGGTGAAGGCCGCCGGGCAGGTGACGGAGGAGGACTTCGAGAAGGTCGTCGGCCGCATCTCGTTCTTCGTCAACGCCGGCGTCCGGTTCGTGGAGGAGACCTGCAAGATGCGGGCCTTCGTCCAGCTCTGGGACGAGATCACCCGCGACCGCTACGGCGTGCAGGACCCGAAGATGCGCCGCTTCCGCTACGGCGTGCAGGTCAACTCCCTCGGCCTCACCGAGGCGCAGCCGGAGAACAACGTCCAGCGCATCGTGCTCGAGATGCTCGGCGTGACGCTGTCCAAGGACGCCCGTGCCCGCGCCCTCCAGCTGCCGGCGTGGAACGAGGCGCTGGGCCTGCCGCGCCCCTGGGACCAGCAGTGGTCGCTGCGGCTGCAGCAGGTGCTCGCCTTCGAGTCCGACCTGCTGGAGTACGACGACATCTTCGACGGCTCGCACGTCATCGAGGCCAAGGTCGCCGAGCTGGTCGAGGGTGCGAGGGCCGAGATCGACCGGGTGCAGGAGATGGGCGGGGCGATCGCCGCCGTCGACTACATGAAGTCCGAGCTGGTGTCCTCCCACGCCGCGCGTCGGGCCCGCATCGAGTCCGGCGACGAGATCATCGTCGGCGTCAACAGGTTCGAGTCGACCGAGCCGTCGCCGCTGACGGCGGACCTCGACGCCGCGATCATGGCCGCCGACCCGGAGGCCGAGCGGACCGCCCGCGCGAGCGTCGAGGCGTGGAAGCAGCAGCGTGACGAGTCCGAGGTCGCCGAGGCACTGGCGGCCCTGGCCGCTGCGGCGAGGACCGACGCCAACCTGATGGCCCCCACGTTGGTGGCCGCGCGCGCCGGCGCGACCACGGGGGAGTGGGCCGCCACCCTCCGAGAGGTCTTCGGCGAGTACCGCGGCCCGACCGGCGTCTCCGGCGCCGTGGTGGCCGAGGCGGGCGCCGACCTCCTCGCGGTGCGCGAACGGGTCCGGGCCACCGGCGAGGAGCTGGGCGGCCGGTTGCGCCTCCTGGTCGGCAAGCCGGGGCTCGACGGGCACTCCAACGGCGCCGAGCAGGTCGCCGTGCGCGCCCGCGACGCCGGGTTCGAGGTCATCTACCAGGGCATCCGGCTCACGCCGCAGCAGATCGTGGCCGCGGCCGTGGCCGAGGACGTCCACTGCATCGGGCTGTCGATCCTGTCCGGCTCGCACATGGAGCTGGTGCCCGACGTCCTCGACGGCCTCGCCGAGGCCGGCCTGGGCGACCTCCCGGTCATCGTCGGCGGGATCATCCCCGACGGCGACGGCCGGCGCCTGCGCGAGCTCGGGGTGGCGGCGGTCTACACGCCGAAGGACTACGGGCTCACCGAGATCATGGGCGGCATCGTCGACGTGATCCGCGCGGCCAACGACCTGGACTGAGGTAAGGCTGCCCTAATCATTCTGCTATCGTCGCGGCGTGGGCAAGAAGAGCAAGGGCGGGACCAAGAAGTCCGGCGCGTCGACCGGCAAGGTCGCCAAGCTGCCCAAGAAGAAGTGCTGCGTCTCCCGCACCAAGTGCGGCCGCTGCCCCCTGAGGATGCTCAAGGAGGGCACGCTGCCCGACGGCTACACGGTCCACAAGCGCAAGCTCGTGAAGACCAAGAAGCTGCAGCAGGACAAGGACAAGAAGAAGACCCTCGCGGCCTGACCGCCCCACCGACCAGGAGGCCGCCGTGCCCGCACCCCGCTTCGTCGAGCAGCTCAACGCCCAGATCGGCAACGAGCTGTCCGCGCACAACCAGTACCTCGCCTGCGCGATCTACTACGACGCGCTGACCATGCCCCGCATGGCCGCCTTCTTCTACGACCAGGCGCTCGAGGAGCGCAGCCACGCGATGATGATGGTCCAGTACCTCCTCGACACCGATGCCGAGGTCACCATCCCGGCCGTCGACGCCCCCACCTCGCTCTTCGCCGACCTCGTCGCGCCCGTCGAGCTGGCACTGGCGCAGGAGCGGACCGTCACCGACCAGATCAACGGCCTGCTGCGCATCGCGCGCGAGGAGAGCGACTTCGCCTCCGAGCAGTTCATGCAGTGGTTCATCAAGGAGCAGGTCGAGGAGGTCGCGACCATGAGCGACCTGCTCGCGGTCGTGAGGCGCAACCACGACGACATCGAGGACATCGAGGAGTACGTCGCCCGCGAGCACGGTGCGGAGGGCGAGGACGCGACCGCTCCGCGCCAGGCCGGCGCCGGAGGCTGACACACTGACGCCATGGGGCGTGTGATCGTGGTCGGGGCCGGTGTCGTCGGGCTGACCTGTGCGGTGCGGCTGCTGGAGGCCGGGCACCGCGTCGACGTGGTGGCGCGTGACCTGCCCCTGGAGACGACCTCAGCAGTGGCGGCCGCCCTCTGGTACCCCTACCGAGCGCTGCCGCAGGACCGGGTCACCGCCTGGGCCGCGACGTCGTACGCCGTGTTCGCCGACCTCGCCCGCGACGATCGCACGGGCGTGCGGATGCTCACCGGGACCGAGGTGCTGCGCACGCCGCAGCCCGACCCGTGGTGGCGCCCGGCCGTGCCGTCGCTGGACCGCGAGACCGTCCTGCCTCCCGGCTACGCCGACGGCTGGACCTTCGTGAGCCCGGTCGTGGACATGCCGGTCCACCTCCGGTGGCTCACCGCCCGTATCGAGGAGCTCGGCGGCACGCTGACGCGGATGAACCTGTCCGCGCTGCCGGCCGGGGGCGCGCTCGTGGTCGACGCGACCGGGCTGGGTGCCAAGCACTTCGGTGCTGATCCGGGCGTGACCCCCGTGCGGGGTCAGGTGGTCGTCCTCGAGCAGGTCGGCCTCGAGCGCTGGACGCTCGACGCGGACGGACCGACCTACGTGGTCCCGCGGTCGCGCGAGATCGTCGTCGGCGGCACGGCCGAGGAGGGGGAGTGGAGCCGCACCCCGGACCCTGCGACGGCCGAGGCGGTCCTGCACCGCGCGATCGCGCTCGTGCCGGAGCTGGAGGGCGCCCGGGTCCTGCGGCACAAGGTGGGGCTGCGTCCGGTCCGGCCGACCGTCCGGCTCGAGCGGGTCGGCGACGTGATCCACACCTACGGCCACGGTGGCGCGGGCGTGACCCTGTCGTGGGGCTGCGCCGCCGACGTGGTGGAGCTGGCCGGTGAGTGACCTCCAGTGCGCCGCCCGGGTGTTCGTGGCCCGGCACGGCGAGGCCGTCTACGAGAGCGACCTGCTGAGCGACGCCGGCGGCTGGCTGAGCCCGCTGGGGCGCGACCAGGCGCGGGCGCTGGCGGAGCGAGTGGCGCCCGAACGCATCGCCCGCGTGTGGACCAGCGACCTGGCCCGCGCCGTGCAGACCGGCGAGATCGTGGCGGCCGCGCTCGGCGCCGACGTCGTCGTACGCACGGGGCTGCGCGAGTTCGGCGTCGGCGACGCCGCCGGCACGACCGGCGACCCCGACCCCTTCGCCGAGACCTTCGCGGCCTGGCTCGGCGGTGACCTCACCGCTCGGATCCCCGGTGGGGAGAGCGGCGAGGACGTGGTCGAGCGCTACACCGCGGTGCTGGACGAGATCGCCGACGCGCACCGCGGTGAGTCGGTGCTGGTCGTCAGCCACGGCGGGGTGATGTGCACGGCCCTGTCCGCGGTGGCGCGCAACCTGGCGCTGAGCCACTCGCGCGACCTGCCGATGCCCCACTGCGGCGTCGTGGCCCTCGAGGGTGACGCGGACGGCTGGGTGGCCCGGTCGTGGGCCGACCGCCCGCTCAGCTGAGCACCAGCACGACCACGGTCACGAGCGCCATCACGGCGAGGGCGATGCCCATCCGCACGGCCATGCCGCTGATCCACAGCGACATCAGCGTCTGGGGGCCGCCCCGGCGGTCGAGGGGGGCCACGTCGACGACGGCACTGCGGTTGATCGGGCCGTAGACGTGGGGATAGGTGTCGTCGCCGACCGCCTCGACGCGCACGTCTGCCCCGGTGAGCCGCGCCGGGTCGATGGTCAGCAGGACCAGGTGCTCGCCGAGGCCGCGGTAGTAGCGGTCGAAGACGCCCTGCACCTGCTCGCGCCTCGACGCGTGGATGAAGCCCTCCTCCTCGAGCGTGCGGCCCACGGTGGAGGTCGAGTAGGTGCCGGTCTCCAGGGTGCGGCGCCAGTCCGCGTCGGTGGCGATGTGGAAGATGCGGTCGGGCAGGGGCTCGGACGGGGTCTGGGGCGGCGTCTCGGACACCGTGCGAGGGTAGCGACATGGCAGCCTCTCGGGACGCAGGTCGCATCTACGTCGTCACGGACATCGAGGTCGACGGGTTCGTCCCGGGCGCGCACTCGATGCTCGCCCTCGCATCGGTCGCGGTGACCGCGTCCGGTGAGCAGGTGGGCGAGTTCGAGGCGGTGCTCGAGCGGCTGCCCGGCGCGCAGCCCCACCCCGACACCTGGGCGTGGTGGCTCTCGCAGCCGCCCGAGGTGCTGGCCGCCGCCACGGAGGACGCACGCCCGGTGCCGGAGGTGATGGCCGACTTCGTGTCGTGGGTGCAGGGGCTGGGGGAGGAGCGCGAGTTCGTGGCCTCGCCGCTCGGCTTCGACGGGACCTACGTCGACTCCTACCTGCGGCGGTTCACGGCGTACGGGCTGGCGCAGGGGCCCGACGAGACCGACCGCCTCTTCCACGGCGCCGGGCTCTGCCTCAAGAGCCTCGCCTGCGGGGTCACCGGCGGCGATCCCGCCACCTTCTCCGTGCACGACCTGCCGAGCGAGTGGTTCGGCGACGTCGAGCACACCCACCGCGCGATCGACGACGCCCGGGGCTACGCCCACCTGCTCGTCGAGGTGCTGCGGCGAGGACGCGGGGCCCGTTAGAAGAGGCGGTGCTCCGCGTCGTCCATCCCGCGCAGCGCGTCGTAGTCGACGAGGGCGCAGGCGATGCCGCGGTCGGTGGCCAGCACGCGGGCCTGCGGCTTGATCTCCTGGGCGGCGAAGATGCCGCGCACCGCGCCCTTGCGCGTCAGCGCAGGGTCGCGGTTGAGGAGGTCGAGGTAGCGGGTGAGCTGCTCGACGCCGTCGATCTCGCCACGCCGCTTGATCTCCACCGCGACCGACAGCCCGTCGGCGTCGCGGCACATCAGGTCGACGGGACCGATGGCGGTCATGAACTCGCGGCGCACCAGCGACAACCCCGCGGCCAGGCTCGCCGGGTGCTCGGCGAGCAGCTCCTGCAGGTGCTTCTCGACGCCGTCCTTCTGCAGGCCGGGGTCGACGCCGAGGTCGTGGGAGGTGTCGTGGAGGACCTCGTCGATGAGGATGCGCAGGGTGTCGTCGGACTTGGTGGCGCTCACCAGCCACTCGGCGCGGCCGTCCTCGGACACGCCCTCGCGGACCGTGCACGGGGGCGACATCCAGTTGAGCGGCTTGTAGGACCCGCCGTCGGAGTGGATCAGCACCGACCCGTCCGACTTGAGCATCAGGACTCGCGTGGCGAGGGGCAGGTGGGCCGAGAGCCGTCCTGCGTAGTCCACCTGGCAGCGTGCGACGACGATCCTCACGACGGGCGAATCTACAGTGACCCCGTGACCGACCACTCAGTACGTCCCGCGCGGCAGCGCGACCTCGCGCACCTCGGCATCGAGGACGGCTCCCACGGGCCCGGGTTCGTGCTGGTGGCCGGCGATCCCGCCCTCGGCCACGCCCGGGTCGACCTGCTCGACGGCCACGCCCACCTCGCCCACCTCGCGCCCGGCGTCGACCTCGACGGGAGCACCGCGCGTGCGCTGGTCGAGGCGGCCTGCGAGCGGCTCGCCGCCAAGGGTCACGGCCAGCTCTCCGCCCTGCCCTTCGCCGGCCCCGAGGCAGCGACGTACGCCGACCTCGGCTTCGTCGAGATCCCGTCGGAGGAGCCGCTGCCGGGTCCGCTGGCGGCGATGCGCGAGGCGTCCGGCCACGTGCTCGTGCGCCGCGTGCTGCGCTCGCACCGCACCGCCGCGGACCTCACGGACTTCTTGCCGGTCCTCGATGCCGCGCCGCTCGAGGTCGGCACGCTCCGCGCGGTCATCCGCCGGCCGGCGCCGGGGGAGCGCGAGGTGCTCGAGGTCGGTCACCTCGACCTCGCGGAGGGGCTGGTGGGGGACACCTGGGCCGAGCGCGGCAGTCGGCGTACGCCGGACGGATCGGCGCACCCCGACATGCAGCTCAACATCATGAGCCACCGGCTCGTGGAGTTCCTGGCCCAGGACCCTCGGCGCGAGGCGCTGGCCGGCGACCAGATGTTCCTCGACCTCGACCTCTCGCACGACCACCTGCCGGCGTGGAGCGAGCTGCACATCGGCGGCCCGGAGGGTGCGGTGATCGTGGTGACCGACCAGCCGCACAACGGCTGCGGCAAGTTCATCGCCCGATTCGGCAAGGACGCGATGGGCTTCGTCAACGGCCCCGAGGGCAAGCCGCGGCGCCTGCGCGGGCTGTGCGCCAAGGTGGTGCGCCCCGGACCGGTCCGTCCGGGCGACGAGGTGGTCGTCGTACGCCCCTCGACCCCGGTGGCGGAAACCTCCGGGGAGTGACGGTTCCCACACCCACCGGGGATCGCCCGCGTGGGAGCATGCGTCCATGAGCGACGAAACTACCCGCGAGTTCAGCACCGTCGGCGTGATCGGCCTCGGCACGATGGGCGCCGGCATCGCCGAGGTCTTCGCCCGCAACGGCTTCACCGTCATCGGCGTCGAGCAGAACGACGCGGGCGTCCAGCGCGGTCGCGAGCACCTCGAGCACTCGACGGGCCGCGCGGTGAAGCGCGAGAAGATGACGACCGAGCAGCAGGCCGAGCTCCTGGGCCGGATCACCCTCACCACCGAGATGGCCGACCTGGCCGTCGCCGACCTCGTCGTCGAGGCCGTCGTGGAGTCGCTCGAGGTCAAGAAGTCGATCTTCCGCGCGCTGGACGACATCGTGCGCCCCGACGCGGTGCTCGCCACCAACACGTCCTCGCTCAGCGTCACCGAGATCTCCACGGCCAACGCCAAGCCCGGCCGCGTGGTGGGCGTCCACTTCTTCAACCCCGCACCGGTGCAGAACCTCGTCGAGATCATCCGCACGGTGGTCACCGAGCCCGACGTCCTCGCCGACGTCCAGGGCCTGCTGCGCAGCCTCGGCAAGAACCCGGTCGTGTGCGGTGACAAGGCCGGCTTCATCGCCAACACGCTCCTCTTCGGCTACCTCAACCACGCAGTCGCGATGTACGAGGGCAAGTACGCCTCGCGCGAGGACATCGACGCGGCCATGCGATTCGGCTGCGGCTACCCGATGGGTCCGCTGGCGCTGCTCGACCTGATCGGCCTCGACACCGCCTACGAGATCCTCGACACGATGTACAAGCAGGGTCGCGACCGCCTCCACGCGCCCGCGCCGATCCTCAAGCAGTACGTCACCGCGGGCCTGCTCGGTCGCAAGTCGGGCCGTGGCTTCTACACCTACGAGGCGCCCGACTCCCCGATCGTGGTCGCCGACGCCCAGACCCCGAGCGTGGACGACAAGCCGCAGCTGCGCCACGGCATCAAGCTGGTGGGTGTCGTCGGCACCGGCACGATGGCCTCCGGCATCGTCGAGGTCTTCGCCAAGGCGGGCTACGACGTGCTCTTCACCGGGCGCGGCCAGGACAAGGTCGACGGCGTGGTCGCGACCATCACCAAGAACTTCGACAAGCAGATCCAGCGCGGTCGCGCGACCGAGGACCAGAAGTCCGAGGTGCTGGGCCGGGTGCGCGGCACCACGTCGCTCGACGACCTCAAGGACGTCGACATCGTGGTCGAGGCGATCGCGGAGGACCTCGCGATCAAGACCACGCTCTTCGAGAACCTCGACGAGATCTGCAAGCCGGGGGCGATCCTGGCCACCACGACGTCGTCGCTGCCGATCATCTCGATGGCCAAGGTGACCAAGCGTCCCCAGGACGTCATCGGCATGCACTTCTTCAACCCGGCCGCGATCATGAAGCTGGTCGAGGTGGTCTCGACCGTCGCCACCGACGAGGCCGTCACCGAGACGGTGCTCGCGCTGTGCGAGCGCGTCGGGAAGGTGGCCGTGAAGTGCGGCGACCGCTCCGGCTTCATCGTGAACGCGCTGCTGTTCCCCTACCTCAACGACGCGGTCAAGATGCTCGAGGCGCACTACGCCACCGCCGACGACATCGACACCGCGATGAAGCAGGGCTGTGCCCTGCCGATGGGGCCCTTCGAGCTCCTCGACGTGGTCGGCAACGACGTGTCGCTGGCGATCCAGAAGGAGCTCTACCTCGAGTTCCGCGAGCCCGGCTTCTCCCCGGCGCCTCTGCTCGAGCACCTCGTGACCGCGGGCTACCTCGGCCGCAAGACCGGCCGCGGGTTCCGGGACTACAGCGCCCGCTGAGCGCCGTACGCCCCCTGCCGCACGCCCCTGCGTCCCACCTCTGCGTCATACGAACCTGCACCCATGCGTGCGGGTTCGTGTGACGCTGAGGCGCAGGAGTCAGTCGAGGCAGAACACGTTGCCCTCCGGGTCGGCCATCACCACGTGGCCGGCCGTCATCGGCGGTGCGGGCTCGTGCCGCTCGATGCGGGTGGCGCCGAGCGCGACCAGCCGCTCGGCCTCCGTCTCGAGCGCGGCCATCCGCTCCTCGCCCTCGAGACCGGGAGCGGCGCGCAGGTCGAGGTGCACGCGGTTCTTCGCGGTGGCACCCTCGGGCACGCGCTGGAAGAACAGTCGCGGACCCGCTCCGTCGGGGTCCTGCGCGGCGGAGGCGGAGCTCCACTCCGACTCGGGGACACCGACCTCGGCGAGGAAGGCGTGCCACGCCTCGAAGGGGTCCTGACCCGGCGCCAGCGTGCGCCCGGGCGGAGGTGGGTTCACGTAGCCCATCGCATCGGCCCAGAAGCGGGAGAGCATCTCGGGGTCGTGGGCGTCGAAGGTCACCTGGATGGTCCGGCTCATCGGTCCATCGTGGACCACCCCACCGACACCGGGCGACCCCCGCCGTCGGCTCAGCGGCTGTCGACGACGAGGGCGGCCAGGCGCGCGCGGGTGTTGATGTCGAGCTTGCGATAGATGTGGGTCAGGTGCGCGTCGACCGTCCGCGGGGAGACGAAGAGCTCCTCGGCGATCTGCCGGCTGGTGAGCCCGTGCGCGACCCGGTCGGCGACCAGGCGCTCCGCGGCGGTGAGGGTGTCGAGGACCGACGGCGCGCCCGGACCGGGCCGGGTGAACACGGCTGTCACCAGCGCGACAGCGCCCTCGGAGAGCTCGGTGCCGTCGATCCACTCGGTCGGCGCCCGGTGTGCCGGGACCACGTCGTAGTCGGCGGAGTAGCCCCAGCGCACGGCCATGCGCGGAGTGCGCAGGGCGAAGGCGGCCGCGGCCAGGAGCCGGGCCTCGGGGAGGTCGCGCGCCCGCGCCACCCCTGCGAGGCCATCGAGCACGTCGGCGGCACGCAGCGGCAGCCGCATGGCGTGACAGCTGTCGAGGGCCGTGAGGTACGTCGTCGTGGCCTGGTCGAGGTCGCCGAGGCCGACGAGCGCCCGCCCGAGCAGCAGCCGCGCCTCGACACCGTCGCGACCCAGTCGCGCGGAGTCGGCGAGCGCCACGACGTCGGCGGCGAGCCCGGCCGCCTGCTGGGTCTCGCCCGCGACGAGCAGGTCGCGCCCGTCCTGCGCGAGGACGGGGAGGCGTACGGCCCACGGCAGCGTGTCGCGCACGACGTCCCGGGCCTGCCACGACGGGTCGATGCCACGCAGCAGCGTCTCGGCCAGCAGCCCGACCCGGTCCTCGGCGAGCTCACGCGCCTCCAGCACCACCGCGCGGGCGCCCGCCACCGCCTCGGCGATCCGGCCCTGCTCGAGCGCGATGCGGGCCAGGACGGTGCGTGCGGAGAGGTCGATCCAGCGCTCGTCGCGGCTGATCCGCGCGGGCATCGCGTCGCTGACGGCCTGGGCCGCCTCGGCGAAGCGGCCCTGGGAGGCGTAGACGTCAGCGAGGGTGCGGGTCGCCTGGCGGCTGATCGATCCCTCGGGGTCGAGACTGATCGCCCGCTTCGCCTCCACCTCGGCACGGGCGGTGTCGCCGGCGTCGAGGTGCATCTCGGCGCGGATCGACGCCGTCTTGGCCAGCTGCTCCTCGGGCCGCGGTGCCGCCGAGGAGTGCTCGTCGGCGCGGTCGAGCAGCCACAGGCCCTCGTAGGTGCCGCGCACCTCCGAGGCCGCGATGCCGGCGCGGCGCGCGACCTGGGCGCCGATCTCCGAGGGGCCGTCACCGCTCGACAGCGCGCCCTCGAGGATCTCGAGCGCCTCACGGGCGCGCATGGAGGTGTAGAGGGAGGAGAAGATCCGGTTGGCGACCGAGTAGCCCTCGGCGCGGGTGGCGGGGTCGGCGCAGGCGGTGAGGACGGCGTGGCGCATGGCCGGGAGGTCGCGGAGCCACTCGGCGTCCGCGGCGCCGTAGTTGTCGTGCGCAGGGGCGTGGCTCTGGGCCCAGGCGAGCAGGCCGGAGCCGACGGCCGCCGCGTCGTCGGGGCCGGCGAGCGCGCGGGCCCGTCCGCGGATGGGGGAGAGCATGTCGAAGTGCCCCCGCTGGTCGACCTCCAGCAGGCTGCGGCGCACGAGGTTGCCCGCGAGCTCGGCGACCTCGGCGGTGGACCGGTCGAGCACGTGCGCGAGCACGCCCAGCCCGACGGGGAAGTCGAGCAGGCCGATGCGGCGCAGCGCCGTGGCGCTCGCGGGGTCGAGCAGGGCGTGCGCGGCGTCGACGGCCTGGTCGAGGCTGACGGTGGACATCGCGTTGCTGAGCCCGACCAGCGCCGACTGCACGGCCACCTGCTCGATGAGGAGCGGCAGTCCGCCGGTGGCGCTCAGTAGGCGCCGTACCTCGTGGGCCTGCGAGGTGAGGTCGACGTTCTGCCCGCCCGCGGCACGGATGCCGCGCAGGAACAGCTCGACGGCCGGACCCTCGAGGGGAGCGCGATGGTGGGGCACGGGCAGCGGCCCCACGCGTACGACGGACTCGTGCGGCTCGCCCGCAGTGGTGCGGGCCGTCACGACGACGCGTACGTCGGTGGTGCCCTCGAGCACCGCCTCGATGGTCGGACCGGCTCCGGTGGCGTCGAGGTCGAGGCCGTCGAGGACGAGCAGGCAGTCGCGTCCGTCGAGCGCGCGGCCGAGGGCGCCGGCCAGGGTGTCGCCGGGAGCGGTCTCGGCGTCGAGGCTGCCCAGGGCGGCGAGGAGCACCTCGTCGAGGCCGTGCAGGGCGCGGGCGTCCACCCAGGCCACACCCTGTCCCTCCGCGGCGTGGCGCACGAGCAGCGTCTTGCCGCTGCCGGGAGGACCGACCACGGTCACCCAGCGCGACTCCTCCAGCGCCCGGTCCAGCGCACGCCGGACGTCCTCGCGACCGAGACAGGGGGACAGCACGGATCGAATCTATCGTCCCGGGCCGGAGAGATAGGTAGGACTACGGATGCCGGCACCCGCAGGTTCGCGGGAGTCTTCTCGTGCGCCACGGGCGTGGGGACCGCACGAGGGGATGGTCCCGACGCCCACAGGCCACGTGTCGGAGCAGGTCGCACATCGTCGGGGGTCGATGGGCGGCCTGCTCTTGCAGGTTCTGCGTACGCTGGCTGCATGGCAGAACTCGTGCTCGTGCTCGTCGTCCTCGGAGGTCTCACGGCGCTCGCCGTGGGAGCCGGCAGGTCGAGCAAGAAGCGTGAGCTGGCCCGGGCCGAGGCCGAGGTCGCACCGGTGAAGAAGCTCGCCGAGGAGGACGTCACCGCCCTCGGCGTGGAGCTCCAGGACCTCGACATCGACCTCGCCGGGGAGCAGCTCGACCCGGGCGCGAACGCCGACTACCAGCGCGCCCTCGACTCCTACGAGTCCGCGAAGACCGCGGCCGCCGCGCTCACCCGGCCCGAGGACGTGCGCCACGTGACCGAGATCCTCGAGGACGGCCGCTACGCCATGGCGTGCGTGCGCGCCCGCGTCGCCGGCCAGCCGCTGCCGCAGCGCCGCCCGCCCTGCTTCTTCGACCCGCGCCACGGGCTGTCGGTGGCCGACGTGCCGTGGACCCCGCCCGGTGGCGCGCCGCGTGATGTCCCCGCCTGCGCCCTCGACGTCGAGCGCGTCCGCGCCGGCGCCGAGCCCGACATCCGCAAGGTCATGGTCGGCTCGCGCCGCGTGCCCTACTGGCAGGGTGGTCGCGCCTACCAGCCCTACGCCCAGGGCTACTTCGGCACCTTCGGCCCGATGGACTGGATGTTCATGGGCATGCTCTTCGGCGGCGGGTTCGACGGCCTCGGCGAGGGCCTGGGTGCGATGGGCGAAGGCCTCGGCGACATGTTCGGCAGCATCGGCGACGGGATCGGCGGGATGTTCGACGGCTTCGACTTCTGAGCCGACCCCACCCCCTCGACCCCGCCGCACCACCCGCACGTCAGGATGTCCCGGTGAGCCTGCACCGCACCGAGCTCGGCGAGACCGGGTCCCGCGTCGTCTTCTGCCACGGACTCTTCGGCCAGGGCAGGAACTGGACCCAGGCCGCCAAGGCGCTCGGCGCAGACCACCGCGTCCTGCTGCTCGACATGCCCAACCACGGACGTTCCCCGTGGACCGAGACGTTCGACTACCTCGAGCTCGCCGACCTGGTGGCCGCCGAGCTCGGTGACGAGCCCGTGGCGCTCGTCGGGCACTCGATGGGCGGCAAGATCGCCATGTGCCTCGCGCTGCGTCACCCGGAGCTGGTCGAGCGGCTCGCCGTCGTCGACGTCGCGCCGGTGGCCTACCCGAGCGGACGCGAGTTCGTCGGCTACATCGAGACCATGCAGGGCCTCGACCTGGCCGCGCTGGGGTCGCGGGGCGAGGCAGAGGACGCCCTGCGCGAGGCCGTGCCGAACCCGGTCGTGCGGAGCTTCCTGCTCCAGAACCTGCGACGCGGCGACGACGGGTGGCACTGGCAGGTCAACCTGGACCTGCTCGGCGACTCGATGCCCGGGCTCACGGGCTGGCCCGCCGAGGCGCTCGGCGAGGCGACGTACGACGGCCCGGTGCTGTGGGTCGGCGGGGCGGACTCCGACTACATCGCCGACGAGCACGCCGAGGAGATGGACCGCCGCTTCCCGCGCAACCGCCGGGTGCTGGTCAAGGGGGCCGGGCACTGGGTGCACTCCGAGCAGCCCGAGGTCTTCCTCGAGGTGCTGAGGCGCTTCCTGCCCTGAGCGGCGCCGGCGTCAGGCCTTCTGGCGGGCGCGGTAGGCGGCGACGGCCTCGCGGTTGCCGCAGGTGGTCGAGCAGTAGCGGCGCGAGCGGTTGCGGGACAGGTCGAGCACGACGTCGTCGCAGTCGTCGGCAGCGCAGCGGTCCAGCCGCGACATCTCGTCGGCCCGGATCACGTCGACCATCGCCATCGCCGTCTCCACGATGACGCGCTCGTCGAGCGGTCGGTCCGGCTCCACGGCGTGCAGGTGCCAGTCCCACTGGTCGTGGCGCTGGAGCTGGGGGAGCGCCCGGGCGCGCGCGAGCATGCCGTTGACGATCCCCGCGGCCTCGTCCCGCTCCGCGAGCAGCAGCTCGCGCAGGGCGGGTCGGAGCCGGCGCAGGGACGCGAGCTCCTCGGCGCCGGCGTCATGGCGCCCGGTGTAGGACCAGGACGTCAGGAAGGCGGAGAGGTCCTCGACCGAGCCGAGGGGCTCGCCCGGCTCGTCGGTGGAGTTCGCCAGCGCGACCGCTGCCTGGAGGGCCGCGTCCGTGTCATCCGTGAAAAGCATGTTGACACATTACATCAGTGCGCCCTAGCGTCATGACTGTGACGGCTTTGACTCATGACACCACCTCCTCCCGGACGGCGGCCGGCCTGCTCCTCGCGCTCGCCTCTGCCGCGAGCTTCGGCATGTCGGGCGCACTCGCCCGCGGGCTGCTCGACACCGGGTGGAGCGCCGGGGCCGCGGTCACCGTCCGCACCGTCCTGGCCGCCCTCGTCCTCCTGGTGCCCGGCCTGTTGGCGCTGCGTGGCCGCTGGTACCTGCTGCGCGACAACGCCGGCCTGATCACGCTCTACGGGATCACCGCCGTCGCCGGGGCGCAGCTGTGCTACTTCTACGCCGTCACCTACATGCAGGTGAGTGTCGCGCTGCTGCTGGAGTACACCGCCCCGGTCGCGGTCGTCATGTGGCTCTGGCTCCGCCACGGGCAGCGGCCCTCCCGGCTGACGGTGGTCGGCGCCGTCCTGGCCGCCTGCGGCCTCGTGCTGGTGCTGGACGTCCTCTCCGGCGCCGACCTCAGCGCGGTCGGCGTGCTGTGGGCCCTGGGCGCGATGGTGGGCGCGGCGTCGTACTTCATCATCTCCGCCGACGAGTCCAACGGACTGCCGGGCATCAGCCTCGCCGCCGGTGGCCTGTTCGTCGCGAGCGTGGTCCTGGCGACGGCCGGTGCGAGCGGGCTGCTGCCGTTCCGTGCCTCGACCGCGGACGCGGCCTACGACGGCTTCACCGTGCCGTGGTGGGCGACGGTGGTCGCCCTCGGCCTGGTCACGGCGGCCCTGGCCTACGTCACCGGCATCGAGGCGGGGCGTCGCCTCGGCAGCCGCCTGGCGTCCTTCGTCGCGCTCGGCGAGGTCCTCGCCGCCGTCCTGTGGGCATGGCTGCTGCTCGGCGAGCTGCCGCGCACCATCCAGCTCGCCGGCGGCCTGCTCGTGCTCGCCGGCGTCGTCGTGGTCAAGCTGGGGGAGGGGCGTACGTCCCTGGTGGTGGAGCCGCTCCCCGACCCCGAGCCCGACGCTGATCCCGACGCTCTGTCGGTCAGAGGGCGTCCTGCCGCTTGAGGAAGACCTCGCGGTGGAGCAGCAGCAGGGCAGCGGCCACCGGCACCGCGAGCAGCGCACCGACGATGCCCAGGAGCGAGCCGCCCACGAGCGCGGCCACGACCGTGACCGATCCGGGGATGTCGACCGACTTCTTCATGATGCGCGGGTAGATCAGGTAGGACTCCACCTGCTGGTAGGCGATGTAGTAGACCAGCGCCACCAGGGCAACCGTCGGTGAGACCGTCAGCGCGAGCAGCGTCATGAGCGCACCGGAGACGAAGGCACCGACGACCGGGATCAGCGAGAACAGCCCGACCACGAAGGCGAGGGCGAAGGCGTAGTCGCCGAGCCCCACGATGAACGAGAACACCAGCGTGCTGAGTCCCGCGCACAGGGCGACGAGGAACGCGCCGGCGACGTAGGCACCGGTCGAGCGGATGATCTTGTCGCCGAGCTCGCTGACCCGCGGCCGCTTCGAGGCCGGCGCCAGGGAGTAGGCGGCGTGCTTGATGCTGGGCAGCGAGGCGAGGAAGTAGATCATCAGGACCAGCACGATGAAGCTGTTGGCGACCGCGGAGAGCACCCGCAGGCCGACGCCGAGCGCGCCGCCGAAGACCTTCTGGCCGAAGTCGCCGTTCTGGATGTAGTCGCGCGCCTTGGCGATGACGTCGTACTGGTCGTCGAGCTTCTGCACCTGCGAGTTGGTCTGGAGGTCGTCGAGCCACCCCGGGGCGTTGCGGGTGATCGCGGCGATCTGCTCGCTGATGACCGGGGCGATCGCGACGACGAAGAGCGCGAGCACCCCGAGCACCACGACCAGCACCATCAGCACGGAGAGCCCGCGCCGGACGCCGCGTCGCATGAAGAGCTCCACGACCGGGTTGAGCCCGATCGCGAGGAACATCGACATCACGAGCAGGATCAGGATCGAGGAGATGCTCAGCAGCTGCTGGGACAAGAAGATGGCGGCCAGGGCGCCGAAGGCGCCGAAGAACCCGATCTTGAACGGCGAGTGGCGCAGCAGCAGCGGTGCCGTCGGGGCCTCCGCCGGGACGTAGGGGGCCGGCGCCGCCTCGTCGACCACGAGGTCGATGGCGTCGTCGATCTGCTCGGCGATCTCCGCGGCCGACTTCGCCGACTCCTCGGCGGCCTCGGCGGCAGCCTCGGCGCGGTCGGCCTCTTCACTGACCTTCTCCACGACCTCCTGGACCCCGGCCTCAGGTGGCAGGTCGGTCGCGGTGGAGTCGGGCTGGGTCTCGGCGTCGCGCGGGGCGACCGCCTCCCGGAGCCGGTCGCGCCAGCTCAGGACTCGTCCTCGCCGAAGCCGGCCACGACGTCGCGCAGGGCGCCCAGCTGGGCGGTGATGGCGTCGCGTCGCTTGGCGACCCGGTCGACCTCGGCCTGGATGTTGGCGAGCTCACGCTCGGCCTCCGCGATCCGGGTCGCACCGATCGAGTCGGCCTGGGTGCGGGCCGAGGCGACGACCTGCTCGGCCTCGCGACGGGCGCGGGTGAGCAGCCCCTCGGCCTCGGCCTGCGCCTGCTGGCGGTGGGCGTTGGCCTGGGCCGTGGCCTCGCGGGCGCGCTGCTCGGCGGCGGTGGAGCGTGCCTCGGCCTCGGCGACGAGGCGCTGGGTCTCGGCGGTGGCGTTGCTGTGGTGCTCGGCGGCCTCGCGGGTCAGGCGCTCCTTCTCGACCGCCAGCGTGCGCCGGGCCTCCTGCACCTCGCGGTCGGCGGCGGCGCGGGCCTGCTCGGCCTCGCGGGTCGCGGTCACCCGCATCTCGTTGGTCTCCTGCTGCGCGGCGAGACGGAGCTGGTCGGACTCGCGGCGCGCCGCGGCGAGCAGGTCCTCGGCCTCGGCCTTGGCCAGGCTGCGCTCGGTCTCGGCGTCGGCGGTGAGCCGCGCGCGCATCTCGTCGAGCTCCTTGAGCTGCACCATGCGCATGTCGTCGGCCTCGCGGGCGGCGTCGGCGCGGATGCTGGTGGCGTCGCGCTCGGCGGCCTTGCGGATGTCGTCGGCGTCGCGGTGCCCGGCGCGGCGCACGTCGGCAGCCTCGTCCTCGGCCATCTTGAGCATCGAGGAGGCGCGCCCGCCCAGCCCGGCGTACGTCGGGTTGGCGTTCTCCTGCAGCTCCTCACGGGCAGCGGAGAGCTCGGCCTCGAGCTCGATGACCCGCTGCTCGCTGCTGGCGAGGCTGGTGGCCAGGCCGGACTTCTCGTTCTGGAGCTGGCCGACGCGCTGGTCGACGGCCGCCTTGTCGTATCCGCCGCGGCGTACGACGGGCAGCGGGGCCGCGCCGGCCGGGGTGGGCGCCACGGGGGACGTGGGGGCGGCCGTCGGAGCCGCGGCCGGAGCCGGCCGGGCTGCGGGCGGGACCACCGGGGAGCGTCGGGTCGCCTCGGCGTCCGGCGTCGGCGCGGGCGGAGCGGACGGAGCGGCCGGGGTCGCGGTGCGGTTGCCGGTCTGGGGCTTCGCGACCTCCGGTTCGTCCTTCGCCGTGACCGGGAGCACCTGGGTCTCCTCGGCCGCGTCGTCGGCGGACTCCGGCTCGTCGAAGATGGACAGGCCCTTGTCGGAGCTCATGGTCGAGGCACCCTCTCTCGGTCGAACTGACTGCGTGGGTGCCAGTCTTGCCGATGGCCCGACAACATCACACCCCGGCTCGCGGACGACTCGGAGGGAGTCGGGCGAACCGGGGTGTGAGCAGTGTCTCGTCCGGGGTGTCGGGGCTTCCTCAGACGCCGCGGAAGCGGTTGATCGCCGTCTCGTGCTGCGCGCGCATCTCGTGGTCGAGGACGCCGAGGCCCTCCTCGGGCGAGAGGCACAGGACGCCGACCTTGCCCTGGTGGGAGTTGTGGTGGACGTCGAGCGAGGCCTGGCCGACCTCCTCGAGCGTGTAGGTCTTCGACAGGGTCGGGTGGATCTTGCCCTTGGCGATGAGGCGGTTGGCCTCCCACGACTCGCGGTAGTTGGCGAAGTGGCTGGAGATGATGCGCTTGAGGTTCATCCACAGGTAGCGGTTGTCGTACTCGTGCATGTATCCCGAGGTCGACGCGCAGGTCGTGATGGTGCCGCCCTTGCGGGTGACGAAGACGGACGCGCCGAAGGTCTCGCGACCGGGGTGCTCGAAGACGATGTCGATGTCCTCGCCGCCGGTGAGCTCGCGGATCCTCGCCCCGAAGCGCTTCCACTCCTTCGGGTCCTGCTTCGTGTTCTCGTCGTTCCAGAACTTGTAGCCCTCTTCGGAGCGGTTGATGATCAGCTCCGCGCCCATGCTGCGGGCGATGGCCGCCTTCTCCTCGTTGGAGACCACGCAGACGGGGGTGGCGCCACCGTTGAGGGCGTACTGCGTGGCGAAGCCGCCGAGGCCACCCGAGGCGCCCCAGATCAGGACGTTGTCGCCCTGCTTCATGTCGCCGCCGTTCTTGGAGACCAGCTGGCGGTACGCCGTGCAGTTCACGAGGCCGGGCGAAGCCGCCTCCTCCCAGGTGAGGTGCTCCGGCTTGGGCATGAGCTGGTTGGCCTTGACCATCGCCACGTCGGCGAGGCCGCCGAAGTTGGTCTCGAAGCCCCAGATGCGCTGCTCGGTGTCGAGCATCGTGTCGTTGTGGCCGTCGGGGCCCTCGAGCTCGACCGAGAGGCAGTGCGCGACGACGCGGTCGCCGGGCTTCCACTTGGTGACGCCGGCGCCGACCTTGAGCACGACGCCGGAGAGGTCGGAGCCGACCACGTGGTAGGGCAGGTCGTGGCGCTTGGTGAGCTCGCTGTTGCGGCCGTAGCGCTCGAGGAAGCCGAAGGTGGAGACGGGCTCGAAGATCGAGGTCCACACGGTGTTGTAGTTGATGGCGCTGGCCATCACGGCCACGAACGCCTCGCCCGGGCCGAGCTCGGGCAGCGGAACCTCGTCGACGTGGAGGGACTTGCGGGGGTCCTTGTCCCGGGAGGCCACCCCCTCGAACATGTCGACCTCGTCCTTCTTGACGAAGGCGGCGCGGTAGGACTCGGGCAGCTCCAAGGAGGCGAAGTCCTCCGAGGTGGCGTTGCCGGACTGGATGGCTTCGAGGATGTTGTGCACGGGTGTCTCCTGGAATCAGGGTGGGCGAGGCATCGGTGCCGTTGTCGGGTGCCGGTAACGTACCGGCGAGTAACCTTGCGTGGTGCGAGGTGTGAGATTCCTCGCGCCGGGCTCGGTGGGCGGGGTCAGCGAGCGGGCTCGACGAGCTCCACGAGCACCCCGCCGGCGTCCTTGGGGTGGATGAAGTTCACGCGGCTGCCGGAGGTGCCGCGCCGCGGGGCGTCGTACAGCAGGCGCAGGCCGCGCTCGCGGAGGACGTCGGCGACGTGCTCGACGTCCTCGACCCTGAACGCGAGCTGCTGGATGCCCTGTCCGTTGCGGTCGAGGAACTTGGCGATCGTCGACTCGGGCGTCAGCGGCGCCAGCAATTGGATGCAGGAGCCGGAGTCGCCGACGCCGACCATCGCCTCGCGCACGCCCTGCTCCTCGTTGACCTCCTCGTGGAGCACGCGCATCCCGTAGGAGTCGCGGTAGAAAGCCATCGCCGCGTCGAGGTCGGGCACCGCGATGCCGACGTGGTCGATCGCGGTGAAGAGGTGCTGGAGGTCGTCTGGAAGGTCGGGCGCGCTCATGGGGGTCATCGTGCACTCCGGCGGCGTGGGGCGCGAGGGGGTGTGACGTGTGCCTCACCGCGGGCGGCTCCCACACCCTGCCGCAGCGGCCGTCGTCATGGGTATCGTCGCTGGAGGTAGCACCCACCACCCCGCATGCCTGGAGGAGAAGCTCATGACCGGTTCCGTGATCGTTGCCGGGGCTCGCACCCCGATCGGCCGCCTGCTCGGCGGACTCAAGGACCAGTCGGCGGCCGACCTCGGCGGCGTGGCCATCAAGGGAGCCCTGGAGAGGGCCGGCGTGTCCGGCGAGCAGGTCGACTACGTGATCATGGGCCAGGTCATCCAGGCCGGCGCCGGCCAGATCACCGCCCGTCAGGCGGCGGTCAAGGGAGGCATCCCGATGAGCGTCCCCTCCATCACCATCAACAAGGTCTGCCTCTCCGGCATCAACGCGATCGCGATGGCCGACCAGCTGATCCGCGCCGGTGAGCACGAGATCGTCGTCGCCGGTGGCATGGAGTCGATGACGCAGGCGCCCCACCTGCTGCCCAAGAGCCGCGAGGGCTTCAAGTACGGCGACACCGCGCTCGTCGATTCCATGGCCTACGACGCGCTCTACGACCAGTTCACCCACCAGGCGATGATCAGCCTCACCGACGGCTGCAACGCCGCGGGCGCCAACCTCACCCGCGAGGAGCAGGACGCCTTCGCCGCCCAGTCGCACCAGCGCGCGGCGCTGGCGTGGAAGAACGGCGTCTTCGACGACGAGGTCGTCCCGGTCACCATCTCCAGCCGTCGCGGCGACGTCACGGTCGCGGAGGACGAGGGCGTACGCGGTGACACGACCGTCGAGTCGCTCGCCGGCCTGCGCCCCGTCGCCAAGGACGGCAGCATCACCGCCGGGTCCGCCTCGCAGATCTCCGACGGCGCCTGCGCGGTCGTGGTGATGAGCAAGGCCAAGGCCGAGGAGCTCGGCCTCACCTGGCTCGCCGAGATCGGTGCCTCCGGCCAGGTCGCCGGCCCCGATTCCTCGCTCCAGCTCCAGCCGGCGAACGCGATCGCCAAGGCGGCCGAGAAGGAGGGCATCGCGGTCTCCGACATCGACCTCTTCGAGCTCAACGAGGCCTTCGCCGCCGTCGGCATCGAGTCGGCGCGCCAGCTCGGCGTCGAGCAGGACAAGGTCAACGTCAACGGCGGCGCCATCGCCCTGGGCCACCCGGTCGGGATGTCGGGTGCCCGGATCGTGCTCCACCTGGCGCTGGAGCTCCAGCGTCGCGGTGGCGGCACCGGTGCGGCGGCGCTCTGCGGCGGTGGCGGCCAGGGCGACGCGCTCATCATCCGCGTGCCTGCTCGGTGACCCGGGCCGCGAGGCGGCGCTCGTGACGCGGCGGGGCACCCAGGCGGTCCCCGACCTCGTCGCACGTGCGCGTGCGGGCGAGGCGGCGGCGGTCGCGCGCCTGATCACCCTCGTGGAGGACGCCTCACCGCTCCTGCGCGAGGTGATGGCCGCCCTCAACCCGCACACCGGTCGTGCCCACGTGCTGGGCATCACCGGTGCGCCGGGCGTCGGCAAGTCGACGTCGACCAACGCGCTGGTGGCGGGCATGCGCCGCGCCGGCAAGCGTGTCGGCGTGCTCGCCATCGACCCGTCGTCGCCCTTCAGCGGCGGTGCGCTGCTCGGCGACCGGGTGCGGATGGGCCACCACGCGCTCGACAAGGACGTCTACATCCGCTCGATGGGGGCCCGCGGCCATCTCGGCGGCCTGGCCTGGTCGACCCCGCAGGCGGTCCGCGTGCTCGACGCGGCCGGCTGCGACGTGGTCGTCGTCGAGACCGTCGGCGTGGGCCAGAGCGAGGTCGAGGTGGCCGGGCTCGCCGACACCACGCTCGTGCTGCTCGCGCCGGGGATGGGCGACGGGATCCAGGCCGCGAAGGCCGGCATCCTCGAGGTCGGCGACCTCTACGTCGTCAACAAGGCCGACCGCGAGGGCGCCGAGCGCACCCGTCGCGAGCTGCGCACCATGCTCACCCTCGGTGAGCGGCCCGAGGGTGCCTGGCGTCCCCCGGTGCTGATGACCGTGGCCAGCACGGGCGAGGGGGTCGACGACCTGCTCGGGGAGCTCGACCGCCATGCGGCCTGGCTGGAGGAGTCCGGCGAGCTCGCGCGCCGGCGTACGCTCCGGGCGCGGCGCGAGGTCGAGGCGATCGCCCTGGCCGCCCTGCGCGAGCGCTGGGGCGGGACCGACTCCGGCGACGACCTCGAGGTCCTCGCCGCGAGCGTCGCGGCGGGGGAGACCGACCCCTACGCCGCGGCGGACCGCCTACTCGACGGCGGCGGCGTCTGACAGCGCCTGGCGCAGGTCCTCGGCGGCCCGGCGGGTCCAGGCCTCGAGGAGCGGCGGGCTGACGCCCTCCGCGGTGACCGAGAGCAGGTGGTCGGCGTCCGCCCCGGGGACGGACGCGATCACGGTGTGTCGCCGGCCGGCGGTGAGCTCCACCGTCTCGACCTCGCCGACCGGTCCGTCGGGGCGCGGGCGGGTGGCGAAGGCACTGCCGGCCTGGCGGGAGACGCGCGGGACCTCGGGCTTCGGCAGGCCGTAGGCCGCGACCGGGGTCCCGCCGGCCGTGCAGAGCACGGCCGACGACGGGTCGTCCATCGCGCGGAGCACCTCGACGAGGGACAGCCACAGGGCCTCGACCTGGGCGTCGGTGCGGGCGTCGCGGGAGCCGACCTGCTGGCGACGGTGCTGCGACGCGCGCCCCGCCCACGACGTACGGCGCCGGGTGGCGGGCGAGGAGATGAGTTCAGCAGTCACGTGAGCACGTCCTTCCGAATGACGGGAAAGCGACGGAGCCCGAGGCGGCCGCGAAGCACTTGTGGATCTGTTGTTGCCAACGAGTGCATGGACCGTAACCGCCCGGACGACGATTGCGGAGCATTTCGCGCGAATAGAGGAGAACGCGTCGCTCGGCAGTTCTTGCACCGCTGTGCAAACATGCACTACAGTGCACGACATGACCCCGGACGGAGTGCGCGAGAAGCGCAAGAACCAGACCCGCGAGGCGCTGTGCGCCGCGGCGGTGGAGATCGTCGGCACCGACGGGCTGGACGCCCTCACGGCCGAGCGGATCGCCGAGGTGGCCGGCGTGTCCAGGCGCACCCTCTTCAACTACTTCGCCCGCGTCGAGGACGTGCTGAGCGCCTCGATGGACACCGCCACCGCCGAGATCATCGACGCGATCGTCGCGCGTCCGGCGGGGGAGCCGCTGCGCACGTCGGCCCTGGTCGTCCTCGAGGAGCTGGCCGAGTCGCCGGCCCTCGCCCAGGCCCGCACCCTCGAACGCGCTGCCGAGCGCTCGGTCGCCACCCGCCGCTTCCTGCTCGAGCTCGACGACCGCCAGCGCATGGCGCTCGAGGAGGGGCTGCGGCGCCGACTCGGCGAGGACGCCGACCCCATCTTCGTGACCAGCCTGGCTGCCGCGGCCTGCGGCGTGCTCTGCGCCGGCACCCGGCTCGCCGCCGGCGCCACCGAGGACGACGGGCAGGCGGCCGAGCTGCACAAGGCCTGGATCCGTCGCGGCCTCGAGCACCTCTTCGCCGGCTTCGACGAGTCCGGCGCCCACCCTGCCGTCCCCGGCACCGGCATCCCCACCGCCCCCATCACGGAGTCCTGAACCATGGCCACCCTGCTGCACCGGCTCGGCGCCCTCGCCGCCCGCCGCCCCGTCGCCGTCCTCCTCGTGTGGGCCTTCCTGCTCGCAGGTGCGGTCGGCGCGATGACGACCCTGTCGCGCCCGCTGAGCAACGAGTTCGAGATCCCCGACAGCGAGTTCGGCCGGGTGCTCGAGGAGGTCGGCGAGGAGGTCCCGCAGGTCGCGGGCGGCACCGGCACGGTCGTCGTGCACAGCCCCGACGGCTTCACCGCCGACCAGCGCGCCGCGCTGCGCGAGACGTCGGCGGAGTGGGAGTCGCTGCCACACGTCACCGGGGTCAGTGACCCGTTCGCCCTCCAGCGCCGCCTCGACGACTCCGGCGAGCAGCTGGCCGCGGCCGAGCGCCGCCTCACGGGCGGCCAGGAGGAGTACGACGACGGCGTGGCCCGCCTCGACGGACTGACGGCGTTCGTCGCCGCGAACCCCGAGGCCGGGACCCCGGACGTCGAGCAGCAGCTCGCCGACGGCCGTGACCGGCTGGCGCGCGCCGAGGAACGGCTCACCGACGGGTGGGAGGCCTTCGACGAGGCGAGCACCCTCCGGGAGGCCGGTGAGGGGATCTCCTTCGTGAGCGACGACGGCACCACCGCGCTCGTGCAGGTCCGCTTCGACACCGAGGTGCAGGCGCTCGACGCCGAGGTGCTCGAGCGGGTCCCCGAGACCGGGGAGGGCCTCGCTGCCTCGGGACTCCAGGCCGACTACGGCCAGGAGCTGACCATGAGCCGCGAGGTCGGCGGCATCGGCGAGCTGATCGGCGTGGCCGTGGCCGGGGTGGTGCTGCTCGTCATGCTCGGCTCCCTGGTGCTGGCCGGGCTCCCGCTGGCTGTCGCAGCGATCGGCGTCGGGGTGAGCCTCGCCCTCGGGGTCGCCGCCACCCAGTGGATCTCGCTCCAGCAGATGGCGCCGGTCCTGGGCATGATGCTGGGCCTCGCCGTCGGCATCGACTACGCGCTCTTCATCGTCAACCGGCACCGCCGCCAGCTCGCCGACCTGACGGCCGCGCTCCCTGACGGAGCCGAGCTGGGCCGCGACCGGATCCGGGCGAGCATCGCGCTAGCCACTGGCACGGCCGGCTCCGCCGTCGTCGTCGCCGGGGCGACGGTCGTGATCGCCCTCGCCGCACTGGCTGTGTCCGGCATCCCCACGCTGCTGCAGATGGGGCTCCTGGCCGCCTTCACCGTCGCCGTGACGGTCGTCGTCTCGCTCACCCTCACCCCGGCGCTGCTCTCGCTGGTGGGACGGCGCGCGGTCCCGCGGCGCGCGCGTCGGCGTACGTCCGTGCCGTGGTCACAGCGCTGGGTCGGCCTGGTCACCCGGCGCCCGCGCGCCGCGACCGCCCTGGTGGCCCTCGTGATGCTGGTGCTCGCCGTGCCGGCGCTGTCGATGCGGCTCGGCCTGCCCGACGGCTCCTCGGAGCCGCAGGACTCCACCGCCTACGCGGCGTACGACCGCGTGGCGAGCAGCTTCGGCCCGGGGGCCAACGGCCCGCTGCTGCTGGCGGCGGAGTACGACGCTCCGGTGGCCGAGGCGGACGTGGTCGGCCGGCAGGCGGCGGTGGCCCGCGCGGTGACCGCGGTCGACGACCGTGCCTCGGTGCTGCCCGTGGGCGTGAGCGAGGACCGCCGCACGATCGCCTTCCAGGTCGTGCCGGCGGAGGGCCCGTCGGCGGAGTCCACCGTCGAGCTCGTCGAGGGCCTGCACAGGATCGCCGCGGGCGAGCGCGCCCACGAGGTCGCGTGGCTCAACCTCGGCGGGCTGGTCAGCGACGCGAACCCGACCGGTCGCGAGCTGCTCGGTGACGACGTGGAGCTGGGGCTCACCGGGGCCACGGTCGCCAACATCGAGGTCAGCGAGCGCCTCGCCGGCGCGCTGCCGCTCTACCTCACGATGGTCATCGGACTGTCGCTGGTGCTGCTGACGGTGGTCTTCCGCTCGATCCTCGTGCCGCTCGTGGCCACGGTCGGGTTCCTGCTCTCCGTGGCCGCGAGCTTCGGCGCCATCGTCGCGGTCTACCAGTGGGGCTGGCTGGGCAGCCTCTTCGACGTGCACGACCCGTCGGCGGTGTTCAGCTTCATGCCCACCCTGCTGATCGGCATCCTCTTCGGCCTGGCCATGGACTACCAGATGTTCCTCGTCTCCGGCATGCACGAGGCCTACGTGCACGGCAAGGACCCGCGCACCGCGATCCGCGCCGGCTTCACCTCCGGCGCCCGGGTCGTCGCGGCGGCGGCCCTGATCATGGTGTCGGTCTTCGCCGGCTTCATCCACGCAGAGATGACGATGGCCCGCTCGATCGGCTTCGGGCTCGCGGTCGGGGTGCTGCTGGACGCCTTCCTGGTGCGGATGACCTTCACCCCGGCGGTGCTCTCGATGCTCGGCGACCGGGCGTGGTGGCTGCCGCGCTGGCTGGACCGGCTGCTGCCCGACCTCGACGTCGAGGGCGCGGCACTGGCCGAGCGGCTGGCCGCGCAGGTGGTGCCGGTGCGGGAGCCCGAGCGCGAGCTCACCCCGGTCGGATGAGCCTCAGCTGATCGTCAGCGTGTGGCCGGTGATCCGCGACGCCGAGCTGCTGGCGAGGAACAGCACGGCGTCGGCGACCGCACTGTCGGTGGCCGACCGGGGGTCACGCACGAGCGTGCCGCCGGCGACCCGGCTGCCGGCTGCCGCGGCCGGGCGGGGGGCGAACTGGCGGGGCAGGACCGGCCGGGGGGAACGGGCGACCGAGTTGACCCGCACCCCCAGCCCGGCCCAGTTGTCCGCGGCGCGCGCCGTCGCCGCGACGAGCTCGGCGTGGGCCGTCTCGGGCGGGTGCGACAGCTCCAGCCAGGTGCGTACGGCGCCGGTGTTGACCACGCACCCGCCGCCGAGCGCCGGGCTCTGGCCGAGCTTGAGCCGCAGCCGCGTGGTGAGGAACGTCGGGCCCAGCAGCCCCGAGCGGGCCGCCTCGGCGATGAAGTCGTGCTCATCGGCCGGCAGGCCGTAGGGGAGGTTGCAGGTGGCTGCGAGCACCAGCACGTCGATGTGGTCGATGCTTGCCGCGAGGTGGTTGATGGAGTCCTGTCGCGCCAGGTTGACCGACTCGTAGTCGAAGGCCGAGAGGTCGGAGTCGTAGAGCGAACGCAGCATCATCGTGCCGGTCACCGTCACCGAGGCGCCGCACGAGGCGAAGGACGACGCGATCGTGTGGCCCTCGCCGCGGGTGCCGCCGACGACCAGGACCTGGTAGCCGGCGAAGTCGTACGACCCCGATGTCGTCATTGAGTGGCGCCCCTCCCGTCGAACTCCGGGGAGTTTCTACCACGCGGCACGGGTGCGGTGACAGGCGAGACGGTGCACGTCTCGGCCACAGTCGGGACCGGTCAGGTCCCATCCTTCCCAGCCATCACTTCACCCTCACGGATGGGGTCGGCGAGGTCCAGCCGACCGGTCCGGACCGCCGCGAACGTCCAGAGCTTGTTGAACACGAACGACAGTGGCGTGACGAGGCCGATGACGATCAGCTGCGACCAGTAGAGCCGGTTGCGCAGCCCCGAGGAGTCGTCGAAGACCTCGGTCGGCAGGCTCACGGGGGAGTGGGGGTGCATCAGGAGGGTGAGGAGCGCGAGCCCGACCAGCTGGCCGCCGAAGCCGACCACCAGGAACGGCCAGTACTCCGACCACCACCGCTGCGCCTTGCTGCTGCGGAAGGTCCAGGTGCGGTTCAGCTGGAAGTTCGACAGGTTCGCCACCAGGAAGGCCAGGGTGGAGTAGACGTGGTACCAGCGGATGTTGAAGCCGGTGGACCCGAGGGCCACGACCGCGTCGTCGAAGTGCGGGCCCAGGCGGCGCAGCACCACGAGGGTCAGCAGGTTGACCAGCACCCCGGACGCCCCCACCAGTCCGAAGCGCCCCAGCAGCCCGAAGTTGCGACGGTGGCGCGCCATCAGCGCGTCTCGCCGGGATCCCATGCGGCGAGGCTACCGACCCCTGCCCCCGTCCGTGGCGTCTCTCCCTAGGATTGTGCCCATGACGCAGCAGCCGTTCAGCCGCCCAGGTGCCATCGACCTCTCCGGGCTGGGCAAGCCCGCCCCGCAGCCCGCCGCTCCCGCCGGCGCCCCGACCGGTACGCCGGGCGGCGCCGCGTCGTCGTACAGCGTGGTCGTCGACGAGCAGAACTTCCAGGGGATGCTCGAGCAGTCGATGACCGCTCCGGTGCTGCTGGCCTTCTACTCCCGCACCCGGATGCCCGAGAGCGGGCAGCTCGCCGACGACCTCGCGACCGTGGTGGGCGAGCACGAGGGCCGCTTCCTGCTCGGCCTCGTCGACATCGACGCCGCACCGCAGATCGCCCAGGCCATGCAGATCCCCTCGATCCCGCTCGTGGTCGCCGTCGTCGACGGACGCCCGATGCCGCTGCTGCAGGACCCGCTGCCGATCGAGGAGCTGCGCACCGCGCTGACCCAGGTCGCCCAGCAGCTCACCACGCAGGGCGTCACCGGACGTCACCAGCCCCGCACCGCAGGTGCGCCGGCCGCCGACGGCGAGGAGGAGGCCGTCGACCCGCGCTACGCGCCCGCCCAGGACGCGCTCGCCGCCGGCGACATCGACGCCGCGGTCGCGGAGTACCAGAAGCTCATCGACGCCAACCCCGCCGACGTCGAGGCCGCAGGTGGCCTCGCGATCGCCAAGGTCATGCAGCGCACCCAGGGCGTCGACCTGGCCCAGGCTCGCGCTGCCGCGGCCGATGCCCCCGACGACGTGGACGCCCAGACGATGGTGGCCGACCTCGACATGCTCGGCGGGCACGTCGAGGACGCCTTCACCCGGCTGGTGAACCTGGTCGCGCGCACCGCCGACCCGGAGCGGTCGAAGGCCCGCGACCACCTGCTCGGTCTCTTCGCGGCGGTCGGCAACGACGACCCGCGCGTGCTCGCGGGTCGTCGCAACCTGGCCTCAGCGCTCTTCTGAGTCGCGCTTGCCCAGCACGGAGCGCCCGGCCTCGAGCCGGGCCACCGGCACCCGGAAGGGCGAGCACGAGACGTAGTTGAGGCCGACGTCGTCGAAGAAGTGGACCGAGCGCGGGTCGCCGCCGTGCTCGCCGCAGACGCCGACCTTGAGGTCGGGCTTGGTCTTGCGGCCCTTCTTGGTGCCCATCTCCACCATCCCGCCGACGCCGAGCTGGTCGAGCGACTCGAAGGGCGAGACGTCGAAGATGCCGTGCTCGAAGTAGCGCGAGAAGAACGAGGCCTCGACGTCGTCGCGGGAGAAGCCCCACGCCATCTGGGTCAGGTCGTTGGTGCCGAAGGAGAAGAAGTCGGCCGACTTCGCGATCCGGTTGGCCAGGAACGCTGCCCGCGGCAGCTCGATCATCGTGCCGATCGCGATGTCGAGCTTGATCCCGCGCTCCTGCTCCACCGCCGCGACCTGCTGCTCGAGCTCGGCGCGCACGATCTGGAGCTCGCGCACGCTGGCCACCAGCGGGACCATGATCTCCGGGCGGGGCGTGCCGTGGACGGCCATGCGGTCGGCGGCCGCCTCGGCGATCGCGCGGCCCTGCATCCGGAACAGGCCGGGGATCTGGATGCCGAGCCGGACGCCGCGCAGCCCGAGCATCGGGTTCTGCTCGTGCAGTCGTCGCACGTGGGTGAGCAGGGTCGCGGCGTGCTGGTCGACCTGTCCGCGCTCCTCGGCCAGCGCGACCTCGACGCTCAGGTCGGTGAGGTCGGGCAGGAACTCGTGCAGCGGCGGGTCGAGCAGCCGGATGGTGACCGGCAGGCCGTCCATCGCCTCGAGGATCTCGGTGAAGTCCTGGCGCTGCAGCGGCAGGAGCGCGGCCAGCGCCTCCTCGACGCCGGCCTCGTCCTCGGCGACGATCAGCTTCTCCACCAGCTCGCTCCGCTCGCCGAGGAACATGTGCTCGGTGCGGCACAGGCCGATGCCCTGGGCGCCGAAGCGACGGGCGCGGGCGGCGTCCTCGGGGGTGTCGGCGTTGGTGCGCACCCGCAGGCGGCGGGCGCCGTCGGCGTGCGCCATGATCCGCGCGACCGCGTGGGCGAGGTCGTCGTCGAGCTTCTCGCCCTCGAAGTGGCGTACGACGACCGAGTCGGCGACGGGGACCGCGCCGGCGAACACCTCGCCGGTGGTGCCGTCGATGGAGATCACGTCGCCCTCGCGGACGGTCTCGCCGTCGCGGACGCGGAACTCCTTGGCCTTGGTGTCGACGTCGAGCGACTCGGCGCCGCACACGCACGTACGTCCCATGCCGCGCGCCACCACGGCGGCGTGCGAGGTCTTGCCGCCCCGGCTGGTGAGGATTCCGCGCGCGGCGACCATGCCGCGCAGGTCGTCGGGGTTGGTCTCCTTGCGCACCAGGATCACGTCCTCGCCCCGTGCCGCCCACTCCACGGCGGTGTCGGAGTCGAAGACGCACTTGCCGACGGCGGCGCCGGGTGAGGCGTTCATCCCCTTCGCGAGCAGGGTGCGCTCGGAGGTCACGTCGAAGCGCGGGAACATCAGCTGGGCGAGCTGGTCGCCGGTCACCCGCAGGACGGCCTCGTCCATCTGGATCAGGCCCTCGTCGACCATGTGGACGGCGATGCGGAACGCCGCCTCCGGCGTCCGCTTGCCGACGCGGGTCTGGAGCATCCAGAGCTTGCCGCGCTCGACGGTGAACTCGATGTCGCACATGTCGCGGTAGTGCCGCTCCAGGCGCGTCATGATGTCGAGCAGGTCGTCGTGGGACTGACGGTCGACCTCGGCCATGTCGGCCAGCGTCACCGTGTTGCGGATGCCGGCGACGACGTCCTCGCCCTGCGCGTTCTGCAGGTAGTCGCCGTAGACGCCCTGCTCGCCGCTGGCCGGGTCGCGGGTGAAGGCGACGCCGGAGCCGGAGTCCATGCCGAAGTTGCCGAACACCATCGCCTGCACGTTGACCGCCGTGCCAAGGTCCTCGGGGATCCGCTCCTGACGGCGGTAGAGCCGCGCGCGGTCGGTGTTCCAGGACTCGAAGACCGCCCGGATCGCGAGGTCCATCTGCTCGCGGGGGTCCTGCGGGAAGTCGTTGCCGGTCTCCTCCTTGATGATCGCCTTGAACCGCTCGACCAGCGCGCGGAGGTCGTCGGCGCCCAGGTCGAGGTCGGACTCGGTGCCGAGGGTGCGCTTCGCCTCGTCGAGGGCGTCGGCGAAGAGCTCGCCGTCGACGTGGAGCACCGTCCCGCCGAACATCTGGAGCAGGCGACGGTAGGAGTCGAGGGCGAATCGCTCGTCGGAGCTCCGTACGGCCAGGCCGCCGACCGACTCGTCGTTGAGGCCGACGTTGAGGACGGTCTCCATCATCCCGGGCATGGAGAACTTCGCACCCGAGCGCACCGACACGAGCAGCGGGTCTCCTGCGTCGCCCAGACGCCTGCCCATCGCGGACTCGAGCCGCCCGAGGTGCTCGGTGACCTCCTCGGCGAGCCCGTCGGGCTCGCCACCCTCGCCCGACTCCTGGAGGGCCAGGTAGGCCCGACAGGTCTCGGTGGAGATCGTGAAGCCCGGTGGCACCGGGAGACCGAGGTTCGTCATCTCGGCGAGGTTGGCCCCCTTGCCGCCGAGGAGGTCCTTCTGGTCCTTGCTGCCCTCTGAGAATTCGTAGACCCAAGCCATGCAGGCATCCTGCCTCAGCGACCGGACTCCGTATACGGCTCGTGGCCGCCGACCGCGGCGCGGACACGTCGCGCGGTGAAGTCCGCGGCGAGCTCGTCGACCTCCTCGAGGGTGCAGAAGCGGGCGTCGCGGATCTCGCGCTCCTGCTTGACCACGGCGTCGAGGACCGACGCCGGGTGGGTGCCGCCGTCGAAGACCAGGCAGACCGCGTCGTCCCAGCCACCCCAGGCCGGCAGCCAGTCGGTGAGCACGAGCGAGCCCGCCGCGAGGGTCAGGCCGAGCTCCTCCTCGACCTCGCGCTCCACCGCGATGCGCGGGGACTCGCCCACCTCCACGACGCCGCCCGGCAGGTCCCAGTCGCGCTTGTAGGTCAGCTGGCACAGCAGCACGCGGCCGTCGGTGTCGCGCACCAGCATCTGCGAGATGGCGCGCTTGCGGGGGAGGAAGGAGTTGAGCAGCGAGCGGAAGCCGCCCGGCTCGTGGACGGGTTCGTCGGTGACGAGCCGGGCGAAGACGATCTGGTCGCGCGGTGCGCCGTCGGGGCCCACGCCCCGTCGTACGCCCTCGCGGTGCAGGCCGGCCCAGGTGGCGGCCCGCTGCGCCGTCGCGTCGTCGGCGTCCACGAGCGCCTCGACGCGGGGCTGCTCCGTCATCGCCTCGGCGATCTCGCGCCGCAGCTCGTCGGTGCTGACCTCGCCCGTCCAGGCGAGGCGTACGACGCCGTCGCCGGGCGTCACGGTGATCGGGCTGGGCACCCACTCACCCTAGCGAGCGCTCCCACCTGCGCCCGGCCGGGACCGAGGTAGGTGACGCCTCAGCTGTCGTCCCGACGGAACCAGACCGTCGCGAGCGGCGGCACCACGATGTCGGCGTACGCCGGCTGGCCGTGGTGCTCGCCGGCGACCGCGGTGATCGAGCCGAGGTTGCCCACCCCTGAGCCGGAGTAGGACTCGGCGTCGGTGTTGAGCACCTCGGTCCACCGGCCGGCGTCCGGGAGCCCGAGGCGGTAGCCCTCGTGCGGGGTGCCGGCGAAGTTCGCCACGCAGACCAGGTCGGGGTGGCCGGGGGAGCGGCGCACGAACGAGAACGTGTTGCGCCCCGCGTCGTTGGCGTCGATCCACGCGAAGCCGGCCGGGTCGTTGTCGCGACCCCACAGCGCGCCCGAGGCGGCGTACGTCGCGTTCATGTCCCGGACCATCGCGTGGACGCCGGCGTGCTCGGGGTGCTCGAGGAGCCACCAGTCGAGCTCGCGGCTCTCGGCCCACTCGGACTCCTGGCCGAACTCGCAGCCCATGAAGAGCAGCTGCTTGCCGGGGTGGGCCCACATGTAGGCGAGGTAGGCGCGCAGGTTGGCCAGCTGCTGCCAGCGGTCTCCCGGCATCTTGCGCAGCAGGGAGCCCTTGCCGTGCACGACCTCGTCGTGGCTGATCGGCAGGACGTAGTTCTCCGCGTAGGCGTAGACCAGCGAGAAGGTCATCTGGCCGTGGTGGTGGCTGCGGTAGAGCGGGTCCTGGGAGACGTAGTTGAGCGAGTCGTGCATCCAGCCCATGTTCCACTTGAAGCCGAAGCCCAGACCGCCGTCGCTGGTGGGCCCGGTGACGCCCGGCCACGCGGTGGACTCCTCGGCGATCGTGACGATGCCGGGGACGCGCTTGTAGACGGTGGCGTTCATCTCCTGGAGGAACTGCACGGCCTCGAGGTTCTCGCGGCCGCCGTGGACGTTGGGCGACCACTCGCCGTGCTCGCGGGCGTAGTCGAGGTAGATCATCGAGGCGACGCCGTCCACGCGCAGGCCGTCGGCGTGGTACTCCTCGAGCCAGTAGACCGCGTTGGCGTAGAGGAAGTTGCGGACCTCGTGGCGCCCGAAGTTGAAGATGTGCGAGCCCCACTCCTTGTGCCAGCCGCGCTGGGGGTTGGGGTCCTCGTAGAGCGGCGTGCCGTCGAAGCGCGCCAGGGCCCACTCGTCGGTGGCGAAGTGGCCGGGCACCCAGTCGAGGATCACGCCGACGCCGGCCTGGTGGAGCCGGTCGATGAGCCGCTTGAGGCCGTCGGGGTCACCGAAGCGGGCGTCGGGGGCGAAGTAGGACGTCACGTGGTAGCCCCACGAACCGCCGAAGGGGTGCTGCATGACCGGCATGAACTCGACGTGGGTGAAGCCGAGGTCGGAGACGTACGGCACGAGGGCGTCGGCCAGCTGGTCCCAGGTGTAGATCTCACCGGAGTAGTGCTTGCGCCACGACGCGAGGTGCACCTCGTAGATCGACATCGCCTCGTCGACGGGCTGGCTGGTGCGGCGCGCCTCCAGCCAGGCGTCGTCGTTCCACTCGTGCTGCGAGCGCCAGACCACGGAGGCCGAGCTCGGCGGCTTCTCGGCGTACTGCGCGAGCGGGTCGGCACGATCGCCCCACTGGCCGTCGGCGCCGCGGAGGCGGTACTTGTACTGCGAGCCGGAGCCGACGCCCTCGACGTGGACGTGCCACACGCCCGAGCCGTCGAGCTTCGTCATCGGGTGGGCTGCGCCGTCCCAGCCGGCCCACTCGCCGGCCACCTGGACCTCGAGGGCGTTGGGGGCCCAGACCCGGAAGGACGTGCCGGTGTCGGTCGCCTGCGCGCCGAGCACCTTCCACAGCTCCTCGTGGCGGCCCTCGCCGATGAGGTGGAGGTCGAGCTCTCCGGGGGCGTAGGTGCGGGTGGTGCCGTTCGGGTCGGTCATGACGTCTCTCCCAACGCTGCCAGCGGGATGGACAGCCATCCCGGTCGGTTGCGGGCTTCGTACACGGCCTCGTAGACGGCCTTGTCCGCGAGGTAGGCCTCGAGCAGCGTGCCGGCGGACGCGTCGACCTCGGTGCCGTGCTGCGCGGTGTAGGCGGCGAGGAAGGCCTCGCGGTTGCGGGCCGACCACTCCGCCGCCCGGTAGGTCCGCTGGTCGGTCTCGCCGGCGTCGTAGCCGCCGCCGGTGAGGGCGACCACGCGCGGGGCGTAGTCGAAGGAGCGGATCATCCCCGCGACGTCGCGCCACACCGAGTCGGGCTTGAGGCGCTCGGCGAGCGGCTTGGCCGGCTCGCCCTCGAAGTCGACGATCTTCCAGCCGCGTGCGGTGCGCAGCGTCTGGCCCAGGTGCAGGTCCCCGTGGACCTGCTGGACCTCGACGCGGTCGAGGTCGCGCAGCCGGGCGTACGTCGCCCGCAGGCCCGCCTCGTGCTCGGCCAGGCCGGGGACGACCTCCAGGGCGGCCTCGAGCCGGCCCTCCATGGCGCTCGCCAGGGCGGCGACGGCGGCGGCGTCGCGGTCCTCGACGGGGAAGTGCTCGGCCAGGTCGGCGTGGACCTCGGCCAGGGCCACGCCCAGCCGGGCGGCCTCGCCCGCGAAGTCGCCGCCCACCTCGTCGGCGTGCAGGTCGGCCTCGGCGAAGAGGTTGCGGACGCTGGCCAGCGCCAGGTCCCAGCCGTCGCTGGCGGTGCGCAGGAACTGCTGCAGCATCGCGAGCTGGATGGTCGTGTTGGTCTCCTCGTCCACGAGGTCGAGCCAGCCGTAGAGCGAGGCGACGTGCGTCGACCCGGCCTCGGTGAGCACCTGGTGGATCGCCACGTCGGGGTTCACCCCGGGCGTGACCTTGCGGAAGACCTTCATCAGCGCGTCCTCGCCGAACGCGACCGAGGAGTTCGACTGCTCGCCCGAGAACAGCGTCGAGTGCGCCTCGAGGTCGAGGTCGTGGCCCGGCAGGCTGTGGAAGGCGAGCTGGCCGCGGTCGGTGCTGGACGGCGGCGCGGCGAACGCGCGCAGCCACAGTGCCATCGACTCGCGGTCGTGGAGCGCGTCGTAGACGAAGGCGTGGCCGAAGGACGGGTCGTCCCACTCACCGACCAGCGCGTGCTCGAGGCGCTCCTGGGGCTCGCTGTAGAACGCCAGCGGGAGCTGGTAGAGCTCGCTCTCCTCGCCCCGCTCGGAGCGGTAGGCCACCTCGGCGAGGTCGATCGAGACCCGCAGCCCGGGCGGTGCGTCGGGCAGCTCACCGACACGGCGTACGCCGGCCAGCGACCACTCGCGCCCCTTGCCCCCGAACCAGCGTGCCTCGCCGATCCACGTCGTCAGGTCATGATTCCTGCTGTCGTCACTCACTGCTCCACCCCCGAGCCGGTCGGATCCGTCAGTCGCAGCCACAGGAAGCCGTAGCCGCCGAGCGTCAGCAGGTAGGGCAGCTCGCCGATGGCCGGGAACGGCACCCCGCCGAGCAGCTCGACGGGCACCATGCCCTCCCAGTGGCGCAGGTCGAGCTCTACCGGCTGCGGGAAGCGCGAGAGGTTGTTGACGCACAGGATGACGTCGCGCCCGTCGTCGCCCTCGTGCTCGCGGATGTAGGACAGCACGCTCGGGTTCGAGCCGCCGAGGTCGACGAAGTCGCCGAGGCCGAACGCCGGGTGGCGACGCCGTGCGTGCACGAGGCGTCGCGTCCAGTGCAGCAGCGAGGAGGTGTTCTCCAGCTGCGCCTCGACGTTGACCGACTGGTAGCCGTAGACCGGGTCCTGGATCGCCGGCAGGTGGAGCTTGCCGGGCGTGGCGTTGGAGAAGCCGGCGTTGCGGTCGGGCGTCCACTGCATCGGCGTACGGACGCCGTCGCGGTCGCCGAGCCAGATGTTGTCGCCCATGCCGATCTCGTCGCCGTAGTAGAGCACCGGCGAGCCGGGCAGCGAGAGCAGGATCGCGGTGAAGAGCTCCATCCGGTTCACGTCGTTGTCGAGCAGCGGCGCGAGCCGGCGACGGATGCCGATGTTGGCCTTCATCCGCGGGTCGTGGGCGTACTCGGACCACATGTAGTCGCGGTCCTCGTCGGTGACCATCTCCAGGGTCAGCTCGTCGTGGTTGCGCAGGAAGATCCCCCACTGGCAGCCGTCGGGGATCGACGGGGTCTGCTCGAGGATCTCCGAGATCGGGAAGCGCGACTCGCGGCGCACCGCCATGAAGATGCGCGGCATCACCGGGAAGTGGAAGGCCATGTGGCACTCGGTGCCGACCCAGCGGCCGTCCTCGGTCTGCTCGGGGCCGAAGTACTCCACGACGTCGGCGGGCCACTGGTTGGCCTCGCAGAGCAGCACGCGCCCGGGGTAGTGCTCGTCGACGAAGCGGCGGCACTTCTTGAGGAAGTCGTGCGTCTCGGGCAGGTTCTCGCCGTTGGTGCCGGGCCGCTCGTAGAGGTAGGGCACGGCGTCGAGGCGGAAGCCGTCGAGGCCCATGTCGAGCCAGAACGCCATCGCGTCCAGCATCGCGTCGTGGACCTTGGGGTTGTCGAAGTTGAGGTCGGGCTGGTGGTGGAAGAACCGGTGCCAGAAGTACTGCTGGCGCACCGGGTCCCACGTCCAGTTCGACGGCTCGGTGTCGACGAAGATCACCCGGGCGTCCTGGTAGAGCTCGTCGGTGTCGGACCAGACGTAGAAGTCCCCGTAGGGGCCCTCGGGGTCGCTGCGGCTGGCCTGGAACCACGGGTGCGCGTCGCTCGTGTGGTTCATGACGAAGTCGATGATCACGCGGATGCCGCGCTGGTGGCAGGCGTCGAGGAACTCGTGGAAGTCCTCGACCGTGCCGCACTCGGGGAGGATGTTGTTGTAGTCGGCCACGTCGTAGCCGCCGTCGCGCAGCGGCGAGGTGAAGAACGGCGGCACCCACAGGCAGTCGACACCGAGCCACTCGAGGTAGTCGAGCTTCTCGATGAGGCCCTTGAAGTCACCCGTGCCGTCGCCGTTGGAGTCACGGAACGAGCGGACGAGCACCTCGTAGAAGACGGCCGTGCGGAACCAGTCCGGCTCCGCGTTGAGCACCGCCGTGGCGGCCCCCGCGTCCGTCGGCATCTGGGCCGACGTGGGATGGGCTGGCGTGTGGTGCTCGGTCAACGGTTGCTCCTGACGCTGATGACGTGCGCGGGCTCGTGTCCGGGATCGAGGCGGACGTAGTTGTGGCGGCTCCAGCCCCAGTCGGCGCCGGTGATCTCGTCGTGGGCGTTGAACGACTCGTGCCACTCCAGCCCGAGCGCGGGCATGTCGAGGTGGACCATGGTCTCCCGCGTGCCGTGGGGGTCGAGGTTGATGACCACCAGCACCACGTCGTCGTGCCCGTCGGGCGTCGTGTGGCGCTTGGAGAAGACCAGGACCGAGTCGTCCTCGCTCTCGTGGATCGTGATGTTCCGCAGGAGCTGCAGCGCAGGATGCTGGCGCCGGATCTCGTTGAGGCGGGTGAGGTAGGGCGCGAGGGTGGTGCCCTCGGCGTCGCGCTGCTCCCAGTCCCGGATGCGGATCTGGAACTTCTCCGAGTCGAGGTACTCCTCCGACCCGGGCTTCACCGCGACGTGCTCGAACAGCTCGTAGCCGGCGTAGACGCCCCAGCTCGGCGACCCGGTCGCGGCGAGGGCCGCACGGACCTTGAACGCCGCCGGGCCGCCGTACTGCAGGTAGGCGTGGAGGATGTCGGGGGTGTTGACGAAGAAGTTGGGGCGCATCAGGTGGTCGGACTCGCGCGAGACCTCGAGGAGGTACTCCTCGATCTCCCGCTTGCCGGTGCGCCAGGTGAAGTAGGTGTAGCTCTGGTGGTAACCCACGGCCCCCAGGCCGTGCATCATCGCCGGCTTCGTGAACGCCTCGGACAGGAAGATGACGTCGGGGTCCGTACGCCGCACCTCGGCGAGCAGCCATTCCCAGAACGCCAGCGGCTTGGTGTGCGGGTTGTCGACGCGGAAGATGCGCACGCCGTGGGAGATCCACAGCCTCACGATCCGCAGCACCTCGCGGCAGATGCCGCTCGGGTCGTTGTCGAAGTTGATCGGGTAGATGTCCTGGTACTTCTTCGGCGGGTTCTCGGCGTAGGCGATCGTGCCGTCGGCGCGCGTGGTGAAGAACTGCGGGTGCGTGGTGACCCACGGGTGGTCCGGCGCGGCCTGGAGGGCGAGGTCGAGGGCGACCTCGAGCCCCAGCTCACCGGCCCGGGCGACGAAGGCGTCGAAGTCCTCGAACGTGCCGAGCTCGGGGTGGATCGCGTCGTGCCCGCCGTCCTTGCTGCCGATCGCCCACGGCGAGCCGGGGTCGTCGGGGCCGGGCGTGAGGGTGTTGTTGGGGCCCTTGCGGTTGAGCTCGCCGATGGGGTGGATGGGCGGGAGGTAGAGGACGTCGAAGCCCATCTCCGCGACGCGGTCGAGTCGCTTCGCCGCGGTGCGGAAGGTGCCCGACGTGATCGCGCCGGTCTTCGGGTCGCGAGTGGCGCCCTCCGAGCGGGGGAAGAACTCGTACCAGCTGCCGAAGAGGGCGCGCACGCGGTCGGCGCGGAAGCGGAACGGGCCCGTCACCGAGGTCAGCTCGCGCAGCGGGTGGGCGAGGAGGACGGCGTCCAGCTCGGGGTCCTGCAGGGCTGCCAGGCGTGCGCCGACGGGGCGCTCGGTGTCGCTCGCGGCGGCGATCGCACCCTTCACGAGAGCGGCGGAGGCGCTGTCCAGCTTGTCGGGGCCGGTCCCGGCGGCGACACGCTCGAGCAGGAGCCGGGCCTCGGTGAACATCAGCTCGACATCGACCCCGGCGGGGATCTTGATGCCGGCGTCGTGCTGCCAGGTGGCGACGGGGTCCGACCAGGAGTGGATCTCGAAGGTCCACTCGCCCTCGGTGTCCGGGGTGACGTGGGCGACGTAGCGGTTGGGGGCCGACCCGTCGGCGACCATCCGCACCGGTGCGCGCCGCCCTCCTGCCGGGTCGGTGGCCACGACCTCGGCCGCGAGCTGGTCGTGTCCCTCGCGGAACACGGTCGCCCGGACCGGCATCGGTTCGCCGACCGTCGCCTTCGCCGACTGCCGACCGAGGTCGACGACGGGGGATACATCCATCACGGGTATGCGTCCAACCATGCCCCCACACTTGCGAACGTTGGGTCACGGGCGCAAGCCGGGAGGGAAGTGGTCTCACCCCTTTGACTCCAGCGAGTTGCACGGGGCTCGCCGCGCCGCTCTTGGATCGATCCAAGAAATGCCCTAGCGTGCTGGATCGTGCGAGCGTTCCGACGATTCACCGTCCGTCCTGTCCTTCCCGAGCCCCTCGGCGCCCTGTCCGTCCTCGCGGGCAACCTGCGCTGGTCGTGGCACCCCCCGACCCAGGACGTCTTCGCGTCCGTCGACCCACAGCTGTGGCGCGACGTGGCCGGCGACCCGGTCCGGTTCCTGGGGGCCGTGAGCCGTGAGCGCCTCGACGAGCTCGTCGACGACGGCGACTTCCGCGCGCGGCTCGACGCCGCGCACGCGGACCTCCAGCGCTACCTCTCCGAGGACCGCTGGTACGCCCGCAAGGCGGGCGAGGACGCTCCGCGTGCGATCGCCTACTTCTCCTCCGAGTACGGCATCGCATCCGTGCTGCCGCAGTACTCCGGCGGTCTCGGCATCCTGGCCGGCGACCACCTCAAGGCGTCCTCCGACCTGGGCATCCCGCTCGTCGGGGTGGGCCTGTTCTACCGCCACGGCTACTTCAAGCAGGCGCTGGACCGCGACGGCTGGCAGCAGGAGAGCTACCCCGTCCTCGACCCCGACGAGCTGCCCCTGACCCAGCTGCGGGAGGCCGACGGCACCCGCGCGACGGTCTCGATCGCGCTGCCCGACGGACCGGACCTCGTCGCTCGCATCCTGGTGGCGCAGGTCGGCCGCGTGCCCCTGCTGCTCCTCGACACCGACATCGAGGACAACAGCGCCCACTACCGCGACGTCACCGACCGCCTCTACGGCGGCAACTCCGAGCACCGCCTGCGCCAGGAGCTGCTGCTCGGCGTCGGCGGCGTACGGGCCCTCCGCGTGTGGTCGCGCATCACCGGCGCACCGGCCCCCGAGGTCTTCCACGCCAACGAGGGCCACGCCGGCTTCCTCGGCATCGAGCGGATCCGCGAGCTCACCGTGGGCGAGGACGGTCCGCACCTGGACTTCGACACCGCGCTCGAGGTCTCGCGCGCCGGCACGGTCTTCACGACCCACACGCCGGTCCCCGCGGGCATCGACCGCTTCCCGCGTGAGCTGGTCTCGCAGTACTTCGGCGGCAGCTCGCCCACGCCGGGCGTCCCGGTCGACCGCGTGCTCGCCCTCGGCGCCGAGGACTACGACGGCGGCGACGCCGGCGTCTTCAACATGGCCGTGATGGGCTTCCGCCTCGCCCAGCGCGCCAACGGCGTCTCGATGCTGCACGGCCACGTGTCGCGCGGCATGTTCAACGGCCTCTGGCCGGCCTTCGACGAGGCCGAGGTGCCGATCACGTCGATCACCAACGGCGTGCACGGCCCGACCTGGATCGCGCGCGAGGTCATCGAGCTCGCCGCCAGCCGCGGTGCCGACATCGATGGCGACGACACCGACGCGCTGTGGCCGATGATCGACCAGTTCGGCGACCTCGAGATCTGGGACCTCAAGCGCGCCCTGCGCACCCGCTTCATCGAGGATGCCCGCGACCGGATGCGCCGCTCGGCGGCCAAGCGCGGCTTCGCCCCTGCCGAGACGACGTGGATCGACACAGCGCTCGACCCCGACGTGCTGACCATCGGCTTCGCGCGCCGCGTGCCGACGTACAAGCGGCTCACGCTGATGCTGCGTGACCCGGCTCGCCTGAAGAAGCTGCTCCTCGACCCCGAGCGCCCGATCCAGCTGGTCATCGCCGGCAAGGCGCACCCGGCCGACGAGACCGGCAAGCGGCTCATCCAGGAGATGGTGCGCTTCGCCGACGACCCGGAGATCCGCCACCGCATCGCCTTCCTGCCCAACTACGACATCGCGATGGCGCAGCCGCTCTACCCCGGCTGCGACGTGTGGCTCAACAACCCGCTGCGCCCCTACGAGGCCTGCGGCACGTCGGGCATGAAGGCCGCGCTCAACGGTGGCCTCAACCTCTCCATCCTCGACGGCTGGTGGGACGAGTGGTACGACGGCAACAACGGCTGGGCGATCCCGTCCGCGGACGGCATCGACGACGCCGACCGTCGTGACGACCTCGAGGCCCACGCGCTCTACGACCTGCTCGAGACCGACGTCGTGCCGCGCTTCTACGAGACCAACCACGAGGGCGTCCCGCCGCGCTGGCTCGAGATGGTGCGCCACACGCTCAAGTCGCTCGGGCCGAAGGTGCTCGCCACCCGCCAGGTGCGCGACTACGTCCGCGAGCTCTACGCGCCTGCCGCGCACACCGCGCGCTCGCTCAACTCCGACTACGCCGGCGCCCGCACCCTGTCGGACTGGAAGCAGACCGTCCGCGAGGCGTGGCACGGCGTGCGCGTCGAGCACGTCGACTCCGAGGGCGTGGGCGACCAGGCCGAGGTCGGTGCGACCCTCGCCGTACGCGCCTGGGTGGCGCTCGGCTCGCTGTCGGCCGATGACGTCGAGGTCCAGGTCGTGCACGGCCGCATCGGCGCCGACGACGTGCTCACCGCGACCACCGTGACCCCGATGCTGGTGGGGGAGTCCTACGACGGCAACCGCCACCGCTTCGACGCCGCGGTCTCGCTGGACCGGTCCGGTCCGTTCGGCTACACGGTGCGCGCCGTGCCGCGCAACGAGTCGCTCGCCTCTGTGGCCGAGCTCGGGCTGGTCGCCGAGCCCGTCTGACGCCCGGCCGGCCGGCGGACAACCCAGTTGCCGCCGGCCGCCGGGCCGCCCGCCGCCGCGCTGACGCGCGAGCTGACGGCGGAAGCGCCCAGGTGCCGCACAACAATCTGGCCTCGATCACCTCGACGCGGTGCAGGTCCTCGGCCTCTGACCCGCTCCGTCGGACGGACCGAATCGGTGGGACCACGGCGCTCGTGAGCGTTCCGGGACCAGGGTCCGGACCGATGGGTCCGTCCGACCGCGGGCGGGCGTCAGGTCAGTCGTCGCGCAGGGCGCTGTGCTGGTCGACGTTGCGTACGTCGTCCGGGTCGGGGAAGCGGCTCGTGTCGACGCTCGCGATGGTGTCCTCGATGCCCACGGTGGCGGGGAGGGCCGAGAAGCGCGGGTCGGTGGTGTCTCCCGTGGCTCGCATGCGACGACTGTAGCCCTGCGCGGCCTCGTCAGCCGAAGGTCAGGACGAGGCCGATCGCGGTCGGCACGACGCCGAGCAGCAGCCACGGCGAGAGGATGCGCCGGCCGTGGATCGCGAGACCGGTCGCCACGGCGATCGCGCCGAAGATCCCGGCGATGACGTTGAGGCCGATCTTCGAGCTGTCAGGCGCGTCGTCGAGCATGACCGCGGCGACCACCAGGCCGACCACGAGGTGCAGGATCGTGGTGACGGCGAGGGTCGACATGACCCACCGCTGCACGCGCGCGAGATCCCGGGCGTCCTTCTCCGGATCCGCCACCACGCGGCGCGGCGCGTTCATGTCGAGGAGGTGACCTCGACCCTTCTCCTGCCGCCGTGCGGGAACGCTGCTGGCCATGCCCTCATTGTCGCAGGTCAGGGCGGTCGGACCAATCCGGGGAGGACGGCTCAGGTCTGGCGCAGCACCAGCACCGAGCGGGCCTGGAGCAGCAGGGAGGTGCCCGCCACGACCGGCGTGCCCACCGCGACCTCGGCATTGGTCGAGAGCACCACCTCGCCGTGGTGGACCCACTGGTTGTCGGGGAGGACGAGCTTCACGTCGTCGGCCCCGGCGTTGAGCCAGATCATGAAGGACTTGTCCCGGACCTGCTCCCCGCGGGGACCGGGATAGCGCAGCGGGGCACCGTTGAGGAACATCCCGACGGTGCGGACCGAGTCGTCGTTCCAGTCGTCGGTCCCCATCTCACGGCCGCTCGGGTGCACCCACACGAGGTCCTTGATGCCGCCCCGGATGGTGGGCCGGCCTTCGAACCAGTGGCGCTGGCGCAGGACCGGGTGCTCGCGACGCAGGCGCAGTGCGGTCTTGGTGACCTCGTAGAGGTCGAGCCACGCGTCGTCGGGGCGCCAGTCGATCCACGACGTCTCGTTGTCCTGGCCGTAGGCGTTGTTGTTGCCGCCCTGTGTGCGCCCGCGCTCGTCGCCGGCGGTGAGCATCGGCACACCGCTGGAGAAGCAGAGGGTGGCCATGAGGTTGGCTGCCTGTCGGCGTCGCATCGCGATGACGTCGGCGTCGTCGGTCTCGCCCTCGACGCCGCAGTTCCACGAGCGGTTGTTGTCGGTGCCGTCGCGGTTGTCCTCGCCGTTGGCCTCGTTGTGCTTGTCGTTGTACGACACCAGGTCGCGCAGCGTGAAGCCGTCGTGCGCGGTCACGAAGTTCACCGACGCGTAGGGCGAGCGGCCGTCGTCGGCGTACAGGTCGCTCGAGCCGGCCAGCCTCGTGGCGACGGTGCGTACGCCGGCGGAGTGGCCGCGCCAGAAGTCCCGCACGGTGTCGCGGAACTGGTCGTTCCACTCGATCCACGGCGGGGGGAACCGGCCGACGCGGTAGCCGTCCATCGAGGCGTCCCACGGCTCGGCGATCAGCTTCACGTGGCGCAGGACCGGGTCCTGGCCGATCGCGGTGATCAGGTGGCTGCCGAGGTCGACGACCTGGTTGGTGCGGGTCAGGGCGCTCATCAGGTCGAAGCGGAAGCCGTCGACGTGCATCTCGTTGACCCAGTAGCGCAGCGAGTCGAGGATCATCCGCAGGCTCTGGGTGTGGGTGGCGTCGACGGTGTTGCCGCAGCCGGTCACGTCCCAGTAGGTGTCGGGCATCGGGTCCTCGCCCGGCACGGGCTCGGGTGCCACGACCCGCTGGTAGTAGCCGAGGTCATCCAGCCCGCGGAAGCTCAGCGTCGGCCCGAGCGGCCCCGCCTCGGCGGTGTGGTTGTAGACGACGTCGAGGATGACCTCGAGGCCAGCCTCGTGGAAGGCCTTCACCATCTGCTTGAACTCGGTCACCTGCTGGCCGCGGTCGCCCGCGTGCGCGTAGGCGTTGTGGGGGGCGAAGAACCCCAACGAGTTGTAGCCCCAGTAGTTGACCAGGCCGCGCTCGGCCAGGGCCGGCTCGGAGAAGAACTGGTGCACCGGCAGCAGCTCGACGGCCGTGACGCCGAGGTCGCGGAGGTAGTCGGTGACCGCGGGCGTGGCGAGCCCGGCGTACGTCCCGCGCAGCTCCTCGGGCACCCGGTCGTGCAGCGCGGTCATGCCCTTGACGTGCATCTCGTAGATCACCGTGTCGCGCCAGCGCCGCCGCGGCGAGGTGTCGGCACCCCACTGGAAGTCGTCGTAGACCACCACGCTGCGCGGCACGTACGCCGCCGAGTCGAGCTCGCTGATGGTGTCGGGCTCGCCCGGCACGTAGCCGAAGATCGCGTCGTCGGCCACGAGGTCGCCCGAGACCGCCTTGGCGTAGGGGTCGAGCAGCAGCTTGGCGGCGTTGAACCGCAGGCCGGCATCGGGGTCCCACGGGCCGTGGGCGCGGTAGCCGTAGCGCGTGCCGGGCGCGACGCCGGGCACCGCGCCGTGCCACACGCCGAGGGAGTGCTCGGTGAGCAGGTGCCGCGTCTCGACGTCGTCGTCGTCGAAGACGCACACCCAGAGCCGCTCGGCGTTGGGGGCGTAGACGGCGAAGTTGGTCGCGTCGTGGGACCACGTCGCGCCCAGGGGGTAGTTGCGACCCGGCCAGACCTCTCGCGTCTCGCCGTCGTGGTTCCAGACTGATGCTTGATCGGGAGGCGGTGTCACGCGAGCCATTGTGATGGTTGCCGGCGGGCACGGCAGAATGCGCCCACGCAGTGGTGGACGCCGACGCAGGCGCACCGACGCACCGACGAAGGGGAGCAACCATGGAGTTCGTCTCGATCGACGTGACCGACGGGGTCGCGGTCCTGCGGCTGGACCGGCCCAAGATGAACGCGATCAGCGTCCAGGTGCAGGCCGACCTCCGCGAGGCGGCGGCCGAGCTCACCGAGCGCGACGACGTGCGCGCCGTGGTGCTGTGGGGCGGCGAGCGCGTCTTCGCCGCCGGCAACGACGTCAAGGAGATGGCCGAGATGTCGTACGCCGACATGGTCAAGGTCTCGACGTCCGTCAGCACCGCCACCACCGCGATCGCCCGCATCCCCAAGCCGGTCGTCGCCGCGGTCAACGGCTACGCCCTCGGCGGGGGCTGCGAGCTCGCGCTCTCGGCCGACCTGCGCTTCGCCGCCGAGGACGCCGTCTTCGGCCAGCCCGAGGTGCTGCTGGGCATCATCCCCGGCGCCGGCGGCACCCAGCGGCTCACCCGCCTGGTCGGCACGGCGAAGGCCAAGGACATCATCTTCACCGGCCGCTTCGTCAAGGCCGACGAGGCATTGCGCATCGGCATGGTCGACCGTGTCGTGCCCGCCGACAAGGTGCTCGAGGAGTCGGTCGCGTGGGCCGCGCAGTTCAGCGGGGCTGCCGCGCTGGCGATCCGCGCCGCGAAGGAGTGCATCGACCGGGGGAGCGAGGTCGACCTCGACACCGGCCTCGAGATCGAGCGGCAGCAGTTCGCCGGGGTCTTCGCCACCGAGGACCGTACCCACGGCATCACCTCGTTCGTTGAGAACGGACCGGGCAAGGCCACGTTCGTCGGCCGCTGACCTCGTCCCACCCCGCTCACCCCGGGCCGACCCCGGCCCCGACAAGGAGACATGCACTGTGGCAACGAAGATCCGGGCTGCGCTCGCCCAACTCCTGTGGCTGGGCTGCGCGCTGTGCGCCCTGGTGCTCGCCGTCGGCGCGCTGCTGGTCGCGCTGGACGCCAACACCTCCAACGCACTCGTCGACGCGGTGCTGCAGGCGGCCACGGTCGTCGACCTCGACGTCTTCTCGCGCAAGGAGGGCATCAAGCAGTTCGGCGGGGAGGGTGCCGAGGTCAAGAACGCGCTCTTCAACTGGGGTCTCGGTGCGATCGCCTGGCTGGTCGTGGGCCGCATCCTCGACCGCATCGTGAAGCCCTGACCCCGACGTAGGGTTCGACCATGTCGCTCATCTCCCGGTCGTCCGCCACGGCGTCGGCGGCCGTGCTGGCCCTGGCGCTCGTGCCGGCCGGTCCCGCGGCGGCCTCCGCGCCGCCGTCCAGCACGACCCTCACGCTGAGCGCGACCGAGTCGGCGTACGGACAGTCGGTGACCGCGTCGGCGCAGGTGGTGAGCGCCGCTGGGCAGCCGCAGGGTGACGTCGTCTTCGCCGTCGACGACCTCCGCGTGAAGGCCAACCTCGGCGCCGGAGGCGCCGCCACGGTCGTGCTGCCCCGGCTGCTGGTGGGCACCCACGCGGTCTCCGCGACCTACGTCCCGCAGTTCCCGGGCGAGCAGTCCGGAAGCGCCTCGTCCACCGCGGGGTGGGTGGTCGCCCCGGCGCGCTCGCACCTGCAGGTGCAGGTCGCGGGCAGGCGTACGCGTGTCCCGACGTCGGTGCGGCTCCGTGTCGACGGCGACTACGGCACCCGTCCTGCCGGCCGCGTGCGGATCGACCTCCGCCGTGCCGGCGCAGGCCGTGTCGACCGGGTCGCGGTGCGGCTGGACCCCAGCGGTGCCGCGGTGGCCCGCCTCGGGCGGCTGCGCGCCGGCGGCTACCGCGTCGAGGTGACCTACGTCGGCGACAGCCAGCACCGGCGCACCCGGGCGTCCGCGCGGTTCCGTGTCCCGCGCGGCTGATCCGGCCACCGCCACGCCACCGTGACAGTTCCACTGTGAGCGACCCCACCCGCATCACCGTTCCGCGGTCGGGTGACCGGCTAGTAACCTCGCAAGCACATCCGATTTCACAGGAGGGGCCGCGAGGCCACACGCCATGAACATTGTTGTCTGTGTGAAGTACGTGCCGGACGCCACCGCCGACCGCAAGTTCGAGGACGACTACACCGTCGACCGCGTCGGCGTCGACGGTCTGCTGTCCGAGCTCGACGAGTACGCCGTCGAGCAGGCCCTGCAGTTCCGCGAGAAGCGCGAGGGTGAGGACATCGAGATCACCGCGCTGACCGTCGGTCCCGAGAAGGCCGTGGACGCGGTGCGCAAGGCGCTGCAGATGGGTGCCGACAAGGGCGTCCACGTCGTCGACGACGCGATCGCGGGCTCCGACTACATCGCCACCTCGCTGGTGCTGGCCAAGGCGATCGAGAAGGTCGGCGCGGACCTCGTGGTCTGCGGCATGGCGTCCACGGACGCCTCCGGCTCCGTGGTGCCGGCGATGCTGGCCGAGCGCCTGGGCATGCCGCAGGTCACGCTCGCGTCGGTGATCGAGTCGCAGGGCGACCAGGTCCGCATCAAGCGTGACAACGAGGGCTCCACCGAGGTCATCGGCGCGACGCTGCCGATCGTGCTGTCGGTCACCGACCAGTCGGGCGAGGCGCGCTACCCCTCCTTCAAGGGCATCATGGCCGCGAAGAAGAAGCCGCTGGAGACCTTCTCGCTGTCCGACCTCGGTGTCGACGCCGGTCAGGTCGGCCTCTCGGTGGCCTGGTCGCAGGTCGAGGACACCACCGAGCGCCCGCCGCGCACCGCCGGCGAGATCGTCACCGACGAGGACGGCTCGGGCGCGGACGCGCTGGTCGGCTTCCTCGCGTCCAAGAAGTTCATCTGAGCAGGCTGACAGGAACAGGAGAGCCACCATGTCTGAAGTCCTGGTAGTCATCGACCACGCCGACGGCGAGGTCAAGAAGCCCACCTACGAGCTCCTCACGATCGCCCGCCGCCTCGGCGAGCCGTCCGCGGTGTTCTTCGGCTCGCCCGAGCACGGGGACGCCGTGGCCGAGAAGGTCAAGAAGTACGGCGCCGCGAAGGTCTACGTCGTCGACGACGCCCAGATCAAGGGCTACCTCGTCGCGCCGAAGGCCGAGGCGCTGCAGCAGCTGGCGGAGAAGAGCAGCCCCGCCGCGATCCTGCTGCCCTCGACGTTCGAGAACAAGGAGGTCGCCGGTCGCCTGGCGATCAAGCTGGGCTCGGGCCTGATCACCGACGCCGTCGACGTCGCCGAGGGCGGCGTGACCACGCAGAGCGTGTTCGCCGGCAACTACACCGTGCAGGCCAAGGTCACGCAGGGCACGCCGATCATCACGGTGAAGCCCAACTCGGCCGCTCCCGAGGAGGCCGAGGGCGCAGGCGCCGTCGAGGCGTTCACCGCGACGGTGTCGGACGCGGCGAAGACGGCGCAGATCGTCGCCACGCAGCCGCGCCAGTCGACCGGTCGCCCCGAGCTGACCGAGGCCGCGATCGTGGTCTCCGGCGGTCGTGGCACCGGCGGCAACTTCGAGTCCGTCGAGGGCTTCGCCGACTCCCTCGGTGCAGCCGTGGGTGCCTCGCGTGCCGCGGTCGACTCGGGCTGGATGCCGCACGCCTTCCAGGTCGGCCAGACCGGCAAGACGGTCTCGCCGCAGCTCTACGTCGCCAACGGCATCTCGGGTGCGATCCAGCACCGCGCCGGCATGCAGACGTCGAAGACGATCGTCGCGGTCAACAAGGACCCCGAGGCCCCGATCTTCGAGCTCGTCGACTTCGGCGTCGTGGGCGACCTCCACACGGTCCTGCCCGCCGCGACCGACAAGGTCAAGGAGCGCAAGGGCTGAGTCCCCCGAGCCATGCGGACGCCCCCGACCTGCCTGGTCGGGGGCGTCCGTCGTTCCGTGGCCCGGGCGCCCCGTGATGCGAGACGCCCGCCTGACGGGGCGCCGACCGGCCTACGCTCTCGGTCATGAGCAGCGAGGACGACGTGCGTGAGGTCGCCGCACGCGCACGGGCCGCGAGCCACGAGCTCGCCACCGCCACCCGGGCGGTGAAGGACGCGGCGCTGCACGCGATGGCGGACGCCCTGCACGCCGCCGCCCCACAGGTGCTCACGGCCAACGCCGAGGACGTCGCCCGGGCCGAGGCCGCGGGGACCCCCGCCAACATCGTGGACCGGCTGCGGCTCGACGACGAGCGCCTCGCCGCGATGGCGCAGGGACTGCGCGACGTCGCCGGCCTGCCCGACCCCGTCGGCGAGGTGCTGCGCGGCAGCACGCTGGCCAACGGCCTCGAGCTCCGGCAGGTGCGGGTGCCGTTCGGCGTCGTCGGGATGATCTACGAGGCCCGCCCCAACGTCACCGCGGACGCCGCCGGGATCTGCCTCAAGGCCGGCAACGCCGTCCTGCTGCGCGGCTCGTCGAGTGCCCGGTCGAGCAACGCCGCCATCGTCGCGGCGATGCGCGGCGCGCTCGCCGGCAGCGGACTGCCGGAGGACGTCGTACAGCTGGTGCCGGGGGAGACCCACGACAGCGTCAAGGCGCTGATGCGCGCCCGCGGGCTCGTGGACGTGCTCGTCCCACGCGGCGGCGCCGGTCTGATCCGCAGCGTCGTGGAGGAGTCGACGGTGCCGGTCATCGAGACCGGGGTGGGCAACTGCCACGTCTACGTCGACGCCTCGGCCGACCTCGAGCAGGCGCTCGCGATCGTGCTCAACGCCAAGACCCAGCGCACCAGCGTGTGCAACGCCGCCGAGTCCCTCCTCGTGCACGAGGACGTCGCCGACGAGTTCCTGCCGATCGTGGTCGAGGCGCTCCAGGCCGCCGGCGTGCTGGTGCACGGCGACCCCGCCTTCGCCGAGTACGACGACGTCGTGCCGGTGACCGACGAGGACCACGCGGCCGAGTTCCTCGGCCTCGAGATCTCCGCAGCCGTGGTCAGCGACGTGGAGGGTGCGATCGAGCACATCCGCCGCTTCTCGTCGGGGCACACCGAGGCCATCCTGGCGCGCGACCAGGCCACGATCCGCCGCTTCGTCGCGGCCGTCGACTCGGCGGCGGTGGTGGTCAACGCCTCGACCCGTTTCACCGACGGCGGCGAGTTCGGCTTCGGTGCGGAGATCGGCATCTCGACCCAGAAGCTGCACGCGCGGGGCCCGATGGGACTGCCGGAGATGACGTCCAGCAAGTACGTCGTGGTCGGGCACGGGCACGTGCGCTGAGCCGCCGCGGCGCGGACGATAGGATCACGCCATGCTGAACTCCCTGACTGTCCTCGCCTCCGAGGCCGAGCACGGCGACCCCGCCGTCAGCCCCTACATCATCGGCGCCGTCACGCTGGTCCTGCTGATGGTGCTCCTCCTGGCCGTGGTCTCCTTCGGCGGCGGGCGAGAGCACAGCTGAGGTCGGCGACCTCCGTGAAGGAGCAGTCGGCTGCGGGCCGACGCGTCGGCGTGATGGGCGGCACCTTCGACCCCATCCACCACGGCCACCTCGTCGCGGCTTCCGAGGTCCAGGCGTGGTTCGACCTCGACGAGGTCCTGTTCGTGCCCACCGGCGACCCGTGGCAGAAGAGCGACCGCGACGTCACGGAGGCCGAGCACCGCTACCTCATGACGGTCGTGGCGACGGCGGCCAACCCGCGCTTCAACGTCTCGCGCGTCGACATCGACCGCGACGGCCCGACCTACACCATCGACACGCTGCGTGACCTCAAGGCGGAGCTGCCGGACGCGGAGCTGTTCTTCATCACCGGCGCCGACGCGCTGGCCGACATCTTCACGTGGCGCGACGCCGACGAGCTCTTCGAGCTGGCCACGTTCGTCGGCTGCACGCGCCCGGGCTACGAGATGGACCCGGCGACGATTGAGAAGATCCCGTCCGACAAGGTCACCATGGTCGAGATCCCCGCGCTGGCGATCTCCTCGACCGACTGCCGTGACCGCAAGCGCCGCGGCGAGCCGGTCTGGTACCTCGTGCCCGACGGCGTCGTCCAGTACATCGCCAAGCACGACCTCTACGCTCCCTCGACCACGCACGACAGCAAGGACTCTGCATGACAGCCACCGACCACGCCCTCGAGCTCGTCGCCATCGCCGGTCAGGCCGCACACGACAAGAAGGCCGACCAGGTGCTCGCCTTCGACGTCAGCGAGCAGATCGCGATCACCGACGCGTTCGTGCTGGCCAGCGCCACCAACGAGCGCGCGGTCGGCGCGATCGTCGACGAGGTGGAGGAGAAGCTCCGCGAGGTCGGCGCCAAGCCGATCCGCCGCGAGGGCCACAAGGAGGGCCGCTGGGTGCTGCTCGACTACGGCGAGATCGTCGTCCACGTCCAGCACGAGGAGGAGCGGATGTTCTACGCCCTCGAGCGCCTGTGGAGCGACTGTCCGGTGATCCCGCTCGACCTGACGTGAGGCGCCTGGTCCTGCTCCGCCACGGCCGCACGGAGTGGAACGACTCCGGACGCGCCCAGGGCCACGCGGACGTCCCGCTCGACGACGTCGGGCTGGCGCAGGCCAAGGAGGTCGCGCCGATGCTGGCGGCGCTGCGACCCGTCGCGGTGTGGTCCTCCGACCTCGCCCGCGCGGCCGGGACGGCCGCCGCCGTGGCTGCCGAGTGCGGGCTCGACCCGGTGCTCGAGCCGCGGTTGCGCGAGTTCGACGTCGGCCCGAACCGGCAGGGCCTGACCGCAGAGCAGTACGCCGCCGCCCACCCCGAGGAGTACGCCGCCCTCCTGGCCGGCGACCTCGACGCGATCCCCGGCCGGGAGACCCGCGACGACGTGCTGCAGCGCTTCCTGCCGGCCCTCGGGGCGTACGCCGACTCGCTGGCCGAGGGGGAGACCGGAGTGGTCGTCTCCCACGGAGCCGCCCTGCGCGTCGCCGTCCCGGCCTTCCTGGGCTGGGAGGGAGACCCGGGCGAGAGCCTCGGGGTGCTGGCCAACTGCGGCTGGGTCGTCCTCGAGCACTCGGCGTCGACCTGGACCGGCGGGGTCGAACGCTGGCGGCTGACGGCCTGGAACCGCGTGGTCACCCCGTGAGCGAGCGCGCCCGCGAGGTCGACGTGACCTCGAGCCGGCGGCTCGCACGCGTCATGGACGACGCGGTGACCGTGCCCGGCACGCAGATCGGCGTCGGCCTCGACGCGGTCATCGGGCTGGTGCCCGGCATCGGCGACGCCCTCGGCAGCGCGCTGTCCAGCATCATCGTGCGCGACGCGGTGCGTGCCCGTGTGCCGATGGTGGTGCTCGCCCGGATGGGGCTCAACCTCGTCCTCGACGCGCTGCTCGGCCTGGTGCCCGGCGTCGGCGACCTGCTCGACGTCGCCCACCGCGCCAACAGCAAGAACCTCCGCCTGCTGCTCCGCGAGGTCGAGCGCGAGCCGCTGCGCGAGCCCCCGACACCGGCGTACGTCGTCGGCGCGGTGGCCCTGATGGCCGTCCCGGTCATCGCCGGGCTGGCCGTGACGGTGCTCGTGATCTGGCTCCTGTGGCGGCTGGTGACCTGACCGGGGACCCCGATTTCACCTCCGGGAGGCTGTCGGCTAATGTTCTCGTCGTTGTCCTCCCGGCTCCACGGGAGGACGATGTTGGGGCTGTGGCGCAGCTGGTAGCGCATCTGCATGGCATGCAGAGGGTCAGGGGTTCGAGTCCCCTCAGCTCCACCGACACGAAGAGGCCGGGCCAGGTGGTCCGGCCTCTTCGCGTTTCGGTCTCGTCGAGTCGGCGTTCGGAATCGGGCAGTGGCACCATGGGCCCATGACCGCGACCGACCTCTCCACCAGCACCGTCTCCGAGCGCACGGCCGCTCACATCGCGACCACCGAGCGCTATGCCGCGCACAACTACCACCCCCTCCCGGTGGTGCTCTCGCAGGGCGAGGGCGCGTGGGTCGTCGACGTCGACGGGCGCCGCTACCTCGACTGCCTGGCGGGCTACAGCGCGCTCAACTTCGGTCACTCCAACGAGCGCCTGGTCGCGGTCGCGCGCGCGCAGCTCGGCCGCCTGACGCTGACCAGCCGGGCGTTCTTCAACGACCAGCTCGGCGGCTTCGCCGAGTCGCTGGCGCGCCTGACGGGCAAGGACATGGTCCTGCCGATGAACTCCGGCGCCGAGGCCGTCGAGACCGCGATCAAGGTCAGCCGCAAGTGGGGCTACGAGGTCAAGGGCGTCCCGGCCGGCCAGGCCTCGATCGTCACCATGGAGGGCAACTTCCACGGCCGCACCACCACGATCGTCAGCTTCTCCGACGACGAGGTCGCCACGTCCGGCTACGCCCCCTTCACCTCTGGCTTCCGCCGCGCGGCCTACGGCGACATCGCCTCGGTCGCCGCGGCGATCGACCACACCACGGTCGCGGTGCTCTTCGAGCCCATCCAGGGCGAGGGCGGCGTCGTGATGCCGCCCGAGGGCTTCCTGCGCGACCTCCGCGCGCTCTGCACCGAGCGCAACGTGCTGATGGTGGCCGACGAGATCCAGTCCGGCCTCGCGCGCTCGGGCCGGACGTTCGCCTGCGACCACGAGGACGTCGTGCCCGACATCTACGTCATGGGCAAGGCGCTCGGCGGCGGCATCTACCCCGTCTCCGCGATCGCGGCGGACCACGAGGTCATGGACGTCATCACGCCCGGCTCGCACGGCTCGACCTTCGGCGGCAACCCGCTCGCCGCGGCCATCGGCACCGAGGTCGTCGCGATGCTCGAGGAGGGCACCTTCCAGGCCCGTGCCGCCGAGATCGGCACCCAGATCGAGGCCGGCTTCCGCCCGCTCGTGGGTCGCGGCCTCGTCGACGTGCGCGTGCGCGGCGCCTGGGCCGGCATCGACATCGACCCGGCGCTGATGACCGGTCGCCAGATGTCCGAGGCGCTCATGGCCCGCGGCATCCTGGCCAAGGACACCCACGGCTCGACCGTGCGCTTCGCCCCGCCGCTCGTCGCGAGCGACGACGACATCGCGCTGCTCGTCGACGCCGTCACCGAGATCCTCGCCGCCGGCTGAGTCCGTCGGTGGGCGCCCGGTTCGACCACCTCGTCGTCGCCGTCGACGACCTCGACGGGGCGGCCGACCGCTGGCGCGCAGCCGGACTCGGCGCCGAGCACGGGGGAGCGCACCCGGTCGGCACGGTGAACGTGCTCGTGCGCGGCCCGCAGGCGGCGTACGTCGAGCTGATCGCCGCCGGCTCCGAGGAGTCCAACCCGTGGCTGGACCGCGTGCGCCCTGCCCGCGGACCGATCTCGTGGGCCATCGCCGTCGACGACGTCGACGCGGCGCACGGGTCGCTCGTCGGCGCGGGGTTCCAGCCCGGTCCGGTCCGCGAGGGCTCGCGCACGACGCCCGTGGGTGAGGTCGTGGCGTGGCGGATGTGCGACGTGGGCCCCGGGCCGTACGACGGCTCGCTGCCGTTCCTGATCCAGTGGACGTCGCCGATGGGTCCCGGGCCCGCCGACGGCCCGGTCGTCGAGCACGTCACCCTGACGCCGCCGGATCCCGAGCGGGTGGCCGACCTGCTGCTCGCCCTCGGGTTCACCGGGGACCGCCACTTCCCGCGACGGTTCTTCCACGTGCGCGACGGGGTCTCGGTCAGCCTGCTTCCGCTCGGCGAGCCGGAGCACGCCGACGAGGCGGTGTGGGTGAGCATCGAGTCGGACGAGCCGCAGCCGACCGTGTCGATCGTCCTGGCGACGCCGGGGGAGGCGTGCGTGACCGTGGTGCTGGACGAGGTGGAGGTGACGTCCAGGCCGGACCGGCGTCGGTTCCCGGCGGCGGCACTCGTGCCTGCCGTCGACGACGCGTTCGCCCGCGTCCGCGGCGACCTCGCCGACTGGCCGCACCCGCGCCCCGACGGCCGCCCGGCCGCGCCGGAGGAGTACTCGGAGGTGACCGACGCCGGGCGCTACCGGCTGCTCGCCCTCCGCGCGGCCGCCTGGGTCGAGGCGATCACCGCGGCCGGGCTCGGCACCGCACGCGAGGTCGACCCGGGCTCGGTGAGCTGGGCGGGGGACCGGGTCGTCGAGCCGACGCGGGTCACCCTCGTCGAGGGACGACCCGGCACCCGCCCTGTCGTCATCGGCACCGCACCCCTGCACGACGCGGACGACGCGGTCGTGCAGGTCGGCGTGGGTGACCCCGTCGAGGTCCTGGAGCTCCAGCCGGACTGCGGCTGCGACGCGTGCGACACGGGGTCGGCAGACCTGCTGGACACGATGGACGGCGCGTTCGTCCTCGCCCTGTCCGGTGGGGTCTACGTCGTTCGCCAGGGCGAGAGCTGGGTCAGGCGCTCGCTGGACGGCTGGGCGGGCAACGGTGTCGACGCCACCGAGGCCGAGCGGTGGCTGGACGACGCGACCGCGGGACGGCGTACGGACGGCGTGGTCCGCGGGGAGCCCTGGCTCTAGGCCAGCCGGTCCACGACCCCATCCAGCCCGGCGGCGCGCGCGGCCTCCAGCGGCGTCATCCCCTCGAGCGGGGAGCGCAGGGTCGGCGAGGCGCCGCGGTCGAGCAGGAGCAGCGCCACGTCGGCACGGCCCTCCTCGATCGCGGCCACCAGCGCCGTGGACTGCAGCTCCGGGTGCACGAAGTCGATGTCGACGCCGGCGTCGAGATGGTGCTCGACGAGGTCGACGTCGCCCGCGCAGGCGGCGGCGAAGAACGCCTTGTAGTCCCCGTGGGACATCAGGCGATCGTCAGGCCGCCGTCGACCGGGATCATCTGGCCGGTGACGTAGCCCGCGGCGTCGGACGCCAGCCAGACGGCGGTCGCGGCGAGCTCGTGCGGGTCGCCCTTGCGGCCGGCCGGGACCCGCTGGAGGGCGAGGTCGAGGTAGCCGTCGGGGTAGGTCTCGGTCATCTCGGAGGTGAAGAAGCCGGGCGCGAGGGCGTTGACCCGGATGCCCTTGCGGCCCGTCCACTGCTGGGCGAGGTCGCGGGTGAGCCCGCCGAGGCCGGCCTTCGAGGCGGAGTACGCCGCCTGCGGCAGGCCGCCGGTGGTGATGCCGAGGATCGAGGAGATGTTGATGATGCTCGACCCGGGCTCCATCACCCGCCCGCACGCCTGGGCCATCCAGTAGCAGCCGTTGAGGTTGACGTCGATGACCGAGCGGAACTGCTCGGGCGTCTCGCGGGTCGCCGGGACGGCCGTGCCGACGCCGGCGTTGTTGACGAGCACGTCGACCCGGCCGAACTTCGCCATCGCCTCGTCCACCAGGCGCTGGCACTGCTCGGGATCGGCCACGTCGGTGGCGACCGTGTGCACGCGGCGACCCGTCGAGCGGACGGACGCGGCCACCCGCTCGAGCTTCTCGACGCGGCGCGCACCGAGCACCACGTCGGCGCCGGCCTCGGCGAAGCAGTGGGCGAACGCGACCCCCAGCCCGCTCGAGGCGCCGGTGACGATGACGACCTTGCCGTCCAGGCGGAACATCTCCATGACTCCCATGGCGAGACCCTAGGACGTGGTGGTCGTCACCGCGGGCTCCGGGGTCACCGGTGCCCGGGGCAGCGTGCGCACCGAGCGGGAGCACAGCACCAGCGCGACGACCGCGACGTACGCCACCGCCGAGGCGACCAGCACCGGCCGGAAGCCGAAGGCCAGGGCGAGCGGACCGTAGGCGAGCTGCCCGATGGGCATCGCGACGAACGAGCCGAGGGCGTCGTAGGAGTAGGCGCGCGAGAGCATGCCGTCCTCGATGTTCTCCTGCATCGCCAGGTTCCAGCCCATGCCGAAGATCTCCGTCCCGGCGCCGGCCAGGAAGGCCGTGGTGACGAGCCCGACCAGGGTGGGGGAGACGCCGAGCAGGAGCATCGGCGGCGCCATCATCGCCACGCCGAGCATGCCGAGCAGCAGCGGTCGCTCGAGGCGTACGCGCAGCAGGACGACCGTGGTGAGGAGCAGGCCGGCGGCCTCCGCCGACAGCACGATGCCCCAGGCCTGGCGGCCGATGGTGTCGTCGGCCACCGCTGGGCCCAGCGTGAACCAGGCGCCCGCGTGGATCGCGTTGAGCACTCCGAAACCGACGACCACGATCCACAGCCACGGCGTCGCCCAGAAGAACGACCAGCCCTCCCGCAGCTCGCGCAGCGTGTCCGGTGCCTCCGCCTTGGGTGCGCGCTCCGGCAGGCGGACGGGGACGAGGAGCGCTGCTGCGAGCAGCCAGGTCGCCGCGTCGACGGCGAGGGCCCAGCCGGAGCCGACCGTGACGACCAGCAGCGCGCCGATCGTCGGCCCGAGCACCATCATGCCGTTGCGGGTCAGCGAGACCAGGGCGTTGGCCGGCTGGAGGTCCTCACGGGGCACGAGCTGCGGGAGCACGCTGGCCATCGCCGGGAACCCCACGCCGGACACGGCGCCGTGGACGATCGAGAGCACCACGAGCATCCAGATCTCGGCCTCGCCCGCGAGCACCAGCATCGCGATGGCGCCCTGGCTGACAGCGGAGGCGAGGTTGGAGAACTGCAGCACCAGGGTGCGTGGGAACCGGTCGGCGATCACGCCTCCGTAGAGCAGCAGCGCGATCATCGGGATCGTGTGGGCGGCCAGCACCTGGCCGAGCGCGGCGGGGGAGTCGGTGATGTCCAGCACGGCGAACGCGAGCGCGATGCTCGCCATCATGTTGCCGAGCGTGTTGACGAAGCGCGAGGCGAAGTACCACGCGAAGTTGCGGTTGCGCAGCGGCGCGAGCGCGGTCGTCCAGGTCATCGCTGCTCCCTCGCGGGGATCCAGCGCACGGCCTCGCCGTCGAGCCCCCCGGTCATCGTGAAGGCGTTCGTGGTGGCACTGACGTGGACGGTGTCCGGCGTACCTGCCGGTCGGGCCTCGGCGTGCAGCAGGTGTGAGGCCTCGTGGAGCAGGTCGAGGGCGCGGTGCCACACGTCCACGGGGACCCAGGCCTCCAGGTCGCTGGAGGAGGCGGCGCCCTTCGCCGCGTCGCGCAGGCGTCGCTCGACCTCGACGGCGTTGGCACGCGCGTAGGCGATCCGGTCGTCGATCCCGCTGGTGCGGTCGGCGAGCTCGCGGGACGCGTCGTAGCGGTAGCGCTTGGCCGTCCCGCCGCGGATCTTCTCCTCGCTCTCGACGACCAGCTCGCCGATGTCGTGGAGCACCCGCAGGTGGTACGACGCGTTGGCGTGCGTCAGCTCGAGCTCGCGCGCGACCTCCGCGGCGCTCATCGCCTGCGCGGTCAGCAGGGACATGATGCGCAGTCGCACCGGGTGCGCGGTCGCGCGCAGCCGGGCCACCGCCTGCCCGTCGGTCTCGGCCTCTGTCTCGTCCACCACGGCGTATCCCTCCAAGAGTTCTTGGGGAGTGAGTGTGCCCGCGCTTCCCATGACTGTCAAACAGTTGTTGGGCGGTCGCGTGCCACGGGGCACCCGCACCCCACCCTGAACACACCCTGACTCCACCCCGGAACGGGGTGATTCCGGGGGCCGGGCGTGCTTGGCTTGACCCAGACGCAGGGCACCCCGCCCCGAGGAGTGAGTGAGATGTCAGACCAGTACCCGCAGTACCCCCAGCAGCCCCACGACCCGCAGGTCCCGGGACAGCCGGACGGCTACGGCCAGCCCAGCGGCTACGGCCAGCAGCCGCAGCCGCAGCAGGCCTACCGCACGCCGCCGACCACGATGTCGCCGCAGGACGAGCGCACCTGGGGCGCGATCAGCCACGCCGGCGCCGTCGTGGCGATGATCTGCTCGGCGGGCTTCCTGGGCTTCATCGCCTCGATCGCCGTCTACGTGATCCACAAGGACCGCGGGCCGTTCGTGCGCTCGCACGCCGCCAACTCGATCAACATCCAGATCTCGATGTTCATCTGGCTCGTGGTCGCCACGGTCGTCTACGTCGTCCTCGGGGTCCTCACCCTCGGCATCGGCTTCCTGGTGCTGCTCCCGATCTTCCTGGTGCCGCTGGTGGTCGCCGGTGTCCTGCACGTGATCGGTGCGGTGAAGGCCTACAACGGTGAGTGGTGGAACCCGCCGCTGACGCCGTCCTTCGTGAAGTGAGCCCCGTGACGTGAGCGCCGTCAGCTGAGCCGTCGCAGGACCTCGTCCTGCCACGCGAACGCCGCCCGGGCCCGGACCGCGAGGTCCGGGCCGGGCAGCAGTGCCTCCACCTGCTCGGCCATGCCGGGAGGCAGGTCCGTACGCAAGTAGCGCAGGCCGAAGTCGTGGCGTGCCGGGCAGTGCTCGATGCGCAGCAGCCGCACCAGCGGCTCCACCGCGAAGCGCAGGTGCAGCGAGGTGGCCTCGGCCAGGTCGCCGCGGGCGATCGCCCGCTCCACGAGCCACGCGCCGGTCTGCCGACGTGCTGCGGTCTGGGCGACTGCCTGTGCGCGCTGGGCGGACAGCCCGGCCTCGTCGTCGTGCTCGAGCAGCAGCAGGCCGTCGGGGTCGTGGAGCACGAGGGGCACGCCGTGGCGCCGCGTGTCCATGGTGAGCCGCTCGGGCAGGGCCTGCACCACGACGTCGAGCAGCCGCGTCGGCCGGCCGAGGTCGGCGGCGTCCGGCTGCAGGTGCACGAAGCACTGGCGTCCGGTCGGCCAGGTCGCCTCCGGGAGCTCCCACACGTGGTCGACCTCGAGCTCGCTGCGCAGCAGCGCCAGCACGGCGGCGTACGTCGTCGCGGCGTCGCCGTCGCACCAGGCCTCGACGTCGAGGTCGGAGTGCTCGTCCCACCCGCCGGTGACGGCCGAGCCGTTGACCACCACCACCCGCAGCGCCGGCACCTGGAGGGGGAGCGCGGTGAGGAGGTCCAGCACGTCGTCGTACCTGCTCAGGTCAGCGGCCATGGAAGCGAGTATGATGCCGGTTGTGCACCAGATCCTCCTTCTTCCTCAGCCGCGCTGATCACGTCCCACCAGGACGGACACGCGGCCACCCCTCCATGTGAGGGGTTTTTTCATGCCAACACCCCGCAGCACGCCACAAGAGGACACGCCATGAGCAGCCAGAACACGGGAGACACCGCAGCCCCGCAGGGGACGGCCCCGCACGAGACGGCCGAGCGCGCGACGTACGACATCGCGGCCACCGAGACGAAGTGGCAGAGCGTCTGGGAGGAGCTCGACCCCTTCCGGGCCGACGACGACAGCCCGCGCGAGAAGCGCTACGCGCTGACGATGTTCCCCTACCCCAGCGGTGACCTGCACATGGGCCACGCCGAGGTGTTCGCGCTGCACGACGTGGTGGCGCGCTACTGGTGGCAGCGCGGCTACGAGGTGCTGAACCCGATGGGCTTCGACTCCTTCGGCCTGCCGGCGGAGAACGCGGCGATCCGCAACGACGAGCACCCCGACACCTACACGCGCGCCAACATCGCCAAGTCGATCGAGTCGTGCAAGAAGTACGCCGCCTCCTTCGACTGGTCGCGCACCTTCAACACCTCCGACCCGGACTACTACCGCTGGACGCAGTGGCTGTTCCTGGAGTTCTTCAAGCGCGGCCTGGCCTACCGCAAGAACAGCGCCGTCAACTGGTGCCCGCAGGACCAGACGGTGCTGGCCAACGAGCAGGTCGTCGCAGGTGCCTGCGAGCGCTGCGGGGCGGAGGTGACCAAGAAGGAGCTGACGCAGTGGTACTTCAAGATCACCGACTACGCCCAGGAGCTGCTGGACGGCCTCGACGAGCTGGAGGGCACCTGGCCCGACCGGGTCGTCACCGCCCAGCGCAACTGGATCGGCCGCTCCGAGGGCGCCCACGTCACCTTCACCCTGTCGACCGGGCACGACATCGACGTCTACACCACCCGACCGGACACGCTGTACGGCGCGACGTTCATGGTGGTCGCCGCTGACGCTGCCCTGGCCGCGGAGATCGTGCACCCCGACCGCGCGCAGGCGCTGGAGGACTACCTGGTCGAGGTGCGCAAGGCCTCCGACATCGACCGACTGGCCACCGACCGTCCGAAGACCGGCGTCGACCTGGGCATCACCGCCACCAACCCCGTCTCGGGCGAGGAGGTGCCGGTGTGGGCCAGCGACTACGTCCTGGCCGACTACGGCACCGGCGCGATCATGGCCGTGCCCGCTCACGACCAGCGCGACCTGGACTTCGCGAAGGCGATGGGCCTGCCCGTGCGTCGCGTCATCGACACGGGGGACGACAACCCGGAGGAGACCTTCGTCGCGACCTCCGGCGACGGGGCGTACATCAACTCGGGCGAGCTGGACGGCCTGACCGACAAGGCCTCGGGCATCCGCACCATCATCGAGAAGCTCGAGGCCGACGGCCGCGGGTCCGGGGCGGTCAACTTCCGCCTGCGCGACTGGCTGCTGAGCCGCCAGCGCTACTGGGGCGCGCCGATCCCGATCATCCACTGCCCCGTGGACGGCGAGGTCCCCGTCCCCGAGGACCAGCTGCCCGTCACGCTGCCGATGCTCAAGGGCGCCGACCTGAAGCCCAAGGGCACCTCGCCGCTGGGCGGGGCGACCGAGTGGGTCAACACCACCTGCCCGACGTGCGGCGGCCCCGCCACCCGCGACACCGACACGATGGACACCTTCGTCGACTCGTCGTGGTACATGTTCCGCTACTGCTCGCCCCACGAGGACGACCGGCCGTTCGACCCCGACAAGGTCAACGCCTGGATGCCCGCCAACCTCTACGTCGGCGGCGTCGAGCACGCAGTGCTGCACCTGCTCTACGGCCGGTTCTTCACCAAGGTCCTCAACGACATGGGCCTGGTCGGCTTCCGCGAGCCGTGGTCGGCCCAGCTCAACCAGGGCTTCGTGATCAACCAGGGCAAGAAGATGAGCAAGTCGCTGGGCAACGGCGTGAACCTGGGCGAGCAGCTGACCGCCTTCGGCGTGGACGCCGTACGCCTGACGCTGGTGTTCGCCGGCCCGCCCGAGGACGACATCGACTGGGCCAACATGTCCCCCGACGGGTCGCTGCGCTTCCTGCAGCGCGCCTGGCGGCTGTCCGGTGACGTCACCTCGGCCCCGGGCGCCGACGTGACGACCGGTGACCTGGCGCTGCGGCGTACGACGGCGCGGACCGTGCACGACGCGGCCACGCTCGTCGAGACCTACCGCTTCAACGTGATGGTCGCCAAGGTGATGGAGCTGGTCAACGCCACCCGCAAGGCCATCGACTCCGGCTGCGGCCCGGAGGACCCGGCGGTGCGCGAGGCGACCGAGGCGGTGGCGATCCTGCTGTCGCTGGTCGCGCCCTACACGGCCGAGGAGATGTGGGAGCGGCTGGGCCACGAGCCCACCGTCGTCCGCGTCGGCTGGCCGGAGGTCGACGAGGCGCTGCTGGTGGAGGACACCGTCACCGCGGTCGTGCAGGTCAAGGGCAAGGTCCGCGCCCGCCTGGAGGTCGCCCCGGACATCTCCGAGGCCGACCTCGAGGCCGCGGCACTGGCCGACGCCGGCGTGCAGCGGGCGCTGGAGGGGGCGACGGTGCGCAAGGTCATCGTCCGCGCGCCGAAGCTCGTCAACATCGTCGTCTGAGACCAGACGCGCGAACGGCCCCGCGGCGTGAGCCGCGGGGCCGTTCGTCATTCGTCGTTCAACGGGGGAGCGTCACGGACGGTCGAGACCGAACGTGTAGCTGCCCGAGCCGGAGTAGGACTCCACGCGCCACGAGTAGTAGCCCGCGGTGCCGGTGTAGGTGATCTTCTCCTCCGAGGTGCTGGTCACGCCCTGCGCGACGACCACCCAGGTGGAGCCGTTCCACTTCTCGAGGTAGAGGTCGAAGTCGGTGCCCGCCGGGCCCGACACGCAGCCGACGTGGGTGCCCGCGCCGGAGTTGTAGTAGTCGTTCGTGCCGGGGTGGTAGGACACGCCACCGGAGGTGAGCGAGCCGGACTCGGTCTCCGGCATGGTGCTGCACGTGGTCGGCGTCGGGTCCGGGTTCGGCGTGGTGCCGCCGGTGCCGATGTGGAGCAGGCGGTTCGGCGAGCCGGTGCCGGGGTTGGTGACCTTGTTGGGCGTCGAGGCCGAGATCAGCGCGCTGCCGACGGTGGCCGGCGAGGCCGACGGGTTGCCCTGGAGGTAGAGCGCGGCCGCACCCGCGACGTGCGGGGTGGCCATCGACGTGCCGCTGATGGTGTTGGTCGCCGAGGTGCCGGTGTGCCACGCCGAGGTGATGTTCGAGCCCGGCGCGAACATGTCGAGGCAGGAGCCGATGTTGCTGAAGTCCGAGCGCGCGTCGGTGCTGGTGGTGGAGCCGATGGTCAGGCCGGCCGCGACGCGGGCGGGCGAGCTGTTGCACGCGTTGGCGCCGTAGTCGTTGCCGGCGGCGAGCGCATAGGTGACGCCGTCGGCGATGGAGTTGTTCACCGCGGTGTCGAGTGCGCTCGAGACGCCGCCGCCGAGGCTCATGTTGGCGACCGCGGGCGAGCCCGCGGTGTGGTTCTGCGTGACCCAGTCGACGCCGGCGATGACGCCGGAGTTGGAGCCGCTGCCGGCGCAGTCGAGGACGCGGACGGCCACGAGGCGTACGCCCTTGGCCACGCCGTAGGTCGAGCCGCCGACGGTGCCGGCGACGTGCGTGCCGTGGCCGTTGCAGTCGGAAGTGCCGCGACCGTCGTTGATCGCGGTGAAGCCGGAGACAGCGCGGCCGCCGAACTGGGTGTGGGTGGTCAGGATGCCGGTGTCGATGACGTACGCCGTCACACCCGCGCCGGTGGCGTTGTAGGTGTAGGAGTTGTTCAGCGGCAGGTCGCGCTGGTCGATGCGGTCCAGGCCCCAGGTCGCCGGCGACTGGGTCGCGGCGAGCTGCACCGGGCGGTCGGCCTCGATGTAGGCGACGTTGGGGTTCTTGCGCAGCGCGGCCAGGGCCTGGTCGTTGAGCTTGGCGGCGAAGCCGTCGAGCACCGTGCTGTAGGTGTGGGTGACCGTGGCGCCGTCCGCGCGCACCTCGGCCTTGGCGGAGCGCAGGCTCTTGCCCGGGGCCTCCTTGTCGAGCACGACGATGTAGCGGTCGTCGGCCGACGTGCCGCGGACGGGGGCCAGCCCGTCGTCGGCGACGGATGCCGCAGGGGCCTCCTGCGGCTTCTCCTCGGCTGCGTGGGTGACCGATGGAGTCAGCGCGAGGGTGGCGCCGGCCAGGGAGACGGCGAGGCCGGCGGCCAGGCGGGGGTGGACAGGGTTCATCAAAGGGTTCCTTCCCGAGAAAGATGGACGAGCAGACCCTGACCGGGCGAGCGCCCCTGCGACAAGGCTTGACCGTTCCTTAACACTTAACTCAGGCCCCGGGGCGTGCGCCGCCCGGCACGGGTCAGGAGTCCGGCCAGATCCAGCGGATGCCGGTCGTGCCCGGTGCCGTGTCGGAGTGCACCAGGTGCGCGCGGTGGTCGTCGTCGAGCGTGATCGGCTGCTCCAGGCCGTCGGCGAACGACACCACGTCAGAGGGCAGCGCGCGGGGATCGAACTCGACCTCGAGGAGGTACTCGCGCATCGGCAGGCGCAGGCGCCGGGTGTACTCGCACTCCTGCGGGCCGGGCGAGGCGGACACGACGTCGTAGGTCACGATCACCGTCTCGCCGCGTCGCAGCGGGCGGAAGAAGAGCAGCTCCGCGCCGACGACGCCGCCGCTGCGGTCGTGCTCGACGGCGCCGAGCGAGCAGCCGCGCACCGGCCGGATCCGCGGGAGCGGTGCGTCGGTGTCGTCCTGGGCGTGCATCACCACCCGGCGGTCGGGGCCGTCGACACGGGCGCGCATCGCCTGGCGCACCGTCAGGCTGACCTGTCGGCGGTCCGGACCGATGCGGAGCACGTCGTGGACCGACACCCGAGCCAGGTGGGTGTCCCAGCTGGTGTCGAGGCGCCCCAGCACCGCGGCGTGCGGCTGCTCCGGCCACAGCGTCTCGAGGCCGCGCACGGCGTGGCGCGGAGCGCGCTCGCGGGTGTCGGGAAGGGTCCGGGTCAGGTCACCCGGGCACAGCCCCAGCACCGACTCGAGGTGCGGGAGGGCGGCCAGCGAGGACTTGCGGCCGGGGACGCTGCGTCCGGACTGCCAGTAGCTGAGGGTGGCGGCGCTGACGCTGACCCCCCGCCCGGCGAGGTGGTCGGTGATCCGCTCGAGGCTCAGCCCGCGCGCGTCGATGGCCAGCCGCAGCGCATCGGCGAAGCTGTCGAGCCTGTCGGGCATCTGGACATCCAAGCGGAGGGCGCCAAGCCGCGGCAAGGCGGACGGGCCGCGCTGCCGGGTGGTGCCAGCCACTAGCCTTCGGGGTGTGTCCGGCACCGTCATCGTCACCGACTCGACCGCGAGCCTGCCCGCCGAGGTGGCGCTGGAGCGCGACATCCGGGTCGTGCCGCTGCAGGTCGTGATCGGTGCCCGGGTGCTCGACGAGGGACCCGACGGTGCGACGCCCGACGTGGTCGCCGAGGCGCTGCGCGACTTCGTTCCGGTCAGCACGTCGAGGCCCTCGCCCGCCCTCCTCGCCGAGCTCTACCGCGACCTCGCAGCCGCAGGCGCGGACGAGATCGTCTCGGTGCACCTCTCGCGCGAGATGAGCGGCACCTTCGAGTCCGCCCAGCTCGCCGCCCTCGAGGTCGACGTGCCCGTGCACGTGGTCGACTCCGGCCAGGTCGGGATCGCCACCGGCTACGCCGCCCTCACCGCCGCCGACGTGCGCGACGCCGCAGGCAGTGGCGAGGCGGCGGCCGAGGCGGCGCGGGCGCGCGGTCGCGGCGCGACGTCCCTCTTCTACGTCGACACCCTGGAGTACCTGCGCCGCGGCGGCCGGATCGGTGCTGCGGCCGCGATCTTCGGCAGCGCCCTGTCGGTGAAGCCCCTGCTCGAGATCGCGGACGGCAGGGTCGTGCCGCGCGAGCGGGTGCGTACGGCGTCGCGTGCCCTCGCCCGGCTCGCGGACCTCGCCGTGGAGGCGGCGGGCGACGCGGCGGTGGACGTCTGCGTCTCGCACCTGGCCAACGCCGACCGTGCCGAGGAGCTGGCGGCGGCGCTCACCGAGCGGCTGGCCGCCGGCCTCGAGGGCCGCGAGGTGATGTGCGGCGAGCTCGGCGCGGTGCTCGGCGCGCACGTCGGTCCCGGCATGGTCGCGGTCTGCGTCTCGCCGCGTCCGGCCGGCTGACGGCTGTCCACAGATCCTCGTGCGCCCCTGTCGGTGGAGGCGTCGGCGTTCCTAGCGTGGAGGCATGCGCCGAAACCAGTCGTCCGCCGAGCACGCCGAGGCGGTGTCGCGGCGGCTCGCCTCGCTCAGTGCCGAGCTCGCGGCGGTCCGTGGGGAGCCGCACGCGGCGGAGCCTGCGTCCGGCGAGGCCTGGGCCCACACGCGGGTGCGTGACCGCGGTGGCGACGTCGGGCCCGTGGCGGCGCCGGTCACCCCGCCCGTGCCGCTGCCGGTCCCGGGACGCCATGCATCGCGGCGGGTGCGGATCGGCGGGCTCCAGCTCGGTCCGGTGCACCTCGCTGTGGTCGCCGTGGTCGCGGCCGTGGCGGTCGGGCTTGCTGCCTGGTGGGCCGTGCGGGACCAGGCCGAGGCGGTCCCGGTGCGGGTCGACGCCACCGCGCCTGCGCCGCTGACGTCGTTGAGCCCCGACGCTGCGGAGGCCGACGCGGGGGCCGCCGCCGGTGCCGAGGCGACCGCCGACGGGACGGACGGGACCGGGGAGGTGGTGGTCGACGTGGCCGGCAAGGTCCGCCGGCCGGGCATCGCGGTGCTGCCGGTGGGATCGCGGGTCGTCGATGCGTTGGAGGCGGCCGGGGGAGCCCGGCGCGGGGTCGACCTCACCGGGCTCAACCTCGCCCGCCCCCTCGTCGACGGCGAGCAGGTGCTGGTGGGCGTCACGCCGGCGCCCGGGGTCGCCGGCACCCTGACGTCGCCGGCCCCGGAGGGCGGGTCGCTGGTCAACCTCAACTCCGCTGACCTCGCCGCCCTCGACACGCTGCCGGGTGTGGGGCCGGTGACGGCCGAGGCGATCGTGTCGTGGCGAGAGGACAACGGCGGGTTCACCTCCGTCGAGGAGCTGCTCGAGGTGGACGGCATCGGAGAGGCGACCCTCGAGGACCTCGCGCCGCTCGTCACCCTCTGACCCGTGCCGGACCTGCGCGCGGTAGCGCTCGGCCTGGGCGCGTGGGTGGGGGCGCTCCTCGTGCTGCTGCTGCCGGGGTGGGGCGCCCTGGGGGCCGTGGTGACGGCCGTCCTCGTCGCGACGCTCCTCGTCGCCCGCCGCGCGCTCGCCACGGCGTGGCTGGGTCCGGTGGTCGCGCTGGCGGCGGTCGCGGGCATCGCCGCGCTCCAGCTCACCCTGGTCGCGACCTCGCCGCTCAGCGCGCTCGCCGAGGAGTCGGCGGTCGTCGACGTACGGCTCGAGCTCACCTCCGACGTCCGGGTCGTGACGGGACGCTACGGCGACCTCCAGGTCGTGCAGGCCACGGTGTCGCGGGTCGAGGGCCGGGGCAGGGCCTGGGCGCTGACCGCGCCGGTGGTGGTGATGGCGGGCGCGGACTGGCCGCGCCTGCCGCTCGGCACGACGCTGGAGACCACTGCCCGGCTCGTGCCCGGTGACGGCGAGGAGGCCGCGCTGGTGCGCCCGACGGGGGAGCCCCGCGTGGTCGCCGGCCCGGACGTGTGGTGGGACGCCGCCGCAGCCGTACGCCGCTCGGTGCGCGCCGCGGTCGCCGGTCGGGACGCCGACGCGCGCGAGCTGGTGCCGGCGCTGGTGGTGGGCGACGACGGCGGTCTGGACCCGGACCTCGCCGACGACTTCCGCACCACCGGGCTCACGCACCTGCTCGCGGTGAGCGGCACCAACCTCACCCTCGTGGTCGGCGCCCTGCTCATCCTCGGACGCTGGCTCGGGGTGCGCGGTCGCTGGCTGCACGTGCTGGCTGCCGTCGGCATCGCCGGCTTCGTGCTGACCGCGCGCGCCGAGCCCAGCGTCGTACGCGCAGCGGCGATGGGGACCGTCGCGCTCGTCGGGATGGGCGGCAACGGCCGCTCACGCGGGACGCGCGGACTGGGGGTGGCGGTCCTCGCGCTCCTCCTGCTCTGGCCACGGCTGGCGGTCACGGCCGGCTTCGCGCTGTCCGTGCTCGCCACGGCCGGGATCCTGCTCCTCGCGCCGGTGTGGCGCGACGCCCTGCGCCGCTGGATGCCGCGGTGGGTGGCCGAGGCCGTCTCGGTGCCGCTCGCGGCACAGGTGGCGTGCACTCCCGTGGTGGCTGCGCTGTCCGGCCAGGTCAGCCTCGTCGCGGTCGGCGCCAACCTGCTGGCCGCACCGGCCGTCGCGCCGGCCACCGTCCTCGGTCTCGGCGGCGGGTTGCTCGGGCTGGTGTGGGCACCGCTGGGAGTCGTGGTCGGCGCGCCCGCCGCGTGGTCGGCGGGATGGATCATCACGGTCGCCCGCTGGGGCGCGGCGGTCCCGACCGCCGCCGTCGACTGGGGCACCGGACCGCTGGCGCTGCTCGCCCTCACTCTCGCGTGCCTGGTGTCCGTGCCGCTGGCGCCGAGGCTCCTCGGCAACCCCGCGTCGACGCTGGCGTGCACCGGGCTGCTCGTCGTGGTGATGCTCGTGCGGCCCCCGACACCGGGTTGGCCACCCGAGGGGTGGGTGCTGGCCGCGTGCGACGTCGGGCAGGGCGACGGCCTGGTGCTGCGGGCGGGGGAGCGCGCTGCGGTGGTGGTCGACGCAGGTCCCGACCCGGTCGTGATGGACGCCTGCCTGGACCGGCTCGAGGTCGAGGAGGTGCCGCTGCTCCTGCTCACCCACTTCCACGCCGACCACGTCGACGGGGTGGCGGGGGTCATGGAGGGGCGCGAGGTCGGGGTGGTCGAGGGGACCGGGCTGCTCGACCCGGTCGCCGGCGTGGAGGCGGTGGGGACGGCGGCGGGGCGCGACGCGGACGTGGCGGCGTACGGCGGCACGCGCAGGTTCGGCGACGTCACCCTCCAGACGGTGTGGCCGCCCCCGGGGGCCGGCCGCACCGACCCCAGCGAGAGCGCGCCCAACAACGCCAGCGTCGTGGTCGTGGCCGAGGTCGCCGGACTGCGGGTCCTGCTGACCGGCGACGTCGAGCCGTCGGCGCAGGCTGCCCTGGCGCGTGACGTGGCGGGCCTGGAGGTCGACGTCCTCAAGGTGCCCCACCACGGGAGCCGCCACCAGGACCTCGACTGGCTGACCTCGCTCCGGGCGAGGATCGCGTTGGTGTCGGTGGGGGAGGACAACGACTACGGGCACCCGGCGCCCGAGGTCCTCGCCGCGCTGGACGCGGCGGATGCGCAGGTGTGGCGCACGGACCTGGCGGGTGACGTCGTGGTGGTCGTGCGACGGGGCGAGGTCGGTGTCGTCGCCCGCGACTAGGCTGGTCCCACCATGGCTCGCACTCCCTCCGCCGCTCAGGTCCTCGGCCGCGTCGTCCTCGTGACCGGCAAGGAGGAATACCTCTCCGCGCGCACGGTGGGCTCGGTCCGCGAGGCCGTCCGGGCCCACGACGCGGAGGCCGAGCTCGCCGAGTCGGCGGCCTCCGAGCTCACGCTCGCCTCGCTGGGCGAGATGTCCGCGCCGTCGCTCTTCTCCTCGATCCGCTGCGTGGTCGTGCGCGGTCTGGAGGACCTGCCCGACGAGTCCGTCGACGGCCTCCTGTCCTACTGCGCCGCCCCTGCCGACGACGTCGCGCTCGTGCTGGTGCACTCCGGTGGGCAGAAGGGCAGCGGCGTGCTCACCAAGCTGCGCAAGCTCGCGGCCGTGACCGAGGTGAAGTCCGAGGAGATCAAGGCCAGCGAGATGCCCGGCTTCGTGACCTCCGAGGTCGCCTCGCGCGGCGCGAAGATCGCCTCGGACGCAGCGACCTTCCTCGTGCAGGCCATCGGCCACGACCTGCGCTCGCTGGCGGCGGCCGCCGACCAGCTCACCAACGACTACCCCGGCGAGCAGCTGACCGTCGAGAAGGTCCAGCGCTACTTCGGTGGCCGCGCGGAGGCCAAGTCCTTCACCGTCGCCGACGCCGCCTTCTCCGGCAAGCGCGCGCTGGCGCTCGAGGAGCTGCGGTGGGCGCTCGACACCGGCACCGCCGGGGTGCTGGTGACGTCCGCCATGGCGGCCTCGGCACGTGGCCTGGCGCGCTACCTCGGGGCCTCGCGCGGTGCGCGCGACGCCGACCTGGCCCGCGACCTCGGCGTTCCGCCGTGGAAGGTGCGGACCGTGCGCGAGCAGTCGCGCGCCTGGACTCCGGAGGGCATCGCCGCCGCCGTGCGGGCGGTCGCGGTCGCCGACGCCGACATCAAGGGCCAGGCCCACGACGCGTCCTACACGCTCGAGCGGCTGGTCCTCACCGTGGCCGGGCTGCGCGAGAGCCGCTGAGGCCCGCGACCGGCCCGAAATGCGAAACACCCGCCACGAGGGCGGGTGCTTGCGGGAGAGGGACGACTCAGAGCGAGGCGGCCTTCTTGGCGATCGACGACTTGCGGTTGGCGGCCTGGTTGGAGTGGATGACACCCTTCGAGGCGGCCTTGTCGAGGGCCTTCATGGCGTCGCGGCTGGCAGCCACGGCGGCGTCCTTGTCGCCAGCCTCGGACAGCTCGCGGAACTTGCGAACGGCGGTCTTCAGGCGCGACTTCACGGCCTGGTTGCGCTGGCGCGCCTTCTCGTTCTGCTTGTTGCGCTTGATCTGGGACTTGATGTTCGCCACGTGTGGATCCTCGGATGCTCGAACTGGTCTGGAATGGAAGTCTGGTGCTGTCGGCTGCCTGGCAACCCCGGTCAGGGGCGGGCGCCGGACACGCAGGGAGAAACTCTACCGTCAGGCCTCGTGCGCGCCCAAATCCGTCGTGCGCCGCGGACCACTTCAGCGGCCGGTGCGACGAGCGACAGCCCCCAGCATGCGCCGCGACTCCCGGATCCGGAAATCGTTGAGCGTCGGGAGGTTGACGTCGACGGCGACGAGCGAGCGCAGCGCCATGTGCGAGGCGAAGCCGGCGAGGAAGGCGGTGACCGCCTCGTCCCCCGCCTCTGCGAGCACGGGGGACGAGGCGAGCGAGTCGTCGAACCATGCCTGCTCGACGCGCTCGAGCCGGGCCAGGAGCGGGTCCACCCACGCGGGACCGCGGGCGGTGACACCCCAGTCGAGGAAGACCACCTCACCTCCGGGGCGCCGGAGCAGGTTGTCGACGCGGATGTCCCAGTGGGCCAGGTACGGCATCGGCGTGCGCGCCTGCTCACGCAGGACTCCTGCCCAGCCGTACGGGTCCGCGCGCAGCCACCGCGGCACCGGAACCTCGTCCGGTGCGTCGGCGAGCGCGTCGAGGCTGTCGGCCCACTTGACGAAGACGTGGGCCACCTCGACGAGGTCGACCGTCGTCGGGACGTCGCGGTGCCGCAGGACCTCGGAGAGCCGGTCGGTGCCGGTGAGCACCTCCGCGAGCTCGGCGGGGTCGGTGAAGTCGGGGTGGCGCCCCTCGACGTCCTCGATCAGCAGCGCCACCCAGGCCCCGTCGTCGTACGACCCGCGCAGGGTCGCCCACAGCGGGTGCTCGCCGAGGTGCTCGAGCACCGCCGCCTCGCGGCGGAACAGGCCGAGGGTGTCGGGGTTGAGCTCGGACCCGACCGCCTTGACGAAGGCGCGGGTCCCGTCGGCGCAGGTCAGCCGGGTCGCACAGCCCGGGGACATGCCGCCCACCTGCTCGGCGGTGCCGACGACGGGGGAGCCCAGCTCGTGCTCGACCCAGGCGCGCACCGCGGCAGGCACGGCGGCGTACGGCCGGCGTACGCCGACCGCGCGGGGTGCGCTCACGACCAGCCCCGGCGCTCCGACAGCCAGTCCCAGCACACCTCGCCCTGCCAGCGCTGGTGGTCGCGGATGTGGGGCGAGGTCGGCGGGACCGGCAGCTCGCACTGGGAGAGGAAGTAGCCGACGTAGAGGGCCAGGTTGATGTCCAGCGTCTCAGGGTCGAGGTCGCGCAGGAGGCGTCGCTCGGCGATCACCGCGTCGACGTCGATGCCCTCGCCGCGCGGACCGATGAGGGCCGCGAACGAGTCGAACCACGCGGCGCCGCGCACCGGCCAGTTCCAGTCGCACAGGAGCGCGCGGCCGTCGGCGTCGATGAGGACGTTGTCGGAGCGCACGTCGGTGTGCACGAGCGTGTCGCCGCCGACGACCTCGGCGTAGCGGCGTGCCAGTGCCTCCGCCTCGGCGAGGTGCGCCGGGTCCAGGTCGGTGCGGTCGCGGTGGATCGCCTCCCAGCCGTCCAGCAGTGGGGCGAAGTCGGCCTCGGCCGTGTCGAGGGCGAGGCCGGCGGGCGCCGGGGTCAGCACGTCGGCCACGACCTCCAGCGAGTCGAGGAGCGCGTCCAGGTCGCCCGCGCGCCACGGGCGGTGCGGCGCCCGCGCGGCGACGTGCTCGATGCCCAGCACGACCCAGTCGTCGTCGAGGTGCCAGAGCAGGCGGGGCGCCGGGACGCCGGTCGGGAGGGAGGCGAGCTTGCGCGCCTCCTCGCGGTAGGAGTCGGCGAACATCCGCTGCGCCTTGACCGACGCGGCCTTCACGAAGTGGCGAGAGCCGTCCTCGCAGACGAGCACGGAGGCGAAGCCCGGGGTGAAGCCGCTGGTCTGGGAGGTCGCGGTGGCGACCGGGGAGCCGCACTTGCGCTCGATGAAGGCACGGAGGTTGGCCGGGAGGAAGGGCCACTCGAGGCGCCGGGCGGTCCGGTCGTGCGGGACGGGGTAGGGCGCGACGGGTGCGGTGCGGGACATGTGTGGAATCCTCTCCCACCGACCTGTGCGGGACGAACCGATATCCGCCGGTCCGGCCGCCTGCCGGCGAAACCCGTGTGCGCCGCGCACCGGCGGCGGGGAAGGATGGCGCCCATGCCCGAGCTCGTCCTGCCCACCACGTCCGTCCGAGAGTCCTTCCTGGCGGCCATGGACGAGTTCGTCGCCGAGGGCGTCGAGCTCAGCCAGACAGCGGCCTGGATCGACCACAACGCCCCGGGCTGGCAGGACCCCGCCGCCTTCGCCGCCTTCGTCGAGGCGGTCCGCGCCGACGCGCTGGAGGAGAGCCCGCGCCCGGAGTGGCACGTGCCGTGCACGACGCTGTGGTGGGTCGACGGCGAGCACTACCTCGGTCGGCTCGCGATCCGCCACCGGCTCAACGACTTCCTGCTCGACGTCGGCGGCCACATCGGCTACGACGTGCGCCCCACGCGACGGCGCCAGGGCCACGCCACGGCCATGCTGCGCGCGGCGCTGCCGTGGGCGCGCGAGCTGGGCATCGACCCGGCCCTGGTGACCTGCGACGACGACAACGTCGGCTCCCTCCGGGTGATCGAGGCGGCCGGCGGCGAGCTGGAGGACGTACGCGGGGACAAGCGGCGCTACTGGGTGCCGACCTCGCGGTAGTCCTCCCGATCGTCCTCCCTGCCGACGCCCGGTAGTCCACCGGGTGGTGGTCGCACGGAAGGCTGACCGACGACCGTTTCCCGGTGGACTACGCCGGCGGCGCGGGGGAGGGCTCGCGGTCCGGCGTACGCCGGGTGCGGGTCGCGACGGCCACGCCGACGACCGCGACCACCAGGCCGACGAGCTGGAGGACCGAGAGGGTCTCGTCGAGGACCAGCCAGGCGAGCACTGCGGTGACCGGTGGGCTGAGGAAGAACAGGCTGGCAGCCGCTCCCGAGCCCCCGCGCAGCACCAGCAGCGACAGCAGCACCAGGCCGACGATCGAGTTGACGACGGCCAGGAAGACCACGGCCACCAGGGCCTGGCGGCCGTCGGTGACCGGCCACGCGCCCTCGGTCGTCCATCCCAGCACGAGCATCGGGGGAGCGGACACCGCGAACTGGACGGCGGCCGACCACAGCAGGTCGGGCTGGGCCCCGATCCAGCGCTGGCCGAGGGTGCCGAGGCTGAGGGTGAGCATGCTCAGGCAGCCGATCAGCACCGCGGCCACGCCGCCGGCGTGGGAGAGGTCCCCGCCGAGCACCAGGAGCACGCCGAGCACCCCGACGACGAAGCCGACGACCTGCAGCGGCGACACGCGCTCCCCGAGCAGCCCGGCGGCGAGCAGCGCGGTGAGGACCGGGCTGAGGGCGTGGAAGAGCGAGGCGAGAGTAGCGCCGAGGCCGAGGTCGAAGGCGACGTACATCAGGCCGAACTGCACGGCGTTCATCACCAGCCCGACCGCCGCGACGCGGCCCAGCGTGGCGCGGTCCATCCGGGTCGGCCTGCGCAGCGCGAGGGACAGCGCAGCCGCGAGCACCGCTGCCAGCACGAAGCGCCAGCCCAGCACCGTGAAGGGCGCGGCGGCGTCGACCGCCGCCGGACCGGAGATGTAGCCCGAGGACCACACGAGCACGAACGCGGCGGCGGGCACCAGGGGCAGGTGCGCCGATCCGGTCCGAGAACTCACCCGGGCACGCTAGCGTCCGGCCATGGGGGACACCGCGGCGACCGTGGCCGGGCTGCGCCGGCAGTGGGGCTTCGGTCTCGTCGCGCTCGGCGCCGGGATCCCGCTGGGCTTCCTCACCGGCGGCCTCGCGCTCCTCCCCGCGCTGGTCCTCCTGCCGGTGGCTGCCGGCCGCACCCTCGCCCGCGCCCAGGTGGTGCCCGGGTCCTGGCTGGTGCTCGCCGTCGCCGTGCCGGCGTTGCCGGTGCTGACCGCGGTGGGCGCGATCCTGGGCATCTTCAACCTGTGGGCAGACCCCGTCATCCTGTTCGTGCTCGCCATGGGGGCCGGGGTGGTCGCGGCCGTGGTCCTGACGGTCCTGCTCATCGCGTGGGGGATCGAGGTCGGGCGGGTGCGACGCTCGCCGGTTCGGCGCCCCCACGCCCGCGTGGAAGAATGACCCGACCCCGCCGTCGTACCCCTGAAAGCAGTCCGTGAGCCTCAAGAACGCGCCCAAGCCTGGCTCGACCGACCCGTCGATCATCCGCAACTTCTGCATCATCGCGCACATCGACCACGGCAAGTCCACGCTGGCCGATCGCATGCTGCAGCTCACCGGCGTGGTGGACGAGCGGGCAGCGCGTGCGCAGTACCTCGACCGCATGGACATCGAGCGCGAGCGCGGCATCACGATCAAGTCGCAGGCCGTGCGCATGCCGTGGACCGTGCCCGGTGGCAACGAGGAGGGCGCGGAGCCCGGCACCTACGTCCTCAACATGATCGACACCCCCGGCCACGTCGACTTCACCTACGAGGTGAGCCGCTCGCTCGAGGCGTGCGAGGCCGCGGTCCTGCTCGTCGACGCCGCGCAGGGCATCGAGGCCCAGACGCTGGCCAACCTCTACCTCGCGATGGGCGCCGACCTCCACATCATCCCGGTGCTCAACAAGATCGACCTGCCCGGCGCGATGGTCGACAAGTACGCCGCCGAGCTGGCCGGCCTGGTCGGCTGCGAGCCCGAGGACGTGCTGCGTGTCAGCGCCAAGACCGGTGTCGGCGTCGCGGGCCTCCTCAACGAGATCGTCAAGCAGACCCCGGCACCCGTGGGCGACGCCGACGCCCCGCCGCGCGCCCTGATCTTCGACTCCGTCTACGACACCTACCGCGGCGTGGTCACCTACGTCCGCGTGGTCGACGGCAAGCTCACCCACCGCGACCGCATCAAGATGATGTCGACCGGCGCCGTGCACGAGATGCTCGAGGTCGGCGTGATCAGCCCCGAGCCCGTCAAGGCCGCCGACCTCGGCGTCGGCGAGGTGGGCTACCTCATCACCGGCGTGAAGGACGTACGCCAGTCTCGTGTCGGTGACACCGTCACGAGCCAGCACCACGGGGCCACCGAGGCGCTCGGCGGCTACAAGCACCCGAACCCGATGGTCTACTCCGGCCTCTACCCGATCGACGGCGACGACTACCCGACGCTGCGTGACGCGCTGGAGCGTCTGCAGCTCAACGACGCGGCGCTGACCTTCGAGCCGGAGACCTCCGGCGCGCTCGGCTTCGGCTTCCGCATCGGCTTCCTCGGCCTGCTCCACATGGAGATCACCCGCGACCGGCTCGAGCGCGAGTTCGACCTCGACCTCATCTCCACCGCGCCCAACGTGGTCTACGAGGTGGTGATGGAGGACGGCACCGACGTGACGGTGACCAACCCGAGCGAGTACCCCGAGGGCAAGATCTCCGAGGTCCGCGAGCCGGTCGTCAAGGCGACGATCCTCAGCCCGAGCGACTACATCGGCACGATCATGGAGCTGTGCCAGACCAAGCGGGGCAGCCTGCAGGGGATGGACTACCTCTCCGAGGACCGCGTCGAGATGCGCTACACGCTGCCGATGGGCGAGATCGTCTTCGACTTCTTCGACCAGCTCAAGTCACGCACCAAGGGCTATGCCTCCCTCGACTACGAGCGCTCGGGTGAGCAGGCGGCCGACCTGGTGAAGGTCGACATCCTGCTCCAGGGCGAGCCGGTCGACGCCTTCTCCGCGATCATCCACAAGGACGCGGCCTACAGCTACGGCGTGATGATGGCCGGCAAGCTCAAGGACCTCATCCCGCGCCAGCAGTTCGAGGTGCCGATCCAGGCGGCCATCGGCGCGCGCGTCATCGCCCGCGAGAACATCCGCGCGATCCGCAAGGACGTCCTCGCCAAGTGCTACGGCGGTGACATCTCCCGCAAGCGCAAGCTGCTCGAGAAGCAGAAGGCGGGCAAGAAGCGGATGAAGAACATCGGCACCGTCGAGGTGCCGCCGGAGGCCTTCATCGCCGCGCTGTCCACCACGCAGCCCACGGAGAAGACCGGCAAGAAGTAGTGGCCGTGCGCGAGCTGGCCCGGGCCGACGACGGGTCGTGGCTGATCTGCTCCGTCGACGTGGGCGCGGACGGGCCGCTGCCGTCGTGCGCGGGCGCTCGCCGCCTGCTGACGGTGGTGGACGGCCCCGTCCTCGGCGTCGACGTCGAGGGGTCGACGCACGTGCTCGAGCCGCACCGGCCGTTCGCGGTGCCTGCTGACGCGGTGGTCGTGGCCTCGGCCCCCGAGGGACCGGTGCGCGTGCTCGACGTGGTCGTCGGCGCACCGGTGGAGCCCTTCGTCACCGTGCTGGAGCTGGGCCGGTCCTCGGTCCTCCCGCTGGCGGGCGACCAGGTGGCCCACGTCCTCACGGGGACCGAGTCCCCGGACGTCGTCGTCGGACCGGGCGAGGTCAAGGGCCGCTGCACGGTCGCGGTCGTCACGCTCCAGCGCCCCTGACCCATCCGGCAGCGGCCGCGGCTCCGAAGGTGCCGTGATGAGACTCGGTGATCGGCTCAGGGTCGAGATGATGCGCGCCACGGCGCGCTGGACGGTGTCGTACGGCGACGACCTGGGGTTCGCCGGCCGCGACCTGCCCGCTCCACGGCGGGTCCGCATCCAGACCCGCCACGGCAAGGTGCCGGTGCACCTCTACCGCCCGGCACCCGGTCCGCTCCCGGTCCACGTGCACCTGCACGGTGGCGCCTTCCTCATGCGCTACCCCGCGATGGACGACTGGTGGTGCCGCTACGTCGCCGCGGTGGCAGGAGTAGTGGTGGCCAACGTCGACTTCGAGGTCGCGCCCCGGGTGACCTACCCCGTGGCGCAGCACCAGGCCCACGACGTCGCCGCAGCGCTGGCCGCCGACGGCACGCCGGTCTCGGTGGGCGGCTTCAGCTCCGGTGGCGGGCTGGCCGCGTCGGTGGCACTGCAGGCACGCGACGCGGGCTCCTTCACCCCGACCCTCCAGGTGCTGGGCATCCCCGCCCTCGACCTGTCCGCGGAGCCGCGCGACGGCGACCGCGGCATGATCTCGCCGGCGCTGCGCCGGCTGGTGCGACGCGTCTACCTCCCCGACCCCGCGACGCGGCGCGAGCCGTACGCCTCGCCCCTGCTGGCCCGGGACCTGACCGGACTGCCGCCGGCCGTGGTGCTCACCGCCGAGCACGACATCCTCCGCGCGGAGGGCGACGCCTATGCCCACCGGCTCCGCGCCTCGGGGGTGCGCGTGGTCCACGACATCACGCCGGGCGTCGACCACTACTTCCTGACCGAGGACCCGGTCCGCGCACGCACCACGATGGCGATGGTCGCGACGGAGATCCGCGGCGCGCTCCTGCGCTAGGGACGCCAGGCCGGGTCCCGGCCCAGGCGGGCCAGCAGCCGGTCGGACGCCGAGGCGTCGTCGGTCACCTCGACGGCCTCGGCGCACACGCCCTCGGAGTAGAGGGCATCACCCCAGCCGTCGGCGGTGACGTGGAGTCGTGCCGCCTCCTCCTCGCTGACCGACCACTCCTGACCGGTGGCGCGGGCGATGTCGGAGCCGTGGACCACCAGGTCCCAGCCGTAGAAGTCCGCCATGGTCGCGGCGATCGTGGTGCGGCCGAAGTAGCCGTCGTACTCGAGCTCGGCGACGCCGTCGCGGCCGAGGACCTCGGCGACGGCGGCGGCATGCCTGCGCCACGCAGCGGCCGGGTCGTCCCGGTCGGGGGAGGGGCCGGGGCCGAGGTCGTGCCGCTCGAGGAACTCACGCTCGGTGTCGATGACGTGGTCGACGACGTCGCGCACGGTCCACCCCGCGCAGGGGGTGGGTGCGTCCCACGCGGGCCGGGCCCGGTCGATGAGCGTGGCGAAGGCGTCGGCCCGCTGGACGAAGTGGTGTGCGGTGTCGGTCATGGGGCCACGTTGGCAGCGACGGCGTCGGTGCCTCTTGTGATAATCCGACACATGCCGAACACGCGTGGGGCCCGGAGGGTCGACCCCGTGGACCGGGCCCACCTCACGGGTGTGAGCCGGCCCTCGCCGCCCATTCACCGCTACGCCCCGAGCAGCCACCTCACGGACCTGGTGGACCGGTTCTGGATCCCGGTCTGGTCGCTGGCCGAGCCGTCCACCCAGAGCACCCTGCAGCACCCCGTGTGCCTCGTGGTCGTCAGCAACACCTATGCCCGTTTCTACGGCGTCGCGCGGGGACGCTCGAGCGTCACGCTCGAGGGTGACGGCTGGGCGGTCGGCACCATGCTCACCCCTGGCGCGGGCCGTCTCCTGCTGGGGCGATCGGTCGCCACCGTGACCGACCGCTGGGTCGACCTCGACACCCTGCTGGCGCCGGACCACGCCGACCTCGTCGGCCGGGTGAGGGCGGCGATGGCGTCCGACCCGGGCGATCCCGACGCACACGCCGCCGCGATCGAGGTCACGGAGCGGTGGCTGGCGACGCACCTGCCGGTCGACGAGCAGGGCATGCGGGTCAACGAGCTCGTCACCTGGTTGCGCGACCACCCGGACGCGACGCGGGTGTCCGACCTGGCACGCGAGGTCGGGCTGACCGAGCGGAGCCTCCAGCGACTGGTCGAGCAGCGACTCGGGCTGAGCCCCAAGTGGCTGGTCCAGCGACGACGGCTGCACGACGCGGTCGAGGCGCTGAAGGCGGGGACGACCGGCCTGGCCGACATGGCCGCCACGCTCGGCTACACCGACCAGGCGCACTTCACGCACGACTTCCGGACGGTGACCGGGATGACGCCCGGCGAGTTCCTGCGCGATCAGCCGGGTGCCGTCACACCGCCTCGCGGGTGAGCGAGAGGTCCGTGATCGTGATGCCGAGTGCCGCCTCGAGGGCGGCCACCGGCTCGTCGAGCTCGGCCTTCCGGGGCCGCCTCGTCCCGGCGAACCACACCACCTGCAACGGGCGTCGCCGGGCAGATCTGGCCGCCCTCCACCAGCCGGTGATCCGGCCGTCCACGAGCAGGGGCGGCAGCACGAGGCCGTTGGCGCCGCTCCACAGACGCCTGAGGTGTGCGGGCTCGGCGAACCGCTCCCGCCCGGCCGGCTCGTAGGCGCACATCAGCGCGTCGAACTCCGGCAGCAGGCGTACGCCGTCGAGCGCGAGCGGCGTGGGCGGGTCAGGCAGGTCGAGGTAGGTCCGTCCGTCCGGTCCCTCGACCCGGACCAGGCCCACGCGGGTGTCGAGGTCGGCGACGAGCTCGTCGACCACCCGCAGCCCCATCCCGGACCACCACGCGAGGTCGTGGCGCGAGGCGGGTCCGTGGCTGCGCAGGTGGAGCTCGACCACGTCGCCGACCGACGCGTCCGTGCCGCCGGGGAGGGTGCGGTACTCCGGCGCGCCCTGGCCGGACCAGTCGCCGTTCAGCGGACGGCGTACGAGGCCGCCGTGGCCGAAGGCCAGGTAGCGACCACCCTGCCTTCCGGTGACGTCGTCGCGGCCCTCGTGCTCGACCAGCCACCGGTGCAGGTGGTCGCGCAGCTCGTCGGGGCTGCGCCACGTCGACGCGAAGTCCTCGGTGGCCTGCCACAGCTCCTCGACCGTGGCGTGCTCCAGCGCCAGCATCCGCTGCCACGAGGTGCGTTGGCCGACGCGGGTGGCCGCCCCGAGGACGGCGTACGCCTCCGGGGTGGTCGTGTGGACGGTGCCGCGGATGGTGCTCCCGCGCACGACGGCGCCGGACTCGTAGGCCTCGGTGACCTCCGCGCGGCTGGTGCCCGGGAACCGGGCGGCGAGCGCGAGGAAGGGAGAGCGGGCGGTCTGCGACTGGACGGGGCCGATCCGGGTCAGCTGCCCGGCGACGCCGGACGCCGTGCGGGCTGCGGGGAACTGGCGTGCGAGGGTCGCGCAGGCCAGCTCCTCCCACGTGCCGGCCACGCTCAGTCGCGCATCGGTCCGCCGGGACGGCCGTAGGACTCGGCCACGATCTCCGCCACCACCGACAGGGCGATCTCGCCCGGGCCCCTGCCGCCGAGGTTGTGCCCCGCCGGGACGTGCAGGGCGGCCACGTCGACGCCTTCCTCCACGAGCTCGTCGAGGAGGGACACGGCGCGGTGCCGGCTGGCCATCATCGCGACGTACGCCGCCGGTGAGGCCAGCGCGGCTCGCAGCACGCCAGGTGCGTCGGGGGCGTCGTGGTCGCAGAGGACCACCGCGTCACCGGCCTGCGGGTGCAGTCCGGGGCCGCCGTCGTCGGCAGGCTCGACGTGCACCTCGCGCCCCACGGCGGTCGCGATCGAGGTGATCGCGCGGGAGATGGGGTTGTCGCTCAGGACCAGGATCCGGCCGTGCGTGGCGGCCTCGTCGGACCAGGGCTGCTGTCGCTCGCTCACCCGACCACGATCCCACATCGACTGTGGCCCGGATCACGTCCGGCGTACTACCCTGCCCCGATCACCGCACGCCGTCCCTGACCCCCGCCGGCAGAAAGAGTGACCGCATGAGCGCATCCGTGATCGTGGGAATCGACGGGAGCGAGCCGAGCAGGCGCGCCGTCGAGTTCGCCCTGAGCCTCGCCGAGTCGCAGGGGGTGGGGCTCGTCGTGGCCCACGTGATCCCCTGGTCCCCCTACTCCTTCAACACCCCCACCGAGAACGAGGAGCGCGGCGAGCGCAAGCAGCAGGAGCTGCGCGCCGCCACCACCCAGATCATCGAACCGGCCGTCGAGGTCGCGTCGGGTCACTCGTGCGAGGTGACGCCGGTGGTGCGCCACGGCGATCCCGTCGACACCCTCGTCGAGCTCGCCGGTGAGTTCTCCGCGACGGCCATCGTGGTCGGTCGCACCGGCGACAGCCGCGTCAAGCGCGCGCTGTTCGGCTCGATCCCCGGCCACCTCGTGCACGAGAGCACCATCCCCGTGACGGTGGTGCCGTGATGGAGGACGAGCCCTTCTTCGACCGGATCCTCAACAAGATCACCGAGATCGTCTTCTACCCCGTCAACATCGGCGGGGTCGACATCCTGCCGATCGTCGTGTGGCTGATCGTGGCGGCGCTCTTCTTCACCGTCTACCTCGGCTTCCTCAACATCCGCGGGTTCGCCCACGCGATCAACCTGGTGCGGGGCCGCTACTCCAAGCCCGAGGACGCCGGCGAGGTCTCGCACTTCCAGGCGCTCGCGACTGCCGTCTCCGGCACGGTCGGGCTGGGCAACATCGCAGGTGTGGCCGTGGCCATCACCCTCGGCGGGCCCGGCGCGACCTTCTGGATGATCCTGGCGGGCTTCCTCGGCATGAGCACCAAGCTCGCCGAGTGCACCCTCGGCGTGAAGTACCGCAAGGAGCACCCGGACGGCACGGTCTCGGGCGGTCCGATGTACTACCTGCGCGACGGGCTCGCCGAGCTCGGCCTGCGCGGGCTCGGCAAGGTGCTGGCCGCCGCCTTCGCCGTCTTCTGCATCCTCGGCTCGCTCGGCGGCGGCAACATGTTCCAGGCCAACCAGGCGACGGCCCAGATCCTCGCCGTCACCGGCAACGAGGGCAACACCGGCCTCACCTGGGCCATCGGCATCGCGTTCGCCCTCGCGGTCGGCATGGTCATCCTCGGTGGCATCAAGTCGATCGCCCGGGTGACCGAGAAGGTCGTGCCCTTCATGGCCGCCCTCTACCTGCTGGCGTGCCTGGTCGTCATCCTCGCGAACGTCGAGAAGGTCCCCGGTGCCTTCGGCGACATCGTCTCCGGCGCCTTCAGCCCCGAGGGCATCACCGGCGGCGTCGTCGGGGTGCTCATCGTCGGGTTCCAGCGCGCGGCCTTCTCCAACGAGGCCGGCATCGGCTCCGCGTCGATCGCCCACTCGGCCGTCAAGACCAACGAGCCCTCGACCGAGGGCCACGTGGCGCTGCTCGAGCCGTTCATCGACACCATCGTGATCTGCACGATGACCGCGCTGATGATCGTGATCAGCGGGGTGTGGGAGGACGGCGAAGGAGCGGAGGGTGTCGCCCTGACGTCCTCGGCCTTCGAGACGGTCGTGCCGTGGTTCCCCAACGTGCTCGCCGTCGCGGTCATCCTCTTCGCGTTCTCGACGATGATCTCGTGGTCCTACTACGGCATGAAGGCCACCGGCTACCTCTTCGGGGACAACCAGACCGCCGAGAACGTCTACAAGGTGGTCTTCTGCATCTTCACCGTCCTGGGCTCCGTCACCGCGCTCGACGCGGTGCTGGGCTTCTCCGACGCCGCCATCTTCTTGATGTCGGTGCCCAACGTCATCGGCCTCTACATCCTGGCCCGGGTGCTCAGGAAGGAGCTGTCCCAGTACCGCGCCAAGATCGCCAACGGCGAGATCCAGCGGGTGAAGTAGCAGGGCACCTGCCTAGGCTCGCTGCATGCCTCTCCCCGTTCCCGCAGGACTGCTGTCCCAGCGGGAGCTGGGGGAGGACTGGGCGCGCTGGCTGGACCGTCTGCCGCGCCTGGCCGAGGAGCTCGTGGCGGAGTGGCGGCTCACGCCGAGCGCCGCTCCGCTGCACGGCTACTGCTCCCTGGTCCTCCCGGTCACCGATGCCGACGGCACCGCGGGCGCCCTCAAGATCACCTTCGACGGCGACGAGGAGTCGCTCCACGAGTCGCTGGCGCTGCAGCACTGGGGCGGCGCGGGCGCCGTACGCCTCCTGCGCGCCGACCCGCGGCGGCGCGCCCTGCTCCTGGCGTGGCTGCCCGGCCCCGACCTCGCCGACACCTGGGACGTCGAGGCCTGCGAGGCGGTCGGCGGCCTCTACGGCCGTCTCCACATCCCCGCGCTGCCCCAGCTGGCGAGCGTGGAGTCGTACGTCGAGCGGTGGCTGCGCGACCTCGACGGGCTCGGGCGCGACGTGCCGGTCCCGCGGCGCTACGTCGCGCAGGCGCTGGCCCTCGGGCGCGCGCTGCTGGCTGACGCTCCGGCTCCGGTCGTCGTGCACGGTGACCTGCACTACGCCAACGTGATGGCCGACGCAGCCGGGGAGTGGGTGGCCATCGACCCCAAGCCGATGGCGGGCGACCCGCACTACGAGCCGGCGCCCATGCTCTGGAACCGGATGGAGGAGCTGAGCGGGCCCGGCGCCGTCGGCTCGGTGCGCGACGGGCTGCGGCGACGCTTCCACGCGGTGGTCGATGCCGGCGGCCTGGACGAGGACCGGGCACGGGACTGGGTGGTGGTGCGGATGGTGCTCAACGCGGGCTGGACCGTGGAGGACGCGCGACGCGCCGACCGCCGGCTCACCGGTGAGGAGCAGGAGTGGATCACCCGGTGCATCGCGGTCACCAAGGCTGTCCAGGACTGACCCTCCAGGCCGCTCGGAGGGGGCCGAGAGTCGCAATCGGTGGCCAAGGTCCGGACAAATGCGGGTGTTTGCTACCGCTCGGTAAACACAGTGATCTAGGTTACAGCCAAGTCAGCCCAGCACGCCCCCGCTGCGTGACGCTGCCGCGTCACGCACAGACGAATGAGTAGGTAACAGATGCCGACCACGATCGACACGAGCTTCCTCGACACGATGCCGCCCAACGTGGCCGTCCAGTTCTTCGACCGGGTCACTGCGACCCCCGACGCCGAGGCCTTCCGCTTCCCGCGTGGCGAGGCGTGGGAGTCGGTCACCTGGAAGCAGGCAGGCGACAAGGTCGAGGCGCTCGCCGCCGGCCTGATCGCGCTGGGCGTCCAGCCCGAGCAGCGCGTCGGCATCGCCTCCGGCACCCGCTACGAGTGGATCCTCGCCGACCTGGCCATCATGTGCGCCGCCGGTGCGACCACCACCGTCTACCCGACCACCAACGCCGAGGACACCGTCTACATCCTCGGCGACTCCGAGAGCCGCGTCGTCTTCGCCGAGGACGACGAGCAGCTCGCCAAGCTCGTCGCGCACCGCGCCGAGCTGCCCCACGTCAGCAAGGTCGTGACCTTCGAGGGCAAGGCCGACGGCGACTGGGTGATCTCGCTCGACGACCTCGCCGCGATGGGCGCGCAGAAGCTGGCCGAGGAGCCCGACGTCGTGCGTACGACGTCCGCGTCGATCGCACCCGACCAGCTCGCGACCCTGATCTACACCTCGGGCACGACCGGCCGTCCCAAGGGCGTGCGGCTGCGCCACTCGTCGTGGGTCTACGAGGGCGAGGCCATCCGCGCGCAGGGCATCCTCTCCGAGACCGACCTGGAGTTCCGCTGGCTGCCGATGGCGCACTCCTTCGGCAAGGTCCTCATGTCGACGCAGATGGCGTGCGGCTTCGCGGCCGCGATCGACGGTCGCGTCGACAAGATCGTCGACAACCTGGGCGTCGTGAAGCCCACGTTCATGGGTGCTGCGCCGCGCATCTTCGAGAAGGCCCACGGCCGCATCGTCACCATGCAGGCCGCCGAGGGCGGGGCCAAGGAGAAGCTCTTCAAGGCCGCCTTCGCCACCGGCCTCGAGGTCGAGCGCCTCAAGCGCGAGGGCAAGTCGGTCCCGATCGGCCTCAAGGTCAAGCACGGCCTGTTCGACAAGCTCGTCTTCAGCAAGGTGCGCGACCGCTTCGGTGGACGCGTCCGCTTCTTCATCTCCGGCGCCGCGGCGCTCAACCGCGACATCGCCGAGTGGTTCGGGGCGGCCGGCATCACCATCCTCGAGGGCTACGGCCTGACCGAGACCTCGGCGGGCTCCTTCGTGAACCACCCCGACCGCAACAAGTTCGGCACGGTCGGCCCGGTCTTCCCGGGCAGCGAGGTGAAGCTCGGCGACAACGACGAGGTCATGATCAAGGGCCCCGGCGTCATGGACGGCTACCACAACCTCCCCGAGGAGACCGCCCGCACGCTGACCAGCGACGGCTGGCTGCACACCGGTGACAAGGGCGCCCTCGACGCGGACGGCCACCTGGTCATCACCGGCCGGATCAAGGAGCTCTTCAAGACCTCCGGCGGCAAGTACATCGCCCCGCCGGCGATCGAGTCGAAGTTCAAGGCCGTGTGCCCCTACGCCAGCCAGTTCATGGTGTTCGGCGAGGACCGCAACTACTGCGTCGCCCTCGTCACCCTCGACCCGGACGCGATGGCGGGCTGGGCCGAGGCCAACGGCATGAGCGGTGCGTCGTACAGCGAGATCGTGCAGTCCGAGGCCGTCCACGCGATGGTCGCCGGCTACGTCGACGAGCTCAACAGCCACCTCAACCGGTGGGAGACCATCAAGAAGTGGAAGCTCCTCGACCACGACCTCTCGGTCGAGTCGGGCGAGCTCACCCCCTCGATGAAGGTCAAGCGCAACGTCGTCCAGGGCAACCACCAGGCGCTGATCGACGAGATGTACGCCTGACACGTCGTCCGCGAACGGGTGCCGGTGGGAGACCACTGGCACCCGTTCGGCGTCTGCGGCGTGGTTGGATACCGGCGTGCCCCCCGCGCAACCCGACGGCGACGTCGCCCCCGAGGACGGCCTGCTGCCCGACGAGGCGTGGGCCGAGTTCGGCAGCAAGCCCTTCGGCCTCTACGTCCACGTCCCGTTCTGCAGCGTGCGCTGCGGCTACTGCGACTTCAACACCTACACCGCCCACGAGCTCGGCGACGAGGTCGGCGCCAGCCGCTCGTCGTACGCCGAGGCGGCGATCCGCGAGATCCGCTTCGCCCGCCACGTGCTCGGCCACCGTGACGTCGAGATCGAGACGATCTTCTTCGGCGGAGGCACGCCGACGCTGCTGAAGCCCGCCGATCTCGGGGCGATCGTGGCGAGCGCGGCTGCGGAGTTCGGTCTGGCCGACGGCGTGGAGATCACCACCGAGGCCAACCCCGACAGCGTCGCCGCGTGGGACCTCGAGGAGCTGCGGACCGCGGGCTTCAACCGCATCAGCTTCGGCATGCAGTCGGCCGTCGACCACGTGCTGCGGACCCTCGACCGCACCCACGACCCGATGCGGGTGCCGGCGGCCGTCGACTGGGCGCGGCAGGCGGGCTTCGACGACATCAGCCTCGACCTCATCTACGGCACGCCGGGGGAGTCGCTCGCGGACTGGGAGACGTCCGTCGAGGCGGCCCTGTCGTGCGAGCCGGACCACGTCTCGGCCTACTCGCTCATCGTCGAGGAGGGCACAGCGCTGGCCAGGCAGGTCAAGCGCGGCGAGCTGCCGATGCCCGACGAGGACGACCTCGCCGACAAGTACCAGCTCGCCGACGAGCGCTTCGGCGCGGCCGGGCTCGGGTGGTACGAGGTCTCCAACTGGGCCACGTCGCCCCAGCACCGCTGCCGGCACAACATGCTCTACTGGACCGGCGGGCACTGGTGGGGCGTCGGTCCCGGAGCGCACTCCCACGTCGGCGGCACCCGCTGGTGGAACGTCAAGCACCCCACGGCCTACGCCGACCGGCTGGCGCGCGGCGTCTCACCCGCGCTCGCGCGTGAGGTGCTCGGCTACCGCGACCAGCGGGTGGAGCGCGTGCTGCTCGAGATCCGTCTCGTGGACGGCCTGCCGGTCACGGCCCTCGAGGCCACCGGGCGCGCTCAGGTCGCCCGCCTCGTCGCCGACGGCCTCGTCGAGCTCGCCACCGAGCGGCTCGTGCTCACCCCCCGCGGCCGGCTCCTCGCCGACGCCGTGGTGCGCGACCTCGTCGACTGAACCTTGCCTTCGGCGGTCGAGTAGCCCGCGAGGGACGAGCGGGCGTATCGAGACCCATCAGTCATCGCGGATCTCGATACGGGTCGCCAGTCCCTCGCTGCGCTCGGGTCTGGCCGAGCCCTACTCGATCTCCCGACGTGATCTTCCCTGAGCAAGCTCAGGGAAGCGTCGTGAAGTCGATGAGCTCCTCGACCCGCCCGAGCAGCGCGGGCTCGAGGTCGGCGTACGACGTGACGCGGCCCAGGATGTGCTTCCACGCCCGCGCGATGTCGGCCTGGTTGCGGTGCGGCCAGCCGAGCTGCTGGCACGTGCCGGTCTTCCAGTCGATGCCCCTGGGCACGTCGGGCCAGCGCGGGATGCCGAGGCGGTCTGGCTTGACCGCCTGCCAGACGTCGATGAACGGGTGGCCGACCACGAGGACGTGCTTGCCGACGGGAGACTTCGCGATGCCCTGCGCGATCCGGGCCTCCTTCGAGCCCGGGACGAGGTGGTCCACGAGCACGCCGACCCGTCGCTGCGGCCCCGGCCTGAAGTCGCGCAGGTGGTCGGCGAGGTCGTCGACGCCGCCGAGGTACTCGACCACGACGCCCTCGATGCGCAGGTCGTCGCCCCACACCTTCTCGACCAGCTCGGCGTCGTGGCGGCCCTCGACGAAGATGCGGCTGGCGCGTGCGACCCGGGCCTTGGCGCCGTGGACCGCGACGGACCCGGACGCCGTACGCGTCGGGGCGGCGGGTGCCCCGCCGCGGACGGGTCGGGTGAGGACCACCGGCCTGCCCTCGAGCAGGAAGCCCGGGCCCAGCGGGAACGTACGCCGCTTTCCACGCCGGTCCTCCAGTGTGAGGGTGTCGATGTCGCGGTCGACCGCGACCACCTCGCCGCACCAGTCGGTGGTGACCTCCTCGACGACCATCCCGATCTCGGTCGGGACCTCGACGGCGCGGCCGTTCTTCGGGGCTCGCCAGTCGGTGGACAGGACGTCGGTTCCGTAGCGGTCGAGAGGCACTGGACTACGTTATGGACCTCGGGACAGCATCGGGGGAGGCCACGCCGTGCAGAGCAGAAGACGGACGACGAGCAACAGCGACATCGCGCGCGGACTGGGCGGACGCAGCGGCTTTTCCGCCGACGCGCGTGCCAGCGACCGCCCGCCCGAGTCCCTGTCGAAGGCGGAGCGGGTGGCGGCGGTGCGCAACTGGCACGACGCGATCAACCACTTCGAGGACTACGAGGACCAGGACCGCTTCCGGATCGGACGTCTGGTCCCTGCGTCGGAGACGGTCATCGCGATCGCGATCGTGCTGGTCTTCGTCGGTGGCTTCGCGGCGGGGATCGCCTTCCTCGCGCTCACCCGCTGAGGTCGGCTCCCCGCCGCTGGGGAGTCAGCCCTGCGAGATGCCGGCGCCCTGGGATCCCTCGCCGCCCTCGTCGCCGCTGGCGATGGCTTCGTCCTCCTCCTGGGTGGCGTCCATCTCGAGCTCCTCGCGGCTCTTGGTCTCCTCCGCGTCCGGGTCCAGCGGCTCGGCGAGCGGGTTGTCCTCGCCCGGCTGGAGGTCCTCGGGCAGCTGGTCGTCGGAGATGCCGCCCAGCGTGGCGTCGTCGGGGGAGGCCGTGCCGCCCTCGTGGTCGGAGTCGGCCGGGCTGGTGCCGCTGCCGGCAGTGGGGCTCTCGGTGGAGGCGGCGGGGTCGGTCGGGGTCTCGCTCTGGTCGCTCATGCCTCAGTCCTACTGGCCGCGGAGCGGGGTGACCAGCCCCGTCGGGGTGTGCCGCTCAGCAGATGCCGGCGTGCAGGTGCGAGCGCAGGGCGGCGCCGAGCTCCTGCGGCGAGGCGACCGTGCGCAGGAAGTCGAGCCGCTCGGTGTGTCCTCCTGCGGTGTCCAGCCACGACACCACCACGCCGGACGCGTCCACCCGCAGCAGGCTCGCGGCCAGCAGCGACTCCAGCGGTACGCCGAACGTGCTGGCCGTCGCGGCCCGCAGCTCCTGCTCGTGGGCCTCGTTGGCGTGCTCGGCGGCACGCTGGAGGTATCCGGGGTTGAGCACGTGGCGGCGGTCGCGGAACCGGTCCACCTCGACGGGCACCGGACGGTCGTCGCGGAACAGCGTCACCCGCGACACCTCGAGGGCCACGAGTGCGCGGGGGTCGCCGCAGCACGGGCAGCCGGATCCGCGCTGAGCCAGGCGTCCCTGGAGGAAGAGGTCGAGGCGGCGGTCCTCGGCGGCGAGGGGGTCGAGCCCGCTCGTCACCTCGACCACGGCGACCGCCCCGGCCCGGGCGGCGGCGAGGAGTGCCGAGGTCTCCGAGGCGCTGAAGACGGGGGAGCCGTGCACGTCGCACGTCACGTCGTACGCCTCGTCGGCGACCGCCTCGCGGTCGTCGCCGACGCGCACGGTGATCGTCTCGGGGCACGACAGGACACTGCGGGCGAGGCGGGCGGCTTCATCAGGGATCATCAGGGCTCCACGGTTAGGTAAGGCAACCCTAACCTGACGCGGACGATCACGCCATGGGGAGCCGCTTCTGACTGGGGGGCAGGTGTGCGTAGCCGAGTCGGACGGCGCTGACGAGCCGCTCGCGCTCCCACGGCCACTCGCCCACGTCGAGGGCCTGCGCCTCGGGCACGCCCCGCGAGGCGAGGTCGCGGATGGTCTCGGCGATGATCCCGAGCTCGATCCGCTGGTCCTGCACGAAGTCCTTGTCCACCACCTTGCCGTGGCCGGGCACCACGACGGTGTCGTCGGTCATCAGCCCCACCACGAGGTCGAGGGTCCCGGGCCACTCGAGCGGCCAGGAGTCGTCGCCGATGAAGGGTGGGTCGGACTCCTCGACCAGGTCGCCACCGACGATGACGTCGGCGTCGGGGACGCGGACCACCAGGTCCCCGGCGGTGTGGCCGCGGCCGGGATGGATGAGCTCCACGGCCCGGTCGCCGAGGTCGAGCTGGACGGCGGAGGAGAAGGTGCGGCCGGGGAGGTGGAGCGTGGTGGCGAGGACCTCCTCGCGCCGCGGGTCGTCGACGCGCTGCTCGAAGTCCTCGAAGGTGCGGTGCGCGGACTCCTCGACGTGGTCGCGGGCCCACTCGGTGGCGTGGACCGGCATGTCGCCGAACTGCTCGACCATGGTCGCGTTGCCGAAGTGGTGGTCCCAGTGCTCGTGGGTGTTGACCAGCGCGGTGAGCGGGCCGGCGCCGAGGCGGCGTACGTCGTCGGCGACGACCCGCGCCTGTGCGGCCGAGCCGTGGGTGTCGACCATCACCAGCCCGTCGGAGCCCCCGACCAGCGTGATGTTGACGTGCATCCAGTCGTAGTGCGCCACCCACACGCGGGGCGCCACTTCCTCGAACCGCGGGGTGTCGTCGGGCATGTCGGCGACACTACGGGCTGCTAGTAGAGTTGGCACTCCGGTTTGACGAGTGCCAGCGAGGAGGGCGGACGTGGTCGACGATCGCAAGCTCGACGTGCTGCGCGCCATCGTGGAGGACTACGTCGCCACCGAGGAGCCGGTGGGCTCCAAGGCCCTCGTGGAGCGCCACGGACTGGGCGTCTCCCCGGCCACGGTGCGCAACGACATGGCAGCGCTGGAGGACGAGGGCTACATCCACCAGCCCCACACCAGCGCGGGCCGGGTCCCCACCGACAAGGGCTACCGGCTCTTCGTCGACAAGCTCGCCACCCTCAAGCCGATGAGCGTGGCCGAGCGTCGCGCGATCTCGACGCTGCTCGACGGCGCGGTCGACCTCGACGACGTGGTGCAGAAGTCGGTGCGGCTGCTGAGCCAGCTGACCCGTCAGGTCGCCATCGTCCAGTACCCCACGCTCTCGCGCTCGACCGTGCGTCACGTGGAGCTCGTCGCGCTGACCCCGACCCGGCTGATGGTGATCCTCATCCTCAGCACGGGCCGGGTGGAGCAGCGCCTCGTCGAGCTCGACGCCCCGGTCGTCGACACCGACCTCGCCGAGCTGCGCGTCGCGGTCAACCAGGTGTCCGCGGGCGTCCAGATCGCGGCGGCCGCCGCCGCGCTGGGCGAGCTGCCCGACGCCGTACGCCCCGAGCAGGTCGACTCCACGCGCGCGGTCGTCGGCGTGCTGGTCGAGGCGATGTCCGACCACCGCAGCGACGAGCGCGTCGCGGTCAGCGGCACCGCCAACCTCGCCCGCTACGGCGACTTCGACACCGCCGTGCGGCCCCTGCTCGAGGCGCTCGAGGAGCACGTCGTGCTGCTCAAGCTGCTGGGGGAGTCGGGCGTCGACGCCCTCACCGTGCGGATCGGGCACGAAGGCCCCTACTCAGAGCTCGCCGCGACCAGCGTCGTGGCCACCGGCTACGGACCGCAGGAGTTCCACCTCGGCTCCCTCGGCGTGGTCGGACCCACCCGGATGGACTACCCCGGATCCATGGCAGCCGTGCGCGCGGTCGCGCGCTACGTCTCGCGGATCCTCGATGAAGGAAACCAGTGACCCAGGACCCCTACGAGATCCTCGGCGTCTCGCGTGACGCCAGCGCCGACGAGATCAAGAAGGCCTACCGCAGGCTGGCCCGCCAGCTGCACCCCGACGTCAACCCCGACCCGGAGACGCAGGAGCGGTTCAAGGACGTCTCGCGCGCCTACGAGGTGCTGAGCGACCCCGGCAAGCGGCAGGCCTACGACCGCGGCGGCGACGCCTTCAGCCAGGGGTTCGGCGGTGCCGGCCAGGGCTTCAGCTTCACCGACATCATGGACGCCTTCTTCGGTGGCGGCGCCCCCGGCGGCGGTCAGACCCGCGGCCCGCGCTCGCGCGCCCGCCGCGGCCAGGACGCCCTCATCCGCCTCGACGTCACGCTCGCCGAGGCCGCCTTCGGCGTCACCCGCGACCTCAAGGTCGACACGGCCCTGAAGTGCGAGACCTGCGAGGGCGAGGGCACCGCGCCCGGCACGAAGCCGGTCACGTGCGAGACCTGCCACGGCCAGGGCGAGGTCGCGGTCGTGCAGCGCTCCTTCCTCGGCGAGATCCGCACCCTGCGTCCCTGCGCGGCCTGCCGCGGCTTCGGCTCGGTCATCCCCGACCCCTGCCGCGAGTGCTCCGGCGACGGCCGGGTTCGCTCGCGGCGCACCCTGACGGTGAAGATCCCCGCCGGCGTCGACCACGGCACCCGCGTCCAGCTCACCAGCCAGGGCGAGGTCGGCCCGGGCGGTGGTCCCGCCGGCGACCTCTACGTCGAGATCCACGTGGCGCCCCACAAGACCTTCACCCGCCACGGCAACGACCTCCACACGACGATCTCGCTGCCGATGACGGCGGCGGCGCTCGGCACGCAGCTCACGCTGCCGCTGCTCGAGGCCGACCTCGAGCAGTCGGAGGAGTCCGACCCCGACACGAGGCCCGTCACGACCTACGACCTCGAGATCCGCCCCGGCACCCAGTCGGGCAGCGAGCAGGTCATCCGCGGCTTCGGCGTGCCGAGCCTGCGGGGCGGTCGCGGCGACCTGGTCGTCAGCATCTCCGTCGACACCCCGACCCGCCTCGACCCGCGCCAGGAGGAGCTGCTGCGCGAGCTCGCGGCGATCCGTGGCGAGGAGACCCCGGACGGCCAGGTCGAGGCACCCCACAAGTCGATGTTCGGCCGGCTGCGCGAAGCCTTCCAGGGCTGACCCGGTGTCGCTGCCGGTCCACCTCGTCGAGTCGCTGGCCGACGCGAAGGTCGGCTCGGTCGTCGAGGTGAGCGGCGACGAGGCCCACCACGCCGTCGCCGTACGCCGCCTGCGCGAGGGCGAGCACGTCGTGCTGACCGACGGCGTCGGGACCTCGGTCACCGGAGCCGTCACGTCCACGGGCAAGCGGGTCTTCGCCGTCTCGGTCGGATCCGTCGACGTCGTCCCGAGACCCGAGCCGGCCGTCACGGTGGTGCAGGCGCTGCCCAAGGGCGAGCGCGGCGAGCTCGCGGTGGAGGTGCTCACCGAGGTCGGCGTCGACCGGGTCGTGCCGTGGGCGGCATCGCGCTCGGTGGCGGTCTGGAAGGGCGAGCGGGCCGCGAAGTCGCACGCGAAGTGGCAGGCGACCGCCCGTGAGGCCGCCAAGCAGTCCCGGCGCTCGTGGCTGCCGACGGTCACCCCGCTGGCCTCGACGTCCGACCTCGCGGCGATGGTCACGGAGGCAGACCTCGCCGTGGTGCTGCACGAGGACGCGACCGCGCCGCTCAGCGCCGTCGACGTGCCCGCCTCCGGGCGGATCGTGGTGGTCGTCGGCCCCGAGGGCGGGGTCGCGCTCGAGGAGCTCGACGCGCTGGTCGCAGCGGGCGCCGTGTCCGTACGCCTGGGCGCGGAGGTGCTGCGCACCTCGACCGCCGGTGTCGTCGCCGTCGCGGCGCTGCTGAGTCGCACCGACCGCTGGGCCTAGGGGTCAGTCGACGACCGTGATCCGGCGGGTGTCGGTGGTGAGGGTCCCGTTCGGGTTGCGGACCGTGGCGACGACGTCGTACTCACCGGGCGGCGCGTCGGCCAGGCCGAGGCCGATGGAGAAGCCGGTCAGCCGATCGGTCCGCAGGTAGCCCTTGAGGGTGGCGGCGTTGACGCTCGCACCGCTCGCGACGCCGATCACGTCGACGTCGACGTTCCCGCTCGCACTGGTGCCGCGACCTCGCACCTCCACGGATTCGTCGTTGTCCACCTGCAGGCCTTCGCGCGGGTCCGAGAGCGACACCGGGGCCAGCACCTCGTCCTGCGGTGACCCGGGCAACGGCTCGGACGTGTCGCGCCCGAAGAGCTCGCTCACGGGCTGGCCGTCGTGCACGAACTGCACCGGCAGGCGCTCCTGGAGGGCCGCCTGCGCGGTGAAGATCACCTGTTCGATCGCCAGGGCGTTCTGGACGACGGGGGGATCGTGCTCGAGGAGCAGCTCCGGGTCGCCGATCTCGACCCGGACCACGTCGTCGACGACCTCGGCGCCGATGAAGGTCCCGGGCACCGGCGCCCAGCCGGTGCGGTAGTCGGGGTCCGAGGGAGTCCCCTCGAAGACGAGGGTCAGCGCAGCCGTGAGGGGGTCATCGGCCCGGACGCGACGGAACTCGCGGAAGAGGCGCAGGCCGAGGCCGGTGTCGCCCTGGTAGTAGACAGCGACCGCTCGCGTGGCCGCGTCCGGGTCCGCGTCCGTCGAGGGGAGCGGGCCGACGGGTTGCTGCTCCCTGGTCGGCGCACCACCGGTCGTCAGCGCGAGCGCCGCCACGACCGACGCGGCGACCAGCCCGACACCCCCGGCGGCCCACCAGCCGCGCCCGGGACGGCGTACGCCGATCTCTGCCCGGATCGCGTCGAGCCGGTCGCCGGGCTCGACGTCGTCGGCCACCTCGTGCAGCAGGTCCGTGATGCGGTCGTTCATGAGCCGTCCTCCCACCAGTCGCCGAGCAGCTCGCGCAGGGCTGCCCGGCCTCGGTGTGCGTGTGCCTTCACGGCGCCGGGCGAGATGCCCAACGCGTCGGCGATCTGGGCCTCGGACCAGTCGAGGTAGTGCCGCAGCACGAGCACCTCACGCTGCCGCTCGGAGAGCTCGAGGAGTGCTTCCCGTACGGCGTCGCGGCGCGCGCCGCCGACCGACGGCCCCTCGACGGTGACGTCACCGAGGGTGGTCCTGCGGGCGTGCCGGTCCACCACGACGCGGTGCCGCAGCATCGACCGGGAGCGGTTGACCACCGCCTGGCGCAGGTAGGCCAGGGCCTTGTCGGGGTCGCGCAGCCGCGACCACCTGCCGTGCATCGCGACGAACGCGTCCTGCACCACGTCCTCGGCAGCGCCCTGGTCGTGGACCAGGAGCACCGAGAGCCGCACGAGCTGGCGCCAGTGCGCGGCGTAGAGCTGCTCGACGGCTGCGTCGGCGTCGGCCGCCTCGAGCCGAGGGGGAGCGGCCACGTGCACCCTCCCTCGGCGTGTGGTCTGGATCGTCACGCTGTGGGACGCGCCGGGGCGCGATCCGGTTGACGCCTAGCCGACGGTGACGGTCTTGGTGTCGATGGCCGGGCCGTTGCCCTCCACACCGCCGCTCGGGTCGTCGGTCTCGCACTGCACGACGACCTCGCCGGTGACGCCGTCGAGCGGGAGGTCGACCTCGAAGGGGAAGAGCCGCTCCTCCATCCAGCCCTCGGACTGGTAGCCCTCGAGCGCGATCTCCTGCCCGTCCTGCAGCAGGCGGCACGGCCCGCTCGCCTCGAAGGAGTTCGCCACGCCGGTCACGGTCAGGGTGTCGCCGGTGACGGTGTCGCCCTCGGCGGGTGTGGTGATGTTGACCAGGTTGAGCGTGCGCAGCGCGTTGGCCGCGGTGAACGGCTCGGAGGTGTCGATCCCGAAGAGCGTCGTCGGCTCGCCGCCGAGCAGGACCTGGACGGGCACCCGCTCCTGCTGGACGCCCTGGAGGGTGTACACCAGCTGCTGGACGGCGAGCCTGGCGTCGCGCCGGTTCATCCCCTCGGCGGGGGTCGCCCAGCCGTCATCGGCCAGTTCCACCACGAGGAGGCCGTCTGTCGCCTCGACGGACTCGAAGCCACCTCCGGGCCAGAGCGTCCGGTAGTCGGGGTCGCCGGGCTCGCCGGCACCCGCGACGATGCGCGCCGCCTCGGTCAGCGGGTCGCCCTCTACGCGCCGGAACTCCCGGAACAGGGCCGTCCCGTCCGGCCCGTCACCGGCGAAGTAGAGCGGCACGACCGTGCCGTCGGGGGAGGACGTGGGGTCCGTCGTCGGCTCCGACGACGGGTCGGTGGTCGGCTCCTCCGTCGGCGCGGGGCTGGGGGTGCGGGTCGGCTCGCTGGTCTCGTCGGAGACCGGCCGCTGCCCGTCGTCGGTGCAGCCGGTCAGCACGAGCGCGGCGGCCAGCGGCACGGCGGCTGCGCCCGCCCAGCGGCGTACGCGTCGGGCCGGGGTGGTGGGGAAGGTCATGTCGCTCACGGTAGTTGGACGCGCGCCCCGCGCTTCCGGTTACACGCCGCGACCGCAGACCCTAGGCTGGCGTCATGATCCCGAGCGCGCCCGACTGCGTCTTCTGCAAGATCGTCGCGGGCGACATCCCCGCCGACGTGCTCGGTCGCACCGAGCGCGCCATCGCGATCAAGGACCTCAACCCCCAGGCACCCTTCCACGCCCTCGTGCTGCCGCTGGCCCACCACGAGAACGCCGCCGCGTCGGCCGCCGCGGACCCCGCGAGCCTGGGCCACGCCGTGGCACTGGCCGACGAGGTCGCCCGGGCCGCCGGCGTCGACGACTACCGCCTCGTCGCCAACACCGGTGCGGGTGCCGGGCAGACCGTCTTCCACACCCACTTCCACGTGCTCGGCCAGGCGCCGGGCATGACCGAGTCCCTGATCTGAGACCTCCATGATCCGCACCCGCACCGCCCTCGGGGCGCTCCTCGCCTCGACGCTGCTCGCCCTGTCCGCCTGCGGCGGTGCGGACCCCGGCACCGAAGCCGACGCCCAGCGCAGCGCCACCCAGCCCGTCGAGGCGCCCGCGCCGGCGGCGGACGAGGCCGAGCAGGCAGCCGGGGGCCACGGCGGCGGTCATGACGCGGAGCCGGCGCGGTCGAAGCCGCTGCGCGAGGGAGAGACGCGTACGACGATCGCGATGCCCGGCAGCTACACGCCGTCGGCGCCCTACGGCACCGGCACCGACGACTACCGCTGCTTCCTGCTCGACCCCGAGCTCGAGCGCGACGCCTGGCTCACCGGCACCCAGGTGCTGCCCGGCAATCCCGACGTCGTGCACCACGTCATCCTCTTCAAGGTCCCGCCGGAGCAGGTCGCGGCGGCCGAGGCGAAGGACGCCGCCGACGAGGACGAGGGCTGGACCTGCTTCGGCGGCACCGGCCTCGACCGGTTCCAGAGCGTCGACGACGCTGCGTGGATCGGCGCCTGGGCGCCCGGCGGCGAGGAGTCGGTCGTCAAGCCCGGCTTCGGCACCCGCCTCGCCCAGGGCAGCCGCATCGTCATGCAGGTGCACTACAACCTCCTCGCCGGCCAGGAGCCCGACACCAGCGCCGCCCAGCTGCGGCTCGCGCCCGGCGCGCGGCCCTACGAGGCGCTGAGCACGATGCTGCTCCCCGCGCCGGTGGAGCTGCCGTGCCGCGAGGAGTACGCCCTCGGGGAGCTGTGTGGACGCACCGCCGCGGTCGCCGACGTCCAGGAGCGTTTCGGGGCCGAGGGCAACACCGCCAACGCCCTGCACATCCTCTGCAACACGGTCCCGACGCCGGGTGAGGTCCAGTCCTGCGTGCGCACGGTGCAGGAGCCCCTGACGATCCACGGCGTGGCCGGCCACATGCACCTCCTGGGCCGCGAGATCTCCGTCGAGGTGAACCCCGGAACGGCCCGCGCGCAGACCATCCTCGACATCGACGTGTGGGACTTCGACGACCAGGGTGGGCGACCGGTGTCGCCGATCCGACTCGAGCCGGGCGACAGCGTCAAGGTCACCTGCACCCATGTCCAGTGGCTGCGCGACGAGCTCCCCGCGTTCGAGGGCCAGCCCGACCGCTACGTCGTGTGGGGCGAGGGCACCACCGACGAGATGTGCCTCGGGATGCTGCAGGTCACCCGGCCCTGAGCCGGTCCCACCGACGCCCACCCCGAATGGAGTGGGCCGTCCGCGGCACCCTCGCTAGCATGGAAGGGCCCCGCCACCGACTCGGAAGGCCGCCCGACCCGGGCATCCATGACTGACAACACGCGCCGCTCCACCCGCCCCGACACCGACTCCCAGCAGGAGCGGCCGACCCACACGGTCGTCGTCCCCAACAGCATCGACATGGTCTCCGTGCTGGGTCCGGGCGACGAGCACCTCCGGCTGATCGAGCGGGCCTTCGAAGCCACCGTCCACGTCCGCGGCAACCGCATCACACTCAGCGGTGACTCCGCGGAGGTCGCGACCGCCGAGCGGCTGCTCGACGAGGTCGTCACGCTCGTGCGCACCGGTCAGGGCGTGACCGGCGAGACGGTCGAGCGGATCATCCAGATGCTGCGCACCGAGACCCAGGAGCGCCCGGCCGACGTGCTGAGCCTCAACATCCTGTCCAACCGCGGCCGCACGATCCGTCCCAAGACGCTCAACCAGAAGCGCTACGTCGAGTCGATCGACACGTCCACGATCACCTTCGGCATCGGCCCGGCCGGCACCGGCAAGACCTACCTCGCGATGGCCAAGGCCGTGCAGGCGCTCCAGGCCAAGGAGGTCAACCGGATCATCCTCAGCCGCCCGGCCGTAGAGGCGGGGGAGCGGCTCGGCTTCCTGCCGGGCACGTTGAGCGAGAAGATCGACCCCTACCTGCGCCCGCTCTACGACGCGCTGCACGACATGGTCGACCCCGAGACGATCCCCAAGCTGCTGGCCGCCGGGACCATCGAGGTCGCCCCGCTGGCGTTCCTGCGCGGCCGCTCGCTCAACGACTCCTTCATCATCCTCGACGAGGCGCAGAACACCACGCCCGAGCAGATGAAGATGTTCCTCACCCGCCTCGGCTTCGGCTCGCGGATCGTGGTGACCGGCGACACCAGCCAGGTCGACCTCCCCTCGGGCACCAAGTCCGGCCTCCGCGTCGTGGAGGGCATCCTCGAGGGCGTCGACGACATCTCCTTCTGCCGCCTCACCGGCACCGACGTCGTACGCCACCGCCTCGTGGGCCGCATCGTCGAGGCCTACGAGGTCTTCGACGCCCAGGACCAGGCGCCCGAGCACCCCCGCCGCCCGCGCACCGCCCCCGCCCCCGCCGAGCGGGGCCCGCGATGAGCATCGAGGTCCTCAACGAGTCCGGCCTCGAGCTCGACGTACGCCGCCTCTCCCGCCTGGCCCGCTTCGTCATGGAGCAGATGCGCGTCCACCCGCAGGCCGAGCTGTGCATCAAGGCCGTCGACGAGGACACCATCGCCGAGCTCAACGGCCAGTGGATGGAGAAGGACGGCCCGACCGACGTGCTGGCCTTCCCGATGGACGAGCTGCGCCCCGGCAAGGTCAACGAGGAGCCCGAGGAGGGCGTGCTCGGCGACCTGGTGCTGGCCCCGTCCGTCGCCGCGCGGCAGGGCGAGGAGGCCGGGCACGGCCGCGAGGCCGAGATCGACCTGCTCACCGTCCACGGCATCCTCCACCTGCTGGGCTACGACCACGCCGAGCCCGAGGAGCACGCCGTGATGTTCGGCCTCCAGGGCGAGCTGCTGGAGCAGTGGCGCTCCACCCCCGAGCCCGCCTGAGATGACCGCTGACATCTGGCAGCTCGGCTCGGCTGCCCTCCTGGTCCTGCTCGCCGGCCTCTTCTCCGCCGCCGACGCCGCGCTCAGCGGCTTCTCCCGTGCCCGCGCCGAGGAGCTCAAGGCCGACGGGCGGCCCGGCTCCGCGCGGCTGGTGATGATCCTCGACGACCCGGCGCGCTACCTCAACACCGCGCTGCTGCTGCGACTGCTGTGCGAGATCAGCGCCATCGTGCTGGTCTCCACGTGGGCACGCGACGCCTTCCAGGACTCGCTGCTGCCCAGCGTCCTCACCACGATCGGCGTGATGCTGGTCGTGTCCTTCGTCGTGATCGGCGTCGCCCCACGCACCCTCGGCCGCCAGCACGACGCCAAGGTGGCGCTCCTGTCGTCCGGGCCGCTGTCGGCGGTCACCACGATCCTCGGCCCGATCCCGGCGCTGCTGATCATGCTCGGCAACGCGATCACCCCCGGCCGCGGCTTCAGCGAGGGTCCGTTCTCCACCGAGACCGAGCTGCGCGAGCTGGTCGACCTGGCCGAGGCGTCGGCCGTCATCGAGTCCGGCGAGCGGCGGATGATCCACTCGGTCTTCGAGCTCGGCGACACCATCACCCGCGAGGTGATGGTGCCGCGACCCGACGTGGTCTACATCGAGCGCCACAAGAACATCCGCCAGACGCTGTCGCTCTTCCTGCGCAGCGGCTACTCCCGCATCCCCGTCGTCGACGAGAACCTCGACGACATCGTCGGCATGGCCTACCTCAAGGACCTGGTCCAGCGCGACTTCGAGGCACCCGACGTGGAGTTCACCCAGCGCGTCGACGAGGTCATGCGACCGGTGCACTACGTCCCGGACTCCAAGCCGGTCGACGCGCTGCTGTCCGAGCTGCAGGCGCGCCGCCAGCACATCGCCGTCGTGGTCGACGAGTACGGCGGCACCGCCGGCCTGGTGACCATCGAGGACGTGCTGGAGGAGATCGTCGGCGAGATCACCGACGAGTACGACGTCGAGGAGGTCGAGGTCGAGCACCTCGAGGACGGCACCATCCGGGTCTCCTCCCGCTACCCCGTCGACGACCTCGACGAGCTGGTCGGCTTCACCGTCGAGGACGACGACGTCGACAGCGTCGGCGGCCTGATGGCCAAGCACCTCGGCAAGGTCCCGATCCCCGGCTCGGTCGTGGAGTGCCAGGGCCTGCGCCTGGAGGCCGAGCGTGCCACCGGTCGCCGCAACAAGATCGAGGCCGTGCTCGTGTCGGTGCTCGCCGCCGAGGGCTCCGAGGACGACGACGCACCGGGGCATGCCGCGGGCTCGGGCCGCTGACGGCTCACTAGGCTGTCGCCCATGACCGACGCGCCGGAGCCCGCCGACCTCAGCCCCGAGGACGCCAAGCTGGTGACGCTCGCCCGGGCCACCCGGGTGCGCGCCAGGGCCGAGGAGGGCGCCGCGGTCCGCGACCTCGACGGCCGGACGTACGCCGCCGCGAGCGTGCGCCTGGAGCACCTCGGCCTGTCCGCGCTCGAGGCCTGCGTGGCGATGGCGGTGGCGTCCGCGGCGGCCGGTCTCGAGGCCGCGGTCGTGCTCACCGAGGCCGGCACGAGCACCGTGCCCGACCTCGGTGCCGTCACCGACCTCGCCGGTGCGGGTGTTCCGGTCCTCGTGGGGGACCCCGCCGGGAAGATCCACACCCGGGTCACGACAGGCTCCTAGGCCCTCGCGGGGCCGCCCGCCACTCGCTAGCGTGGAGGGGTGCGTGCGCCGGTCGGACGTGAGCAGCACCAGCAGGGGGTCGCGAGGCTCCTGCGGTCCTGGGCTGCGCTCACGCCGGGTGCGCCGGTGCGACTGGCCAAGCGCACCAGCAACCTGTTCCGGGGCCGCGACGGTGCCGCCTCCGGCCTCGACGTGTCGGGCCTCGCGGGCGTCATCGAGGTCGACGGCGACGTGGCCGAGGTGCAGGGGATGTGCACCTACGAGCACCTCGTCGAGGTCACCCTGGCGCACGGCCGCATCCCGCTCGTCGTGCCGCAGCTGAGGACCATCACGCTCGGGGGCGCGGTGAGCGGCCTGGGCATCGAGTCGACCAGCTTCCGTCACGGGCTGCCGCACGAGTCGGTGCTCGAGATGGACGTGCTGACCGGCTCCGGCGAGGTCGTCACCGTCAAGCCGGGCGACGCGCTCTTCGACGCCTTTCCCAACTCCTACGGCTCGCTCGGCTACGCCACCCGTCTGCGCATCGAGCTCGAGCCGGTGCCGGCGTACGTCGACCTGCGTCACGTCCGCTTCCACGACGCCGCCTCGCTCGCCGAGGCGGTCAGGCGGATCGTCGAGCACCGGGCGTGGGACGGCGAGCGCGTCGACGGCCTCGACGGGGTCGCGTTCAGCCCGACCGAGCTCTACCTCACCCTCGCCCGCTGGACCGACGAGCCGGGGGAGACCTCCGACTACACCGGGCAGCAGGTGTTCTTCCGCTCCCTCCAGCAGCGCACCACCGACCGGCTCACCGTGCCGGACTACCTGTGGCGGTGGGACACGGACTGGTTCTGGTGCTCGCGGGCGTTCGGCGCCCAGCACCCGCTCGTACGCCGGGTGTGGCCGCGCCGGCTGCGCCGCTCCGACGTCTACTGGAGGCTCGTCGCGCTGGACCGGCGCCTCGGTGTCGGCGACCGCCTCGACCGCCTGGCCGGCCGCCCGCAGGGCGAGCGCGTCGTGCAGGACGTCGAGGTCCCGGTGGGTCGGCTCCCGGAGTTCCTCGACTGGTTCGACCGTGAGGTCGGCATGCGCCCGGTGTGGTTGTGCCCGCTGCGGCTGCGGCGCGACGACGCCGGTGAGCGGCCGTGGCCCGGTTACCCCCTCAGCGCGGGCGAGACCTACGTCAACGTCGGGTTCTGGGGCGTGGTCAACGTCGGTCCCGACGCGCCCCGGTCGCCGCGCAACCGCGCGATCGAGGCGAAGGTCTCCGAGCTCGGCGGCCACAAGAGCCTCTACTCCGAGGCGTTCTACGACCGCGACGAGTTCGACCGCCTCTACGGCGGCGCGCACCTCGCGCAGGTGAAGGCGCTCCACGACTCCGACGACCGGCTGACGTCCCTCTACGACAAGGTGGTGCACCGACGATGAGCTCCCTCTTCCACACCGACAGCCGTCCCGGTCCCGAGCGCCGCGTCTCCATCGGCGAGGCGATGGACCGGCTCGTGAGGGGCGGGCTGCCGCTGCGCTTCACGGCGTACGACGGCAGCAGCGCCGGCCCGCCCGACGCCGACCTCGGGATGCACCTGCGCTCCGAGCGCGGGCTGTCCTTCCTGATGACCGCGCCCGGTGACCTCGGCATAGCGCGCGCCTACGTCAGCGGCGACCTGGACCTGTCGGGGGTCCATCCCGGTGACCCGTACGACGCGCTCGTGCTGCTCAAGGACCACACGAGGTTCCGGGTGCCGACTCCGTCCGAGGCCGTGCTCATCGCCCGCAGCCTGGGGGTGTCGCACCTGCGACCGCCGCCTCCGCCGCCGCAGGAGCACCTGCCCCGGTGGCGCCGCGCGGTCGAGGGCCTGCGCCACTCGATGACGCGCGACGCGGAGGTGATCTCGCGCCACTACGACGTCTCCAACCGCTTCTACGAGCTCGTGCTCGGCCCGTCGATGGCCTACACCTGCGCCCTCTACGAGACACCGGACGCCACCCTCGAGCAGGCGCAGGCCGCGAAGTTCGACCTGGTGTGCCGCAAGCTCGACCTGCGGCCCGGGCAGCGCCTGCTCGACGTGGGCTGCGGGTGGGGCACGATGGTGCGCCACGCTGCGCGTGAGCACGGCGTACGCGCGCTCGGGGTCACGCTGTCGCTGGAGCAGGCCCAGTGGGCCAAGGAGGCGATCGACCGCGAGGGCCTCGGCGACCTCGCGGAGGTGCGCCACCTCGACTACCGCGACGTCGTCGAGACCGGCTTCGACGCGGTGAGCTCGATCGGGCTGACCGAGCACGTCGGGGTGCGCAACTACCCGGCCTACTTCGCCCACCTGCGCGACCGGCTCCGCCCCGGCGGGCGGCTGCTCAACCACTGCATCACCCGCCCGAGCAACAGCCGCCAGGAGACCGGCGCCTTCATCGACCGCTACGTCTTCCCTGACGGCGAGCTGATCGGGTCGGGCACGATCATCTCCGCTGCACAGGACCAGGGCCTGGAGGTCCAGCACAGCGAGAACCTGCGCCCGCACTACGCCGCCACGCTGCGCGACTGGAACCGCAACCTGGTCGAGCACTGGGACGAGTGCGTGGCCGAGGTGGGGGAGGGGACGGCACGGGTGTGGGGCCTCTACATCGCCGGTTCGCGCATCGGCTTCGAGCGCGACGAGGTGGAGCTCCACCAGGTGCTCGCGACGCGCAACCACGCTGACGGGCGCTCCGACTTCCCGATGCGCCCGCACTGGTGAGCCACCGATAACCTCCTCGGGTGAGCACCCGCGCAGCCCAGTTCCAGGCGACCGTACGTCGCCGCGAACCGCTGTCGGACCACCTGGTCCGGCTGGTCCTCGACGGCCTCGACGGGTTCGCCAGCACCGGCGTGCCCGACGAGTGGGTCGGCCTCGTGGTGCCCGGGCAGTTCCAGAGCCGCTACTACACCGTCCGCGACTTCTCCGCCGGCGAGCTGACCCTCGACGTGGTGGTCCACGACGTCGGTCTCGTCACCGAGTGGGCGATGCGCGACTGCGTGGGCGACACCGTGACGATCACCGAGCCGAAGTCGTCCTTCGCGCCCCCGGCAGGCGCGACCTGGCTGATGTTGGTCGGCGACCTCACCGCGATGCCCGCGATGGCCCGCATCGTCGAGGCCACCGCGCACCCCGACCTGGCGACGTACGTCCTCGCCGAGGTGCCCGACGACCTGGCCGGCTACCTGCCCGACGGCCCCGACGTCACCTGGCTCAGCCCGCCGTCCCACGGCCAGAGCGCGCTGGCCGAGGTCGTCGAGGGCATCGAGTGGCCCTCCGGCGAGGGCTACTTCTGGATGGCGGGGGAGTCCGCGCAGATGCGCGCGATCCGCAAGCACCTGATGCGCGAGGTCGGCCTGCCGGCCAGCCACTACGACGTCATGGGCTACTGGCGCGCGACGGCCGGACGGCAGCCGCGGGCGGTCGATCCGGGTCCGCTCTGGCGCGCGGGCAAGGCGGCAGGGAAGAGTGACGAGCAGATCTGGGCCGAGTACGACGCAGCGCGAGAGGCGAGCGATGGCTGACGAGCAGGACCACACCGACCAGGACGTGGTGGAGGAGCCCGTCGACGAGACGGTGGAGGAGCTCGACGACGACGGGGACGACGACGAGGACGACGAGCTCGACGACGACTTCGACCTCTCCGGGGTCGCGCCCGCCGGTGCGTTCTACTCCGCGCCCGAGGGCTACCGCAGCGGCTTCGCCTCCTTCGTCGGCCGGCCCAACGCCGGCAAGTCGACGCTGACCAACGCGCTGGTCGGGCAGAAGATCGTCATCACGTCCTCCAAGCCCCAGACCACGCGCAACGTGGTGCGCGGCATCGTGCACCGTGACGACGCCCAGCTGATCCTCGTCGACACCCCCGGTCTCCACCGCCCGCGCACCCTGCTGGGCGAGCGGCTCAACGACCTGGTCCGCACGACGTGGGCCGAGGTCGACGTGGTGGCGTGCTGCTTCCCGGCCAACGAGAAGATCGGCCCGGGCGACCGGTTCCTGGTCACCGAGCTGGCCAAGGTGCGTCGTACGGTCCGCATCGCGGTGGCCACCAAGACCGACCTGGTGACCCCCGAGCAGCTCGGCCAGCACCTGCTCGACATCGCCGCTCTCGGGGCGGAGACCTCGACGGAGTGGGCTGAGATCGTGCCGGTGTCGGCGGTCTCGGGCGACCAGGTGCAGCTGCTCGCCGACCTGCTGGTCGGCCTCCTGCCCGAGGGGCCGCCGCTCTACCCCGACGGCGACCTCACCGACGCGCCGGAGGAGGCACTGGCTGCCGACCTCATTCGTGAGGCCGCGTTGGAGGGTGTGCGCGACGAGCTGCCGCACTCGATCGCCGTGGTGGTCGAGGAGATGGGCCTGCGGGAGGGGCGACCGGCCGACAAGCCGCTGCTCGACATCGTGGCCAACCTCTACGTCGAGCGTGACTCCCAGAAGGGCATCATGATCGGCCACAAGGGCTCGCGTTTGCGCTCGGTCGGCACCGCCGCGCGCAAGCAGATCGAGGCGCTGCTCGGCACGCCGGTCTACCTCGACCTCCAGGTGAAGATCGCCAAGGACTGGCAGCGCGACCCGCGCCAGCTGCGCAAGCTCGGCTTCTGACGACAGCTCCGGTGCGGGACCTTCGGCACTGGGGGACCGCGCTGCGGCGGGTCTAGGTTCGGTGCACCGGTCGTCGAACACTGGAGGTCCGCCGTGAGGATCCTGCGCCTGCTGTCCACGACGTCGCTGGTGGCAGCACTGCTCGTCCAGTCACCCGCGGCCGCGGGTGTCGCCGCGGTGCCTGCGGCCGACGTCCGACCCGCCGCACTGCCCCAGCTGGTCGACGTACGCGCCGTGCACCGCGACGGTGTCGACCGCGTGGTCTTCCAGTTCGACGACGGCATCCCTGCGGGCGTCGACGTGCGCTACGTCGACCGGCTCCTCGGCGACGGGTCGGGCCTGCCGATCCGCATCGCGGGCCGCGCGATCCTCCAGGTCGGGCTGCAGCCCACCCGGACCGACCGGGCCACGGATGCTCCGGCACGGCGGTCGTTCGCCTTGCCCAACGTGATGACCGTGGTGCGCTCGGGCCTGTTCGAGGGCTGGACGACGTACGGCCTCGGGCTGGCGCGCCGCACCCCGGTGTCCGTCGTCCGGCAGCCCGGGCGCGACCGCGTCGTGGTGGAGGTGGGAGCCGCCTTCCGCACGGTCGAGCGCCGAGTGTTCTTCCTCGACGAGGACCGCTTCGCCGCCAACCTGGAGCCGTTCTTCGTCCCCCGCACGCGGCCCGTCCCGGTCGGCTCACCCGCCACCGGAGTGATGGACCGGCTCTTCGCCGGCCCCCTCGACCGGGAGCGCGCCCGCGGCCTGCGACTCGTACGCTCACGCGCCACCGGCTTCGCCGACCTCGCCATCGCCGGGGGCATCGCGCGCGTGCGGCTGCGAGGTGGGTGCAGCAGCGGCGGCTCGACCGTGACGATCGCCGGCGAGATCATGCCGACGCTGCGCCAGTTCGACACGGTGGACTGGGTCAAGGTCCTCGACCCCTCGGGGACCACCGCCGACCCGACCGGCCCGGGGGACTCGATCCCGGAGTGCCTCAACCCGTGACGGGCACCCAGCAGATGCCGTAGCGCTGGCCGGCGTCCCACTGCTCCCGGGTGGGGACCTCCTGCGACCAGGTGAAGTCGAGCGGGTCCGCCGCGGCCGAGCGGGCGTCCGCGCGGCACGTGGGATCCATGCGAGCCGCGACCGCTGCCGGTCGCGGCAGTCGGCGTCCGGCCAGGTCGACCGTCGAGGTCGCCCGCCACGTGTGCCGCGCGCCGCACGACACCCGCCGGAACGCCCGGGTGCCGGGTGCCGCGGTGGCACACATCTCGAGCACCGGGGCGTCACCCCAGCCCTTCGTCCGGCGCGGCAGCGGCAGCAGCTCCCGCGGTCCGGCGACCGCGACGACGTCGCAGCGGAACCAGTCGGCGCCGGCCTCGGCGCGGGCCGGGCTCGGGGTGAACCACACGGCCCTGACCATCGCGATCCGCAGGTCGCGCGGTGCCACCCCGAGGTGCCGCGGCAGCCGCGCCGTGCACGTCGTACGAGCCTGGCGCTGGGCCGCTTCGGAGTCCACGCTCCGGGTCCGGCCCGCCGGGGTGGTCAGCCGCAGCCGGCCGACGAAGTAGGTCTGGGCGGTGTGCCGGCGAGCGCACGCCACGGGAGCGGTGCGCCCGACCACTGCGACGGCCTGTCGGAACGTGAGTGCGTGGCACTCGCCCACCTCGGGCGTCGGGCCCGGGTCGGGAGGAGGCTCCGGGGTCGACGGCGCCGTCGGCGACGCGGTCGACGAGGGGGCGGGCTCGTCCGCGGGCGCGGAGGACGTGCACCCGGACAGCGCCACCACGGCGACGGCCGCGGCGAGGAGGCGCCTCACGACATCACCAGGGCCGCGAGCGTCCCACCCAGCTCGTACGCCGACTCCCGGTCCGCCTCGCGCACCTCACCGAGCACCTCCAGCACCGGAGCCGCCTGGCGCCAGGGGAGCGCCCCGACGATGGACTGCACCGAGCGCACGGCGCCGGTCGTGTCGTAGCGGCCGTGGACGTAGAGGCCGTAGGGACGGCGGCCGCCCTCGGCGCCGGCGGCCCCGCCGTCGTCGGCCAGCGCCCCGCCGGCCTGGAGGAAGATCGTGTCGAAGAAGTGCTTGAGCGCACCGCTCATGTAGCCGAAGTTCGCCGGGGTGCCGAGCACGTAGCCGTCGGCGGCGAGCACGTCGTCCGCGTCGGCCTCCAACGCTGCCCGCACGACCACCTCGACGCCCTCGATCGCGTCGTCCGAGGCGCCCGCCACGACCGCGTCGGTGAGCGCGGCGACCGACGGGGTCGGCGAGTGGTGGACCACCAGCAGTCGGGGCATGGCGAGAGCCTACGAGGCGGAGTAGCGTGGCGTGTCGTGACCTTCGAGGTGACAGGTGATGCCTACGACCGGTTCATGGGCCGCTACTCCCGCCCGCTCGCGGCCGTCCTCGCCGACTGGCTGGAGGTCGCACCCGGCCAGCGGGCCATCGACGTCGGCTGCGGGCCGGGAGCGCTGACGAGCGTGCTCGTGGACCGGCTCGGCGCCGCGCAGGTGGCGGCGGTCGACCCGTCGGCGTCCTTCGTCGAGGCGTGCCGCGACCGGCTGCCCGGGGTCGACGTCCGCCGGGGCGAGGCGGAGTCGCTGCCCCACGACGACGACGCCTTCGACGTCGCCGCGGCCTGCCTGGTGGTGCACTTCATGGCCGACCCCGTCGGTGGCGTCGCCGAGATGGCCCGGGTGACCCGCCCGGGCGGCTGGGTCGGCGCGACCGTCTGGGACCTCGTCGGGGCGCGCGCACCGATGTGGCCGCTGTGGGAGGCGGTCGCGGAGCTCCGGCCCGCGCACCCGGGGGAGCGCGACTTCCCCGGCGGCTCCCGTGAGGGCCTCGTCGCGATCCTGGAGGGTGCCGGGCTCCGCGGCGTCGAGGCGGTCGAGGTGCCGGTGGCGGTGACGCACCCGAGCTTCGAGGAGTGGTGGGAGCCCTACCTGCACGGCGTCGGACCCGCGGGCGACGTCGTCGCTGCGCTGGGTCCGGGCGGCCGGGCCCGGCTGGAGGAGGTCCTGCGTCGCCGGCTCGGTGACGGGCCGTTCGACCTCACCGCGGTGGCGTACGCCGCCCGAGGCCGCGCCTGAGCCGTCTCAGCCACCGGGAGACCCGCAGCGCGCTCGTGGTGCCGGGGCTATTCTGGTCCGGTCATGATGCGCACCCTCCTCCTTGGCTGCCGCAGCGAGGCCTGAACCGGCCCCCTCGTTGCGGAGTGCGGCGCGCGCCGGTCGCCCGACACCGACCGACAACGAGGACACCATGACCAACCTGAGCAACACCGCCAACCAGCAGGGCACGAGCCCGATGCCGTTCGGCCGCTACACCCCGTTCGTGCCCGTCGACGTGCCCGACCGCACCTGGCCGACCAGGAAGGTCGAGAAGGCGCCGCGCTGGCTCTCCACCGACCTGCGCGACGGCAACCAGGCGCTGATCGACCCGATGACCCCGGCCCGCAAGCTCACGATGTTCGAGCTGCTGGTGAAGATGGGCTACAAGGAGATCGAGGTCGGCTTCCCGAGCGCGAGCCAGACCGACTTCGACTTCGTCCGCAAGCTCATCACCGAGGACCGGATCCCCGACGACGTGCAGATCTCGGTGCTGACCCAGGCCCGCGAGGACCTCATCGAGCGCACGGTCGACTCCCTCGTCGGAGCCCCGCGTGCCACCGTCCACCTCTACAACGCCACGGCGCCGCTCTTCCAGCGCGTCGTCTTCAACGTCACCCCCGACGAGTGCCGCAACATCGCCGTGCGCGGCACCGAGATGGTGATGAAGTACGCCGAGGAGCGCCTCGGCTCGATCGTCGGCAGCCAGGACTTCGGCTACCAGTACAGCCCGGAGATCTTCACGCAGTCCGACACCGACTTCGCGCTGAGCGTGTGCGAGGCGGTCTCCGACGTGTGGCAGCCCGAGGGCGGGCGCGAGATCATCCTCAACCTGCCGGCGACCGTCGAGATGTCGACGCCCAACACCTACGCCGACCAGATCGAGTACTTCGCCCGAGGTCTGACCCGTCGCGAGCACTCCGCGATCAGCCTCCACCCGCACAACGACCGCGGCACCGCGGTCGCGGCCACCGAGCTGGGCCTGATGGCCGGCGCCGACCGCGTCGAGGGCTGCCTGTTCGGCCACGGCGAGCGCACCGGCAACGTCGACCTGGTCACCCTCGGGATGAACCTCTTCAGCCAGGGCATCGACCCGCAGGTCGACTTCGGCGACATCGACGAGGTCCGCCGCACCGTCGAGTACTGCACCAACCTGCCGGTCCACCCGCGCCACCCCTACGCCGGCGACCTCGTCTACACCGCCTTCTCCGGCTCGCACCAGGACGCGATCAAGAAGGGCCTGGAGGACCTGGACAAGAAGGCTGCGGCCCTCGGCGTACCCGTCGGGGAGCTGCCGTGGGAAGCGCCCTACCTGCCCATCGACCCCAAGGACGTCGGCCGCTCCTACGAGGCGGTCATCCGGGTCAACAGCCAGTCCGGCAAGGGTGGCGTGGCCTACGTGCTGAAGTCCGAGCACAACCTCGACCTGCCGCGACGCGCGCAGATCGAGTTCAGCCGCGTCGTGCAGCAGCGCACCGACACCGAGGGCGGCGAGATCACCCCCGAGGAGATCTGGTCGGTCTTCCGCGCCGAGTACCTCGACCGCACCGCCCCGCTGGAGCTCGACTCCGTGCACACCTCCAGCGCCGCGGGGGAGAAGGACCAGCTCACCGTCGGGGTGTTCGTCGACGGCGAGCGCCAGGAGCTCTCCGGCGAGGGCAACGGCCCGATCGCGGCCTTCGTCGACGCCATCTCCGGGCTCGGCCACGACGTCCGGGTCCTCGACTACGCCGAGCACGCGCTGTCGGCCGGCGGCGACGCCATCGCAGCGGCGTACGTCGAGTGCGCCGTGGGCGAGAAGCTGCTCTGGGGCGTCGGCCTCGACGCCAACATCGTCACCGCCTCGCTCAAGGCCGTCATCAGCGCCGTCAACCGCGCCTGAGCACCAGCTCCTCGATCAGCACCGGCGACTCGTCGCGCAGGGGCTCCCACTGGCCCGTCGCCACGAAGCCGCTGGAGACGTAGAGCGCCCGGGCGCGGTCGTTGCCCTCGGCCACGTGGAGGTGCACGACGCGTCCGGTGCCCTGCGCCCAGCGGACCAGCTCGTCGACGATCCGGCGCCCGAGGCCGGTGCCGCGGCGCTCCGGGGCGATCCACATCCCCCAGATCCAGGCGACGTCGGTCCCGGGCGGGAGGAACCCGCCACCCATGCCGACGGGGCGGTCCTCGTCGAGCGCGAGCAGTGTCGGGTTCGACCCCCGCAGACGTTCGCGCCAGACCGCCTCGGTCTGCGCCAGCGCCTCCTGCAGGGTGACGCCGAAGGCGTCCGGACTGTCCGCCAGCGCCCGCAGCCTGACCTCGCGGACCGCTCGCCAGTCGTCGGGGCCGGCTGTGACGATCGAGACCATGGGCGGAGCGTTCCATGGCGGGACCCTCGATCGCGACTACATTGAACCCATGTTGGTGAGCGAGCGGATCGGACAGTTCTTCGTCGAGTCCGACGGCGGGCGCGACCGGCTGGAGTACACCGAGTACGGGTCGGGCGACGAGTGGGTGGTGCTGCTCCACGGCCTGCTCATGCCGCGACGCATGCAGCAGCCGCTGGCGCGGGCGATGGCCGCCCAGGGCCTGCACGTGGTCACGCTCGACCTGCTCGGCCATGGCCGCTCCGACCAGCCCGCCGACCCGCTCGTCTACTCGATGACGTCGTTCGGCGAGCAGGTCGTCGCGCTGCTCGACCACCTCGGCGCCGAGCAGGCCGTCATCGGCGGCACCTCGCTGGGCGCGAACGTGTCCCTCGAGGTCGCGGTGATCGCCCCCGAGCGGGTCAAGGGCCTGATCGTCGAGATGCCGGTGCTCAACCACGCGCTCGTCGCCGGGATCCTCGCCTTCGTGCCGATCATGCTGGCCGCGCGCTACCTGCCCTTCACCGCCAACACCCTGCAGAAGCTGTCGCGGTCGGTGCCCCGCGGCATCGTGCCCTTCTGGGCCGGCATCGGCCTCGACACCGTCGACCACCGCGCCGACTCGGTCGCCTCGGTGCTGCACGGCGTGATCTTCGGTCGCCTGGCACCGTCGTCGAGCCAGCGCCGCCGGATCCACGCGCCGGTCTTCCTGGTGGGCCACCCGATCGACCCGATCCACCCCTTCGTCGACGCCGACATGCTCGCCGCCGAGCTGCCCCAGGTCCGGCTCGAGCGAGCCTCGTCGATCCTGGAGTGGCGCTTCCGGCCCGACCGGCTGACGAAGGCGGCGGCCGACTTCGCCCTCGAGTGCTGGGCCCGCGCGGAGCCCGACGCGGTCCGCGCCCGGAAACGCTGACGCGGAGCCGGCTGCGGCGGGGTCGGTGGGGGAGAATGGTCCGGTGCCCCTCTACCGCGACGAGGCGGTCGTGCTCCGCACCCACAAGCTGGGCGAGGCCGACCGCATCATCACCCTGCTGACGCGTCAGCGCGGCAAGGTGCGCGCCGTCGCCAAGGGAGTGCGGCGTACGACGTCGCGCTGGGGCTCGCGGCTGGAGCCGTTCGCCCACGTCGACCTGCAGCTCGCCGAGGGGCGCAGCCTCGACGTGATCACCCAGGCCGAGACGCTCGACCCGTTCAACTCCCGCCTCGGCATGGACTACGACCGCTACACCGCGGGCACCGTGATGCTCGAGACCGCCGACCGTCTCGTCACCGAGGAGGGCGAGCCGGCCGTCCAGCAGTTCCTCCTGCTCGTCGGCGGGCTGCGGGTGATGGCGACCGGTCAGCACGGGGCCAAGCAGGTCCTCGACTCCTACCTCCTGCGCTCGCTGTCGGTCGCGGGCTACGCACCCTCCTTCGACCACTGCGTCCAGTGCGGCGTCGAGGGCCCGCACCGGTTCTTCAACCCCTCGGCCGGCGGCGTGCTCTGCACCTCCGACAAGCTCCCCGGCTCTGCCACGCCGGCCGCCGAGACGGTGCTGGTCCTGGGCGCGCTGCTCGTGGGTGACTGGCCGGTCGTCCACGCGGCCGACCCGCGCCACCTGCGCGAGGCCAGCAACCTCGTCTCGGCCTACCTCGCCTGGCACCTCGAGCGCGGCCTGCGCTCGATGGCGTACGTCGAGCGCTGACTAGGCTCTCTCCCGTGAAGCGCTCCGTCCGCCAGCCCACCCCGCACCCGAGCGGCGCGACGCCCCCGTCGATCCCGCGCGACCTGGTCCCCGGGCACGTCGCCATCGTCATGGACGGCAACGGACGCTGGGCCAAGGACCGCGGGCTGCCCCGCACGAAGGGCCACGAGGAGGGCGAGTCCTCGCTCTTCGACGTCGTCGAGGGCGCGATCGAGATCGGCGTCAAGGCCATCTCGGCCTACGCCTTCTCCACCGAGAACTGGTCGCGCTCGCCCGACGAGGTCCGCTTCCTGATGGGCTTCAACCGCGACGTGATCCGGCGTCGCCGCGACGAGATGCACGAGCTCGGCGTACGCGTGCGCTGGGCCGGGCGCGCCCCCCGGCTGTGGAGGTCGGTGATCAAGGAGCTCCAGGTCGCGGAGGAGATGACGAAGGACAACGACGTCCTGACCCTGACCATGTGCGTCAACTACGGCGGCCGTGCCGAGCTCGCCGACGCCGCGCGGGCCATCGGGCGCGAGGTCGCGGCCGGGCGGATCAACCCCGACAAGATCGACGAGCGCACCTTCGCCCGCCACCTCTACGTCCCCGAGCTCCCCGACGCCGACCTCGTCTGGCGCACGTCGGGGGAGCAGCGGCTGTCCAACTTCATGCTGTGGCAGGCGGCCTACAGCGAGATGGTCTTCACCGACGTGCTGTGGCCCGACGTCGACCGCCGCCACCTCTGGGCCGCAGTGGAGACCTACGCCCGTCGCGACCGTCGCTACGGCGGCGCGCTCCCCGACGCCTGACCGTCCGCTGCGGCTGGCGGTGCGCCACCCACCTCCGCCTCCCCGCACACGTGGCTCTGGCACCGCCACCCGGCGTGTCGACGTACGCCGCGCTGGCGGGCGGTGCGCCACCCACCTCCGACACCGCACAAATGTGGTGACGACACCGCTCGGGCGGGACCACCGTCAGCCTCAGCGGCAGGTCGGGCAGGTCCCGAAGATCTCCAGCGTGTGGCTGAGGTCGGCGTAGCCGTGCTCGGCGGCGATGGCGTTGGTCCAGCGCTCGACGGCCGGGCCCTCCACCTCGACCGTGGCGCCGCACGTGCGGCACACGAGGTGGTGGTGGTGCGTGTCGGAGCAGCTGCGCCAGATGGCCTCGCCGTCCTCGTTGCGGAGCATGTCGACCTCGCCGGCCTCGGCGAGCGACGACAGCGTGCGGTAGACGGTGGCCAGGCCGACCGAGTCGCCCTGCCGCGAGATCAGGTCGTGGATCTCCTGGGCGCTGCGGAAGTCGTCGAAGCCTGCGAGGGCCGCCGCGACCGCGCGCCGCTGACGGGTGGGACGTCGCTGCTGCGTCTGGGTGCTGCCCTGGGGGTCAGTGCTCGTCATAGTGCTCTCCGTGCGGGGCGTGCCGGTGGCCGTCGTGGACGTAGTCGAGGTGGTCCTCGTGCGGGACCGCCGGGTGGCCGCAGTCGTCGCCGTGCTGGTGCGGGTGCTCGTCCACCTCGTGCGGACCGGGTGTCCCGGTGCCCAGCGCGGGGAACGGCTCGGTGAGGCGCCGACGACGGCGTAGCCAGACGCCGACCGGCCAGGTCGCGGCGAACATCGCCAGCGCCAGGAGCACGATCGACGGGCCCGGGGCCACCGTGGCCCGGGCGGAGAGCCACGCCGCGACGACCAGCCCACCGACTGCGGCGACCCCGCCGAGGACCATGGCCCACAGCAGTGTCGAGCGGAAGGAGCGCGCGAGCTGTTGGGAGGTGGCGACCGGCACGACCATGAGCGCCGAGACGAGCAGCAGACCCACGGTGCGCATGGCGACGGTCACGCTGACGGCGGCCAGGACGGCGACGAGGAGGTTGTAGGCGCGGACCCGGAGGCCCGCCACCTTCGCGAACTCGGGGTCCGAGGCGACCGCGAACAGCTGGGGGAGGAGGCCGAGCGTGAAGGTCAGGACCACGAGCGCCAGCCCGGCGGTGTACCAGACCTCGGTCGAGCTGATGCTCGTCACGGACCCGAAGAGGTAGACCTGCAGGCCGGCGGCTCCGTCGCCGGCGAGTCCTGTGATGAGGACTCCACCTGCCAGCCCGCCGTAGAACAGCAGGGCGAGGGCGACGTCCCCGTTGGTGTGGCCCTTCTCCCTGATGACCTCGATGAGCACGGCACCGAGGATGGCCACGACGACCGCGGTCCACGTGGGGGACGCTCCTGTCAGGAGCCCGAGGGCGACGCCGGTCACCGCCACGTGGCCGATGCCGTCGCCCAGCAGGGCGAGGCGGCGCTGCACGATGAAGGTGCCGATCGCGGGTGCCGCCAGACCGGTGAGCAGGGCAGCGAGGAGCGCGCGCTGCATGAAGGGGCGACCCAGCAGGTCGAGGAGCTCGGCGGGACTCATCGGCGATCCTCCCTCGGGTCGAGCGACATCGTGTCGAACGGGGAACCGACGTGCGGCACGTGGTCGTGCGAGCCGGCGATCGGGTGGTGGTGGCCGTGGACGTCCTCGTGGGCGAGCGGCGGGCCGTCGTAGGCGATCCGGCCGTCGCGCATCACCACCGCGCGGTCCACGAGCGGCTCGAGCGGACCGAGCTCGTGGGCCACGAGGACGATGGTGGCGCCCCGCTCGGACAGGGTCCGCAGGGCCTCGGCGAGCGCGAGCTGGTTGGGCAGGTCGACGCCGGCCGTCGGCTCGTCGAGGAAGAACAGCTCGGGCTCGCCTGCCAGCGCGCGCGCGATGAGGACACGCTGCTGCTGGCCTCCGGAGAGCGTCGAGACGCCCTCGCTGGCCATGCCGGTGAGACCCACGACCTCGAGGGCGTCGTCGATGGCGGCCCGGTCGGCCTTTCCTGCCGGGCGCAGCAGCGGGCGCCGGGTGAGCCGGCCGGACGCCACCACCTCGCGCACGCTGGACGGCACGCCGCCCGCTGCGGTGCCGCGCTGCGGGACGAAGCCGATGCGGTGGCGCTCCTTGAAGTCCTGCAACGGAGTGCCGAAGAGGAGGACGGAGCCCTGGGTGAGGGGCCGCAGGCCGGTGAGGGCGCGCACCAGGGTGCTCTTGCCCGAACCGTTGGCACCCATCAGGGCCACGAACTCGCCCTGCCGGACCACCAGGTCGTTGCCTCGGAGCACCGGACGGCCGCCGAGGGCGACCGTGACGTCACGGGCCTCGACGACCGCGGTGCCGGCGGGGTTCAGCATCCGTTGGCTTGCTGGAGCGCCGCGAGGTTCTGCTGCATGAGAGCAACGTAGTCGGTGGCGCCGTCGCCATCGCCCGGTCCCTCGATCGGGTCGAGGACGGCGGTCTCGACGCCGGTGTCGGACGCCAGGCTCTCGGCCATGGCAGGCGAGGCGAGCCGCTCGGAGAACACGGTGGTGATGCCCTCGCTGGCGATGAGCTCCTCCAGCTCGGCCAGGACGGCGGGGGTCGGCTCGGCGTCGGGGGTGAGGCCGGCGATCCCCTCGAAGTGCACGCCGTAGCGCTCGAGGTAGCCGAACGCCTCGTGGCTGACCACGACCGTGTCGCGCTCGCAAGCAGCGAGGCCCTCGGTGAACTCGGCGTCGAGGTCCTCGAGCTCGGCGCGCAGCTCTTCGGCATTGGCCCGGTACGCCGCCGCGCCGTCGGCGTCGACCTCGGCGAGGCCCTCCGCGACGGCGTCGGCCATGTCGGCCATCAGGAGCGGGTCCTGCCAGAAGTGCGGGTCGGTGTCGCCGTGGTCGTGGCCGTCGTCCTCGGAGTGCTCCTCGTCGGCGTGCTCGTCCTCGTGGCCCTCGTGCTGCTCCTCGATCGAGCGGAGGTCCACCGCCTCCTCGGCGTCGACGAGGACGGCGTCGGAGACGTTCTCCACCGCCTCGTCGACCGCCGGCTGGAAGTCGTGCTGGAAGACGACCACGTCGGCCTCGTCGAGGTCCGCCGTCTGGGAGATGCCGAGCTCGAGGTCGTGGGGCTCGCCGCCGGGCTGGGTCAGGTTGGTGACCTCCCAGTCGTCGCCCGCCACCCGCTCCGTCACCCAGGCCAGCGGGTAGAACGCCGCGACGGCCTGACGACCACTGTCGGAGTCGGCGGCGCCTGACTGACCGCACCCGGCAAGGAGGACGGTGGCGGTCAGCGTGCTGGCGAGGGCGAGGGAGCGGGAGCGGGTCGACATGAGAACGATTCTCAGCGATGTTGAGAACCATTGTCAAACCCGGGTGTAGTCCAGTGAGGAATGGCTGTGATCGGCCGCCGCTCGCGACCGTTCGTCACTGGACTACCGCGCCCGTACGCTGACCCCGTGCTCGTCGTCACCCGCCTCCGTACGCCCCGCCCCGACGCTGCCGCGGAGGACGAGCTGCGCCACGGCCTGCTGCACGCCCTCGGGATCCTGGCGGCCAAGCCCGGCTACGTCGGGGGAGAGGTCGGCCGCAACGTCGACGACCCTGCCCTCTGGGTGCTCACCACGCGGTGGGAGAACGTCGGCTCCTACCGCCGCGCGCTCGGCTCCTTCGAGGGCAAGATGCACGTCCAGCCGCTGATGGTGCACGCCCTCGACGAGCCCAGCGCGTACGAGCTCGTCGAGGAGGGGACCGACCTCAACGAGGCGCAGCCGCGGTCGATAGGGTGAGCGCTCGCCCCCACGAGCCGGCAGCCAGCCGGCGCGACCCGAAGGAACACCACCGTGGCCAAGCCCGCCCCCACCGCCCTGGACAACGTCGTCTCCCTCGCCAAGCGCCGGGGTTTCGTCTACCCGTGCGGTGAGATCTACGGCGGCACCCGCTCCGCGTGGGACTACGGTCCGCTGGGCGTGGAGCTCAAGGAGAACATCAAGCGCCAGTGGTGGAAGTTCATGGTCACCCGGCGTGACGACGTCGTCGGCCTCGACTCCAGCGTCATCCTCCCGACGCGCACGTGGGAGGCCTCCGGCCACCTGAGCACCTTCAGCGACCCGCTGGTCGAGTGCCAGTCGTGCCACAAGCGCTTCCGCGAGGACCACCTGCAGGAGGACCACGCGGCCAAGAAGGGCATCGACGACCCCGACGACGTCGACATCAACGAGTCGGTCGCGTGCCCCAACTGCGGCACCCGCAACGCCTGGACCGAGCCGCGCAACTTCAACATGATGCTCAAGACCTACCTCGGCGTCATCGAGGACGAGTCGGGCCTGCACTACCTGCGTCCCGAGACCGCGCAGGGCATCTTCCTCAACTTCGCCAACGTCGTCACGAGCAGCCGCCAGAAGCCGCCCTTCGGCATCGCCCAGATGGGCAAGAGCTTCCGCAACGAGATCACGCCGGGCAACTTCATCTTCCGCACCCGCGAGTTCGAGCAGATGGAGATGGAGTTCTTCGTCAAGCCCGGCGAGGACGACGAGTGGTTCCGCTACTGGATCGAGGAGCGCACCCGCTGGTACGTCGACCTCGGCATCAACCCCGACAACCTGCGCCACTACGAGCACCCGACGGAGAAGCTGTCGCACTACTCCAAGGGCACGACCGACATCGAGTACCGCTTCGGGTTCTCGGGCCGTGACTTCGAGGAGCTCGAGGGCATCGCCAACCGCACCGACTTCGACCTCAAGCAGCACAGCGAGTTCTCCGGCAAGGACCTGTCCTACTACGACCAGGCCGCCGACGACCGCTACCTGCCCTACGTCATCGAGCCCGCCGCCGGCCTCACCCGTTCGCTGATGGCGTTCCTCATCGACGCCTACACCGAGGACGAGGCGCCCAACACCAAGGGCGGCGTCGACAAGCGCGTCGTGCTCAAGCTCGACCCGCGCCTCGCGCCGGTCAAGGTCGCGGTGCTGCCGCTGAGCCGCAACGCCGACCTCTCGCCCAAGGCCAAGGCGCTCGCCGCCGAGCTGCGCGAGAACTGGAACGTCGACTTCGACGACTCCGGCGCCATCGGTCGCCGCTACCGCCGCCAGGACGAGATCGGCACGCCCTACTGCGTCACGGTCGACTTCGAGACCCTCGACGACAACGCCGTCACGATCCGCGAGCGCGACACGATGGCCCAGGAGCGGGTCAGCCTCGACGGCATCACGCGCTGGTTCGCGGAGAAGTTCGTCGGCTGCTGACGGCCGTACGCCGTTCGGCGGCCCGGGCAGCGTCCGTCGTGCCACGATGGCGCCATGTGGCGTGCCCCGATCCCCGTGCCGGTCGCGGGCGCGGTCCTCGCCCTCGCGCTGACGGGGTGCACGGGCTCCGGCATCACGCCTGACGCCCCCGAGCCCGGGGAGACCCCCGTCGCGACCTCCACCGCGACGGTGGCCACCGGCACCGATCCCGGCACGCAGCTGGACTTCGGTGAGCCCGCGACGCTGGTGTGGCAGCCCACCGCCGACGTGACCGGCGAGCTCGAGCTGAGCGTCGAGTCCGTGGTCGAGCCGCGCACGTCGGTCTTCGACGGCTGGCTGCGTGACGACACCATGGCTGCCTCGCGCGCCTACTTCGTACGCGTGCGGATGGCCAACGCCGGCGAGTCCGACCTCGGAGGCCAGGCCGTGCCGCTCTACCTCCGCGACGAGGCCGGCACCCTCGGCGCCCCCTGGACCCTCGGCGGCGACTTCACCGCCTGCCAGAGCGGGCCGTTCCCCACGCCCTTCGCCGCCGGGGCGGCGGCGCAGATGTGCCTGGTCTACCTCGTGCCCGACCGGGGCCGGATCCGCGACCTCGTCTTCGAGCCCACGGAGGGCTACGACCCGATCGTGTGGACCGGCGAGGTCGATGAGCCGGCGAAGGTCGGTGCACGGAAGGGCGTCACGAAGAAGCAGGGGCGCCGCGGCTGATTTGGGGTCGCGCGGTGCCCGGTTCGACAATGGCAGCATGAGCGCCGTGCCCACCTCCTTGACGCTGGGGCCGCTGCGCGTCGGGACCCCGGTCGTGCTGGCCCCGATGGCCGGCATCACCAACGCCGCCTACCGCCGCCTCTGCGCCGAGCAGGGAGCCGGTCTCTACGTCAGCGAGATGATCACCAGCCGCGGGCTGGTCGAGGGCGACGAGACGACGCAGAAGATGCTCGTCTTCGACGAGCTCGAGACGGTGCGCTCGGTCCAGCTCTACGGCACCGACCCGGTCTACATCGGCAAGGCCGTCGAGATCCTCTGCGCCGACCACGGTGTGGCCCACGTCGACCTCAACTTCGGCTGCCCGGTGCCCAAGGTGACCCGCAAGGGCGGCGGGGGAGCGCTGCCGTGGAAGCGCGGCCTCCTCGGGGAGATCCTCACGTCCGCGGTCGCCGCCGCAGCGCCGTACGACGTCCCGGTGACGATGAAGACCCGCAAGGGCCTCGACGACGACCACCTGACCTACCTCGACGCGGGCCGCATCGCGCAGGAGACCGGCGTCGCCGCCATCGCCCTGCACGGCCGCACCGTCCAGCAGGCCTACTCCGGCGAGGCCGACTGGGACGCCATCGCGCGCCTGGTCGACCACGTGGACATCCCCGTCCTCGGCAACGGCGACATCTGGGAGGCGGCCGACGCGCTGCGGATGGTCGAGCAGACCGGCGCCGCGGGAGTCGTCGTCGGCCGCGGCTGCCTGGGGCGCCCGTGGCTGTTCCGCGACCTGGCCGCTGCCTTCCACGGCGAGGACGTGGCGACGCTGCCCACCCTCGGCGAGGTGCGCACGATGATGCGTCGGCACGCCGAGCTGTTGTCGGAGCACATGGGGGAGGAGCGTGGCTGCAAGGAGTTCCGCAAGCACGTCACCTGGTACCTCAAGGGGTTCCCGGCCGGTGGCGAGATGCGCCACCAGCTCGCACTGATCGACTCGCTGGCCGCCCTCGACGAGCTCCTGGACGGCCTCGACGGCGACGCGCCCTTCCCCGAGCGCGAGCTCGGCACCCCGCGCGGACGGCAGGGTGCGCCGCGCAAGAGGGTCGTGCTCCCCGAAGGCTGGCTCGACGACACCGACGGCCGCGGTGCGCACCTGCGCGAGGACGCGGACGAGACCACCGGAGGTTGATCCGCACCGGGCGGGTCAGACACCTCCGGACCACGTGATCGGTGTCTCGTGAGCCGGAACACGCCGAAATTTGCTGTGGGAGATTGGGACAGCCGCCAAATCCTGTGCTTCACTCGTTGATCGCGTCGGCGTGGGCACGAGGTCTTCCCCCGCAACACCTCGTGGTTCGGCGCAGTCCCCCGTCAGCAATCGCAAAGGATCAGCGCTGTGGCTCATCATCGCCACAAGCGGGAAACCCCTGCTAGCAACACCCGCCCGTCCCGCCTCCCCCGCTCCGTCCTGGTGTCGGCACCGCTCGCCGTCGTGGCGACCATGTCCGCCGTGACCATGGGCGTGCTCGGTGCGGAGCCGGCGACCCCCGACACCAACCTCCTGGCGTCGTCGACCACGTCGCAGTCGATCTCCAGCGCGGGCTCCGCCTCGGGTGTCGGCGCCGGCTCGAGCGGCTCGGCCCCCCGCGGTCGCGACGAGATCGTGTCGCGCTCGCAGATCCGCATCGCGGCCAAGGCCGAGGCGGCCGCCCGCAAGGACATCAGCGTCGACCGCCAGGCCCGGCGCCTGGCCAAGAAGGTCGACAACGGCCTGTGGACCACCGAGGCCCTCAACATCTGGGACGGCCCCGGCGAGAAGGCGAAGAAGCTCGGCGTCATCGACGCGCTCACGAAGGTCTCGGTCACCGGCCGGCGCCAGATGGGCCGCGCCCAGATCGTGGTCGACGGCCAGTCGCGCTGGGTCACCGCCACCTACCTCGCCCAGGAGAAGCCGAAGCCGGAGCCTGCCGGCCCGAGCCTCGGTGGCGCCTGCGCCAACGGGTCGTCCATCGACGCCGGCCGCGCCTCCCTCTACGAGATCCACGAGGTGGTCTGCGCCAACTGGCCCGAGATCACCAGCTATGGCACGTGGCGCAGCGACGGCGAGCACGGCCAGGGCCGTGCCATCGACATCATGGTCAGCGGCCAGACCGGCTGGGACATCGCCGAGTTCCTGCGGGCCAACTACTCCGCGCTCGGCATCGAGTACATCATCTACGCCCAGCAGATGTGGTCGGTCGAGCGCAGCGGCGAGGGCTGGCGCGGCATGTCTGACCGCGGGTCGACCACGGCCAACCACTACGACCACGTGCACGTGACGGTCTACTGACCGCGGGGCCGCGCCTCGGCGTCGGCGGCGCTCGCTAGGGTGGGCGGTCGATGAGCATCGAGGACCTGTACGACGACGCGGCGCGCGAGCGCATCGTCGCGGAGCCCCCCAAGAGGGTGGACGCGCCCGTGCGGCTGGCGTTCGAGCGCGACCGGGCGCGCGTGGTCCACGCGGCGGCCTCGCGCCGGCTCGCGGCCAAGACCCAGGTGGTCGGCCCGCAGACCGACGACTTCGTCCGCAACCGGCTCACGCACAGCCTCGAGGTCGCCCAGGTCGCCCGCGACCTCGCCCGCGCCCTCGGCACCCACCCCGACATCACGGAGACCGCGGCGCTGGCCCACGACATGGGCCACCCGCCGTTCGGCCACAACGGCGAGCGGGTGCTGGCCGAGCTGAGCGCCGGGTGCGGCGGCTTCGAGGGCAACGCCCAGACGTTGCGCCTGCTGACCCGCCTGGAGTCCAAGACCTTCGACGCAGACGGGCGCTCGGTGGGCCTCAACCTCACCCGGGCCACGCTCGACGCCTGCACCAAGTACCCCTGGTCCCGCGAGGCCGCCACCGGTCCCCACGGGGTGCACGCCGACGGCACGCCGCGGGTGGTGGTGAAGTTCGGCGTCTACGACGACGACCGCCCCGTCTTCGACTGGCTGCGCACCGGGATCGAGGGTCGCCGGCGCTGCCTCGAGGCACAGGTCATGGACCTCGCCGACGACGTCGCCTACTCGGTGCACGACGTGGAGGACGGGATCGTGGCGGGTCGCCTCGACCTCACCAGGCTCGACCGCGACGCCCTCTGGGAGACGGTGCGGTCGTGGTACCTGCCCGGCCTCGACGACGACGCGCTCGACGCGGCCCTCGCCGACCTGCGGTCCGTCACGAGCTGGCCGCAGACGCCGTACGACGGCAGCAGGCGCAGCCTGGCCGCGATCAAGAACCTCACCAGCGACCTCGTCGGCCGCTTTTGCGGCAGCGTGCAGGAGGCCACCCTCGCCGCCTCGGACGGTGCGCCACCGGTGCGCCACCGCGCCGACCTGGTCGTCCCGTCCCGCACGGAGGCCGAGATCGGGGTGCTCAAGGGCATCGCCGCCCACTACGTCATGCAGGCCGACGACCGGGTGAGCCTGATGCAGCGCCAGCGCGAGCTGGTGGCCGAGCTCGTCGAGGGGATGTGGGCGCGCGGGGTCGACGCCCTGGACCCGGTCTTCGTCGAGGACTGGCACCAGGCCGACGACGACGCGGCACGTCGCCGCGTCGTCATCGACCAGGTCGCCTCGCTCACCGACGCCAGCGCGATCGCGCGCCACAGCTCGTTGGTCGAGTAGCCCGCGAGGAACGAGCGGGCGTATCGAGACCCGACCACGGGCGAGACCCGATCAGGGCAGGTCGCCCTGCGGGTAGGGGTTGTCCTGGCGCGCGGTGCTCTCGGGGTGCAGCTGGTCCTCGAGGTCCGAGCGGTGACCGCCGTTGCCCGACGGTGTCACCTTGTCGGCGGCGGCGCTGGCGGCTCCCGACGCGGCGCCCGCGGCCGTGCCGGCTGCGGAGACGACGGCGTCCTTGACGCCGGGCGCCTTCTCCTTGGCGAGGTCGGCCGCCTGCGTGGCCTTCTCCTGGACCCGCGGGTCGTCCTTGACGCGCGTCGCGGTCCGCTTGATCTGGTCGTACCTCTCCCGCCCGGCTCGGGCGCCGAGCACGTAGCCGACACCTCCGGCGATGAGCAGCATGAGCTTCTTCATGGTGGTTCTCCCTTCCCGGGAACGAGTGGTCAGTGGGTGCGGCGACGGCGCCAGAGCAGGAGCACGACGGCCATCGCCACGAGCGAGCCCGCGGCGCCGAGCACCTCGGGGCGCGGGCTGCCGGAGTCGGTGGTGGCGGAGTCCTTGAGGTCCGCCACCTTCCCCCGGGCCCGGGACTTCACGTCCAGCTTGGCGGCCAGCTCGTCGACGGTGCCGGCGAGCTGCGCGCGCTGGAGCTCGATCTCGGCCTCGATCTGCTCGGGGGTGCGGGTGTCAGCCATGGTGGTCTCCCTTGACGGTCGCGATGTCGTCCTTGATGCCACGGATCGCCTTCTCGGGCGCGGCGGGCGTGGCCTCGGAGACCTTGTTCTTCCCCGCGAGCCCGGCCACGGCCGCTCCGGCGAGCAGCACGAGGGCGACGATGAGCGCCGCGAGCCAGGCGTCGACGACGTTGGCCAGGCCCAGGACGGCCGTCGCGACCAGGGTGCCGAGGCCGAGGAACGCCAGCAGCCCGGCGACGCTGAACATCCCGATCCCGACGCCGGCGCGCTTCCCCTTCTGCGCGACCTCCGCCTGGGCGAGGCGGATCTCCGAGCGGACCAGGTCGGGGATCTGCTGGGACAGCTGGTGGACCAGGGCACCGAGGGTCTGACTCTCCGGCGCTCCGTGCTGTTGAGTCATGTCCCGACCATGGCAGTCCTCGGCGCGGCGACCAACCCCGCGCCCGCCCGAAGGGGTGGCGGTCCGCGGGGACGGGCGCGTCCGGGCCCATGTGGAGACTCGGCGTCGGCGGTGGGCGCACGCCCGTAGACTCCCCGGCGTGGCAGGCCGGATTCGCGACGACGACATCGCCGAGGTGCGCGAGAAGGCGCGGATCGACGACGTCGTGTCCCAGTACGTCACGCTCAAGCGCGCCGGCGGTGGGTCGCTGAAGGGCCTGTGCCCGTTCCACGACGAGAAGACGCCGTCGTTCAACGTCAACCCGGCCCGCCAGTTCTTCCACTGCTTCGGCTGCGGCGAGGGCGGCGACGTCATCGCCTTCCTCATGAAGGTCGACGGCCTCACCTTCACCGAGACCGTCGAGCGCCTGGCCGAGAAGGTCGGCGTCCAGCTGCGTCGCGAGGACGGCGACGACGAGCCGGCCCGGCCGCGCGGTCCCGCCCGCGGGCGGCTCATCGAGGCGCACAAGGTCGCCCAGGAGTTCTACGCCGAGCAGCTCGCGTCCGCCGACGCGGTCGTCGCCCGGCAGTTCCTCCACCAGCGCGGCTTCGACCAGGCCGCCGCGGAGATGTTCGGCGTCGGCTTCGCGCCCCGCGACGGCGAGGCGCTGACCCGCCACCTGCGGGGACGCCGCTTCACCGACGAGGAGTCCGTCGCTGCGGGTCTCGTCGCACACGGGCGCTCCCACTACGACCGCTTCCGCGGGCGGCTGGTGTGGCCGATCCGCGAGGCCAACGGCGACACGATCGGCTTCGGCGCGCGCCGCATCTTCGACGACGACCGCATCGAGGCCAAGTACCTCAACACCTCCGAGACCGCGATCTACAAGAAGAGCCAGGTCCTCTACGGCATCGACCTCGCCCGCTCGGCGATGAAGGACGCCCAGCAGGCCGTCGTCGTCGAGGGCTACACCGACGTGATGGCCTGCCACCTCGCCGGCGTACGCACTGCGGTGGCGTCGTGCGGCACCGCGTTCGGCACCGACCACGCGCGGGTGCTGCGCCGGTTCCTCGGCGACCACAACGAGACCAGCGGCGAGGTCATCTTCACCTTCGACGGGGACTCGGCCGGCCAGAAGGCGGCGATGAAGGTGCTCGAGACCGACCAGGTCTTCGCCTCCCAGACCTACGTCGCCGTCGCCCCCGAGGGCATGGACCCGTGCGACCTGCGGCTCCAGGAGGGCGACGAGGCGGTCCGCGAGCTGGTGGCGAAACGGCAGCCCCTCTACCGCTTCGCCCTCGACAACATCCTCAACCGCCACGACCTCGACCGCGCCGACGGTCGCGTCGACGCGCTGCGCGACGCTGCCGGACTGGTGGCGAGCATCCGCGACAAGACGAAGGTCGAGGCCTTCTCCCGCGAGCTCGCCCACATGGTCGGGGTCGACGTCGACGAGGTCCGCACGGAGGTACGCCGCGCAGCCAGCCGGCCCGCGCGCACCGAGGAGCGGCGGCCCTCCCGCGCCACGGAGCCGGCCGATGCCCCCCAGCCGCCCCGGCCCACGCTGCCGAGCCTGTCCGACCCGCGGTTCCTCATCGAGCGCGAGCTCCTCAAGCTCGTCATCCAGCACCCCTCCGGCGTGGGCCGCACGACGACCCACGTCACCGCCTCCGACTTCACCCACCCGACCTTCCAGGGCGTCTGGGAGGCCGTCACGGCGGCCGGGGGACCGGCGGCCGGAGCCGACGACCCGGGCTGGTCCAACAAGGTGCGGGGCGCCGCGACCGAGCCGGCCGTCAGCGCCGCGATCACCGAGCTCGGCGTCGAGCCCGTGCGCGGCACCTCCGACCCCAACCCGACGTTCGCCGTGGCCTACGTCTACCGACTCCAGGAGCTCACCACGTCCCGCCGCATCGCCGACGTCAAGGCGCGCCTCCAGCGCACCAACCCCGTCGACCAGGCCCTCGACTACAACCGCATGTTCGGCGAGCTCGTGATGCTCGAGCAGCACCGCCGCAAGCTGCGCGAGGGTGCCGTGGGCCAGGCCGGAGCCTCGTCATGAGCCCGCTGTCGAAGAGGGGCTGGGGGCGTACGCCCTCACCACCGGTCGCGGTCGCGGCGGGGGAGAAGGTGCTGGCCTCGGCCTCCACGGCCGACGGCACCGTCATGGCCGGCACCCGCGACGCGTTCTACGTCGTCGTCGACGGCGACACCCGACGCGTGCCGTGGGAGCAGGTCGAGGCCGCCGGCTGGGACCGCGACACCGAGACCTTCCGGCTCTCCGAGGTCGGCAGCTGGGGCGAGGAGCGTCCGGTCCACAGCGCCGTCCTGGAGCAGCCCGGGCGCCTTCTCGAGCTCGTGAACGAGCGCGTCACCGCGAGCATCGTCCTGCAGCGTCACGTGAGCCTCGGCCGCCGTCAGGGCCTGCGCGTGATCGCGCGCCGCGCTCCGTCCGGCGTGGGTGGCGTGCAGTGGGTCTACGAGTACGACGAGGGCGTCGACCCCGACGACCCAGCCGTCCGCGCGGCCGCTCGCGAGGCGCTCGAGCTCGCCCGTCGAGACGTCGGCCTGCCCTGATTTCCCCACTGCGCAGGGGCCTTGCTAGTGTTTGGCCCCGCTGCACAAGCGATCCCCTGTAGCTCAACTGGCAGAGCATTCGGCTGTTAACCGGAGGGTTGTTGGTTCGAGTCCAACCGGGGGAGCAGGAAGAGGGCCTCTGACCTGGGCAAATGCCCAGGCGGGGGCCCTCTGAGATCTGAATCTGGTGCCAAAACTGTCCAGAAACAGGCCAGAAACCCCCGCGTGGGATCCCCTCGAGCGAGCTGTGGGGTGAACAGATCGCATGCTGCGTGAGGCGTCTCCGGGAGTCGGGACGCTTGCGCAGCCGGGTTCAGTTGCGCGGCCGGAACTTCTCGAGGTAGACGGTCAGGTCGGGCGCGACCTTGGACTTGTGCACGTAGAAGTCGCGGGTGATGTCACTGTCTTCGTGACCCAGCTGGGCCTGGGCGGCGTCGATGCCGACCTCGCGGTCGATGAGGGTCGCCACTGACCTGCGGAAGGTGTGGAATGTGACCCAGTCGTACGCGGTGTCGTCGACCACCTGATTCCACATTCGCTCCCAGTTCGAGATCTGCCGCCAGGTACCGCGGCGCGTAGGGAACACGGCGCCGTGCGCGTTGTCGTGGTTCTCAACCTGGCGCCGCAACAGGATCCCGACGGCGAACGGCGGTTCCGATCCGCGGACCGGGCTACGTCACCGACGTCGGCCAGGACCCGCGCGGCGCCGGCTGGGCCGACGCCGTAGAGGTCCATCAACGTTGAGCCGCGTTCGACGACTGCTGCCTTGAGTTCGGCCTTGATCTTCTTCAGCTTCGCATCCAGGGCGACCAGGTCGGCGATCTCCTCGGGCGCGATCCGGCGGCGGGTCTTGCCGGCGCTGTCGCGGGGGCGCACGGTTGCCAGCATGGCCTTGGCCTGGGTGGCGGACAGGTCGCGTTTGCGCTGGCGACGCGTGAGGAGCTGCGGATCGCCATCGTGACCTGGATTGAGAAGACCAACTACGGCGCAGTCGCCAGGCTGCGCTCGGACGTTTGACCCCGGTCGAGTACGAGTTGATTGTGAAGCCGGCCGTGACCCAAGCGGCTTACCCAACACTGTCACCAGTTCGTGCAGCAGTCCCGGCCTGTTGTTTCCACTCCTGGATGAGGTCGGCGCTACGCGAGCACCAGTCCCAGGGCCACGTGTCCGGCGACCCCAGCGATGATGGTCGGCACCACCCAGCGCGCGAGAGCCGAGTACTGGCTTCGATGCCGCCCCAGGCCGACCGCCAAGAGGAAAGCGATGGCGCCGAACAGCCACGCGGTAGCGGTGTAACCCAGTCGGAACTGATAGGCCACCAGCGCTTCGCTTGCGTACGCCGCGACCAAAAGGGCGGCTCCCACACCAGCAGGAGACGCGCGCCTCCAGGTGTGACCCGCAGCTCCGAAGATCGGGCCACCCATCACCGCGCAGAGCGACCACACCACCACGTAGGTCATCGAGACACCGAAGCCTCGCAGATCTGCGGTGACGTAGTAGGCGACGACCTGGAGGAGCGTTGCTGCGATCCCCACCATCATCGCAGTCTGAAGCCGCGACTGGAGAGCCCCCGCGACGAAGGCGGTCGTGAGCCACGGGCTCGCAGCGTTGACGAACGCCAGCCAGGGGTAGTCCAAGTACTTCTGCAGTAGCGAGGTGAGCACACCCACGGCGATCCCCAGAGCGAGGGCGAAGAGCACCCGACCGAGGCGATGTCGTCGCTGTTCGGAAGAGGGCTCGGCAGTCGAGTGCATGCGCCGAGGGTAGTTCCCACCCGCTTGTCGATCGGAGCGTGGACACTGCGCGGCAGATCCACATGTCCCCGACGACGCGGAGCGATGCCAACCCGGTCTCGATCAGCCGGCGAGGCCGAGTTGACCCCGATGCCGCGGGGCTTCAGATCGACGGACTTCGCGCGAACGAGCGCACTGCTGTCCCGGACGCGCTGTACGTCTCGGAACCTTCCATCCCGCGTTCAGCGCCGGTGGATCCGAATAGAACACCTACACTGTGCACGGTCTGCACTGTGTCCGGACGTTGCCACCTAAGGTCCGGTCGAAGTGTGGCTCAGTCGTCTGGTCGAGCGTGACGACCTCACGGCCCCCTTTTTCGCGCAAGGACGTCGAGGCCCTGATCGCGGTCTGGGATTGCTATGTAGACCCGGTCCAGGTCCTCAGGCCTCAAGGCCCCCCGACGATGCGGTGGCTCGGTCTGCCCGAGGGTCCTACGGCGGCTCCCACCTCGGCCTAGCGACGGCCGATGACGAAGAGGTGAGAGCCCTCCTTCGCCAGCTCGGCCGTCGCGAGACCAGTGCCGTCTCCTCGATCACTACCGGTGTCTAGTCTTGTCGGCCAGCGCCTCTCTTCGTTGCTCTACAGGCGGCTCCGAGCCTCCTGCCTATTGGGAGCCATGATTGGCGATCGCTGTGCTACCAGCCACACCGGGACGGTCGCCGCTACCTTGTTCAAAGAACCGATCAGCCGTCGGCTTGGCCGGGTTCTGCGTCGCCACTCGCAAATCCGACTACTGCTGAGGGGTCGAAGTACTCACGCATGAGTGTGATCTTCCCGGCCACAGTCTTCACGATCATGACGTAACGCTGCTCGAATTGCTGACCGGTTGCCAGGATGCGAGGGGTGCTGCGGTACTCCAGAATCGCCGCGTCGGCTGCGATGTAGTAGGCGTCGAGAACGACGTTCTCGATACGGACCTGCTTAGGGACGACGGTAAACAGCTCGATGGCCGCTTCCCGGCCCGTAATCGTCGGCAGGAGCCCACCGAACGGGTACTCCAGGATGGCGTCAGGATCGAGAGCGTTCAGGAACGAGCCCTCGAAGGGTGCCAGGCGATCTCCCAGGACCTCGACGATGGCGTCTGCGATCCCCGTCGGAAACTGAGGCCCGTCCAGATCGCGATTTTCGACCTCGGTGCCCGCACTGTTCGTTTCACTGCTCTTCATTTTCGATGACCTTTCGGGTTGGGTACCGGCCCGGCGGTCGGGCAATAGCGCTAACGCCTGAACCGACCGGGCGGTTGTGGCCATGGGTTGGCCGACATCGGCTAATCTAAAACTTGACGTTGGCGTCAAGGGCAACTTTGGTGTCGCACCTCACACAGGAGGCCGGAGATGCGGATCGGTGACGTGGCACGACAAGCAGGAGTGAGCACGCGCGCACTCCGCTACTACGAGGAACAGGGCCTGCTCTCCGCAGACCGGACTGTCAGCGGTCAGCGCGTCTACCCCGGATCGGCGGTCGAGCGCGTACGGATGATTCAGCAATTCCTCACCGCCGGACTTCCAAGCCGCACGATCCGCAAGCTGATGCCATGCGTCGACACCGGTCACGGCTCGGACGAGGTCTTCGAGATGCTCGCTGCCGAGCGTGCGCGGATCACCGCCGCGATGGCGGACCTGGCAGCCGCGCGGGAGGCACTTGACCGCATCGTTGCCATGGCGCACCATCCCGACCCCGAGCACTGCCCGGCGCTCCGCGAGACGCCGTGGGGCCCTCACGAGGCCGCCGAGCCTCCTGCCGCAGTCCAACAGTCCGTCCCGGTCAGCTGAACTCGAGTCGAGAGGCCACCGGCCGCGGCGTCGCGCACCAGGTGCCGACCAGCCCCAAGGACTTCGCCGCAACGCGTTTGTCTTGCGGGACGACCGGAAGCAGCCGAGGTCCGCACCCGCGCGAGTGTCGGTGACCGGATGCAGCCGTTCGGGACCATCTGCTCATTGGGGGCTTCTGATTCCGGCGGTGGCGCGGAGTCTGTTTCGCCACTGGCAACGGCACGGTCAGCCGCGAGATGAGATCCCGGCTTCTGTTCTTCTCGACGCTTGCGATCGGGTCTGGCCACACCTAGCTGCCGTCGCCAACGCCTGACAGCATCGGGTCTGGAATCGCAGTCACTTCTCTGTGGCTGGGGGCAGGACCGGGACGTTCGTGGCCCAGGCGCGGAAGCGTTCGGAGGCCATCGGTCGCGCGCAGCGCGCTCTCAGGGCCCTCGGCGAGCAACCGTACTCAAGATGAGCTCGGCCACGCCCGAAGGCACCTCAACGCCTGCTACTCCCACGCTCGGTTCCACCGGACTGGGGGATCGTCGCTGACGCGATCGGCCGCGGTCAGGGCCGGGCTCGGCGCTCGAGGACAAGCCGCCGACGTACCTACAGATTGCGACACCGCGACTTCTACCGACGCGAGCCCGGTGCGACCTAGGTGAACCTGATGACGCGGCGGCGGGCCAGACCGGCCCAAGAACGGGCTATCAGCCGTGCCCGAGTGCTCATCACGACGAAGGGAATGACCAGATGCCCGACTCTCCCGTCATCGACGTCGACGGACTCACCGTCACCTACGGCGACTTCACCGCCGTCCGGGACCTGTCCTTTCAGGTCCACCGCGGGGAGCTCTACGCCCTGCTCGGCACGAACGGAGCCGGCAAGACCTCCACCCTGGAGGTCGTCGAAGGTCACCGGCCGGCCACCTCCGGAACGGTGCGCCTCTTCGGCACGAGCCCCCAGGATCGACGCGCCGTCCGGCCGCGCATGGGCATCATGCTGCAGGAGAGCGGCTTCTCCCCGGACCTGACGGTGCAGGAGTCGGTCGCCCTGATCGGCTCCCTGAGCGGACGGGACGACACCACCGACCGGGTGCTCGACGTCGTGGGTCTCACCCGCAAGGCGAGCACGATCGTCGCCCAGCTCTCCGGTGGCGAGAAGCGTCGTCTGGACTTCGCCACTGCTGTGTACGGCGGGCCGGAGCTGGTGATCCTCGACGAGCCCACCACGGGGCTGGACATCCAGTCCCGCGACGCGCTCTGGGATGCGGTGGACCGGCTGCGGGAGGACGGGTCCACGGTCGTCCTCACCACGCACTACCTGGAGGAGGCGCAGGAGCGGGCCGACCGCATCGGCGTCATGCATGAGGGCAGGCTCCATCGCGAGGGCACGGTCGCGGAGCTCACCCAGACCCTCCCGTCGGTCATCACCTTCGGGCTGCCTCCCGGCGCCCCCGAGCCGCCGACGATCGGGTCACGCAACGGGGCCTTCCACATCGAGACCTTCCACCTCCAGGACGACCTCCACCGCCTCCTGGCATGGGCACACGAGCACGGCGTGGAGCTGGAGAAGCTGCAGGCCGGACCGACCCGCCTGGACGACGTCTTCCGCGCCCTCGACGCCACCTGAACCACGACCCGACCGGACCACGGCGCCGCACACGAAAGGAACCTCGACCATGCTGGCCATCGCTCGCAGCGAGATGACCCAGATCTTCCGGAACCGGCTCGTCCTGGTCACCGGCCTCGTCATACCGGTCGCCATCAGTGGCTACTTCGTCTACGAGCACGAACGGTTCTCCGACCTGGGCAGCCTCGGCTACATCGCGGCGATCGTGATGTTCACCGTGCTGGCCTTCGGTCTCTACACCACCGCGGTGACCACCCTGGCGTCACGCCGGCAGAACCTCTTCCTCAAACGGCTGCGCTCCACCGCGGCCGGCGACGCCGGCATCCTCACCGGACTGGTGCTTCCGGCCACCGTCATCGCGCTCGTCCAGGTGGTCGTGATCCTGGTCGTGCTGGGAACGGTGACCACCCGGCCGGCGCAGGTCCCGCTGCTCGCGGTGGCGGTCCTTGCGACCACGGCCATGATGGTCGCCCTGGCCCTGGCCACCGTAGGGCTGACGAACTCTCCCGAGCACGCGCAGGTGACCACCCTGCCGGTGAGCCTGTCGGTCATCGCCGTGGCCAGCTGGGTGGGCATCACCGGCACGGAGGACCTTGCCCGGCTCAAGAGACTGCTCCCCGGCGGATCTGCCACCGAGATGGTCGTCAACGCCTGGAACGGCGGCGTTCCCCTGCTCGACTCCCTTCCCCTCCTCGCCACCACGCTGGGGTGGGTGGCCGTCTCCGTCGCCCTGGCTGTCCGCCTGTTCCGCTGGGAACCACGTCGATGACCCCGGGGCGAGTGCTGTGCGGACGTTGGGAGGTAGGGGAGGTCATCGGACGCGGCGGCATGGCGGACGTCCACGTGGGGCGTGACATCCGCTCGGGCCGGTGGGTCGCGATCAAGGTGCTCCGGCAGAACCTGGCCGAGGACCCGGCCTTCCGGTCCAGCTTCCAACGCGAGGCGCAGACGATGGGGCGCCTGCGTCACCGGGGCATCGTCGCCCTCTACGACGCCGGGTACGACGGGGTCGGCGAGGGCTCGGCTGACAGGCACGGCGTCCCGTTCATCGTGATGGAGTACGTCCCGGGTTGGTCCTTGCGCGACCTGCTGAGGATGGGTGGACTCACCCTTGCCAAGTCGATGCAGTACGAGACCGGGGTGCTCGCGGCTCTCGATTCCGCGCACCGGGCGGGTGTCGTCCATCGCGACATCAAGCCGGCCAACGTGATGGTCACGTCACGCGGCGCCGTCAAGCTGGTGGACTTTGGCGTCGCGCGTCTTAGCGGCAACCGAGCCGCGACCACCACGTACATCCAGATGCTCCTCGGAACTCCTCGCTACCTGTCTCCCGAGCAGGCGCGAGGCGAGACCGCAGACGCGCGCAGCGACCTTTACTCCGCAGGCTGTCTCCTTTTCGAGCTGCTTGCCGGACGGCCGCCCTTCGCCGGCGACGACCCGGTGTCCTTGGCCTACCAGCACGTCCACGAGCAACCCCCGCGAACCGACACAGGCATCCCGGCACTCGACTCCGTGGTCACGAAGGCGCTCGCCAAGGACCGCGACGACCGCTTCCAGAGCGCGCGCGCCTTCCGGGACGCCCTCCAGTCGGCCACGAAGCACCGCTGACCACACCACACACAGGAAAGGAACCATGTCATGGGATTCATCACCGTCGGAGAAGAGAACTCCACCCCGATCGACATCTACTACGAGGACCAGGGCGCCGGGCAGCCGGTCGTCCTGATCCACGGATATCCGCTGAACGGTCACAGCTGGGAGCGCCAGACGCGCGACCTGCTGGCCCAGGGACACCGGGTCATCACCTACGACCGCCGCGGGTTCGGGAGCTCGTCCAAGGTCGGCAGCGGCTACGACTACGACACCTTCGCCGCCGACCTGAACACCCTGCTGGAGACCCTCGACCTGCGCGACGTCGTGCTGGTGGGCTTCTCGATGGGCACCGGCGAGCTCGCCCGCTACGTCTCCACCTACGGCACGGAGCGGGTCGCCAAGCTGGCGTTCCTGGCCTCCCTCGAGCCCTTCCTGGTGCAGCGCGACGACAACCCCGAAGGCGTGCCGCAGAAGGTCTTCGACGACATCGCTATGGCGGCCAGGACCGACCGCTACGCCTGGTTCACCCAGTTCTACCGCGACTTCTACAACCTCGACGAGACGCTGGGCACACGGATCAGCGAGGACGTCGTCCGGGCGAACTGGAACACCGCGACCGCCAGCGCCCCTGTCGCGGCGTACGCCGTGGTGTCGAGCTGGATCGAGGACTTCCGCGGCGACACCGACGCCGTCCGTGCCGCTGGGCTGCCGACGTTGATCCTCCACGGGACCGCCGACAACATCCTGCCCATCGACGTGACCGGCCGACGCTTCCGCGACCTGGTCCCGCATGCCGACTACGTCGAGGTCGAGGGTGCGCCGCACGGGCTGCTCTGGACCCACGCCGACGACGTCAACGCGGCGTTGCGCGCGTTCCTGGGCTGACTCGATGGCCAGCCAGGTCCGTGTGGCCCAGCGAGTGGAGGCGGGGGCGGTGGCCCTCGCCGCCCTCGTCGCGGTCGTGGCGGTGTATCCGGAGTGGTGGTGGGTGGTGCTCGCTGCGTTCCTCGCCTTCGACCTGTCGATGCTGGGCTACCTGCGCTCGGCCGCCGCCGGTGCCACGACGTACAACGCGGTCCACAACTACGCGTTCCCGGCGTTGGCGGCCCTGACCGCGCTGACCCTGGAGCCGGTGTCGGAGGCCCTGTCGACGACAGCCGGGGTCCTTGCGTGTGCGTGGGCCTTCCACGTCGGTGTCGACCGGGCCCTCGGCTACGGCCTGAAGCTGCCGGACTCGTTCAGGAGCACCCACCTCGGACGGATCGGCGGCAAGCGGGACCAGCAATGAGGACCTGGACCAGGATCGTGATCGGTGCAGTGGCGGCTCTCGTGGCCGTGGCCGGAGTCGCCACTGCGGCCTTCCAGCACTGGATGCCGTGGTGGATGGACGAGGGCGATCACAACCACGTCCACAGCGGCGAGGTCGGGTCCCAGCGGTACCAGGTCCACCTCCCGCCGCTGTACGACGGGGCGACCCCGCTCCCGGTGATCATGGCGATCCACGGCTGCGGGATGAGCGGCTACGGGTGGAACTCGATGAAGTCCACGACTCAGCTCAACGACCTGGCCGACCGGGAAGGCTTCATCGTCGTCTACCCGACGCAGCCGCTGTTCGGCAGCGTCGTCAACTGCTGGAACTCGGCCGACCCACGCGAGCAGCATCGCCACACCGGCGAGCCCGCGCTCCTCGCCGGGGTCGCCCGCAAGGTCGTGGAGACCTACGGCGCGGACCCGGACCAGGTGCACGTCGCCGGTGCGTCGTCCGGTGCTGGCACCGCCGTGATCCTCGCTGCGACCTATCCGGACGTCTTCGCGACGGCGATGCCGGTGAACCCTCGGGGCTGGTCGACCAGTAAAGAACCGTGGGTGACTTCGTGGACGGCGGTCTGCTCAACGACAGCCTGCGTGCGTGTGCACCACCCCACCCTCCCCACCCGTGACGGCGCGTCGTTGGTCGAGTCCTCCCTGGTGAAGGACATGGGTCATGTTTGGCCGGGCCCGGCCGGTGAGGGACTGTTCACCGATCACGCCGGTCCGGACGTGCGTGCCATCATCTGGGACTTCGTCTGTCGCCACTCGAGAGGAACCCCGGAATGAGGTCGATGATCCCCGACTACCTGAACGAGGCGCTCGCGGACGTCGCGTCGGACACCTCCGGTGCGCCGGCGGGATACATCCCCGAGCTCGCAGCAGCCGACCCCGATCGCCTGGGAGCGGCGTTCGCCACTGTCGACGGGGAGGTCTACGGCGCGGGCGACGTCGATGTCGAGTTCAGCATCCAGTCGATCTCCAAGCCGTTCGCCTACGCCCTGGCTCTCACCGACCGAGGCTTCGATCCCGTGCTGGCCAAGGTCGGTGTCGAGCCGTCGGGGGAGGCGTTCAATGAGATCTCCCTCGAGGATGGCTCCGGTCGTCCGCGAAATCCCATGATCAACGCCGGCGCGATCACGACCCACGCGCTCGCCGGGTCCTCGGACCTGGACCCGGGCGAGCGGCTGGAGCGCGTGGTGGCCGGGTTGTCAGCCTTCGCGGGGCGCCGGCTCCAGATCGACGCGGCGGTCTGCGCCTCGGAGCTCGAGCACGCGCACCGCAACCTCGCGATCGCGCACCTGCTGCGCGGCCACGGGATCCTCGACGAGGACCCGACTGCCGTCGTGGCCGGTTACACCCGGCAGTGCTCGGTGCTCGTCACGGTTCGTGACCTGGCGATGATGGCGGCCACCCTGGCGAACCGCGGGGTGAACCCTCGCTCCGGCGAGCGTGTCGTGTCCGAGCCCGCGGTCCGGCAGGTCCTGAGCGTCATGAGCACGTGCGGGATGTACGACGCCGCGGGGGACTGGGCCACCCAGGTCGGGATACCGGCGAAGAGCGGCGTGGCCGGCGGTCTGATCGGCGCCCTTCCGGGTCAGATCGGCATCGCGACGTTCTCACCTCGCCTGGATAGCCACGGGACCAGCGTCCGCGGGGTGTCCCTGTTCGAGCGGTTCTCCGCGGACATGGGCATGCACCTGATGGAGGTTCCGCCGCCGGCGCGCTCTGTCGTACGGTCGAACCACGTCGTCGGGTCCGGGCCGCAAGCGATCCGGGTCCTCGAGCTGCAAGGTGGGATCCGGTTCGCCGGGGCCGAACGAGTGGTCCGGGAGGCCGTGGCGAGCGTGCCTGCAGAGGCGGGGCTGGCGCTCGACCTCAAGATGGTTCACTCGCTCGACGACGTCGCGCGACGGATGCTGCTCGAAGTCGCGCGCCGTCTCACGCTGGACGGGTATGACGTCTACGTCGTCGACCCCGAGTCGGTCCTTCCCGACCCCGACCCGGGCGAGGGAGGGCGCGTCACCGTCCTCGACAGCCTCGACAGCACCTCCGCGTCGCGGACAGGGGCCGGCAGGGTCGACGATCGGCGCTGAGAGTGCCATCAGTACTTCTCGGACACCGTCGCCAAGGGTGCGGAAGCGCGAGCCAGCTGGCCGACCTCACGCGCCCAGGCGCCGGGGTCCAGGCCAAGCTGGGTGCGCAGGAACGCGGCGGTCATGCGCATCACCATCGCGACGCGCGGCAGGTTCTCGTCGGTGGTCTCGGCCGCGTCATAGCCCGCGATCCCTCCGAGGCTGTGCTCGCCGCCGTGGACGTCGAGGAGGAACTTCGGACCCGGCGCGAGACGGTACGCGTCTGTCTGCCACGCGGCTCCGACGACGTTCAGGTGAAGGGCGTGGTCCTGGTCGCCCGCAACCACGAGAGTGGGCGTGGTCATGTCGCCGAAGTCGGTGTCGCGAAGGACGGGGTAGTGGTGGGCGGCGTGGGGGCTGAGTGCATCGCCTCCACGTCCGGGTGCAGCCATCATTACGCCGGCCCTGATGCGCTCGTCGCGGGCGTTTACCTGCTGTCCTGTCTCGGGATCGCGGGGACGGGCTCCCAGCACCATGCCTGCCGTGTGCCCGCCCATCGAGTGACCGACGACGGCCACGTTGGCGAGGTCGAGATTGCTGGCGATGGTGGGCACGACGTCGGCAAGGACGTCCAGGTGGTCGAGCACCTGCGACATGTCGCGTGCCCGCGAGCGCCAGTAGAGGGGAGCCTCCGGGTCGGCGGCGCCACGCAGCCCGAGGGTCATGGAGTCGAGGTGGGTGGGTTGCAGCACTGCGAACCCACTGGCCGCGAGGTGGTTGGCGAGCGAGGCGTAGCCGTACAGGGACGAGGCGTACTGCGAGGGGCCGTGGCCGTGGGACAGGACCACCACCGGGAGGGCGCGGTCGGTCATCGGCGCAGTCACTCGTACCTGGAGCTCGATGGGCCTCCCGTCCGAGGGGAACTCGACGGGTGCCACCGAGACGAGTGGGCCGGTCAGGAAGCCGCTCTCACGGGTGGGAACAAGGACGTGTCCAGTCATGAAGATTCCGATCTGGTCGGCGGGCATGGTGATGTTCTGTGCTGAAGGTGTGCGGGGGCTGGGCCGAAGGATCAGGGCTTGTGCGTGAGCGAGACCTTCTTCTCGGCCGCGGCCTCATCGCCGAAGCTGGACCACGGTTCGGGGTCCACATCGAGGGCCGAGAGGAGGTAGGCGCTGACCGCGTCGGCCACGAGGGCGACGCGTGCCGGATCGGGGTCGCTGGTCTCGGCCACGGCCTCCCCGGCGATCCCGCCCAGTGTGTGCTCGCCGCCGGGGACCACCATGAGGCTCTTCGGGGCCGGGCTCAGCTCGTAGGCGTCCAGGAACCAGTCCGGTCCACGTGTCGACATCTTCGAGCGGTCCTCGTCACCGGCGATGACGAGAGCGGCGGCTGTCATCGTGGCGTAGTGCGGCTTCATGAACGACAGGTGCTCCTGCGCAAAGGGGGTCAGGGAGTCGCCGGTGCCGGTCGCCGCGATCAGCACGCCTGCCCTGATGTCGTTGCGCGAAAAGTCCTCATCGGAGGTGCCCGACGAGTCGAGCACGCGAGCACCGAGAAGGGCGCCGACCGTCTGGGCACCCCAGGAGTGACCCACGAGGGCCACTCGTGACACGTCGACGCGGTCGGTCAGGCCGGCCTGGCCGACGACCTCGCCGAGGTGGTCGAGCACCGCGTGGAGGTCGGCGATACGCACCCGCCAGATGCTCTGGAACCTCGGGTCGTCGAACCCGATGGCGTTGCGACGTGAGTCGAGGTGGGTGGGCTGGACGACGACGAAGCCGGCGGCTGCCCACCGGTCGACGAGCGGCTCGTAGGCGTCCATCGACCACGCGTTGCCGTGCGAGAAGACGATGACCGGGAGGTCGCCTCCGTGAGTCGGCGCGGTCACCTTCACCTCCAGGTCCACGTCGCGTCCGTCGGAGGGAACGACGATCGGCTTGATCGCGATGGTCTGCTGTCCTGCAGTGGGCATGTCGTGACTTCCTGTTCGGGAGGACGTCCCGCATACTTGACGGAACGTCGTTCCGCTACTTTAGCGGAACAGTGTTCCGCAAACAAAAGGGAGAGCCGTGGCAGGAGACGAGGGGACCCGTGAGGCCGGCGCGCGACGTACCCGTGAGGCCCTCCTGGTCGCTGCGGCCGAGGTGTTCGTCGAGCGGGGCGTGCAGGCGCCCGTCAGGGACATCGCTGGCCGGGCAGGGGTGGGCGTCGGCACGGTCTACCGGCACTTTCCCGAGAGGGCCGAGCTCGTGGTCGCCGTCTATCGTCACCAGATCGACGACTGCGTCGCGCTGGCTGAGGAGCTGAGGGAGTCACCCGACCCGGGCGAGGCGCTCGACCAGTGGATCGGCGCCTTCGTGGAGTTCCTCGTGACCAAGCACGGCCTCGGCGTGGCGCTCCAGTCGGACGACGCAGGTCTGCAGAGCCTGCACTCGCTCATGCTCGACAAGCTGGTCCCAGCCTGCGGTCTGCTGGTCGAGCGTGCCGTCGCGCGAGGTGAGCTGGACCCCGCAGTGACGGCGTACGCCCTGATGCGCGCCGTGGGCAACCTCTGCCTCCTCGGCCCCGGCTACGACCGCGAGGACGCGCAGGCCATGGTGGAGAGGCTGCTCGCCGGGTGCCGATCGACGCACGGTGGTCAGTGAAGCGCTGGCCAGAGCGCTGTCGAGCTGCCACACGTCGTGGCTACCGTGGGCGTCCCGCCGTAAGCTGCCAGCCTCTGGCGAGCTCTGGGTTCTCTGCTAGCCCTTCTGCCGGGTCCATGGGATAACGGCTGGTCGCCGTGGACGACGTGCTTCGTGGCGTGCTAGGTGTGATGCCCAGCCAGGTTGTCCAACCTGGTGATGGGTGCTGCCTTTCCG
>CAXHZJ010000010.1:0-183202 GCA_964021995.1 Nocardioides furvisabuli | reverse complement strand
CTTCCTCATCACAACTCCTCATGAGAGGTGTTGCGTCACTACCTAGAACTCGCCTCCGATCACGGAGGATGACGTGCTCGCGGATCCGGTCCGCGATGTCATAGCCCGGCGCGGACTTGGGTTGGTTGAGGTCGATGACGGGCTTGACGGTGACCGTGGTGCGCGAGTCGGCACACCACGCCTTGAGCTGGTCGAGCAGGACGAGACGTTGGCCTTCCTCGAGCCGCCCCGTCTGCCCGAAGACCGTGGTGTCGCCGGACATGGTGGCGTCGAAGTGGGCGTGAAGCACGACCTGGCGGGCGGTGGGAAGGTCGGGTCTCGACGCGCCGGCTCGTTCATCACCGGCTACTCGACCACCAGGGTCGTGGAGGTCGAGCGCAGTCTGGGTGCGGGCCAGGTCCCCGAGCGCCTTGGCCCGGCGGGCGTCGAGCGACTCCGGCGAGCCGAGGGCCTTCTGGATTGCGGCTCCGTGGGCGAGCGCTCGGTGCAGGTCGAGGCCGTCGGCGAGGTCGATCTCGGCCTCGAGGCGCACGGTGCCGGCGAAGTGGACGTCCTGGTCGTGGATCGTGACGTGGCGCGGGTCGACGTGGAGGTAGCCGTCCTCGGGATCGGCGGCCGGGTCGGTGGTTGCGAGGTCGTAGCGCTTGATCGTCTCCGCGACGAGCCGGTCCAGCTGCGCCGGTCCGATCTTCCCCGCGACGGCCGCGACCTGGGTGTCGACGAACCGGGCGGCCTCGACCGTCAGTGCCGGGGTGGAGTGGATGGTGCCCTCGGCGACGGCTCGCGCCCGCCAGGCGGGCACAGCGCCCTCCTGTACCTGCGCCCACAGCCTGGGGAGGCGGTGGCGGAGCTCGAGCGCGTGGCCGATGAGCTTCTTCGCCGACACAGTGGTGATGCCCAGGACGGTGCCGAGCTCGGCGACGCAGAACTCCGCCACCAGCGGCGTACCGGGTCCTGCGATCGGTTCTTCGTGCTCACACCCGGCGACCGTGAACGACGCTGCGTGGTGGATGGACTCGGGCGGGTGCAGGTCGGCCCACCGGGCGGCGAGGTCGAGCTGGCGGGCGGCTTCGGTGTTTTCGATGGAACGAGAGGTCCGGATCGAGGCGAGCAGGGCTGCGGGGCCGAGGGCGTCTGCCCCGGCCTGTGCTCCTGTCTCCACCAGTTCGATCATGCGTTCGACTCTAGAGAAGCGGTCCGACAGTGGCCTTGGTCTCGGTACGCCCGCTCGTTCCTCGCGGGCTACTCGACCACCGAGGAGGGGCCGCTGCGGCTGCTCGACCACCGATCGAAGTCCCGAATGCTCGACCACTGAAGGGGAGCGACTGGAGGAGGCGCGGCCGGGCGCGCACGCTCGTCCTCGCCGATCCGCGGATAGGCTGCCCCACGCACCATCCCTTCCCGACCCCTGACCCGGAGGACCACCCATGGCCGGCGGACTGTTCGCCCTCCTCGACGACGTCGCCGCACTCGCCCGGATCGCCGCGGCCAGCGTGGACGACGTGGGCGCCGCCGCCGGGCGCGCCAGCATGAAGGCCGCGGGTGTGGTGGTCGACGACACGGCCGTCACGCCGCAGTACCTCCACGGGTCCCCGGCCAAGCGCGAGCTGCCGATCATCAAGAAGATCGCGATCGGCTCGCTGCGCAACAAGCTGCTGTTCATCCTGCCGGCCGCGGTGCTCCTGGGTCAGTTCCTCCCGCAGCTGCTGCCGGTGATCCTCATCTTCGGCGGCGGGTTCCTCGCCTACGAGGGCGCGCACAAGGTGTGGGAGAAGGTCAGCGGCCACGAGCCGGTCGCCGAGGAGGCGAAGGACGAGCTCACCAGCGCGGGCGAGCTGAGCCCCGAGCACGAGGCGAAGACGGTCGCCGGCGCCATCCGCACCGACTTCATCCTGAGCGCCGAGATCATGGTCATCGCGCTCAAGGAGGTCGTCACGTCCGACCCCGACGCCACCATCTGGATGCGTGCGATCGTCCTGGCGGCGGTCGCCCTGCTGATCACGGTCCTCGTCTACGGCGTCGTCGCCCTCATCGTGAAGATGGACGACGTCGGCCTCCACCTCGCGGAGAAGCCCTCCCGGGGCGCCCAGCGCGTGGGTCTCGCACTCGTGTCCGCAATGCCGCGCCTGCTCACCGCGATCTCCCTCATCGGCACGTTGGCCATGCTGTGGGTCGGCGGCCACATCCTCCTGGTCAGCCTCTACGAGATCGGTGGAGACGGCGGCCTGCTCGACGGCACCGCGTTCGGTGACGTCCTGTACGCGCCGTACGACGCGATCCATCACTGGGAGGAGGCCGTGCACGACGCCGTCGGCGGGACCCTCGGTGCACTGCTCGGCTGGGTGCTGAACACGGTCGCCTCGGGTGTCGTCGGCCTCGTCGTCGGCGCGCTCGTGCTGGCCGTGCTGCACGCCTTCGGGATCGGCGGCGGCCACGGCTCCGGGCACGACTCCCGCGACGAGGGCGCCGCCGAAGGGCACGACCCGGGGCACGTCTCGGAGCACGGCGGGGCGACCCCCGGCGACACCGCCGAGGATTCTCCGAATCGCTGAAGGCGGTTTTACCCTCTTCTGGTCCGCGCGGGAGATCCCGACGATGCACAGATGTGCGGCGCAGACGCACCTCCTCGACACCAGGAGACACAGATGGACTTCAAGGTCGCCGACCTCAGCCTCGCCGCCTACGGCCGCAAGGAGATCGAGCTCGCAGAGCACGAGATGCCCGGCCTGATGGCCATGCGCGAGCGCTACGGCAAGGAGCGGCCCCTCAAGGGCGCCCGCGTCGCCGGCTCGCTGCACATGACGATCCAGACCGCCGTCCTCATCGAGACGCTCGTCGCGCTCGGTGCCGACGTGCGCTGGGCCACCTGCAACATCTTCTCGACCCAGGACCACGCTGCCGCGGCCGTCGTCGTCGGCACCGAGGGCACGGTCGACGCGCCCGCCGGCACGCCCGTCTTCGCCTGGAAGGGCGAGACCCTCGGCGAGTACTGGGACGAGGCCGAGAAGGTCTTCGCCTTCAGCGACGCCGACGGCAACCCGGTCGGCCCCAACGTCCTCCTCGACGACGGCGGCGACATCACGATGCTGCTGCACCTCGGCGTCGAGTTCGAGAAGACCGGTGTCGTGCCGTCGCAGGACAGCACCGACAACGAGGAGTTCAAGGAGGTCCTGCGGGTCCTGGCCCGTTCCGTGGCCAGCAAGCCGGGCTACTGGACCGCCGTCTCGAAGGACATCAAGGGCGTCTCGGAGGAGACCACCACCGGCGTCCTGCGCCTCTACGAGCGCTTCCGCGAGGGCACGCTGCTCTTCCCGGCCATCAACGTCAACGACTCGGTCACCAAGTCGAAGTTCGACAACAAGTACGGCTGCCGCCACTCGCTCATCGACGGCATCAACCGCGCCACCGACGTCATGATCGGCGGCAAGGTCGCGGTCGTGTGCGGCTACGGCGACGTCGGCAAGGGCTCCGCGGAGTCCCTGCGCGGCCAGGGTGCGCGCGTCATCGTCACCGAGATCGACCCGATCTGCGCCCTGCAGGCCGCCATGGACGGCTACGAGGTGCGTCGACTGGAGTCCGTCGTCGAGACGGCCGACATCTTCATCACCACGACCGGCAACTTCAACATCATCACGGTCGAGCACTTCCACAAGATGAAGCACCAGGCGATCGTCGGCAACATCGGTCACTTCGACAACGAGATCGACATGGCCGGCCTGGCGAAGATCCCCGGCATCGTCAAGGACGAGATCAAGCCGCAGGTCCACCAGTGGATCTTCCCCGGCGAGGGCGACGAGCCCGGCAAGAAGATCATCGTGCTGTCCGAGGGCCGCCTGCTCAACCTGGGCAACGCCACCGGCCACCCGTCGTTCGTCATGTCGAACTCCTTCACCAACCAGGTGCTGGCGCAGATCGAGCTGTTCACCAAGGCCGACGACTACGAGCTCGGCGTCCACGTGCTGCCCAAGCACCTCGACGAGGAGGTGGCCCGCCTGCACCTCGACGCCCTCGGTGTCGAGCTGACGGAGCTCACCAAGGAGCAGGCCGAGTACCTCGGTGTCGACGTGGCCGGTCCCTTCAAGTCCGACCACTACCGCTACTGAGTCCTGCTCATGACTGCGGGTGCCAGCCCTAGACTGGCGCCATGAACGATCCTGTCGAAACCGCGCGCGGAAGCGTGCTCGTCGTCGATGACGACGCCTCCCTGGCGGAGATGCTCTCCATCGTCCTCCGCCAGGAGGGGTTCGACAGTCGCATCGTGGGCCGCGGCGACGTGGCCCTCGACGCGTTCCGCGACTACAAGCCCGACCTGGTCCTCCTCGACCTGATGCTGCCCGGCAAGGACGGCATCGACGTGTGCAAGGAGATCCGCGCCGAGTCGGGCGTGCCGATCGTGATGCTCACCGCGAAGGGTGACACCGTCGACGTGGTCGTCGGCCTCGAGTCCGGGGCCGACGACTACATCGTGAAGCCCTTCAAGCCCAAGGAGCTCGTCGCCCGCGTCCGGGCGCGCGTGCGTCGCAACGACGTCACCCCCGACGAGGGCCTGACCATCGGCGACGTGACCATCGACGTCGCCGGCCACTCCGTCACGCGCGGCGAGGAGCCGATCAACCTCACGCCGCTGGAGTTCGACCTCCTCGTGTGCCTGGCGCGCAAGCCCTGGCAGGTCTTCACCCGCGAGGTGCTGCTCGAGCAGGTCTGGGGCTACCGCCACAGCGCCGACACCCGGCTGGTCAACGTCCACGTGCAGCGCCTGCGCTCCAAGGTCGAGCACGACCCGGAGAACCCGGAGGTCGTGGTGACCGTACGCGGCGTCGGCTACAAGGCCGGCAAGTCCCAGGCGTGACCCGATGAGGCTCCTCGACCGGTTGCCGCCGGTCCTGCGCCACGGGCCTGCCTTCTGGCGGCGCTCGGTGCAGGCACGCGTCGTGGTCAGCACCGTGCTGCTGTCCGCCGCCGTCGTCGGCATCGTCGGGTGGTTCCTCATCCAGCAGACCCGCGACGGCCTGCTCGAGAACCGCGTCGACGCGGTCGTGCAGGAGGCCGAGGGCGAGACCGAGGCGGCGCGCGCCGGGCTCGCCGCCCAGCCGGGCCTCGACGTCGACGAGTCCGCGCAGCAGCAGGCGCTCGTCGAGCCGATCCAGGCCCGCGGGGCGACCCGTGGCTTCGCCGTGGTGCTGTCGCCGCCTGTCAGCGAGGGCGTACGCCTGGCCGACGGCGGCGCGAAGTTCACCGAGGGCCTCGACCTCGCCAGCGTCCCGGAGAAGCTCGAGGCGCGCTTCGACGCCGTCTCGCCGACCGCCTGGACCTACACCGACATCCGCACCACGCGCGAGATCCCCGGCCTCCCGGAGGGCCCCGGCATCGTGGTGGGCAGCCAGGTCCGGCTGCCGGCCGACGACAACACCTACACGCTCTACTACCTCTACCCCCTCGCCGAGCAGCAGGAGACGCTGGCGCTGGTCTCGCGCGCCATGCTCGTCGCCGGCGTCCCGCTGCTGCTCCTCGTCGCGGGCCTCACCTGGCTGGTGACCCGGCAGGTCGTGACGCCGATCCGGATGGCGCGACGCGTCGCCGAGCGGCTGGCGGCCGGCCACCTGCAGGAGCGGCTGCGGGTGCGGGGCGAGGACGACCTCGCGCGCCTGGCGACGTCGTTCAACCAGATGGCCTCCAACCTCCAGCGACAGATCCGCCAGCTCGAGGAGCTCAGCCGGCTGCAGCGCCGCTTCGTCTCCGACGTCTCCCACGAGCTCCGTACGCCGATCACGACGGTGCGGATGGCCAGCGACGTCATCCACGACGCGCGGCCCTTTCTCGACCCCGTCACCGGTCGCGCCGCCGAGCTGCTCCAGAAGGAGCTCGACCGCTTCGAGACCCTGCTGGCCGACCTGCTGGAGATCAGCCGCTTCGACGCCGGCGCCGCCGTGCTCGAGGCGGAGGACGTGGACCTCGTCGACGTCGCGCGGCGCGTGGTCGACATGACCTCGGCGCTCGCCGCGCAGCGCGACACCCGTGTCGTGCTGCACGACCCCGGCTCGCCGTGCGTCGCCGAGGCGGACGTACGCCGGGTGGAGCGGATCGTGCGCAACCTGGTCACCAACGCGATCGACCACGCCGAGTCGCGCGACGTCGAGATCTTCGTCGGCTCGGACCGGCAGTCCGCGGCGATCGCGGTGCGCGACCACGGCATCGGCCTCGGACCGGGGGAGTCCGCGATGGTCTTCAACCGCTTCTGGCGCGCCGACCCCGCCCGGGCCCGCACCAGCGGCGGCACCGGCCTGGGGCTGTCGATCTCGCTGGAGGACACCCACCTGCACGACGGGTGGCTCCAGGCGTGGGGCCGTCCTGGGGAGGGCGCGCAGTTCCGCCTCACGCTGCCGCGCCTGCTCGGCACGCAGCTGCGGCACTCGCCCCTGCCGCTGGTGCCCGACGACGCCCGGGAGACCGCATGAGCACCGCGAGGAGCAGGGCGGCACGGGGCGCGTGCCTGGTCGCGGCGCTCGCGCTGCTGACCGGCTGCGTGCAGATGCCGACCGAGGGCCCGGTCGTCGAGCCCCTGGTCTCCGCGGCCGCCGACGACGTGCCCGGCATCTCCTTCGACCCGAGGCCGCCGCAGGCCGGGGACTCGGCCGCGGACATCGTGGCCGGCTTCCTGGAGGCGATGAAGGCCACGCCCATCAGCCCGACCGTCGCGCGCCAGTTCCTCTCCGAGGAGGCTGCTGACTCATGGGTGCCCGAGCAGCAGATCATCACCTACGCCGAGCTCGGCACGGCCGTGGGCGAGACGTCGGTGCGCATCCCGCTCTCGGAGGTCAACCGCTACGACGCCCGGGGGGCGTGGCAGGGCACGCAGGCCGAGGGCCTGCTCGGGCTCGGGCTGGCCCTCGAGGACGGTGAGTGGCGCATCGAGGAGCTGCCGAACGCCCTGATCGTCCCGGACTCGTGGTTCGACGACGCCTACCAGCGCGTCTCGCTCTACTTCTTCGACCCCACGGCCCAGGTGCTGGTGCCCGAGCCCGTCTTCGTGCCGAGCGGCGAGCAGTTCGCCTCCTCGCTCGTGCGGGGGCTCGCGGTGCAGCCCGACGACATCTCGCCCGACGTGGTGCAGACCTACTTCCCGTCCGGTAGCGCGGAGGGCCTCGCGGTCCCGATCAGCAGCGCAGGCATCGCCACCGTGGCCCTCACCGGGGACCCGGACGCCGTGGACGACGAGACGGCGCAGCGGATGCTGGCCCAGCTCGTGTGGACCCTGCGCCAGGAGCCGCGCATCCGGGCCGTGGAGCTGAGCATCGGCGGGCGCGCGCTGGGTGGGCCGGGCGGCTCGACCCAGGTGAACCTCGACGTGGGCAGCGCCTACGACCCCAACGGCGTACGACCCAGCGCTGAGCTGTTCGCCCTCGACCGCGGGCTGCTCGTCTCCGGCGCGATCGGTGCCTTCGAGCCCACCGCCGGACCGCTCGGCACCGTGGACCTCGGCGTGCGCTCCATCGGGGTGGACCTCGACGGCGCCCGCGTCGCCGGCGTCACCGACGACGGTGCGGACCTGCTGGTCGCGCCGGTCCAGGCGGCGGCGGGGGAGACGACGAGGCCGGTCGTCGGTGCGGTCGACCTCGCCGCGCCGAGCTGGGACCACCGCGACCGGATCTGGCTCCTGGACCGCGGGGCCGGTCGGGCGCGGGTCATCGTGGTGGTCGACGGCTCCGCGAGGGAGGTCGACGTCCCCGGCATCACCGGCCGGCCGGCCAGGTCGCTGCTGGTCTCGCGCGACGGGAGCCGGCTGGTGGCCGTCGTGCGCGGGACCCGGGCCGACCGCGTGGTCTCGGCCCGCGTGCGCCAGGACGCGGCCGGGACGGTCCTGGGTGGCACCCCGGTCCGCACGCTGCCGCGCCCCACCGAGGGCAGCCCGCGCATCCGGGACATCGGCTGGCGCTCACCGACCGCGGTGTCGGTCCTCAGCGACATCACCGAGGACCTCTCCGAGGTCCGGACCATCTCCGTCGACGGTGCCCCCGGCGAGGTCGCGAGCGGCGGCACCACCCGCCTGCGCGGACCGACCCGCCAGCTGGTGTCCTCGCCGGTCGACGGCAGCGAGGTCTTCGCGCTCGCCGGGCGCGCCGTCACCAGCCTGACCCGCCTCGAGCGCCCGGTCCCCGACCTGGCGCGGGGGCTCACCTCGCTGACCTACGTCGGCTGACCCTCCACAGGCCGTACGCCGACCGGTTGCCCCGCCCGGCCGCGTGCTGCTGGCATGGGTGGGTGATCGACGCGGCCCTCGACCTGTTCCTCGGCAGCCGGTGCGTGGGGTGCGACCTGCCGGGCCGGATGCTGTGCGGGGCCTGCCGCGGCGCGCTGTCGCGCCGTGCCGCGCCGGCGTGGCCCTCCCCGGTCCCCGACGGACTGGTGGCCCCGTGGGCGACGGAGGTCTACGACGGCGCCGTCCGGGCGCTGGTCGTGGGCCACAAGGACCGCGGCCAGTGGTCGCACCGCCGGGTCCTGGGGGACCTGCTGGCCACCTCCGTGCGGGCCGCTGCCGCGGACCTGGACCCGGCGGTGCCGCTGGTGCTCGTGCCGGTGCCGTCGCGCCCCGGCGCCGGCCGGCAGCGCGGCTACGAGGCCACCGCCGCCCTGGTCCGCCGGGCCGCGAGGGTGCTGCGTCCGGAGCGGGAGGTCGTGGTCGCGCCGCTGCTCGTGTCGCGCGGAGCCGCCGACCAGGCAGGCCTGGACGCGAGCGGTCGCGCGGCCAACGTGGACGGCTCGATGCACTGCCCGTCGGCCGCGCTGGTCCGCCTCGCCCGGCGCCGCGGCACGGCGTACGTCGTGGTGTGCGACGACGTGCTGACCACCGGAGCCACCGCCCGCGAGGCGCAGCGCGCGCTGGAGGCGGTCGGCCTGTCACCCGTCGCGGTCGCCGCGGTGGCGGCCACCCGGCGTACTGCCCGACAGGTGGCCCCCACAGTTGGCCCGGGGGCCGCGAGGGGCTAGCGTCTTGTCATGGAGTCCGCCCGGGTCCGTGGTTGCGTCACGGAGAGGGCTGTGCGCTGCACCGTCAGGTGCGTCGGGCGGTCCGTCCCGTGGCAAGCCGATGCCAGTCGCAGGCGAAACGGTCCACGTAAGTCCTCAGGACGATCACGGTGCGGCTTAGAAGTAAGTCCTGCCCCGTCGTCGGCACCAGATGTGCCGGCAGCCGGGAGAAGGCCAGTAGTGGCGGAGAAGCTGCGAACGTCTCAGCAGGCGATTGTGGGGTCGAAGACCAGGTCGGCCGGGCGGACTCCATCCCACCCTGCCCCGGCGGTTGCCGCCGCGGCCCATGGAAGGGTGCGGTCCGCTCGCTAGTTGAGGAGGTTCACATGGAGGTTGTGGTCACGGGACGGCACTGCGAGGTGTCCGACAGGTTCCGCGAGCACGTGTCCGAGAAGCTCACGCGCCTGGAGAAGCATGATCACCGGATCATGCGGGTCCAGGTGGAGGTGGAGCTGGAGAAGAACCCCCGGCAGCACGACCGCGCCACCAAGGTCGAGCTCACGGCGTTCTCCAAGGGACCTGTGATCCGCGCCGAGGCGGCGGCCGAGGACAAGATGGGCGCGCTCGACCTGGCCCTCGACAAGATGCAGGCGCAGATGCGCCGCGCCGCCGACCGGCGACGCGTGCACAAGGGGCGCAACGACCACGTGTCGGTCGGCGAGGCGCTCGCCGGCCTGGCCGCTGCGGAGGACACGGAGGCCGAGGACGACGACACGGTCGTCGAGCACAAGGTCGGCCCGATCACCGTGACCGGGGACGGACCGCTGGTGGTGCGTGAGAAGTCGCACCACGCAGCCCCCATGACCCTCGACCAGGCGCTCTACGAGATGGAGCTGGTCGGGCACGACTTCTACCTCTACGTCGACAAGGAGAGCGAGCGCCCGTCGGTGGTCTACCGACGACGCGGCTACGACTACGGCGTGATCTCCCTGGACGTCGACGGGGAGATCGCGGGCTGACTCCACCGCTGCGCCACCGCCCCGGTCACGCGCGCATGACATGATGCGCGCGTGACCGAGGCTCAAGGCAGTGAACCCGTCCGCGTGCTGGTGGTCGACGACCAGGAGCTCTTCCGTCGTGGCCTGATCATGCTGCTCAGCGGCGACAGCGACATCGAGGTCGTGGGCGAGGCCGCCGACGGTGTCACCGCGACCGACCTCGCGGTCACCACCGCCCCGGACGTGATCCTGCTCGACGTCCGCATGCCGCGCCGCACCGGCGTCGAGGCCTGCCGCGCGATCAAGGAGGCCGTGCCCTCGGCCAAGATCATCATGCTGACCGTCTCCGACGAGGAGGCCGACCTCTACGAGTCGGTCAAGAACGGTGCGTCGGGCTACCTGCTCAAGGACTCCTCCATCGAGGAGGTCGCCCAGGCCGTCCGCGTGGTGAACGAGGGGCAGTCGCTCATCAGCCCGTCGATGGCGGTCAAGCTGATCGACGAGTTCAAGCAGATGTCCAAGCCCGAGCGCGAGCAGGGCCCGGCCCTGAAGCTGACCGAGCGCGAGCTCGAGGTGCTGCGGCTGGTGGCCAAGGGCCTCAACAACCGCGAGGTCGCCAAGGAGCTCTTCATCTCCGAGAACACGGTGAAGAACCACGTGCGCAACATCCTCGAGAAGCTCCAGCTCCACTCCCGCATGGAGGCCGTCATGTACGCCATGCGCGAGAAGCTCCTCGACCTCCCCTAGGTCCGATGGAGTCGCTCACCCGCCTCCAGGCCCGCCGCATCGCCCTGGCGGCGCAGGGCTTCACCGACCGGGCCCACGCGACGCCGACCACGCGCACCTTCGACCGCACCCTGCAGCGCACCGGGGTCCTGCAGGTCGACTCGGTCAACGTGCTCCAGCGCGCCCACTACATGCCGCTCTACTCGCGGATGGGCCCCTACGACACCGGGCTGCTCACGCGAGCCGCCGAGCGCCGGCCACGACGGGTCGTGGAGTACTGGGCGCACGTCCAGGCGCTGATGCCGGTCGACCTGTGGCCGCTGATGCGCCACCGGATGGAGACCTACCGCTCCGAGCGCGGCAAGTGGGGCTTCACCGCCGACGCCGCGCTCGAGCCGCGGGTGCTGGCCGCCGTGCGCGACCGCGGCCCGGTGACCGCGCGCGACCTCGAGGAGGAGTTCAGCACCGGTCCCCGCACCAAGGAGCACTGGGGCTGGAACTGGTCGGAGTCGCGCAAGGTGCTCGACTACCTCTACCTCGTCGGTGACGTCGCGATCGCGGGGCGCACCAGCCAGTTCGAGGTGCTCTACGACCTGCCCGAGCGGGTGCTGCCCGCAGCCGTCCTCGACGCCCCCACGCCCGCGCCGCAGGACGCGGTCACCGAGCTCGTACGCCGTGCCGCGCGCTCCCACGGCGTGGCGAGCGCGCAGTGCCTGGCCGACTACTACCGCCTGCGCCTCCAGCCCGCGCCCGGTGCGCCCAGCGTGCGCGTCGCGATCGAGCAGCTCGTGGAGTCCGGCGAGCTGGAGCCCGTCTCGGTCCAGGGGTGGAAGCGGGCGGCGTACCTCCACCGCGACGCCCGCCTGCCGCGGCGCGTGGCCGCCCGGACGCTGCTGAGCCCCTTCGACCCGCTCGTGTGGGAGCGGGCGCGCACCGAGGCGTTGTTCGACTTCTTCTACCGCATCGAGATCTACGTCCCGGCCGCGAAGCGGGTCCACGGCTACTACGTCCTGCCGTTCCTCCTCGGCGACCGGCTGGTGGCGCGCGTCGACCTCAAGGCGGACCGGGCGGCCGGGGTCCTGCTGGTGCCGGGGGCGTACGCCGAGGTGGGAGCGCCGTCGGGGACGGCCGAGGAGCTGGCCGAGGAGCTGCGCCGCCTTGCCGACTGGCTCGGCCTGGACGACGTCGTGGTGGGCGGTCGCGGCGACCTCGCGGGCGAGCTGGCGCACGCGATGCACCGCTCGTGGGAGCGGTAGGTACAGTTACCGCTCGTGCCTGCCATCATCGACAAGCTCCTCCGTATCGGCGAGGGCAAGATCCTCCGTGAGCTCGAAGCCGTGTCCAAGGCCGTCAACGCCATCGAGGACGACTTCGTCAAGATGACCGACGACGAGCTCCGCGCGATGACCGGGGAGTTCCGCGAGCGGCTCGCCGCCGGCGAGACCCTCGACGACCTCATGCCGGAGGCCTTCGCCACGGTCCGCGAGGCCAGCAAGCGCGTGCTCGGCATGCGGCCCTTCGACGTCCAGGTGATGGGCGCGGCGGCCCTCCACCTCGGCAACATCGCCGAGATGAAGACCGGTGAGGGCAAGACCCTCGTCGCGGTGCTGCCCTCCTACCTCAACGCCCTCGAGGGCAAGGGCGTCCACGTCGTCACGGTCAACGACTACCTCGCGCGCTTCCAGTCCGAGCAGATGGGTCGCGTCCACCACTTCCTCGGCCTGACGACCGGCGTGATCCTGCCGTCGATGCGTCCCGCCGAGCGTCGCGAGGCCTACGCCTGCGACATCACCTACGGCACCAACAACGAGCTCGGCTTCGACTACCTGCGCGACAACATGGCCGACTCGGTCGAGGAGTGCGTCCAGCGCGGCCACAACTTCGCCATCGTCGACGAGGTCGACTCGATCCTCATCGACGAGGCCCGGACCCCGCTGATCATCAGTGGTCCGACCCAGGACGAGGTCAAGTGGTACGCCGAGTTCGCCAAGATCACGGCCAAGCTCGTCAAGGACACCGACTACGAGGTCGACGAGAAGAAGCGCACGATCTCCGTCCTCGAGCCCGGCATCACCAAGGTCGAGGACCACCTCGGCATCGACAACCTCTACGACTCGGTCAACACGCCGCTCATCTCGTTCCTGAACAACTCCATCAAGGCCAAGGAGCTGTTCCGCAACGACAAGGAGTACGTCGTCATGGACGGCGAGGTGCTCATCGTCGACGAGCACACCGGCCGCATCCTGGCCGGGCGCCGCTACAACGACGGCCTGCACCAGGCGATCGAGGCCAAGGAGGGCGTGACGGTCCGCGAGGAGTACCAGACCCTCGCCACGATCACGCTCCAGAACTACTTCCGCCTCTACGACAAGCTCTCCGGCATGACCGGCACGGCCATGACCGAGGCCTCGGAGTTCGACAAGATCTACAGCCTCGGCGTGGTCCCGATCCCGACGAACCGCCCGATGCAGCGCGTCGACAACGTCGACCTCGTCTACCGCACCGAGGAGGCGAAGTACGAGGCCGTCGCCGACGACATCGCCGAGCGCCACGAGAAGGGTCAGCCGATCCTCATCGGCACGGTGTCGGTCGAGAAGTCGGAGTACCTCTCCAACCTGCTCAAGAAGCGCGGCATCCCGCACACCGTCCTCAACGCCAAGCAGCACGCCGACGAGGCCAAGGTCGTCGCGCTCGCCGGCCACCGGGGCGCGGTCACCGTCGCCACCAACATGGCCGGTCGAGGCACCGACATCATGCTCGGTGGCTCGGTCGACTTCCTCGCCGACCAGGAGCTGCGCAAGCAGGGCCTCGACCCGGTCGAGGACCCCGAGGCGTACGACGCCGCGTGGCCCGCCATGCTCGAGCGCATCAAGACCCAGGTCGCGGCCGAGCACGACGAGGTCCGCGAGCTCGGCGGCCTCTACGTCGTCGGCACCGAGCGCCACGAGTCGCGCCGCATCGACAACCAGCTGCGCGGTCGCTCCGGCCGACAGGGCGACCCGGGCGAGTCCCGGTTCTACCTCTCGCTCCAGGACGAGATGATGCGCCTGTTCAAGTCCGAGTGGGTCGACCGCATCCTCACCGTGCTCAAGGTCCCCGACGAAGTGCCGATCGACGCCAAGCGCGTCAGCAACGCCATCGCCGGCGCCCAAGGCAACATCGAGTCGCAGAACTTCGAGTCGCGCAAGAACGTGCTCAAGTACGACGACGTCATGAGCCGCCAGCGCGAGGTCATCTACGCCGAGCGCCGTCGCGTCCTCGAGGGGGCCGATCTCGCCGACCAGATCCGCGGCTTCATCGACGACGTCATCGCCGGCTACGTCCGGGGCGCGACCGAGGGCTACGCCGAGGAGTGGGACCTCGACGCCCTCTTCACCGCGCTCGGCCAGCTCTACCCGGTCGGCCTCACCAAGGACGGCGTCATCAAGGCCGCCGGCGGCCTGGAGAACATCAGCCGCGAGCAGCTCATCGAGGCCCTCCAAAAGGACGTGCAGGAGGCCTACGACCGCCGCGAGGACGAGATGGGCGAGGAGGTCCAGCGCGAGCTCGAGCGGCGCGTGATCCTCTCGGTCCTCGACCGCAAGTGGCGCGAGCACCTCTACGAGATGGACTACCTCCGCGAGGGCATCTCGCTGCGTGCCTACGCCCAGCGCGACCCGCTGGTGGAGTACCAGCGCGAGGGCTTCGACATGTTCACCGCCATGATGGACGGCATCAAGGAGGAGTCGGTCGGCTACCTCTTCAACCTCCAGGTGGAGGTCGACGAGGACGGCGACGGTGACGCGGGCGCCGACGGTGACGACCAGGGCGTGCCCGCCGCGCCGCAGGTCTCGGCGGCCACGCCGCAGATCGACTTCGCGCAGGCCGCTGCCCACGCCTCGGCGCCCACCATCCGGGCCAAGGGCCTGGAGAAGCCGAGCCGGCCGCAGAACCTGTCCTACAGCGCCCCGTCGGAGGACGGCGAGGCCGAGGTGCACGCCGCGCCCGCCGACGAGGACGACGAGTTCGCCGGGGTCGGTCGCAACTCGCTGTGCCCCTGCGGCTCGGGCCAGAAGTTCAAGCGCTGCCACGGCGCCCCGGGCGGGGCGTCGGGCCACACCACGCGCGCCGGCGGCTGAGCGACGATCGCCCGGGGCTCAGCCCCAGGCGATCGCCACGCACTGCCAGCGGTCCCGCCTGACCTCGAAGCGGGCGGCGACCGCGCGTGAGCGGCGTCCGTAGCGCACGTGCGCGCTCGCCTCGACCGCGTCGTCGCGGATCAGGGCGGTGCGTACGCCGACGACCACCGGCCGGGTCGGGTTGGCCCTGCTGGTCCGCCCCGGGGTGGTGCCGGCCGCCGCGGCGACCGTCCGGGCGCGGGCCGACAGGTCCTCGTAGACCTCGGGCGCGGTGTGCCGCAGCACCTGGCTGACCGGCCGGTCGCCGGAGGCGATCTCCACGAGCGCCTGCAGGTAGCGGCCGACGAAGGCGTCGACGTGGCTGCGCTCGGCGCGGGCGAGCGCGACCAGGTCGGAGGCGCGGGCGCTGCGCAGGCGCGGCCGCGGGGGAGCGGTGCGCGGGGTGAGGTCCAGCGCCAGGGCACCCTGCACGCTCGCGGGCGATCCCGCGGCGGCCGCCGGCCGGAGGTGGATGACCTCGGCGTGGGTGGGGTCCGGTGTGCTCATCATCGATCTCCGTCCTTCGTTGCCCGCGGCTGGCGCCGGTCGGGGTGGTGGGGTCCGGGCAGGCGGAGCGCCTGGCCGGGGAGGATCAGGTCGGGGTCGTCGCCCACGACGTCGCGGTTGGCCTGCCAGATCGCGTGCCACCGCTCGTCCACGGAGCCCGACGTGCCGGGCTCGGGGTGGGAGTCGGCGATGGACCACAGGGAGTCGCCGGGGCGCACGACGTAGGTCTGCTCGGCGGCGGCCAGGGCAGGGCGGGCGGCGGGCCGCCCCTCGGGCTGCCGGGCGGCCTCGGCTGCCGGTGCCACGGCGCGCTCCGGCAGCGGGAGCCCGGCGAGCAGCGTGGTGCCGTCGCCGTCGGCCGCCAGGGCGGGGGCGCCCGTGCCGGCCACCACGGCCACGCCGCAGGCCAGCAGCACCAGCCGTCGGGTGGCGCCGCGCGGGGCCGCGGGGCGGTCGGAGCCGACGAGGACCCCCGCGACCGTGGCCGTGGTGAGCGCCCACAGCCAGGCGAGCGACACCGCCAGCCCCGTCGCGCACACCGCGACCAGCAGGTCGACCTCGACGCCGGGACGTCCGGCCCGGTCGGCGACGGCCTGCCATGCGCCGGGAACTGCTGAGGCCGAGGCGAGCGCCACAGCGCTCACCGCCAGCCAGACGGTGACCGGTCGTGCGGCGCGAGCTGTCCCCCGAGACATCGCGAACCTTTCGTTTGCGTACGTTTGCATCATTCAACGAAGGTTTGAGCGGTCTGTCAAAGGTTCCTCCACAGACGTCTGCGACGGCCTAGGCTCGAGGAATGTCCTGGGAGCACGACCTCTTCGCCCTGTTCGACGACCTCGAGGGGCAGGCCGCCGCTGCCTGGGAGGACGACCGGGAGGCCGAGCTCGCCGACCGGGCCCGCACCGAGTACGGCACCGTCACGCTGGCCAGTCGGCTCATGGCCTCCCGCGGCCACGACGTGGCGCTCGACCTGCCGCACGTGGGACGCGTCGAGGGACGCCTGGCCCGGGTCGGGGAGGAGTGGTGCCTGCTCGGCGCGACCCGACAGGACTGGATCGTCCCGCTCCGCGCGGTGGCGGCGGTGCACGGGGCCAGCGAGCGCTCGGTGCCCGAGGTGGCGTGGTCGCCGATCGACCGGCTCGGCCTGCGCGCCGCGTTGCGCCGCCTCGCCGATGCGGGGGCGCGGTGCCTCCTGCACCTGGCCGACGGCACCCGCCACGAGGCGAACGTCCACCGGGTCGGTGCCGACTTCCTCCAGGCCCGCGACACCGCCGGCAGCGAGCTGCTGGTGCCGTACGCCGGCCTGGTCGCCGTGCAGAGCCGCGAGGACTAGCTGCTCAGGCGGGGGTCAGGTGGCCTCGACGTCGTAGGGCGGGACCTGCCCCTGGGGCAGCGAGTCCCTGGCCTTCTCCTTCGCGGCCTCGCGGTCGACCTCGGCCATCGCCTCGGTCAGGTGCTTGCGCACGATCGAGCGCGGGTCGAGGTCGCGCAGCTGGAGGTCGGAGTACTCCGGGCCGAGCTCGTTGCGCAGCTCGTCGCGGGCGTTGTGGGCCAGCCCGCGGGCGCGGTGCAGGAGCTGGGCGGCCTGCCGGGCCAGGTCGGGCAGGCGGTCGGGACCCAGCACGACGACCGCCACCAGGGCGATCACGGCCAGCTCGAGGAGCCCCACGTCGAACATGGGTCAGAACCTACTGGTCAGAACCTGTTGGAGGGGGTCAGTCCGAGCTGCAGGCCGGCGAGTCCTCGCCCACGCCCCGACAGCGTCATGGCGACCTTGGTGAGCTCCCGGGCCGCGGGGGCCGTCGGGTCCGCCTCGACGATGGGCTTGCCGACGTCGCCGCCCTCGCGCAGGGAGATGTCCAGCGGGATCCGCGCCAGCACCGGCACGTCGTAGCCGAACCGCTCCGACAGCGTCGCCGCGACCCGGTCGCCGCCGCCGCTGCCGAACACCTCGAGGCGGTGGTCGTCCTCGGCCGGGCAGTGCGGGCAGGGGAGGTAGCTCATGTTCTCCACGACGCCGACCACGCGCTGGTGCATCATCGAGGCCATCGTGCCGGCGCGCTCGGCGACCTCGGCGGCCGCCTCCTGCGGCGTCGTCACGACGACGACCTCGGCGCTCGGCAGGTGCTGGCCCAGCGAGATCGCCACGTCGCCGGTGCCCGGGGGCAGGTCGAGCAGGAGGGCGTCGAGGTCGCCCCAGTAGACGTCGGCGAGCATCTGCACGAGCGCGCGGTCGAGCATCGGGCCGCGCCAGGCGACGACCTGGTCGCGGCGCGGCTTGAGCATGCCGATCGAGATGACCGAGACGCCGCTGGGGGTGGGGACCGGCATGATCAGGTCGTCGACCTGGGTGGGGCGGGCGTCGGCGATGCCCAGCATCGCGGGCACCGAGTGGCCGTAGATGTCGGCGTCGACGATGCCGACGCGCAGGCCCTGCGCGGCGAGCGCGAGGGCGAGGTTGACGGTGACCGACGACTTGCCGACACCGCCCTTGCCGCTGGCGATGGCGTAGACCTTGGTGAGCGAGCCGGCCTGGGCGAAGGGGATCTCGCGCTGGGCGCGGCCGTCGCTGAGGATCTCCTTGAGCCCGGCGCGCTGCTCGGCGGTCATCACGCCGAGCGTGAGCTCCACCGAGGTGACGCCGGCGACGCCGGAGACGGCCGCGGTGACGTCGCGGTTGATGGTGTCCTTGAGCGGGCACCCGGCCACGGTGAGCAGCACGTGGACCGCCACGGAGCCGTCCTCGGCGACCTCGACGGTGTCCACCATCCCCAGGTCGGTGATCGGCCGCTTGATCTCCGGGTCGTTGACGGTCGCCAGTGCGTCCATCACCTGCTGCTGCGTGGGGGTGCTCATGATGCCGAAGTCTACGAGCCGCCCCGCGACCTCACTGTCCCGGCCGCTGCACCCGGTCCGGAGGGGCCTGTGCGTTGTCCTCCGGGCCCCGGGTCGAGAGGTCCTCGATGTCGCCCAGGAGGCCGCGCAGCTCGGAGCGGAGGAAGTCGCGGGTGGCCACCTCGCCGACCGCCATCCGCAGCGAGGCGACCTCGCGGGCGAGGAACTCCATGTCGGCGTGGGCGCGGGCGTTGGCCTGCCGGTCCTGCTCGGCGACGACCTTGTCGCGCTGCTCCTGGCGGTTCTGCGCGAGCAGGATCAGGGGCGCGGCGTACGACGCCTGCAGACTGAGCATCAGGGTGAGGAAGATGAAGGGGAACTCGTCGAAGCGCAGGTCGGCCGGCGCCAGGGTGTTCCAGGCCATCCAGACGATGACGAAGAGCGTCATGTACATCAGGAACTTCGCAGTCCCCATGAAGCGGGCGAACTGCTCGGCGAACGAGCCGAAGGCGTCGGAGTCGTAGGAGGGGCGGCGCACGAGGTGGCGACGGGTGTCGCGCGGGGTGTCGAGCCGGGTGCGGCGGTTGTCGCTCATCGCCCACCACCTCCGCTGCCCGGGCCGGCGATCGGGCCCGGTCGCGGGGCGCGGTCGCGCCAGCCCTCGGGGAGCATGTGGTCGAGCAGGTCGTCGACGGTGACCGCGCCGATGAGGCGGCCCTCGTCGTCCACGACGGGCGCGGCGACGAGGTTGTAGGTCGCGAGGTGGGCAGCCACCTCGTCCATCGAGGCGTCGGCGCGCAGCGGGTCCATGGAGTCGTCGAGGGCGGCGGCCACCAGCGTCGACGGGGGCTCGCGCAGCAGCCGCTGGATGTGGGCGGCCCCGAGCAGGCGACCGGTCGGGGTCTCGAGCGGCTGTCGGCAGATGTAGACGAGCGCCGCCAGCGACGGGGTCAGCTCGGGGTTGCGCACGTGGGCGAGCGCGTCGGCGATGGTGGCATCGGGGGAGAGGATCACCGGCTCGGGCGTCATCATCGCGCCGGCGGTGTTGTCGGCGTACGACATGAGGCGCCGCACGTCCTCGGCCTCGTCGGGCTCCATCAGTCCGAGCAGCGTGGCCGCGGTCTCCGGGTTGAGGTCGGCGATGAGGTCGGCGGCGTCGTCGGCCGACATCTCCTCCAGGACGTCGGCGGCGCGCTCGGAGTCGAGGTGCTCGAGGATCTCGACCTGGTCCTCCTCCGGCAGCTCCTCCAGCACGTCGGCGAGGCGCTCGTCGTCGAGGGCCGCCACGACGGCCGTACGCCGCTCCGGGGGCAGGTCGTGGATCATGTTGGCCGCGTCGGCGGGGCGCATGTCGTTGAGCGCGGCGATCAGGTGCGTCGCACCCTGCGCCGGCTCGTGGCGGGTGAGGCCGGTGACGTCGCGCCACTCCGCGACGTGGGTCTGCCCGCGCCGGCGGAAGCCCTTGCTGGGCTCCTGGACCGCCACGCGCGAGAGCACCCAGTCGCGGTTGCGGGCCTGCTCCATCGCCACGTCGAAGACCACGCCGGTGACGCCGGCCCCGCCGGAGGGGTCCTTGATGGTCACCGTCCGGTCGAGCATCTGGCCCATCACCAGCGTCTCGGTCGAGCGCTGCTCGAACCGGCGCATGTTGAGCAGCCCGGTGGTGTGCACCTGGCCGCTGTCGATGGCGGTGATCCGGGTCATCGGGACGAAGATCCGGCGGCGGCCGAAGATCTCGGCGACCATGCCGAGGACGCGCGGCTGGCTCGTCTCGGTGCGGAGCGCGACGACCAGGTCGCGCACCTTGGCCACCTGGTCGCCCTGGGGGTCGAAGATCGGCAGCCCGACGAGCCGGGCCACGAAGACGCGGGTCGGGGTGGTGCTCACGCTCGCAACCGTAGCGTGCGCGGTGCTCGCGGAGTCAGGGCCACACCCGGGGGCAGGTGTTACCCTTTGATCGCTTTAGTCACTTCTGTCACATCGATCGGGGCCGGTCTGACGCGGTCAGTGGCCTGGTCGGTTACACCTCGACGACGCCACTTCCCCGACGACTGTGAGGCTCCCAGCATGTTCGGCACGACCGCTCCCCAGCGCACCACGCGCCCCGTACGACGCCTCTGCGCCGTCGCGCTGACGCTGGCCTCCGGCCTCCTCCTCAGCCCGTCGGCGCCCGCCTCGGCGGCAGCCGTCTCCGACGAGGCGGTCCAGACGACGCCCGCCACTTCCTTCCGCGTCGGCACCTTCAACGTGCTCGGGGCCGACCACACCGCCCCCGGCGGCAAGCGCAAGGGCTGGGACACCGGCGTCGTGCGCATGGACCGCGTGGTGAGCATCCTCGGCGACCGCGACCTCGACGTGGTCGGCTTCCAGGAGTTCCAGCCGCCGCAGGCCGCTCGCTTCGCCGAGCTCATGGGCACCTCCTGGCAGACCTACCCGGGGCTCAACAACCCGGCGGGCCCCTCGGTCAACTCGATCGGGTGGAACACCTCGGTCTGGCAGCTCCTCGAGTCCCGCACGCTGCCGATCCCCTACTTCGACGGCGTGCCGAGCCGGATGCCGGCCGTGCTCCTGCAGAACCAGGACACCGGTCGCCGCGTGTGGTTCTTCAACACCCACAACCCCGCTGACGTGCGCGGCCCCGCCCAGCAGTGGCGCGACGCCGGCTTCGCGATGGAGGTCGCCCTCGCCAACGAGCTGGCCGTCACGCACCCGGACGCGGCCTTCGTCTCCCTCGGCGACAAGAACGACCGGGCCCGCTACTACTGCTCCGTCGCGCCGGGCTCCGACATGTGGTCCGCGAGCGGCGGCTACGTCGACGGCTCGACCTGCTCGGCCCCCGCGGGCGGGGCGATCGACTGGATCATGGGATCCAAGGACGTCTTCTTCAACGGCTACACGCGCTACTGGAACGACTACGTCGCGCGCACCAGCGACCACCCCCTCTACTACGCCAACGTCGTCGTGCCCGCCTCCGCGCCGCCGGCTATCGACCACGTCGTGGTGGTCGCGGTGCCGGGCCTGACCTCGACGGTCGTCAACGGCTTCGGCGCCGACCTCGCCGAGCTCGGTCGCCTGACCCAGAACGGCGCCTCGACCACCAACGCGCGCACCGTCGTGGAGAACACCGGCCCGGACGCCAACCTGGCCTCGCTGCTGAGCGGACGACGGGTGTTCCCCAAGCGCGGCGGGCACGGCGTCGGCCAGAAGAAGGCGCTGCCGTCCACGGTGCACGCCTCGGCCGGGCAGTACGTCTCCAGCATCTTCGACCTCACCCACAACACCTCCCACCACACGACCTTCGTCGCCTCTCGCCCGCAGACCGAGCTCCTTCGCCGGAGCTGGAACAAGAAGTCCGGCGGCAAGGACCCCTACGGCAAGGACGACGGCACCGCCAAGATCGACTCCTTCAAGGTCAAGCGCGACGACGCCGCCGCGGTCGGCTGGTGGCGCGAGAAGACCGCACGCCGGGCCAGCCACCTCAGCGTCATCGAGCTCTCGGGCGTCACGAAGGCCGGCCAGGCCGACGGCTACACCGGCCCGGCCTACCAGAAGGCGGTGCGCAAGGCGTTCCAGCGGATCGCGGCCATCCGGCGCGGGATCGAGAAGCAGTCGGTGATGAACGGCACCACGCTCCTCGTCGTCACCGGCACCGGGGGCGCCCAGCGCGCCAAGGGCTCGTCGACCACCTGGAAGCAGAGCTACCGCGTGCCGATGTGGATCACCGGCCCCGGCGTGGCGCCGGGCAGTGACCTGTACGCCCTCAACCCGGCACTCACCTCGCCCGGCAGGCAGCAGCCGGCCTACTCCGGAACCCAGCCGATCCGGGTCGGCGACGTCGCCAACCTGGTGACCCGCTCGCTCGGCCTGCCGCCGGTGCCGGGGTCGACGATGGACCCCTACCAGCTGTTCTCCGCCTTCGACCCGTTGGCGGTGCCGGGGTCCTGATCGTCGGTTAGGCTGGCCTCACGAGCCGGTCCCGCCCTGCGTCGAGGTCTGCCGCGAACCTCCGGCTCCCGTTCTCGCAGAAGGTGGCCGTGAAGCACAAGGATCCCTCACTGAGCGCGCCCGGCCGTCCCCGGCCGGGCGCGCAGGTGTGGGCACCCGTGCTGGTGCTCCTGCTCGTCCCCGCGGTCGTGTGGGCCTCGTTCTTCTCCGGCCCCGGCCCGGGCGGACCCTCGGCCGACCCGGCGAGCTCGGAGACCGCCGACGCACCCGGGTCCACGTCGTCGGAGCCGGACGCGGGGGAGGACGGCGCCCGCTCCGATGACGGAGCCGACGACGGAGCCGGCGACGGTGACGGTGACCAGGCGGAGCCCGGCTCTGCCGACGGTGCCTCGGCCGAGGCCGCGCTCAACCGGTCCGTCAAGCGCTTCCGCGCCGCCCAGCGACGCCTGGCCAAGCGCGTCTCGAAGCAGCTGGAGGCGCGCAGCCAGCCCGTGTCCTTCCGGGTCGCGAGCTTCAACGTCCTCGGCGACTCGCACACCGGACCGGGGGGCAACAAGCCCGCCTCATACCCGGACGCGGGCCCGCGCATGGACATGGCGATCTCGATGCTGCGCGGCAACGGCATCGACGTCGTGGGCTTCCAGGAGTTCGAGTCCACCCAGCACAACATGTTCACCGCCCGCGCCGGCGAGTACTCCCTCTACCCCGGTCTCTCGCTCGGCACGAAGTCGGTGCGCTTCAACATCGCCTGGCGCTCCAGCATGTTCCGCCTCGTCGAGGCGCACACGCTGCCCATCCCGTACGCCGGCGGCAGCCGCATCGAGATGCCGGTGGTGCTGCTGGAGTCGACCACCACGGGCCGTCGCGCCTGGTTCGCCAACTTCCACAACCCGGCCGACACCCCGAACCTCGGCAACAACGCCCGCTGGCGCTCGATGGCGGCCGGCATGGAGATCGAGCACCTGACGTCGCTGCACGCCGAGGACGGCACCCCCGTCATCGTCACCGGCGACTTCAACGAGCGCGCGGAGATCTTCTGCCGCTTCACCGCGGGCGGGGTCTTCTCCTCGGCCTCCGGCGGCAGCACGGGTGCCGCCTGCGCGCCGCCGGCGAGCATGCAGGTGGACTGGGTCTTCGGCTCCACCGGCGTCGCGTTCGACGGCTACGCCGTGACCGACGCCGGTCGTGCGTCCGACCACGCCATGGTCCACTCCGGGGCCACGCTGACCGAGGGCCCGTGACCGGTCGCGGCCTCGATATACTCCGCCGCGTGAAGTCACTGGGCCAGCTGCGGCGTGCCAGCGCGCTGGACGTGCACCGCATCGACGACGAGGGGCTGCTCCTCGCCAGCCCCCGCGAGCAGCTGGTCGACGTCGCCTTCGACGGCCGGCGGATCTGGTCCTTCTGGCTGCACCGCGACGGCGAGCCCCACGACGAGGGCCACCTCGTGCGGTGGCCCAAGCCGCTGCGCCCCTACCTCGACGGCACGACCGACCTCACCCTGACCGATCCCGGCAGCGGCGCGGTCCTCCACGCCGCCACGGTCCACCTCGGCGACAGGCAGGAGCGCATCGAGGTCGTCAACCCGGCGGGGCGGCCGCTGGCGCTCGACAAGTCGCTCAAGCTGGTCGAGACGTTCGACCTGCGCGACGCAGCCCACGTCGAGCCGCTGCTCGACGCCATCGAGGAGGTGCTCGGTGCCCTGCGCGAGGTCGGGCTCGACGCCTTCCTGGCCTACGGCACCGCCCTGGGCGCGATCCGCGACGGCGGGCTGATCGGTCACGACAGCGATGCCGACCTCGGCTACGTCAGCACCTACGACCACCCCGTCGACGTCATCCGCGAGTCCTTCCGCATCCAGCGTGCGCTCACCGACATGGGCTACCGCGTCACGCGCTACAGCGCCATCGCGCTCAAGGTGCACGTGCGCGAGAGCGACGGGCTCGACCGGGGCCTGGACGTCTTCGGCGGCTTCATGCGCGACGGCACCCTCTACCTCATGGGGGAGATCGCCGTGCCGTTCCGGCGCGACTGGATCTACCCCCTCGGCACCGCCTCGCTGGAGGGCCGCGAGTTCCCGGTCCCGGCCAACACCGACAAGTTCCTCACCGCGACCTACGGACCGAGCTGGCGGGTGCCGGACCCGGCCTACAAGTTCACCACCCCGGCCAGCACGATCGAGCTCTTCAACGGCTGGTTCCGCGGGATGCGCACCGGCCGTGCCGGGTGGCACGGCTACCACAAGCGCACCATCCACCAGCAGGTGTCGGTCTCCGCCGTCGCGAGGGAGGTCGTCGAGCGCCACCCCGACCTGGCGACGTACGTCGACATCGGCTGCGGCCGCGGCGCGGACGTGGCGTTCTTCGCCGACCGCGGCACCCGCGCCATCGGCCTGGACTTCCAGCCCTTCGCCTACGAGGCCGAGGCGCAGCGGCGCGCCGACGACCCGCGGGTGAGCTTCCAGCTGTTCAACCTGCTCGAGCTGCGCCACGTCCTCGCGGTGTCGGCGTGGATCGCGCGGACCCCGGGTCCGCGTGCCGTGGGCTGCGTCCACGTCATCGAGCGCCTCGGGCACCGCGGCCGGCTCAACATGCTCCGCTCGGCGCGGATGATGGTCGCCGGCACCACCGGGGCGCTGCACCTGCAGTTCCTCAGCGACAAGGGCCGCGACGGCTACGCTCGGCGCACGGGCGCGCGCAAGCCCCTCGACCCGGCGGTCGTGGCCGCCGAGGTCGCCGAGTCGGGCGGCCGGATCCTCCACGAGGTGCGTGAGCGCGTCTCGGCGGACTCCGGCAGCTCGCAGGTGTGCCGCATGATCATCGACTGGAACGTGTGAGGGAGCAGGGATGTTCGGACTGAAGAACCGGCAGGGAGCCCAGGGAGGCGACCTCGAGCGACGCGTCGCCGCCCTCGAGGAGGCCGTGCAGGAGAACCGGGCCCTCAACGTGCGCCTCGCCGAGCTCACCGACGTCGTCTCCGAGCTGCTCCTCCCGGTCGCTGCCCGCGACGAGAAGAGGCTGGAGGAGCTGCTCGGGAAGTACCGCGGGGACTTCTCTTGAGCCCAGGCCGGGGCGCCGGCCGTCCGCGCCGGGTCTTCCTCCACATCGGCCTGCCGAAGACCGGGACGACCTACCTCCAGCAGGTCGTCTGGGCCAACCGCGACCGGCTGCGGTCCGACGGCCTCCTCGTCCCCGGCTTCGGGCACCGCGAGCACCTCTGGGCCGCACTCGACCTGCAGGAGCGCCCGCGACTGGCCAAGCGGCACAAGAACGCGCCGGGCGCCTGGCAGCGGCTCGTCGACGAGGCCGCGTCGTACGACGGTGACGTGCTGCTGACCCACGAGTTCCTCTGCGGGGCCAGCGCCGAGCAGGCCTCGCGCGCCGTCGCGGCCTTCCCCGACGCCGAGGTCCACGTCGTCGTCACCGCCCGAGACGCCGCCAGCGTGGTCTCGGCCGGGTGGCAGGAGTCGGTGAAGAACGGCAGCAGCGTCGGCCTCGACGACGTGATGGCCGGGCGGCCCGCCGGGGGTCCCGAGTTCAGCATGCGCACCTGGGACCTCGCCGGGGTCCTCGAGCGCTGGACCCCGGACCTCCCGGGGGAGCGGGTCCACGTGCTGATGATGCCGGGCCGTGGTCAGACCCCCGACCTGCACTGGCGCCACTTCGCCCAGGTGCTGGGCGTGGACCCCGACGCCTACGACGTACCGACCGAGTCGGTGAACCCGGCCCTGGGCATCGTGCAGATCGAGACGCTGCGCCTGGTCAACCAGCACCTGCCGGCGTACTCCGCCCACGACCGCGGCGTGTGGATCCGCGGCTACCTGGCCGAGGACCTGCTGGCGCGGCAGCCGCGTGAGCGCGGCGGGTTGCCCGAGCACCACCGTGCCCGGTTCGACGAGCTGGACCGCTCCGCGGCCGAGCTGATCATGGCGCGGGGCTTCGACGTGCTCGGGGACCTCTCCTCCCTGGGAGTGGGGGAGCCTGCCGCCGGGGCCGGGAAGGGTGCCGGTCGCGAGCCCGGGACCGTCACGGCCGACGAGCTGCTCGAATCGGCCGCCCGCCTGGTCGCTGATATCGTGGCCGACGTCCGCGCGAGCACGGGTGACGTGCCGCCGCGGTCCCGGGGGAATCACTGACCCGGGTGCCATGGGGCACCCCGAGGGAGTTGTACGTGCGTTCGAAGCTCATTGCCCTGCTGGCCACCTGTGGCCTCGCCGCCTCGCTGATGGCGCCTGCCGTCGTGGGCACCTCGTCCGCGGGCGCCGCGGCGCCGGGCGGCAGCGTGTCCGCCACGGACCTCCGGACGGCGCCCCTCGCGGCTCGCAAGCCCGGCAAGCCCAACAAGCGGTGGAAGGTGCCGATCGGGCCGAAGTTCAGCAACCCGATGGTGCCCAAGGACCGCTTCGTCATCGAGCGCCACGTGCTCCGCGCGATCCGCAACACGCCCAAGGGCGAGAAGATCATCATCTCGGCCTACTCCCTCGACCGGCAGGTCTTCGCCGACGAGCTCATCCGCGCCCACAAGCGCGGGGTCAAGGTGCAGGTCCTCCTCAACGACCACCTGGTCCCCGGCGCGCAGGTGCGCATCCAGAAGGTGCTGGGCAACAACACCAAGAAGAAGAGCTTCCTCAAGCGCTGCGTCTCCGGCTGCCGCGCCGACAACAACGAGTACAACAACCTGCACAGCAAGTTCTACCTGTTCTCGCGCACCGGCCGGAACCGCAACGTCGTCATGCTGGGCTCCTACAACATGACCCTCAACGCCGTGCGCTGGCAGTGGAACGACCTGTGGACCTCGGTCGGCAAGCGCACCCTCTACGACCAGTTCGAGGCGCTCTTCAACGACATGCGCCCCGACTGGGACAAGCGCAGGCCGTCCTACGGCTTCTGCTCCGCCGGGCGTGCGTGCCCGGCCGGCGACATGGAGAAGTACTTCAACATCGTCTTCCCGCGCTACACCACGCCGAAGACCGACGTCGTGATGGGCATCCTCAACAACATCCAGTGCACCTACACCGACGCCACGGGCGCGCCGCGCCGCACCCAGCTGGCCCTGTCGATGCACACGATGCGCGGCAACCGCGGCAACTACATCGCCGACAAGCTCCGCGAGCTCTACGGACAGGGCTGCAACCTCCGGGTCAACTACGGCCTGATGGGCTTCCACACCAAGCAGCACATCGGCGCGCCGACCGCGCGCGGCCGCGTGCCCCTGCGCTCCACCGGCTTCAACCTGCGCGACGACGTGCCCACCGGGGACCCCGAGATCGACGACATGCCGGAGAGCATCGAGCGCTACACCCACCACAAGTACTTCGTGCTGAAGGGCTCCTACAAGGGCGTCCCCGACTCGCACATCGTCTGGACCGGATCGACCAACTGGTCGAGCCTGGGCACCCCGCAGGACGAGATCATGTTCTCGATGCACGGCCGCGGCCTGGTCCGCGACTACATGGCGAACTTCAACCTCATGTGGGAGAAGCCCTACAGCCGCGACGCCTACACCACGACGTACTCGTCGTGGCGGATGGTCAACGGTCGCCGGGTCGGCATCAACCCGATGGTGACCGTCGAGCCGGACCGCCTGCGCGGCGGCGGCCCGACGTGGGAGAACGACTGACGCAGGAGGTCGGACCAGGAGGTCAGCCCTCCTGGTCGACCGCGTCCTCGGCGGGGAGCAGCGACTCCGCCAGGCTCCGGACGGTCTCCACGTCCGGGCCCTGGAGCACCACGGTGCTGCCCTTGAGGTCGTACGCCAGCACGGTGGCGCCCTCGTGGTCCCACGCCGACCAGGTGCCGGTGCCCCAGTCGGTGAGGTCGACCCCCGCGGCCTCGGTGACGTCGGCCTCGGCCAGGGCGTCGGCGCCGGTGCCGGGGAGCTGGTCGAGCACCACGTCGCCCGACGGCGCGGTGAACTCCATGCGCCACCACTGCGGGTCCGGGCTGTAGCCGCCGCCGACGGTGGTCCAGCCCTCCGGGAGGACGGTCGGGACCATGGTGATGAGCTCGTCGTCGACCGCGCGCAGGGCAGCGTCCTTGTAGCTCGGACTGATGGTCGGCTCGCTGCCGAAGTCGACGGGCTCGACCGGCTCGGCCGTGGCGGTGGGCTCCGGGCTGGCGCTGGTCGGAGCGGGGTCGTCGGCGGACTGGCTGGTCCCGTCACCGCAGGCGCCGGCGAGCAGCACGAGCGAGACGGCGAGGACGGGTGCGGTCGTACGAGTCGGTCGCATGCAGCGATTCTCTCACGCACGGGCGTGTGACATCAGTCTCGGACTCGGCCCCTGCCCAGGTGAACGACCGGTAACTAGACTCCCGAACGTTCCGCCCCGCGACCGCACAGGAGCCCACGCCATGCCTCGTCTCTGCCAGACCGAAGGTCTCACCGAGGACCAGACCGAGATCCTCAAGGCCGTGCGGCAGTTCGTGGACGAGAAGATCATCCCGGTGGCCACCGAGCTCGAGCACAAGGACGAGTACCCCACCGAGATCGTCGAGGGCCTCAAGGAGCTCGGCATCTTCGGCCTGATGATCCCCGAGGAGTACGACGGCCTCGGCGAGTCGCTGCTGACCTACGCGCTGTGCGTCGAGGAGATCGCCCGCGGCTGGATGAGCGTCTCGGGCGTGATCAACACCCACTTCATCGTGGCCTACATGCTGATGCACCACGGCACCGAGGAGCAGAAGCAGAAGTACCTGCCCCGCATGGCGACCGGCGAGGTGCGCGGTGCCTTCTCCATGTCCGAGCCGGGTCTCGGGTCCGACGTGTCGGCGATCTCGACCAAGGCCGTGCGCGACGGCGACGACTACGTCATCAACGGCCAGAAGATGTGGCTGACCAACGGCGGGTCGTCGACCCTGATCGCGGTGCTGACCAAGACCGACGAGGGTGCGGAGACGCCGTACAAGAACATGACGACCTTCCTGGTGGAGAAGGAGCCCGGCTTCGGAGAGACCGCCCCCGGCCTCACCATCCCGGGCAAGATCGACAAGATGGGCTACAAGGGCGTCGACACGACCGAGGCCATCTTCGAGAACCACCGTGTGTCCGCCGACCAGGTGTTGGGCGGGGAGCCCGGCAAGGGCTTCTACCAGATGATGGACGGCGTCGAGGTCGGCCGCGTGAACGTCGCGGCCCGGGCCTGCGGCATCGCCAACCGGGCCTTCGAGCTCGGGGTGGCCTACTCGCAGCAGCGCGAGACCTTCGGCAAGCCGATCGCCGAGCACCAGGCCGTGCTGTTCCGCCTCGCCGAGATGGCGACCAAGGTCGAGACCGCCCACACCATGATGGTGAAGGCGGCGCGGATGAAGGACTCGGGCCAGCGCATGGACGTCGAGGCCGGCATGGCGAAGATGCTGGCCTCGGAGTACTGCAACGAGGTCGTCGAGGCGTCCTTCCGGATCCACGGCGGCTACGGCTACTCCAAGGAGTACGAGATCGAGCGGCTCTACCGCGAGTCGGCCTTCATGCTCATCGGCGAGGGCACCTCCGACATCCAGAAGATGATCATCGGGCGCAGCCTGCTCAAGGACTACAAGCTGCGCTGACCCGCTGCCTCGAGGGCCGCGTCGGCGACGGCGAGGGCCTCGCTCGCCGCCTCGACCGCGTCGGGGGACAGCACGTGCTCGATCGCCAGCGCCGATGCGCCCAGCACGGCCGCCTCGCCGCCCGCGCGTGAGGTGACGATGCGCAGGTGCTCGGTGGCCAGCGGCAGCGAGCGCTGGTAGACCGACTCGCGGATGCCGGCCAGCAGGTGCTCGCCCGCACCGGCGACCTGCCCGCCGATCACCACCACCGACGGGTTGATCAGGTTCACCATGGTGGCGACGACCTCGCCGATGTCGCGCCCGGCCTGCCGCACCACGGCCATGGCCGGCCGGCTGCCGGCGCGGACCAGGTCGACCACGTCGCCGCCGGTCTCGGCGGCCACGCCCTCGGCGCGCACCGCTGCGGCGAGGGCCGGACCGGCCGCCACGGCCTCCAGGCAGCCCGCGTTGCCGCAGCGGCACAGGACGTCGTCGGCGCCCGGGACCCGGACGTGCCCGAGGTCGCCCGCGGTGCCTTGCGCACCGCGCTGGAGCACGCCGCCGGACACGATGCCGGCGCCGATGCCGGTCGCGACCTTGATGAGCACCAGGTCGTCGACGTCGCGCAGGTGCAGGCGGCGCTCGCCCAGCGCCATGATGTTGACGTCGTTGTCGACGAGCACCGGCACCGGGTAGCTCTGCTGCAGGCGGCCGGGGACGTCGAAGCGGTCCCAGCCGGGCATGATCGGCGGGTTGATCGGACGCCCCGTGGAGTGCTCGACGGGGCCCGGCAGGCCGATCCCGATCGCGGCGAGGTGCTCGATCGGGCGTCCGCTCGCGGCGATGAGGTCGCGCACCGACTCCACCACCCAGGAGAGCACGACCTCCGGGCCCTCCGCGACGGCCAGGCTCGCGTCCACCTCGCCCAGGATCGAGCCGTTGAGGTCGGTCAGCGCTGCCCGGGCGTGGGTCGCGCCGACGTCGACCCCGACGACGAGTCGCGCGGTCGGGTTGAGCGCGAAGAGGGCGGGCGGACGCCCTCCCGTCGACCGGGCGCCGCCGAAGGGGGCCACGAGCCCGAGGCGCATCAGCACGTCGATCCGGGCGGTGATGGTGGAGCGGGCGAGGCCGGTGGCCTCGGCGAGCTGCGCGCGGGTCCAGGGGCGACCGTCACGGAGGAGGTCGAAGAGCTCGCCGGTGCGCACGGCCGGAGTCAAGCACATCGGCGACTTTCCACGCTAGGCGTGAGACTTTTGAAAGGTGGTCGACAAAAGCCCGTGACGCATGCCACAGTTGCCGCGTGCCCGACACCCCTGCACTCGTCGCCACGGCGATGACCAAGAGCTTCTTCGGCAACACCGTGCTCGCCGACGTGGACCTGACGCTGCACGCCGGCCAGGTCCACGGACTGGTGGGCGAGAACGGCGCCGGCAAGTCGACGCTGATGAAGATGCTGGCCGGCGTCCACACGCCCGACCGGGGCGAGATCGTGGTCGCGGGGGAGCAGGTCTCCTTCGGCCACCCCGTGCAGGCCCAGCGCGCCGGCGTCTCCACGGTGTTCCAGGAGTTCAACCTCCTCCTCGAGCGCACCATCGCGGAGAACATCTGGCTCGGTCGCGAGCCGCGCCGCTTCGGGGCCGTGGGGCCGGTCGACACCGCCCGGATGCGGCGCGACACCGACGAGCTGCTCGCCGGCCTCGGCGTGTCCGGACTCCGTGCCGGCACCCTCGTCCGCAGCCTCTCGGTCGCCGAGCAGCAGGTGGTGGAGATCGCGAAGGCGGTGAGCTTCGACGCGCGGGTGATCCAGATGGACGAGCCGACCGCCGCGCTCGCCGACCACGAGGTCGAGCTGCTCTACTCCATCATCCGGCGCCTGACCGACCGTGGCGTGGCGATCCTCTACGTCTCCCACCGGCTCAAGGAGGTCTTCGAGCTCTGCGAGACGATCACCGTCCTCAAGGACGGCCGGCACGTCGCCACGAAGCCGGCCTCGGAGCTCTCCGAGGGCGAGCTCGTCCGGCTGATGGTGGGACGGTCGCTGACGACGTACTTCCCGGACAAGCCGGACGACGTCGAGGTCGGTGACGTACGCCTGGCGCTGGACGGGGTCGGCAACGGCTACGTCGACGGCGTGACGCTCGAGGTCCGGGCGGGCGAGATCGTCGGTCTCGCGGGCCTGCAGGGCTCGGGCCGCACCGAGCTGCTCGAGACCGTCTTCGGCGTCCACCCGGTCGCCCGCGGCAGCCTCAGCCTGGACGGCGCCCCGCTGCGGGTGACCAGCCCGCGCCAGGGCGTGCGCGCCCGGCTGGCCTTCATCACCGAGGACCGCAAGGCCAAGGGGCTCGCGCTCAACCAGTCCATCCTCGACAACGCGCTCGGCGTGGTGCGCTCGGTGTTCCCGCGGCGCACGGCCGAGGCCCGCCGCGAGATGCCGGGCGTGCTGTCGAACCTCGACGTCGCCGCGCACAGCCTCGGCCAGGAGGTGCAGTTCCTCTCCGGCGGCAACCAGCAGAAGGTCGTGCTCGCCCGCTGGCTGAGCATCGACCCGCTGGTGGTGCTGATGGACGAGCCCACCCGGGGCATCGACGTGGGCGCCAAGCACCGCGTCTACGAGCTCATGCGCGAGCTGACCCGGCAGGGCGTGGCCGTGCTGATGGTGTCCAGCGAGCTCCCCGAGGTGATCGGGATGTCCGACCGGATCCTGGTGATGCGCGACGGCACGCTCGCGGGCGAGCTGCCTGCCGGGTCGAGCGAGGAGGCCGTGCTCGCCATGGCCACCGGCGCAACGGGTGTGGACGAGGGGGACGCGGCATGACGCGCGCGACCCGGCTGGACTCCACGGCCCTCATCTACCTGGTGCTGGTCGCCGTCGTGGCCGTCTCCGCCGTGCTCACTGGTGTGGAGGGCCGCAACTTCTTCAGCCAGGGCAACGTGTGGGCGGTCCTGACCGCGATGAGCGTGCTCGGCCTGATCGCGATCGGCCAGACCCTGGTGATCCTGGTCGGGAGCCTCGACCTGTCGGTGCCCTACGTCGTCAGCCTCGCGACCGTGATCGCGGCGGGCGGCATGAAGGGCCTCGACGGCAACATCCCGGCAGCGGTCGTCAACACCCTGGCGCTGTGCGCCGTGATCGGCCTGGTGATGGGGCTGCTGGTCAGCCTGCTGCACGTGCACGGCTTCATCGCCAGCCTGGGCATCGGCCTGGTCGTGAGCGGCTACCTCGGCACCAACTACCAGGGCAGCCACGGCGCCGCCGCCCCCGACCTGAGGCTGCTCGGCCGCAGCGGCATCGCGGGGTGGATCCCCACGGCCTTCGTCATCCTGCTGGTCTGTGCCGTCCTCGTGACCCTCATGCTCCGCCACACCCGACTGGGCCACCACGTCTACGCCATCGGCGGCAACCGCGACGTCGCCCGGATGTCAGGCGTGCGGACCGCGCTCCCGGTGGTCGCCGCCCACGTGCTCTGCTCGGTGCTGGCCGGCGTGGCCGCGCTGCTCCTGCTCTCCCGCACGGGCGTCGGCTCCCCGACGATCGGGTCGCAGGGACGCTACGACCTGCTCTCCATCGCCGCCGTCGTCCTGGGCGGCACCCTGCTCGCCGGCGGCAAGGGCAGCGTCGTGGGCACCATCGGGGGCGTCGCGATCTTCGCGGTCCTCGACAACGTCATGGGCGTGATGCAGGTCAACCCGTTCCTCAAGGACTTCGTCCGCGGGCTGGTGATCGTGCTGGCGGTCGCCGTCTACGCCCGCCGCAGCGTCGTACGCCGTCCTCCGCGCTTCGGCGCCTCGCGACCAGCCGTCCTCGACGTCGTGACCGGTCCGTCCCGCGCGGGCCAGAAGGGGGAGTCGGCATGAGCGCGACGACCGCCCAGGGCCGGCCCGGCCGCACGCTCCCGCTGACCGATGGCTCGCTGCCCCGGCGCCTGGTGCGCGGGGCCGTCACGCCCGGCGGGGCGGTCTTCATCCTGGCCGCGATCCTCTTCGTCGCGGTCCTCTCGGCCAACCCGTCCTTCGGCGAGCCGCCGCAGCTGATCCGGTTCATCGGCCGGACCGCGCCGATCGCCATCGCGGCCATGGGCCAGTACTACGTGATCGTCTCCGGCGAGTTCGACCTCTCCATGGGCGCGGTCATCGCCACCCAGGTCGTCATCGCGGGCAACTACATCGGCGACGACGAGGGACGGGTGCTCCCGGCACTCGTGCTGATGCTGGTCATCGGCGCCCTGGTGGGGCTGGTCAACGGCCTCGGCACGACGCTGCTGCGGGTGCCGAGCTTCATCGTCACCCTCGGCACGATGCTGGCCCTCGGCGGGCTCGTCCGCTTCCTGACCGGCGGGGCGGCGACCGGCAACCCGGTCGACTCGTTCCGCGAGATCGGTCGGGGCGGCATCCAGGACGTGCCCGTGGTCGAGGTGCTGCCCTATCCCGTGATCGTCCTGGTGCTGGTCATGGTCGGCGGTGTGTGGCTGATGCGCTCGCCGTTCGGCCGGACCATCATCGCGACGGGCGACAACCCGGACGCCGCCGCGCTGGCCGGCGCGCACGTGTGGTGGGTCAAGACCCGCGCCTTCATGCTCTCCTCGCTCTCGGCCACGGTCGCCGGCATCCTGCTGGTCGGCTACGCCGGCGTGCATCCCTCGGTCGGGGCCGGCTACGAGTTCCAGGCGATCACCGCCGTCGTCCTCGGCGGGGTCGTGCTCGGCGGTGGACGCGGCTGGATCCTGTCCGCCGCGGCCGGCGCCTTCGCGCTCGAGCTGCTGTTCTCGTTCCTCAACTTCCAGGAGATCGAATCGACCTGGAGGCCGACCGTGCAGGGCGTGATCATCATCCTCGCCGTCGCTGCCGCCGGCCGCGCCTGGTCCCTGGGCCGGCGCCCCTCGAAGAGCTCACCACCCGCACCACCCGCTGCATCCGCACCATCACCCACCACTGCCCGCCCGGGCACAGAAACAGGAGAAATCTGATGCGCAGAAGGATTCACCGCGCGCCGATGGCCGTGGCCTCGGCACTGCTGCTCGGGGTGTTCGCCACGTCCTGCAGCACCGAGGACCCCACGGACTCCACCTCGGGGACCGACGAGAGCTCGGAGTCCTCCGAGTCCCCGGACGCCTCGGAGGAGAGCCCGGCCGACGACCAGGAGTGGTTCGACCAGGCCGTCTACGACGAGCAGTTCGAGCAGCGCTCTGCGACCTTCGAGGGCGACCCCGAGACCCCGTGGCTGCAGTACATCGACGGTGAGATGACCGACACCGCCGAGTACGCCTCGGACCAGGCGGGCAAGGCGTGCTTCGCCAACGCCTCGATCTCCAACCCCTGGCGCCAGACCGGCTGGATCACCATGAACCAGCAGCTCGAGGCGCTCGTGGACAAGGGCGTCATCTCCGAGATGGAGACCCGCGACGCCGGCGACGACGACAACACCCAGATCGCCGACATCGACTACTTCATCTCCGAGGGCAACTGCGACGCCTTCATCATCTCGCCCAACTCCACCGCGGCCATGACCGATGCGGTCGAGCGTGCGTGCGAGACCGGCAAGCCCGTCGTGGTCTTCGACCGCGGCGTGGAGACCGACTGCGCCACCACCTTCATCCACCCGATCGGTGGCTTCGCGTGGGGAATCGACACCGCCGAGTTCCTCATCGACAACCTCGAGGAGGGCGACAAGGTCGTCGCGCTGCGCATCCTGCCCGGTGTCGACGTCCTCGAGCAGCGCTGGGCCGCAGCCGAGAAGCTCTTCGACGAGAACGGGATCGAGGCGGTCGACTTCTTCACCGGCGCCGACCCGACCGAGATCAAGACCTTCATCACCGACGAGCTCAACAAGGGCGAGGTCCACGGTGTGTGGATGGACGCCGGCGACGGTGCCGTCGCCGCGATCGAGGCCTTCGAGGACTTCGGTGCCGACCTGCCGGTCATGACCGGCGAGGACGAGATGAGCTTCCTGCGCAAGTGGGAGGACACCGGACTGACCGGCCTGGCTCCCGTCTACAGCAACTTCCAGTGGCGCACCCCGCTCCTGGCGCTGGAGAAGATCTGGGCCGGCGAGGAGGTCCCGAAGGAGTGGGTCCTGCCGCAGGTCCCGATCACCGAGGACGAGCGCGGTGACTTCCTGGAGGCCAACGACGGGATGCCTGACGGCCACTACGCGAAGTTCGGCGGGGAGGACCTGCCGGGCTACCCGGAGGTCTGGCAGGAGCGCCAGATCCCCTGATCCGGCACCGCTGAGCAGCGCCCTCCGTACGTCGGTGGGTCGGGTCCCGAGCCCGGCCCACCGACACCCCCTGACTGAAAGGACCGTGACCCGATGCGCGAGATCGGCGTGAACACGTGGGTCTGGACCTCACCGCTCACCGACGCGGACGTCGCGGACCTGCTCCGCCGCGTCGCCGCGATGGGCTTCGACGCCGTCGAGCTGCCGCTGGAGAACGCCGGCGACCTCACCGCACCTGTGGTCGCCGACGCGCTCGCCGCGACCGGCCTGAGGCCGTACGTCGTGGGCGCGATGGCGCCGGGCCGCGACCTCGTGGACCCGGCGTGCGTGCCGGCCACGCAGGACTACCTGCGCGCCTGCATCGACCTCGCCGCCGCGATCGGCGCGCGGTCGGTGTGCGGACCGTTCTACGCCGCCACCGGACGGGTGTGGCGGATGGACGCGGGGGAGCGGCAGGCGGCGTACGACGCCGTGCGCACCCACCTCGCACCCGTCGTCGCGCACGCCGTCGACCGCGGCGTACGCCTGGGCATCGAGCCGCTCAACCGCTACGAGACCTCCCTGGTCAACACCGTCGACCAGGCCCTGACCGCCCTCGGCCCGCTGCTCGGCGAGGGCCTCGGCCTGGCGCTGGACACCTACCACCTCAACATCGAGGAGCGCTCGAGCGCCGACGCCGTGCGCGCCGCCGGGCAGCACCTCGTCCACGTCCAGGTCTGCGGCAGCGACCGCGGGGCCCCGGGCGGGGACCAGACCGACTGGCCGGCGCTCCTCGCCGCGCTCGACGAGGTGGGCTACGGCGGCCCGCTCGTCATCGAGAGCTTCACCGCCGACAACGCCTCCATCGCCACCGCCGCCTCCATCTGGCGGCCGCTGGCCACCACCCAGGACGACCTGGCCCGCGACGGCCTCGCATTCCTGCGCTCCCTCCCCGCACCGGTCCACCAGGAGACCCCATGAGCACCCCACCTCCCGCCCTCGGCGTCGCCGTCATCGGCTACGCCTTCATGGGCAAGGCGCACTCCCACGCCTGGCGCAACGCCGCGGCACTGCGCCCCGGCGCCCCCGGCGTACGCCAGCAGGTGCTGGTCGGACGTGACGCGGACGCCGTCGCGGCGGCCGCCGACCAGTACGGCTGGGCCGAGTCGGCCACCGACTGGCGCTCGGTGCTCGAGCGCGACGACATCGACGTCGTGGACGTCTGCGTCCCGGGACACCTCCACGCCGAGGTCGCGATCGCCGCGCTCGAGGCCGGCAAGCACGTGATCGCCGAGAAACCGCTCGCCAACACGATGGCCGAGGCCGAGAAGATGGTCGCGACCGCCCGTGCCGCACGCGAGCGCGGCGTCCACTCGATGGTGGGCTTCAACTACCGCCGGGTGCCGGCCCTCGCGCTCGCGCGGCAGCACGTGGCCGCCGGCCGCATCGGCGACGTGCGCCAGGTGCGCATCGCCTACCTCCAGGACTGGCTCGCCGACGCGTCAGCGCCCATGACGTGGCGGCTGCGCCGCGAGACCGCCGGGTCGGGCGCGCTCGGAGACCTGGCCTCCCACGCGGTCGACCAGGTGCGGTTCCTGCTCGGCCAGGAGGTCACCGGTGTCAACGCGGTGACCCGCACCTTCGTGCCGCAGCGTGCGGGCGCGGACGGGGTCGAGGACGTGACCGTCGACGACGCCGCCTGGACCACCATGCGCACCGACGGTGGCGCCGTGGTCAGCCTGGAGGTCACCCGGATGGCCACCGCCCGCAAGAACGCCCTCGGCATCGAGGTCTACGGCAGCGACGGCGCGCTGCGCTTCGACCTCGAGTCGCTCAACCACCTCGACGTGTGCCTCGACGGCGCCGACAGCTTCTCCCGCGTGCTCGTCACCGAGCCGGACCACCCCTATGTCGACGGCTGGTGGCCACCGGGACATGTGCTGGGATGGGACGCCACGTTCACCAACCAGGCCGCCGACCTCCTCGCCGCGCTCGCCGCGGGGCAGGACCCGACGCCGTCGTTCGAGGACGGGCTCGCCGTGCAGCGGGTGCTGGCCGCGATCGAGGCCAGCGCCGAGCGCGACGGCGATCATGTCCGTGTGGACCGAGGAGTGGAGATCTGATGGGACGACCGTTCACGCTGTTCACCGGCCAGTGGGCCGACCTGCCGCTGGAGGAGGTCGCGCGCCTCGCCGCCTCGTGGGGCTACGACGGCCTCGAGGTCGCGGTGTCCGGCGACCACCTCGACGCGTGGCGCTGGGACGACGACGACTACGTCGCCTCGCGCCTGGCGATCCTCGAGGAGCACGGCCTCCAGCTGCACGCGATCTCCAACCACCTCACCGGTCAGGCGATCTGCGACGACCCGATCGACTTCCGCCACCAGGCGATCGTGCGCGAGCGCGTGTGGGGCGACGGCGACCCCGAGGGGGTGCGCCAGCGCGCCGCGGAGGAGATGAAGCTGACCGCCCGGCTCGCGCAGAAGCTCGGCGTGAAGACCGTCGTCGGCTTCACCGGGTCCTCGATCTGGCAGTACGTCGCGATGTTCCCGCCCGTGCCGGCCGAGCGCATCGAGGCCGGCTACCAGGACTTCGCCGACCGGTGGAACCCGATCCTCGACGTCTTCGACGAGTGCGGCGTGCGGTTCGCCCACGAGGTGCACCCGTCCGAGATCGCCTACGACTACTGGACCACCCGCCGCGCACTGGACGCCGTCGACAACCGCCCGGCCTTCGGCATCAACTGGGACCCCAGCCACATGCTCTGGCAGGGCATCGACCCGGTCGCCTTCATCACCGACTTCGCCGACCGGATCTACCACGTGGACTGCAAGGACACCCGGATGCGGATGGGCGGCGGCCGCAACGGGATCCTCTCCTCGCACCTGCCCTGGGACGACCCGCGCCGCGGCTGGACCTTCGTGTCCACCGGGCACGGCGACATCCCGTGGGAGGACTGCTTCCGCACGCTCACCGCGATCGGCTACGACGGCCCGATCTCGGTCGAGTGGGAGGACGCCGGCATGGACCGGCTGCGGGGTGCTCCGGAGGCGCTGGCGCACCTGCGCTCCCTCGACTTCGACCCGCCGGCGCAGTCCTTCGACGCCGCCTTCAGCAAGCAGTCGGAGGCCTAGACTCACCTCCCATGCGGGGGTTCGGGGTCAAGGACGCGGAGCGCGAGCGGTTCGTCGCACTCATCGAGGCGGCGTACGCCGACGGCCAGATCGGCCAGGCCGACCGCGACCTGCGCCTGGACAGGGCCCGGGGAGCGGAGACCCGCGACGAGCTCGTCACCCTGACCCGCGACCTGCGCCCCGTCGCCGGAGCGCCCGCGGCGGCGCCGATGGCGCGCGTGCCGGTGCGAGGTCCGGGGCTGCGGGCACGCCACTCCGGGGGCGTGCTGGTGGGCCTCAGTCTGTTCCTGGTCGTCGTCGGGGGCGGCGTCGCGGGCCTGGTGGCGCTCTTCGCGCTCGCCGCGGGGCCCTCCTCCGAGACCACGTTCCGGGAGGACGTGACCGCCGCGCCGGCGACGACGATCGGGTTCGAGGTCACGCCCGGCCAGCTCCGTCGCTTCGTGGGGTCCTACGAGGAACGGTTCGGCACCACCCTCGCCCGAGAGGTCCGGGTCGAGCCCGACGGCGTCACCGTGCGGGTCCCGGTGCCGGGAGGGCGGTCGCGGTCGGAGGTGTGGTCCTATGACGGGAGCTGGCGCCAGGAGGCGGCCTCGGCCCGCGACCCTGCGGCGATGGTCGACCTCGGCACGCTCGGCTCCAGCGGCCTTGCGGCCAATGTCGACGCGACGCGCTCCCTGCTGGGGCCGCGCGGTCGGCTGGTGCAGGCGCTCCTGGCCGACCGCGGAGCCGGTCCCCGCATCACCATCCTCGTCCGCTCGCCCTCGGGCGCGACGGCCCGGCTGGTCACCACGTTGCAGGGCGAGGTCCTGGACGGCCCGACGCGGTCGTGACGCATCCCACGTGACTGCGGCCGCCCGGACGGCGGCCGCTGCGGCACGATGTGCGGCATGAAGACGAACGCCGGCAACTTCTTCGAGGACTTCACGCTCGGGCAGGTCATCGAGCACGCCACCCCGCGCACGATCACCGAGGGTGACCGCGCGCTCTACGGCGCGATCTACCCGACCCGCTTCGCGTTGCCGTCCTCGGCGGAGTTCGCCGCCTCGGTCGGCCTCTCGCCGCACCCCGTCGAGGAGCTGGTGGGCTTCCACGTCGCCTTCGGCAAGACCGTCGCCGACGTCTCGCTCAACGCGGTCGCCAACCTCGGCTACGCGGAGTGCCGCTTCCACCTGCCCGTCGTGCCGGGCGACACGCTGCGCACCCGGTCGGAGGTCATCGGCCTCAAGGAGAACTCCAACGGCCGCACGGGCGTGGTCTGGGTGCGCTCGACCGCGACCAACCAGCGCGGCGAGGTCGTCCTCGACTGGGCGCGCTGGGTGATGGTGCACAAGCGCTCGGCGGAGTCCCCGGCCCCCGAGACCGTGGTGCCCACGCTCGCCGACGCCGTCGCCCCCGGCGACCTGGTGGTGCCCGCCGGCCTCGACTTCTCGGCGTACGACGCTGCGGCGGCCGGGTCGCCGCACCGGCTCGGCGACTACGAGGTGGGGGAGCGGATCGACCACGTCGACGGCGTGACCCTCACGGATGCCGAGCACATGATGGCCACGCGCCTGTGGCAGAACACCGCGAAGGTGCACTTCGACACCGACGCCCGTCCCGACGGCCGCCGCCTCGTCTACGGCGGCCACGTCATCTCGCTGGCACGCGCGCTCTCCTTCAACGGCCTCGCCAACGCCCAGCTCGTCGCCGCGATCAACGCGGGCGCCCACGTCGCACCGGCCTTCGCCGCCGACACCGTCCACGCGTGGTCGGAGGTGCTGGACGTCGCCGAGCTCGACGCTCCCGGCGTCGGCGCGCTGCGGCTGCGCCTGGTGGCGACCCGTGGACGCGACGAGTCGATGACGCTGCGTGGTGAGGACGGGAAGTACGCCGACGGCGTGCTGCTCGACCTCGACTACTGGGCGCTCGTCCCGCGCTGAGGTCCGCTCCGCCGCAGGAGGTCCGCCGTGACGAGGTCGAGCGCCTCGTCGAGGGTCGCGGGCACGGTCGCGACGCCCAGGCGTGCGACCACGGTCGTGGCCGCGGCCAGCAGCTCGGCGTCGGTCGCGTCGTCGGGCGTACGCCCCGCGCGCGGGTCGGCGGGCAGCAGGTCGACGAGGTCGCCGACGACGTCGTACGCCCGTGCGCCCAGCTCGGCGACGGTGGCCTGCGAGCGCTCGAGGACCCAGGCGTGGTGCCGGGCGGGCAGCACGAACGACTCCCGCTCGGCGGAGCCGGCCAGCGCCTCCGGCACGAACGTGCCCTTGACGTGGCGGGTGAGCGCCGGTGAGCGGCGCGGGCGGGGGACGCGCTCGTTGACGCGCCGCAGCAGCTCGGCCTCCACGAGCCCGAGCGAGTCGTTCGGTCGGCGCGACTCGGTGTCGAGCCCCGTCATGTCGAGGCCCAGGACCGCGGCCGTGCGCGACCAGAGCTCGTCGCGCGGCGCGCCCGACGGGGGTACGACGGCGAGGTGGACGCGGTCGGACGGGAGGCCGGCGGACCAGCGGTCCGCGATGGCGGTCACGTCCTGGTAGCGCCAGAACTTCTGGTCGTCCTCGCCGCGCCGCACGGTGGCGAGGAAGCGACGGTAGGGCTGGCGGGCGCCCATCTTCACGCGCTGCTGCCACGCCGAGGGCAGGACGCGGCCGAGGTCGCGTGCGGTGATCACGACGTGGACCTCGTCGGCCGCGCCGGCGAGGTCGGCCAGCGCCGCGGCAGCCGCGTCGGGTGGTGAGTCGGCGAAGTGCTCGTTGCTGAGGAGGACGTCGCCCGCCCATGATCCGGTCTCGTCGACGAGGCGCGGCCAGGTCGCGAGCTCGTGCTCGTCGAGCCGCTCGACGTGGGCGGTCATGCCCTTGACCAGCGCGGCGGCGGTGAAGTGCTCGCGACGACCGGTCCCCGGGAGCAGCAGCCCGCGCTCCCGCAGCTCGTCGCGGTGGCGCCACCAGAGGTCCTGGAGGTAGGTGGTGCCCGACTTGGCCGTGCCGACGTGGAGGAACACGCGCCGAGCCATGCCGGTGACCCTACTGGGTGCGGCAGACTCCCCCCGTGGCCTGGGATCGCGAGTTCTTCTACGACACCTACCCGCGCCTCGAGGAGGCCTTCGCGTCGCGCCTCGACGAGAGCCTCGCCCCGCGCGACCCCTCGATCATGCTGCAGGTGGTGCGCGAGCTCGACCTGCCGCCCGACAGCCGGGTGGTCGACGTCGGCTGCGGTGAAGGGGCCCACGCCTTCAGGCTGGCGACGCACTTCGGCCTGCGGGTCCTCGGCATCGACCCCGTGCAGCGCCACCTCGACCTGGCCCGCGCGGCCCGGCGCGACCTCGTGCCCGAGATCGCGTCGCGGGTCTCCTTCGAGCGCGGCACCGCGACGGCCCTCCCGACGCCCGACGCCTCGCTCGACCTGGTCTGGTGCCGCGACGTGATGGTCCACGTCGAGCACCCCGAGGACGCCTGGGCGGAGTTCGCCCGGGTGCTGCGTCCGGGTGGCCACGTCGTGTCCTACCAGGTGGTCGCGACCGACCTGCTTCCCCTCGACGAGGCCGACTGGCTCTTCGACGTGATGGGCGTGGTGCCCGCCAGTGCCGACGCGCGGGTCGTGGACGACGCGATCGCGCGCTCCGGCCTCGAGGTGGTCGACTCGATCGACCTGGCAGGGGAGTGGGGCGAGTGGTCGCAGGAGCAGGAGGGGGCGGGCGGCCGCGCGCTGCTGCACCTGGCGCGCCTGCTCCGCGAGCCCGAGCGCTACCGCGCCGAGTTCGGTGACGCGGCGTACGACGTGATGCTCGGCGACTGCCGGTGGCACGTGCACCGCATGTCGGGCGGTCTCGCAGGACGCCTCGACGTGCTCAGGCAGCCGCGCCGCGGTTAATCGCTCGACCCCTCTTGACGCCTTTGGCAGGGTGGGTGGTCCGACGCACGAGAGCCCTCACGTCAACCCAGGAGGACCCCATGGCCGACCAGGACCCCAACGCGGACATCAAGGCGAAGATGAGGGAGGCCCTCGAGCGCAAGAAGGGCCACGACCACCCCGACGACAGCGCAGCGGCGCGCGAGAAGGCCCACGGCTCGGAGATCAACGACAAGAACGTCGCCAAGCCGATGCACCGCCGCAAGGCCGGCGGCGGCGGGGTCTGAGCCTCACCTGCCGGCGGACGGCTCCGACACCACGTCGTCCGCCGGCGCGAAGGCGCGCGCCAGCCAGAAGAGGGCCACGACCAGCACCAGCGGGACCGCGAAGCCGACGCGCAGCGAGCCCGCACCCACGGCGCCGGTCATCACCGCGCCCAGGAGCGCACCGGCGTAGTTGAACTGGTTGAACCGCGCCACCACGGCGTCCACCCGCGCGTGCCGCGTGGCGGGATCGGCGTCCCGACCGGCGAGGGCCGCGGCGGCGGAGAAGCTCAGTGGCGCCACGACCGCGACCCCGCAGCCGAGCAGCGTGAAGCCGACCACGGCCACCGGCCACGACGGGGCCGCCACCACGAGTGCGAGCGCGACGAACGCGACCGCGGCGCCCGCGCGCAGCAGGCGTACGGCCCCCACCTGCTCGGTGAGCCGGTCGCCGACCAGGCGCACCAGCCCGCTCGCAACCAGGTAGGGGAGCGTGGCCAGGGCGACGAGGTCCTCCGGGGCGTCGAAGACGTCGTCGAGGTAGACCGGTCCCCACGTCGCCGCGGCGGTGTCCACCGTGTAGAAGACGACGAGCGCGAGCCCGATCATCACGATCGCGCGCCACGGCACGTCCGTCTCGGTCGAGGTGGCAGCCGTGCCGTGGTCGCGGGGGAGGTACGGCGCCGCAGCGGCCGCCAGCGGCAGCACCGCCACCGCTGCCACGGCCGACCAGGGCGCTCCGCTCGTCGCGAGGGTCAGCACCGCGGCGACGACACCGCCGAGGGTCCACGCGCCGTGGCACGACGGCAGCACGACCCGGCCCATGCGGTGCTCGAGGGCGACCGCCTGCATGTTGCCGGTCGCGTCGACCAGCCCCAGCCCGACGCCGTACGCCGCCAGGGCGAGCACGAAGACGACCGTGGTCGGCGCCAGCACCACCACGGCCACCGCGCAGGCGATGACGAGCAGCCCCGCCCGGAGCACGACGGCGCTGTCGAGGCGCGGCGCGAGCCGCTCGGCGACGAGCGACCCGACCCCGGCGAGGAGCACCATCATCAGCAGCACCCCGGACAGCGCGAGCTCGCCGAGGTCCCAGCGGTCCTGGAAGCGCGGCAGCCGGGTGGTGAGGCTGATGAAGACCAGGCCCTGGGTGAAGAAGGCCGCGGCGATCGCGGCGCGGGCGTGCCGCGGGCCGGGGGCCGCGGGCGGCGCTGCGCTCATGCCGAGCATCGTGGCAGGCCTCGCACCGCTCCGTGGCAGACTCGCGGGCATGTCTGCCCCTGCCCCTGAGCTCTGGCTGGTGCGCCACGGCGAGACCGAGTGGAGCCGCGACGGCAAGCACACCTCCACCACCGACCTGCCGCTGACCGAGGTCGGCGAGGCCGCGGCCTGCGAGCTGGCCCCACGGCTGGCCGACGTGGAGTTCGACCTCGTGCTCACCAGCCCGCGCCGGCGTGCCCGGCGTACGGCCGAGCTGGCCGGCTTCGCCGACGCCGAGCCCGACGAGGACCTCGTCGAGTGGGCCTACGGCGACTACGAGGGCATCACCACGCCCGAGATCCGCGAGACCGTCCCGGGCTGGACGGTGTGGACGCACCCGTCGCCGGGTGGCGAGAGCGCCGACGAGGTGGCCGCCCGTCTGGACCGCGTCGTGGAGCGCGCCCGCGGCCAGCGCCGCACCCTCGTCTTCGCCCACGGTCACTCGCTGCGGGTGCTGACCGCCCGCTGGCTCGAGCAGTCCGCGACCGAGGGGCGCTTCTTCCGCCTCGACGTCTCGACGATCTCGGTGCTGGGCTTCGAGCGGGAGACCCCGGTCCTGCTGAAGTGGAACAGCTGACGTGCGGATCGACCTCCACACCCACTCCGCGGCCAGCGACGGCACCGACACCCCCGGGGACCTGGTGCGCGCAGCCGCGGCGGCCGGGCTCGACGTCGTCGCGCTGACCGACCACGACGCGATGTCGGGCTGGGCGGAGGCCGGCCGCGCGGCCGACGAGGTCGGCATCACGCTCGTGCCGGGCCTCGAGATCAGCACGCGGCTCGGCCACCGCGGCGTGCACCTGCTCGGCTACCTCCCCGACCCGACGTACCCACCGCTCGTGGCCGCCCTCGACCGCATCCTCGCCGGCCGCACCGAGCGCACCCCGGCGATCGTCGCGGCGCTGCGCGGGCACGGCATCGACATCACCGAGGACGACGTACGCCGTGAGGCGGGCGGGTCCGTCGCGGCCGGGCGCCCGCACGTCGCAGACGCGCTGGTGCGGATGGGGGTGTCACGCGACCGCACGCAGGCCTTCGACGACCTGCTCAACCCGGGGCGTCCGGGCTACGCCAACCGCTACGCCACGCCGCTGGAGGAGATGATCGGGCTCGTCGTCGCGGCCGGCGGCGTCACCGTGATCGCGCATCCCTGGGGCCGCAGCGGACGCTCGGTCCTCGACGAGGCTGCCTTCGCCCGGTTGAAGGACCTCGGCCTGGCCGGCATCGAGGTCGACCACCAGGACCACTCGCCGGCAGACCGGGCCGAGCTGCGCGGCATCGCCCGCGACCTCGACCTGGTCGTCACCGGCAGCAGCGACCACCACGGGCTCGGAAAGGTCGACCACGACCTCGGCGTGCACACGACCGACCCGGAGCAGTACGAGCTGCTGCTGTCCCTGGCGTCCTCGCAGGTCCGCTGAGCGCGGTCGGCGTGCGGGACACTCGTCCCATGGCCGACCTCGGGTACGACAGCGACTTCCTGCAGACCCCGCTCGCTCCTCCCGGCAGCGGTGAGGTCGCGGGCGGCGCGCTCCTGGACTACACGCACTTCACCGTGCAGATGCACCCCACGCGCCGGTTGGCCTGGTGGGTGGCGTGGAACATCGACGGCCTCCGGCTGTTCCCCAGCGAGTCGATCAGCCGGTCCGGTGAGCGGTTCCGCGCCGACCCGCGCATCCCCATGACGGAGCAGACGCTGGACGAGGCGTACGCCGACAACCGGCTCGACCGCGGGCACGTGGCCCGTCGTTCGGACCTGCTGTGGGGCACCCTCGAGGAAGCCCGGGCGGCGAACTCGGACTCGTTCTTCTTCACCAACATCACGCCCCAGATGGACGACTTCAACCAGTCCGGGCGGGGTGGCGCCTGGGGCCTGCTCGAGAACGCCGTCCTGGCGCAGGAGGGCCTCGAGGACCGGCGGCTGACGCTGTTCGCCGGCCCGGTGCTCCGCGAGGACGACCCGACGTATCGCGGCATCGTGCAGGTCCCTCGCGAGCACTGGAAGTTCGTGGTCTACCGGATGGACGGCGAGCTGAGGTGCAAGGCGTTCGTCCTGTCCCAGCGCCTCGTGCTGGCCCGGTGGGACGACCAGGCCTTCCTCGACGACTTCGACACCTACCTCGTCCCGCTCGACATGCTCGAGCAGCGCACAGGTCTCACGTTCGCCGACCTGTGGGAGGTCGTCCCGGCCGCCGAGCTGCGCGCGCCGGGAGCGCCGGTGCTCGTGGAGGAGGTCGGGCAGGTGGCCTGGTAGCGACCCGGCCGACACCACCGCGGCTAGATCTCCGGCGCTCGCTCGCCTCCGTGCCGGAGCTGCGCTCCCCACCAACCGAGGACGAAGACCGCGCAGGCCCCGAGCAGCACCACGCCTGCGACCTCGGCGCTGCCCCGCAGCAGTACTTCCGCGGACAACGAGCCGTCGTACCTGTCAGCCTGTCGCCATTCCCGCAGGGCGCCGAGAAGGACTCCGGCCGCCCCGACCGCGACCACGGACACGACCGCGCGCCGCGGAGGGTGGAGCTCCCTCCTGGCCCGCCACGAGACCCAGGCGAGGACCAGGAGGCCGATCGCGGTGCTCGTGTGCTGGAGGAGGCGTGCCCACGTCATGTCGCCCACGGCCGTCTCCCCGAGCGCGGACCAGTGCTCGACGACGTAGCCGTCGCCGTGCGTGAACGAGTCCCAGAGCAGGTGGGTGGCGACACCGACCAGCACGGACAGGAGCACCCAGGCAGCCGCCGTGAGCGGCTGGCGCCGGGGTGCCGACGCGGGCGGGCGCCCGACCAGGCTCCTGACCGGGCGCTCCGCCAACCACCAGGCCACGGTCAGGGCGAGGGCGTACGGCACGGCGACCAGCAGCCCACCGGTGACGGTGTGGGAGGTGGTCGCGTTGAGGAACGGTTCGTACCAGGACTGCGCGCTGACCGGGACGGGCAACGAGCGTGCGAAGTACGGCATGTCGGGTGCGACGGCACCGGCGACCAGTGCCGGCGTGCCGAGCGGAAGGCGCGCGAGCGGCACGATCGCCGCGACGTGCGAGAGGGTGAAGGGCACGGACGTCCTCGAGGTCGGCGTCGCAGGATGGGTCAGGCGATGGTGCGGGGGTGGCCTCCGGGCGCAGCATCCCTCCGTCGTCCCAGCAGCGCGACGAGGTCCGCGACCGTCCGGCCCTCGAGGGTCGGCCAGGTCGTGAAGGCGCCGGCGTCGGGCAGCACCGCGTCGTTCGGCACGGCGAGGGTCGCGGCACCCGACGCCATGGCCGACGCGAGCCCGTTGGAGGAGTCCTCGACCGCCACGCACTGCTCGATGCGTACGCCGAGCAGCTCGGCCGCACGCAGGTACGGCTCGGGCGAGGGCTTGGTCCGGGTGACGTCCTCGGCGCCGACGACCACGCTGATGGCGCCGTCCGGCGCGGCACCCGCCACCAGCGCGGCCATCTCGTGGCTCGAGGTGGTCGCGATGGCACACGGGACGCCCTGCTGCTGCAGGTCAGTCAGCAGCTGCCGCGCGCCCGGGCGCCACGGCACGGTCTGGCGGAGCGAGTCGATGACCGCGCGCTCGAGGGTCGCGACCAGCTCGGCCGCCTCCAGGTCGACGCCCGCAGCCTGCATCGCCAGTGCGGTGTCGTGCATGTCCGCACCCACCAGCGCCAGGCCCTGCTCGGTCGACCACGTCCCGCCGTGCTGGGCGGCCATGGCGAACTGCTGCGCGATCCAGATGGGCTCGCTGTCGATGAGGGTGCCGTCCATGTCCCACAGGACGGCCGCGAGGGTGGAGGTCATGGGCCCTACTTCCGCCCCATCGACTGCGTCAGCCGCAGCACCCGGTTGGGGATGAACGAGGTGAGGGCGCGGACGGCCTTGTACTGCGCGCCCGGGATCGAGTAGACGCGGCCCTTCTCGAAGTCCCTCAGCGACGTGCTGACGAGGAACTCGACGTCGAGCCACATGAACCCGTCGCCGCGCGTGACCTGCATCCGCTCGTGGAACTCGGTCTTGGTGAAGCCCGGGCACAGGGCCATGACCTTCACGCCGCGCGAGGCGTACTCCAGGTGCGCCCACTCGCTGAAGCTGTTGACCCACGCCTTGGCGGCGGAGTAGCTGCCCCGGGGGAGGAAGGCGGCGACGCTGGAGACGTTGATGATGCCGCCGTGGCCGCGCTCGGCCATCGCGCCGAGGGCGGCGTGGCTGAGCCGCAGCACCGCGGTGACCAGCACCTCGAGCATCGCGGTCTCCTCGTCGGCGGTGTTGTCGAGGAAGCGCTTCTTCAGCCCGAAGCCGGCGTTGTTGACCAGCAGGTCGACCGGGCGGCCGCGATCGGCCAGGCGCGCCTCCACGCGGGCCAGGTCCGCGCGGTCGGTGAGGTCGGCGACCAGCACCTCGACGTCGACCTGGTGGGCGCGGCGCAGCTCCTCGGCGACCTGCTCGAGGCGGGCCGAGTCGCGGGCGACGAGGACGAGGTCGTCGCCGCGCGCGGCTAGCTGGACGGCGTACTCGTGGCCGATGCCGGCGGTCGCGCCGGTGATCAGGGAGGTCGTCTTCTGGGGAGGCATGCGGTCAGCATTTCAGGACGACCCCACCGCCCGCGACCCCGTCCGGCACAATGGGCGGTGATGAGCACCCAGAGCCCGATCACGCTGGCCGTCGCCAACCAGAAGGGTGGCGTCGCCAAGACCACCTCCGTCGCGTCGATCGGGGCCGCGCTGGCCGAGCTGGGCCATCGCGTCCTGCTGGTCGACCTCGACCCCCAGGCGTGCCTGACCTTCTCCCTCGGCATCGACCCCGAGGACCTCGACGTCTCGGTCCACCACGTCCTGACCCAGGGCGTGGACCCGATCGAGGTGATCATCGAGACCGAGGACGGCGTCGACGTCCTGCCCGCCACCATCGAGCTCGCCCGCGCGGAGGCCGACCTGCTGACCCGCACCGGGCGCGAGCACGTCATCAAGGGCGCGCTCGAGCAGCTCGCCGAGGACCTCGGCGACGAGGCGTACGACTGGGTCCTGCTCGACTGCCCGCCCTCGCTCGGCGTACTGACGGTCGCCGCGCTCACCGCGGCCGACGGCGTGCTGGTGCCGCTGCAGTGCGAGACGCTGTCGCACCGCGGGGTCGGCCAGCTGCTCGACACCGTCCACGACGTACGCCGCTTCACCAACCGCGGCCTCGAGGTGTGGGGCGTCCTGCCGACGCTCTACGACGGCCGCACCAACCACGCCCGCACGGTGCTGGAGACCATCAGCGAGACCTACGACCTCGAGGTCGTCGAGCCGCCGATCCCCAAGACGATCAAGTTCGCCGAGGCACCCGCGGCGGGTCGCTCGATCCTCGCGACGAGCCGCACCAACAAGGGTGCGCAGGCCTACCGCGAGGTCGCGAAGAACCTCGTGGAGCGCGCCGCCCGGCCGAAGGCGAAGAAGGCGGCGAAGAAGAAGCCGGCCAAGAAGGCCGCCGCCACGAGGACGGCGGCCCGCTAGGGCTCAGGCCTGGGTGTCCTTCACGGGGGCGCCGCCGCGGGTCCTGCTGCGGCTGCGGTTGCGCCGACGCGGTGCGTCGCCGGACGCCTTCTCGCGCGTGCCGCCGTCGCGGGAGCCGCCATCACGCGAGCCGCCATCACGCGAGCCGCCGTCACGCGAGCCGCGCTCGCGCTGCGGGCGCTCCTTCTTCTCCACCGGCGCGGGATCGACGATGCGGCCCTTGGTGCCGGCCGGGATGCCCTGGTCGTGGAAGAGGTGCTCGGAGGTCGAGTAGGTCTCCTGCGGCTCCGGGAAGGGCAGGTCGAGGGTCTTGTTGATCATCTTCCAGCGGTGCACGTCCGCCCAGTCGACGAAGGTGATCGCGATGCCCGAGGCGCCCGCGCGGCCGGTGCGGCCGATGCGGTGGACGTAGGTCTTGTCGTCCTCGGGGCAGGTGTAGTTGATGACGTGGGACACGCCGCGCACGTCGATGCCGCGGGCGGCGACGTCGGTGGCCACGAGCACGCGGATCTTGTCCTCGCGGAACTTCGCCAGCGCCTTCTCGCGCGCGACCTGGGCCATGTCGCCGTGGAGGGGCGAGGAGCTGAACCCACGCTCGGCGAGGTCGTCGGCGACCCGCTGCGCCTGGCGCTTGGTGCGGGTGAAGACGATGATCTTCTCGGCGTCCTCGGCCTGCAGGATGCGGCCGATGATCTCGGGCTTGTCGAGGTCGTGGGCCAGGTAGATGAACTGCGCGGTCGCCGGCACCATCGTGGTGTCGTACGACGACTCGGCGCGGATGTTCATCGGGTGGCGCATGTGGGTGCGGGCCAGCGCGACGATCGCCGACGGCATGGTGGCCGAGAACAGCATCGTCTGGCGGGTCTCGGGCGTCTTCGACAGCAGCGTGATGACGTCGGGCAGGAAGCCGAGGTCGAGCATCTCGTCGGCCTCGTCGAGCACGAGCGCGTGCACGTGGGAGAGGTCGAGGGCACGGCGGTTGGCCAGGTCGATGAGGCGACCGGGGGTGCCGACCACGATGTCGACGCCGGACTCGAGGGCCTCGAGCTGGGTGTCGTAGCCGACGCCGCCGTAGACGGTGAGGACCCGCAGGCCCATGTCCTTGCTGGCGAGGTGGAGGTCGTTGGACACCTGGAGCGCGAGCTCACGGGTGGGGGCGACGATGAGGGCCTGCGGCTTGCCCTGCGGCAGGTCGGCGTAGGCCGGGTTGCTCGGCGCGATCGAGCGCTGGAGCACCGGGATGCCGAAGGCGAGGGTCTTGCCGGTGCCCGTGCGGGCCTGGCCGATCAGGTCGGTGCCGAGCAGGGCGACCGAGAGGGTCATCTCCTGGATGGCGAAGGGGGTGGTGATGCCGGCGCGCTCGAGCGCGTCGCAGATCTCGGGGAGCACGCCCAAGTCACGGAAGGTGGTGGTCACGAATGTGTCGCTTTCGGAAGAGTCGGATGTCCCACGCGTATGCGGTCAGTCCACTCGGGAAAGCGTTCAAGCAGGAGTGCCAACCGCGCACATACAGGCGGCCGCCGGCCAAGAAGTCGGCGGCTCGGTCACGATGATGATATCGCTAGGCTGCGCGCATGACTGAATCGCCCGACGAGGACTACCGCCGCGCCGCCGTCGACCTCCTCGGCGCGATCGCCTACGGAGAGCTCTCCGCCTTCGAGCGGCTCGTCGAGGACGCCAAGATGGCGCCGGGCATCGGCGATAAGATCGCCATCGGCGCGATGGCCACCGCCGAGTTCGCCCACCTGCAGAAGCTGGTGGACCGTCTCGAGGAGCTCGGCGCGGACCCGGTCGAGGCGATGCAGGCCTTCCAGGCCAGCTTCGACAGCTTCCACGCCCACACCGCGCCGGCCGACTACTACGAGGGCCTGATCAAGGCCTACGTCGGCGACGGTCTCGCCGCCGACTTCTACCGCGAGATCGCGGCCTACCTCGACGCCGAGACCCGCGAGGTCATCATCGCCTCGCTCGAGGACGCCGGGCAGACGGCCTTCATCGTCGAGCGGGTGCGCGCCGGCATCGCCGAGGACCACCGCCTCGGTGGTCGCCTGGCGCTGTGGGGACGCCGGCTGATGGGCGAGGCGCTCACCCAGGCGCAGCGGGTCGCGGGCGACCGTGAGTCGCTCACCGCCCTGCTGGCCGGGGGAGTGGACCGGCCCGGGCTCGACCTCGCCGCCCTGGGGCGGATGTTCACCCGCCTGACCGAGCTGCACGCCGCGCGGATGGCGCAGCTCGGCCTCGACGCCTGAGCGGACCGGTCAGGACCGCCGGGCGGCCCGACCGGTGACCGTCGCCGCGATCACCACGAGCACGGCGGCCGTGCCGACCTGCCACAGGTGACGCCACCAGTCGAGCCCGGGGTTGGTGTCGTACATGTCGCCGCGCGCGTAGCCGTCGGCCACGCCGAAGACGCCGTAGTAGAGGTAGGTGCCGACGAAGGCGCCACCGACGCCGCACAGGACGGTCAGCCACAGCGGGATGTTGTCGCGGTCCCCGGGGGCGACCGCCTTGCCGAGGAAGCCGATGACCAGGCCCAGGGCGAGGGTGACCAGCACGGTCCAGATCAGTCCCACGGGCCGGCCTCCCGGCTCAGCGGAAGCCGACGGTGCTGGACGTCGGCGATCCCAGCTCGACGTAGGCGATCTTGTCCGCGGGCACGACGACGGCGCGGCCCTTGACGTCGGCCAGGCGCAGCACGCCGTTGCCGGCGAGCGCCTCGGCGAGGCGGGCCTCGATGTCCTCGGGCGTGCTGTCGGTGTCGAGCACCAGCTCGCGCTGGGCGTGCTGCACGCCGATCTTGACCTCCACGATGTTGCTCCTTGCTCGTTCGTCAGGGGTGTGTGCTGCGAGTGTGTCCGGTCAGTGGTCGTCGGTCATCGGGTAGCCCCGGATCCCGCGCCACGCGAGCCCGGCGATGAGAGCCGCGGCGTCGTCCTGGGAGATGCCTCCGCCGCCCGCGAGCCAGAACCGCGCCGAGACCTGCGCCATTCCCACCAGCGACACCGCGAGCAGCTCGGAGGCCTCGTCCGGCAGGCCGGTGTCGGTGCGGATCACGTCGGCGATCATCGAGGCGCACTCGATGGTGACCCGGTCGACGCGCTCGCGCACGTCGGGCTCGCTGGTGAGGTCGGACTCGAACACCAGCCGGAAGGCGCCCTCCTCGGAGGCGACGTAGCTGTAGAACACCTTCATCGTCGCCGCGACGCGGTCCTTGTTGTCCGTGGTCGAGGCGAGCGCCTCGCGGCAGCCGTCGATGATGGTGTCGCAGGAGGCGTCGAGCAGCGCGAGGTAGAGGTCGAGCTTGCCCGGGAAGTGCTGGTAGAGCACGGGCTTGGAGACGCCGGCGCGCTCGGCGATGTCGTCCATCGCGGCCGCGTGGTAGCCCTGGGCGACGAAGACCTCGAGGGCCGACTCGAGCAGCTGCACGCGTCGCTCCCGGCGCGGCATCCGCCCGCCGCGCGGACGCGGGAGCGCGCCGTCGGGCGTGGTGTCGGGGCTGCCTGCGGTCACGTCGTGCTCCTGGTGCTGACTGGCGGATACTCCTGGGTAGTGCGGGGCGAGCCTATCCGCCCCGCGCCGGTCCGGATGCCGGGACGTCGTACGGCGGGTCGCGGGGCCGGGGGGAACATGGACGGGTTCCCGATGGTTGTGCCGGGACCTGGTCGTCCCACGAAGGAGTCACCGTGTCGTACCCCGCGCTCGTCGAGCCGGCTGCCGAGCTCACCACCGACGAGGTGCGCCGCTACAGCCGCCACCTGATCATCCCGGACGTCGGCATGAGCGGGCAGAAGCGCCTGAAGAACGCCAAGGTGCTCGTCATCGGCGCGGGCGGCCTCGGCTCGCCGGCGCTGCTCTACCTCGCCGCCGCCGGTGTCGGCACGATCGGCATCGCCGAGTTCGACGAGGTGGACGAGTCGAACCTCCAGCGCCAGATCATCCACGGCATGTCGGACATCGGGCGCCCGAAGGCGGTGTCGGCCCAGGAGTCGATCGCCGAGGTCAACCCCTACGTCGAGGTCGTGGTGCACAACGAGCGCCTCGACAACGACAACGTGCTGCAGATCTTCGAGGGCTACGACCTCATCGTCGACGGCACCGACAACTTCGCCACGCGCTACATGGTCAACGACGCGGCCTACTTCCTGAAGATCCCCTACGTCTGGGGCTCGATCTACCGCTTCGACGGCCAGGCCTCGGTGTTCGCGCCGTCCATGTCCGACGAGGCGCCGTGCTACCGCTGCCTCTACCCCGAGCCGCCGCCGCCGGGCATGGTGCCCAGCTGCGCCGAGGGCGGCGTGCTCGGCGTGCTGTGCGCCAGCATCGGCTCGATCCAGGTCAACGAAGCGATCAAGCTGCTGACCGGCATCGGCGACCCGGCCATCGGCAAGCTCGTCATCTACGACGCGCTGGAGCTGGAGTGGCGCAAGCTCAAGGTCCGCAAGGACCCGAACTGCGCGCTCTGCGGGGAGAACGCCACCGTCACCGGCCTCATCGACTACGACGCCTTCTGCGGCGCGGTGTCCGACGAGGCCGCCGAGGCGGCGGCCGGCTCGACGATCTCGGTCGTCCAGCTCGAGCAGATGCTCAAGGAGCGTGAGGCCGGCGAGCGCGACTTCACCCTCATCGACGTGCGCGAGCCCAACGAGTTCGAGATCAACCAGATCCCCGGCGCGGTGCTGGTGCCGAAGGGCGAGTTCCTCAACGGCAACGCCCTGGGCGACCTGCCCGCCGACAAGCCGATCGTGCTGCACTGCAAGTCGGGCGTGCGCTCGGCCGAGGTGCTCGCGATCGTCAAGGGCGCGGGCTACGCCGACGCCGTGCACGTCGGCGGCGGCGTGGTCGCCTGGGTGAGCCAGATCGACCCCAGCCAGCCGGCGTACTGATCACCCGCCGGGATCCCGGCATCCTCGCCTGGCGCGACCCGGTCACCTAGGGTCGCGCCATGCGTGCGTTCGGGGGGCTGCCGGCGGGACTGCGTGCCGTCCTGGCGGTGGCCGCCACCAGCCTGCTGATGGTCGTGGTCGCCTGGGCGACCCTCATCGGTCCCGACCAGGTGTTCACCGGCCCCGGCGTGGTCGAGCGGACCCCGACGACCACGACCCGCACCTGCCTCCCGCTCGTGGTGACGACGGCTCCCGACGGCACGGTCGGGACCACGGTCCCGGACAACCCGCAGGGCCTGCCGCTGTGCGAGGAGCCGGACACCTCGCGCCAGGACGCGATCGACCTCGTCGAGCAGGCCGACCCGCCACTGTGGCTCAAGCTGCTGGTCTGGGCCTTCCTGATCGCCGTGCTCGTTGCGGTCATCGCCCTCGTCGTGTGGGTGGTGGCGAACCTGGTGGGGCGTCGGCAGCCCCGCGCGCGCGAGCGGCGTGAGGAGGTCGGGTTCACCACCCTCGGCGAGCCGGCCCGGCTGGTCGAGGCGATCACGGCGGACGCCGCGCAGCAGGACGCCGCGCTGCGCGACGGCGACCCGCGCAACGCCATCGTCGCGGCGTGGCTGCGCTTCGAGGTGCAGGGGGAGGCCGCGGGTGTCGGGCGCCGGTCGTGGGAGACCTCGTCGGAGTACGCCCTGCGCGTGCTCGACCTCGTCTCCGCGGACACCGGAGCGGTCAACCGGCTGGCGGGCCTCTACCGCGAGGCCAGGTTCAGCGAGCACCCGATCACCGAGCAGCACCGCACCGACGCGCTCGACGCGCTGACCGCGATCCGCCGCAGCCTCGGGGTGCGGCCGTGAGGGCACCCTGGAAGGACGTCCCGCAGGGCTGGCGCAGCCGGATCCTCCTCGGCACGGTCGCCGCGGTGGTCGGCTACGGCGCCGCCGTGCTGCTGCGATTCGACCCCCAGCCAGGGCCGTACGCCGTCATGGCTGCCGTCGTGCTCGCCCTCGGCTGGCTCGTGCTGGACACCGTCGACGCGCCCGCCGCCGAGTGGGTGCCCCGCATCCAGCCCTCCGGCGACCGGGTGGACGAGGTGACCTCCGACCTGCGCGTCCTGTCCAGCCACCAGCAGGCCAAGGAGCCGTCGGAGGCGCTGCGCGAGCGCCTCGTCGCCCTGGCCCGCGCCCGCGACCCGGTGCTGGCCGACGACCTCCACCGCGAGCTCGACCCCCTGCGCCGCCTCTCGCCCGGCGAGATCGACCGCATCCTGACCCGAATCGAGGAAGTCCGTGACTGACGCCCCCACCCCCACAGCCGCCCCCACCGAGGTCGCGGCGTTCGCCGAGCGGGTCCTCGACGAGGTCGGCCGCGCCGTCGTCGGCAAGCGCGACGCGCTCAGCCTGGTGCTGGCCGGCATCCTGGCCAAGGGCCACGTCCTGCTGGAGGACTTCCCGGGCCTGGGCAAGACGCTCGCGGCGCGGTCCTTCGCCGGCGCCCTCGGCCTGGACTTCTCCCGCGCCCAGTTCACCCCTGACCTCCTGCCCGCCGACCTCACCGGGTCGTACGTCTACGACCAGCGCCGCGGCGAGTTCGACTTCCGGCCGGGTCCGGTCTTCGCCGGGCTGCTGCTGGCCGACGAGATCAACCGCACGCCGCCCAAGACGCAGTCGGCCCTGCTCGAGGCGATGCAGGAGGGGCAGGTGACCGTGGAGGGCCAGACCCACCGCCTCCCCACCCCCTTCCACGTGCTGGCCACCGCCAACCCCGTCGAGTACGAGGGCACCTACCCGCTGCCCGAGGCCCAGCTCGACCGGTTCCTGCTGCGGGTGGCCTTCGGCTACCCCACGGCGGCGGAGGAGGTGGACGTGCTGCGGCGACGCCTGGACCGACGGCGCGAGGAGGTCGCCATCGAGCAGGTCAGCGACGCCGCGGGGCTCGCGGCGATGCAGGCGGCGGTGGAGCAGGTCGCGGTCGACGAGTCCGTGGCGCGCTACTGCGTCGACCTCGTGGACGCCACCCGTCGCCACGCCGACGTGCTCACCGGTGCCTCGCCCCGCGGCAGCCTCGGCCTGGTGCTGACCGCGCGCGCGTGGGCGGCGATCCGGGGCCGCGACTTCGTGGTGCCCGAGGACGTGAAGGTGGTGTCGCGCGCCGTGCTGGCCCACCGGGTGACGGTGAAGCCCGACCTCTGGATGACCCAGGCCTCGGGCGCGCGCGTCGTCGAGTCCGTGCTGACCAGCGTCGAGACACCGCACACCCTGGAGTCGCGACGGTGAGCACCTGGCGGCCGACGCCGTCGCTCGTCCGCGCCTGCCTCCTCGCGCTCGGTGGCCTCGCCGGCGGCGTGGTGGGCGGCCTGGACGTGCTGGTGGTGCTGGCCGCCCCCTTCGTGCTCCTGGCCGCCATGGGGCTGGCGGGACGCCCGCGGCACCTGCCGGCGGTCTCGACGCGCATCGACCACCACCGGCTGCACGAGGGGCAGGGCACCACGTCGCGGCTCGTGGTCGACGACCTCACCGGGATCGAGCACGCCACCCGGGTGGCCGGGCCCGCGCCGCACGTCGCCACGCGCCCGACGTACGGCGCCGCAGGCTCGCTCGTCGACGCCGGCCTGCCCGTCATCGAGTTCAGCCCACGCCGCTGGGGCCGCCGCGCGATCGGTGCCGAGCGGGTGGGCCTGACGAGCTCCTGGGCGGGCTGGCAGTGGGGGCCGGTCGACATGCCCGAGCACGGGCTCAGCGTCCTGCCGCAGACCGCGCCGTACGACAGCCGCGCCGAGGTGCCGCAGCCCGACGGCCTGGTCGGACGGCACCGCTCGCGCCGGATCGGCAGCGGCACCGAGTTCGAGGGCATCCGCCACTTCGCCGCCGGCGACCGCCTCAAGCGGATCACGTGGCCGGTGTCGCTGCGCACCGGTGAGCTCCACGTCATCACCACCCGCGCCGAGCAGGACGCGGGGGTGTGGCTCGTGGTCGACGGCCTGCGCGACATCGGCCGCTCCGGCGGCATCGACGGCGCGGCGAGCACCCTCGACCTCACCGTCCGCGCGGCGGCTGCGCTGGCCGAGCACCACGTCCGCACCGGCGACCGCGTCGGGCTGCTGGTCGTGGCCGCCGATCCCTCCCGTGTGCCGCTCGGGTCGGGGCCGCGTCACCTCCAGCGGATCCACGCCGTGCTGGCGCGGATCCGGACCGAGGGCCGCAGCGTCGCGCCGGAGCGCCTCGACCTCGGGGCCGGCGCCGGCAGCGTCGTCCACGTGCTGTCGCCGATGCTCTTCACGCCGCTCGTCACCGCGACCGCGAGCCTGCAGCGCAGCGGCGCCTCGGTCGTGGTCATCGACACGTGGGGCGAGCGCGACGCCGGCTCCGACCGGCTGGCGCTGCCGAGCCTCGCCGCGCGGATGCAGAAGATCGAGCGGGACGACCGGCTCGAGCGGCTCGCCGCCCTCGGCTGCCCGGTCGTCCCGTGGCGGGGTCCCGGCACGCTCGACACCGTGCTGCAGCAGCTGGCCCGCAGGGCCAGGGTGCCGAAGGTGCGGGCCCGATGAGCGTGCTCGCCCGGGTCCTGCCGCCCGGACTCAGCGCCGGCGTGCTGGCGCTGCGGGTCGTGCTCGCGCTGCTCCCGTGCGCGGCACTGGCGCTCGCGTTGCCGGAGGTGCCCCACCTGGTCGTGACGACGCTGGTCGTGGCCTGCTCGGTGCGATGGGCAGTGACGCCCGACCACCCGGCCGGCGCGGCCGCCCTGCTGCTGGTCGCCGGGTGGTGGGCGGTGCACGACGTCGTCGACTGGCGGGTGCTTGTCGTCGCGGTGCTGGTCCTCGCCGCCCACGTGGTCGCGACGTTCCTCGCCCACGGGCCGGCGATGCTCCCGGTCGACCCGCGCCTCGCAGCGCTGTGGCTGCGGCGCGCCCTGCTGGCGCTCGTGCCGGTGCCCGTCGCGTGGCTGGCGGTGCGCGGCCTCGACGCCGACCTCGCGCCCTCGTGGTTGTGGCTCGTCGTCGCGCTGGTCGTCGGGGCCCTGCTGGTGCTGACCTCACGACTCCTGGCGCCGGAGGTCGAGTGAGCACCGGTCGATCGAGCACCGAGGAGGAGCGCGAGCTCTACGCCGAGCTGGTGCTGCAGTGCGCCGAGTCGGTCCCGCGCGGACGGGTAACGACGTACGGCGCCATCGCCGACGTGGTGGGTCAGCGGCTGGGTCGCGGGGGTCCCCGCCTCGTGGGCAACGTGATGGCCCGGCACGGCGCCGCGGTCGCGTGGTGGCGCGTGGTGCGGGCGGACGGCTCGCTCCCGCCGTCGCACGACGAGGAGGCCCGTCAGGCCTACCTCGAGGAGGGCACGCCCCTGCGCCCGAGCGGCGCGGTCGATCTGGGACGTGCGTTCGTCGCCCCGACCCTGCAGGCACAATGAGCGCCATGCTCTACACGGTCGCGCACGGAGTCATCCCACCGCTGGCCCGAGCCGTGTGGCGCCCCACGGTCGAGGGGCTGCACCACCTGCCGTCGACCGGGCCGGTGATCGTGGCGAGCAACCACCTGTCGTTCTTCGACTCGGTGGTCATCCCGGTGGTCGTCCCGCGCAAGGTGGTCTTCCTCGCCAAGTCCGACTACTTCACCGGCACCGGCGTGAAGGGTGCGCTGACCCGGACCTGGTTCGAGGGGCTCGGCATGCTTCCCGTCGACCGGGACGACACCAAGGCGGCCATCGCCAGCCTCGACACCGCGCTCGAGGTGCTGCGCCGGGGGGAAGCCTTCGGGATCTACCCCGAGGGCACGCGCTCGCGCGACGGCCGGCTCTACCGCGGCCGCACCGGTGTCGCCCACCTCGCGCTGACCGCCGGCTGCCCGGTCGTGCCGGTGGGGCTCCAGGGGACCGAGGACATCCAGCCCGTCGGCGCCAACCGGCCGCGGCTGCGCGGGGTCGACGTGACGGTGCGCTTCGGCGCGCCGATCCAGGTCGCGGGGGAGTACGACGGCGTCCCCAGCGGTCGCGCGCGCCGCGAGCTCACCGACCGGATCATGACCGCCATCGGCGACCTGACCGGCCAGGAGCCCGCGGGCGTCTACAACGAGCGCTCGGGCACTGCCTGAGCCAGCGCCGCCAGCGCCTGCGGGAATATCTCCGCGGGAGGCGTGACGAGCCCGGCGCCGACCTGGCCCACGCCGGCGACCGCACCGGCCATGCCGGTGTTGATCTGCGGCAGGATCCCGGTCCGGCACACCTTGCTCACGTCGATGCCGGTCGGGGTGCCCTGGAACTCCAGCACCGGGACGGACCAGCGCGGGTTCTCCGCGAGGGTGATCTCGTGCATGCGTCGGGTGGTGGCGAGCGCGTCGGGGACCGAGCCGCCGACGAGCCGGACGATCGCAGGTGCGGTCGCCATCGCGAAGCCGCCGATCCCGGCGGTCTCGGTGATCGCCGAGTCGCCGATGTCGGGGTTCGCGTCGTCCGGGCCGTAGTCACCGAGGAACAGGCCCTCGGCGACCTGGGCCGGGCCGGTGAACCACTGGTCGCCGGTGCCGGAGACCTGGATGCCGAAGTCGGTGCCATTGCGCGCCATCGCCACCACCATCGTCGACCCGGGCACGTCGCGCCCGGCGTCGAGGGCGAGCTTGCAGGCGGGCATGGCGAGGTTGAGGAAGAAGTGGTCGTTGCCGCCGACGAAGCGCAGCGCGTCCGCGACGTCCTTGCTCCCGAAGCCGCTGGTGACCATCGCGGGGGAGAGGTCGCGCAGCAGCATCAGCGTGCCGGCGCGGTTGCGGTTGTGCGCCTCGTCGCCCATCTGGAGCATCTGGGTGAGGATGCCGGTGACGTCGGACGCCTCCTCGGTGCCGCGGACGGCCGCCTGGAGGAGCGGGCCCAGCACGTCGCCCATCCAGCGCAGCCGGGTGAGCACGTCGGGGCCGTAGGCGCCGTAGCGCAGCACCTTGCCGAGCCCCTCGTTGAGGGAGCAGTAGGTGCGCTTGCCCGTGGCGCGGTCCTCCAGGACCCACATCCACATGGACGGCGTGACCACACCCGCCATCGGACCGACGGCGCTGCGGTGGTGGCAGGGCTCGAGGCTGACCGAGCTGCCGGACTCGAAGAGCGCGACGGCGTCCTCGGGGTCCTCGACGAGGCCCTCCAGCGCTGCGCCACCCATGAGCGCGCCGCGCAGCGGTCCGGAGGTGCGTGCCCACTCGATCGGCGGGCCGGCGTGGAGGAACTGGCCCTTCTCGAGGCCGAGGACCTCGCTCGCCGGGGCGACGTCGACGAGGTGGGCGGTGACGCCGAGCATGGCCTCGACCGCCCGCCGGTTGGCCTCGGCGCGCCGGGGGTCGGTGGCGACGGCGGCCAGGTCGGACTCGGTGCCCGGCATCGGCGGGCGCCAGTCGACCCGCTCGACGTCCACGGCCTGGCCGGCGACGGCATCGGCGAACATGTCTGCGCCGACGGTGACGACACTGGTGCTCACTGGTGGGCTCCTTCGGATCGGCTGGAGGTTCGGCTCAGCAGGTCGAGGGCGCGGCGGGTGGCCGCGGCGTTGGAGAGGTGGACCTCCGCGCCCGCGGTGACGAGGGCGTCGCGCTGGGCGGCGAGGCCCTGCGGGTCGAGGTCGGTGCCGACGAGGCTGACGATCACGGGGATCGCCCGCTCGCTGCGGGCACCGGTGATGGCCGGCGCGAGGTGAGCGGCCGGGTCGGGCTCGGCGCCGTGGCCGAGCACCAGGTCGAGCAGGATGACGCCGGTCGCGGGGTCGGCGGCGGCGCGGGCGATCTGCTCGTTGCGCAGCGTCGGGTCGATCATCGGGTGCGCCCGGCCCTGGGTGAGTGCGTCGTCGCCGAAGTCGACCATGACGTGGTCGTCGACGATCAGCTCCTCACCGAGCGCGAGGTCGTCCGAGAGCGGGATGTTGCTGCGGATCGGACCGAGGGCCTCGGCGGCCATCAGCATCGACTCGTCGCACAGCGTTCCGCCGACGAACAGGCCGCGCAGCAGCGGACCGGTGGCGGGGCCGGTGTTGTCGGCGCCGTGGACCGGCCACGGCGGAGCCTCGTGGCCGAGGCGTGCGAGCACCGCCTCGGCGACGGCGGTGAGGTCGCGCTGGCCGCGGCCGAGGAGACCGAGCTCGACGGGCGTGCCCAGTGCCTCGGCCTCGCGCGCCAAGGCCTCGGCGACCTCGGGGGCGGGGGGCTTCGACACCACCACGACCAGGTCGACGTCGGCGTCCGCGTCGAGGCGGCGCAGGGCCTCGCGGGTGGCGAGGCCGCCGACCGCGGATGACAGGTCGCGACCGCCGACGCCCAGCGCGTGGCGTACGCCCACTCCGTCCAGGGTCTCGCCGGCGTGGTGGAGCAGGGTGAGCAGCTGCTGGCAGCCGGTGCCGGACGCGGCAACCAGTCCGATGCGTCCCGGGCGGACGGCGTTGGCGAAGCCGAGGCCCACTCCGTCGAGGAGCGCGGTGCCGCAGTCCGGACCCATGACGAGCGCGCCGCGCGTGGCGGCGTACGTCTTGAGCGCGACCTCCTCGGCCACCGGGACGTTGTCGCTGAAGACCATCACGTCGTGCCCGGCCTCGAGGGCGTCCATCGCCTCGACCGTGGCACTCGCGCCGGGCACCGAGACGAGCACGACGGCACCGGGGCCCCCGTGCCGCAGGGCCGCGCCGGTCGTGCGGGGAGGGGCCTGCGTGGTGTCGGCCGACGACGGGCGGGTGGGGACCAGGGCGGCGTCGACGGCGGCGAGCGCGGCGGCGACGTCGGCGTCGTCGTCGAGCCGGAGCGCGACCACCATGTCGTTGGGCGAGGAGGCCGGGACCTCGAAGCCCATGCCGGTGAGCACCTCGAGGTTGAGGCCGGTGGCCATGGCCACCTGCGCGGCGACCACGCCGGGGGCGGCCTGCACCGCCCGGCTGACCTGGAGCAGGGTCACCGAGTCGGCGTACGCGCCGCTCCGGAGCTCGACGTGGTCCTTCATGCAGCCCTCCCGGGGCGTTCGGTGGCGGGGTCGGTGGCGGGGTCGGTGGAGTGGTCGGTGCTGAGCGAGGTGAGGGCCAGTCGGGCGCCAGCGAGGAGGCCGGCGCCGGAGGTGGCGCCGACGGCCAGCAAGGCAGCGGTCGTCGTGTCGTCGGGGACGGCGAGCCAGTCCGCGAGCTGGGGGAGCGCCTCGCCGTGCAGCGCGCACTCGAGGAGGGTGGCGGAGAGCAGCGTGGTGACGCCGAGGCGGCGGCCTACGGCTGACGCGAGGACCGGGTCGGGGCGGCCGAGCGCGGCGCGGGTGGCGAGCCAGCCGGCCAGGACGTCGTCGCCGAGCGGCGTCAGGCCCGGTCCGCGGCCGAGCAGGTGGTCGAGGTGCGTGGCGGTGATCCGGCCGTCCGCGGGCAGGTCGAGCCCGGAGGCCACGACGGTCTCGGGTGCGGTCCCGTGGTCCGCGTGCGGTCCGACGCGGGTGGCGCGGGGGTCGACGAGCCGGGTGATGCGCAGCGCGCGGCCGCCGACGACGAGCTCGCCCGCGCTCACGTGCGCCGTCGGGCGCAGCACCCCGAGGTCGGGCAGGGTCGACCAGAGCGCGCACGGCACCCGGGTCGCGCTGGCGGAGACCAGTCCCACGCACCAGCCGTCGAGGTCGAGGTAGACCGCGGTGCTGCTGGCGTGGAGGACCCTCCGGGGTCCGTCCGTGGCCGCGGCGAGCCGCTCGCGCACCCGGATCGGCGCCGCGACCCTGATCGCGACCGATGTCGCTGGGGCGGTCGGGCTGGACATCACCGCACAGACGCTAGCGGCCCGTGGCACACTCGCGAATGTGAGTTCCTGACAAGCAAGGGGCGGAAGTGGGCCAAGACTTGATAAGCGACCCCGAGGCGGTCGCCGCACTGGAGCGGGCGGACGCGCTCCACACGGCGCTGTCGCACATCGTCCTGGAGGGCGGTGACCTCGCCGCCATCGCCGAGGCGGTCGGCGTCGCGCTCGGGTGCGGGGTCGTCTTCACCTCCACCGACGGCCGCGAACGGGCCGCGCACCTCGACGAGGCGCAGCGCGAAGCCCTGGCCGGCGCCGACCTGCTCGACCCCACCGGGCGGGTGCGCGTCGAGCGCATCGATCCCGACGGCACCGCGGTGGGGGACGGCGAGGCGCTCGTACGCCGGGTGGTGGCCGCCGGCGTCGACCTGGCCCGCCTCGTGGCCCTGCGCCCCGAGGGCCACATCCACTCCTCCGACGTGCACGCGCTCGAGCGCGCCGCGATCGTGGCCGCCCTGCTCGTGACGCGCGTCGAGGCGATCACGGCCGTGGAGAACAAGTACCGCGGCGACTTCCTGCGCGACGTGTTCCTCGGGCGCGCCGGCGAGGAGGACTACGTCGCCGAGCACGCCCAGGCCTTCGGCTGGCACCTCGGCCGGCCGGTCGTGGTCGTGGTCGGCGTGCTCGACCCCGACGCGATCGCTGCGCTCTCGGCGTCGCCGGAGGACCGGCGCGCCTGGCAGGACCGCTTCGCCCACGCCTGGCGCCAGGTCACCGCGACCGTCGACGGGAGCATCGCGTCGGTCGCCTTCAGCCGCGAGGTCGTCACCCTCATCCCGATCGACCTCGAGGGTGACCCGGTCGCCCAGCACGCTGCCGTCGACCGGATCATCGAGGCGGTCCGCGGCGACCGGGGCGGCGGGCGGATCGCCTTCTCCGCGGGCATCAGCCGGGTCGCCCACGAGCTCGGCGACCTTCCCGAGGCCTTCCGCCAAGCGCAGCGTGCCGTCGAGATCGGTCGCCGGGTCCACGGGGGCGGGTCGGTCACGCGGTTCGACCAGCTCGGTCTGCACCGGCTGCTGGCGCTCGTGCCCGACGGCGCCGAGCTGACGGCGTTCGCCGCGGACGTCCTCGGCCCGCTCGCCGAGCGCACGGCCGAGGCGGCTGACCTCCGCGAGACCCTGCAGGTGCTGCTCGACACCAACTTCAACGTCGCGGAGGCAGCGCGCGCGCAGTTCTTCCACTACAACACGATGCGCTACCGCGTCGGCAAGCTGCAGCGGATCCTCGGCCCCGTCGCCACCGACCCGCACCTGCGCCTCGACGTGGCCGTGGCGCTGCGGGCGCTGGAGATCGCGGACTGAACGTGGGACGCGGGACGGGGGTTCGGCTGCGCACGTGGCTGGCGCTGCTCGCGGTCTTCGTGGGCGGCGCTGCGCTGTGGGCGTACGGCGCGTCCTGGGCCTTCGTGCGCGTCGCGGGCTTCTTCGTCGAGGGGCCGTCCGAGATCTCGATCGACAACCGGTCCGGTGAGGCGGTCGTGGTGACGACGACGCAGGTCGGGGCGACCGACGGGCGACGCCATCCGATCGGCGTCGGGGCCACCGCGGTGGCGGCGTGGGGGAGCTGCGCCGTCACCGAGGTCGTGGTCGAGCTGCGCGGCGTGCCGGACCGGGTCGTCTCGCGTGAGCGCGTCGAGGTCTGCTCCGGCGACGTCGTCGTGATGGGGGAGGACCTCGAGGTGGTGGTGGAGTGAGCGCGCGCGGACGGATCGATCCGTTCTACGCGGACGCCCAGCTCTACGACCGGCTGTTCCCGGGAGGCGCGGAGGCTGTCGAGTTCTACCGGTCCGCAGCAGACGAGAAGGGAGGCGAAGTCCTCGAGCTCGGCTGCGGCACCGGGCACAAGCTGATCCCGATCGCGGCCGACGGGCACTCCTGCACGGGACTGGAGCTGTCCCCGGCCATGCTCGCGCGCGCTCGGCGCAAGGCACGTGAGCGCGGCGTCGAGGTGCAGTGGGTGCAGGGGGACATGCGTGACTTCAGCCTGGGGCGGAGGTTCGACCTGGTGGTCATCGCGGCCAACTCGTTGCTCCACCTGCACGGCGCCGAGGACCTCGTCAGCTGCTTCCGGTCGGTGCGGAGCCACCTGGCGCCCGGAGGTCGGCTGGTCTTCGACGTGTTCAACCCCAGCGTGGACGTGCTGGCTCGGGCCGACGGTACGACGTCGGCGAGAGGCTCTGTCGTACGTGGACCCCGATCGCGGGGTGGTCCACGTCGACGTCGCGGAGACCTACGACGCCGTGGCGCAGGTGACCCGCGGGACGTGGTTCTTCTCCACCGACGCCGAGGCCGACTTCGTCGTCGCACCGCTCGAGATGCGGAGCATCTTCCCCCAGGAGCTGCCGCTGCTTCTCGAGCTCGGCGGACTGCGGGTCGTGGAACGCTTCGGTGACTGGTCCCGAGCGCCGCTCACGGCGGATGCGGCGCTCCAGATCTACGTCTGTGAAGCGGATTGACGACAGCCCTGGCCGGCTCCTACGTCCGCCTGTGGAACCTGAAGTCCCCGTTGGCCAGGCGGTCGGTGCGGTAGCCGGTGTCGTGGACCCGGTGGTGGTGGTGCGCGCACAACAGGACCGCGTTGGCCAGGTCGGTGGGTCCGCCGTTGTGCCAGGGGTCGAGGTGGTGGGCGTCGCACCACGTGCCGGGTGTGTCGCAGCCCTCGGCGCGACACGTGTGGTCGCGGATCAGCAGTGCCTTGCGCTGGGCCGGGGTGAAGAGCCGCTTCGTGCGTCCGAGGTCGACGGGGAGGCTGGTGCCGTCGAGGACGGCGGGGAGGATCTTCGCGGTGCAGGCCAGCCGGCGTGCCTGGGCTGCGGTGATCCGGTCGCCGGTGAGGTCATCACCCGGGACGAGGCCAGCACCGATGAGGTCACCGGTCGCGAGCTCGGCGCGCAACGACGCGAGAGGGATCGTCACGATGACCGTGGTCGCATCCCCGCCGTGGACCGGGAGCCGGGTCGGGTCGGTGGTCTCGAGGAACCGGGCGAACGCCTCACCCATGCGTCGCGGGTACGGCAGCCGGGTGAACGGATCCCCGGCGTCCTCGGTCTCGCTGCCGTGCGTCGTGTCGCGCTGGGCGCGAGGGTTCGCGAATGCTTCGAGGTACGTCGCGAGGCGGGTCGCGACCGCGTCCGGGACGAGTGCGCTGATGCGGGTGGTGCCGTCGCCTTGGCGGCGCATCGTCATCCGGGTCCGCTCCGCCGCGGCGGTTTCGAGGTCGGCCAACCGGGCGGCTTCCGCGGCCTCGGCGATCTCGGGCGCGACGACGTCGAGGACCCGGCGCCCGATCCGGCCGAGCTCCTTGGGCCCGAACTCGCCCGCGCACGCGACCAGGTGGGTCTCCGCACGGTCGACGGTGTCGGCGTCGACTGCCGGCGGGAGGGCGTCGAGGGCCCGGCGGATCACGTGAGCCTGGGCCAGCGTGACGGCGCCGTCGCGCATCCCCGCCGCCAGCACCGGCCGCTCCCGGTCCAGCGCACCAGCGAGCGCCAGGTCGGCCCGCGCGTCCGCGAACCGCGTACGAGTCTGGTGCGCCAGCCAACCCGCGGCGTCCTTCGCACCGGTGGCGTCCGCGAGGTCGCTGGCGTCGGCCAGGACCCGCAACCGCAGCTCGACCAACTGCGCCTCGGCTGCGACCAGCTCACGCAGCGCCTCTGCCTTCTCCGAGGTCGACATGAACGTCGGGTTCGCACCCGCGACGCTCTTGAGCACCGCGCGAATGTCGTAGGCAGCAGCCAGGATCGGATGGTTCACGGACTGCCTCCCTCCGACGACGGCGTACCCCACGCACATGCGTGTGGCTCTACGGTCGTCGCTCCTGGAGGCCCGGATCACCGGACTATTACTGACCCTCGCAACTCGCCCCACCAGCTCGGCATGTCGACTACCCGGTGACTGTGGAACGTGACACCGACACTACTCCACGATAGGCAGATGTAGAACACATGTTCGATCAAGTTTTGGTTAGATCCGAGAGCTGGTCGGTGACGACCTTGCGCTCGTGGCACGCGCCAGCGAGCGTTCGCAGCTGCTCGTGGGACTGGCGCTCATCTCCACAGACCAACCTCGTTCGGCGAGCCACTCGTGAGGTTGTTGTCCTTGGACGCGCTCAATCCAGCAGATCCCGACGTTCGTGTAGTCCCGGACATCAGCCGCCATGATGGTGCTATGACAGGCGACGCGGAGTGGGCGTGTGCGTTCTGCGGCGAGAGCACGGTGGACGACCCTCGATGGGTGCAGATGCGACTCACCTGGGCACACACCGACGTCGGGCAGACCGTGGGAGTTCACCACGGCTGTCTGGTTGCCGCGGTGGAGCCGGGCTTCCCCATGGCGGTCGAGGGGCCGTACGAATAGGAACTGGCTACCCTCCGTGCGTCCAGATCTCGACAGATCCGCACGCCATCAGCGGTGCATCCGGCACCTTGAGGCGCTGAGGTTGCAGCCGCGTTCAGCTTCCGGCGGGGAGCACGGAGTCCCCGACGTCGGGAACCACTGTCAGCTCACCCGTTTCAGCCTCACCGTTGGAGTCGGTGAGGGTCACGGTCGGGGCGCCGAGATCGATTGACGCCTCGACGACCCGGTCGGCGACGACGGAGTCCTCACTGGTCCGCCAGAGCCCATCGCCGACCAGGTGGGCGGTCGTGTGCCAGCTCGCCCAGTTGTTGTCATGGACGATGTTGATCTCGTAGTTCAGGAAGTCGCCGTTGAAGAAGTCACTGGTCAGATCGTCTGCGTCGACCGAGACGGCGAAGCGGCCTTCGTCGTCGCTGGAGACGATTGCTGACTCCCATGTGGGGATGGTGTCTCCGACTTCTGCGTCGACGGCGTCCGCCATCACGCTCACCCAGACCTGCCCGTCCTCCAGAGGCGCACCGTCTCGGGTGAGCGCGCCGTGGAGCAACAGGTCATCCGACTTCGGGCCAGACGTGGCTCTGGTCGTGACTCCGGGCTCGGCAGGATCACCGCTTTGGCCGGCGCACCCGGTCAGGATCAAGAGCGTTCCGACGAGGACCCGAGAAGACTTGTGCACGGGCGGGAGTCTCGCATTCGAAGCGCCTTCGCGGGGACGACTTCAGGGTGCTCGTCACTCGATCGGGCCCCGTCACCCCGGGCGGCGCATGTCGAACCGGTTGCTGGTGTCGATGCCGAAGTAGGCGGTCGGCCCGCCCGCGCGCAGGATCGGCTGCGCCCGGGCGGTGTCGTAGATGCCGTCCACCAGCAGGTCCTCGTCGATGTGCACGCCGACCACCTCACCGACGGTGAACCACGAGCCGCTGGCCCCACCCGACGCGGTCTGCAGCTCGATGATCTGGGTGACGCGGCACTCGAAGGTGACCGGCGCGGCAGCGACTCGAGGCGCCTCGATCTCCAGCGAGTCAACGGCCTGGAGCCCGGCCGCCTCGAACTCGTCGACGTCCTCGGTGGTGGAGGTCGCGTTCATCTGCTCGGCCAGCGGGCGGGTGGCGAGGTTCCAGGTGAACTCGCGCGTCGCTTCTGCGTTGGCAACCGTTCCCTTCCAGCCGTTGCTGGAGAATCCCACCAGCGGAGGGCTGTAGTTGAGCGCGTTGAAGAAGCTGTACGGCGCGAGGTTGCGTCGGCCCTGCGCGTCCAGTGTCGCGATCCAGCCGATCGGGCGTGGGGCGACGATGGAGTTGAAAGGGTCGTGCGGCAGCCGGTGGCCGTCCGCAGGGCGGTAGAAGTGTTCGCTCACGTGTGCATGACATCAGAGCGCTGGGCGCGGCCCTCGAGCAAGCAGGTGCCGCGCACGTCCACCTGACGGGTCATCGGCACCGGCCGCAGGACCACGTCGACTTCGAGGCGTTGGTCGCCGACTTCACCGGAAGCGCGTGACGGGCTACCGAAGAGCCAGCACCTTCTCGTAGAACACCCGCGTGCGGTCGTCCTCGGTCGCCCGGCCTGTCTCGACGTACCCGATCCGCTCGTAGAGCCGCTGGTTCTCCACCATCGACACGTGCGTGAAGAGCCGGATGCGGGTCCGACCGCTCGCCAGCGCACGCTCCTCGGCCAGCACGAGCAGGGCGCGGCCGACGCCACGGCCGTGGTGCGTCGGCAGCACGGCGACGTTGTCGAGCAGCAGGGCATCGAGCTCCGTCACCACGACCAGGTAGCCGACCACCTCGCCGTCCTCGTCGGCCACCCACGTCTCGTGGTCCGCGACCGCAGCCGCGTAGTCCGCGTCCAGCGGCCCGGGGCGCTGACCGCCCATGCGGGGGAGGTAGGGGGAGTACGCCGCCAGCGCCACGCGCTCGATCGCAGCCACGTCCTCGGCGCCCGCCCGGCGGAGGACGGCCATCAGCCCGGCATCCGTACGCCGAACCACTGCTCGGCGTCGAACTCCTCGAAGCGTGCGAGCTCGGTGAAGCCCAGTCGCGCGGCCAGGGCGAGCGAGCGGTCGTTGGCGGCCTGGGTGCACACGACCACCGGTTCGCCGAGCCTCTCGTCGGACCACGCCAGGATCGCGGCGCCCGCCTCGGCGGCGTACCCGTGTCCCCAGGCCGGCACCGGCAGCACGTAGCTGAGCTCGAGGAACGGCCCCTCGAGCGCGGCGCCCCCGGGGCGCTCCGGGGCACGACGGCCCAGGCCCATCCAGCCGACGAACCGCCCGTCGTGCTCGAGGACGAACTGCGCCGGGCGGTCGGCCGGCACCTCCGGCAGGTCGGCCTCGAGCGTCGCGCGGTCGCGCCCCCCGCCGAGGTGGTGGTTCACCGTCGGGTCGGACCCCAGGTCCACGAACGCCTCGCGGTCGCGGGCCTCGGGCGGGCGCAGCAGGAGGCGCTCGGTGCGGATCGGGGCAGGCGGCCAGTCGTCGACGGTCAGCGAGTGGTCCATGACGCGGAGCGTACGACTCCCGCCGCCGGTCAGCGGTCGCCCACCGGCTCCGCAGCGGCTCCGGATCGACGGGCGGCGAGGACCATCAGCGCGGCACCCAGCAGAGCGGCCACCAGTGATCCGGCGAAGATGCCGATCTTCGCCGTCTCGGTCAGGGCGGCGTCGTCGTAGGCGAGGTCGGCGATGAAGAGTGAGACCGTGAAGCCGATGCCGGCGACCGCCGAGACCGCGACCACGTGCAGGCCGGACACGCCTTGGGGCAACCGGCCCAGCCCGGTGCGTACGGCGAGCCAGACGGCGCCGCTGATGCCGACGACCTTGCCGAGCACGAGCCCGAGGGCGATCGCCCAGGGCAGGGTGGACCGGGCGGCCTCGTCCAGCACCCCGCCGCCGAAGCTCACGCCGGCGTTGGCGAGGGCGAAGAGCGGCACCACCACGAAGGCCGACCACGGGTGGAGCCGGTGCTCGAGGGTGGCCAGCACGTTGCGTCCGCCGACCTTCCCTGCGGGAGTGAGCAGGCCGAGGGCGACCCCGGCGATCGTGGCGTGCACCCCTGACTCCAGGGTGGCGACCCACACCGCGACGCCCACGACTGCGTAGGGCCAGATGGCGGTGACCCCCAGCAGGCGGAGCGCCACCACCAGGCCGAGCCCGACCACGGCGCCGGCCAGCCATGCCAGGGACACCGTGTCGGTGTAGAAGAGCGCGATCATCGTGATGGGCGATGATGTCGTCGACGATCGCCACCGACAGGAGCAGCAGCTTGGCGCCCGAAGGGACCCGGTCTCCCAGGAGGGCGAGGACCCCGACGGCGAAGGCGATGTCGGTGGCCATGGGGATGCCCCACCCCGCGCCCGCCGCGCCGCTGGTGAGGGCGACGAAGATGGCGGCCGGGACGACGGTCGTCATCGAGCTCCCTGTTCCTCGTGGCGCCCGGTGACCGCTGGTGCCACCGAGTGTTGCGGCGGGGTGGTGAGCGGGTCGGTGGAGCGGGCGTCAGCGCATCCGGATGGTGCGGGTGGCCGCGCTGCCACCGATCTTCTTGACGCGGATCTTGAAGGTGTCGGCGCCCCGGGTGTCGCGACGGTCCTTGTCGATGTCGACGTCCCCGTCACCGTCGGCCCGGTGCACCTTGTCGTGGAACCGCTTGCCGTCGTGCCACAGCACGACCCGCCAGCGGGAGCCCGGCTGTGCGTCGGCGAGGTCGACGTCGACCTCGAAGCGACCGTCGTCCTTGCTCACCGAGAAGTCGACCTCGGCGCCCGCGACGCGGAACTCGCGGTCCTTCTCGGGGCCGTCAGCGTGGGCGGGGACTGCGGCCAGGACCGTCCCGGCGGCGAGCAGGACGGTCGTGCCGGCCGCGAGGACGCTGCTGCGGAGGTTCGTCATGGTGGTTCCTTCTGCTCGGGGGAGGTCGGGATCCACCGTCGCCACCGCTGGTGAGCGGGAGGTGAGGTCATCGTGAGGGGGTTCTCATGATCGTCGGCAGTCATCCCCGAACCGCACAAGAACTTGTCATCACTTCGGGTGTTCCTTCGGCAGTTCTCGCCAGTGAGGGTGTGTGATGTGGCGCACTAGTTTGTGGGCTCTCGGGTACCCACCCCTGCTAAATCTGGAGGCTGCACAATGTCGATGTTCAAGTGGGAAGTGGTCGATCCCGCACCGGGTGAGTCGGTGCTTCCGCTCCAGCGGTTGCCGTGGGGCAAGACGATCGGCCTGGGTGCCCAGCACGTGGTCGCCATGTTCGGCGCCACCTTCGTCTTCCCCCTCGTGATGGGGCTCGACGCCAACCTCGCGATCATGTTCTCGGGCCTCTGCACGATCCTGTTCCTGCTCATCGTGCAGAACCGGGTGCCGAGCTACCTCGGCACGAGCGCCTCGTTCGTGGCCTCGGTCGCGGCGATCCGCGCGCTCGACGAGGGCAACGACTCCTCCTACGTCACCGGCGCGATCCTGGTCGGCGGCCTCGTGCTCGCCGCGGTCGGCGTGCTCGTGCACTTCGCGGGCGCCGGGCTGATCCACAAGATCCTGCCGCCCGCCGTCACGGGCGCCGTCGTGATGCTCATCGGCTTCAACCTCGCGCCCGTCGTGGCGGGCATCTACTGGCCCCAGGACCAGTGGATCGCGCTGCTGACCGCCGCCTTCATGGTCTTCGCGGCCGTCGCACTGCCGGGCTTCTGGTCACGCATCGCGGTCTTCCTCGCGCTCGTCTTCGGCTACGTGCTGTCGTGGATCTTCGACCTCGTCTTCGGCCCCATCACGTCCGTCCTCGGCGGCGCCACCGAGGCGACCGAGCACGACCGGCTCTTCGCGATCAGCAGCGTCGGGGACGCCGCCTGGTTCGGCCTCCCGTCGGGCACCCTCGCCGACGGCGTGTCCGTCGTCCACGGCCCGTCCTTCTCGCTCACCGCCATCCTGCTGGTCCTGCCCGGCGTCATCGCCCTCGTCGCGGAGAACACCGGCCACGTCAAGGCCGTCGCGGAGATGACCGGCGAGGACCTCGACCCCTACATGGGCCGCGCCATCGGCGCCGACGGCCTGGCCACCGCCTTCGCCAGCGCGTTCGGTGGCTCTCCCACCACGACGTACGCCGAGAACATCGGCGTCATGGGCGCCACGCGGGTCTACTCCTCGGCTGCCTACTACGTCGCCGCGGCCGTCGCCATCCTCTTGGGCCTCTGCCCGAAGTTCGGCGCGGTCGTCAACGCCACCCCCGGAGGCGTCCTGGGCGGCATCACGGTCGTGCTCTACGGAATGATCGGACTGGTGGGAGCCAAGATCTGGGTCGAGAACAACATCGACTTCGGCAACCCCGTCAACATGGTCGGCCTCTCCGCCGGCCTGATCGCCGGCATCGGCGGCGTGACCCTCACGTTCGGTGACGACTTCGAGCTCGGCGGCATCGCCCTCGGCACGATCCTGGTCATCGTGTTCTTCCACATGGTCAAGGGCCGCGGCGGCGACGGCGCCGGCAACGTGACCCGCAACCTCAGCCACCCCGACTACGACGGCGGCGTCGACGACGCAGCCTCCGGAGGCACCGCTCCCCGATGAAGCCTGCACCCTTCGCCTACCTGCGTCCGTCCACCCTCGAGGAAGCCCTCGCGGCGCTCGCGGGGGAGCAGGGGGCGAAGGTGCTGGCCGGCGGCCAGTCCCTGGTCCCGCTGCTGTCCATGCGGTTGGCCGCACCGTCGATGCTCATCGACATCAACGCCCTGCCGGACCTCGGCCACGTCACCTGCGACGAGGCCGGGGTCCGGGTCGGGGCCCTCGCCCGCCACGCCCACGTGCTCGCCTCGCCCGAGGCGGCCACCACCCAGCCGCTCGTCGCGTTGGCGCTGGCCAACGTCGCCCACCCCACGATCCGCAACCGCGGCACCACCGTCGGCTCGATCGTGCACGCCGACGCCGCGGCCGAGATGCCGATGGTGCTGCGGCTGCTGGAGGGATCGGTCGACGTCGCGTCGGTGCGCGGTCGGCGTACGATCCCGGCCGCGGAGCTCTTCGCCGGCCCGCTGGAGTCGACGCTGGCCCACGACGAGATCGCCGTCGAGGCGTTCTTCCCAGCGCTCGCGCCCGGCGCGGGCGTGGCCTTCCAGGAGATCTCGCGCCGCCACGGCGACTACGCCCTCGTCGGTGTCGCCGCCCACGTCGAGCTCGAGGGCGACGAGGTCGTCCGGGCCCGGCTCGGCTACCTCTCGGTGAGCGACGTGCCCGTCGTGGTCGACGTCAGCGACTCGCTGGACGACCCCGCAGCCGCGGCCCTCGCCGAGCTCGAGCCGGTCGACGACATCCACGCCACCGCCGACTACCGCGCGCACCTCGTGCGCGTGCTGACCCCCCGCGTGCTGGCCGCCGCGACCGACCACGCCCGGCAGAGGATGAACGCATGAGCGAGCAGATCCACGACGTCCGCCTGCACGTCAACGGCTCCGTCCACGAGGTACGCGTGCCCGCGCGCCGCCTGCTGTCCGACGCGCTGCGCCACGACTGCGGCCTCACCGGCACGCACGTCGGCTGCGAGCACGGCGTGTGCGGTGCGTGCACCGTGCTGGTCGACGGTGCGCCGATGCGCTCGTGCCTGATGCTGGCGGTCTCCGCGGTCGACGCCGAGATCAGCACCGTCGAGGGCCTCACCGAGGACGACGGGACGTCGCAGGGCCGGCTCAGCCCGGTGCAGCAGGCCTTCTCCGACTGCCACGGCCTGCAGTGCGGCTTCTGCACCCCCGGCTTCCTGACCACCATCACCGCCGGGCTGGAGGAGAACCCCGACCCGACCGAGGACGAGGCGCGGGAGATGATCGCGGGCAACCTGTGCCGCTGCACCGGCTACCAGAACATCGTGAAGTCGGTGCTCCGCGCAGCCGAGATCAACGCCGGGACCGTCGCGAAGAGCACGACCGACGCCGGGCAGGAGCGCGCATGACCACCAAGCTGTTCGGCACCAAGGTCGCCCGCGTCGAGGACCAGCGCTTCCTGCGCGGCCAGGGCCGCTACGTCGACGACCTCCTCCACGACGACCCCCGGCTGCTGCACGCCGCGGTGCTCCGCTCGCCCCACGCCCACGCCCGCATCACCGACATCGACGTCGCCGACGTGCTCGACGTCGAGGGCGTGGTGGCGGTCTGGACCCACGACGACCTCACCGACGCGATGGCCGAGCCGCTGCCGCTGCTCATCCCGCACCCGACGCTGACCCACGGGCGCACGCAGTACGCCCTGGCGAAGGACGAGGTGAACTACGTCGGCGAGGCGATCGCCTTCGTGGTCGCCGTCGACCGCTACGTCGCCGAGGACGCCGTCGCGCGGATCCGGGTGACGTATGAGCACCTTGAGCCCGTCGTCGGCATCGACGCCGCCCGCGCGGCGAACCGACTGGTGCACGACGACGTGCCCGGCAACGTCGGCGCCCGGATGGAGCAGGAGAACGGCGACGCCCGCGCGGCCATCGCCGACGCGCCCCACACGCTGGTGCTCGACCTCGACATCGAGCGGTCCGCCTGCACGCCGATGGAGGGTCGCGGCACCGTCGCGCGGTGGGACCCCGACACCAGCCGATTGACGGTCTGGTCGTCGACGCAGACCTCCACCGGCGTACGCGGCTGCGTGGCCGCCAAGATCGGCCTGGACCTGGCCAAGGTCGACGTCATCACCCCCGACGTCGGCGGCGGCTTCGGCGTCAAGGTCGTCCACCCGTGGCCCGAGGAGCTGCTCGTCCCGCTGGCGGCGAAGACGCTGGGCCGACCGGTGAAGTTCACCGAGGACCGCCGCGAGCACTTCATCTCGTCGGCCCACGAGCGCGCCCAGCAGCACCACGTCGAGGTCGGCTTCGACGACGACGGCCGCGTGCTGGGGCTCAACGTCGAGTTCTGGCACGACCACGGCGCCTACACGCCGTACGGCCTGATCGTCCCGATCATCACCTCGACCCAGCTGCTCGGCCCCTACAAGCCGCTCAACTACCGCGTTGTCTTCGAGTCGCTCTACACCAACACCGTCATCGTCACCCCCTACCGCGGCGCCGGCCGCCCGCAGGGCTGCTTCGTGATGGAACGGACCATGGACGCGATCGCGGCCTACCTCGGCAAGGACCGCACCGAGGTGCGCAGCACGAACTTCATCCAGCCCGACGAGTTCCCCTACGAGCACGGCCTGATCTTCCAGGACGGCCGCGAGCTGACCTACGACTCGGGGGACTACCCGGCCTCGCTGGAGAAGCTCAAGGCGTTGGTCGGCTGGGACGAGTTCGAGGACTTCCGCGCCGAGATGGCCGCCCAGGGGCGTCGCGTCGGCATCGGCCTGGCCTGCTACGTCGAGGGCACCGGCGTGGGCCCCTACGAGGGCGCCCACGTGCACGTCGAGACCTCCGGCAAGGTCAAGGTCGCCACCGGCCTCACCACGCAGGGCCAGGGCCACCAGACCGCGTTCGCGCAGATCGTCGCCGACACCCTCGGGGTGCGCTTCGAGGACGTCGAGATCACCACCGGCGACACCCGCAAGATGCCGTACGCCGTGGGCACCTTCGCCTCGCGCGCCGCGGTGATGAGCGGCTCCGCGATCCACCTCGCCGCGCTGCGCGCGAAGGAGAAGGCGCTGCGGATCGCCGCCGAGGCGCTCGAGGCGGCCGAGGAGGACCTCGAGATCGTCGACGGTGTCGTGAGCGTCAGGGGCACCGACGCGAGCATCGACCTCGGCACCGTCGCGGTCCTGTCCAACCCGCTGCGCTACGCCTTCGACGAGGCGTCCAAGGCCGCCACGCAGTTCAGCGTCGGCGACCCCGGCAAGCCGCCGGTGGCCGAGGACGACGAGCCCGGCCTGGAGGGCAAGGACTTCTACTCCCCGCCGCGCTCGACCTTCGCCAACGGCATGCACGCCGTGATCGTGGAGACCGACCCCGACACCGCCGAGATCACCATCCTGAAGTACGCCGTCGTCCACGACTGCGGGCACCTGATCAACCCGATGATCGTCGAGGGCCAGATCCACGGCGGCGTCGCGCAGGGCGTGGGTGGTGCGCTCTACGAGCGGATGGCCTACGACGAGTCCGGGCAGCTGCTCAACGCCTCCTTCATGGACTTCCTGATGCCCTACGCCTCCGAGGTGCCGACCAGCATCGACATCGACCACCTCGAGACCCCCTCGCCCCTCAACCCGCTCGGCATCAAGGGCGCGGGCGAGGCGGGCGTGATCCCGTCCGCCGCTGTGTTCGCCGCGGCGATCGAGGACGCCGAGGGCTTCCCCATCACGGCGATGCCCATCTCGCCGTCCGAGCTGTACGCGCTGCGCCTGACGCACGCCGACCCTGAGGAGACCCCGTGAAGTTCACCGGAGAGAACGTCCTGGCCGCACCCGTGGAGCAGGCGTGGGACGCGCTGCTCGACCCGGCGGTGCTCGTGCGCACCATCCCGGGCTGCGAGAAGCTCGAGGCGACGGGGGAGAACGCCTACGCGATGACGGTCACCGCCGGTGTCGCCTCGATCAAGGGGACCTACGCCGGCTCGTGCGAGCTGCGCGACCTCGTCGAGCACGAGTCGCTCGTGATGAAGCTCGACGGCGCCGGGGCGCCCGGCACGATCGGTGCCACGGTCAACGTGCGCTTCACCCCCGAGGGCTCCTCGACGCGGATCTCGTACGACGCCGACGCGGTCGTCGGCGGGATGATCGGCGGTGTCGGGCAGCGCATGCTCACCAGCGTCTCGCGCCGCATGGCCGGGGAGTTCTTCGGCAACGTCGACGGCGTGCTCGCAGGCACGGCCCCCGCGCCCGCTGCTGCCGCCGTTGCGGGCGCGCCCGCAGCGACCGGCGCAGCGGCGCCCGCCGCGGCCGGCCAGGTCTTCACCGCCCCGGCCCCCGCGCCTGCCGCCGCGTCGCGCCAGGAGTTCCTCACCGGTGTCGCCGTCGGCGCCGGCCTCGTCGTCCTCGGCGTCGTCGTGGGCGGGATCTTCGGTCGCCGCCGATGAGCGACCTGACGGTCGACTCCACCGCCCGCGCACAGGCTGCCGCCGTACGCTCCGGTGAGGTCTCGGCCACCGAGCTGCTCGAGCTGCACCTCGACCGCATCGAGGAGCGCAACCCCGAGCTCAACGCGATCGTCTCGCTCGACGCCGAGCGCGCGCGGGCCTGGGCGGCGGTCGCCGACCAGGCGCAGGCCTCCGGCGAGGTGGTCGGCCCGCTGCACGGGCTGCCCTTCGCGGTGAAGGACACCCACGCGCTCAAGGGGTGGCGCACGACCTACGGCTCGCCGATCTTCGCCGACTCCGTCGCCGACCACGACGTCCTGCACGTCGAGCGGGTGCGCGCGGCCGGCGCGGTCTTCGTCGGCAAGACCAACGTGCCGGAGTTCGCCGCGGGGTCGCACACGTTCAACACCGTCTTCGGCGTGACCCGCAACCCGGTCGACCCGACCCGCTCCGCCGGCGGCTCGAGCGGGGGAGCGGCGTGCGCCCTGGCGTCGGGGATGGTGCCGCTGGCCGACGGCTCGGACATGGGTGGCTCGCTGCGCAACCCGGCATCGTTCTGCGGCGTCGTCGGCATGCGGCCCTCGCTCGGGCGGGTGCCCGAGTGGCCGCTCTACAACCAGTGGGAGACCACGTCGGTGGGCGGGCCGATGGCCCGCAACGTCGGCGACCTCGCCCTGCTGCTCTCCGTGCTCGCAGGCCCGGACCCGCGTGCCCCGCACGCCCTCGGCGACCCCGGCGCCGCCTTCGCGCCCGAGCTGCGGGCGGCCTCGCTGGCCGGGCTGCGGGTGGCCTGCTCGGTGGACCTCGGCGGCGCACTCGTGGTCGACCACGCGGTCGCGGACGTCGTACGCGCCACCGCGACGCGGCTCTCCGACGCCGGCGCGGTCGTCGCCGACGCCGCCCCCGACCTCGCGCGGGCCGACGACACCTTCCGCACCCTGCGGGCCTGGCACTTCCAGGCCAAGTTCGGCGCGCTCCTCGCCGAGCACCCGACGTCCTTCAAGCCCTCCCTCGAGGCCAACATCCGGGCGGGGGAGTCGCTGACCGGGGCGGACGTCGCACGGGCCTACTCCCAGCGCACCTCGCTGTCGGAGACCATGCGGCTCTTCTTCGGCGAGCACGACGTGCTGCTGCTGCCGACCTCGCAGGTCCCGCCCTTCCCGGTGGAGCAGGAGTTCCCCGAGACGATCAACGGCCAGGAGATGCCCGACTACCTGGCCTGGATGCGGTCGGCGTACTTCATCACCGTCACCGGCTGCCCGGCGATCTCCGTTCCGGCCGGCACCACGCCCGACGGCCTGCCGATCGGCGTCCAGCTCGTCGCGCGCCACGGCGCCGACCGGCAGCTGCTCGAGGTCGCCGCGGCGGTGGAGGAGCTCCTCGCCTGATCCGCGGGCCTGTGGACAGAGGTGTGGAGGAGCACGCCCTGGTTGGGGATGACCCGGCCCTGGCTGTGCACGACGCGCCGGAACCCGAAGTATGTGAGAAATAGGCGTCTCCGGCCCTTGTGGGGGCCGGTCGCAGGGGCGTAGAACTCTCCCTACGCAGCCCCGCAAGGGGAGGCGGGACAGCTCCGGGAGGAGGGTCCGTACGACGAGCACCGGTTCGCCCGGGCCCGTCGCAGGCACCGGGTGATGCGGTGGCCGGGACCTGACGGACGGAGTGGTCGACCGGAACATCACCACGACCGGTCACCCGATGACCGGGACGCTTCGGCGGCCCGGACATCAGGAGAAGGGCCCTTGGCGCTCATACCGCCGAGGGCCCTTCTTCGCGTCGTGACAAGACCTGCCGAAGGTCCAGCGTTTCGTCGGCAATCCCTGCCGTGGTTCTCGCCACACGGGGTCGGTTGAATCCTCTCCATGAGCAATCGGCGGATCAGGATCGGCATCGACACCGGTGGCACGTTCACCGACGTGGTGGCCTTCGACGAGGACTCGGGTGAGCTGGTCACGACCAAGACCCCGAGCACCCCCGGCAACCCGGCGGACGGATTCATCGCCGGCATCGAGAAGATCCTCGGGATCGTGGGTGCCGAGGGCGCCGACATCGCCGCGGTGTCGCACGGCACGACCGTGGCGACCAACAAGCTCCTCGAGGGCAAGGTGGAGGCGCTCGGCTTCATCACCACCGAGGGCTACGAGTTCATGCTGGAGATCGCGCGCCAGTCGGTGCCCGACGGCTACGGCAACTCCTACTTCTGGGTCAAGCCCGACCGCATCGTGCCGGCCGACCGGGTCCGCACCGTCGGAGGCCGCCTCGACTTCACCGGTGCCGAGGTGCGGCCCTTCGACGAGGAGTCCGCGGTCGCCGCCGCGCGGTGGTTCCGCGACCAGGGGATCACCACCCTCGGTGTCTGCCTGCTCCACGCGTACGCCAACGACGAGCACGAGCTGCGCATGCGCGAGATCCTGCGCCGTGAGCACCCCGAGGCGGTCGTGTCGATCTCCAGCGAGGTGCTGCGCGAGTACCGCGAGTACGAGCGCGCGATGACCACGCTGGTCGACGCGGCCGTGAAGCCCAACGTCAGCCGCTACGTCACCAACATCTCCGAGCGTCTCGTCGGATTCACCGGCAACGAGATCCCGTTCTACGTCATGAAGTCCAACGGCGGTGTGCTCTCCGCCGACGAGGTCGTCCACCAGCCGATCACCACCGTGCTGTCCGGCCCGGCGGCCGGTGCCCTCGGCGCCGCGCTGATCGCCAAGGTCGCCGGCTTCCCGCGGATCCTCACCTGCGACGGCGGCGGCACCTCCACCGACGTCTCGGTCGTGCTCGACGGCGAGCCCACCCTCACCACCGAGGGCACGGTCGGCGCCTACCCGAGCAAGATCCCGATGATCGACGTCGTCACCGTCGGCGCGGGCGGCGGCTCCATCGCCTGGCTCTCGCCCGAGGGCACGCTCAAGGTCGGGCCCCACTCGGCCGGCGCCGACCCCGGCCCGCTCTGCTACGCCAAGGGCGGCACGAACCCGACCATCACCGACGCCCACGTCACCCTCGGCCGGATCCCTCCCCACCTGCTCGGCGGCGAGATCCCGCTGGACGTCGACGCCGCACGCACCGGCATCGCCGACCTCGCCGACAGGCTCGGCCTCGACTTCGAGCGCTGCGCCACCGGCATCCTCGAGATCTCCGCCTGGAACCAGGCCAACGCCCTGCGCCAGGTGAGCGTCAAGCGCGGCCTCGACGTGCGCGACTTCATGCTCACGACCTTCGGCGGCTCCGGCTCGCTGCTGGCCTGCCGTCTCGTCGACATCCTCGACCTCGCGGGCGTCGTCGTGCCGCCCAACCCGGGCAACGTGAGCGCCTTCGGCCTGCTGACCGTCGACGTGAAGAACGACTACGTCCAGACCCACGTCGCCAAGGAGTCCGCGCTCGATCACGGAGCCGTCCAGACGGTCCTCGACACCCTCACCGACCGAGCCCGCGAGGCGCTCGCCAAGGAGGGCTTCACCGAGGACCAGCACGAGTTCCACCGCACCATCGACGTGCGCTACGTCGGCCAGGCCTACGAGGTGCGCGTCGCCGCGCCTGAGGGCGTGATCGACGACGCGTACGTCGCCCAGGTGGCGGACACCTTCCACGCCGAGCACCGCCAGCTCTACGGCTACGACTTCCGCGGCGACGCCACCCAGCAGGTCGAGTGGGTCAACCTGCGCGTCACCGGCATCGGGCCGATCACACGCCCGGAGATCCCGACCCTCGACAAGGCCGACGGCACCGTCGAGGACCGCGCGGTGCGCGGGCGGCGTCCGGTGTGCTTCGACCCCGAGCAGGGCTACGTCGACACCCCGGTCATCTGGCGCACCGACCTCGGCGCCGGCGACACCTTCACGGGCCCGGCCATCGTGGAGGAGTTCGGCTCCACCATCCCCGTCCACCCCGGCTTCGAGGTCGTGGTCGACGACTGGGCCAACCTCGTGATCCGGAAGGAGTCGGGCCGATGAGCGCCGACGTCAGCACCCGCCCCGTGGACCCGGCCTACGTCACCGCGAAGCCGGTCAACCCGGCCGGCCTGCCCACGGCGTACGAGCACGGCGGGCGCCTCACGCCCGAGGGCTCGAGCGTGGACCCGATCCTCGTCGAGATCGTCCAGGGCACCCTGGCCAGCGTCGAGATGGAGGTCGAGACCGCCATCGGTCGCACCAGCCGCTCGCCGATGATCCGCGACGCCCACGACTTCCGCGCCGGCATCCACGACCGCCAGCTGCGCAAGCTGACCGGTCGCTCCTACAGCGCGCTCGTGCACCCGATCGTGCGCGACTTCCCGCTGGAGGAGATGCGCGAGGGCGACGTCTTCTTCCACAACGACGTCTACGAGTCCGAGGGCGGCATCGGTCACCTGCCCGACCTGTGCGTCACCGTGCCGGTCTTCCACGACGGCGAGGTGGTGGCCTTCGTGCAGGCCTTCGGCCACCACGACGACATCGGCGGTGCGTGCCCCGGCTCCATGCCGAGCGGCGCCACCAGCGTCTACGAGGAGGGCCTGGCGGTCCCGCCGATCAAGCTGTGGGACGCGGGCGTGCCCAACAAGGCCGCGCTGCGGATCATGACGCGCAACTCGCGGATGCCCGACAGCCTGGCCGCCGACCTCGACGCCGAGTGCTCGGCCTGCCTGATGGGCGCGCGCCGCCTCAGCGAGCTGTTCGACCGCTACGGCCGCGAGGCGATCGAGACCTCCTTCGACGCGATCCTCGACGCGACCACCGAGACCTACCGCCGCGAGATCCTGTCCAAGATCCCCGACGGCACCTACGTGTGGGAGGACTACGCCGAGCACGACGGCGTCGACGAGCCGCAGCTGCACACCCAGCGGATCACCCTCACCAAGGTGAGCGACGCCCCGGCCGACCCGGAGAACGGTCGCCCGGCCGGACCGCGGCTGATCATCGACTTCACCGGCACCAGCGCGCAGGCCAAAGGCCCGATCAACCACTGCGGCGACTACGTCGGCGGCAACTTCCTCAAGAAGTGGCTCGCGCCGATCCTGCGCAACCTCGCCGACACCCCCGAGCGGATGGCCGAGCTCGACGTCAACGAGGGCATCGTGCCGCTGATCGAGATGCGCTTCCCCGAGAAGGGCACGCTGCTCACCCCGATCCACCCCGGCCCGACCAACGCCCGCACCTTCGTGATCCTGCGCCTGCTCGGCGTGCTCGCCGGCGTCGTGGCCAAGGCGGTGGACGGCAAGATGCCGGCCGACCAGGAGACGATCCGCTACACCGGCGTCTACGGCAAGGACCAAGAGGGCAACGACTACCTCATGCGCGAGGTCCTCGGCGGCGGCTCCGGCGGTCGCTACTACGCCGACGGCGAGGACACCATCCACGTGGTGCCCGACTCCCGCAACCTGCCGACCGAGTTCACCGAGTCCCGCTTCCCGTTCATCGTCGAGCGCCTCGGCCTCGCGGTCGACTCCGGCGGCGCGGGGGAGTTCCGCGGTGGCCTGGGCTACGAGAAGCAGATCCGGATGCTCAAGGACGCGCACTTCATGTCCATCGCCGACCGCTCGATCCTGGCCTGCTGGGGCGTGCGCGGCGGCAAGGCCGGTGCGCCCTTCCAGGTCGTCATCGACCCGGGCGGCCCGGACGAGCGCGAGGTCGACGCCCTCGCCGACGCCGAGGTCATCCGCGCCGGCCAGGTCGTGCGCATCCGTACGACCGGTGGCGGCGGCTGGGGCGACCCGCTCGCCCGCGACCCCGAGCTCGTCGTGCGCGACGTGGTCTGGGGCAAGGTGTCGGCCGAGGCCGCGCTGCGCGACTACGGCGTCGTGCTCACCGGCTCGCGTGACGGCGGCGACCTCGGCTTCGACGCCGCGGCCACCGAGGCCGAGCGTGCCGGCCGGGCCTCGTGGAGCCGGGAGGACGACGCGTTCTTCGACCGCGGTCCGGGCTACGCCGAGCTGGCCGACGGCGCGGCGTTCGCCGAGGTCGACAGGATCTGATCCGATGTCGGCGGCGGTGCAGCGCGTCGCGGTGCTCGGCGGCCACGGCAAGACCGGTCGCGCGGTGTGCCACGCGCTCGCCGCCCGGGACGTCGAGGCCGTGCCGCTGGGGCGATCGGACTGGCTGGACCTCGCGGCGGCTGTCGCGGGATGCGGGGCGGCGTACGTCATCGCGCCCAACCTGCACCCCGACGAGCCGGCGTACGTCGCCTCGGCGCTGGCCGCCCTGGCGGCGGCGGGCGTGGGGCGGGTCGGCTACCACTCGGTGGCCTCGCCCTACGCGCCCGCGATGCCGCACCACCTCGGCAAGGCCGCGTCCGAGGACCTGGTCCGCCGCAGCGGGCTGGACTGGACGATCCTCCAGCCCGGGGCCTACCTCCAGAACCTCGACCTCACCGGTCCGCTCGACCTGCCCTACTCGCCCGACGTGCCGTTCGGCTTCCTCGACCTCGACGACCTCGGCCGGGCGGCCGCGCTCGTGCTGACGGAGCAGGGCCACGCGGGGGCGACGTACGAGCTCGCGACCCGCGTCGCGACGGTCCGCGAGCTCGCGGAGGAGGCCGGAGTAGAGGTCCGGCGGGTGCCCGACCCCGGGACGCACCCGTGGCTGTCGGCGATGTTCTCCTACTACGACGCCCACGGACTGCCGGTGGGGACGAGGGTCATGGAGGCCCTGCTCGGGCGCGCCCCCGGCGTCTGAGGTCAACGGGGAAGATCGCGCACGTCATGTCACGAGGATGCTCCCCCTCGGCCACCACGTGCACGTGAGCGACGAGCGCACGCCCTCACGGCTCGATGAGCCCCGCCCGGATCGCGTACCGCGTCAGCTCCACCCGGTCGCGCATCCCGAGCTTGCCGAGGATGTTCGCCCGGTGGCCCTCGACGGTCTTCGGTGCGATGTGCAGCTCGCGGGCGATCTCCCGCGACGACCGACCCTCGGCGATCAGCTTGATGACCTGGTCCTCGCGCGCGGTCAGCACCGAGTCCGGCACCCGCTCACCGCGACGCAGCCGGTCGAGGTAGTCGCGCACGAGCGTGCTCTCCGCGCCGGGGTAGAGGAAGGTCTCACCCCGCATCGCCGCCCGGCAGGCGCCGACGAGGTCCTCGTCGGCCACGGACTTCAGGACGTACCCGCTGGCGCCGGCCTTGAGGGCGCCGAAGAAGTACTGCTCGTTGTCGTGCATCGAGAGCATCAGGATCCGCGGGGGCTCGCGACGCCGAGCGATCTCGGCCGCGGCCTGCAGCCCGGTCATCCGCGGCATCGCGATGTCGAGCACGACGAGGTCGACCTCGGTGTCGCGGACCCGCTCGACCGCCTCGACGCCGTCGGAGGCCTCGGCGACCACCGAGAGGTCCGCCTCCTGCTCGAGGATGAGGCGTACGCCGCGGCGCACCAGCGTGTGGTCGTCGGCGAGCAGGATCCGGATCACGCGGCCCCCTCGGTCGTGACGGGTACGCGCAGCCGCACCGTCGTGCCGTGCCGCGGCTGGCTGATCACCGACAGCTCGGCGCGCACGAGGGCAGCGCGCTCGCGCATGCCCATCAGGCCCGAACCCTCTTCGAGCCCGGCAAAGCCGCGACCGTCGTCGCGGACCTCGAGCACGACGTGCGGCCCGACCTTCTGCAGCGACAGCTCGACCTCGCTCGCGTCCGCGTGGCGAGCGGCGTTGGTGAGCGCCTCCTGAGCGACCCGGTAGACCACGACCTCTGCCTCCGGGGTCAGGACGGGGAGGCCCGGCGCGAAGGACCGGCGCACGGACGCGGCGCTGTGGTCGGCGAAGTCGGTGGCCAGCGCGGCGAGGGCACTCGCGAGACCGAGGTCCTCCAGGACGCCGGGACGCAGGCGGCGGGCCACCCGGCGTACGTCGTCGAGGCCGGTGCGCGCGCTCTCGCGGACCGCGGCCAGCTCGGGCACCAGCGCGGACGGAGCCCGGGACTCGAGCTGCTTGAGGCCGAGCAGCACCACGGTCAGGCTCTGGCCGACCTCGTCGTGCAGCTCCTGGGCGATCCGATGTCGCTCGGCCTCCTGGGCGGCGAGCGCACGGGCGTCGCCGGTGCGCCTCTCCTCGGCCAACCTCGCCAGCAGGCCGTTGACGCTGCGGGCGATGCCGAGCACCGGACCGGATCCCTCCTCGGGCAGCTCGGTCGGCTCGAGGTGCTCGATGTCCTCGAGCCGGGCGATCAACCGGTGGAGCGGCGCGAGCGCCCAGCGGATGAGCAGCGCGTTGGTCAGCAGCATCACCGTCAGGCCCACGCCGACGACGAGGATCTCCGAGCGTACCGCGTCGGGGGAGATCCTCGCGGGGGAGAAGAGCAGCAGCATGGCAGCAACCACGAGCACAACGCCGTTGAGCAGGAAGATCGTCCAGAACAGCGGGAGGTGGCTCGGCAGGCGCAGGGGCTGGCGCATGCCCCCAGCCTCCCACCCCCGTCCGTCGCGAGGAACGGCGGCAGATGGGGTCCGGCCCCCATGTCGCGCACGGTGTCCGCTCGCGAGGCTGGGGCCATGCCCCCGCCCGACGAGAACACCGCCGTCGACCCCACCGGGGCCGCGTGGGTGGTGTGGCTGGTCATCGTCGGCCCGATGCTGGTGTTCGTCACGCTGACCTGCGTGCGCCGGGTCGCGCCAGGTGAGCTGGTGCTGGTCGTGCGTCAGGGCCGGGTCGTGCGCTCGCGGCGCAACGGTCTCGTCGCCCGATGGCCGGGCGGCGAGAGCTTCGAAGCCGTCCCCACCGGACCGCGAGTGCTGCCCCTCGTCGTGCGGTCGCGCACCAGCGACGGCGTCGACGTCACGGCGCTGGCCGACCTGACGATCCGGGTGGACGACGTCGCCCCCGGCTCGGCCCACGTCCCGGCGGCCGACGTGGTCCGGCTGGCCGAGGACGCCGTGGCCGCCGCCGTGGCGCACCTCGAGGTGTGCACGCTCGTCGACGACCTCGACGCCCTCGAGCCGGACTGGCCCGAGAGGCTGTCGCGCCTGCTGCCGACGGGCACGCGCGCGACCGCGCTGACGGTGACCGAGGTCGAGGCGCGCCTCACCGGGGGAGCGGCATGAACGACACCCCCTACCTGCTCGAGGTCTCGGTCTCGGTCGCGCTGATCGCCTCCGCGATCGGGTTCGCCGTCGGGCTCGCCGTCGGACGAGGTCGCCAGCCTCGGTGGCAGGAGAAGGGCAGCTTCGTCCACAAGGTCTCGATCGGGTTCGCGACCCTCGAACGGCTCGACGCCGTGCTCCTGCGCTTCGAGGTCGAGTCGGGTTCGCGCCTGTCCGGGGTCGAGGTCGGAGAGCTGCGCTTGCCGGCCGGCTCCGCGGTCGCCATCCTCGCCCGCGACCGGGAGGTGGTCGTCCCCGATGCGCGCGCCGTGCTCCGGACCGGCGACCAGGTCCTCGTCGTCGCCGCCCTCGGCCAGGTCACCCAGGTCGAGGAGCGGTTGCGGTCGGTGAGCCGCTACGGCCGCCTCGCGAGCTGGGCCGAGGACATGGACGAGCAGGCGGGGGGCGCCCGCGCCGTCGGGCGCAGGCGGATCGCATGATCCTCACCTCCGCCGCACTCGCGATCTTCATCGTCGCCTACGCCCTCATCGCCACCGAGCGCGTCCACCGAGTCGCGGCTGCCCTCGGCGGCGTGGCGGGGATGGTCGTGATCGGGCTGGTCTCGGCGGAGACGGCCTTCTTCGACGAGCACACCGGCGTCGACTGGAACGTCATCTTCCTGCTCTTCGGGATGATGATCATCGTCGGGGTGCTCAAGCAGACCGGACTCTTCGAGTTCCTCGCGCTGTGGGCGGCCAAGCGCTCGGGCGGGCACCCCTACAAGCTGCTCGTCCTGCTGGTGCTGGTCGGGGCGGCCGTCGCGCCGATCCTCGACAACGTGACCTGCGTGCTCCTCGTGGCGCCCGTGACGCTGTCGGTCTGCCGCCGGCTCGAGCTGCCGTCGGCGCCCTACCTGATCTCGCTGATCCTCGCCTCCAACATCGGCGGCATGTCGACGCTGATCGGCGACCCGCCCAACATCATCATCGCGAGTCGCGCGGGGCTGACCTTCACCGACTTCCTCGTCCACTCGCTGCCGCTGACGGTCGTCCTGCTGGTGATGTTCGTGGTGATGGCCCGCTGGCTGTTCCGCAAGGACATGCGCGTCATGGGCAACGTCCACGGCCTCGACGACATTCGTCCCGCTGACGCGATCACCAACGTACGCATGCTGCGCCGCTCGCTCGTCGTGCTGGTCCTGGTGATGATCGCCTTCAGCCTCCACTCGGTCATGCACCTCGACCCGTCGGTGGTCGCGATGATGGGCGCCGGGGCGATGGTGCTCGTCTCCCGCACCGAGCCCGAGGAGTTCCTCGAGGAGGTCGAGTGGGCGACCCTCGCCTTCTTCATGGCGCTGTTCGTGCTGGTCGGGGCGTTGGTGCAGGTCGGCGTCATCGGCGCGATCAGCGAGTGGGCCGCCGACGCCATGGGCGGGCGCGAGCTGCTCGGCGCCACCGCCCTGCTCTTCGGCTCCGGGGTGGTCGGCGCGTTCGTCGACAACATCCCCTACACGACCGCGACCGTCCCGGTCGTGGAGGAGATGGTCGCGAGCACGCCGGCCTCGGGCGCCGACAGCCCGCTGTGGTGGGCCTTCGTGTTCGGTGCCGACCTCGGCGGCAACGCCACCGCCGTCGCTGCGGGCGCCAACGTCGTCGTCCTCGGCATCGCGGCCAAGGCGGGGGAGCCGATCAGCTTCTGGGGGTTCACCAGGTACGGCATCGTGGTGACCTTCGCGACCCTCGTCGTCGCGTGGGGCTGGGTCTACCTGCGCTACTTCGCCTGGGCTTGAGGATTCCGACGGACGGTGAGGCAACTGTTGCCATCGATCCTTGTGGTCGTTGGCCGAATCTGCCGTGGGGCGGGTGCGAGCGCCGACACTAGGTTTGCGCCATGAGGGTCCTGCTCGCACTCGGCGGAAACGCCATGACCAACGCCGACGGGCGGGCACGTCCCGACGACCAGATCGCCGCCGCCCAGGTGGCGATGGCCGCGGTCGCCGGCCTCCTGGAGCACGACCACGACGTCGTCGTCACCCACGGCAACGGCCCCCAGGTGGGCAACCTCCTGGTCAAGAACGAAGTGGCCGCGTCCGTCGTACCCCCCGTCCCGCTCGACTGGTGCGGCGCGCAGACCCAGGCGACCCTCGGCTTCGTGCTGATGGACGCCCTCGACGGCGAGCTCGCCGCCCGCGGCGTCGCGCGCCGCAGCGCCGCGGTCGTCACCCGCACGCTGGTCGACGCCGACGACGAGGGCTTCACCACCCCCACCAAGCCGATCGGCCGCCACCTGCCCGAGGCCGAGGCCCGGGTGCTGATGGACCACGGCGAGACCTGGCAGGACCGCGGCGACAAGGGCTGGAGGCGCGTGGTCGCCTCGCCCGAGCCGCTCGAGATCCTCGACGCCCCGGCGGTCCTCGCGCTGATCGAGGCCGGCTTCGTGGTGGTCGCCAACGGCGGTGGCGGCATCCCGCACGTACGCCGTCCCGACGGCTCGCTGGCCGGCGTCGAGGCCGTCATCGACAAGGACCTCGGCGCGGCGCTGCTCGCCGAGACCACCGACGCCGACGTCCTCGTGATCGCCACCGACGTCCCCAACGCGGTCATCCGCTGGGGCCAGCCCGACGCCGAGCCGCTCGGCACCCTCACCGTCGCCGACCTGCGCGCGCTCGCCGCCGAGGGCCACTTCGCCTCGGGATCGATGGGCCCGAAGGTCGACGCGGTCTGCCGCTTCGTCGAGACCACCGGCAAGCGCGGCGTCATCGCCAGCCTCGACCAGATCACCGCGGCCGTCGCCGGCGACGCCGGCACCGTCGTCGTACCCGCCTGAACCTGCCTCCCCACCGAAAGGAAACCCATGCCCAGCGCCATTGAGGTCCGCAAGGTCCCGATCCACTCCGTCGCCGACGCCTCCGAGCTCACCAAGCTCATCGACGAGGGCGTCATCGCCGCCGACCGCGTCTTCGCGATCATCGGCAAGACCGAGGGCAACGGCGGTGTCAACGACTACACCCGCATCATCGCCGACCGTGCCTTCCGCGAGGCGCTGGTCGCCAGCGGTGCGGACCCCGAGCAGGTCAAGGGCGTCCCGATCGTGTGGTCGGGCGGCACCGACGGCGTCATCAGCCCCCACGCCACGATCTTCGCCACCACCGACGTCCCCGAGGACGACCCGTCGCGCGAGGAGATGCGGCTCACCGCCGGCTTCGCGATGAGCGAGCCGATCCTGCCCGAGGAGATCGGCTACACCGCGATGATCGAGAAGGTCGCCGCCGGCGTGAAAATCGCGATGGAGCGCGCCGGGATCACCGACCCCGCCGACGTCCACTACGTGCAGACCAAGACCCCGCTGCTCACCATCCACACCATCCGCGACGCCAAGGCGCGCGGCAAGAAGGTCTGGACCGAGCACACCCACGAGTCGATGGACCTCTCCAACGGCGTCACCGGCCTCGGCATCGCCGTCGCGCTCGGCGAGATCGACATGCCCACCGACGCCGACGTGATGCACAACCGCGAGCTCTTCTCCTCGGTCGCGTCCTGCTCCTCGGGCGTCGAGCTCGACCAGGCCCAGATCGTCGTGGTCGGCAACGCCAAGGGCGTCGGCGGCAAGTACCGCATCGGCCACTCGGTGATGAAGGACGCGCTCGACGCCGACGGCATCTGGGAGGCCATCCGCACCGCCGGCCTCGACCTGCCCGAGCGCCCGCGCACCAGCGACCTCGACGGCAAGCTGGTCAACGTCTTCCTCAAGTGCGAGGCCAGCCAGGACGGCATGGTCCGCGGGCGCCGCAACGCGATGCTCGACGACTCCGACGTCCACTGGCACCGCCAGATCAAGGCCTGCGTCGGCGGCGTCACCGCCTCCGTCACCGGCGACCCGGCGGTCTTCGTCTCGGTCTCGGCCGCCCACCAGGGCCCCGAGGGTGGCGGCCCGGTCGCCGCGATCGTCGACGTCTCCTGATCCGTCCGCACCTCCACGACACCCCGTCCGCGGGGCCGGCAGCGCATTGTCGGTCCCGCGTGATGGGGTGTCCTGCGTGAGCACACCGACCACCCGCTACCGGCTCGTCAGCCCCGACCGCGAGGTCGTGGTGCCCGAGCTCGACGAGCACCAGCAGCGTGTGGTCGACCACCCGGGCGGCCCGCTGCTCGTGCTGGCCGGTCCGGGCACCGGCAAGACCACCACCCTGGTCGAGGCGATCGTCGACCGCATCGAGCACCGCGGCGCCTCGCCCGACTCGGTGCTCGCCCTCACCTTCTCCCGCAAGGCCGCCGAGCAGCTGCGCGACCGGGTGACCGCACGGGTCGCAAGGACCACGTCGGCGGCGTCGTGCTCGACCTTCCACTCCTTCGCCTACGCGCTGGTCAGGAAGTACGCCCCCGCCGAGCTCTACGAGGGCGCCATCCGGCTGCTGTCGGCCCCGGAGGCCGACGTCGTGCTGCGTGAGCTGCTGCGCGACAACCCCGAGTCGGTCGAGTGGCCCGACGCGCTGCGCCGGGCGGTCGGCACCTTCGGCTTCGTCCGCGAGGTGCAGGCGGTGCTCGCCCGCGCCCGCGAGAAGGGCCTCGACCCCGGCGGCCTCCGCAGCCTCGGCGAGGAGCACGACCTGCCCGAGCTGGTGTCGGCCGGGCTGTTCATGGAGCAGTACCTCACGATCCTCGACAACCTCGGTGCCACCGACTACTCCGACCTCATCCGCCGCGCCGTGATCGAGGCCGAGGCCCACCGCGACGAGCTGCGCGCGCGCTACAGCCACGTCTTCGTCGACGAGTACCAGGACACCGACCCCGGTCAGGTGGCCCTGCTGCGGGCGCTGGCCGGCGACGGTCGCAACCTCACCGTGGTGGGCGACCCCCACCAGTCCATCTACGGCTTCCGCGGCGCCGACGTGCGCGGCATCCTCGACTTCCCGGCCAGCTTCCCCACCACGAGCGGCGATCCGGCACCCGTCGTGGTGCTCCAACGCACCCGGCGGTTCGGACCGCGGCTGCTGCTGGCGGCCGGCCGTGTCGCGCACCGCCTGACCCTCAGCGGCAGCATCGACGCCGCCGCCCGCGAGGCCTTCCTCTCCCCGGAGGCGGTCCCGGGACCGCACGGCGACGGTCGGGTCGAGGTCCACACCTATGACACCGAGCGGGCCGAGGCCGAGCGACTGGCCGACCTGCTGCGCCGCGCCCACCTCGAGGACGGCATCGCCTGGGACCGGATGGCCGTCCTGGTGCGCTCGGGGCGGACCAGCATCCCGCCCCTGCGGCGCTCGCTCGCCGCGGCGGGCGTTCCCGTCGAGGTGGCCTCCGACGACCTGCCGCTCGTCCACGACCCGGCGGTGCTGCCGCTCCTCGACGGGCTGCGCGCGGTGGTCAACCTCGACAACGACGACCCGGACTCGCCCGACTTCCTCGATCCCGGCCGGATCGAGTCCCTGCTGCTCTCGCCGCTGGCGGGGCTCGACGCGTCCGACCTGCGGGCCCTCGTACGCCGCCTGCGCACCCGCGAGAAGGAGCAGGCCGATCCCGACGCGCGCCGCACCTCGCGCGAGCTGCTCCGGCTCGCGGTCGTCGGCCCGGGCTTCCTCGACGGCCTGGAGGGACCGGACGTCGAGCGCGCCGGTGCCCTCGCCGCCCTGCTGCGCGAGGGCGCCCGCATGCTGTCCGAGCGCGCCGGGGTCGAGGACGTGCTGTGGCACCTGTGGTCCAGCACCGCCTGGCCCCAGCGGCTGAGGCGCCAGGTCGACCTCGGGGGTGCGAGCGCCCGCCGGGCCCACCGCGACCTCGACGCGGTGGTGGCGCTCTTCGAGCTCGCCTCCCGCGCGGTCGACCAGCGCGACCACGTCGGTGTCGGTGCGTTCTTCGCCAGCCTCGTGGCCCAGCAGCTCCCGGCCGACACCCTGGCCGAGCGAGGCGTGCGCGGCTCCTCGGTCCGCCTCCTCACCGCCCACCGGTCCAAGGGGCTGGAGTGGGACCTCGTCGTCGTCGCCCACGTGCAGCAGGAGGGCTGGCCGGACCTGCGTCGCCGCGCCACGCTGCTCGGCGCCGACCGCATCGGCGTCGACGACTCCGGCCACCCCGACCTGGTCCCGCCGGTGACCACGCGGGCGCTCCTGATGGAGGAGCGGCGCCTGTTCTACGTCGCCTGCACCCGGGCCCGGCGCCGGTTGGTCGTGAGCGCGGTGCGCTCGCCCGACGACGACGGCGAGCAGCCCTCGCGCTTCCTCGAGGAGCTCGGCGTGAGCATCGAGCACCAGGACGGCCGTCCGCCCCGGCCGCTGTCCCTCGGCGGGCTCGTCGCCGAGCTGCGGCGCACTGCGGCTGACCCGGCCACCAGTCCCGCGCTGCAGGCAGCCGCCGCACGTCGGCTGGCCGCGCTCGCGGCCGAGGAGGTCGACGGACGCCAGCTCGTCCCCTCGGCCGACCCCTCGACGTGGTGGGGCACCCGCAGCGCCACCCGGGCCGTCCAGCCGATCCGCGACCCGGAGCGGCCCGTGCCGGTCTCGGCCAGCATGCTCGACTCGATCCTGCTCTGCCCGGCCCAGTGGTTCTTCGAGCGCGAGGCCGGCGGCGTCTCGGCGGTGCACCAGTCCGCCAACCTCGGGCAGGTGCTCCACGCCCTCGCCGAGCGGGTGGCGACCGGTGACCTGCCGCCCGAGGAGGAGCCGCTGATGGCCGAGGTCGAGACGATCTGGGACCGGCTCGCCTTCCGGACGCCCTGGTCGCGCCAGCGCGAGCTCTCGCGCATCCGCAAGGCGGTCGCGCGGTTCGTCCGATGGCACCTCGACAACCCGCGGGAGGTGCTCGCCGCCGAGCAGCGCTTCCAGAGCACCGTCGAGGTCGAGGGCCGCACGGTCATGCTCACCGGCTTCGCCGACCGGCTCGAGATCGACGACGCCGGTCGGGTGGTCGTCGTCGACTTCAAGAGCGCCCGCGCCGCCCCGACCGGGCCTGCGGTCGCCGGCAACCTCCAGCTCGCCCTCTACCAGTACGCCGTCGACGCCGGCGCCCTCGACGAGGTGGCCGGACGGTCGGTCGCGTCGGGCGGCGCCGAGCTGGTGCAGCTCGGCATCGACGACGACTCCGCTGTCGCCAAGGTGCAGGGCCAGCCAGCCCACGACGACGCCGGACCGGAGCGCGCGGTGCTGCGGGCGGGGCTTGCGCGCGCGGCCGACCTGGTCCGCAGCGAGACCTTCCCCGCCACTGCCGGCCCGCACTGCCGCGACTGCCCCTTCACTGCCATCTGCCCTGCCAAGGGCGCCGGGAGCGTGACCGTCCAGTGACCGAGCCCATCCGCGAGCCCCTGCGGCTCGACACGCCCGAGGACCTGCGGGCCCTCATGGGAGCCAAGCACGCCGCCAGCGACGAGCAGTGGGCGGCCATCACCTCGCCGCTGCGGCCCACGGTCGTGGTGGCCGGAGCCGGCAGCGGCAAGACCACCCTCATGGCCCAGCGGGTCGTGTGGCTGGTGGCGACGGGTCGGGTGCGTCCCGAGGAGGTGCTGGGGCTCACCTTCACGACCAAGGCCGCGGCCGAGCTGCGCCAGCGGGTCTCCGCGGCGCTCGGGGCCGCGGGGCTGCTCGACCGCTCCGTGGTCGTCGACGGCGAGGACGTGCTCGAGCCGACCGTCGCGACCTACCACGCCTACGCCGCCACGCTCCTGACCGACCACGGCCTGCGCATCGGCCACGAGCCCGACACGCGGGTCGTGTCCGACGCGTCCCGCTACCAGCTCGGCGCGCGCGTGATCGAGCGGTTCACCGGTCGCATCGAGCTGCTGACCGACCACCCCGCCACCGCCATCCAGAACCTCCTCGCCCTCGACGGCGCGATGAGCGAGCACCTCGTCGACGCCGACGACGTACGCCGGGTGGACGCCGAGGCGCGCCGCGGGTTCGAGCGGGCCGTCGCCGAGGAGCAGGCCGGCAAGGCCCGCAAGACCTGGTTCGAGCCGCCCGCCAAGGCGATCAACGCCATCGACCGCCGCGCCGAGCTGCTGCAGCTCGTCACCGGCTACCGACGCCTCAAGGCCGACCTCGGCCTCATGGACTTCGGCGACCAGATCGCCCTGGCGGCCCGACTGGTCGAGGACCAGCCGGAGGTGGGGGAGCTCGAGCGGGCGCGGTTCAAGGTCGTGCTGCTCGATGAATACCAGGACACCTCGGTCGCCCAGGCCACGATGCTGTCCCGGCTGTTCTCAGGCCCCGACCGCGAGCACGGACTCGGCCACCCGGTGATGGCGGTGGGCGACCCCAACCAGGCGATCTACGGCTGGCGCGGCGCCTCGGTCTCCAACATCCTCAACTTCGCCGAGACCTTCCCGGCCGCCGACGGCGAACCGGGCCGCCTGCCGCTGACGGTCAACCGGCGCTCCGACCGGCGCATCCTCGACGTCGCCAACCGGCTCGCCGAGCCGTTGCTCGAGGCCTACGGCGACAAGGTCGCGCGGCTGCGCGCGGCCGAGATCGCCGGGGAGGGCCACGTCGAGGCACACGTCTTCGAGCGGGCCGTCGACGAGCTCACCTGGCTCACCGACGAGGTCCGCCGCGTGCACGAGGCCGGCACCCCGTGGGCCGAGGTCGGTGTGCTGAGCCGCGACAACGCCCAGGCCGAGGACGTCTACGACGCGCTGACCACCGCGGGCATCCCGGTCGAGATCGTCGGCCTGTCCGGTCTGATCCGGCAGCCGGAGGTGGCCGAGGTGGTCGCGACGTTGACGCTCCTGCACGACGTCACCGCCAACTCCGCGATGCTCACCCTCCTCACCGGCCCGCGGTGGGCGATCGGCCCGCGCGACCTGCGCCTGCTCGCGGTGCGTGCGGCGGAGATCGCCGGCGTACGCGGTCGCGCGGAGGCGGCGTCGATCGCCGACCAGCTGCTCCAGATCGCCGACGGCATCGACTCCTCCGAGCTGCCCGCGCTCAGTGACGCGGTCGAGTCGCCCGGCGACGCGGCCTGCTCGTCCGAGGCGCTCGACCGGTTCGCCCTCCTCGCCGGCGAGCTGCGCCGGTTGCGCTCCCACGTCGGTGACCCGCTCCTCGACGTGGTCCGGCGCATCATCGACACGACCGGGGTCGACGTCGAGCTGGCGTCGGCGACCTCGCCGGCGGCCGCCGCGCGCCGCGACAACCTCGACCTCTTCGTCAAGGCGGTCGCGGAGTTCCAGTCCGTCGACGGCGACGTCACGCTGCCTGCGCTGCTGGCCTACCTCACCGCCGAGGACGACCAGGGCAACGGCCTCGACGTCGCGACCCCCACCGCCGCCGACTCGGTGAAGCTCCTCACCGTGCACCGCGCCAAGGGCCTGGAGTGGTCGTCGGTCTTCTGCGTCGGCGTGGGGGAGACGCGTTTCCCCAGCAACCGTTCACGCACCCTCTGGACGTCGTCGCCGGCCGTGCTGCCCGCGCCGCTGCGCGGCGACCGCGCCGACCAGCCGCAGCTCGTGGGCCACGACAAGACCGCCCTCGAGGCCTACCGCGCGGCGACCAAGGCCCACGACGCGGAGGAGGAGCTGCGGCTGGGCTACGTCGCCTTCACCCGCGCCGCCCACCACCTCGCCGTCACCTCCTACGTCTGGGGCCAGCGCGCGAGCGCCTTCGGCCCCTCGGCCTACCAGGGCGTCGTGCGCGACCAGCTCGAGGAGTGGGGCCAGCCGGTCGAGCGCTGGCTGGAGAAGCCGCCCCCCAAGTCGCCCAACCCCAACGACGACGTCGACACCTCCCGCCCCTGGCCGGTGCCGGGGCCCGGCGAGGAGGCGCGCCGCCGGCTGCTCGCGGCCGAGCTGGTCCGCACCGTGGACCGGACCGCGCCCGACGAGGGCCTCGACATGGTCGAGGCGGCGCAGGTCGCGGAGTGGGACGACGACCTCGCCCAGCTGCTCGACGAGGCGCGCGCCGAGCGCGCCACCACGGTCGACCTGCCGCTGCCGAGCAGCCTGTCGGCCACCTCCGTGGCCCGTCTGCGCGACGACCCCGACGCCTTCGCGCGCGAGCTGGCTCGACCGATGCCGCGCCCGCCCGCGCCCGCGGCCCGCTTCGGCACCGCCTTCCACGCCTGGGTGGAGGAGCGCTTCGGCCAGCAGGCCTTGATCGAGCCCGACGAGCTGCCGGGCCGCGCCGACGCCGGGATCGACGACGAGGCCGACCTCGGCGAGGTGGTGAAGCGCTTCGAGGACGGTCCTTTCGGCGACCGCGCGCCCCACGCCGTCGAGGCGCCCTTCGCGATCGTCCTGGGCGGGCAGGTCGTGCGCGGACGCATCGACGCGGTCTACGCCGAGCCCGAGTCCTCGGGTGGCGGCTTCCTCGTCGTGGACTGGAAGACCGGTCGCCACGAGACCGCCGACCCGCTCCAGCTCGCCCTCTACCGCCTGGCCTGGTCGGAGCTCACCGCCACGCCGCTCGAACAGGTGCGCGCGGCCTTCCACTACGTCCGGTCCGGCCGCACGGTCGAGCCACCGGACCTGCCGGGGCGCGACGAGCTGGAGCGCCTGGTCGACCTCTGACCCGGGCACGCCTGGGAGCGGTGCCCCAGCCACGTTCGGTGCGTCTCCAAGGTGGCTCACGCACCGCCGCGGGGCATGTCGCACGCCGGCACGCCGGGGAGCGGTGCCCCAGCCACGTTCCGTACGTCTGGACGGTGGCCCACGCACCGCCGCCGGGCAGCGATCAGCGGTGCGGAGGACACCTTCGTAGCGCGCAGAAGATGCCTCACGCACCGCCAGCCGCGGGGTCAGCCCAGCGCGGCAGTCAGCGCGATCTCGACCATCTCGCCGAAGGTCTGCTCGCGCTCCTGCGAGGTGGTCTCCTCGCCGGTGACGATGTGGTCGGAGACGGTGCAGATCGCCAGCGCCCTGCGGCCGTGCTTCGCGGCGAGGGTGTAGAGCGCGCTCGCCTCCATCTCGACCGCCAGCACGCCGTACTTCACCATCTCGCCCAGCAGCTCGGGGCGGGCGGCGTAGAAGGAGTCGCTGGAGAAGATCAGCCCGACGTGGAAGGGCGAGCCGCCCTCGCGCGCCTCGGACGCCTCCACGGCGCCACGCAGCAGGCCGAAGTCGGCGACCGGGGCGTAGTCGATCCCGTGGAAGGCGATGCGGTTCATCGAGGAGTCGGTGCAGGCGCCGGAGGCGATGATGACGTCGCGGATGCCGACGTCCTCGGTGACAGCGCCGCACGACCCGACGCGCACGACCGACTGCACGTCGTAGTCGGTGAAGAGCTCGTTGACGTAGATCGCCATCGACGGCTGGCCCATGCCGGAGCCCTGCACGGAGACCGGCTGGCCGCGCCACGTGCCGGTGAAGCCGTACATCCCGCGCACCTCGCTGTAGCAGCGGGCGTCGTCGAGGAAGGTCTCCGCGATCCACCTCGCCCGCAGCGGGTCGCCGGGGAGCAGGACGGTGGGGGCGATGTCGCCGCGCTGGGCGCCGATGTGGGTGCTCACGACGCCCAGCCTAGGGCTCGTCGCTAGCCTGACGCGGTGAGCTCCGAGCGCCCCCTGCCGCACGTCGCACTCTCCGCACACGCGCACAACCGGATGGGCCTGCGCCGCACCGACGACGAGTGGCTGCACCGCCAGATGTCGGACCCGGCCACCCGGGTGCTGGTCGTCGCCGGCAACCGGCTGCGTCCGGTGGACGGTGCGATCCAGTGGATCTCCCCGGCGGACGCACCCGAGGGCACCCTCGTGCTCCTCGGCGACCACGACGAGGTCGTGCACCTCGCGGTCGTCGTCGCGCCGGACGCCGCTCCCGGCGACGCGGGGGAGTGGGTGCCGCTGCGCGACGTGCTGCCCCTGATCGCGGAGCAGTCGCCCGGTCAGGCCCCGTTGCTGATGCATGCCATCGGGCTGGCCGAGTGGCACCACGCGACCCGCTTCTGCCCGCGATGTGGTGGCTCCCTCCGCAACCGGGCCGCCGGGCACGAGCTGCGCTGCACCCAGTGCGACCGGGCGCAGTTCCCCCGCACCGACCCGGCGGTCATCATGGCGATCACCCACGGCGACGGCGACGACGAGGCGCTGCTGCTGGGCCGCAACCGCGCCTGGCCGGCCGGCCGCTGGTCCACCCTCGCCGGGTTCTGCGAGCCGGGGGAGACCCTGGAGGACGCCGTACGCCGTGAGGTGGACGAGGAGGTGGGGGTCCGCGTGGGCGAGGTCGGCTACTTCGGCAGCCAGCCGTGGCCGCTGCCGGCGAGCCTGATGCTGGGCTTCACCGGCCGCGCGCTGAGCACCGACATCGACGTCGACGGCGCCGAGATCGAGGAGGCCCGCTGGTGGACCCGCGCGGACTTCGAGACCGCGGTGCGGTCGGGGGAGATCGCCGTCCCGCGCGGGATCTCGATCTCGTCGTCGCTCATCGAGGCGTGGTTCGGCCGGCCGCTCGAGGGTCCCGGCTGGGACTGAGGTCCGTCAGTCGCAGGTGTCGCAGATGCCGGTGGCGGGCATCGCGATGTAGCAGCGCGGGCACAGCTTGTCCGGCCGGTCGCTCGCTGCGACCCGGGGACGGGCGGTGCCGGTGCTGCGCGCCGCGGCCCGCGGCATGCCGCTCGACGTCGAGGTGCGCGTCCGCGTGGCCGAGCCCGGGACGCGCTCGCTGGGCGGCGAGTCGTCGCGGATCTTGAAGCCGAGCCGGGTCAGCGCCTTGCTCGCCCCAGCGGAACCGCCGGGGATGTCCGCGGGGGTGAGGGTGCGGCCGGTGGCCAGGCCGTGGGCGATGCCGGCGATGGCCGCGGCGTCGTATTCGCGGCCCATGTGCATCAGCACGTGGGTGGACACGCCGCCGCGCACCAGCATGTAGTTGGCGCCACCGGCTGCGTCCCAGGTCTCCATCGCGGTGAGGACGTGGTCGCGATCGATCGAGTTCAGCAAGGACACGGGATCAGGCTAACCCGCCCGGACGCCGCTGCTTCAGCCGAGGGCTCACGCCAGCGCGGCCAGCCTCTCCTTGACCTGCGCCACCGACGGGTTCGTCAGCGTGCTGCCGTCGGAGAACAGGAGCGTGGGCACCGTCTGGTTGCCGCCGTTGGCCTGCTCGACGGTGAACGCCGCGTCGGGCTGCTGCTCGATGTCGACGATCGAGAACGCGATCCCCTCGCGGTCGAGCTGGCTCTTGAGGCGGTGGCAGTAGCCACACCAGGGCGTGGTGAACATGGTGAACTGGCTCTCGGACATGTCGGGTCCAACCACCGCCCGTGCGCGCGCATTCCCGCACCGTTCGTACGCCGTACCGCCCCGTCGTCCGGTGTCGGTCGCGGCGTCTAGGGTGACGACGCCGTCCACCGACCCGTCCAGGAGCTGAATCGTGCTCGAAGCGCTCGACCCCGAGCAGCGACAGGTCGCCGAGGCGCTGCGCGGACCCGTGCGGGTCCTCGCAGGTGCCGGCACCGGCAAGACCCGTGCCATCACCCACCGCATCGCCCACGGCGTCGCGCAGGGCGTCTACGCGCCCACCGAGGTGCTGGCGCTGTCGTTCACCACCCGCGCCGCGGGGGAGATGCGCGAGCGGCTCCGCTCGCTGGGTGCGCCCGGGGTCCAGGCGCGTACGTTCCACTCGGCCGCGCTGCGCCAGCTGCGGTTCTTCTGGCCGCGGGTGCACGGGCGCGACCTCCCTGAGCTCACCGAGTCCAAGCTCGGCATGGTCGCGCTCGCCGCCCGGCGCCAGCGGCTGAGCGTCGACCAGGCGACGCTGCGCGACCTGGCCAGCGAGATCGAGTGGGCCAAGGTGTCCAACGTCGCCCCCGACTCCTACGCCGCGCTGGCCCACGCCCGGGGACGGGCCGTCTCGGGCCTCGAGCCCGAGGTCGTGGCCCGTGCCTTCGACGCCTACGAGGAGGTCAAGCGCGGCCAGGGGCGGATGGACATGGAGGACGTGCTCCTCTTCGGCGCCGGCCTGCTGGCCGACAACGAGGCGGTCGCCGCTCAGGTGCGCCGGCAGTACAAGTGGTTCGTCGTCGACGAGTTCCAGGACGTCTCGCCGCTCCAGAACGCGCTGCTCGACCTCTGGCTCGGCGGGCGCGACGAGCTCTGCGTCGTCGGTGACCCCGCCCAGACGATCTACTCCTTCGCCGGCGCCGACGCGCGCTACCTCCGCGAGTTCACCCAGCGGTTCCCGAAGGCCACCAGCGTCGAGCTGGTCCGCAACTACCGCTCCACCCCCCAGGTCGTGGCCGCCGCCAACGCGCTCCTCGCCGGGACCAGTAGCAAGGGCGTCGACCTGGTGGCGCAGCGCCCCTCCGGGGCGGCCATCACCTACCGCGAGGCCAGTGACGAGGTCGCCGAGGCCGACGCCGTCGCCGACCGCGCGGCCGCGCTGCGGGCCAGCGGCACGCCCGCGAGCCGGATGGCGGTGCTGCTGCGCATCAACGCCCAGTCCGAGCGCTTCGAGGAGGCGCTGGCCGCGCGCGGCATCCCCTACGTCGTCCGCGGCGCGGCGCGCTTCTTCGACCGGCCCGAGGTGCGCCAGGCGATCACCCTCGTCCGCGGCGCCGCGCGCAGCGGCGAGGCGTCGGGGCCGGTCGCCGACGCGGTCGTCGCCGTCCTGTCGCAGATGGGCCACTCCACCGAGCCCCCGGAGGGCCGGGGCGAGGTGCGCAACCGCTGGGAGTCGCTGCAGGCGCTGGTCGACCTCGCCGCCGACTTCGGGCGCGAGCGACCCGACGCAGGCCTCGGTGACCTCGTCGACGACCTCGACCGCCGGGCCGGCGAGCAGCACGCCCCCGTGGCCGACGCCGTCACCCTGGCCACCATCCACTCCGCCAAGGGCCTGGAGTGGGACGCCGTCTTCGTGGCCGGCATGCACGAGAAGATGATGCCGATCTCGCAGGCCAGGACTCCTGCCGAGGTCGAGGAGGAGCGTCGCCTGCTCTACGTCGCCATGACCCGCGCCCGCGACGAGCTGTGCGTGTCGTGGGCGAGCGCGCGCGAGCCGGGCGGTCGCGCCAACCGCGGGAGCTCGCCGTTCCTGTCGCCGCTGCTCGACGGCACGCCCGGAGTCGCTGCCCAGCGGCGCGAGCGCAGCAAGCGCAACCGCGCCGCCCTGCACTGTCGCGAGTGCGGGGGAGCGCTGTCCAACGCCCGCGAGAAGAAGACCGGTCGCTGCGCCGACTGCCCGGCGTCCTACGACGAGGCGCTCTTCGAGCGGCTGCGCGAGTGGCGACTGGCCCGCGCTGCGCAGGACAGCGTGCCGGCGTTCGTCGTCTTCACCGACGCCACCCTGCAGCTCATCGCCGAGCACGTCCCCTCCGACGAGCGCGGCCTGCGGGCCATCAGCGGCGTGGGTCCGGGGAAGATCGCGAAGTACGGCGACGAGGTGCTCGCGCTGGTGTCCGGGAAGGCCGACGGCGACGCCGGGTCGTCCTGAAGGATGAATCCGGAGATTTTTCCATGTAATACCCACAAAATCGTTTGCCCCTGACGTTGTCGAGGGTTTAGCGTTCTGCTCACAACAACCCGCGCATGGGATCGCTGACGACGATCTGCGCCTGATGCCCCGAAGGAGGTGGCCCTGATGGAGAACTTCACGAAGACGATGACGGCTTGGACGCCGTCCTTCGGCATGTCCACCCTCGGCCGCCCCTGCGCGCACACGCGCGCCCTCGGCGCTGGTGTGGTGGCTGTCCAGGACGCCGCCGCCATCGTTCGCATCAAGGGCGATTTCCCGGGTTCTCCTGCCTGGAGTCCGTCGAGCTAGGTCACACCTCGCATCGGCAGCCTCCAGGCCGCGGAACCCGACACCGGGATCCGCGGCCTTTCTGTTTGTCCAGCACCGAGTTTTTCCACCCGCGATCAGGTCAACGAGAAGGAGGTGAACACATGACCATCAGCGAACTCGTCCGCGACCGCGCTGCCGACGTCAGGACCCAGACGGAGCCCCAGGCCCCGCTCGGAGCCCTGCACGACGCCGCCGCCGGAGTGGATGAAGAGTTGCTGCCCTGCCGCGTCAACGACGCAGAGCTGTGGTTTGCCGAGTCCCCTGCGGACGTCGAGCACGCCAAGGCCCTGTGCACGGACTGCCCCGTGCAGGCGCTCTGTCTCGACGGAGCGCTCGAGCGGCGCGAGCCGTGGGGCGTCTGGGGAGGCGAGCTCTTCCTCCAGGGCGTGGTGATCCCGCGCAAGCGGCCGCGAGGCCGGCCCCGCAAGTCCGAGCAGGTCGCAGCCGCGACGCACAAGGACGGGGCCGCCGCGTAGGCGCCACCGCAGCTCTCATCTCCGACCGACCGAGGAAGTGCAGGAACCACACATCTCATGAAGACCTACCGAAATGGACGCAACGACATGAATCTCATGCATGAAGAACTCGCGCGCGCACAAATGTCCGCGCGCCTGGGAGAGGCGCACGAAATGCGGCGGGGCCACCACCTCGCCCTGGCTCGCCGGATGAGCCGCAAGGCCGAGCTGGCCGCGCAGCAGGCACGCCTCGCCCTCGCTCGCGCGATCTGATCGGACCGGTCCCCGTCGTCGGGACCGCTCTCGCCCTGATCGCGGGTGAGCACGCACAGCACGAGCCGGTACGTCGTCACCGTGACGACGTACCGGCTCGTGGTCGTCACGGGGCGTTCCGGAGTAGCCTCGCCCTCGTGAGCGACACCGTCACGTGCGCGTTCTGCGGCACGCAGGCGCCGGAGGCCGAGACCCTGACGTGGACCACCGCGGTCGAGAACGGCCGGCGCCGGGCCTTCTGCGACACCTGCTCGCGCACCCACCTCCGGGCGATGGAGGGCAAGCTCGACAGCGAGTGGTGGTGAGCAGGCGGTCGGCCGCTCAGGCCGTGTCGAACCAGTCGCACCCGCAGTAGGGGTGACGGGTCCAGCGCCGTCCGGCAGGCAGCGGCTCGTGGTCGAAGCGCCACGAGGTCAGCCACGTGTGCGGCACCTCGCCGCGGGACCACGCCCCGAGGTCGCGGGCCACCGCCCCGGCAGCGAGCGCCAGCAGCGGGCGCGGCAGCGGTGGGAGCCGGGTCGGGTCGCCCTCGTCGAGCACCGAGGCGGCCACGCACCGCGCGCAGGGCCCCAGCCCGGGCGCGGCCCACGGTCCCACCTCGACGGCGTACGACGTCACGCCGACGAGCAGGTGGGGGAGCGAGGCCACGGTCCAGTCGTCGACCGTGGCCGACACCGTGCGGCCCGGGCCCACGCCGACGCCCACCGCGGCCTGCGGGTCGACCTCGACGCCGGCGGCCGCGAGGGCGGCGGTCACGGCGGTGGTCCACCCGGGCGGGCAGTCGAGCTGCGCGCGCAGGGTGACGGCGTACGGCCGGTCGCGGAGGAGCACGTCGTGCATGGCTCCACGCTCGCACCTGCGGGTCCTGCCAGGGGCGTCCTCCACAGGACGCGTGCGGACCGGAATGCGAAGCGGCGGCGCCACCGGATGGGTGGACGCCGCCGCTGTCAGCTCTGGGCCGAGGCTCAGGCCTTGCCGAGAATCCGGTTCAGGTTGGTACCACAGACCGGGCAGACGCCCTTGGCCATCTTGGTGCCCTTGTCGTTGACCTTGATCTCGCCCTCCGCCTCGCGCTTCTCCTTGCACTTGACGCAGTAGAACTCACCGCTCCAGGTCTCCGCCATGACGGCCTCCTTGCTCGTTACTTCTTGGTCGTCGCGGCGGGGTGGTCGAGGGGGAAGCCCGCCGGGGAACCCGGCGGTTGCCAGGGCTCCGTCGCCGACCCTACGCCACGCGTGGCCCACGCTCACGCACCCCACGCGCTGAGCGTGAAACCGCCTCTCGCGCCGACGGGCGCGATCAGTACCCTCGACCCATGTCCGACGCCCTTGCCGACCTCACCCACCTGCGCCTCGAGCGCCCGTCCGAGGGGGTCGTCCTGCTGACCCTCGACAACCCCGGGATGCGCAACGCGATGAGCGACGAGATGACCTCGTCGTGGGTCACCGCGATCGACTCCCTGGCCTCCGACACCTCCGTGCGCGCCGTCGTCGTGACCGGCGAGGGCAGCGCCTTCTGCTCGGGGGGCAACACCTCGTGGATCGCCAGCGAGCCGGACGCCAGCGTCGATGAGCTGCGTGCGCGGATGATGCCGTTCTACCGGGCCTGGCTGTCGATCAGGAAGCTGGAGGTGCCGACCATCGCCGCGGTCAACGGGCACGCGATCGGCGCCGGTCTCTGCCTCGCGCTGGCCTGCGACATCCGCTACGCCGCGAGCGGCGCGAAGCTCGGACTGCCGTTCAACAAGCTCGGCATGCACGCCGGCATGGCCGGCACCTGGCTGCTGCCGAACGTCGTCGGCCCCGCCCACGCGCGCGACCTGCTGCTCACCGGTCGCGTGGTGGAGGCCGACGAGGCGCTGCGCCTGGGCCTGGTCTCGCGCGTCAGCGACCCCGAGGCGTTCCTCGACGAGGTGCTCGAGACCGCCGCCGGGATCGCCGCCACCGCCCCGATCGCGGCCCGCCTGACCAAGGTCGCCCTGGCCAACGGCGGTCACGCGGACTTCGAGTCGGCCCTGCAGTGGGAGGCGCTCGCCCAGCCGATGACGCTCGCGACCGCTGACCTCCAGGAGGGCATCGCCGCCGCGAAGGAGAAGCGCGCCCCGCAGTTCCGCGGCCGCTGACGGGAGGCTGTCATGACCACGAACGACCTCGGACCCGTCGCGACGCTGCGCCGCATCGCCTTCCTCATGGAGCGCCAGCGCGAGGAGACGCGGCGGATCGAGGCGTTCCGCAAGGCCGCCCGCACGATCCTGCCGCTGCCCGAGGACGACGTACGCCGTCGCGCCGACGACGGCACGCTCACCGAGCTGCCCGGCATCGGCCCGAGCACCGCAGCGGTGATCACCGACGCGTGCAACGGCGTGGTCCCCGAGCGCCTGGTCGCCCTCGAGCGGACCGCCGGCCCGCTGGCCCCGGGTGGGGAGGAGCTGCGCGCGCTGCTGCGCGGCGACCTGCACTCCCACTCCGACTGGTCCGACGGCGGGTCGCCGCTCGAGGAGATGGCCATGACCGCGATGGAGCTCGGTCACGACTACCTCGTCCTCACCGACCACAGCCCGCGACTGCGGGTGGCCAACGGCCTGAGCGCCGAGCGGCTCGGGCGCCAGCTCGACGTGGTCGACGCCGTCAACGACCACCTCGGGGGCAGCTTCACGCTGCTGAAGGGGATCGAGGTCGACATCCTCGACGACGGCGCGCTCGACCAGACGCCGGAGATGCTGGGGCGCCTCGACGTCCGGGTGGCCTCGGTGCACTCCAAGCTGAAGATGGAGCGCGACGCGATGACCCGCCGCATGGTCGCGGCGGTGCGCAACCCGCACACCAACGTCCTGGGCCACTGCACCGGCCGCCTGGTCACCGGCAACCGCGGCACCCGCCCGCAGAGCCAGTTCGACGCGCGCGCCGTCTTCACCGCCTGCGCGGAGGAGGGGGTCGCGGTGGAGATCAACTCCCGACCCGAGCGACGCGACCCGCCGACGGCGCTGCTGGAGCTCGCCCGCGACCTCGGGTGCCTGTTCTCGATCGACTCCGACGCGCACGCGCCCGGGCAGCTCGACATGCTCGACTACGGGGCGGCGCGGGCCACCGAGGCGGGGATCGATCCCGAGCGGATCGTCACCACCTGGGAGCGCGACCGGCTCCTGGACTGGGCGGCCGCACGGCTGTGACCGGCGCGTTTCGCTGCCGCGCTGTGGGTGCGGGAGGTTAGGTTCGGCCCATGAGCTCGTCGCCCAGCACCCCCGAGGTGGAGGTGCGTCGCTCGCGCCGCCGACGACGTACGGTCTCGGCCTACCGCGACGGCGAGCGGATCGTGGTGCTGATCCCGGCGACGATGAGCAAGCGCGACGAGGCCACGTGGGTGGCCGACATGGTCGCGCGCATCGAGCGCCAGGAGCGACGCAAGGTGCGTTCCGACGACGACCTGGTGGCCCGCGCGGGCAAGCTCAACGACCACTACTTCGGGGGCCTGGCCGTCCCGGCGTCGGTGCGGTGGGTGACCAACCAGAACGCCCGCTGGGGCTCGTGCACGCCCAGCGACCGCTCGATCAGGCTGAGCGACCGGCTGCAGAAGATGCCCGGCTGGGTGGTCGACTACGTCCTGGTCCACGAGCTCGCCCACCTGCTGGAGTCGGGCCACACCCCGCAGTTCTGGGCGTGGGTCGACCGCTACCCGCGGGCTGAGAAGGCCAAGGGATACCTCGAGGGCTACAGCGCCGGAGCCCGCCTCGAGCCGCCACCCGGCTCGGACGACGAGGAGTAGGTCCTCAGCCCCGCAACCGCGCCACCGCGTCGCCGATCAGGCGCCGCATGTCGGGGTAGAGGTCCGGGAGGTCGTCCACGGCCCACCAGCGCACGTCCAGCGACTCCTCGCTCACGGCGTGCCCGGCACCGCGCGGGGCGGTGGCGAGGAACCGTACGTCGAGGTGGTGCACGACCGTCCCCGGGGCGCAGAACTCCACCGCGTGCTCGTCGAGGTCCAGCGGCACCGGGTCGAAGTCGAGCGCGGCCAGGCCGGACTCCTCGTGTGCCTCGCGCAGCGCCACCCCGGCCAGCGTGGTGTCGCCGGGCTCGCAGTGGCCACCGAAGGCGAACCAGCCCCCGGCCTTGCGGTGGTGGTTGAGCAGGACCGCGCTCGCGTCCGGCGCGAGCACGATGGTCCCGGCGGTGAGGTGGTCCGGCACGCAGCCGCGCTCCATCCCGTCCGGGCGGGCGTCGAGGTGCGCCACGAAGCGGTCGCGCAGCTCGCGGTCGCGAGCGGACGGCGGCGTCCACCCGGACAGCACGGTCCGGGCGTCGTCGTGGAGGCTCACTCGCGGGTGTCGGGGCCGTCGAGCAGGTCGCGCAGGCCGGCGTCGAACTCCTCGTCCGACAGCGTGCCGGGCGCGACCGAGTCCTCGCGGAAGCCCAGCGGGTCGTCGAGGTCCTCGGCGGTGGGGAGCAGGTGCGGCGACATCCAGACGCCGTCACGGGCCTCCGCGCCCTGGCGGGTGCGCAGCGAGCCCCACAGCGTGGAGGCGTCGCGCAACCGGCGGGGGCGCAGCTCGAGGCCCACGAGGGTGGCGAAGGTCTGCTCGGCCGGGCCGCCCGCCGCGCGCCGGCGGCGTACGGTCTCCTGGAGCTTGGCCGCAGCGGGCATCCGTTCCGCGGTGGCCTGGCTGACGACCTCGTCGACCCAGCCCTCGACGAGCGCGAGGGTGACCTCGAGCTTCTGCAGGGCGGCCTTCTGGGCGGCCGACGGCTCGGGGTCGAACAGCCCGCCGGCGAGCGCGTCCTGCATCGCCGCGGGGTTGGCCAGGTCGACCTCGCGCAGCTTCTCCTCCATGCCGGAGGTGTCGAAGTCCATGCCCGCGCCGTACTCGGCGACCGCGCCGATGAGGTGGTCGCGCAGCCACGGCACGCCCGCGAAGAGCCGCTGGTGGGCCGCCTCGCGCAGCGCGAGGTAGAGCAGCACGTCGTCGTCGGTGACGTCGGGCACCTCGTCGGCGAACGCCTTCACGTTGGTGGGCAGCAGGGCTGCCTTGCCGATCGGGCCGAGCGGGAGGCCGATGTCGGAGGCGCTCAGCACGTCGCCGGCGAGCGCGCCGAGGCCGCTCCCGACCTGCGAGGCGACCATGGCCCCGCTGGCCTTGCCGAGCATCGCCATCAGTGGTCCGGCGAGCTGGCGCATCTCCTCGGGCATCGCGTCGCCGAGCGCGGTGGTGGCGGAGCCGGCGATGGGCTCGACCAGCACCTTCCACACGTCGATGGTCTCCACGATCCACTCCGCCCGGGACCACGCGGCGGTGGTGCTCACGCCGGAGGGGAACTCGGTGGTGGTGTCGAGCCAGTGGTCGGCCAGGCGTACGGCGTCGGCGACGGCCGCGGACTGGGCGGCGCTGACGGCCGGGTCGGGCTCCTGCGCGGCGGCACGGCGGGCCAGGTCGGTCACGGTCTCCCAGTTGACCGGGCCGTCGTGCGGCGCGAACAGCGACTGCATCTGCGACATCAGCGCGTTGAGGTCGGGCATGCCGCCGCCCGCGCCGAAGCCGCCCATCTGCGAGAAGATCTGCTCGAAGGGGGTGCCCTTGAAGGGGTTGCTGTCGTCGGGGCCCTGACCGGAACCGGGGCCTCCGGGGGTGTCACTCATGCCTCCACGTTACCCACCTCGCCCAGCCCCGTGCGGCCCCCCGCAGCACGGCGGTCGTCCTACACTCGGGCCCGTGACCGACCTCCTGCGCCTCGTCGACATCCGCGACACCCCGCTCGACGTGACCGAGGTCCTCGACGCCCTGGGCGACGACGGTGCCGGCGGCCTGACGCTCTTCGTCGGCCAGGTCCGCGACCACGACGGCGGCAAGGGGGTGACGGCCCTCGACTACTCGGCCCACCCGACGGCCCTGGCCCGCCTCGAGGACGTGTGCCGCCGCGTCGCCGCCGACCACGACGTACGCGGTGTGGCGGCGGTCCACCGCGTCGGCCAGCTGCGCATCGGCGACCTCGCGGTGGTCGTCGCCACCACGGCCGCCCACCGCGGCGACGCGTTCGCCGCGTCGCGCGACCTGATCGACACCCTCAAGGCCGAGGTGCCGATCTGGAAGCACCAGGTCTTCGACGACGCGAGCGAGGAGTGGGTCGGCACGCCGTAGCGCCTGCCCCGCCACGGCCGCGCCGGCGCCTAGGCTCGGCGCGTGGAGATCCTGCTGTGGCTCGTGCCGGCCGTCGTGCTGACGGGCGCGGCGATGCTGTGGGTCTCGTGGGTCAGCCGCGACGGCCGCGGCGAGGTCGACCGCGACGTCGCCGTCGAGCGCCTCGGCAAGGCCCTCGCCAAGGACCTGCCGGCCGGCACCCGGCGTACGGCTGCTCCGGCGCGCGACCGCAGCACGGGCATCGCGGTGCGGCCGAGCCACGGTCCCGGCGCTGCCGGCACCACCCGCCGCGCGTCCTAGTTGTCGCGCGGTTGCGGTCGTTTGAGAGAGTTGCGCCCATGAGTCACCGGACCAGGGCGGGATTGCTCGCGCTGTGCCTGCTCGCCGTGCTGTGGGGGACCGCCGCCTTCGTGCCGCTGCCCTACGTGACCTACTACCCCGGACCCACCGTCGACATCCTCGCGGCCCGCGACGGCGAGGAGACCGTGCAGGTCGACGGCCACGAGGCCTACTACGACGACGGCGAGCTGCGGATGACCACCGTCTACGTCAGCACGCCGCAGGAGGACGTCACCCTCCCCGAGCTGCTGCGGGCCTACTTCGACCCCGACGCAGCGGTCTGGCCGCGCTCGTCGATCTACGCCCCCGACGAGACCGACGAGTCCAACGACCGGCAGTCCGCGGTGGCGATGGTCTCCTCCCAGGACACCGCGATCGCCGCCGCGCTCACCCAGCTCGGCGAGGAGGTCGACCCGATCGTGGAGGTCCTCGACGTGACGCCCGGCCTGCCCGCCGAGGGCCGGCTCGAGGTGCGCGACGTGCTGCTCGAGGTCGACGGCTCGGAGGTCACCGACGCCCAGGACGTCGTCGACGCGGTCGACCGGGCGCGTGCCGGGGAGCCGATCCGCTTCCTCGTACGCCGCGGCGAGCGCGAGCTGAGCGTCGAGGTCACCCCCGAGCAGGTCGAGGACGACCTGCGGGTCGGCATCACGCCGGGCGTGGGCTTCGACTTCCCCTATCGCGTGAGCGTCGACATCTCCGACAACATCGGCGGCCCGAGTGCCGGACTGATGATGTCGCTGGCGATCTACGACACGCTCACGCCGGGGTCGCTGACCGACGGCTTCGACGTCGCCGGCACCGGCACCATCACGCCCGCCGGCGAGGTGGGCCCCATCGGCGGCATCCAGCAGAAGATCGCCGCGGCGCGCGACGCCGGCGCCGACCTCTTCCTGGTCCCGGCCGACAACTGCGACGGCATCGGGGGAGTGGACCCCGGTGACATGCAGCTCGCCAAGGCCACCACGATGAACCGCGCCGTCGAGACCCTCGCCACCTGGGTCGAGGACCCCAACGCCCCGCTCCCGAGCTGTGAGGACACCGCGTCATGACCACCCCCGACCTCGATCCACAGCCGCAGCCGCTGCCCGAGGACCCCGCGCTCGCCGCCGCCGTGCTGGAGATCGAGTCCCACGTCGCGCAGGCGGGCTGGGACCAGCCGGCCCGGCTCTACGCCCTGGTCGACACCGCGGAGCTCGTCGCCCAGGAGCCCGCGCTCGCGGCCGCGATGTCCATCGACGGTCCCGGTGACGACGGATCCTTCACCCCGATCGAGCAGGACGGCCTGCCGCCGGGCCAGGCCCTGGAGGAGGCGCTCCAGACGATCGCGTGGCCCGACAGCGTCTCCGGCTGCGCGGCCGTCATCGAGCGGCTGGTCCTGCCGCCCGGTGCCGACGACGACCTGCCCGACGACCCGACCGCTGCCGAGCTCTTCGCCCGCGAGCACCCCGACCGCCAGGAGGTCCGGATGGTGGCCGGAGTGACCCGCGCCGGGGCGTCGTACTGCGCGCTGCGGCTCAAGGCACACGACGACGAGCAGTCCGTCGTCGACGGCACCGAGCTGGTGCCCGGGCTGCTCGAGCTCCTCCACGCGACCCTCCACGACCCGCACGACTCACCGCACGACTCACCCGAGCAGGGGCAGGCATGAGCAATCCGTTCGACCGACCGTCCGGACCGAGTGGTCCCGACGGACCGCAGCGACCCGGGGGACCGGGCGGCCCCGGCGCCCAGCGCCCGGCCGCGACGGCGTCGCGCCGACCGGGGGCGCTGGTCATCACCTCGATCGTGCTCGTCGTGGGCTTCATGCTGCTCAGCGGCTTCGCCTCGTTCTGGACCGAGCGGCTGTGGTTCGGTTCGGTCGGCTACCGCGAGGTGTTCACCACCCTGCTGCTGACGCGCATCGGCCTCTTCCTCGTCTTCGCTGGCCTGATGGCCGCGACCGTGGCGATCACCATGGCGATGGCCTACCGCTTCCGCCCGGTGCTGTGGCCAGGCATGCCCGGCATGCCCGACGACGGCATGGACCGCTACCGAGAGCTGCTGGCGCCCCGCATGGGCTGGGTCATCGGCGGCGCCGCGGCCGTCCTGGGCCTGTTCGCCGGAGCCTCCGCCACCGGTCAGTGGCGCACCTACTCGCTGTGGCGCCACAGCCAGTCGTTCGGCACCGAGGACCCCTACTTCAACAAGGACGTCGGCTTCTACGTCTTCGAGCTGCCGTTCTGGCACTACATCGTCGACTACGTGATGGCCCTCGCGGTCGTCGGCCTCCTGGCCACGATCCTGATGAACTACCTCTTCGGCGGCATCCGCCTCTCGGCCCGTCCCGGCGAGCGGCTGACCAGTGCCGCGCAGATCCAGGTGTCGGCGCTGCTGGCGATGTTCGTGATCGCCAAGGCGGTCGACTACTGGCTCGACCGCTTCGACCTGGTCACCAACTCCGGCTCGATCTTCACCGGCATGGGCTACACCGACGAGAAGGCGGTGCTGCCCGCCAAGGAGATCCTCGCGGGCATCGCGATCGTGTGTGCGCTGCTGTTCCTCGCCAACATCTGGCGACGCACCTGGCTGCTGCCCTCCGTCGGCGTGGCGCTCTTCGCGCTGTCGGCGATCATCCTGGGCCTCATCGTGCCGACCGTGGTCCAGGCGATCCGGGTCAACCCCAACGTCCCCGACCGCGAGGACCCCTACATCAAGGCCAACATCGACGCGACCCGCGCGGCCTACCAGCTCGACCAGATCGACGTGCGCAACGTCGGCGGCACGGCCGTGGCCGGTGATGGCCGCCTCGAGGCGCTCGACGGCATGACCGCCAAGATCCCGCTGGTCGACCCGCAGATCGTCAGCGAGATCTTCGAGCAGCAGCAGCAGGTCCGCGCCTACTACTCGGTGCCCAACGTCCTCGACGTCGACCGCTACGACGTCGACGGCACGGACCGCGCGGTGGTGCTCGGCGTGCGCGAGCTCGACCAGAGCGGTCTCGCGGAGAACGACCAGAACTGGTCGAACCTCCACACCGCCTACACCCATGGCAACGGCGTGATCGCGGCCTTCGCCAACCAGCGGCCCGAGGACGACTCGTCGCAGGAGACCGGCATCCAGTGGGCCGAGGGCGCGGAGGCGGACGAGAACACCCTGTCGCGCCTCGCCGGACCCGACGGCTACGAGACCCGCGTCTACTTCGGCGAGCAGAGTCCGTCGTACAGCATCGTGGGCCTCGACCCCGACGGCGGTCCCGTGGAGTTCGACCTGCCGCGGGGCGACCGCAGCGAGGAGGACGTGGCGACGACGTACGACGGCGAGGCCGGCGTCCCGATCGGCAACCTGTTCAACCAGCTGCTCTACGCCGTGCGGTTCAGCGAGCCGAACCTGCTGCTCTCGAGCCGGGTGCACGAGAACTCCAAGATCCTGTACGACCGCAACCCCCGCCAGATGGTCGAGAAGGTCGCCCCCTGGCTCACGGTCGACTCCGACCCCTACCCGGCGGTGGTGGACGGGCGGATCCAGTGGATCCTCGACGGCTACACGGTCACCGACAAGTACCCGCTCTCGCAGCGGGAGTCGCTGGAGACCATGACGGACGACGCCCTCCAGGAGAACAACGGGTTCCAGACCCTGCCGACCGACGAGATCAACTACCTCCGCAACTCCGTGAAGGCCACGGTCGACGCCTACGACGGCACCGTCGAGCTCTACGAGTGGGACACCGAGGACCCGATCCTCAAGGCGTGGGAGGCCGTCTTCCCCGACGTCGTCCAGCCCAAGGACGCGATCCCGGAGGCCCTCGAGGAGCACCTGCGCTACCCCGAGGACCTCTTCAAGGCCCAGCGCTACCAGTTCCAGCGCTACCACGAGACCTCCGCGTCGGCGTGGTTCGAGGGATCGAGCCGCTGGGAGGTGCCGAGCGACCCGCAGCTCACCAGCCGCCTCCAGCCGCCCTACCGCCTCTTCACCGACACCGGCGACGGGGAGGAGTGGTCGTTGACCTCGGTCTACGTGCCCCGCGACAAGGAGAACAACCTCGCGGCCTACATGGCGGTCAACAGCGACGCCACCAGCGACGACTACGGCAAGGTGTCGGTGCTGGAGCTGCCCAACGAGCCCACGGGCGGGCCGCTCCAGATCGCGAACACCTTCGCGACCAACGAGGACGTCAGCCAGGCGCTGCTGCCCTACACGACCGGTGACGCCGACCGGGTGCCGGGCAACCTGCTGACCGTGCCCATCGGCGACGACTTCATCTACGTCCAGCCGGTCTACACCCGTCGTGACGGTGAGTCGAACTTCCCGATCCTGCGGTTCGTGCTCGTCTCCTACGAGGGGCGTGTCGGCATCGACGAGACCCTGCGCGGCGCGATCGAGGACGCGCTGACCGCCAGCCCGTCCGACGGCTCGGAGGAGACGCAGGAGGAGCCGACCACGGAGCCGACGGGGGAGCCGACCACGGAGCCCACGGAAGAGCCTGCGGAGCAGCCGACCGAGACGCCGGGCGAGAACCCGACGCCCGGTGGCGACGCCACTGTGGGCGAGCTGCTGCAGCAGGCCGAGGAGAAGTTCGCCGAGGCCGACGCGGCGCAGCAGGCCGGAGACACGGTCCGCTGGGCGCAGCTGATGGAGGAGGGGCGCGACCTCGTCGACCAGGCGGTGAGCCTGCTCGAGTGACCGGTTCTCCGCAGGGAGGACCCCCGATTTGGGCCTCGCCGAGGGTGGATGTAATGTTCTGTTCACCGACGCGGGGTGGAGCAGCTCGGTAGCTCGCTGGGCTCATAACCCAGAGGTCGCAGGTTCAAATCCTGCCCCCGCTACAAAAGAATCGAAAGATTCACACCTTGGCCCCCACATCTTGTGGGGGCCAAGCGCATTTCGGGCCACATCTAGTGGCTCGAGGTGCTTTCTCGAGGCCGATTATCGGCTCCATTGTGCGTGGCACGCCCCTGGTGAACCCGGTCGCACCAGGTGCGCCCCACCTCCGATCCACGCTCACGGCGCCTTGACTCGCGTGCCGGACCTGGGGCGAGCGGGGGCGACCGGGGGCGCCCGGAGTGGCCTCTCGAGAAAGATTGAGCCCGACCGGTGGCGGGCATTGCGGGACCCCGAACGCGCCGGACGGTCCCCCCACATGACCGCACCGATGAAGCCCGGCGCCACGACGCCGGCCACCTACAGCCCCGACACCACCCTCACCCTCAGCGAGATCGCCGACCTCACCGGTCGCGACATCAAGACCATCAAGACCTGGAACGACTCCGGCCAGGGCCGCTGGCCCAACGCCGTCCAGGACGAGACCGGCCGCAAGACCTGGCGTGTCCCGGTCAGCGACCTCGTCGCCTCCGGCGACCTCGACCCTTCCCGGGTTGCGCAGGTCGAGAACGAGCTCGCCGCCCGTCGCGAGTCCAAGGAGACGAAGGCGCTGCGCGAGCAGGTCATCCGCCTCGAGGAGCAGCTCACCGCAGCCGTCGCGCTCGCCGACGAGCGCGCCGGCACCATCGCCCTTCTCAAGAGCCTCGTGCGCAAGGGCGGTGCAGCATGAGCCGCCCGCTGAAGGGGTCCAAGAAGCTGACGGACAAGGGCTGGACCGCCAGCCTCCCGATCCACCGCGGCGCGACCAAGCGCCAGACCTACACGTTCACCACCGAGGAGGCAGCCGACCGCTGGATCGCAGAGGGTATCCCCGCCATCGAGGGCGGCACCGACCTGCCGGTCCCTGACACCGAGGGCCGCGTCGCAGGCAAGCGGAGCGCCAAGACCGGAACCGCCTTCCGCACGATGGCGGACCCGTGGCACACCGAGTACTACAGCGAGCTGAAGCGCGCGAAGCACGACCGTTCGACGGCCACCAAGGGCCACATCAAGCGCATCGAGGCTTTCATGGACCAGCGGGGTCTGGTGATGGAGACCATGGTGCGTGACGAGGTGAAGGCGTTGCAGGCGTCCCTCCCGCTCAACGACCGAGGCCACGGTCACGGTCCCTGAGGGAGTCGACCCCACCGGTCTCGTCACGATGGCCGAGGCGCTGGCGCTGCCGAAGATGACGGCATCGAAGTCGACCCTCAAGCGCCGCAAGGCCGACGGCGTGCTCAACCCTGTTGACCACACGGCAGCCGTGCACCGCTTCCGGGTCGCCGACCTCTACAGCGAGGCCGTCCTGGGTCCGACTGGTGAGCTCCGTCGCGGCCCGCGCACCAACGGCAGCCTCTCGCAGGACGTCGCCAACGACGTCATGTGGGCCTACGACGAGGTGTGCAAGTACGCCCTCGACCACGGCGTGGACGTCCCGCAGGACCGCACCAGCCTGAAGATGCACCGCACCGACAGGGCTCCCAGCGCACCGCGCCGGCCCGTCAGCCTCCGCCGGTGCGCGGACATCGCCTCCCGCCTGCACGTCGTGCACCAGCTCGTCCTCTGGCTCATGCGCATCCTCGGCCTCCGCATCGGTGAGGCCTACGGCATCCGGGTGTACGACGTGCTCGACCAGGGTGCGGGGCAGTACGGCGCTGTGGCCGTCAAGGCACAGGGCGGCAAGAAGTTCACCCAGATCGACCCGAACGGCCAGAAGCACACCAGCGACCACACGGACGACCTCAAGACCAAGAACTCCGAGCGCGTGCTCGTCGTCCCGCCCACGTTGATGGACCTCATCCGGACCATCATCGCGGTCTTCCACACCGACGCCGACGGCGTGATCCGCCAGGACGCCCGACTCATCCCCGGTCTCACCCGACGTAACGCCGGCGGACAGGAGGCCTTCCGCGCTGCCTTGGCCGGGGTCGCCGAGGCCGTGAGGGTCGACTGCACCACAGAGGAGGACGTCATCGACGAGGTGTTCTCGTGCCAGCCCCACGACATGCGGCGCACCATCCTGTCCGACCTCGACCGTCTCGAGGTCAAGGACAGCCACACACGTCGGTTCGCCGGCCACCTGCCCGGCACCGCCGTCCTGCACCGCCACTACCTGCTCGACGACCCCAAGCTCCGGCCCGCCAAGGCCATCGCCGTCCTCATCCAGGGTGAGCTCATAGCCAACCTGCCTGCCGGGCTGCTCCTTCCCACGACGGTCCGCTGCACCACGGGCAACCAGCCCGCCCTGCAGAAGGACGGCGCCCGCATCGACGCCGAGCTCGCCGAACGCGGTTGGCTCGTCCTCTCGACCGACGAGGGCGGCGCGCCGCTCCTCGGATCGGCCGAGGCCGCCCAGCTCTGGGACGTGACCCCCAAGACCGCCCGCCTCTGGATGGCGGACGGGGTGGTGCCCACCATCCCGTGTGGAGGCCGTGGACAGGGAGAGGAACGCCGCGTGCGTCTTTCGGACGCCATGGCGCTCCGCGAGCGCCTGACGACGCGCATCACCCTGGTCCGGCTCGCCGAGGAGGTCGGTACGACCGACCACACCGTGTATCAGTTCGTCCGCGCTCAGGGTCTCGAGCTCGAGGCCTGGGGAGAGCGCGACTACGTTGTCCCTGCGCCCACCGCCACCGCGGTGCGCGACCACTACGCGGCCCAGGCGGCGCTGCACGAGCGTGCCGTTCCCTACTCCGTCGCTGCGAAGGCGTTGGGGACGTCGGTGGCCGCAGTGGAGCACCTGGTGGACGACGGGACGCTCGACAAGGACGAGCGCGCCCACGACGGTCGTCGCATGGTCACCCGCGCGAGCCTCGCGGATGTCGAGGCCACCCAACGTCCGGTTCGTCACGGCGCTCCCAAGGTCCGCGACGACCTCATGACCTGGGCCGAGGTGTCGGCCGCAACCGGCCTGGCGAGCGCCGACATCGACGCGCTCGTTGCTGACGGCCTGCTGGTGCGGGTGCAGTACCAGCGACGGCGCCAGGTAACTCGGGTCAGCGTGCTGAGGTACCTGGCCGAGCACGACCCCTCACGCCTCGCGCTGGCCGTCTGACGGGTCCAGGCTCGAGACCCCGAGCTCCACGCGACCGATGGGGCGATTCGGCTCGCGTGGAGGGTCGTGGGGCGCCCGTATCAGAGTGGCTCGTTGTTGCGCAGCGTGGTGAACGGTACCCGGAAGAAGGTGCCTATGACCCTTGACCGCATACCCCCTAGGGGTATGCTGGTTGACATGAACGCGCACATGCACGAGTCGGACAAAGCCACGACGCACCAGGTCACGGACCCGGTGTGCGGAATGAGCGTCGACCCGGCCGCGACCGAGCACACGCTCACCCACGAGGGGCAGGAGTTCTACTTCTGCTCGGCCAGCTGCAAGGACAAGTTCCAGGCCACGCCCGACCGGTACGCAAGCCACGACCAGGCCGGGAACGCTCACACGCACGCCGGACACGCTGCGACGGCCAGTGGCATGGCCCCGCCCACGCCCGGCGAGGGGGAGGCAGTGGAGTACACGTGCCCGATGCACCCCGAGATCCGCCGACCCGGCCCCGGAGTGTGCCCCATCTGCGGCATGGCGCTGGAGCCGGTGATGGTCACGGTCGACTCGGGCCCGTCGCCGGAGCTGCGCGACATGACCCGCCGCTTCTGGTTCGGCGTGGCCCTGTCCATCCCCGTCGTCATCCTTGGCATGGGCCGCGACCTCATCGAACCGCTGCACGATGCCGTCTCCGCCACCACGTCCGCGTGGATCCAACTCGCGTTGGCCACACCGGTGGTCCTGTGGGCCGGATGGCCGTTCTTCACCCGCGGGTGGGCGTCGGTACGGACCATGAAGCTGAACATGTTCACGCTCATCGCGATGGGCACTGGCGTCGCGTGGCTGTTCTCCGTCGTCGCAACGGTGGCCCCGGGCATCTTCCCCGCCGCGTTCCGCGAAGACGGCGCCGTCGACGTGTACTTCGAGGCGGCCGCCGTCATCACCACCCTCGTCCTGCTCGGTCAGGTCCTCGAGCTCCGCGCCCGCGAGGCCACCTCGGGCGCCATCAAGGCGCTTCTCGACCTGTCCCCGAAGACCGCCAGGCGGGTGCGTGGCGACGGCACCGAGGAAGAGGTCACCCTCGACCAGGTTCAACTCGGCGATCTGCTCCGCGTCCGCCCCGGCGAGAAGGTCCCCGTCGATGGTGTCGTCGAGGAGGGGAAGTCGGCCGTCGACGAGTCCCTGGTCACTGGCGAGTCCATGCCCGTGACGAAGGAGCCGGGCGACAACGCGATCGGCGGAACCCTCAACTCCACCGGCGCGCTCGTCGTACGCGCCAGCGCGGTCGGTCGCGACACCATGCTCGCCCGCATCGTGCAGATGGTCGCCGAAGCGCAGCGCTCCCGCGCGCCCATCCAGCGCACCGTCGACAAGGTGTCCGCGGTGTTCGTGCCCGCCGTCATCGGCATCGCCGTGCTCGCGTTCATCATCTGGGCCCTCGTGGGCCCCGACCCGAAGCTCGCCCACGCGCTAGTCGTCGCGGTCAGCGTCCTCATCATCGCCTGCCCATGTGCGCTCGGCCTGGCCACGCCCATGTCCATCATGGTCGGGGTCGGCCGGGGCGCCCAGATGGGCGTCCTCATCAAGAACGCCGAGGCGCTCGAGCGGATGGAGAAGGTCGACACAGTCGTCGTCGACAAGACCGGGACGCTCACCGAGGGCAAGCCGGCGGTGGTCGCGGTCGAGCCTGTCAACGGCCACGATGCGCACGAGCTGCTCTGGCTCGCGGCTGCCGTGGAGAACGCCTCCGAGCACCCGCTCGCACGTGCCATCGTCGACAAGGCCCAAGCCGACAAGGTCAACCGGGGCGAGGACTCCACGCGGTTGCCTGAGGTGGCTGACTTCGACGCCCCGGCCGGCAAGGGCGTCCTCGGCGCCGTCGACGGCCGCAAGGTGCTCATCGGCACCGCAGGGTTCCTCACCAGCCAGAACATCGACCCATCGGTCCTGGCCGAAACGGCTGACCGGCTGCGACGCACCGGCGCGACCGCCGTCCTCGTCGCCGTCGACGGCACCCCCGCGGGTGTGATCGGCATCGCCGACCAGGTCAAGGCCACCACCCCCGCCGCGCTGGCCGCGCTGCGCAAGGAGGGCATCGAGGTCATCATGCTCACCGGCGACAACCAGGTCACCGCTCAGGCTGTCGCCACCGAGCTCGGCATCGACCGGGTCGAGGCCGAGGTGCTGCCGGACCACAAGGCCGACGTCGTCAACCGGCTCCGTGCCGAGGGTCGGGTGGTCGCGTTGGCGGGCGACGGGGTCAACGACGCCCCCGCCCTCGCCGCGGCCGATGTGGGTCTGGCGATGGGCACCGGCACCGACGTCGCGATGGAGTCCGCCGGTGTCACCTTGCTGCGCGGCGACCTCAACGGCATCGCCCACGCCCGCCAGCTCTCCCACGCAGTCATGGGCAACCTTCGCAGCAACCTGTTTCTGGCATTTTTCTACAATTCGGCCGGCATCCCCATCGCCGCAGGCGTGCTCTACCCGGTGTTCGGGTGGCTGCTTTCCCCGGTCATCGCCGCGGCCGCGATGGCGCTTTCGTCAGTCAGCGTCATCATCAACGCGCTACGGCTGCGCACCCAGCGCCTGGGCTGACCGCGCCGCCCGTAACATCGACACCAATGACCTCCGCGCCCCCGACCGCCGTCCGCACCCGCAGGTTCCTGCGGGTGCCGGCGGCTGCGCGTCCCAGCGGCCGCACCGCACTCGCGGGCCTGGTCGTCGCCCTGGTCGTCGGCATCCTCGGCATGCACGCACTCGCGAGCCACGGCACTCCCGCCGCACCCGCAGCCGCGTCGAGCGCGATGAGCATGCCGGGCATGACCGCTGGCCACGATGCGGCTATGCCTTCCGGCGACTTGCACGCCGCGCGCCCCCACCACGCGTCAGCCGCCCAGTTCTCGGACCACTCCAGCGCCGGCTCAAGCCCCGGCGCCGGCTCTGGGTCCGGCCACGGCATGGCCGGCATGGTCATGCTGTGCGTCGTGATGCTCGCCGCAGCCGGCCTCACGCTCCTGGCGGTGCTCGCCGCGGGACTCTTACGGCCGCTGCTTCCGGTCGCGTTCATGCCCGCCGCAGTACGCGCGCGGGCGCTTCAGTGGGTGCGTGGCACCGGCCCACCCCACGAGTGGCAGTTCTCCGTCATCAGGTGCTGACAGGCCCTGCGACCGCCCGCCACCGCTGAGCTCGACCGCGACTGCCTCGCGCGTTCGACAGCAGCGTTCCGGCCGGGTGACGCCTCCGCCTGCCTCCAACACCCCACTGACTACCTGAGACCAGGAGAACTTCCCATGCACAAGACCAAGACCCGCACGCGTGCGCTCACCGCGCTCGCGCTCACCCTTGTCCTCGGCGCCGGCCTCACCGCCTGCGGCGACGACACCTCGGACGCGGCCGGCCAGGCCGAGGTCAGCACGACCGAGCACAACGACGCCGACGTCACTTTCGCCAGCGACATGATGACCCACCACGCGCAAGCGCTCTCGATGGTCGACCTGACCCTCAACCGCCCCCTCGACCCGGAGGTTCAGGGGCTGGCCGAGGACATCCGAGAAGCGCAGGGCCCCGAGATCGAGACGATGGCCGACTGGCTCACCGAGTGGGGCGAGGACGTGCCGGAGACGATGCGCGACCACGTCAACGGTGGCCACGACATGGACGACATGTCCGACAACATGGACGACATGGGCCACGACGACATGCCCGGGATGATGACCGCGGACGACATCGACGACCTGGAGAACTCCGCCGACGGCGAGTTCCAGGACATGTGGCTCGAGATGATGATCGAGCACCACGAGGGCGCGGTCGAGATGGCGCAGACCGAGCAGGCCGAGGGCAAGTTCAAGGACGCCGTCGACCTCGCCGGTCAGGTCATCGAGACGCAGACGGCCCAGATCGACACCATGAAGGAGCTCCTCAGCTCCTGAGCTCGAGCGCAGGCGGACGCCATCGGCTCCTCGGTGACGTCCGCCCGCGCGCCTCCCCCGTCCCGCATACCGGCCGAGACCGGACGCGTCCCCCTCTCTTGGAAAGTAGAGCGTCGTGAAGACCCCCACCCCCATCGTGCTTGCGGCCGTCGTCACGACGGCCCTCACGTTGACCCTCGCCGGATGCAACAACGAGCCAGCCACCACCAGCGACACCAGTCCGACCGGCGCGAGCGGTTCGACCTCGTCCAGTACCGCCGCGGCGGCGCCCGACGACGCCTCTCTCCCGCCGTGGCCCGCCCCGGCCGACGTGCCCGCCCGCGTCGCCGCCGCCGGCCTCGACCTCGGCCCGATGGGGACCGCCGAGCACTACCACCCCCACCTGGCCGTCACCATTGACGGCCAGCCGGTACCCGTGCCGCCCAACATCGGCGTCGACCCGAACACCGGCGCCATGTCCGCGGTCCACACTCACGAGGGTGACGGCACCATCCACATCGAGGCCCACACGGTCGGTGAGAAGTTCACCCTCGGCCAGCTGTTCACCCAGTGGGGCGTGACCCTCACACCCACCCAGGTCGGCGGCGTGAAGGCAAAGGGTGACGCGAAGGTGACCGTCACCAGCAACGGCACCCCGGTCGCCGGAGACCCGGCCGACCTGCGGCTCGAGCCCGACCAGCAGATCGAGCTCACTCTCGGGTGAGTTCGCCGGCACGATGAAGCGTCTGGGGTAGCGGCCCACCGGTTCGACCTCTGGCCGGCGTGTTGTGGACCAGCCGGTCCTGCTGTCGGGCGCGCTGACAGGATGCGCCTGCTGGCGAGGGGAGACGATGTGGACTGGCAGCGGGACCTGGTGGGGCTGGTGGCCGGCTTCGTGCTCGCCACGGTGACCACGCCAGTGGGTGTGTCCGGCGCAGTGTTCCTGCTCCCGGTGCAGCTCTCGGTGCTTCACGTGCCGAACCCGCGGGTGACCCCGACGAACCTGCTCTTCAACGTCATCTCCGGACCCGGCGGATTGGCGCGCTACCGCCGGCGCGGGCAGTTCGACCGCGCGCTCACGCGCCAACTGCTGGCCGGCTCGGTGCCCGGGGTGGTGCTCGGGGCGCTCATCCGCGTGTACGTGGTCGCGGACCCGGACGTGTTCCGGGCGCTGGCGGCGGCGGTGCTCGCCCCGGTCGGGCTGTTCATCTTGCGCAAGCCCGCACCAGGCTCGATCGAGCGGCGGCTGTCCCCGAGGACGGTACGTGTGCTGGCGTTCGTCATCGGGGTCGTGGGCGGCATCTACGGCATCGGCGGCGGCTCCGTCCTCGGCCCCATCCTGGTCGGCACCGGCATGGCGGTGGCCACCGTGGCACCGGTGGCGTTGCTCTCAACCTGGGTGACGTCCTTGGTCGGGGTGGTGACGTACGCGGTCATCGCTTTGGATGCGACCGGCCCGGTGGCGCCGGACTGGTCGTTGGGCGTGGCGACGGGTCTCGGTGGGCTGGCCGGCGGGTGGGTCGGAGCCTCGCTCCAGCCCCACATCCCCGAACGGGCGTTGAGAACGCTGCTCGGGGTGATGGCGCTGGCGCTGGCGGTGCTCTACCTGGTGCAGGTCGTACTCGGCTGACCCAGGCGGCGTGGGCCAGTTGTCGTCGTCCACGGTCGGCAGCACCCGCGAGAAGCTGAACCGGCGTCAAGGCGGGACGAAAGACCCTACCCCCGGGGGGTATGCGGGGCGACCATGGGAGCAAGAGCTGAACCCGTGAGGAGCCCGCCATGGCCGCAACAGAAAGCACCCGAGACGCGACCCGCCCGACTAGCGCGGCAGCGCACGAGTGCCACCTGCCATCCGACGCGTCCGCCGGTACGCCCCTACCTGCTACCCGCGGCTACGCCGGCAGGCGTGAGGACTACCTGGTGCGGCTGCGTCGCATCGAGGGCCAGGTCCGCGGCGTGCAGAAGATGGTCGCCGACGACCGCTGGTGCCCGGACGTGGTCAACCAGCTCGCCGCCGTGACCCGAGCGACCGAAGAGGTCGCCGCCGGGCTGCTCGACGACCACGTGCGCCACTGCGTCCTCGAAGCCGCCCGCCAGTCCGGTGACGCCGGACAGGCCCGCATGGACGAGGTCGCCGCCGCCATCCGCCAGGTCATCCGCCTCTGAACCCACCCCACGCGCTCACCCACGAGCCACCCGTTCACCCACCCACGAGAAGGAGCAGAACGATGAACACCAACATGACCCGGAGCCCGAACCTCGGGCTGTTCGCGGTCGCAGCCGCCATCGCCGTCGTCGGCGCACTGTGGGTCGGCGTCCCCGCCGGCACCCTCGCCGTCGTCGGCATCGCCCTCATCTGCCCGCTGATGATGATGGTGATGATGGGCGGAATGATGGGGATGCACCACGGCGGCAGCAACGACAGCAGCACGCCGTCCCACGACCGCTCCGACGACCAGCACCCTCAGGACCGCTGAGGTCGTCATGACCGCCCACGCCACACCTCACCCCGCCGGCCACACCGCATCTGCGGCGGCTGGCCGGCCGCTGATGACCGCGTCCGGTGTCGAGAAGTCGTACCGGCGCGGCATCTGGCCGGCCCGTCACGCCCAGGCGGTCCTCAAAGGCGCGAACCTCGAGCTGCTGCCAGGTGAGGTGGTCGGCCTGGTTGGGGAGAACGGGTCGGGGAAGTCCACACTGATGAAGGTCCTCTTCGGCGAGCTCGCCCCGGACGCCGGCACCGTGGAGCACGTCGGACGGCTCGGCTACTGCCCCCAGGAGCCGGTCGTGTACGAGCGCCTGACGTGCGATGAGCACTTCGAGCTGTTCGGGCACGCCTACCGGATGAACCCGGCCGACGAGCACACGTCGCGTCGCCGGCTCTACGAGACCCTCGGGTTCACCCGCTACGCTGGCACGCGCGCGGACCAGCTCTCCGGCGGCACCTTGTCGAAGCTCAACCTGGGGCTGGCGCTGCTCGCCGACCCCGAAGTGCTGCTCCTCGACGAGCCGTACGCCGGGTTCGACTTCGACACCTACCTGCGGTTCTGGGACCTGGTTGCCGAACGCCGGGCCGCAGGCCGAAGCGTGCTCATCATCAGCCACTTCGTCGTCGACGAGCACCGCTTCGACCGCATCGTCCAGCTGCACGACGGCACCACCCACGACCGACCACCGCACGACCGTCCGTCTGAGTGAGCACCCGATGAGCACCGTCGACACCTCCGTTCGCGTCCCCATCGGCGGCGGACTGCTGGTGCGCCGCTTCCTCGTCGAGGCAGCCCGCAACCGGGTGACCCTCGGCCTGCTCGTCGTCGTCCCGGTCGTGTTCGTCGCCATCGTAGGGGGTGTCATCACCGATGCCGGCGAGCTCCTGGGCGGCCAGGGTGGACCTCAGGCCGAGACGACCACGGCCGGCTGGACGGCCGGGTTCGTTGCCGCGGTCGCGATGTACTTCCAGGTCCGCTCCGCCCGCGCCGCCGACCAGCGCCTCGTCCTGGCGGGACTACCCGCGGCACGCCTGGTCCTGGCACGCATGACGACCGGAGCCGCGCTCGCGGTGGTGGCCGCCACCGCGTCCTACCTGACGCTCGTGGTCCGCGTCGGTGGCCTCGACCACCCCGCCCGAGTCGCCGCGGCCACCGTGATGTTCGCGGTCATCTACCTGGCCCTCGGCGCCCTCATCGGCGCCCTGGTGGCCAACCCGGTCAACGGCACGGTGCTCGTCTTGTTCGTCTGGCTCGTCGACGTCGTCTTCGGGCCTGCGTTCCGGCCCGCCGACACCCTCGTGTCCAAGGTCTTCCCGACCCACTACCTGAGCCTGTGGATGATGGACGAGCCGTCCGGTCACGCGGGCCGGCCCGGCGATCTGGGCTGGGCGCTCATCTGGACCCTCGTCGCCGTCGCACTCAGCTGGATGGTCGTCGCGGCCACCAGCCGCACCGCGCGGACCCACGCCCGCACCAGCTCGAGCTCGGCCCGCGGCCAGCTCGCCGTGGGCACCCAGATGGGCCTGCGTGAAATCAGCCGAAACCGGGTGCTGTGGGCGCTCATGGTCGCTGTCCCGGGCCTCTTCGTCGCCCTGTCCGCCTTCACCACGCCCGAGGGCTACGAAACGATGATGGTCCGCGAAGCCGGCCGGACCGTGGCCGCGACGTTCTGGTTCCCTGACACCCACCCCGGCCTGATGGCGCCCATCTCGGTCGGAGCGCTGGCTGCCGTCGTGGGGCTGTTCACCGCGCTCGGTGCACGCGCCGCCGACCGACGGCTCGCCCTGGCGGGGTTCCATCCGGTCAGCCTGCTCACGTCGCGACTCCTTGTCGTGGCCGTGCTGGCCCTCGTCGTCACCGCCGCCTCACTAACGGTCACCGCGCTGTTCTTCGAACCCGGCCAGTGGGGCCCGTACGTGCTGGCCAACCTGCTCATCGCGTCCACCTACGCCCTCGTCGGCGTCCTGGTCGGCTGGCTCTTCGGCCGCGTCGGCGGCGTGCTGGTCGCGTTCCTCCTCCCGTTCCTCGACCTCGCGATCGAGCAGAGTCCCATGTTGAACCCCGACCTCTCCACCCTCGCGCACCTGCTACCGGGGTACGGAGCCAGCAGGGTCCTTTACGACGCCGCACTGACCAGCAGCTTCGACGAGACCGCCTCGCTCCTCATCGCGCTGGGCTGGCTCGCGATGCTTGCTGCTCTCGTCGCTGGCCTACTCGGCCGGGTCGTTCGTCCTGCTCGCCGCCGACCTCGACGGGGCCGTCGCCCTCGAGCAGCGGTCGCGATTCTGCGGACTTCCCGGGCTCGCCCGTGACGTGCATCCAGGCAGGTGAGCTAGCCCGGGGCTCCAAGCAACGCGCATTGGGCTAACATCACGTTTTGTGATGACTGAGACGATGAGCTCGCCTCGCACGTACGCGGGCTTCACCGCGGCCGCGTGCCTGTTCCACGGGTTCTCCGACCCTGCACGGCTGGCCATCTTGCAGCGACTCAGCGAAGGCGAACAACGCGTCGTCGACCTCGTCAACCACCTGGGCCTCCCGCAGAGTTCGTGCTCCAAGCACCTGGCCTGCCTCAAGGACTGCGGACTCGTCACCTCCCGCGCGCAGGGCCGGGCGTCGGTGTACTCGCTGACCCACCCCGACCTGCTGCTGCGACTGTTCGCCGGCGCCGACGAGCTGCTCGACGCCACGGGTGAGGCCGTCGCGCTGTGCGAGAACTACGGCGCCACGACGCTCCACCCATCCGATCCTGCGAGTGAGGAGACCGCATGACGTCCCACGACCACACGGTCACGACGCACGAGCACGCGCCGTTGACGGCCTCCGAGCGAGCCAGGCTCGGCCGCCGGGCCCAGCTGCTCGCCGCGGCGTCGGTGACGTACAACGTCATCGAGGCGGTCATCGCCATCACCGCCGGCATCGTCGCGGGCTCCGTCGCGCTCGTCGGGTTCGGCCTCGACTCCATCGTTGAAGTCTCCAGCGGCCTCATCATCCTGTGGCAGTTCCGCCACAAGATGCCCGAGAGCCGCGAGCGGCAGGCGCTGCGGCTGATGGCATTCTCGTTCTTCGCGCTCGCCGCGTACGTGTCGTTCGAGTCGGTCCGCGCCCTGCTGGGCGACCACGACCCCGACGCCTCCCCGGTCGGCATCGGTCTCGCCATCGCGTCGCTGGCCATCATGCCGTTCCTGTCATGGGCGCAACGCCGCACCGGGAAGGCGCTCGGCTCGAACGCCGTCGTCGCCGATTCCACCCAGACCCTGCTGTGCACCTACCTCTCGGCCGTGCTCCTCGTCGGCCTGGTGCTGAACGCCACCCTCGGCTGGTCGTGGGCCGACCCCATTGCCGGCCTCATCATCGCCGCGGTCGCGGTCAAGGAAGGCCGGGAGGCGTGGCGCGGTGAAGGCTGCTGCGGCGCCGTTGGCTCCAGCCACCACGACACGGACCATGAAGGCGACGCATGCGGTTGCAGCTCTGACGGTGGATGCAGCGACGGATGCTGCGCCCCTGCCGCTGACGCGGGCAGCGAGTCCGCACGGAACCTCGAGGTGTTCCAGATCAGCCCGCCTGGTGAGGACCAGTGAGCGTCACCGCGCTGGGCCTGTTCGGCGTGTACCTGCTGCTCGGTTTCGTGGCACGCACCTTGGCCGCAGTGGTGCCGCACCGGTAACGGCGGGTTCACGTCACCCTCCAATCTCACCACGGGGCCCTCGGTGCACGGGCGAACAACAGCGCCATCACGCGGGCGCTGGCCGCAACCACGCCGTCATCCTCACCGCGGCATACCTAGCCGTGGTCGCGCTCATCCTCGAACGGTTCTGGAACACAACTGAGCACCCTCGTCCGCTGAGACGATCACGAGTCGGACAAGGCGGATAGGCGACGCCGGAACTCGTCCTCGTCAATTTCTCCGGCTGCGAACCGTCGCCGCAGGATGAGGGCCGCCTCAGATGAGCCCATGTTCGGCCCGGTGGTCGAGCCGGTCGCTGAGCCAGACCCGCCGCGTCCAGGACTGCGCAACATCACCACGAGCAGCGCAACTGCAAGACCGACGAGCACCAAGAGCAACACGATCAGCGCAAACCACCCAAAGCCGTACCCCTCGTGCATCCTGTCGTAGTCGCCCCACATCACACTCACCTCACTCATGGCCCGTCCGCTTCACCACCACTTCATCAGGCGTGGGGACTCTGGCGCATGTGTCGGACGGGTCCCGTTCATGGGGTCGAAAGGCCCCAGTTCGGCAGCGAACCGGCACACGCTGAGCGACCCTCAGCCAAGGCCTTGCATCTTGTACCCGGGTACAGGCTTACCGTGGGCTCATGGACCAAAGCGCCAGCGGCGACGCCCCCGGCACCGGGCTGGCATGGGCCGACGTCGAGGCATGCACCCTCCCAACCGCCGATCGACCCCTACGCGTCGCGGAGTTCGACGACCTGTTCACCACGTCGCTGCGCTCGATCGACCAGCCCAGCGACACGTACGCGCACTTGGTGTTGACCGGCGACATCGAGCTCGCGCACCGCGCCCGCCGGCTCGTCGAAGCCGAGATGGCCTGCTGCTCGTTCTTCACCTTCACCATCAGCGAGCCCCAACCCGGCAACGTGAGCCTCGACATCGACGTCCTGCCCGCACACGCCGGCGTCCTCACGGGACTCCTCGACCACGCCCGCGCCGTGCTGGCGGCAGCATCATGAGCGCCCTCAACGCCGCCCAGCAGGCCGGGGGAGCGGTCGCCGACACGGTAGGGATGCGTCGCGGCCGGGTCGCAGCCGCCGCCGGCCTCAACATCGAGACTCTGCGCTACTACGAACGCCGCGGCCTCCTCGCCGCCCCCGACCGCAGCCCCGGGGGACACCGGCTCTACCCACCCGAGACCGTCACCGTGCTCCGGGTCATCAAGGCTGCCCAACGCCTCGGGTTCACGCTCGACGAAGTCTCCGACCTGCTCGAGCTCGGCCGCCACCGCCACGGCAAGCGCATCGACGCCGGACTCCAACAACGCGCGCACACCAAGCTCGTCGAGGTGGAGGTACGCATCTCCGACCTGACCGCCATCCGCGACAACCTCACCGCCGCACTCGATGCCGGCTGCGACGACCTCCTGGCGTGCGCGTCGTCGCCGTGCTGCCCCATCCCGTTCGAGGCCATCACCCTCCACCCCGACAGCCAGCCCGCACCGGCAGCGAACATCCGGGCGCAACGATGACGGACATGCCCGGACCTGACACCGCGGCCGACCGGCCCGGCAACCGACACCTGATCGGCGGCGCGGCAGCCGCGTGTGCCGTGTGCTGCGCAGCTCCCGTCGTCGGGTTCCTCGGTGTGGCCGGCCTCGCCGCCACAGCGGTCACGCTCGTGTTCGCCGGTGTCGTGTTCGCCCTCGTCGTCGGCCTGCTCGCGGTCGCGGCCCTGCTCACCCGTCGGGCACGTTCACGACAGACGTCGTGCACACCGCGCGCCGACGCCACCGTCGGCGGAACCATGCCGGTGGCGCTCCTACCCACGCGCACCGCCGACGACAGCTGAGCGCACGCTTCGCGCCGTCAGTTGAGCACCCCCGCCACACCGGTGCCTGGCCGTCGTCGTGAGGGCCGCACGCCTTGGGAGACTGCGCTCATGACCGTCGCGAAGTCCCTGCTCCTGTTCGCCCTTGCGGCCGTCGCCGAAATCGGTGGCGCCTGGCTCGTGTGGCAGGGGGTACGCGAACACCGCGGTTGGCTGTGGGTTGGCGCGGGCGTCATCGCACTCGGTCTCTACGGGTTCGTCGCAACGCTCCAGCCCGACGCGAACTTCGGCCGCATCCTCGCCGCCTACGGCGGGGTGTTCGTCGCCGGCTCCCTCGCGTGGGGCATGGCCGTGGACGGCTTCCGGCCCGACCGTTACGACGTCGTCGGAGCGCTCGTGTGCCTGGTCGGGGTCGCGGTCATCATGTATGCACCCCGACCCGCCTGACCCGCTCGCCGAACGCCCGCCAGCACGTCGAAGCAGTCGGCGGTCCTCGGGCCGGTCGCGTCGAGTCCGCTGCAGCACCAGCAAGGACATGGCGGCCCGGTACCGGCGGCCTGTGGACGTTGCAGTCGGCCGTCTTCCCCGAGAACCGTGCCTCCATCGCCCTGCGGACACACGGCCGGCTATGGCACTCCCGCGGTTCGCTCCCGCATCGCTCGGCTCGACGGCGTGTGGCGCGACATCGTGCTCCTCGAGCGGCGCAAGGCCGACCGAGGACTCGTCCTGGGCCCAGGCGCGCTATGCGGCGTCGGACTCGTCCGGCTCCGGGTCCGCGGGCTGTGCGAGCTTGTGACGCCACGGGAACACCCACCGGAACAGGCTCGCGCCGGGGCGACGGCACCAGCAGCCGTCCGGGCAGCCGCAGCACCTCGCACCAAGGGCTTCCGCAACGCGGGTGCCAGCGGCCACCGCGACGTATGCCCCAGCCACGACAAGAAGGCCCTTCTTCACCGCAACGCCTCCACCAGCTGCTCTACCTCCGGTGAGCCCCTCAGGCCAGCTGGCGTGGGGTACATGCGGCATGCCAGTCCGACCTGTTCGCCACCAGTGATGAACGGGTCCCGTCCGTCGATGCGGATGCTCGGCGAGCCGATGAACTCCAGGTCGTCGGCCTGCTCGGGAGTCTCGACGCGCCGCCGGTGCACGGTTGCGTCACCCCGGCCCGTCAGGGCGAGCGCATCGTGCAGGCGCTGGTCGGCGACCTGCCAGCTCGGGCATCCGTCGAAGTACAGCAGCTCGACCTGCACGTAGCGCTCCTCGCATGACTCGGTGGAGACGACTCGTGGGGTGCGTCTCTGGAGCTCCCATTGTCCCACTTCGTGGTCGAGGTGGCACTCTCCGCAGGCGTGCGTAGTCCTGTTCTCAACGAACCCTTCACGCGAGACACTGCCTCATGGCGTTGGAGGAGCAGCCGGCTGACCGGGCGAGCATCCATGCCGAGCTGGAGCGGGTGCGCACCGACCTGCATCAGCTCGTCTCGCGCGCGACCGCAGACGACCTTCGCCGACGCACGAACGGGACGCGATGGACCAACGGCCAGATGCTGTGGCACATGGCGTTCGGCTACCTGCTCGTCCGCCGCTTGCTTCTGCTGGTGCGCCTCTTCGGCCGGTTGCCCGAGCCGTTCAGCCGCGCCTTCGCCGCCGTCTTGAACGCGGGCACGCGGCCCTTCCACCACGTCAACTACGCGGGTGCTGTCGGCGGTGCGCTCGTCTTCCACGGGCCCCATCTGACCCGGCAGTTCGACCGCACCATCGGCCTGCTTCATCGACGTCTGGATGCGGAGTCCGATGCGGCGCTGGCCCGTCGGATGCACTTCCCCGTCGACTGGGACCCGTTCTTCCAGGAGACGATGACGCTTGAGCAGGTCTACCGGTACGCGACCCAGCACTACGACTTCCACCGGGCTCAGCTCACGCTCGAGTAGACGTCCAGGTGGAGTCCAGGACCACTTGCGTGCTAGAGGTATCGGCAGATCTGGTCGGGACTGCAGGTGGCGGGCTCCGGCTCTGCGGCGTGGTCGCGTAGCTCGCTGATGTTGTCACGTAGCGCGGTCAGGTGGGCGATCTGGCGCTCGATGGCGACCAGCCGAGCATCCAGCAGGTCACGGACATGGTCACAAGGAGCTCGGCCGCGGTCGCGGATGTCGAGGACCTGTCGGATCTGGGCGAGCGTGAGCCCGGCGGCCTGGCCGCGGTGGATGAAGTCGATCCGGGCGACGGTGTCCGGGTTGTAGTCGCGGTAGCCGGCCGGGGTGCGTTCGGCGGGCGGCAAGAGCCCTTGTGACTCGTAGAAGCGCAGCGTCTTCGTCGTCGTGGCGGCCGTCTCGGCCAGTTCCCCGATCCGCATGTCGACCTCCACTGTTCTCCGGCCCGGGCTTGACCTTCCCCTGCACTGGAAGGTCCAGTATGGCGCGGTCGGATGAGTCCTCAACCATCAGGAGGTACCCCTCATGGGGACGACGTACGACCTTGCCGTCGTCGGGTCGGGTGGCGCGGCGTTCGCCGCGGCGATCAAGGCGACCGGGCTGGGCAAGTCGGTGGTGATGGTCGAGCGTGGTGCTTTCGGAGGCACCTGCCTGAACACTGGCTGCGTGCCATCCAAGGCGCTCATCGCGGCCGCCGAGGCCCGCCACGTCGCAGCGGACGCATCCACCCGGTTCCCCGGAATCTCAACCTCCGCGGCCGGCGTGGACATGCCGGCGCTCGTTGCCGGCAAGCAGGACCTGGTCGAGGACCTCCGGGGCGAGAAGTACATCGACGTCGCCGAGGCCTACGGCTGGCGTGTCGCCAAGGGCCAGGCAGCCTTCGCCGGCACCGCGGACTCCCCAGTCCTGGAGGTCACCGCGGCCGACGGGACCGTTGAGGTGATCGAGGCTGACCAGTACCTGGCCGCCACCGGCTCCCACGCCTGGGCACCGCCTATCGAGGGCCTGGATACCGTGGACCACCTGACCTCCACCACCGCGATGGAACTCACCGACGTGCCCGACTCGCTGCTGGTCCTCGGCGGCGGCTACGTGGCCCTCGAGCAGGCCCAGCTGTTCGCCCGGCTCGGCTCGAGGGTGACCGTGTTGGTGCGTTCGCGGCTGGCATCGAAAGAGGAACCCGAGGTCTCCCGGACGCTGCAGGAGGTCTTCGCCGACGAAGGCATCCGAGTGGTCCGGCGTGCGACCGTGTCCCGGTTGGCCCGCGACGAGGCGACCGGGCAGGTAGTCGCCACTGCCGACGTGTCCGGAGGCGAGCAGGAGTTCCGCGCCGACCACGTCCTGATCGCCCTCGGCCGGCGACCGGTCACCGACGGCCTCAACCTGGGCGCGGTAGGAGTGACGGTCGGCGAGCTCGGCGAAATCGTCGTGACCGATCGGCTGCAGACCTCCAACCCCAGGATCTGGTCCGCCGGCGATGTGACCGGCCACCCCGAGTTCGTGTACGTCGCGGCCTACCACGGCACGACGGTCGCCGAGAACGCCTTCGCCGACGCAGACCGGGCAGTCGACTACACCCGGCTGCCACGCGTGACGTTCACCAGCCCCGCCATCGGCGCGGTCGGGATGACCGAGAAGGAAATCGTTGCCGCCGGGATCCGCTGCGACTGCCGGGTGCTGCCGCTGACCTACCTGACCCGGGCTCGGGTCAACCGCGACACCCGCGGCTTCATCAAAATGGCCATCAACGCCGACACCGGCGAGATCCTCGGCCTGACCGCGGTCACCAAGGACGCCGGCGAACTGGCCGCCGCCGGTGTGCACGTCCTCGGCAAGACCATCACCGAGGTCGCCGACGCGTGGGCGCCCTACCTGACCATGGCCGAAGGCATCCGACTAGCCGCCAAGTCCTTCACCACCGACGTCTCGAAGCTGTCCTGCTGCGCCTGACCGCAGCAGGCACTACCACGCCCAGCACCACCCCCAGATCTCACCGCGACGGAGGCACCCCCATGTCGAACCACATGTCGAACCTCAGCACCGACCTAACCAGCCGGCTCGCCAACACCGAGGAAACCGGCCTCGACGCCGCCCTCCACATTCCGTTGCTTCGGCTGCTGCTCGACGGTGACCCCGTGACCCTCGAGCAGCTCGCCGAGGCCTCCGGCGGCACCGTCGACGACGTTCGCCGTGGCCTCGCCGCCGCCCCGGACACCGAGTACGACGACCAAGGTCGCATCATCGGCCAGGGCCTGACCCTGCGCCCCACCCCGCATCGGTTCACCGTGGCCGGCGAGGAGCTCTACACCTGGTGTGCGCTCGACACCCTCATCTACCCGGCGCTCCTCGAACACGCCGCGGAGGTGGAGTCGGTCTCACCGGTCAGCGGCGAGACGATCCGCGCTACCGTCGACCCCGCCGCCGGTGTTCTCACGGTGGAGCCAGCCACCGCCGTGGTCTCCCTAGTCAACGTCGGTCAGGACCCCTCGATCCGCACCTCGTTCTGCAACCAGGTGCACTACTTCGCCTCGCTCGAGGACGCCCAACCCTGGCTCGAGCAGCACCCCGACGGCGAGGTCATCCCCGTCGCCGACGCGTACCAGATCGGCGCCGCCATCAGCGCCGGACGGCTCAGCCGACTCCAGGTCGACCCGTCCAGCGCGGGCGACAACCACGGCTGCTGCTGACACCGCCACTCAGCACCAGCACGAGACGAGCATCGAGATGACATCCGGCCGCGACAACCAGACTGGAAGCGGTGGCCTGATCCTGGCCGCCGGCGCCTCGCTTCTCATGGCCTTCGGCTGCGCCCTGCCACTCCTCATCTCCGGTGGCGCGCTTGCTGGCCTCGGCGGGTTCCTCGGCAACCCCTGGGCTCTCGGAGCGGGACTCACACTGTTGGTTCTCGCAGCCGGGGCGACCACTAGGTGTGATGTCCTACGTCGGCCAGAACGGACTGTCCCACGTTCCCGTCGCGGACACGACCGCGCGAGCCGACAAGGTCAGCGCCTCTGTGGAGACGAAGAGCCGGCCGCCAGGGTCGTCGTCGGCGCGACGTACTGACCCGACCCGATGCGGCCGCAACACCTGCAGGTCGTACTTGTCCTCGTAGCGCCTCAGGTACTCCACCACGTGGTCCCGAGGCGGAAAGCCTCGGGTCGCGTCATCCCAGGGCGGCATCATCCAGCCCGGCAGGAGGAGAAGGTGGCCGTGGGGAGAACAGCCGCAACCCGTCCCACGTGGGGGGGCCACGCCCCGCCCGGTCGGTCTGCCGCATTCACGATGACGAGCTTGCGGCCCGGCGCGAGTCCAGCCCGCTTCAAGTAGAAGCCGGTGGCTAGCCCCGCCTGTCCGCCGCCGATGTCCACGACATCGACCTCACGCGTCCTCAGGGCCCTCTGGTCCTCGATGATCGACCGCTCCTTCGGGCGAACCGCCGCAGTGTCCCGACCGGGAGCACCTGGTCAACAGAGTGACACCCACGGACACACGCCCGGGACTCGCCAGTTCAAGGGTGGAGTTGATTGCGCGGCCTCTGAGGATGCTCACGTTCAGTGCCATGACCGAGAACAAGGCCCTCACCCTGACCCTCTCCATCCCTGCGCCGCTCACGACGCACCTGTGGTCTAACGCCGCTCCCAACTTCATCTCCGACCAGCCCGACCGCTTCTGGACCTACGACTCCCTGGAGCTGCCGGATCCGCACCTGCCCGTCTTCCGCGACGGCATGATGATGTGGACGGAGAGCATGTCGGACGCGCTGATTCTCCGAGCCTGCGAAGGGCAGCTCGGCCATGCCACCACGCTCCTCTTCGACGAGGCGGGCTTCTCGGCCGGTCCGGTCATCCTCAGCAGCCGTCCCTATCCCGCTTGGCGCGGCGGCGCACCACCTGCGACCCGGGCTGGTTCTTCACCGAGCGCAGGGAGTTGCGCACCTTCATCGGGTCCTCCTCGGGTCGAGGCTGACGTAGCCGCGCTCGACGGCGCGCACCAGTCGGCGTGGGACGTGGTGGGTCTCCCCGTCCACGCTGATCGGGACGAGGTCGGGCCGGGTCGCCTTCCACGCCGAGCGGCGGTGGCGGGTGTTGCTGCGCGACGTACGTCGCTTGGGGACTGCCATGGGTCTGTCCGTCCTTCTTCTCGGGTGCTCAGGCGACGTCGCGGATGTCGCCGAGCCAGGGCTCGAGGCCGTCCTCGTGGACGTCCCAGCTGCGGTGGTCGAGGAGCGCCTCGGCGGGGGTGAGCAGGACGTCCTCGAAGGCAGCAGCGAGGTCGTCGGGCGGGGTGCCGATGCCGGTGACGAGCAGGCGCGTCGCGGGCGTACGCCGTCCCCAGGGGCTGTAGCAGCCGATGCTGAGCTGGCCGCCCGCGCCCGACCACTCGAGCTGGTCCCCGGGCCGGGTCGGCACCCAGAAAGATCCGCGCGAGCGGTGGGGACCGCCGCCGAGGCGCTCGATCTGGTCGAGGAGCCGGTCGGGGTGGAACGGGCGCGGTGAGCAGAGGTCGACGCGCCACGCCCGCCCGGGTGGCAGCGCGGGGAGCTCGGTGTCGAGCTCGGGCGAGCACCACGTGCGGGTGAGGGTGCGGTGGTGCCGACCCGTGGCCAGCGCCGGGGCGTCGACCTGGTCGACGCCGATCACGAGGGGTACGCCGGGCCGGGCGAGCGCCCGGACGAGGTCACGCGCCTCCGGGCCCGGGTCGGACTCCAGGACCACGTGGTCGGCGAGCTCGATCTGGGCGCAGGCCACCTCCCCGACCCCGCGGTCGTCGCCGGGGTTGGAGTGGGCGTCGCGCTCGCGCAGCAGGTCGTCGCTCAGCAGGTCGCGGACCACGTCGCCGGTGGCGACCGCGGCCACCACGCTGCTGAGCTGGAGGTGTCGCGCCAGGCGGCTGTCGGTGCCGAGCGCGTGGGTGAGCGTCGCCGCCTCGGTCCCGGTCGGGAGGCCAGCGACGATCGTGCCCCACCGCGGGTCGCGGGCGAGGCGCTCGAGCGTGGGCAGGATGTCCTCGCGCAGGGCGCAACCCACGCAGGCGTGCTCGAGCTGGACGTGCACCTGCTCGAGGACGCCGGACACGTCGCTGACGGTGCGGGTGAGGACCTGCGAGTGCGGGTCGATGCGGTGACGCACCGACACCGTCCGGGGCAGGTCCCAGGCCAGGGTCATGAGCGTCGAGTCCATCGCGACCGGGTCGACCCCGGTGACCACCACGAGCGCGGTCCTCATGCGGGGCTGCCGTAGCGGCGCTGGAACTTCTCGACGCGGCCCTCGCTGTCGAGCGTACGGGCGGTGCCGGTCCAGAACGGGTGGCTGTCGCTCGTGACGTCCACGTCGACGACGGGGTAGGACACCCCGTCGACCTCGACGCGGGCATCGCTGTCACGTCCGGCCAGCGTCGAGCGCGTCACGAACACGTGGCCGGTGCCGCGGTCGCGGAACGCGACGGGACCGTAGGGCGGGCGGATGGTGGGCTTCACAGTCTCCTCCTGAAAACGAGAATCGTTCTCAGTATGACACACTGCCGCGGTCGGGTCATCCCGGCCTGACGACGTCCACACCACCGAGGAGCACGTGCATGAACCGCAAGGAACTCGTCGAGACCGTCGCCCGCGAGGCCGGGCTCACCGCCACCCAGGTCGACGCTGCGCTGGGCGCGGTGCTCGACACCGTCACCGGGGCCGTCGCCGACGGGGACCGTGTCGTCCTGGCAGGCTTCGGGACCTTCGAGCGTCGCGATCGCGCCGCCAGGTCGGGCCGCAACCCGCAGACCGGGGAGGCGATGGAGATCCCCGCGGGAGTGTCGCCGGCCTTCAAGCCCGGGGCCGCCTTCAAGCAGGCGGTCGCTGCGGGCCGCTAGCCCTGGACGGGGGTGCGCCCCCGACAGGCCGTGCAGGTGCCGAAGAGCTCGAGGGTGTGGCTGACGTCGCTGAAGCCGTGCTGCGCGGCGGTGTCGTCGGCCCACCGCTCGACGGCCGGGCCGCTGATCTCCACGGTCGTGCCGCAGGAGCGGCACACGAGGTGGTGGTGGTGGCTGTCGCCGCACGCGCGGTAGCGCGCCTCACTGCCTTCGCCGCGCAGCACGTCGGCCTGCTGCGTGTCGACCAGCGTCTGGAGGGCGCGGTAGACCGTGGCGAGTCCCACTGACGTCCCACCGCCTCGGACGGCCGCGTGGATGTCCTGCGCGCTGCGGAAGTCGCTGCTGCGCCGCAGCTCGTCACGGACCGCACGGAACTGGCGCGTCGAGCGCTCGCGGACGGGGCCCGACGGGGTGTCGGTGCCGGGTGCTGCGCTCACACGTCCTCGCTCACGGGGTCTGGTCCAGGGCCTCCACCGTACCCCCGCGAGTCAGGCCGGGGTGGGTGCGCCGCGGCCCGTCTCCGCAGCGACGGCGTCCGGCGCCGTACGCGCTCCGCTACGCTCGGCGCCGATGCCCGCGGCGACGACGAGGGCCACGCCCACCACAGCCAGCGCGTCGGGCACCTGGCTCAGCACGACGAGACCGATCGTGAGCGCGAAGGCCGGCTCCAGCGCCATCAGCGTGCCGAAGGCGCCCGCCGTGAGCCGGCGCAGCGCCAGCAGCTCCAGGGCGAACGGCACGACCGGCAGCAGGACCGCCAGGCCCAGGCCGGCCAGCAGCAGCTCGGGGGTCAGGTCGCCGACGACGCCCGGCCCCGCGACGAGGGTGGCGACGATCGCCGCCACAGGCATCGAGATCGCCAGGCCACCGAGCCCGGTGACGGCGTCGCCCACACGCTGCGTCAGCAGGATGTACGCAGCCCAGCACACGGCCGCCGCGAGGGCGAGGCCGATGCCCACGGGATCGGCCTCGCCCGACCAGGGCTGGGTCAGGCACACCACGCCAGCGGCGGCGAGCAGGGCCCACACCCGGCCGGCGCCCCGCGAGCGCACCACGGCGATGGACAGGGGGCCGAGGAACTCCAGCGCGCTGGCGGTGCCCAGAGGCAGGCGGGCGATCGCGGCCATGAAGAAGAGCGTCACCGCACCGGTGGCCACGCCCAGCGCGGTCGCTGCGACCAGGGCCTCACGGGTGTAGTCGCGCAGGCGCGGTCGGACCAGCACCAGTATCAGCACGCCCGCCCATGCCAGGCGCAGCCAGGCCGCGCCCGACGAGCCGAGGTCGTCGATGAGCCCGACGGACGCGGCGAGCCCCAGCTGGACGCAGAGCATGGCGACGACGGCCATCGAGGCGCCCGAGCGAGCGGGGGAGAGGGTCATGGGTGCAGTGAAGGCCAGCCCGATCGTTCGTGTCCACGTGACTTTGCTGGACACACCATTCAGTAGAGCGCGACAATGCGGCATGGACGTGCGCCGCCTGACGATGCTGCTCGAGCTCTCCCGGCTCGGGTCGATGCACGAGGTCGCCGACGTCCTCGGCACCACGACGTCGAGCGTCTCGCAGGGGATCGCCGCGCTGGCCCGTGAAGCAGGCGTGGCGCTGCTGGAGCCTGACGGCCGTCGTGTCCGGCTGACCCCGGCCGGTCGACGGCTGGCCGAGCACGCGGTGGCGATCCTGGCCGCCGTCGACGCCGCGCGGCTCGACCTCGACCCGTTCGCCGAGCCGCGCGGGACGCTGCGCGTGGCGGGGTTCGCCTCCGCAGTCCGGCGCTCGCTGCTGCCGGCGGTCGACGACCTGCGGGTGCGGCACCCCGGCATCGAGGTGCGCATCCACGAGCACGAGCCGCTCGAGGCCTTCGACCTCCTGGCCCGCGACGAGGTCGACCTCGCACTGGTCTACGACTACGACCTCGCCCCGGCCGCGTGGCGCGAGGACCACCAGGTCGCCCCGCTGTGGCGCGTCGAGTGGGGGGTCGGCGTGCCCACGCGCGATCGCGGTCTGAGCCTGGCCGACCTCGCCGACCGCGACTGGATCGTCAACTCCCGCAACACCGCCGACGAGGACGCGCTGCGCACACTCGCGTCCCGCGCGGGCTTCTCGCCGCGCGTGGTCCACCGCATCGATTCCCTGGAGCTGGTCGACGACCTCGTGGTCGCGGGTGGGGGAGTCGGCCTGCTGCCGCGGGGACGGACGTCTCGGCGCGGGGTGAGCGTCATCCGGCTGCGTGATCCGGGCCTGGTGCTCCGGGCGTACGCCGTCACGCGCCGCGGCCGCGATGGCTGGGCACCGCTGCGCGCGGTGCTGGAGCGGCTCACCGAGCGGTGATCAGCGCACCAGGCTGTTGCCGTTGACGGCGGCGACGCGGGCTCGCACGCTCAGCAGGGTCTCGATGATGAGGTCCTCGCGTCCGTTGTCGAGGCGGCTGATCGGCACGGCCACGCTCAGGGCGTCGACCGACTGCGGACCGAAGGGCAGCGCCACGCCGAAGCAGCGCACGCCCATGCAGGACTCCTCGCTCTCGGTGGCGTAGCCCTGCACGACGGCGCGCTCGATGATCTCGAGGACGGCGTCCTTGTCGGTGGTGGTGTTGGGGGTGATCGCGGCGATCGACTCCGGCACCATGTCCCGGCGCTGCTCCAGCGGCATCTTGGCTAGCAGCGCGCGCCCCAGCGAGGTGGCGTACGCCGGCAGCCGGCGCCCGACCGCGGAGTGCATGCGCAGCGGGTGGATCGACTCGCGCTTGGCGGTGTAGATGATGTCGGAGCCGTCGAGGCGGCCGAGGTGGACGGTCTCGCCGGTGGTGGCGTTGACCTCGTCGAGCACCGACGCCGCGCGGGCCAGGACCGGGTCGCCGTCGAGGTAGGCGGAGCTGACCACGAGGGAGTGGATGCCGAGCTGGTAGACGCTGCCGGTCGGGTCGGTCTGCAGCCAGCCGCGGTCGACCATCGTGCGCAGGAGCGCGTGCAGGCTGCTCTTCGGGATGCTCAGTCGGGTCGAGAGCTGGAGCTGGGTGCCGGGCCCGTTGGCCGCGATCTCGTCGAGCAGGTCGAGGGCCCGCGCCGCGGACTTGACCGGACCGGCGGCGGTCGGAGCGGTGGTCTCCATCTGTTGCTGCATGGCGTGGACTCCTCTGGTGGGCGGGACCCCCTGCCCCGCTCAGACGATGGTAGCGCGAGTTCGCATACATGGACACACGTTCAACCCCTTGACCAGTGACCGGCGTCACGTATAAAGTCGAACTCAGTTCACATAGACGAACGCAGTTCACGAAACCGAGGGGTACCCAGGTGATCCAGGTCCGATATTCGACGGCTCCGACCAGTGCGGAGACGGCTTCCACTGCCGACCTGCGCGACAGCTACCTGGTCGAGGACCTCTTCGTCAGCGGTGAGGTGCGCGCCACGTACACGCACGACGACCGCATGGTCATCGGCGGCGCCGTCCCTGGCACCGCGCAGCTCGACCTGCCGGCCTACACCGACGTCCTCGGCGCCGAGTCGCACCTCGAGAACCGCGAGCTCGGGATCATCAACGTCGGCGGTGCCGGCCACGTGCTGGTCGACGGCCACAAGTACGAGCTCGAGCACCTCGACGGCCTCTTCGTCGGCCGGGGGAGCGAGGTCGCCTTCGCCGGCGCCGAGGCCGCCTTCTACTTCGTGTCCGCCTCCGCGCACGCCACGCACCCCGCGCAGCAGCTCAGCCACGCCGACGTCGAGCCGCTGGCCCTCGGGTCGGCCGAGTCGGCCAACGAGCGGAACCTCTTCCGCTACGCGTGGGGCCAGGAGCTCAAGACCTCCGTGCTGCAGTTCGGCGTCACGGTCATCGCCGACGGCTCGGTGTGGAACACCTTCCCGCCCCACCTCCACGCACGTCGCACCGAGGTCTACTGCTACGTCGACCTCGACGAGGACGACCGCGTCTTCCACTTCATGGGCCAGCCCGGCGCCACCCGCCACCTCGTGGTCAAGAACCGCCAGGCCGTCATCTCCCCGCCGTGGTCGATCCACGCCGGCGCCGGCACCGGCTCGTACGCCTTCATCTGGGCGATGGCCGGTGAGAACAACTGCTACACCGACCTCAGCGCCGTGCCCGTGGGTGACCTGTGAGCTCTCCCTTCGACCTCCACGGCCGCAGCGCGGTGGTGACCGGCGCCGGTCGCGGCATCGGCCGTGCCGTCGCCGTCGGCCTGGCGCAGGCCGGTGCGGACGTCGTCCTGCTCGGACGGCCCGGCGCCCAGGACGACACCCGTGACGCCGTGCGCTCGCTCGGCGGGTCCGTCGACGTGGTCGACCTCGACGTCAGCGACCTCGACGCCGTCGAGCGCGTCGCAGCCGAGGTCACCAAGGACCGCCAGGTCGACGTCCTGGTCAACAACGCGGGCATCATCGACCGCGCGGACTCCGTCGACGTCGACCGCGAGGCCTGGCAGCGGGTGCTCGACGTCAACCTCAACGGCCTGTTCTTCCTGTGCCAGCAGCTCGGCCGACCCATGGTCGAGCGCGGTCACGGCAAGATCGTCAGCATCGCCAGCCTGCTGTCCTTCCAGGGCGGTCTGCGCGTGGTGTCGTACGCCGCCAGCAAGCACGGCGTCGCGGGCGTGACCAAGGCGCTCGCCAACGAGTGGGGTCCCCACGGCGTGCAGGTCAACGCGATCGCGCCCGGGTACATCTCCACCGACAACACCACCGCCCTGCGCGAGGACCCCGACCGCTCCCGCTCGATCCTCGAGCGGATCCCGGCCGGTCGCTGGGGCAGCGCCGACGACATCGCCGGGGCCGCCGTCTTCCTGAGCTCGTCCGCAGCCGACTACGTCAACGGCCACACCCTGGTCGTCGACGGCGGCTGGATGGCCCGCTGACGCGTCCGACCCACCGAACCGCACACCCCCGCACCATCCCGCACCACCGACCCGCACCACCCGCCTGCAGCACCACACCACCTCCTCGGGGCAGGTACCTGACCCAGTCAGTCCCACCCGCCGGACGTCCGGCACTGAAAGAGAATGAGGATCGACCATGAAGTTCACCTCTCGTCCGACCGCAGTCGTGCTCGGCCTGACCCTGGCGGCTGCCGCTCTCGCGGGCTGCAGCGAGGAGGCCAGCGGAGGCGGCGGGGGCGGCGGCTCCGAGGCCGGAGCCTGTGCCCCCGAGGACGTCACCCTCGTCGGCCAGGTGCGCAACGAGTCCAACCCCTACGAGGCCGCATGGCTCGACGGTGGCGACGCGTTCGCCGAGCAGGTCGGCCTCACCCAGGACCGCCTCACCTACGACGGCGACTCGACCAAGCAGCAGGAGCAGATCAGCCAGCTGCTCGCCGGTGACACCGAGTGCCTCGTGATGAACATCCTGCCCAACGGCGACTCCGACACCCCGCCGATCGTCGAGGGTGCCGAGGAGGCCGGTGCCTACCTCGTCACGCAGTGGAACAAGCCCGCCGACATGAACGTCGCCGACTACGACCAGTGGCTGAGCCACATCACCTACAACGGGGTCGAGTCCGGCAAGCAGATCGGTGACGCGCTCGCCGAGGCCATCGGCGGCTCTGGTGGCATCGTTGCCCTGCAGGGCATCCTGGACACGGGCGCCGCGAAGGACCGGTTCGCCGGCCTCGAGGAGTCCCTGGCGGAGAACACCGACGTCGAGCTGCTCGACGACCAGACCGCCAACTTCTCCCGTGACGAGGCCCTCGCAGTGACCAAGACGCTGCTCACCAAGCACGGTGACGAGCTCAAGGGCATCTGGGCGGCCAACGACGACATGGCCCTCGGTGCGCTCGCAGCACTCGAGCAGGCCGGTCGTACGGACGTGGCCGTGGTCGGCATCGACGCCGTCCCGGACGCACTGACCGCCATCGAGGACGGCACCATGACCGCGACCGTCTCGAGCGACGGTCCGTGGCAGGGCGGCATCGGCCTGGCCATCGGCTACTGCGTGGCCACCGGCGAGCTCGCCGCCGAGGACATCGCCGACGAGGACCGCGCCTGGTTCGCCGAGCAGTTCCTGATCACCGGTGACAACGTCGGTGACTTCACTGCTCCCGAGGTCGACGCCGCTGACTTCGAGTGCGACAACGTCTTCAGCCGCTCGCAGGGCGCGATTTCGTGACCATGACATCCCCCGCCGGCGCCGACACCGAGGTCGTGCACGCGTCACGCCCCCAGCCTCGGCGGGGGGTGTCGCTCCGGGACGCAGGTCCCCCGATCGCACTGCTGGTCATCTTCGCCGTCTTCGCGGCGTTGAGCCCCGGCTTCCGGACGATCGGCAACGTGCAGAACATCATGGACGCGGCGGCGGTCCTCGCCGTCGTGACCTGCGGCATCACCTTCGTGCTGATGATGGGGTCGATCGACCTCTCCGCCCCCGGCGTCATGGGGGCCGCCGCCATCGCGGTCGCCCTCCTGGTCGCCAACAACCGCAACGACAACGACTTCGGGCTCCTCGGGATCCTGCTCGCGATCCTCGTGGGCGCCGCGCTCGGCTGCCTGAGCGGACTGGCCCTGGTCCTGCTCAAGGTGCCGTCCTTCATGACCACCCTCGGCGTCTCCGCCGTCGGCCTGGGCGTCGCCACCCTCATGTTCGCCGGGGTGCAGCCCAACATCACCGACGCCACGCTGCGCGGCTGGGCCATCGAGCGGTTCCTCGGGCTGGCCTACCTCACCTGGATCGCCCTCGGCTGCGTCCTGGTCGGGTGGCTGGTCCAGCGCTACTCGCGGCTGGGCAGGTACGCCTTCGCCATCGGCGGCGCCGAGGAGGTGCTGGCCCTGTCGGGGGTGAAGGTCGCTCCCTACAAGGTCGCCGTCTTCACCCTGGCCGGAGCCTTCTACGGCCTCGCCGGCGTCATGGTCACCAGCCAGCTCAGTGCCGGACTCGTGCAGGCGGGCGCGGGCTACGACTTCAAGGCGATCACCGCCGCCGTCGTCGGCGGCACCCTGCTCACCGGCGGCCGCGGCGGCATCCTCCACTCCGTGGTCGGCGTCCTGCTCGTCACGGTGCTGATCAACGGCCTCGTGCAGGTCGGCGTCAGCCCCTACTGGCAGGGCGGTGTCCAGGGCTTCATCGTGGTGGCGGCCGTCGCCGCCGCCGTCTTCCCCCAGCGTCGAAGGAACCAGGTGACCAAATGACCACCCACCTGCAGGCCCAGCCCGATGCACGGACGCCGGACCCGGTCCACGCCCTCGAGGTGCGCGGCCTGGTCAAGCACTACCCGGGCGTCAAGGCGCTCGACGGCGTCGACCTGGTCGTCCGCCAGAACGAGGTCCTCGGCCTCGCCGGAGAGAACGGTGCCGGCAAGTCGACCCTGCTCAAGGCCCTCGTCGGCCTGGTCCGACCCGACGCCGGCGAGATCTGGGTGCGCGGCGAGAAGGTCCGCCTCCGCAGTGTCGTCGAGGCGGCCGACCACGGCATCGGGATGGTGTTCCAGGAGCAGTCGCTGGTGCCCAACCTGACCGCAGCCGAGAACATCGTCCTCGGGAGCGAGGGCAGGGGCGTACGCCGCGGCATCTATCGCTGGGACGCCATGCGTCGCCTCGCCCAGGAGCAGCTCGACAAGATCGGCTCCCGGATCGACCCGCTGGCGCGCACCGACACGCTCACCTTCGCCGAGCGCCAGATGGTGGAGATCGCCAAGGTCCTGCGCATCGAGGAGCGCACCTCGAACCCGCCCGTGATCATCCTCGACGAGCCCACCTCGGTGCTGGAGTCGGCGGAGATCGAGACGCTCTTCACCCAGGTCCGTCGGCTGCGCGAGTTCGCCTCCGTCATCTTCGTCTCCCACCGGCTCGACGAGGTGCTCGACGTGTGCGACCGCGTCCTCGTCCTGCGCGGCGGCCAGTCGGTGGGGGAGGTGCCGACCGCCGGTGCGGCCCCGGCCGAGCTGCACCGCATGATGATCGGCTCCACCGGCTCCGACGACCACTACCACGACACCGCGTCGGAGCGGACGGACGAGCCGCTGCGGCCCCGCCTCGTCGTACGCGGCCTGTCCGGCGCCACCTTCCGCGACGTCGACCTCGACGTGCACGCGGGGGAGATCGTCGGCATCGTCGGGGTCCACGGATCCGGTCGCGAGGACGTGTGCCGGGCACTCTTCGGCGCGGAGCCGATCGAGTCCGGCGAGGTGACCCTCGACGGCGAGAAGCTCGACCTGTCCGGCACCCGCGCCGCTTGCGCCGCCGGCGTCGGCTACGTGCCGGCCGAGCGCAAGATCGAGGGCATGGTCGGGCCGATGTCGGTCGCCGAGAACATGACCCTCACCAAGCAGAAGTCCCGCTGCAGCGGCCCCCTGGTGGTCCCGCAGAAGCAGGCCACCCTGGTCGACCACTGGATCGAGCGACTCTCGATCCGCACCCCGCACCGCGGCACCGCGATCCAGCGGCTCTCGGGCGGCAACCAGCAGAAGGTCGTCCTGGCGCGTTGGCTGGTGGCCGGTGACATCCGGTTGCTGCTCCTCGACCACCCGACCCGCGGCCTCGACATCGGCGCCCGCTCTGAGGTCTACCGGCTCATGCGCGAGCTCGCCAACAGCGGCGTCGCGACGGTGCTGCTCGCCGACAGCCTCGAGGAGGCCATCGGCATGTCGGACCGCGTCGTCGTGATGAGCGACGGCCGCGCGACCGCCGAGGTCGGGTGCCCCTCGGGTGCCAAGCCGACCCCCCTCGACCTCGTGAAGGAGATGGTGTGACATGAGCACCCCGGTCATCGCCACCCCTGATGCCGCGACGGCGGACTCCGCCCCCGCGAAGGGTGGCCCCACCCTCGGCCAGCGGCTGACGTCGTTCATGCCGGTCATCGCGCTCGTCGCGCTGCTGGCGGCACTCACCGTCGCGGACCCCGACTTCCTGACGCAGCGCAGCCTCACCGCCGCGGTCCGCACGGCTGCGCCCCTCGCGGTGCTCGCCGCGGGAGCCACGCTGGTCGTGCTCTGCGGCGGCATCGACCTGTCGATCGCGGCCCTGTGCTCGCTGACGTCGGTGCTGTTCGCGATGTGGCTGCCCGACCTCGGCGGCCTCACCACGCTCGCCGTGATCGCCGCGGCCGGCGCCATCGGGGCAGCGCAGGGCATCGCCCACGTGGTGCTCCGGATCCCGTCCTTCATCGTCACGCTGGGCGGGATGAGCATCTTCTCGGCCATCGCGCTCGTCATCTCCGACGCCGGCCCCATCCGGGTCGTCGACCGCGACGCGACGAACTGGCTGACCCTCTACGTCGGCGGCGTGGTCCCCATGTCGTTCTTCGTGGCGCTCCTCGTCGTCGCCGCGATCTCCCTGGTCCTCAAGCTCACCCCGTTCGAGAGCTTCGTCCGTGCCACGGGCTACAGCGAGTCGGCCGCGCGCCTGGCCGGCACGCCGGTCGACCTGGTCAAGGTGGTCGCGTTCACCATCTCCGGTGCCTGTGCCGGCCTGGCCGCGGTCATGCTGGTCTCGAGGAACTTCAGCGGCAGCCCGACCATGGCCGACAACCTGCTGCTGCCCGCGGTGGCGGCCATCGTCGTCGGCGGCACCGCCATCACCGGCGGCCACGGCAGCCTCTGGCGCTCGCTGGTCGGCGCCCTCGTCATCACGCTGCTCCGCGTCGGGCTCCCCATCGTGGGTGTCCCGTCGGCCTACGAGCAGATCCTCTACGGCGCGATCATCGTCGCCGCCGTCGCCCTCACGCTCGACCGATCGAAGGTGCTGATCATCAAGTAGCTGCCCGGTCCTCCCTGACTGCTCTCCACCGAATCCCCGTACCCGCATCCACGGAAGGCTTCCCATGCCCGAGAACGCCCAGCTCCTCCCCGCCGTCTCCTCGTTCCTGTCCGCGCCCAAGCAGCTCCTGATCGACGGCGAGTGGGTCGACGCCAAGGACGGCCAGACCTTCGACACCGTCAACCCCGCGACCGAGCAGGTCCTGGTCAAGGTCGCCCAGGCCTCGGCCGTCGACGTCGACCGCGCCGTGGTCGCGGCCCGCAACGCCTTCGAGGCCGGCTCCCCGTGGTCCGGCTTCAGCCCGCGCGACCGCTCTCACCTGCTGTGGCGCATCGGCGACCTGATCGACGAGCAGGCCGAGGAGTTCGCCCAGCTCGAGTCGCTCGACAACGGCAAGAGCCTGGCCTCGGCGCGCGGCGACGTGGGCGTGGCCGCCGAGCTGTTCCGCTACTTCGCCGGCTGGGCCACCAAGATGGAGGGCACCACGATCCCGATGTCGGTGCCCGGGCGCGAGTTCCACGCCTACACCCGTCGCGAGCCCATCGGCGTCGTCGCCGGCATCGTGCCCTGGAACTTCCCGCTGACCATGGCGGCCTTCAAGATCGTCCCCGCCATCACCGCGGGCAACACGGTCATCCTCAAGCCGGCCGAGCAGACCCCCCTGACCGCGCTGCGCCTGGGCCAGCTGCTCCTCGACGCCGGGCTCCCGGCGGGCGTCGTCAACGTGCTCCCCGGCTTCGGCGACGCGGGCGCGGCCCTCGTCGACCACCCGGACGTCGACAAGGTGGCCTTCACCGGCAGCACCGAGGTCGGCAAGAAGATCGCGGCCGGCGCCTCCAAGAACCTCAAGAAGGTCTCGCTCGAGCTCGGCGGCAAGGCGCCCAACATCATCTTCGCCGACGCCGACCTCGACGCCGCGATCGCCGGTGCGGCCCTGGCCGGGTTCTTCAACGAGGGCCAGTGCTGCGTCAACGGCTCGCGCCTCTACGTCCAGCGCGAGGTCTTCGACCAGGTCGTCGAGGGCGTCGCCAAGGCAGCGAAGGCGATCCAGGTCGGCGACGCGTTCGACCCCGCCACCACGATGGGTCCGCTGGTCTCGCAGGAGCAGCACGAGAAGGTCATGGGCTACGTCCGCGGGGCGGTCGCCGACGGCGCCACCCTCGCCGCGGGCAGCGCCGACCCGGCTGCCGAGAACGGCTACTTCTTCGCCCCGACGCTGATCACCGACGTGACCGAGCAGATGGCCGTCCAGACCGACGAGATCTTCGGCCCGGTCATCACCGCGATCCCGTTCGACACCGAGGACGAGGTCGTCGCGGCGGCGAACAACACCGTCTACGGCCTCGCCGCGGGTGTCTGGTCCAAGGACCTCGGCACCGCGCACCGCGTCGGCAGCAAGCTGCGGGCCGGCACGGTCTGGCTGAACACCTGGCACGCGGACGACGTGACGCTCCCGCGCGGTGGCTTCAAGCAGTCGGGCTGGGGCCGCGAGCTCGGCTCGTTCGGCCTCGACGACTACACCGAGCTCAAGACCGTCATCGCCGAGCTGCGATGACCGGCACCGAGTTCCTGGGCGGCCACCGGATCGTCCCGGTGGTCGTCCTGGACGACCCCGCCAGGGCCGACGCCCTGGGCGCCGCCCTCGTCGAGGGCGGTCTCCCGGTCGCCGAGGCCACCTTCCGCACGCCCGGTGCCGCCGCGGTGCTGCGACGCCTCGCCGAGCGCGACGACCTCGTGGTCGGCGCCGGCACCGTGCTGACCGTGCGCCAGGTCGACGAGGCGCTCGACGCGGGCGCCGGGTTCGTGGTCTCGCCCGGCCTCAGCGCCGCCGTCGTACGCCGCTGCCAGGAGGCCGGCGTGCCGGTCGTGCCGGGCGTGGCCACGCCGAGCGAGGTCATGCATGCCCTCGACCTCGGGCTGGACACGGTGAAGTTCTTCCCGGCCGAGGCCAACGGGGGACTGCCCACGATCAAGGCGCTCGCCGCCGCGTTCCCGCAGGTGCGGTTCATGCCCACCGGCGGGATCACGGTCGACAGCGCTCCGTCCTACCTCGCCCACCCCGCCGTGGCCGCCGTCGGTGGCAGCTGGATGGTGGCCCCCGACCTGCTGGCCGACGGCCGGTGGGACGAGGTCGCCGCCCGGTGCGCCGCCGCGACCCGGCTCTATGACCCGACCCCGCAGCACGAGCTCGAAGGAGCGCCCGCATGATCGAGACCCGTCCGGCCGAGGAGTGCGAGCTCGACATCGTCGCGCTCGGGGAGGTGATGCTGCGCCTGGACCCGGGGGAGGGGCGCGTGCGCACCGCCCGCCGGTTCGAGGCGTGGGAGGGCGGCGGTGAGTACAACGTCGCCCGCGGCATGCGGAAGGTCTTCGGCAAGCGCGCCGGCGTCGTCACCGCCCTGGCCGACAACGAGATCGGCCGCCTCGTCGAGAACCTCGTCATGCAGGGCGGCGTCGACACCTCGCTGATCCGCTGGGAGCCCTACGACGGCATCGGGCGCACCGTGCGGAACGGGCTCAACTTCACCGAGCGCGGCTACGGCGTACGCGGTGCGGTCGGGGTCTCCGACCGGGCCCACACCGCGATCGCGCAGATGAGGCCCGGCACGGTGGACTGGGACGACCTGTTCGGTCGTCGCGGGGTGCGCTGGCTCCACACCGGCGGCATCTACGCCGCGCTGTCGGAGCATGCTGCAGCGGTGGCCGAGGAGGCGATGGCCGCCGCGCAGAAGCACGGCACGGTCGTGTCCTTCGACCTCAACTACCGGCCCAGCCTCTGGGCGGGGATCGGCGGTCCCGACTTCGCCCGCGACGTGAACACCCGGCTCGCCGGACACGTCGACGTGATGATCGGCAACGAGGAGGACTTCACCGCCGCCCTCGGCTTCGAGGTCGCCCACGTGGACGAGCACCTCAGCACGCTGCCCATGGACAGCTTCGAGGCGATGGTCGCGACCGTGGCGGAGAAGATGCCGTGGTTCAAGGTCGTCGCCACCACGCTGCGCACGGTGCACTCGGCCAGCGACAACGACTGGCAGGCGATCGCCTGGTCACCGGGGACGGGCGTGCTCGCCTCGGCCCCGCGCGACCACCTCGGCATCTTCGACCGCGTCGGTGGCGGTGACGGGTTCGCCTCGGGGCTGGTCTACGGCCTGCTCGAGGGAGAGCCGCTCCAGCAGTGCCTCGAGCTCGGTGCCGCCCACGGGGCGCTGGCCATGACCACCCCGGGCGACACCTCGATGGCGACGGCTGCGGAGGTGCGCGCCCTCGCCGGTGGCGGCAGCGCGCGCGTACGCCGATGAGCTGACGGCGCGAGTCGTCACCAGCACCACTCACCAGCAGCACCCAGCAGCACACCCCCAGACCAGGTCTGGGCGGTCGGCCCCGTGCGGGGGATCGGCCGCCCAGGCCTGTTTTCACGTATGTGGACGTTTCATCCAGATCGTTCACGATTCTGGACAGAGTTCTTGACTCTGTGTGACCGGCGTCATACCGTCACGACGTCTCGTGAGCGCTGTCCGCACCCGCCGCCCGCCGAGCTCCGCACCTCCGAGCCCAAGGGAACGATGATGAACCTGCTACGCAGACCACTCCGCCGGCGCCTGCGCCGCGCCACGACCCACGCGGTGGCCCTCACGGCCGCGCTGGCCGTCGCGCTGCCGCTCGCCGCCGGGACCGCACTGGCCGCGACCCCCGCGGCCCAGAACGCCGGACCCGCGCTCCGCGCGGCCGCCCTCGCCGACGAGGACGACGTCCTCCGGGTGCTGCTGTTCTCCAGCGGCGACGGGGTGCACGGCTCGGTGGCCAACACCCGTGCCGCGGTGCGGGAGATGTCCAACTCGCTCGCTGCCGAGTACGGCCTCGACGGCAACTCCGGCAACCCGGCGCAGGCCGTCGCCGACATCCAGGAGACGACCAACGCCGCCGCGTTCACCCCGGAGAACCTGGCCACCAAGGACGTCCTGGTCTTCGCCCACACCGCGGGCGTGCTCTTCAACACTGAGCAGCGCGCCGCCCTCGAGGCCTACATCCGCGGTGGCGGCGGCTTCGCCGGCATCCACTACACGTCCTGGTCGCCCGATCAGACCGAGCACGACGTGAACCCGTTCTACCGCCGCCTCGTGGGCGCGGCCGCCACCGGCCACCCCGAGCCCGCCGGCGGCCAGCGCGGCACCGTCACCGTCTCGGACCCCACGCACCCGCTGACGGAGGGACTCCAGTCCCCGCTCTCCTACACCGACGAGTGGTACGAGTGGGACGTCAACCCCGCGCAGAACGTGCGCACGCTGGTGACGGTCGACGAGTCGTCGTTCCCCGCCGGCACCGAGGTGGGCGAGGAGGGCACCACGCACCCCGTGACGTGGTGCCAGACGATCGACGCAGGTCGCTCGTGGTACTCCGGCCTGGGGCACCACGCGTCGGCGTACACCGCTGCCGACGACGGCGGCAACGCCAACGACAACGTGGCCGACGACTTCGTGCGCGCCCAGCTGCGCAAGGGCCTGGCCTACTCCTCCGGACTGCTCGAGGCCGACTGCTCGCCGCCGGCCAAGGACGAGCAGGGCACCTGGAGCGGCGTCACCCCGTGGCCGCTGGTCCCGATCAACATGGCACTGACCTCCGACGGCAAGGTCCAGTCCTTCGGCAGCGTGTCGTCGGGCTGCACCGACAACACCCCCTACGACTTCAGCGGCAACAACTGCGTCACGCAGGGCGGCCAGATGGAGATCGACGTCTGGGACCCCGCGGTGGTCCGCACCGTGGCCAACGTGGTCTCGGGCGTGATCCCCAACGCGACCTACACCGACCTGTTCTGCGCCATGCAGGTGCAGATGCCGCACCGCCGCGCCACCATGACGGTCGGCGGTGACGACGGCCTCGGCGGCAACGCGCCCAACGACGCCGCCATCGGCGTGACGAGCTACACCACCAACTCGGGCCTGCGCAACGAGGCCCCGATGAACTACCCCCGCTGGTACCCCACCGGCACCACGCTGCCCGACGGCTCGGTCGTCGTGCAGGGCGGCTCACTCAAGGGCGGCCCCGGCGGCCCCGGCGTGCTGACCCCCGAGCGCTACACGCCCGAGGAGGGCAGCTCCTGGAAGCTGCTCACCGGCGCCACCAGCGCGGCGGCGTACGGCGACGGCGGCAACGGCAACGGCCCGGACGAGAACCGCTGGTGGTACCCGCGCGCCTTCGTGGCGCCGGAGACCGGCACCGTGTTCAACATCAGCGGCACCCAGATGTTCGAGCTCGACCCGTCCGGTGACGGCACCCTGACCCTGCGCGGCACCGTGCCCGCGGCGTCGGCCAACCAGGGCGGCCTCGGCAACCCGGTGGGTGCGACCTCCACGGCCACCATGTACCGACCCGGCCAGATCATGCAGGTCGGCGGCGGCACCTGGTCCAACGGCGGCGGCCCCGCCGGCGCCCGCGCTGGCTTCAACGTCGACATCACCGGCGGCACCGCGAACCCCGTGGTCACCAACATCGCGCCGATGAAGTACCCCCGCCACTGGCCGACCTCGACGGTGATGCCCGACGGCAACGTCATCGTCACCGGTGGCTCGCGCGACAACAACGGCAACGGCGGCTACGTCACCAACGCCGAGATCTGGAACCCGGACACCAACACGTGGACCGAGGTCGAGGTGCCCCACGAGCACGCCCGCCTCTACCACTCCACCGCGCTGCTCCTGCCCGACGGCCGGATCATGATCGGTGGCGGCGGCACGCCCGGCCCGCGCAACTACACGGACGTGGAGTACTACTCCCCGGCCTACCTGTTCGACGGTGACGAGCCGGCCACGCGCCCGCAGATCACCGACGTCCCGAAGAAGGTCGGCTACAACGGCTCGTTCGACGTGACGTCGGACAGCCCGATCTCCCGGGTCACCCTGGTCCGCAACGGATCCGTGACGCACGGCTTCAACAACGACCAGAACTTCCAGGAGCTGGACTTCACCCAGACCGGCAACACCGTCTCCATCACGACCCCGGAGGACGGCACCTACGCCCCGCCCGGCGCCTACATGGTGTTCGCGTGGGACGCCGACGGCACCCCGTCGGTGGCCAAGATCGTCCAGGTCGACCCCGAGGTCGAGATGGACTCCCCGGCTCCGCGCGTGGTCGACCAGTTCGAGTACCCGCGCCTGCCGCTCAACTGGCAGGGCGCCAACCCGCCGGCCATCTTCGACGTGGCGCCCGGCAACGGCCGGATGTCCCCGTGGGAGGTCGACTCCCAGGTGCAGCTGATCCGCGCCGCGGCGGCGAGCCAGGGTGGCCTCGGCCTCACCGGCTACCACCTCGCGCTCGGCACCGACGGCAGCCTGACCCGCACGCTGAGGGGCCTCGACGCGGGCAAGGAGTACCGCCTGTCGGTGCGCTACGCCCGGGACAGCCGCTCCGCGGGCACCCAGCCGGGCACCGCCGACCTCACGGTCGGTGACCTGACCGCCACCTTGTCGGCCGGCACCGAGCTCTCCTCCCAGACCGCCTTCGGCACCTGGGTCGGGACCTTCACCGCCGGCGGTCGCCAGCAGGACCTCACCCTCACCGCCGGTGACTCGGGTGCGGGGCTGATGATCGACGACCTCGTGGTCGTCGCGACGGAGGCCACGACCTCCGACGTGCCGGTCCACTACGAGTTCGAGGAGGGCACCGGGACCACGGCGGCCAACTCGGGCACGGACTCCTCGGTGGGCGGCGCCACGCTGACGGGCACCACGGGCTGGAGCGAGGCCGGCATCGCCGGCAGCGCGATCGACCTGCCCGGTGGCAGCAACGCCAACGCGGTGGACCTGCCGGACAACCTGCTGCAGGGCGAGACCGACTTCACCACCTCGTTCTGGGTCCGCCCGGACGCGAGGGCGAACTGGATCGGCCTGTTCCACATCGGGGACGGGCTCGGCGACGCCGGCAGCTTCTTCCAGATCCAGATGCAGACCCAGGCGGCCGGCAACACCGGTCTGGCTGCGACGTTCAAGAAGAAGGGCAGCACCCTGCAGGAGCGGGTCTACGCCACTCCGACCAAGGACATCGTGGCGAACAGGTGGAACCACGTCGCGTTCACGCGGTCCGGTTCGACCGGATCGCTCTACCTCGACGGCGTCAAGATCGCCACGAAGAACGACCTGACGATCACCATGGCCGACGTCGGCCCGACGGCCAACAACTGGCTGGGTCGCAACGGATTCCCGGACCCTGCCTACAACGGCCTGATGGACGACGTACGCGTCTACACGTCCTCGCTCACCGACGGTGACGTCGCGGCCCTGTACGCCGACGGCACCGCGCTCGACACGACCGTCACGGTCGACGTCACGCCGGAGTCCCCGTCGCCGTTCGGCGAGCCGCTCACGGTCACCGCGACCGTCGCCGACTCCGCCGAGGAGGCCCCGACCGGTGCCGCCGAGCTCTGGGTGGACGACGCCCGGGTCGGCGGTCAGGTCGACCTGGTCGACGGTGCCGTCGAGTTCGCCGAGCTGGCGCTCTCCCCGGGTGAGCACGACATCGAGGTGCGGTTCCTCGCCGACGAGGGATGGCGTGACTCCTCCTCGTCGGTGACGCACACGGTGGCCCGACCCCCGGTGGGTGAGGGCGTGCCGGTGCACTACACCTTCGACGAGGGCACGGGCACCACGGCGGCCAACACCGGCACGGACCCGTCCATCGGCGCGGCCACGCTCCAGGGCAACGCCGGCTGGGCCCCGAGCGCGAAGTACGGCGCGGGTCTCAACCTCCCCGGTGCCGGGCACGTCAACCTGCCGAACAACATCACGGCCGGGATGGACCAGGAGATCACCATCTCCACCTGGATCCGCCCGACCGCGCTGCCCAACTGGACCACCCACGTCCAGATCGGCAAGGGGACGCAGGAGTTCCTGCTGCTGCAGTCGTCGACCGACAACGGCAACCGAGGGTTCGCGGCCACGCTGCGCGTCAACGACGGTGAGCAGTTCCGCGTCTGGCTCGACGGCGAGACGGACCTCCCGCTGAACCAGTGGACGCACGTCGCGGTCACCTACGGTCCCTCGCCCACGGGCGGCGGCACCACCGGTCGGGTCTACTTCAACGGCGTGCTCCAGGCCGGTGGAGAGCGGCACAACATCCCGGTCGACATCGGTGACGTCGGTGAGGGCGGCACCACCGCCAACTTCATCGGCAACACCAGCTGGCCCGACCCGCGTCCCACCGAGCAGGTCGACGACTTCCGGATCTACGGCTACGAGCTCAGCGCCGCGGATGTCCTCGACCTCTACACCGGCACGGTGAACACCGCGCCGGAGGGCGAGGCGGACAGCTACACGACGACGGAGGGGGAGACGCTGAGCGTCGAGGCCCCCGGCGTCCTGGCCAACGACACCGACGCGGAGGGTGACGACCTCACCGCCACGTCGGCGACGCAGCCGGCCAACGGTGTGGTGCAGCTCGAGGAGGACGGCTCGTTCGTCTACATCCCCGACGCCGGGTTCTCCGGCACCGACACCTTCACCTACAAGGCCGACGACGGCACCTCGTCGTCGGCGGCCACCACGGTCACCCTGACCGTGGAGGAGGAGGTGGCTCCGCCGAACACGGCGCCGGTCGCCGTGGACGACGCCTTCAGCACCGTGGCCGGTGAGCCGCTGTCGCTGGGTGCGCCGGGAGTCCTCGGCAACGACACCGACGCCGACGGGGACGCGCTGACCGCGACGCGGACCAGCCAGCCGGTCAACGGGTCGGTCACCGTGGCGGACGACGGCTCCTTCACCTACACCCCCGACAACGGGTTCGTGGGCAAGGACCAGTTCACCTACACCGCCGGCGACGGGACCGACGCCTCGGCTCCTGCCACCGTCACGATCACCGTCAAGGCGGCGGGGGGCAACGGGGACAACCCGCTCACCTCCGCAGTCGCAGGTGCCTCGGCGCCGTTCACCTACGGCACGGCCGGCTCGGTCGTGGTCGGGGTCTCCCCGGCTGCGGCGACCGGCACGGTCGAGGTGGTCAAGGGCGGCGACGTCCTGGCCTCGGGCACCCTCGCCTCCGGAGGGGCCACCCTGGCCCTGGCGGCGAAGAGCCTGCTGCCGGGCACCCACCAGCTCACGCTGCGCTACCTCGGTGACAGCGCCCACAAGGCGTCGTCCTCGCAGGTCGTGGTGAGCGTCGACAAGGTCGTCCCGCGGATGACCGTGAAGGCGCCGAGCACGGTGAAGAAGGGCAAGCGCGCCAAGGTCAAGGTCGTGCTGCGCGCACCTGACGGCGTGCCGGTCACCGGCACGGTGACGGTCGCGATCAAGGGCGGCAAGACCCTGACCGGGACGCTGCGCTCCGGCAAGGTCGTCGTACGCCTCCCGAAGGCACGCAAGGTCATGAAGCTGACCGTGCGCTACTCGGGCAGCGACCTGGCCGAGCCGGTGCGCGACAAGGTGAGGATCAAGGTCCGCAAGAGGAAGTAGCCGCGGACGGCGAACGGGCCCGGAGGATCATCCTCCGGGCCCGTTCTGCGTGCCTCGGCGCCGGTCGCGCCGTCCACCTGCTGCGTCGGCAGCGTGACGACTCAGTCGTCGGCCAGCGCAGCGACGACGCCGGCGCGGCTCTCGTCCTCGCTGGCGAGCACCCCGCCGTTGGCGACGATGTCGGGGGTGATCTCGCTGAAGACCATGCGGACGTCCTGGCGCCGCGCGCCGAGGATCTCCACGGCGCTGTCGGCCACGGCCTGCGCGAAGTCGCGACGCTGCTCCACGGAGCGGCCCTTGAGCAGCTCGACGGTGATGTTGGGCATGGGAATCCCTCTTCCTGGTGGGGTTGGTTGTCCACTGGGCGCGTTCACACGCGCGACCTTGGTTCAGTGACCTGAACGACGGTAGTGGGAGTTCACATCCTTGACAACAGTTCCGTCCGCTGGTTGTGTGAGCACGGTCACCGACCGCTGCACCGCCCACCGCGCCCCAGGAGTCCGCATGGCCCGCACCCGCGCGGCAGCCTGGCTGCTGCTCGCCTGCCTGGGCGCCCTGCTGCTCGTCGTCCCGGCGTCCCCGGCCGCGGCGCACGCGACGCTCATCGGGTCCGACCCGGCCCAGGGGGCCGTGCTCGAGACCGCGCCCGCGCAGGTGACCTTCACCTTCGACGAGACCGTGATCGGGGTGCCCGCCGGGATCCGCGTCTTCGACGCGACCGGAGCGGAGGTCGCCTCGTCGGCGTCGGTGCGTGACTCCGAGCTCGTGGTGGCCCTCGAGGAGGAGGTCGGCGACGGCACCCTGGTCGTCCTGTGGCGGCTCGTGTCCGCGGACGGTCACCCGATCGGCGGCTCTCTGAGCTTCTCGGTCGGCGCTCCCAGCGACGTGGTCGACGTGCCCACCTCGGACGCGGATGCCGACACCGAGGCCCCGCTGCTGCTCAGCGTCGCCCGGTGGCTGGGCTACCTCGGCCTGCTCGTCGGAGCCGGGGTGGCGCTCTTCGCGGTCCTGTTCCTCCCGTCCTCCTCGTCCGCCGACGCGGCCCGGGCCCGGCTCCGTCGCACGGCCGGTGCCGCCGTGGTCGTCGCGGTCGTCGGGTGGTGGGCGGCGGTGCCGCTCGTCGCCCTCTACCAGCTCGGCCTGCCCGCCTCGGCGCTCGGCGACGGGGCGACCTGGTCGGCGCTGGCAGCGGAGGAGTACGCCGTACCGCTGGCCGTCACCCTCGGGCTCGGCCTCGCGGTCCTCGCGCTCCCCGTCCGGGCTCCGGACCGCAGGCGCGCAGGGCTCGTGCTCCTCGGCTGCACAGTCGCCCTCGTCGCACCGTCGCTGACCGGGCACACGCGCGCGGCCACCCCGCAGGCGCTGGTGATCGCCGTCGACGTGCTGCACCTCGTCGCGGGCGCGCTGTGGCTCGGCGGCCTCGTCGCCATCGCCCTCGTGCTGGGGGACCTCGCCGCGCGCGACGACTCCGGCGCGGTCGTGCTGGCCGGCTTCTCGACGTGGGCGGCGGGCTCCCTGGTCGTGCTGGTCGTGGCCGGGACGTTCCTCGCCTGGCGCATCGCCGGCTCCTGGGGCGCGCTGCTGGACACCGGCTACGGCGCGCTGCTGCTCGTCAAGGTGCTCCTCGTCGCGGTCGCCGTGGCCGTCGCCGCCTGGAACAGGTTCTCCGTGCTGCCACGCCTGCGCGAGGCGGCGCGGCGGAAGGAGCGGCGCGACGCGGCCGCCGTGCTGGTGCGTACGACACTCGCCGAGGCGGGCGTGCTGCTGGCCGTCCTGCTCGTGACCGGCTTCCTCGTGGACCGCAGCCCGGAGCCGGATGCCGCCACCGAAGCACCCGTGGCCGTGGAGGAGTCCGGGAGCGAGGTCGTGGTCCTCGACGACATCTCCGCCGAGGTGGCGCTCGACCCGCTCGGCATCGGGCCGGCGACGCTGACCCTGACGATGACCGACGGCGCCGGCGAGCCGGCCGAGGGCTTCGAGGCGCCGCGGGTGAGCCTGTCGACCGAGGAGGTCGACCTCGGCGAGGTGGCCCTGACCAACCAGGGGCCGGGCATCTACGCCGGCGACGTCGTGCTGCCGACCGGCGGTGACTGGAAGGTGCAGGTCTCGCTGCGCACCACGGAGTTCGACAACCCCGTGCGGAGCGTGGTGCTCGAGGTGCCCGCCGGCTGAGGCCGGACCACACGGCAATTCCGGTCGGGTGCCACGGGTGCGCGGTGTCGCAGACTGGACCGCATGAACGCTCCCGGTCGTGACCGCCTCCGCGAGCTCCTCGACGCCGTCCTCGACGGGGAGGACGCCACCCTCGCCGACATGGCGTCGCGTGCGCACTCCTCGCCCCACCACTTCAACCGCCTGCTGCGGCGCGGTGCGGGGGAGCCCCCGGTCGCGATGCGGCGACGTGTGGTCCTCGAGCGCGCGGCCTGGCGCATCTCCGGCGGCACCAGCGTCACCGAGGCCGCCTTCGAGGCGGGCTACGAGTCCGTGGAGGGCTTCGCCCGCGCCTACTCCCGTGCCTTCGGGCACCCGCCGAGCACGCCGGCGGCCGGCCACTGGCTGCCGGCGCCGAACGGCATCCACTTCCACCCGCCCACCTCCTTGTGGGTCCAGTCCACGGAGCACCCCATGAACCCGATCACCGCGCACCTCGTCCGCCACGACCTCGACGACACCCGCCACCTGGTCGACCTCGCCCAGGGGGTCTCGCCCGACGACTACGCCGCGACCCGGCTCCCGGGCCTGAAGGTGCTCGGCTTCGACGGCAGCGACGAGACGCTGGCCGAGCTGCTCGAGCACCTCGTCGCGACCAAGGAGATCTGGCTGGCCGCGATCGAGGGCGCGGACCTCCCGCAGGGCGGCGACACCAGTGCCGCCGGCCTGCTCGCGCGCCACGATGCGGTGGCACCGCGCTGGCTCGCGACGGTGCGGGACCTCGACAGCAGGGGAGCGTGGGACGACCGGCTCGTCGACGCCCTCTGCGACCCTCCGGAGAGCTTCGTCATGGCGAGCGTCTTCGCCCACGTGGTGACCTACGCCGCCGCGCGTCGCCAGCTGGCCCGCCACCTGCTGCGCGGTCTCGGCGTCGCGGTCGACGACGGCGACCCGATCACCTGGCTGCGCCGCCAGCGCGGCGAGGAGTGACGCCGGGCCTCAGCCGCGCAGCACCTTCGCCATCGGGCGGCCCTTGGCGAGCTCGTCGACGAGCTTGTCGAGGTAGCGGATGCGGCGCATCAGCGGGTCCTCGACCTCCTGGACCTTCACGCCGCACACCGAGCCGGTGATCTGGTCGACGTGGGGGTTGAGGTGCGCCTGGTCGAAGAAGTCCTCGAAGGTGGTGCCCTGCTCGAGGTGCTCCGCCAGCGTGGCGGCGTCGAAGCCGGTCAGCCACTCGATCACCTCGTCGACCTCGGCCCGCGTGCGTCCCTTGCGCTCGGCCTTCGCCACGTAGTGGGGATAGACCGAGGCGACGCTCGTGGTGAAGATGCGGTGCATGCCCCGAGGATAGGGCGCCGGACCGAGGTCCGGTCAGCCCTTGTCGGTGTCCGCGGCCCGACGCAGCACCTCGGACTCGCTCTTCACGGCCTTCACCGTCGCGGGGTCCATCAACGGCTCGGTGCCCGGCTGGTGGAGGTCGGTCTCGGTGGTGTCGGGGTTGATCCTGTCCCCGGCCGCCGGGATCCCGGAGGGCGTGCGCAGGACGTCCTCCGCCTCGGCCTCGGTCAGCCCGAGGGCGGGCGCCATCACGGCCGCCTTCTTCGACGGGGCCCTGCGACGGGCCGGTGCCTTCCGGGCCGGTGCCTTCTTCGCGGTTGCCTTCCGCGCGGGCGCGGTGCTGGCCGGCGTCCGAACGGGCGTCGGCTCCTCCGCGGCGGGAGGGCGGGTGCGTTCGCCTGCTGCGCGGTCGACCGCCCATCCCACGACCTGCCCGGCGGCTCGCGCGCCGACGCCGGCAGCGCCGACGGCGGTCCCGAGTGTCGCGGCTGCGGCGTGGCTGGCGACGCGTGCGGGCAGGGTCACCACGTCGGTGACGGTCTTGAGGGTCTTCACGTGCGGCTCCGTTTCGTCGGGTGGTGCCCCCTGTACCCCGAAGTGCGCCCCGCCAGACCGTGGCGAGCGCCACGTCCGGCCGGCGACGAGCTCCAGGTGCAGCTCGCAGATCGCCAGCACGACCATCGTCGTCACCGCGACCGAGGTGAGCGCGTCCCGGGGCACGACCGGCTCACCCCGCGACCAGTGCCGGGCGGACGGCGTCGAGCGCGGCCCGGCGGCGGGCGTCGAGCGCCGAGGAGCGGCGTGAGAGCCGTACGTCGAGGAGGTCGGCGGCCTCGCTGGTCCGCCCGGCCATCGCGAGCGCGTGCACGAGGGTGTCCTCCACGACCTCGCGCTGTGCCCGGCTGCCGCCGAGCGGCTCCATCGAGCCGACCACGCCCGTCAGCGTCGCGGCGGCGGCGTTCCAGCGCTCGTCGACGACCTGCGCCAGTCCGTGGCACAGCGGACCGACGACGTCGCGGAGCACCCGGTCCTCGCTCGCGGACGCGTGCGCCGCCAGCCCGGCGAGGCCCGCGGCGTCGCCGGTCCCGGCCAGCAGCACGGCAGCGTGCATGGCCGCGAACGGTGTCGCGGGTGCGACCAGCCACTCCTCGGGTGCCGCGGCGCGTACGTCGGCGACGGGCAGGTCGTCGGTCCACGCGCCGGTCACCCGGCCGCGCCACAGCAGCGCCCCGCTGTCGACGACGACCCGGCTGCCGCCCACCGCCGGCGGCGCGAGCTCGCGGGCGTAGCGACGGCGTACGGCCTCGACGTCGTCCTGCATCAGCTCGTGCAGGGCCGCGTGCCACGAGAAGTGCGAGTGGTGGTTGGCCTCCGGGCCGCGGGTGCGGATCCACTCGTCGAGCCAGGCCAGCCCGGCGGAGTGCTGCCCGGTCTCGTAGAACACGTGGGCCCGGGCGTGGACGGCGTGCCCGGAGGCGGGCTCCACCGACAGCGCGTAGGACGAGAGGTCCTCGGCCTCGGCCCAGCGCTCCTGGTCCTGCCGCACGAACGCCAGCTGGCCGGCGTACCACCAGTCGTCGCCGTAGGAGCGGCCCAGCGACTCGACCAGCTCGGCGGTCTGCGCGCCGCTGGTGAGGCCGCCGAAGGCGACGGTCGGCACCGCGACGCTGACGGCGAGCGCGTCGCGGGGGAAGAGGCGTACGTGTCGCAGCAGGGCCGCGGCGCCGGTCGGCTCGTCGGAGCGCAGTCGGGTGGTCACCGCGTCGAGGAAGGAGCTCTCGCGGTCGTCGAGGTGACGCCCGGCAGCGGCGCGGTGCGCGGCCCGCAGTGAGGCGCGCCAGTGGGTGTTCGTGCCCCACTCGTGCCCGCGGAGCGCCAGCGCGGCGTGCGCCTGCACGAAGCCGGGATCGGCCTCCACCGCCTGTCGCAGGCCCTCCTCCGCGCCGTCCTGGAGGCGCAGCAGGCGGCCGAGCGCGGCGTTGTAGCGACGGGCGGCGCGCCGGTCGGTGGAGAGGGTGAGGCCGTAGGGGTCGACCGGGCGTCGGCGGGACTCGCCGTGCAGGGCGCGCGCGACCGAGCGTGCGACGTCGTAGGCCTGCTCGCGGATCTCGGGCATCGCCGTGGACTCCCACAGGTTGCCGCGTCGCAGCGAGCCGACGGCGAGGAACGGTCGGGTGGCCGGCAGGGTGCCCAGGACCCGGCCGTCGTCCGCGGTGTCGATGCCCAGGCCGGCCGGACCGGGGCGCACCAGGCCGGTGCGGGCCAGACGCGTCAGGAGCGGGTCGGCGGTGATGGAGCCGACGGGACCGGTGCAGTTGACCACCGCCGCCACGGCCATCTCCGTGCCGTCGTCGAGGGTGACGTGCAGCGCGTCGTCCGCGGGGCGTACGGCCGCGATGATGCCGCGGTGCCGGACCAGGCGACCCGAGTCGGTGACCGCGCCGAGGCGACGTGCGGTCATCGGTGCCATCCGGTGGCGGTGCACGTCCCACCTGCGGGCGTCCTCGGTGAGGAAGCGTCGCTTGTCGGACTCCGACAGCCCGCGCCACAGCTGCGCGGTGACCGGGCGGAGGCCGTCGATCGCGGCCCGCCAGTCGCCGGTCGTCGCCACCGTCTGGGCGACGTGGTCGCCGAGGGTCGCACGCAGCGCGTCGAGGCCCTCGGTGCGCGTCACCCCGGGCGGAGGCGACACCGGGGGAGTCGTCGGGAGCACGTGCGGCTGCGGCACGGCGTCGGTGCGGGAGACCACGTGGAGCGTGCGGCCGGGACGGTCGGCGCTGATGGCGAGGTCCACCATGGTCAGCCCCGCGCCCAGCAGCAGCACGTCGCCGGACTCGGGGATCCCCTGCGTCCACGGGTCGGTGACGAGCCGAGGGTCGGCTGCGAGCTCCCCAGGAGCCCAGCGCGTGCCGGGTCGGCTGCCCGTGGCCAGCACAACCGCCCGGGCCTCGAGGAGCTCACCGTCGGACAGCTCGACGACGAATCCGGTCCCGGAGCCGGCGACGTCCACGACGTCGGCGTGACGGCGTACGAGTCGGGCGTTGCCGGGGAACTCCGACGCCGCCGTGAGCAGCCCCTCGAGATAGCGGCCGAAGACGGCGCGGGGGGCGAAGTCCTGGGGCTGGAAGCCCGGGTCGTGGTGGGTGCGCAGCCAGCGCAGGAAGTGCTCGGGGTCGCGCGGGAAGGCGCTCATCCCCGAGGCCGGGACGTTGAGCAGGTGGCGCTCGTCGGTGGTGGAGTAGGCCTGACCGCGGCCCGTCGTCGGTGCCGGGTCGACCAGCTCGACGCTGAAGCGCGACGACAGGGCGGTCACGAGGTGGGTCGCGACCAGCGTGCCCCCGGCCCCTGCGCCGACCACCACGACCCGACAGTCGCCCTCGTTCGTCCCCATCCCGACCTCCAGTGACATTAATGCAGTTACTTACTGGACAAAGGTAGCAACGGTGGTCGCCGGAGGCGAGCCGGCGGCCCTCGGCGTGTTCAGGGGGTGCGTCGGACGACGACCCGGGGGAAGCCGCCGGAGGTCGCGGTGGTCTCCGCGGCGAGGGTGAAGCCGGCGTCCTCGAAGAGCGCGCGGGTGCCGACGTAGGCCATCGTCAGGTCGACCTTCTCGCCACGGTTGTCGACCGGGTAGCCCTCGACGACCGGTGCCCCCTGGTGGGCGGCGTAGGCCACCGCACCCTCGAGCAGCACGTGCGAGATGCCGCGGCCGCGGTGCCCGGGGCGCACCCGGAGGCACCACACCGACCACGCCGGCAGGTCGTCGACGTGCGGGATCTTCGTGGAGCGGGCGAACGGCAGGTCGGCACGCGGCGCGACCGCGGCCCACCCGACGACCTCGTCGCCGTCGTAGGCCAGCACGCCGGGCTTGGTGCGCCGGCGGGTCAGTGCCTCGACGAAGTCGGCGCGCGCCTGGCCTGCGAGCTCCCGGTTGTCCTTGGCCGGGATGCGGTGGCTCAGGCACCAGCAGACGTTGGAGGTGGGGTTCTTCGGGCCGATCATCGTGCGGACGTCGTCGAAGCGGGCGTGGGTGGCCGGGAAGACCCGGAATCCGTCGGTCGTGATCAGCGGTGCTGCCATGGGCGCCACGCTAGACCCGGGGGCCGACAGCGGACGGGTGTTCAATGGCCGCCATGGCGCACGCGATGCGGAAGATCGGCCTGCTCGGCGGGATGAGCTGGGAGAGCTCGGCGCTCTACTACGCGATCGTCAACGAGGCGGTGCGCGAGCGTCTCGGCGGCTACCACTCGGCGCGCGTCGTGATGTCGTCGGTGGACTTCGCGGAGGTCGAGGCGATGCAGGCCGCGGGGGACTGGGCCGCTGCCGGGGACCTGCTCGCGGGCGAGGCGGCGGCGCTCGAGGCGGCGGGTGCGGAGTGCCTCGTGCTCTGCACCAACACGATGCACAAGGTCGCCGACGCCATCGAGGCTGCGACCACGATGCCGCTCGTGCACATCGTCGACGTGACCGCTGCCGCCGCGCGCGCGGCCGGGCTCTGCCGGGTCGCGCTGCTCGGCACCCGCTTCACGATGGAGCAGTCCTTCGTGCGCGACCGCCTGGCCGCCCACGGGGTCGAGGCGCTCGTCCCGTCGGGCGAGGACCTCGAGACGGTGCACCGGGTGATCTACGACGAGCTCGTCCACGGTGTCGTCCGCGAGCCCTCGCGCGCGGCCTACGTCGAGGTGGTCGGCCGGCTGGTGGAGGCCGGCGCCGAGGGCGTTGTGCTCGGCTGCACGGAGATCGAGCTGCTGGTCGGCGCGGACGACGTCGACGTGCCGGTCTTCGCCACCACCCGGCTGCACGCCCTCGCCGCGGTGGACCTCGCGCTCGGCTGAGGTCTGCTCAGCCGACCTGCGCGACGACCTCGTGCAGCCAGTCGTCGAGGCGCGCGAGCTGCTCGGGTCGCCCGAACATCGGAGGCCTCCCGGGCGGTGGCAGGAAGCCGACGGCGTCCATGACGAGCCAGTAGGCGTCGCCGCGCCCGCCGGCCGCGTCGGCGTACGCCTCGAGGAGGGCCAGCGCCCGCTCGTCGTCGTACGCCAGGGCGAGGTTCGAGGCGGCGTGCGCCGCGTCCAGCCACGCGGGACCGGTCGAGGTCTCCACCCAGTCGACGACGCCCGTGATCACGCCGTCCGACCACAGCAGGTTGCGGTGGCTGAAGTCGCGGTGGAGGAACGTCGGCTCGTACGCCGGAGGGGGACCGGCCAGCACCTCGAACGCGCGCCGCCACGAGTCGGGGTGCCGGGTCCACTCCGGCACCACCCACTTCGCCTCCCACGCCCACGACTGGAAGGTGCGGAACGGGTGCGGCGGTCGCTGCGCGTGGACGGTCGCCAGCAGGTCGGCCATCGCCCGGATCGCCCGGTCGTCGGGGGTACCCATGGGCGAGCCGGGCAGGCGGGACATCAGGTGGGCGGCGACGCCCGCCACGGTGCCGTCCGGGTCGAGGGCCAGGCTGGTCGGTGCGGGCACCGGGGCGCCGGCCATCGCCAGCTGGGCGTCCCGCTCGCGCGCGGTGAGGTCCGCGCCGTGCGTGCGCCACGGCTCGTTGGTCATCAGCCGCAGCACGGACCCGGTGCCGTCCGCGTGCTGCAGCGCGAGCATCGTCGAGGTCAGCCCTCCCTCGAGCGGCTCGGAGGTGAGGACCGGGGACCCGACCTCGGAGGAGGCCCAGGCCAGGGCGGCGGTGAGGTCGACAGGTCGCTCCGGCATGGCCCGACGCTATCGAGCGCCGCACGTGTGGCGGACCTGGCCCTCGGACCGGTTGCCGGGCGGCCACATCCGCCGCACGCGCGGCGGTCTCAGTCCTGCGCAGGCCAGAGGGAGTGGTAGGCGTTGATCGCCGGCTGCCCGCCGAGGTGGGCGTAGAGCACGTGCGAGTCGGCCGGGATGTCGCGGGACTCGACGAGGTCGATGAGCCCGGCGAGCGACTTCCCCTCGTAGACCGGGTCGGTGATCATCGCCTCGAGCTGCGCGCCGAGCGCCATCGCCTCCATGGTCGAGTCGACCGGCAGGCCGTAGAGCTCACCGGCCCAGCCCTCGAGCACGGTGATCTCGTCGTCGCGCAGGTCGCGGCCGAGCTCGATCAGCTCCGCGGTGTGCCGCGCGATCCGGGCGACCTGGTCGCGGGTCTTGTCCAGCGTGGCGCTCGCGTCGATCCCGATCACCCGGCGGCGTACGCCGGTGAGGTCCTCCAGCGCGGCGAACCCGGCGATCATCCCGGCGTGCGTCGAGCCGGTGACGGTGCAGACCACGACCGTGTCGAAGGTGAGGCCCAGCGCCTTCTCCTGCTCGGCGACCTCGAAGGCCCAGTTGGCGAACCCGAGGCCGCCGAGGCGGTGCTCGCTCGCGCCCGCCGGGATGGCGTACGGCGTGCCGCCCGACTCCTCGACCTCGCGGATCGCGTCCTTCCACGAGTCGCGGATGCCGATGTCGAAGCCGTGCGGGTCGAGGCGGGAGTCCGCGCCCATCATCCGGCTGAGCAGGATGTTGCCGACCTGGGTGTTGGTCGGGTCGTCCCACGGCACCCACTTCTCCTGCACCAGGCGGCACTTCAGGCCGAGGTGTGCGGCGACGGCGGCGACCTGGCGGGTGTGGTTGGACTGGAAGCCGCCGATGGAGACGAGCGTGTCGGCGCCGCTGGCGAGGACGTCGGGGACGATGTACTCCAGCTTGCGGACCTTGTTGCCACCGAAGGCCAGGCCGCTGTTGACGTCCTCGCGCTTGGCCCACACCTGCGCGCCGCCGCCGCGGGCGGCGAGGTGGTCGCTGAGCCGCCTCAGGGGGTGGACCGGGGAGGGGCCGAAGGTGAGCGGGTGGCGGGGGAACTGCTCGAGGATCACGGGGTCTCCTGTGAGGCGGTGTCGGGGATCAGGTCGGCGAGGTTCTGCCAGGTGCGGAAGGCCACGTCCGCTGCAGCGTCCGCGTCACCGCTCGCGCACGCCTCGACCAGCCGGTCGTGCAGCGCGACCGACTCGGTGCCGGCGTGGGAGGCGAAGCGGCGGCGCTCGAGACGGCGTACGACCGGGCCGAACTGGTCGAGCACCGTGACCAGTGCGCGGTTGGCGGCGACGTCGACGGCCACACGATGGAAGTCGTCGTCCGCGGCGAGCGCGGCGGCGGTGTCCCGGTCGGCGATGGCGGCGGCGAAGCGATGGTTGGCCTCTCGCATCCGGTCGAGGTCGTCGGCGGTGAGCCGGGCGACCGCCTCGGCGACGGCGAGACGGTGCATGGCGACCACGACGGCGTGCGCCTCGCGCACCTCGGCGAGGTCGATCTCGGCGACGACGGTCGAGCGCCCGGGGGCGGCGCGGACCAGGCCGCTCTCACCGAGCCGCAGCAGCGCCTCCCGCACGGGCGTACGACTCACGCCGAGGCGCGCGGCGAGGTCGGTGTCGCGGACCACCTCACCGGGCGCGAGGGTGCCCTCGACAATCAGGTCGCGCAGCCGGTCGTGGACGGTGTCCCGGAGGAGGGCGGTGCGGATCGGGGGAGCGTCGACCGGGATGGGCATGCAATATATTGCACATCGGGCGCGCTCGAGGTCAAGGGGGTAGTCCAGTGGCGAACGGTCGTGCAGGCTCCGTCGAGACAGCCATCCGTCACTGGACTACCGCCCCCCGCAGCTACCGCCCCCCGCAGCTACCGCCCCCGGCCGCCGAGACGACCGCCCCGCCGACGGGAACAACCAGACAAGTTGAGCGTTGAACCAGTCATGAAGAAGATCGGGTTCCTCAACTTCGGCCACTGGACCGACTCCCCGCAGTCCGCGGTGCGGAGTGCGTCCGACACGCTCCTGCAGTCGATCGACCTCGCAGTCGCGGCCGAGGAGCTCGGCGCGGACGGCGCCTACTTCCGCGTGCACCACTTCGCGCGGCAGCTCGCCTCGCCCTTCCCGCTGCTCGCCGCGGTCGGCGCACGCACCAGCCGCATCGAGATCGGCACGGGCGTGATCGACATGCGCTACGAGAACCCGCTCTACATGGCCGAGGACGCCGGCTCCGCCGACCTCATCTCCGGCGGCCGGCTCCAGCTCGGGATCAGCCGCGGGTCACCGGAGCAGGTCATCGAGGGCTGGCGCTACTTCGGCTACGCCCCCGCGGAGGGCGAGGACCAGGCCGACATGGCGCGCCGCCACACCGAGGTGCTGCTCCAGGTGCTGGAGGGGGAGGGGTTCGCCCAGCCGAACCCGCGCCCGATGTTCCCCAACCCGCCCGGGCTGCTGCGCATCGAGCCGCACTCGCCCGGGTTGCGGGATCGCATCTGGTGGGGTGCCGCGTCGGACGCCACCGCACGATGGGCGGCGGAGAAGGGCATGCACCTGATGAGCTCGACGCTCAAGGCGGACGAGACCGGCGAGCCCTTCCACGTGCAGCAGCGCAAGCAGATCGAGGTCTACCGCGAGGCGTGGAAGTCCGCCGGCCACGAGGGGGAGCCGCGTGTGTCGGTGAGCCGCTCGATCATGCCGATCACCACCGACCTCGACCGGATGTACTTCGGCCGCGAGGGCGCCAGCACCGACCAGTTCGGCCAGATCGAGGCCAACCTCCGCGCGGTCTTCGGCAAGACGTACGCCGCCGAGCCGGAGGTCCTGGTCAAGGAGCTCGCCGACGACGAGGCGATCGCCGCGGCCGACACGCTGCTGCTGACGGTGCCCAACCAGCTCGGGGTCGACTACAACGCCCACGTGCTCGAGACGGTGCTGACCGAGGTCGCACCGGACCTCGGCTGGCGCTGAGTCAGGACGGGGCGGCCGCCCGCAGCTTCTCCAGCAGCGGGCCGGCCGCCTCGTCGAGGAAGCGGTCCTGCCCCTCGTCGCCGACCTGCACCAGCGCGACGTCGGTGAAGCCCGCCTCCCAGTAGGCCGACACGGCCTCGACGATCGCGTCGAGGTCGGGCCCGCAGGGGATCGACTCGGCCACGTCCTCGGGCCGCACGAAGGTGGTGGCTGCGGAGAATCCCGCGGGGGTGGGGAGGTCGGCGTTGACCGACCAGCCGCCGGCGAACCAGCGGAACTGCTCGTGCGCCCGGGCGATCGCGGCGTCCTCGTCCGGATCCCAGCAGATCGGGATCTGGCCGACCGCGCGGGCGTCCCTGCCGATGCGGGGTGCGCCCTCGACGTCGTTCCACGACTCGACGATCTCGGCCTTCGGCTCGACGGCGACGAGGTGGTCGGCCAGTGGCGCGAAGCGCGCGATCGCGCGGTCCCCGGCGACGGCGACCCCGATCTCGACGCCCTCCTCCGGGACGTCCCAGATGCGCGCGGAGTCCACCTGGAAGAACTCGCCCCGGTGGTCGGTGAGCTCGCCGGTGTGCAGCGCGCGGATCACCTCGATGGCCTCGGCGAGCATGTCCTGCCGCTCGGCGATCGCCGGCCAGCCCTCACCGACGACGTGCTCGTTGAGGTTCTCGCCGCTGCCCAGCCCGAGGGTGAAGCGCCCCTCTGCGAGGAGCTGCAGCGTCGCGGCCTTCTGGGCCACGACGGCCGGGTGGTAGCGCAGGGTCGGGCACGTCACGTACGTCATCAGGCCGACGTCGCTGGTCGCCTGCGCGACCGCGCCGAGCACCGTCCACGCGTGCGGCGCGTGCCCCTGCTCGGTGAGCCACGGCGAGTAGTGGTCGCTCATCACCTCGAAGTCGAAGCCGACCCGTTCGGCGGCGACGGCGTACGACACCAGCTCGCGGGGGCCGCTCTGCTCGGTCATCAACGTGTACCCGAATCGCGTCATGCTGCGACGGTAACCAGCGCGGTCGGGCCAGCCACCACCCGTCGAGGTGGGCCGTCTCAGGTGCACGGTGGTTGTGTGGGGAGCATGGACAGCAACGAAGGTGGACAGGTCTCCGAGCTCGCTCCCGAGGGCGACGAGCCGGACGAGATCAGCGCCGGCGACTCGGTCGCGGGTCAGCCCGAGCAGGAGTCCGGAGACGTGCAGGAGGGGGCCCAGGGCCCCAACGCGATCCCGGACGACCCGACGGGGGAGCACGCGCACAAGCCGTGACGATGCGGTAGGAACGGATCATGAGCAGACCTGTGGTCGTGGTGGTCGGAGCCGGTCCCGGCGTGAGCGGGTCGGTGGCCCGGCGCTTCGCCGAGGAGGGCTACGACGTGGCGCTCCTCGGCCAGGACCAGGAGGTCATCGACGCGCTCGTGCCCGACCTCGAGGCGCGCGGCGCGACGGTCGGCCACGCGGTCGCCGACGTCACCGACGAGCTGGCCGCACGCGACGCCGTACGCCGCTTCGGCGAGCACACCGGTCGCATCGACGTGCTGCACTTCAACCCCAGCGCCTGGCGCGCGGCGGACCCGCTGGCGCTCACGGTCGCTGAGCTGCTGGAGGACGTCGCGCTCGGTGTCGGCGCGCTGCTCACCGTCGTGCAGGCCGCGCGGCCGTTCATGTCGTCCGGCGCGCGCATCAGCGTCACCGGGAGCATGGCGGCCGACGAGCCCTCGTCGGGCGCGGCGTCGCTGGGTGTGCAGAAGGCCGGCGTGCGCAACCTCGTGCACAGCCTCGACCAGGCGCTGGCGCCGGACGGGATCCGTGCGGTGTCGGTGACGGTGCGCGGCGCCCTGGCTCGCGAGGGCGCCTTCACCCCGGATCGCGTCGCCGACGCGATCTGGTCGGCGGTCGCGCGTGACGAGGACGGATGGACCAGCGAGGTCCCCTACTCCGGGTGACCCGTCAGCGCCTGCGGCCCCACACCAGGTAGGCGATCGGACCCACGGGCTGCACCGAGAGGGCCGGTCCCCACAGCACCTTCGGTCCGCGCACCAGCTCGGCGGGTCGCTGCTTGAGGTCGCGCAGGCACCACGTGGTGAGGGCGACCTCCGCGATCCCCGTCGCGACGACGACCTTCTTCTGCGTCGGGGTCATGTCGGACCAGCTCTTCTTCGCCATGGCCCGAACGTATACCTGCCACTGCGTCAGGAGGCTTCCTTCGCCACCAGCGTCAGGACGTCGTACGTCGCCACCGGCTCGTCATCGCCGTTGACCACGAGCGCGTCCCAGCGCACCTCGCCGTAGTCGGCGGACGAGCGCGGGGTGATCTGCTTGACCGTCAGCGTCACCCGGATGGCGTCGCCGGCCTTGACCGGTGTGAGGAAACGGAGGTTGTCGACGCCGAAGTTGGCGAGCACCGGTCCCGGCGCCGGGTCGACGAACAGGCCGGCAGCCATCGACACGATGAGGTAGCCGTGCGCGACGATCCCGCCGAAGAGCGGGTTCTGCGCCGCCGCCTCGGGATCGGTGTGGGCGTAGAACGTGTCGCCGGTGAAGTCCGAGAAGTGGTCGATGTCCTCGAGCGAGATCACCCGCGGCTCGGAGACGATCGCGTCGCCGATGGCGAGCGTGGCCAGCGAGTGGCGGAAGGGGTGCTCGGGCGTGACCGTGCGCTGAGAGCCGCGCGTCCAGCGACCGGTGATCGCGGTGAGCATGTCGGGCGAGGCCTGGATCGCCGAGCGCTGCATGTGGTGCAGCACGCCACGTACGCCGCCGAGCTCCTCGCCGCCGCCCGCGCGACCGGGGCCGCCGTGCACCAGCATCGGCAGCGGCGAGCCGTGTCCGGTCGACTCGGGCGCGTCGTCGCGGTCCAGGACCAGGATGCGGCCGTGCCACGGGGCCAGGCCGAGGACGACGGTGCGGGCGACGCCGGGGTCGTGCGTCACCACGGAACCGACGAGCGAGCCCTTGCCGCGCGCGGCCAGGTCGATCGCCTCGTCGAGCGAGTCGTACGTCATCACCGTCGACACCGGCCCGAAGGGCTCGACGTCGTGGGGCTCGACCGCACCGGCGCGGGCGCGCAGCAGCACGGGCGACATGAAGGCCCCCCGTCCGTCGTCGCCGGCGGCTGCGACCTCGTCGAGCACGACGTCGCACGACGACCGCAGCGCCTCGACGGCCTTGCGGACCTCCTGGCGTTGGCCGAGCGAGGCCAGCGGGCCCATCCGCACCGACTCGTCGTCCGGGTGCCCGACCGTGATCGAGGCGAGCCTCGTCCGGATCGCCTCGGTCATCTCGTCGGCGACCGCCGACGGCACGATGACGCGGCGGATGGCGGTGCACTTCTGGCCGGCCTTGGCGGTCATCTCCGTGACGACGCCCTTGACGAACAGGTCCCACTCGGGGTCGCCGGCAGCCACGTCGGGGCCGAGCAAGGAGCAGTTGAGCGAGTCGGCCTCGACCTGGAGCTGCACGCCCCCGTGGAGCACCGACGGGTGCTGGCGCAGGATGCCGGCGGTGTGCGCCGAGCCGGTGAAGGCGACCGAGTCCTGCACGCCGAGGTGGTCGAGGAGGTCGCCGGCCGAGCCCGACAGCAGCTGGAGGGAGCCCTCGGGCAGGATGCCCGACTCGATGATCCGGCGCACGACCAGCTCGGTGAGGTACGCCGTCTGGCTGGCCGGCTTGACGAGCGAGGGGAGCCCGGCGACGAAGGCCGGCGCGAGCTTCTCGAGCATGCCCCACACGGGGAAGTTGAAGGCGTTGATCTGGACGGCCACGCCGGGGCGCGAGGTGTAGACGTGCTGGCCCATGAAGATGCCGGTGCGGCCGAGCTGCTCGAGTTCGCCGTCGCACACGACGATGTCGTTGGGGAGCTCGCGGCGGCTCTTGGAGGAGTAGCTGAAGACCGTGCCGAAGCCGCCGTCGATGTCGATCATCGAGTCGCGCCGGGTCGCGCCGGTGCGCAGCGACAGCTCGTAGAACTCGTCCTTGAGCCCCGTCAGGTGGGTGGCGAGCTCCTTGAGGAGCAGGGCGCGCTCGTGGAAGGTCAGCGCACGGATCGCGGGGCCACCCACGGTGCGGGCGTGGTGGGCCATCGCACCGAGGTCGAGGCCGGAGCCGGAGATGCGTGCGACCTCCTCGCCCGTGGAGGCGTCGAGCAGCGGGTCGCCCTCGGCGGTGGAGGTGAACCAGCGTCCTGCGGCGTAGCTCTCGAGCAAACGGGTCACGACGGCTCCATCGGGTCCGGGGGAGGGGCGGCGCACGCGGGCGCTGCCCGGTGCTTGCACGCACGGGGCGCGTCGTGCAAAAGTAATACAGACCGTTCGGTCAGTAAAGCCCATCCGGAGGAGGAGCGGTGACCACGAGCGACACGGCGACCGACGCCCAGCTGTCCGCGCTGGAGGCGCGCTTCGAGGACACGATCGCGCGCAGCGAGCGCATCGAGCCCCGCGACTGGATGCCGGAGGGCTACCGCAAGACCCTCGTGCGCCAGATCGCCCAGCACGCGCACAGCGAGATCATCGGCATGCAGCCCGAGGGCAACTGGATCACCCGCGCCCCGAGCCTGCGCCGCAAGGCGATCCTGCTGGCCAAGGTGCAGGACGAGGCCGGCCACGGGCTCTACCTCTACTCCGCTGCCGAGACCCTCGGCGTCTCGCGCGGCGAGCTGACCGAGATGCTCATCGAGGGCCGCCAGAAGTACTCCTCGATCTTCAACTACCCGACGCTGTCGTACGCCGACGTCGGCACGATCGGCTGGCTGGTCGACGGTGCGGCGATCTGCAACCAGGTCCCGCTGTGCCGCACGTCGTACGGCCCCTACGGCCGCGCCATGATCCGGGTGTGCAAGGAGGAGTCCTTCCACCAGCGCCAGGGCTACGAGCTGCTGATGACGATGATGCAGGGCACCGACGAGCAGCGCGCGATGGTGCAGGAGTCGGTCGACCGGTTCTGGTGGCCGGCGCTGATGATGTTCGGCCCGCCCGACGAGGACTCGCCCAACACCGCCCAGTCGATGGCGTGGGGGATCAAGCGCAACACCAACGACGACCTGCGCCAGCGCTTCGTCGACATGTCGGTGCCGCAGGCCGAGGCCCTCGGCGTCACCTTCCCCGACCCGGACCTGAAGTGGAACGCCGAGCGCGGCCACCACGACTTCGGCGAGCCCGACTGGGACGAGTTCATGCAGGTCGTGAAGGGCAACGGCCCCTGCAACGCCCAGCGCATCGCCCACCGCCGCGCGGCCCACGAGGACGGTGCCTGGGTCCGCGAGGCGGCCCTGGCCTTCGCCGACCGCCAGCGAGAGGCGGCGCACGCATGAGCGGGCAGGACTTCACCGCCGAGGGCGGTCACGGCGCGGTCCCGCTGGAGGGTGTCCCCGCGGCCAAGGCGGGCCACGGCTCGGAGCGCGAGTGGCCCCTCTACGAGGTGTTCGTGCGCGGGAAGCGCGGGCTCAACCACGTCCACGTCGGCTCGCTGCACGCCGCCGACGACGAGATGGCGCTGCGTCATGCGCGCGACGTCTACACCCGCCGCAACGAGGGCGTCAGCGTCTGGGTGGTCCAGGCGCGCCACGTCGCGGCGTCGAGCCCGGACGAGAAGGACCCGATGTTCGCCCCGAGCGGCGACAAGGTCTACCGCCACCCGACCTTCTACTCCATCCCCGACGACGTCCCCCACATGTGAGGAACCCGATGTCGCACCTCACCCCCGACCCCAACGAGTCCGCCGGCAGCGCCTACGACGGCCTGCTCGAGCACCACGAGGTCGCCGGAGACTCCTCCCAGTGGGCCTTCGGCACCGACTTCGAGGACCCGCTCGCGGGGGTCGACACCACGGTCCCCGCCGACGTCGACCCCGCGGCCCTGGCGGCCTACTGCCTGATGCTCGGCGACGACGCGCTCGTGATGTCGCACCGGCTCTCGGAGTGGTGCAGCCGCGCCCCCGACCTCGAGGAGGACATCGCGCTGGCCAACACCGCGCTCGACCTCCTGGGCCAGGCGCGGCTCCTGCTGGCGCGGGCCGCGGCCGCCGACCCCGCCGTCGTACCCGTGCTTCCCGAGGGCTCGCCGGTCCCGGCAGAGGACGCGCTGGCGTTCTTCCGTGAGGCCGGCGACTTCCGCAACGTCCGGCTCGCGGAGGTCCCCAACGGCGACTTCGCCCACACGGTCGTGCGGCTGCTGCTCTTCGCGAGCGTCCGGCTCGCCCTGTTCGAGCAGCTCGCCTCCAGCCGCGACCCGGTCCTGTCGGCCATCGCGGTCAAGGGCGTCAAGGAGCTGGCCTACCACCGCGACTACGCGGGTCGGTGGTTCCTCACGCTCGCCCAGGGCACGGACGAGTCGCGCCGGCGGCTCGAGGCGGCGCTCCGCGAGCTCTGGCCCCTCTACCCCGAGCTCCTCGCCACCCACTCCGTCGAGCAGGCCGTGGCCGAGGCAGGCGTCGGCGTCGCCCCGGACTCCGTGGCCAGCGCGGTCGAGGTGGTCCTCGAGCAGGTGCTCGCCGTGAGCGAGGTCGACCGTCCCCGGGGCCAGCCGCTGGCCGGCGTACGCGGTCGCACCGGGCGCGACGGCCTGCACTCCGAGGCGCTGTCGCGGATGCTCGCCGAGATGCAGGTCGTGGCCCGCGCCCACCCCACGGGCCGGTGGTGAGCGTGCGCGCGCGTGAGGTCGCCGCGTCGGTCACCGATCCCGAGATGCCGATGCTGACCCTCGAGGACCTCGGTGTGCTGCGCGGGGTGCGCGAGGAGGCGGACGGGGTCGTCGTCACGATCACGCCCACGTACTCCGGCTGCCCGGCGATGGCCACGATGCGCGACGACCTGGTCCACCGCCTCGCCGACGCCGGCTACGCCGCCACGGTGGAGGTCTCGCTGTCCCCGGCGTGGTCCAGCGACTGGATCACCGACCGCGGCCGGCAGGCGCTGCGCGACCACGGCCTCTCCGCCCCCGGTCCCGCACCGCACCGCGCCGGTCCCGTCCCGCTGACGCTCCTGCCCGTGCGCCGCGACCTCGCGTGCCCCCGCTGCTCCTCGACCGAGGTCGAGCTGACCTCGGAGTTCGGCGCCACCGCCTGCAAGGCCCTCTACCGCTGCACCGCGTGCGCGGAGCCCTTCGAGCACGTCAAGGAGATCTGATGACCGTCCTCGACACCCCACGGCGCACGCGGTCGGCCGCGTTCCACACGCTCACGGTCGCGCGCGTCGAGCCGCTGACCGACGACTCCGCCGCGATCACCTTCGACGTCCCGGCCGACCTGGCGGGGGAGTACGACTTCGCGCCGGGGCAGTCGCTGACCCTGCGCCGCACGATCGACGGGCGCGAGGAGCGCCGCACCTACTCGATCTGCGCGCCCGCGGGCGCGGCTCCCCGCATCGGGGTGCGCGAGATCCCCGACGGTCTGTTCTCCCGCTGGCTGGTCCGCGACGTACGCCCCGGTGACGAGGTCGACGTGCAGGTGCCCAGCGGCAGCTTCACCGTCGACCCTGCCACCGGTGGGCGGCACCTGTGCCTCGCCGCCGGCTCGGGCATCACGCCGATGCTGTCGATCGCGGGGTCGCTGCTCGCGGGCGGGGACGCCGAGGTGGCGCTGGTCTACGGCAACCGCACGACGTCCTCGGTGATGTTCTCCGAGGAGCTCGGCGACCTCAAGAACTCCCACGGCGCGCGCCTCCAGCTGGTGCACGTGCTGTCGCGCGAGCCGCGCGACGTCGAGCTGTTCTCCGGACGGCTCGACGCCGACCGGATCCGGCGCATCCTCACCTCGCTGCTGCCGGTGGGCCGCTTCGACCACGTCTGGCTGTGCGGGCCGTACGCCATGGTCGAGCAGGCGCGCGACGTGCTGCGGGAGCTCGGCGTCGCCGACGACCGGGTGCACGCCGAGCTGTTCTACGTCGACGCGCCGCCGCCGGAGCTCCACCGTCCCGTCGCGGTGCGCGAGGGCGCGACCACCGACGTCACGGTGGTGCTCGACGGCCTGTCGGCCACCGCGGCGCTGCCGCAGGACCAGAGCATCCTCGACAGCGCCCAGGCCACGCGCTCGGACCTGCCCTTCGCCTGCAAGGGCGGCGTGTGCGGCACCTGCCGCGCGAAGGTGGTCGAGGGCGAGGTCGACATGCGCCGCAACTACGCCCTCGAGCCCGCCGAGGTGGAGGCCGGGTTCGTGCTGACCTGCCAGAGCTTCCCGCTCGGCGACGCCGTCACCGTCGACTTCGACGCCTAGGCCGACGTGCACGACGCGGCGATGGGGATGTGGGCCGACGACGCGGCCAGCGCGATGCTCGGGATGCAGGCGGTCGAGGTCGCACCCGGCCGCGCGCGGGTGTCGATGCTCGTGCGTCCCGACATGGTCAACGGCCACGACCTGTGCCACGGCGGGGTGATCGCCAGCCTGGCCGACTCCGCCTTCGCGCTGGCCTGCAACTCGCACGGCCCGGTGACGGTGGCCGCGGGGTTCTCGATCGACTTCCTCCAGCCGGGTCGCCTCGGTCAGGTCCTCCACGCCGAGGCGCGCGAGGTCTCGCGTCGCGGCCGGTCGGGGATCTACGACGTCACGGTGCGCGCCGACGACCCGGAGGCCGGCGAGGTCATCGCGGAGTTCCGCGGCCGGAGCCGGACCCTTCCCGACCGGGGGAGCGCGTCCCGTGGGTGAGCCCGTCGAAGGCCAGCGCCACGACGGCGTCGGTCAGCGGTGCCGCCGCCACGCCGGGGCGCACCCACTCGACCAGCGAGTTCACCATCCCGAACAGCAGCCGGCTGATCACCAGCGGGTCGAGGTCGTCGCGGAGCACACCGTCGTCGACCGCCTCGCGGACCATGTCGGCCAGCCGCTCGTCGATGCCGCGCCGGCGCGCGAGCGCCGCCTTCTCGACCGGCGTGTTGCCGTGCACCCGCAGCAGCAGGGTCACCGCGGGCAGGTGGTCGACCAGCACGGTCACGCTGCTGCGTACGGCGGCGCGCAGGCGCTGCTCGGCGTCGAGTCCGTCGGTGGCCGAGACGGCGTCGAGCGCCGCCGTCAGCGCGTCGAGGGCCTCGTCCACGGCGCTCTGGAGCAGGTGCTCCTTGCTCGGCACGTGGTGGTAGATCGCCGACTTGGTCAGCCCCAGCTCCCTGGCCACGTCGCCGACGCTCGTGGCGTCGTAGCCCTGCCGGTTGAAGAGGTCGACGGCCACACGGACCACGGCCTGCTGGTCGTGACCGGGGCGTCCCCGGCGCGACGCGCCCTCCGACCTCTCTGCCATGCCGGACACCTTCCCACGACCGACAGCCCCGACACGCCCGCGACCCGGAGGACCACACCGTGCTCGACCTGACACCCCGGCCCGGCGACCTGGACCCGATCGAGACCGCTTCGCTGGAGGACCTGCGCGCCCTGCAGCTCGATCGGTTGCAGTGGTCGGTGCGCCACGCCTACGACCACGTCGCCCACTACCGCCGCGCCTTCGACGAGGCCGGCGTCGGCCCGGACGACATCGGGTCGCTGGCCGACCTGGCCCGGCTGCCGTTCACGACCAAGGCGACGCTGCGCGACAACTACCCCTTCGGCATGTTCGCGGTGCCGCGCGAGGACGTCGTACGCCTCCACGCCTCCAGCGGCACGACCGGCAAGCCGACGGTGGTCGGCTACACCCGCGACGACCTCGACATGTGGGCCGACGTCGTCGCCCGGTCGATCCGCGCCGCGGGCGGGCGGCGCGGGATGGTGCTGCACAACGCCTACGGCTACGGGCTCTTCACCGGCGGCCTCGGCGCGCACGCCGGAGCCGAGCGCCTCGGCTGCACGGTCGTGCCGGTCTCCGGCGGCATGACGCAGCGCCAGGTGCAGCTGATCGTGGACTTCGAGCCCGACGTGATCATGGTGACGCCGTCCTACATGCTCTCGATCATCGACGAGATGGAGGCGCAGGGCGTCGACCCGCGCTCGACCTCGCTCAAGGTCGGCATCTTCGGCGCCGAGCCGTGGACCAACGACATGCGCCGGGAGATGGAGGAGCGCACCGACATGCACGCCGTCGACATCTACGGCCTGTCCGAGGTGATCGGTCCCGGCGTGGCGAGCGAGTGCGTGGAGACCAAGGACGGCCTGCACGTGTGGGAGGACCACTTCTACCCCGAGATCATCGACCCGGTGACGGGCGAGGTGCTGCCCGACGGTGAGGAGGGGGAGCTGGTGTTCACCACGCTCACCAAGCAGGCGATGCCGGTCATCCGCTACCGCACCCGCGACCTCACCCGGCTGCTGCCGGGCACGGCCCGCACGATGCGTCGCATGGAGAAGATCACCGGTCGCACCGACGACATGATCATCCTGCGCGGGGTGAACCTCTTCCCGACCCAGATCGAGGAGATCGTCCTCGGGCTGCCGGCGCTGTCGCCGCACTTCCAGTGCCACCTCGACCGCAGCGGCAACCTCGACACCCTCACCGTCCGGGTCGAGCGTCGCGAGCACACCACGCCGGACGAGGTGGCTGCGGCCGAGGCCGAGCTCGCCCGCAGGATCAAGGCGTCGATCGGGGTCAGCGTGTCGGTGGACGTCGTGGACGTGGCCTCGATCGAGCGCTCGGTCGGGAAGATGCGCCGCATCGTCGACCACCGCCCGGCGCGCTGATCCTCAGACATTTGCCGACAACCACCGGGCGGGGGCTACAGTGGTCGCAGCGTTCCAGACGCCGTGCCGCCGTGATCACCCCTGATCCGCCGGCCACCGCGCACCTGGCGCCCGCTCCACACCTCCACGCCGTGGCGTGCGGGCAGAGCCGCACCCGGGCTCGCCCTTGCTGCGACGCGTACCCAAGTCCGGGAGGACCCCTTGGCCCAGCGCCAGCGCTCACGCGGCGGTCGTCGCACCCCTGCGCATGCCCGTCACAAGGACAACGAGGGCATCGTCCCCGTCCTGGCCCGCGCCGTGCGCGAGCTCGAGTCCGCCGTCCAGCGCGGCCCGCTCGCCCCGGGGCAGCGTGTGCGGTTCCAGGTGGTCGCCCTGCTGGTGCGCGAGCACCGCGGCGACGTACGCGCCTCGTCGGAGCTGACCGACGCCCAGAAGGCCGACGAGCTCAAGCGCCTCGACGGCATCGCGACGATCCTCGCCAAGACCGCTACCCGCGACCCCTCGCTCTTCGCGCTGCTCTCGGAGGACGCGGTCGTCACCGACAGCGCCCGGGACCTGCGCCTGGAGATGCTGCGCAAGGCCGGGGTCGAGGTCGTCCCCGAGGAGCCGAAGCCCGACGACGAGGCCGGTCCCGGCCTCGGTGAGCGCCGCGTCGTCCCGCAGTCGGTCGTGCAGCACCAGCTCGCCAACCCGTTCCTCGTGCCCGACTTCGGCATCGGTCGCGAGCGCCGGCGTGTGCACGGCAGGCTTTCGACGTGGGAGCTGCTCGGCCCGCTGTTCCGCTCCTTCGAGCTGGGCGGCGCGTCCTCGTGCATGGACCTGCCCGAGGCCACCTCCCTCAACGCCCCCGGCAAGCTCGAGCTGATGCCCCACCAGGCCCGGCTCATCGCCTCGGCCGCCGAGGGCCACCGCACCTTCCTGCTCGCCGACGAGCCCGGTCTTGGCAAGACCGCGCAGGCGCTCCTCGCCGCGCAGGCCGCCGACGCCTTCCCGCTCCTCGTGGTCTGCCCCAACGTCGTCAAGACCAACTGGGCACGCGAGACCGAGCGCTGGACCCCGCGCCGCCGCGCCACCGTGATCCACGGCGACGGCGACCAGGTCGACGCCTTCGCCGACGTCATCATCGTCAACTACGAGATCCTCGATCGCCACGTCGGCTGGCTCGGCGACTTCGGCTTCCGCGGGATGGTCGTCGACGAGGCCCACTTCATCAAGAACAAGACCTCGCAGCGCTCGCGCCACGTGCTCGAGCTGTCCGAGCGGCTGCGTGCGCGCACCGCCCGCCCGCTGCTGATGGCGCTGACCGGCACGCCGCTGATCAACGACATCGAGGACTTCCGCGCGATCTGGCAGTTCCTGGGCTGGATCGACGACACCATGCCCATGGCCCGGCTGATGGAGGCGCTCGAGGAGACCGACCTGACGCCGGCCGACCCGCCGTTCTACCCCGCGGCGCGCAAGGCCGTCATCGACCAGGGCATCGTGCGCCGTCGCAAGGTCGACGTCGCCTCGGACATCCCGGCGCGCCGCATCGCCGACATCCCCGTCGAGCTCGACGACGAGGACACCCGCTCGATCCGCGGCGCGGAGCAGGAGCTCGCACGCAGGCTCGTCCAGCGCTACAAGGCCGCGCTGGAGACCCGGCGTACGGGATCCGTCGTCGACGGCATCGACCACGAGCTCGTACGCCGCGTCGCGACGTGGGAGCGCGAGGAGATGGACTCCGGCACCGGCGGGGAGAACGTCTTCTCGATGTTCCGCCGCATCGGCCGCGCGAAGGCCGGCCTCGCGGCCGACTACGCCGCCCAGCTGGCGCGCAACGTCGGCAAGGTGGTCTTCTTCGCCCGCCACGTCGACGTCATGGACATCGCCGAGGAGACCTTCACCCGGCGCGGGCTCAAGCACGCCTCGATCCGTGGCGACCAGTCGCCGAAGGCGCGCGAGCGCGCGATCGAGTCGTTCGTCAACGACCCCGACGTGCAGGTCATCGTCTGCTCGCTCGCCGCCGCCGGCGTGGGCGTCAACCTCCAGGTCGCCTCCAACGTGGTGCTGGCCGAGCTGTCGTGGACCGACGCCGAGCAGACCCAGGCCATCGACCGCGTGCACCGCATCGGCCAGAGCGACCCGGTCACGGCGTGGCGGATCATCGCCGCGCAGACCATCGACACCCGCATCGCCGAGCTCATCGACTCCAAGGCCGGCCTCGCGGCGCGGGCGCTCGACGGCTCCGACGAGGAGGTCTCGTCCTCGGCCAACATCCAGACCGAGGCGCTGGTGGCGCTGCTCACCGACGCGCTGGAGCGCGAGCTGGGCTGAGTCCAACCCCTGCGGACCTGCTGGGGACCCTCGGCCCTTGTCCCGCCGGTCCTCGGCCGGTAGGCAGGAGGCATGAGCGAAGATCGCGAAATCTACGGCGACATGTCGGTCGACGACGAGGACCAGCTGCAGCCCGGGGACACGCTGGACGACGGCGACCTCGAGGACGTGCTGGACCGCGGCTACTCGCCGCCGGACCGGGCCCCGAAGGGCTACGAGGACTACCCGACCGAGGCCGAGCGCCTCCAGGGCGAGTCCCTCGACGAGAAGCTCGCCGAGGAGGAGCCCGAGCCCGACCCGTACGCCGAGGCCGAGGACACCACCGACCGCGAGGACGAGAACGCCCTCGACGAGCAGCTCGGCCTCGACGAGGCCGATGAGCGCAGCGGTCGCCTGGTCCAGCCGGACGAGGGCCTCGGCGAGGACGTCGACAAGCAGGAGGTCGCCCTCGACGTCGGCATCGACGGCGCCGGTGCCTCGGCCGAGGAGGCCGCCATGCACATCACCCGGGAGCCGGAGCCGCCGACGGGGTGAGGGGCGGGCCCCGCGTCGCGATCCCCGGGTACCCGGGGATCCTGGAGCCTCACCCCCGAAGCTTCGGGGGTGAGGCTCCAGCTTGGAGGGGGAGGCCCTACTCCGCGACCGCGGTCGCCGACATCGCGACGAGCGCCGGGGTCAACGTCGACACCGTCTACCGCAGCGTCGGCCGCAAGCCGCAGCTCCTGCTCGCGGTGATCGACATGGCTCTCGCCGGCGCGGACGAGCCCGTGGTCGCCGAGCAGCGCGACTACGTGCAGGCGGTGCTGGCCGCCGAGGGGGCGCGCGCCAAGCTCGAGACGTACGCCGACGCGCTGGGCCGCGTGATGCCGCGGGTCGCGCCGCTCTTCGACTCGCTGGCGCAGGCCGCCCTGACCGAGCCGGACTGCGCGGAGCTGCGCGACAGCATCGGCGCGCGCCGCCGGGCCAACATGCTCAAGCTCGCCGTCGACCTGCGTGCCACGGGTGACCTGAGGGGCGACCTCGACGACGACGAGGTCGCCGACCTGCTGTGGACGACCAACTCCCCGGAGCACTACGCCCTCGCGGTGGCGCGCGGTTGGACGGCGGACACCTACGCCAGGCGCTTGGGTGACCTGTGGACCCGGCTGCTGCTGGCGGACCCGCTCCACGGGCGGAGGTAGCCTCGAGCGGGTGAGGGCAGGAGTCGTGGCGACCGTGGTCGCCGTCGTCGCGTTCTCGGCCGGCTGCACCGGCGCCGGCGAGCCGGGCGGGAGCGACCGGGGTGCCAGTGAGGCCGTTCCCCAGCCTGACGTCCCTGTCGTCGACAGCGCGGCGTGCGAGGAGGTGCGGACCGGCATCGATGCCTTCAACCTCGGTGACTACGACGGGACCGTGGAGCACTTCGAGGCTGCGGTGCCACTGGCCGAGGAGCAGGACGACGGGTCGACGAAGGCCGGCCAGCTGATCGAGGCGGTGCGCTACTACGCAGCGCTGGATGCCGATGACTACCCCGAGGCCGCCCGGTCCTCGCCCGAGTTCGCGAGGTACAAGGCGATCACGCTGGGCCAGTGCATGCCCGTCGACCGTGAGGCGCCGGAGGAGTCGTCCGGGACGGACGTCTGACCCACTTGCGTCTGTATTCGAACAGGTGTACGATGGCGTGAGCACGCTGGTCCGGAACGGATCCTTCGTCTGAGGTGACGGGGATCCCGGGATCGGGGCAGTCATCCATAGAACCCGTCG
>CAXHZJ010000009.1:0-208293 GCA_964021995.1 Nocardioides furvisabuli | reverse complement strand
CGCTGCCACTGGCGCGACCGGCTCGTCCACCGGCTCGCGTTCGGGCGGGCGCGGCGCCACCGGTTCGGGCGGGCGCGGCGCGAGTGGCTCCCGTGCCGCCGGCACGGCCGGCGCCGCAGGCGCAGCTGGTCGCGGCGGCCGCAAGGGCGATGGCGACCGTGCCACGGACCGCGATCGCCTCGTCTACGACCAGGACTGGCTCGGGGACGACGACGTCGCGCCCGGAGTGCTCGACTGAGGACGGTCCACGTCAGGCGTTCGTGATGCAGGCCCCCGCTCCCGGGCGGGGGCCTTCGTCATGCCGTGGGCTCAGGCCACGACGGTGGTGATCGGCATCGAGGAGTCGGCCGGGAGGTCCAGCAGCGAGGGCGTACGTCCTCGCGCGACGAGCTCGGCACCCAGCGCGGCGACCATGGCGCCGTTGTCGGTGCAGAGACCGGGGCGCGGCACCCGGACATGGATGCCCGCGGCCGCGGCGCGCTCCTCGGCCATGGCGCGCAGCCGGCTGTTGGCCGCGACGCCTCCGCCGATGAGGATGTCCTCGATGCCGCGGCTCGTGGCGGCGTCGATCGCCTTGCGGGTCAGCACGTCGCAGACAGCCTCCTGGAAGGACGCCGCCACGTCGGCGACGTCGATCGGCGTGCCGGCCCGCTGCTGGGCCTCGACCCAGCGGGCCACGGCGGTCTTGAGGCCGGAGAAGGAGAAGTCGAAGCGGTGGCGCTCGAGGTCCTTGCGGCTGGTGAGGCCACGCGGGAAGTCGATGGCCACGCTGTTGCCGCTGCGGGCCTGCTTGTCGATGTGGGGACCGCCGGGGAACGGCAGGCCCAGCAGTCGCGCGACCTTGTCGAAGGCCTCACCGGCCGCGTCATCGATGGTCGAGCCCATCGGCTCGACGCCGACCGTGACGTCGGTGACCTCGAGCAGGCTGGAGTGGCCGCCGGAGACGAGCATGGCCAGGCACGGCTCGGGCAGCGGCCCGTGCTCGAGCTGGTCGACCGCGACGTGCGCGGCCAGGTGGTTGACGCCGTAGATCGGCTTGCCGAGGCCGAGGGCGAGCGCCTTGGCGCTCGCGACGCCGACCAGCAGCGCACCAGCGAGCCCGGGCCCGCTGGTGACCGCGACCGCGTCGATGTCGCTCAGCGAGATCCCGGCCGTCTCCGCGGCGCGCTCGATCGTGGGGACCATCGCCTCGAGGTGGGCCCGGCTCGCGACCTCCGGGACGACGCCGCCGAAGCGGGCGTGCTCCTCGACGCTGCTCGCGACGGTGTCGGCGAGCAGCGTGTGGCCCCGCACGATGCCGACGCCGGTCTCGTCGCAGGAGGTCTCGATCCCCAGGACCAGCGGCTCGTCAGTCATGCGCGGTCGCCGTCTGCGCGCGGGCGGCGCCCGGCAGCCAGCGGCACATCACCAGCGCCTCGGACCCGTCGCGGTAGTAGTGGGGACGTACGTCGATGACGCTGAACTGGCGGGCGACGTAGAAGCCGAGCGCCTCGGCGTTGGTGACGCTCACCTCGAGCAACATCCGGGAGGCGTCGTCGGTGTCCACCAGGAGCTCGTCGAGCAGCCGCGAGGCGACGCCGCTGCGCCGCGCTCCGGGGCGTACGCCGATGCGCAGCAGGTCGACGATGTCGCCCGCCGTCATCGTCACGGCGTAGCCGGAGAGGTCGTCGGCCACCACGAACCGGCGCCCGGGACCCTCGATCTCCTCGCGGATCAGGCTCTCGCTCCACGCGTCGGCGCCGAAGAGCTCCTGCTCGAGGGCGACGAGGGCCGGGAGGTCGGCCAGGGATGCGGGACGGATCACGAGACAGGCTTTCTGGGTGCGCCCGCGACCGCGTCGGGGCGGCGCAGGTAGAGGGGTTCGGGATCGAGCAATCCTACGAGCTCCGAGCTCACTCCCGCTGCCAGCCAGCCGGCACTCGGGCGGTCCGGGGCGATGGGGTGCGGGAAGTGGTCGGGGTAGAGCAGCGGTCCCGCGCCGGCGACCGGGGCGTCGGTGGCGACCTCGGCGGGCCGGGTGACGACCGGGCCCTCCAGGCGGCGGCCCTCGGCGTCGTAGGAGGCGAGGTAGACCTCCTTGCGCCGCGCGTCGGTGGCCACGAGGAAGCCGCCGGTGGCGGCCCCGGAGCCGACGACCTCGAGCGCGACCGCGTCGAGCGAGCACACGCCGTAGACCGGGATGTCGAGGACGAAGCCGAGGGTGCGCGCGGTCACCACCCCGACGCGCAGGCCCGTGAAGGGGCCCGGCCCGACGCCGACGGCGACGGCGGTGAGGTCCTGGCGCACGATGCCGGCCTCGGCCATGACGCGCTCGATGAGCGGCGCGAGGTGCTCGCCGTGCTTCATCGGCGCTGACGACGAGTGCTCGACCAGCACCCGCTCGCCGTCGTGGAGGGCGACGGTCACCAGCGGGGTGGCGGTGTCGAAGGCGAGGAGCACGGCGTCGAGGTTACTGGCCTGCGACCCAGCGCAGGCAAACGCGGCGCGGATCGAGCTCGTCGTCGGGAGTCTCGCCGACGGCCCGCTCGATGACGACCTCGAGCCGGGACTCGGCGAGCGCCTCGGCGAGGCCGGCTCCCCACTCGACGACGGTGACCGCCTCGTCCAGCGACGCGTCGAGGTCGAGGTCGTCGAGCTCGTCGAGGCCGCCGACCCGGTAGGCGTCGACGTGCACGAGGTCGGGCCCGCCGACCAACGAGGGGTGGACCCGCGAGATCACGAAGGTCGGCGACGTGACACCGCCGCGGACCTGCAGGCCGGTGCCGAGGCCCTGGGTGAAGGTCGTCTTGCCCGCCCCCAGCTCGCCGGTGAGCACGACGAGGTCGCCCGCGGCGAGGCTGCGCCCCACCCGCTCCCCCAGCTCGCGCATCGTCTCGGCGTCGGGTGCGTCGAACTCGGTCGGCAGGGGCAGGGCGAGGGTGACGTAGGGGCTGGAGCGGCGCGTCTCGACGAAGCCGTGCCGCTCCCAGAACGCGACGGTGTCGGGAAGCTCCTCGCGGGCCACGAGCACCACAGCTGGCCGGCCGAGCGCGGCGTCGCGGGCCGCCTCGACGAGGGCCGTCGCGACGCCACGACCTTGGGCCGACGGCAGCACGCCGAAGCGACGGAGCACGAGGCCCTGGGGCACCACGTCGAGGATCGCGCAGCCCACCGGGTCCCCGTCGAGGGTCGCGAGCAGGCCGCCCCGGCGCCCCAGCATCCGGGCGATCGAGTCGACATCCTCGCCGAGCGCGTCCGCGGGCGGGTCGAGGACCGGCCTGGCCCCGAACGCCCCCTGCACCACGGCCAGCACGTCGGCGGCGGCCTCGGGACCCACCCGGCGTACGTCGAGGCTCATCGCGCCGCTCCCGCCTGGGCCAGTGAGATCAGGTCGTCGAGCTCGGCGGTGACCTCCTTGTGTCGCTCCAGCACCACCATGTGACCGGCGCCCTCGCACTCCAGCAGGCTGGAGCCGGGGATCCGGCTGTGCAGCTTGCGGCTGTGCCCGACCGAGGTGATCTTGTCCTCGGTGCCGCAGATGATCGCGGTGGGCACGCGGCTCAGTGCCTCGAGGTGGTCGAAGTTGTCGAGCGTCGCGAAGGCCGGGTAGAAGTCGGCGACCACGGCGAACGGCGTCGCGTTGAGCATCGAGTAGACGAACTCGACGTGGGAGGCGGGGACCTCGTCGGTCCCGAAGGCGTAGCGGTCGGTGAAGACGTCGGCCACGGCGTGCCCCCAGGAGCGGGCCAGGTCGACGACCCGGTGGCCCCGGTCGAGGGTGCGGACGGCCCGGCCAACGAACCGGCCACCCAGGCCCAGCGGCAGCATCGGGAAGAGGATGCGACCGGGGTCCAGCCCGCCGGCCGTGGTGGAGATCAGAGCAGCGCCGAGGACCTTGTCGCCGAAGAGGTCAGGGTGGTGCTCGGCGAGGGAGATGACGCTCATGCCGCCCATCGAGTGGCCCACCACGACGCACCTGCCGGGGACGGTGTCCTCGATGACGCGCCGCAGGTCGTGGCCGAGCTGCTCGATGGTGCAGTGGTCCTCGTCGGACCGGCCGGAGCGGCCGTGGCTGCGCTGGTCGTAGAAGACCGTGCGCACCTGGCCGCGGTAGGCCGCGCGCTGGAAGTGCCAGCAGTCGAGGTTGAGGGAGTAGCCGTGGACGAAGACGAGGGTCAGGTCGTCGTCGGCCGGCGCGGGCGCGCCGAAGTCGGCCGGCTCGTCGATCTCGACGTGCAGGTCGACCGCGTCGTCGGTGACGACCACACGGCGCGGGCTGCGCAGCTCCCCGAACTCGACCCGCTCCCCGGCGGCGCGGTTGCCGATGATCCGGTTCTGCCGGGCGATGCCGACCGCGCCCGCGGCAGCGGCGAGGCCGGCAGCGCCGACCACGGTGCCGAAGATGCGTCCCTTGATGCTCACCTGGCGTGTCCTCCTGGGGTCACGTCGCTGTCGACGTGGCGGCGGACCAGCCTGCCGCCGATGCGCGTGACGATCTCGTAGTTGATGGTGTCGACCGCCTCGGCCCAGTCCTGGGCCGTCGGCTCGCCGCGGTCGCCGGCGCCGAAGAGCACCACCTCGGTGCCGGGGGGCGGCAGCTCGCCGCCGAGGTCGACGACGAGCTGGTCCATGCAGACGCGGCCGCGGACGGGGCGGCGTACGCCGTCCACCCACACCTCGGCGGCGTTGCCCGCAGCACGCGGCACGCCCTCGCCGTAGCCCGCGGGCACCAGGCCGACGCTCGTGGCCTCCTCGGCGCGCCAGGTGTGCCCGTAGGACACCCCGTCGCCGGCAGCGATCTCCTTGCTCATCACCAGCCGGGCGCGCACGGTCATCGCCGGGCGCAGCCCGATCGCCGGGGTGACGCCCGGTGCCGGGTCGAGGCCGTAGGAGGCGATGCCGCAGCGGACCAGGTCGAAGCGGGCCGAGGGTCGCAGGATCGCGGCCGCGGAGTTCGCGAGGTGGGTGACACCGGGCTCGAGACCTGCGGACGCCGCGAGCGACAGGGCGTCGCGGAAGGCCTCCTCCTGGGCGTCGTTGGCGGGGTGGTCGGGCTCGTCGCTGGCCGCGAGGTGGGACCAGATGCCGGTGACCGTGATCCGGCCCTCGTGCTCGAGGTCGCTCGCCACGGCGAACAGGTCGTGCCAGAGCGCCCGAGGTGCGCCGCCACGCGAGAGGCCGGTGTCGACCTTGAGCTGCACGCGTGCTCCGCCGACGGCGGCGATCTCCTCCAGCTCCTCCTCGGAATAGGCCGTGACCTCGACGTCCGCGGCGACCGCGGCCGCGAAGTCGTCGCCGGGAGCGCTGAGCCAGCACAGCAGCGGTCCGCGGTCCCCAGCCGCGCGCAGGGCGAGCGCTTCGTCGATCGTCGCGACGCCCAGCCAGTCGGCGCCGGCCGCGCGCGCAGCCCCGGCCACCTCGACCATGCCGTGGCCGTAGCCGTCGGCCTTGACCACGACCATCACCTGCACCGGCGCGTCACCGGCGACGAGGTCCTTGAGGACCCGCACGTTGTGGCGGACCGCGGCGAGGTCGACCACGATCTCGGCGCGCGGGGGCACGGGATCGCTCATGCCCCGATCATCCCAGCCCGGACAGGACGTCGCGCACGAGTCGAGGGATCTGGACGGCGACCCGGCTCGCGGTCAGCGGACCGCCGGTCGACGCCTCGGTCGCCGCCGCCCCGTGCACCCACGAACCGACGGACCCGGCGTCGTACGCCTCGAGTCCCGCTGCCAGCAGGGCACCGACCAGCCCGGCGAGGACGTCACCTGCGCCAGCGGTCGCCAGCCACGGCACCCCCGTGGTGGTGACACGGACCCGACCGGCAGGGTCGGCGACGAGCGTGTGGTGGCCCTTGAGCAGCACGACGCAGTCCCACCGGCGGGCGGCGTCGCGCGCGACGCCGAGCGGCGCGGCCTCGACCTCGGCGCGCTCCACTCCGAGCATCGCGGCCAGCTCGCCCGCGTGGGGGGTCATGACGCAGCCGGGCAGCGGTCCTTCCACGTGGCGCAGCGCGTCGGCGTCCACGACCAGGGGTACGCCGTCGGCGCGCGCCTCGGCGAGCATCGTGCCCGCGTCGTCTCCCCCGCCCGGACCGACGACCCACGCCTGCACCCGGCCGGCGCCGACGACCTCCGGATGGGCACTGCGCACGGTGTGGGCGATGTCCTCGGGCCCGACGTAGCGGACCATGCCGGCGAGGCCGGTGTTCGCACCGGACACCGCCAGCAGTGCGGCCCCGGGGTAGGTGCCCGAGCCGGCGCGTACGCCGACGACGCCGCGGGTGTACTTGTGCGCGACCCGGTCGGGGCGCGGCAGGAGCGCGCGCACGTCGTCGGGCTGGAGCGCCTCGACGGCGGGCGCACCGAGCTGGCCGGGGTCGAGGCCGAGGTCCACCAGGTGCAGCGCGCCGCAGGCCGTGGCCGCCGGGTCGACGAGGTGCGCGACCTTGTGGGTGCCGAAGGTGACGGTGACGTCGGCCCGCACGTGCGGGCCGTCGACCCGGCCGGTGTCGACCTCGACGCCGGACGGCACGTCGACGGCCACCACGGGCACGCCGGCGAAGCGCTCGAGGGCCGCGACCGCAGCGGGCGCGAGGCCCGGGCGACCGCCGATCCCGACGATGCCGTCGACGACCAGGTCCGGGGAGGGGTGGAGGTCAGTGGACTCGCCGGTGGCCCGACCGCCGGCGGCGCGCAGCGCACGGAGACCGGCCTCGTGGGCACGGTCGGCCAGCAGGAGCGCCTCGACCTGCGCCCCGCGTGCGGCCAGTCGGGCGCCGGCCCAGAGCGCGTCGCCCCCGTTGTCGCCCGGGCCGACGAGCAGGAGGACCCGACGGCCGTAGGCGCCGCCCAGCACGTCGACGACGGCCGCGGCCAGCCCGGCGGCGGCGCGCTGCATCAGCGCACCGTCGGCGAGGCGCGCCATCGCGGCGGCCTCCGCACGGCGTACGTCCTCGACGGCGTGGGCGCGCAGCACCGCCTAGCCCTCCAGGACCACGACGGCCGAGGCGATGCCGGCGTCGTGGGACAGCGAGACGTGGACGTGGGCGACACCGAGCTGCTCGGCGCGGGCGGCGACCGTCCCGCGGATCTCGAAGCGCGGGCGCCCGGTCTCCTCCGAGACGATCTCGGCGTCGTGCCAGGCCATCCCGACCGGCGCGCCGAGGGCCTTGGCCATCGCCTCCTTCGCCGCGAACCGGGCTGCCAGGGACGCGGGCGGGCGCGTGGCCTCGTCGGCGGTGAACAGCCGGTCGCGCAGGGCCGGGGTGCGCTCGAGGGACTGCACGAAGCGGTCGATGTCGACCACGTCGATGCCCACGCCGATGACCGGCATTACTCGACCGTGACGGACTTGGCGAGGTTGCGCGGCTGGTCGACGTCGTGGCCGAGCTGGGTGGCCAGCTCGCAGGCGAAGAGCTGCAGCGGCACGACCGCGACCAGCGGCTGGAGCAGCACCGGCACCTGCGGCAGCGTGATCAGCACGTCGGCGTAGGGGACGATCGTGGTGTCGCCCTCCTCGGCCAGGCACAGGGTGCGGGCGCCGCGGGCGCGCACCTCCTGGATGCCACTGAGCATCTTGTCGTGGAGCTGGTCGCGCCCGCGCGGCGGCACGACGCACAGGATCGGCAGGCCCTCCTCGACCAGCGCGATCGGGCCGTGCTTGAGCTCGCCGGCAGCGAAGCCCTCGGCGTGGAGGTAGGCGATCTCCTTGAGCTTCAGCGCACCCTCGAGCGCCACCGGGTAGCCGGCGTGGCGGCCCAGGAAGAGCACCGAACGGCTGCCGACGTGGTCGCGCGCCAGGCCGTAGACCTGCTCGGCCTTGTCGAGGACGGTCTGGATGTGGTCGGGCATCTGGTCGAGCTGGTCCATGACCTGCGAGATCTCGTCGCCGTAGCGGGTGCCCTTGACCTGCGCGAGGTAGAGCGCGAGCAGGTAGCAGGCGACCAGCTGGGTCAGGAAGCCCTTGGTCGAGGCCACCCCGATCTCGGGGCCGGCGTGGGTGTAGATCACGCCGTCGGACTCGCGCGGGATGGTCGAGCCGTTGGTGTTGCAGATCGACAGCACCTTCGAGCGCTGCTCGCGGGCGTGGCGGATCGCCTGGAGGGTGTCGGCGGTCTCGCCGGACTGGCTGATCGCGACGACGAGGGTGTCGCTGGTGAGGATCGGGTCGCGGTAGCGGAACTCGCTGGCGAGCTCGACCTCCACCGGGATCCGGCACCAGTGCTCGATGGCGTACTTGGCCACCATGCCGGCGTAGAAGGAGGTGCCGGCCGCGATGATGATGATCTTGTCGACGTCGCGCAGGTCCTGGTCGGACAGGCGCATCTCGTCGAGCTGGAGCAGCCCGTCGGTGCCGCGGCGGCCCAGGAGCGAGTCGGCCACGGCGCGCGGCTGCTCGAAGATCTCCTTGCGCATGAACCAGTCGTGGCCGTCCTTCTCGGCAGCCGACAGGTCCCAGTCGACGTGGTAGCGGCGGCCCTCGGCGGGGGTGCCGTCGAAGCCGGAGACGCTCACGCCGTCGCGGGTGATCGTGACGACCTGGTCCTGGTCGAGCTCCATCGCCTCGCGGGTGTGCTCGATGAAGGCGGCGACGTCGGAGCCGAGGAAGTTCTCGCCCTCGCCGATGCCGACGACCAGCGGCGAGTTGCGGCGCGCGGCCACGACGCGGTCGGGGTCGTGGGCGTCGATGGCGACCAGGGTGAAGGCACCGCGGAGGCCGCGGCAGACGTTCTGCATCGCGACGGTCAGGTCGACGCCGGTCTCGAGCTGCTCCTCGAGCAGGTGCGCGGCGATCTCGGTGTCGGTGTCGGAGGCCATCTCGACGCCCTCGGACTCCAGGCGCGTGCGCAGCTCGGCAAAGTTCTCGATGATCCCGTTGTGCACGAGCGCGACCCGGCGCGCACGGCCGAGGTGGGGGTGGGCGTTGCGGTCGGTCGGCGGTCCGTGGGTGGCCCAGCGGGTGTGGCCGATGCCGGTGGTGACCTGCGGGAGCGGCGACTCCGCGATGGCCTTCTCGAGGTTGGCCAGCTTGCCGGCGCGCTTGTCGGACACGATCGAGCCCGCCTCGATCAGCGCGATCCCTGCGGAGTCGTAGCCCCGGTACTCCAGCCGCCTGAGGCCCTCGATCACCACGCCCTCGGCGGGCTTGTCACCTACATATCCGACGATTCCGCACATGGCCGGGGAGTCTATCGGCAGGGCGCTGCACGGCTGCGCGCCGCCGCGGTGCCACAATCGCACCCATGTCCGAGGTCCTGGAGCCGCAGCACGGCGGCTCCGGCCACGGCGGCAACCATGCCGGCGAGGTCTCCCCCTACGTCGAGCTCGAGCGCGCCGCGTGGGCCGAGCTGGCCGGCACGACCGAGACCAGCCTGACCCCCGACGAGGTCACCCGCCTGCGCGGCCTCGGCGACCAGCTCGACCTGCGCGAGATCGAGCAGGTCTACCTGCCGCTGTCGCGCCTGCTCAGCCTCTACGTCGCCGCCAACTCCCGGCTGCACCGCGAGCAGGAGGAGTTCCTGCACCGCGTCACCCCGCCGCGTACGCCGTTCGTGATCGGCCTCGCCGGTTCGGTGGCCGTCGGCAAGTCGACCACCGCCCGCGTGCTGCAGCAGATGCTGGCGCACTGGCCCGAGCACCCCAACGTCGCGCTCGTGACCACCGACGGATTCCTGCTCCCCAACGCCGAGCTCGAGCGCCGCGGCCTGCTGCACCGCAAGGGCTTCCCGGAGTCCTACGACCGTCGCGCGCTGCTCAAGTTCGTCATCGACATCAAGTCCGGGCGCGACGAGGTCGAGGCCCCGATCTACTCCCACCTCGTCTACGACGTGCTGCCCGACGAGCGGGTCGTGGTCAAGCGCCCCGACATCGTCATCGTCGAGGGCCTCAACGTGCTCCAGCCCGCGCGGGTGCGCGAGGACGGCCGCACGGGCCTGGCGGTGAGCGACTTCTTCGACTTCTCCGTCTACGTCGACGCCGGGCTCGCCGACATCAAGCGGTGGTACGTCGACCGCTTCCTGCGGCTGCGGGAGACCGCGTTCCGCGACCCGGCGTCCTACTTCCGCAAGTACGCCGCCCTCTCGCACGACGAGGCCGTCGACCAGGCCACCCGCATCTGGGACTCGATCAACGAGCCCAACCTCGTGCAGAACGTCGCCCCCACCCGCTCGCGCGCCAATCTGGTGCTGCGCAAGGACGCCGACCACTCGGTGCGCTACGTCCGCCTGCGCAAGCTCTGAGACGTACGCCCTTCTCGCCGTGGGTGGCGGGGCCTCAGGCGCTGGCGGCGGTGAAGCGCTGACGGCGGTGCTGCGGCTTCTCGATCTCGTCGACGAGAACGACGGCGTAGTCCTCGGCGCTGATGAAGTCGCCGGCCGGGGTGTCGAGCGCGGTGGCGTACGACCCGGTGCGCTCGCCGGGCGCGATGACGGGCGCGGGGCTGACGAAGGTCCAGTCGAGGGACTCCGGCGCGGCGCGGAAGAGGTCGAGGGCGGCGGCACCGGAGGTGGCCTCGGCCTTGTACTCGTCGGGGAAGCCGTCGGTGTCGAGGAGTCGGGTGCCGTCGGGGGTCAGCAGCGACCCGGCGCCTCCGACGAAGAGGACGCGCGCCTCCCCCGCCTGGTCGATGAGGGTGGAGACCGCGGCGAGCCACGGCTCGTGCGACTCGCCGGTGCGGCTCGGGCCGGTGGCGGAGACGACGACGTCGTGGGCCTGCGCAGCAGCGCGTACGGCGACGGGGTCGGCCAGGTCGCCTCCGGTCGAGCGGCTCAGGGCGGTGACCTCGTGGCCGCGGGCGCTGGCCTCGGCGGCGATGCGCGAGCCGACCATGCCGGTGGCACCGAACAGGGCGATCTTCATGAAGGTTCCTTCGGTCGTGGGTGGATGACGTGAGCCACAGTAACCATTAGTAACCAAGCACTTCAACGTGCTATAAGTACCTCATGGTAACCATGGAGCGCGGCGACGCCTTCGACCCCGACTGCCCCACCCGCGTGGTCCTCGACCGCATCGGCGACAAGTGGACCGTGCTGGTCATCGGCGCGTTGCGCGACGGGTCGCTGCGCTTCAGCGAGGTGCGCGCGCGGGTCGGCGGTGTGGCGCCCAAGGTGCTCACCCAGACGCTGCGCGCCATGGAGCGCGACGGTCTGCTCACCCGCACCGTCCACGCCCAGGTGCCGCCGCGGGTCGACTACGAGCTCACCGCGCTAGGAGCGTCGCTGACGGGGCCGATCGCCACCCTCACCGACTGGGCCGAGACCCACCTCGGCCAGATCCTCGCCTCGCGCCGGGGCTACGACGACGCGGCCGAGGCGGTCGACTCCCGCTGACGGGAGCGTCGTGCGAGCCGCCAGCAGGCACCCAGCGGCGCCAGGAGCAGGACGCCGACCACGAACGCGACGAGGCCGAAGACGGTGTCCGCCGGGGAGAGCTCCGCCGGTGGCACGACGAGCGAGGCCAGGTAGACGCCGCAGAGGGCGCTGACGACAGCGCCGATCCAGGCGCCGGCGACGGACACCCAGGCTGCGTCGAACGACCGGGCGAGTGCGGCGGCCGCGATGGTCAGCCCGACGGGCCCGAGCGCGAAGAACGCGGCGATCAGCGCGCCGGCCACGAACCCCCACGAGTCCTCGCGCTGCTCGAGGTCGCTCGCGTCGATGGCCCACCCCGTGAGGACGAGGACGAGGACGGCGCCCACGAGGGCACCGATCGGGACGAGGGTCAGTCGCCGCCAGGCGTCGAGGGCTTCGCGATCCACCGGCCCAGCATCCAGCGCCCGCACCGGTCCGCGACTGAGCACGCGCACTCACACCTTCTTCTGCAGCTCCAGCAACGTCTCGATCGTGCGGTAGCCGAGGGCGTCGTTGACGGCGTTCATGTGCGTGTTGACCTCGGCGTTGGAGGTGTCGACGGTGAGCAGCCCGGGGTACGCCGCCAGCGCCAGGTCGTGCGTGGCCAGCTTGAGCGCCAGCCCCAGGCGGTGCCCGCGGTGGTCCGGGTCGACGATCGTGATCCCGACCTGGGCGTGCTCGTGGTCGGTGTCGTCGACGCGTACGTCGGACACGCCGGCCACCGCGCCGTCGAGCGTGATCGCGAGGGCGGTGTGCACGTGGCGGCCGGTCGCGAGCTGCCGCTGCTCGGCCGCGCGGATGCGCTCGAGGCTCCACTCCGAGGCCTCGAGGTCGAGGTCGCCGAGCGGGATCTCCGACAGCAGCATGCCGAGCAGGCGCCCGAAGGACTCGACGTGCTCGTCGGGACAGACGGTGTCGAAGGTGACGACGCGGTACGCGCCGGTGTCGAGGGTCAGCGCCGCCCTGCGCTCGCGGTAGTCGGCCATCGCGAGCTCCTTGATCGACTCACGGCTTGCCACGCCGAAGCCGCGCGCTGAGGCGAACGCCTCGGCCGGCGCGGTGCCGCCCGGCGGCACGTAGGCCTCGCCGGTCAGCGTCGTACGCCCGTGCCCGGCGGCGAGGACCTCGACCTCCGCCAGCAGTGCCGACCCGATTCCCTGTCGCCGGCGCGCAACGTCGACGTACACCGCGGAGCCGGCGACGTGGAGGTTGTCGCGCGACGGCAGGATCGCCATGCCGGCACCCACCATCTCGCGGCCGTCGATGGCGCCGATCAGCGTCACCTCGCGCTCGGGGTTGGGGGCCGGCAGCGCGACGCGGCTCTGCTCCCACAGCGGCCACGGCTTGCCGGGACGGTCGGCGGTGGCGTCGTGCCCCACCTGCCACCAGGCGCGGAGCGCAGCCTCGTTGCGCGGGTTGATCTGCTCGATGTCGACGGCCACGCCGCGACGGTAGCCGCGGGCAGGGTGGGCGTCACCCCGATATCGATCAGAGCGCGAGCTGGGCCTTCACCACGTCGGCGAGGCGCGTCGCGACGCCGTGCGCCTCGTCGTGGGTGGGGGCCTCGACCATGACGCGCACGATCGGCTCGGTGCCAGAGGGACGCAGCAGGATCCGGCCCCGGTCGCCCAGCACCGCCTCCTCCTCGGCCACGGCGGCAGCGAGGACGGCGTCCTCGTCGGCGCGCGACTTGTCGACGCCGCCGACGTTGAGCAGCACCTGCGGCAACCGGGTCATCACCGACGCGAGGTCGGCGAGCGAGCGTCCGGTGGTGGCCATCCGCTCCATCACGTGGAGCGTGGTGAGGATGCCGTCGCCGGTGGTGGCGTGGTCGCTGAGGATGACGTGGCCCGACTGCTCGCCACCGAGGGAGTAGCCGGAGACCTTCATCGCCTCGAGGACGTAGCGGTCACCGACCTTCGTCTGGCGTACGCCGACGTCGTTGGCGCGCAGCGCCTGCACGAAGCCGAGGTTGCTCATCACCGTGGCGACGACGGTGTCCTTGGCCAGGCGGCCCTGGTCGCGGAGCGAGAGGGCGAGGATCGCGAGGATCTGGTCGCCGTCGACGATGTTGCCCTCGGCGTCGACCGCCAGGCACCGGTCGGCGTCGCCGTCGAGCGCGAAGCCGGCGTGGGCGCCGTGCTCGAGGACGGCGGCCTGGAGCGAGCCCATGTGGGTCGAGCCGCAGTCGTCGTTGATGTTGAGGCCGTCGGGGTCGGCGTGGATCGCGACGACCGTCGCGCCGGCGTCCTCCAGCGCCCGCGGGCCGGCCGCGTGCGCGGCGCCCTCGGCGCAGTCGAGGACGACCTTGAGCCCGACGAGCGGGTGGGTGATCGTGCTCTCGAGGTGGGCGGCGTACTCGGCGACCGCGGTGTCGTAGACCGTGACCCGGCCGACGCGGCCGCCGGTGGGACGCTCCCACGGCTCACCCATGCGGCGCTCGATCGCGATCTCGATCGCGTCGTCGAGCTTGTGGCCGCCACGGGCGAGGAACTTGATGCCGTTGTCGGGCATGGGGTTGTGCGAGGCGGACAGCATCACGCCGAGGTCGGCACCGAGCCGGTCGGTCATGTAGGCCACGCCGGGGGTGGGCAGCACGCCGAGCAGGAGCACGTCCACGCCTGCCGACGCGAGGCCGGCGACGACCGCGGCCTCGAGGAACTGCCCGGAGATGCGCGTGTCCCGGCCCACCACGGCGAGGGGGCGATGGCCCTCGAACTCGCCGCGGTCGGCCAGGACGTGTGCGGCACAGACGGAGAGGTCCAGGGCCAGCTCTGCCGTGAGATCGGCGTTCGCCAGGCCCCGGACCCCGTCCGTGCCGAAGAGTCGCGTCAAGGAACGAGACCCTGGAAGATCAGCGCTTGCTGAACTGCGAGGCCTTGCGGGCCTTCTTGAGACCAGCCTTCTTGCGCTCCACGACGCGGGCGTCGCGGGTCAGCAGACCGGCCTTCTTGAGCGCCGGGCGGTTGGCCTCGATGTCGATCGCGTTGAGCGAGCGGGCCACGCCGAGGCGCAGGGCGCCGGCCTGGCCGGCGTTGCCGCCGCCGTGGATGCGGGCGATCACGTCGAAGCGACCCTCGAGCTGCAGCTCCACGAACGGCTCGTTCGCGATCTGCTGGTGCAGCTTGTTGGGGAAGTAGTTGTCGAGGGTGCGGCCGTTGATGGTCCACTCGCCGGTGCCCGGGACGATGCGGACGCGGGCGACGGCCTCCTTGCGACGACCGGTGGCCGCGCCGGGGGCGATGGTGGCCGGACGGGCCGGGGTGTCGGCCGACGCGTCGCTCTCGGACGTGTAGGCCACGCCCTCGGAGTCGGTCTCGAAGGTCTCCTCGACCTCGGTGGTGTTCTCAGTCATCTGTGAGTCCTCAGTCGTCACTGGGAGATCTGCGTGATCTCGAAGGGAGTGGCCTGCTGGGCCAGGTGCGGGTGGTCGGGGCCGGGGTAGACCTTGAGCTTCTTCAGCATCTGGCGACCGAGCTTGTTCTTGGGGAGCATGCCCCACACGGCGTTCTCGATGGCCTTGCGGGCGTCCTTCTCGAGGAGCTCGCCGAAGGGGGTGGCCGAGAGGCCGCCCGGGTAGCCGGAGTGGCGGTAGGCCATCTTGGTGGTCTTCTTGGTCCCCGACAGCGACACCTTGGAGGCGTTCACGATGATGACGAAGTCGCCCATGTCCATGTGAGGAGCAAAGGTCGGCTTGTGCTTGCCGCGGAGGAGGTTCGCGGTCTGGACGGCGAGGCGGCCCAGGACCACGTCGGTGGCGTCGATGACGAGCCACTCACGCTGGATGTCAGCGGGCTTGGGGCTGTACGTGCGCACGGCTATGTCCCGTTCTGGTTCGTTGGACCCGCTCCTCGATCGAGGAACGGATGTGGAGCCACGACTTCTGACGAACACGGCCCGGTTCGCTCCCCACACCAGTGGGGATGACGTCGGATCTGCACCCACCCCCGGAGAGGGTGGACGCGGCAGGAGTCGCGACCAGCAAGAGTACGGCGCTGTGCGCGGGAGGGTCAAAACGTCGCAGCGGGGTCGTCCGGGCATGATGGCGCGGTGCGCAACGGCGGCGTCTCCTTCTGGTGGCAGCAGGTCGGCCTGCCCGAGCCCACGGACCGGCTGCGCGGCGACGCCACCTGCGACGTGGCCGTCGTGGGCGGCGGCCTGACCGGCCTGTGGACCGCCCACTACCTCCACGAGGCCGACCCCACCCTCGACATCCGCGTCGTCGAGGCCGAGTTCGCCGGCTTCGGGGCCTCGGGGCGCAACGGCGGCTGGCTCTCCAGCGAGCTGCCGGGCAGCGCCAGGGCGTACGCCGACGCGGCGGGCGAGGACGGTGTGGCGCGGCTGCGCGCGGCGGTGCGCGCCACCGTCGACGAGGTGGTCGGCGTCGCCGCCCGTGAGGGGATCGACGCCGACATCGTGCGCAGCGGGGTGCTGATGGTCGCGCGCTCCGAGGCGCAGCGCCAGCGGCTCGGTGGCGAGCTCACCGCCGGGCAGGTGGCCGAGCGGATCCGGGTCTCCGGTGCCGTCGCGGGCCACTTCGACCCCGACTGCGCGCGGGTCCAGCCCGCGAGGCTGGTGGCCGGCCTGGCGCGCGTGGTGCGCGAGCGCGGCGTACGCATCCACGAGGCGACCCGCGCGGTCGCGGTCGAGCCGGGCGCGGTCCGCACCGAGCACGGCACGCTCCGCGCACCCGTGGTGCTGCGCTGCCTGGAGGGCTTCACCGCCGGACTGGCCGGACACCGGCGCGAGTGGCTGCCGATGAACTCCGCGATCGTCGTGACCGAGCCACTGACTCCTGCACAGTGGCAGGAGATCGGATGGTCGGGCCAGGAGCTGCTCGGCGACGAGGCCCACGCCTACTGCTACGCCCAGCGCACCGCGGACGGCCGCATCGCGATGGGCGGGCGGGGCGTCCCCTACCGCTTCGGCTCGCGCACCGACGTCGACGGCCGCACCCAGGACTGGACGGTCGAGTCGTTGCGCTCGACGTTGACCTCGCTGTTCCCCTCGCTCGCCGGCGTCGGGCTCGACCACGCCTGGTGCGGCGTGCTGGGCGTGCCGCGTGACTGGAGCGCCAGCGTGGCGTACGACCCCGCGACCGGTCTCGGCCACGCCGGCGGCTACGTCGGCTCGGGCCTCACCGCCACCAACCTCGCCGGCCGCACGCTGCGCGACCTGGTGCTCGGCCACGACACCGACCTCACCCGCCTGCCGTGGACGGGGCACCGGGTCCGCAGGTGGGAGCCGGAGCCGCTGCGGTGGGCCGGCGTGCACGCGCTCTACCGCCTCTACCGCGCCGCCGACCGGCGCGAGGACGCGGGCCTGGCGCGCACCAGCGCGATCGCCCGGGTGGCGGACCGGGTCGCCGGGCGCTGACCTGCTCGTGGACACCGGTTCGCGCTCGCCCGCGGACCGCGGCTAAGTTGGACGGACCCACAGACGTACAAAGACGTATGAACAGGAGCCGACGTGACCGACGTAGCGGCCAAGGATTCCCTGACTGTCACCGACAACCGGACCGGTCAGAAGTACGACATCGCGATCACCGACAACACGATCGCGGCCAAGGACCTGGGACAGATCCGTCTCACCGACGAGGATCCCGGTCTGGCCACCTATGACCCCGGCTTCGTGAACACCGCCTCGTGCCGCTCGGCCGTCACCTACATCGACGGCGACAAGGGCATCCTCGAGTACCGCGGCTACCCGATCGAGCAGCTCGCGGACAAGTCCAACTTCCTCGAGGTGGCCTACCTCCTCATCCACGGCTCGCTGCCCTCCAAGGAGGAGTACGACGCCTGGGTGCACGAGATCACCTACCACACGTTCGTGCACGAGAACGTGAAGTCGTTCATGCACGGCTTCCGCTACGACGCCCACCCGATGGGCATGCTGATGGCCTCGGTCGGCGCGCTGTCGACGTTCTACCCCGACGCCCGCAACATCAGCGACGCGGACAACCGCCACATGCAGATCGTGCGTATGATCGCGAAGATGCCGACCCTCGGCGCGTGGTCGTTCCGCCACGCCCAGGGCAAGCCGTTCGTCTACCCCGACAACGACCTCGGCTACACCGCCAACTTCCTCTCGATGCTCTTCAAGATGAGCGAGCAGAAGTTCGAGGCGGACCCGCGCCTGGTCAAGGCCCTCGACGTGCTCTTCATCCTGCACGCCGACCACGAGCAGAACTGCTCGACCAACGCGGTGCGCTCCGTCGGCTCCTCGCAGGTCGACCCCTACTCCGCCGTCGCGGCCGGCGTCGGCGCGCTCTACGGCCCGCTCCACGGCGGCGCCAACGAGGCGGTGCTGCGGATGCTGCGGCGCATCGGCTCGAAGGAGAACATCCCCGCCTTCATCGAGGGCGTGAAGAACGGCAACGAGCGCCTCATGGGCTTCGGCCACCGGGTCTACAAGAACTTCGACCCGCGCGCCACGATCATCAAGAAGGCCTGCGACGACGTCTTCGAGGTCACCGGGGTCAACCCGCTCCTCGAGATCGCCAAGGAGCTGGAGAAGATCGCGCTCGAGGACGAGTACTTCGTCAAGCGCAAGCTCTACCCCAACGTGGACTTCTACTCCGGCCTCATCTACGAGGCCTTCCAGTTCCCGCCGGAGATGTTCACCGTGCTGTTCGCCATCGGCCGCACGCCGGGCTGGCTGGCGCAGTGGGCCGAGCTGGTGCAGGACAAGGACCAGAAGATCGCGCGTCCCAAGCAGATCTACACCGGCGACCGCCAGCTCACCTTCACGGCGGCGTCCGAGCGCTGGGCCTGAGCGTCTGGCGCGCGCCCGGGATGCCCCAGCTGGGGCTGCTCTCGGTCGCGGGCTTCGCCGGCTACGCCGCACTCCTCGCGGTCGGCCCGTCGTGGGCGATCCACGGCGGGGCGACCGAGGCGGGTGCCGGCCTGGTCAACGGCGTGCTCCTCGGCGCCACGGTCCTGGCCCAGCTGGCCGTGCCCCGCGCCCTGACCACGTGGGGCACCCGGGGTGTGCTCGTCGCCGGGCTGCTGCTCCTCGGCCTGCCCGCGCCGGCGTACCTGCTCTCCGACGCCCTCCCCTGGGTGCTGGCGCTCTCCGCGCTGCGCGGGATCGGCTTCGGGATCCTCACCGTCACCGGCTCCGCTGCTGCTGCCCGCCTCGTCGACCCGTCGCGCCGTGGTGCGGCGATCGGTGCCTACGGCCTCGCGGTCGCCCTTCCCTCACTCGTGCTGCTCCCCGCGTCCGTCCCCCTGGCCGATGCCCTCGGGTTCGCGTCGGTCTTCTGGATCGCTGCGCTTCCGGTGGTCGGGATCCCCGCGGCATGGGGACTCGGCACAGTTCTCCGTGGCCTCGGGCACGACCGCCCTGCCACAGCCGGACCCACGGGCTGGTCGGACCGTCGGCTCCTCCTCGCCGTCCTGGCCCCCACGCTCGTCCTCTTCGCCGTCACCATGGCCGGCGGCAGCCTGGTCACCTTCGCTCCCCTGCTCGCGGATCCGACGGGTGCGATGGCCCTGCTGCTGGGGATGGGCCTGACCGCCGCCCTCGCGCGATGGCTGGTCGGGGCCCTGGCGGACCGGCACGGCGTACGACCGTTCATCGCGCCGCTGCTGCTCCTGGCGGCGGCGTCCATGGCGGGGTGCGCCTGGGCGGTGGCGCAGGGAAGTCCCGCCGCGCTCGTCGTGGCTGCGACCGTCCTGGGCGTGTCCTACGGCGCGCTCCAGAACCTCACCCTCGTGGCGGCCTTCGCGGCCGCGGGCCCGACCCGCATCCCCGCCGCCAGCGCCTGCTGGAACATCGGCTTCGACGCGGGGACGGCGTCGGGCGCGGTCGTCGCAGGAGCTCTGGCGGCGTCCTTCTCCTTCCCGGTGGCCCTCTCGGTCATTGCCGCCACCTCGCTCGCCGCCGTCCTGGCAGCCGTCCTCCCCGGCCGGACGCTCAGCGCTCGAGGACCGCGGTCGTCCGAGCCGGCACGGTGACCGCGTCGGCGGCGACCGTGCTGCCCTTCACCACCGCGTCGCCACCGCCCGCCTGCACGTCGTGCAGCGTCCAGCCAGAGCCGGTCCCGGCGACGGTGGTGGCCTGGGGAGTGGCGTTGATGACGACCAGCACCCCGTCGCGGTCCGGGTCGGCGTCGGTGCCGACGGTGTCGTCGACGAGCATCGCGACCACACCCGGCTCGGCGTCGAGGAAGGACACCTTCGCCTGCACGGCCTCCGCGCTGCCGAGGCGGAAGAGCCGTGACGACATCCGGATCCGCAGCAGGTCCTGGGCGCGGGCGTGGGCCTCGTCCATCGCCGCGCTCCCCGGGTCGAGCGCGGGGTCGGCGAGCAGCGGGCGCATGAAGTCCCACTTGTCCTCGTTGTCCGCGCGCAGCGGCAGGCCGGAGCCGAAGGTGTTCTCGCGCCGCTGCCAGTCGACCCGGTTGAACCAGTCGCCGGAGTCGTAGGAGTTGCGGTCCAGGCTCTTCGAGCGGAGCAGGTCGGTTCCGGCGTGCCAGAAGACCACGCCCTGGGAGAGGGCGACCGTCGAGAGCGAGACCGTGTTCATCCGCACCCGGTCGGCCATCGACGTACCGGTAGGCAGCTTGAAGGCCAGCGAGTCGTACAACGTCTCGTTGTCGTGCGCGTCGACGTAGGTGACGGTCTCCGACGGGTCGGCGGCGTAGCCCGCGGGCTGGCCGTTGTAGTCGACCTCGGAGCCCACGACCTCCTCGCCGGTCGAGGACCGGAAGCGGAAGTCGGCGAGGTTGCCGGCGAGCCCGAGCTTCACGAGGTCCTGCTGGTGCAGGAGCTCCTCGCGCTGCTCGTCGGCGGTGCCGTTGACCTCGGCGCCGTTGGGGTCGGTGAACAGGCCGGAGCCGAAGCCCTGCACGCGCGGGTCCTCGTCGAAGGGCCCTCCCCCGCGCACGGCGTCGCGCAGCCGGTCGCTGAAGGACCCGATGCCGGTGCCGGCGAGGTTGCGCTGCGTGGCCTGGGTGAAGCGGGCGTCGTCGGCGACCTCGCCGAAGTTCCAGCCCTCGCCGTAGAGGTAGATCGCCTTGCCGTCGACACCGTCGCGCTTGACGGTCAGCCTGTCGAGCGCGGCGCGCAGGCGGGTCATGTTGTCGAGCGAGTGGTGGCCCATCAGGTCGAAGCGGAAGCCGTTGACCTTGTAGTCGCGCGCCCAGGTGAGCACCGAGTCGATCATCAGCTTCTCCATCATGCGGTGCTCGGTCGCGGTGTTGGCGCAGCACGTGGAGGTCTCGACCGCGCCCTTGGCGTCGAGGCGGTGGTAGTAGCCCGGCACGATCCGGTCGAGCACCGACTTCGGGTCCTGCCCGCTGGCCGCGGTGTGGTTGTAGACCACGTCCATCACGACCTGCAGCCCGGCGCCGTTGAGGCCCTGGACCATCCGGCGGAACTCGACGGTGCGGCGGGTGCCCTCGGGATCGGTGGCGTACGACCCCTCGGGCGCGGTGTAGTGCAGCGGGTCGTAGCCCCAGTTGAAGCCGTCGCCCGGGCGCACCGCCTCGACGCACTCCTGCTGCCGCTCGGAGTCGCGCGGCAGCGAGGCCAGGTCGCAGTCGGGGACCTGCTGGGCCGAGCGGCGCTCCTCGATCGTGGCGATGTCGAAGACCGGCAGCAGGTGCACGGTGTTGAGCCCGGCGTCGGCGAGCCGGCGCAGGTGCTGCATGCCGGCGGAGTCGTCGCGGGTGAAGGCGAGGTAGGTGCCGCGCTCGGCGGCCGGGACGGTCTCGTCGCCGATCGAGAAGTCGCGCACGTGCAGCTCGTAGACGTTGCGGTCCTCGGGCTGCGCGATCGCCGGCGGCGTGGTCCGCGACCAGCCGGCCGGGGCCAGGCCCGGGTCTGCCAGGTCGACGAGGAGAGACTGCTCGGAGTTGGTGGTCAGGGCCACCGAGTAGGGATCGGTGACGCGGTTGGTGACGACCTCGCCGGTCGACGGCGACCACACCTTCACCTCGAAGGTGTACGTCGCGCCGCGCCACGACGCCGGACCACTGACGGTCCACGTGCCGTCACGCTGCCGCTTCATCGCCACGCGCCGTCCGGCGACCACCGCGGCGACGTCCTGCGCGGTCGGTGCCCACAGCGACAGCGTCGGCCGGCTGCCGCGCCACGTGGGGCCGAGGTCGGCCCGCGCGGCGTCGGCGTACACGTCGTCGAGGACGCCCGGCACCTGCACGCCGGTGGCGTCACGCAGCGCGCCGGAGGAGTCGTACGCCGCCACGGCCAGCTGCCCGGTGAGGATCTCCGGGACCTTGCGTGCCGCGGTCCTGTCGAGGCGGAACGCCTCGTAGCCGGCGAGGTGCGGGAAGTCGGCGAGCACGTCGGCGGGCAGCCCGGCGGGATCGTGGGTGAGCGGGACGCTGGACCCGCCGGTGACGGCCTCGGCGTCGACCGCGAGGTCGCCGGCCTGCGACCAGTGCAGCCGGTGGCGACCGCTGGTGTCGGCGACGTCCCACGCGACGAGGTCGCGGCGCAGCCACTGCGCCCTCGCCTGGCGCAGGTCGGGAGCCGCGCCGGCGCTGCGGGTCGCGACCTGCAGGCGGTGCGTGCTCACGTCGTAAGTGAAGACCACCTCGACGCCTCCCGACGGGACCTCGAACGGGATGTCGGCCCCGTCGCGGACGCCGTCGGCGCCGTAGTTCTCCGTCCACGACAGGCCGTGTGCCACCTTGGTGGCGTAGCTGCCGGCCGGCAGCGTGGCGGTCGCGGTGAACGTGCCGTCCCCGTCGGGGTCCTGGAGCCAGCCGCGCATGCAGTCCGGCGCCCAGTCCCCCGGGCAGCCCAGCTCGGACTGCATGCTGCCGGCGAGGGTGATGATCGGGCCCTGGGCGTCGCTGGTGACCCAGTGCGAGCGGTGGTCGTAGTAGAAGGTCACGTCGCGCGGGGCGTCGAGGGCGAGCGGGATGTCCGCGCCGCCGCGGACACCTCCTGCCCCGTAGTTCTCGTCCCACGTGCCGTCGATGGCGGCCTTGTAGGCGTAGTCGCCGGCCGGCAGCGCGACCGTGCGCTTCCACACCTGGTCGTCGGCGTCCAGCGCCATCTGCGCCTCGGCGCAGTCGGGCTGCCAGTCGCCCGGGCAGCCCATCTCGGAGTTGTGGCTGCCGGGCACCGACACGGCCGCGGGCTGGGTGACCGGCCCGCCGTCGCCGCCACCACCGGGGGTCGGCTCCGCCTCGGGCTCGCCGACCGTCGCCCACGACGAGGCGACCGAGAGGTTGCCGCTGCTGTCGCGCAGGACCGCGCGGTACTCCAGCAGCGTCCCCTTGGGCATCGCGGTGACGTCGTGGAAGACGCGGTAGGGCGCGTTGTCGTCGGTGCCGAGCGACGTCCAGTCGTCCGCGCCGACGGGCCGCCAGGCCACGGTGACCTGGTTGAAGCCGCCGTCGGGGACCCCGACGGTGATCGGCGCACGGCCACCGACGACGCCGCCGGCCGAGGGCTTCTCGAGGTGGATCGCCGGAGCGTCCTTGCGCCTGGGAAGCGTGCCCGACGCGCGCCAGACCGTCGCCGACAGCGGCGGCACCGTGATCGTCGTACGGCCCTCGGCGTCGGTGCGCAGCGACGCCTTCGTCGCGGGCCAGACCTGCTTGAAGCCCGCGCGGGCCATCTCGGTGCCGACGGTCACGGTCTTCGCGGTGGTGGCGTTGTTGAGGGCCACCACGAACTCGCGCCGCTCCTCGGCGTCGATCCGGCTGAAGGCGTAGACCCCTGCGCCGTCGGAGGCGTAGCGGTGCAGCTGCGCGCCGTCGGCGAGCGCGGGATAGGTGCGACGCAACCGGGCCAGGTCGCGGATCGTGGCGTAGAGCGGGTGGGAGGTGTCGTAGTTGGCCTCCGCGGTGGTCGCGTCGGTGCCGATGAGGTCGTTGTCGTTGTAGGACGCGACCGTGCTGGGGAACATGTCCTCGCGCGCGTCCTTGTCGCCGCCGTCGCCGACGAAGCCCTGCTCGTCGCCGTAGTAGACGACCGGCTGGCCGCGGGTGAGGTACATCAGGGAGTGCGCGAGGCGGTCGCGCTCGAGCACGGCGTCACCGCCCTGGAGGAAGGTGCCGATGCGCCCCATGTCGTGGTTGCCCAGGAAGGTGGGCGAGGCGTACGCGTTGGAGTCGGCGTCGGTGTAGAAGTCGTCGGCGGCGTAGAAGTCGCGCAGCCGGGTCGTCGCACCGCCCTTGGCGAAGCCGACACCGACGTCCTGGAAACCGAAGTCGAGCGTGGCGTCGAGGCGACCCGTGGTGCTGAACTGCGAGAGGTAGGCCGGGCTGGCGTCGTAGACCTCGCCGAAGGCGAAGAAGTCGTCGTTGCCGACCGACGCGGCGTGGTCGCGGATGGCCGGGGCGAACTCCTGCCAGAACTCCATGTTGACGTGCTTGGCGGTGTCGATGCGGAAGCCGTCGATGCCCAGGTCGACCCAGGCGCGGTAGATGTCGGTCATGCCGTCCACGACGTCGGGCTGCTCGGTGAAGAGGTCGTCGAGGCCGACGAAGTCGCCGTAGGTCGAGGACTCGCCGGCGAAGGTCGAGTCGCCGCGGTTGTGGTAGTTCGTCGGGTCGTTGAGCCAGGCCGGCACCTTCACCGTCCGGTCGGCCTCGGAGCGGAAGGTCGGGGTGTAGGGGAAGGAGGTCGCGGCGTCGAGCTCGGGGAAGTCCTCGGTGCCGGCGAAGTCGCGGTCGTCGAAGACGTTGCCGGCGGCGTCGCGGTAGGGCTCGGCGTCCTTGCCGACGTAGCCGTACTGCTTCTCCTCGTAGTCGATGACGTCGGCGGTGTGGTTGGTGATGATGTCGAAGAAGACCTTGATGCCGCGCCCGTGCGCCTCGTCGATGAACGCCTCGAGCTCGGCGTTGGTGCCGAAGTGCGGGTCGATGCGGGTGAAGTCCGTGACCCAGTAGCCGTGGTAGCCGGCGCTCGCGTCGGCGCCGGTCCCCTGCACGGGCCGGTTCTGGAAGCTGGGGGTGAGCCAGATGGCGGTGGTGCCGAGCCCCTCGATGTAGTCGAGCCGGTCGGAGAGGCCCTGGATGTCGCCGCCGTGGAAGAAGCCCTTGTCGGTCGGGTCCAGGCCGGTGGCCATCCGGTCTCCCGACAGCCCGCCTGCGTCGTTGGTGGGGTCGCCGTTGGCGAACCGGTCGGCCATCACGAAGTAGAAGTTCTCGCGCGTCAGCGGGCCGCGCAGCGAGGTGCCGGCGAGCTCGCGGTCCGCCGCCGTCGGGCTCGCGGACGGTCGCTCGGCGGGCTCGACAGCAATGCGGTGGCTCGTGTCGTCGTAGCTGAACCGCAGCCGTGCGGGGTGCTCCAGCACGAGTGGCAGGTCGGCGCCGCCGGCCTCACCCCCGGCGCCGTAGTTCTCCTCCCACGAGCCGTCGAGGGCGACCTTCCAGGCGTACGTCCCGGCCGGCACGTCGGCCTCGAGCACCCAGCTCCCGTCGTCGCCCTGCACCAGCGCGGACTCGGCGCACGCGGGCGCCCAGTCGGCGGCGCAGCCGAGCTCGTCCTGGAGGCTGCCCACGAGCGTGACCGAGGTGGGCGGGGCCTCGCGGTGCTCGGCGCTGGCGGGCGGTGGCAGCACCACCAGCGAGGTGAGGGCGGTGGCGAGGCCCGCGAGGGCTACGCCGGCGCGTGCGGAGGGGCGGGACAGGGGACGGCGCACTGGTGACTCCCGAGAGGTGAAGGTCGAACGACGTGGCGGGCGTCACAGTAGGCCTCCGGTGGCAGGTCTTGCAATGCCTGCAAGATCTTTCAGAACAGTTGCGCGGGGACTGGGGCAGATCTTGCAGAACTGCTCGGGAAAACCTCGGCGCGCAGGGAGCGCGCGCTCACTACACTCACCGGCACGGCACCACAGGGGAGGCGTTGGTGGGCGATGTCGGCACGCACACGCTCGGGTCGGTGCTGCGTGCCATGCGGGAGGCCGCCGGGCTGTCCCAGGAGGAGCTCGCCGAGCGGGCCACCCTCAGCCCGCACGCCATCAGCGCCCTCGAGCGCGGGACCCGAACCCGTCCCTACCCCCACACGCTGCGCGCCCTCGCTGCGGCGCTGGAGCTCGACGACGACCAGCGCACGACCCTGCTGGGCGCAGTGCCCCCGCGTTCCGCGCGCCCTTCACCGGGCGTAGCCCCGGCGCGCTCCTCGCGCGCCCTGCCCACGCCCGCCACGCCGCTCATCGGGCGCGACGAGGACGTGACCCGCGTCGGCGACCTGCTCAGGTCGAGCCGGCTGGTCACCCTGAGCGGACCCGGCGGGGTGGGCAAGACCCGCCTCGCCCTGGCCGCGGCGACCGCGGTGCAGGAGCGCTACGCGGACGGCGTACGGCTCGTGGAGCTGGCGCCGCTGCTGGAGGTCGACCAGGTGCTCCCCGCCGTCGCCGAGGCGGTGGGTGCGGTCCGAGACCCGGGCCGGTCCGTGGCCGACGACCTCGTCGACCGGCTGCGCGGGCAGGACCTGCTGCTCGTGCTCGACAACGTCGAGCACCTCCTCGACGCCGCACCGCAGTTCGCCGCCCTGGTCGAGGCGGTGCCGGACCTGACCGTCCTGACGACCAGCCGCGCCCCGCTGCGGGTGCGCGGCGAGACCGAGTACGCCGTCGACCCGCTGGAGGTGCGGGACCGCCCCGACGGGTCGCCCTCCCCCGCCGCCACGCTGCTGCTCGACCGGGCCCAGCGGGTCAGCCCCGGATGGGGCTCCGAGCCCCACGAGGCGGCGGCGATCACCGCCACCTGCGAACGGCTCGCCGGGCTCCCGCTCGCGCTCGAGCTCGCGGCCGCGCGGGCCAGGCTGCTCGACCCGGGCTCGCTGCTCGCGCGCCTCGACAGCGCCCTCGAGGCGGGGCCCCGCGACCTGCCTCCGCGCCAGCGCACCATGCGCGCGACCCTCGACTGGAGCCACTCGTTGCTCGACGCGTCCAGCCGCCGGCTGCTCCGCCTGATGGGGATCTTCGTGGACGGGACCACACTCGTGGACCTCGAGTCCGTGGTGGCACCCTGCGGGATCGACGGGACCGAGGTGGTGCGCAAGGTGGAGGTGCTCGTCGAGCACTCCCTCGTGGTCGCCGAGCCCAGCGGCCGGTTGCGCCTGCTGGAGCCGGTGGCGCAGTACGCCCGCCACCTGCTCCATGAGGCGGGTGAGTGGGAGCAGGCCGTGGCCGCCCACGCCGCCCACTACCTCCGGGTGGCCGAGGCCAACCACTCGAGCTACCGCGACGGGGGCCAGGTCGCCGCCCTGACCCGGATCGACCGCGAGCACGCGAACCTCACCGCCGCCGCCGAGCGATCGCTGGCACTCGGGGACGTCGAGACCCCGGCCCGGATCGCCTGGGAGCTCTGGCTCTACTGGTGGCTGCGCGGCCAGCACGACCACGGACGGCGTTTCGCGGAGACCGCCCTCCGGCACAGCGCGGACCTGCCCGACGACGTGCGGGCCCGCGCCGAGACCGCCGCCGCGACCATGGCCTTCGCGATGGACGACGTGGCCTCGGCCGGTGAGTGGTGGACGCGCGCCCACGCCCACGCCGGCGACGACTCGGCCATCCTGGCCAACGCCGTGGCGGGCGAGGGCCTCGTGGCGCTCGTCGCCGGCGACCTCGCGCTGGCCCGCGACCGCTTCGAGGAGGCGAGGGGCCACGCGGAGCGCGGGGGCGCCGAGGTCCAGTGGACCTGGGGGCTGACGCACGTCTGGCTGGGCACGGTGGCCCTGCTCGAGGGTGATCCCGACGAGGCGGTGCGGCTGATCGAGGCGGGCCTGGAGTCGGCCCGCGGCCGCGAGGACCGGCTGTCGTCCTACATCGCCCTCTACAACCTCTTCCAGGTCGAGCTCGGCCGTGGCGACCACGAGGCGGCGCGACGCCACCTGGAGGAGAGCACCCGGCTCTCCCTGGAGACCGGCGACCAGGCCAACCTCGCCTACCTCCTCGACGCCGGCGCCGTGCTGGCCGCCGCCACCGGGAAGCACGCGCGGGTGCCGCTGCTGCTGGGCGCGGCGCAGGCGATCCGCGAGACCCAGGGTGCCCGCGGCTACGGCTACTACCGCCCCGACCCCGACGCCATCCGCGCGGCTGCGGACGACGCGCGCCTCCACCTCGGCGCGGACCGCTACGACGACGCGCTCGACACCGGGCGCGGGCTCCCGCCCGAGAGCGCCGCGGCGATGCTCGGCGCCTCCTCCTGACCCGGGCCCGACCCGCACACCACTCGTACACCTGCCGCTGTCCGTGGTCCGCACGCCTGCCCGGATCGAGGGTGGTGCCACGGCACGACACGCGTGCCCCGACACCACAGCAGGAGCCACCATGAGCAGCACGCTCGACCAGACCACCACGACCACCGAGGCGTCCTCGGCGCCGCGGTCCGACCCGGCCGGCCGCGGCTGGGTCCTCGCCGGGCTCGGCGCCGGCGTCCTCGGCATCGCCGGAGGCATCGCCAGCGGGACGGTGAACGCCGTCTACGACCGGGACCTCTCCGGTGACGCCGCCGCCATCACCGAGCGCCTGTCCGAGCAGGTGCCGCAGGTCATCGCGTTCCACACCGCGACGATGCTGTCGTGCGTCCTGCTGGTCGTCTTCGCGGCGGGCCTGCACCGGCAGCTGCACGCCCGCACCGCCGCCGAGAGCCTGGTTCCCGGCATCGCGGTCGCCGGCCTGGGCCTCGTCGCCGTCGCACAGCTGCTCGGCGCGGGCCTGACCACGGAGTTCGCCTTCGGTCTCGCCGGGGACCCCGGGCTCGTCGTGCCGGAGAGCGCGGTCTTCTTCAACCACTGGATCGGCACCATCCCGTGGCTGTGGGGCGGCGCGGGGCTGACCGGCCTGGCGCTCGCGACCGCGGCGCTGCGGCAGGGGGCGTACGCCCGGTGGCTGGGCTGGGCGAGCCTCGTGCTGGGCGGCATCACGGCCCTGTTCATGGTCAGCCCGCTGCAGTACATGGCCGGGATGACCGGCCCGCTGTGGCTGGTCGTCGTGGCGGCCGGGCTGCTGCGCTCGACCCGGGCGGCGTGAGGTGACCACGACCGCCACCGACCTGAGGGTCGTCGCGGGGACCGACCTCGACTTCGCGACGTACGTCGCCGCGCGGCGCCCCGTGCTGCTGCGCTGGGCGTGGTCGGTCACCGGCGACCCGCACACGGCCGAGGACGTCCTCCAGACGTCGCTCGTGCGGGTCCTGGCACGGTGGGACAGCCTGCGCGACAAGGGCGCCGCCGACGCCTACCTCCGGCGCACCATCGTGCGCCAGCACGTCAGCTGGCACCGCCAGCCGTGGCGCCACGGCGAGGTGAGCACGGCACACGTGCCGGACCGGGCCGGCGCGCCCGGTCCGGAGGCGACCGGGACGGGCGAGCTGTGGGCGCTGGTGCGCCAGCTGCCCGAGCAGCAGCGCGCCACGGTCGTGCTGCGCTACTACGAGCAGCTCAGCATCGCCGAGACCGCGGCCGTGCTCGGGTGCTCGACCGGCACCGTCAAGTCCAACACCCATCGCGCGCTCGCCGCGCTGCGCCGGCGTGCCGACTGCGCCATGCTGGCCGGATGACCCAGGAGGAACCCGTGACCGACCAGACGCCCTGGCTGCCGGACGACTTCGCCCACCCGACCCGCGTCGAGGTCGCCTTCGGCCACCACCTGCGCCCCATCCACCCCGACGACACCGACCTCGACATGGTCGCGGTGATGGGGTCGCGGGAGCGGCTGTGGCGGATCTACGGCGCGGCGTGGGGCTGGCCCCCGGCCGACATGACCCACGAGGAGGACCGCGCCGACCTGGCCCGCCACGCGGCCGAGATGGAGACGCACGAGTCCTTCAACTACGCCCTGTTCGACACCGACGAGACGGCGCTGCTGGGCTGCGTCTACATCGATCCCCCCGAGGTGCCCGGCTCCGACGCCGAGATCTCGTGGTGGGTGGTCGACGAGTGCGTCGGCACCGAGCTCGAGCAGGCGCTCGACGAGCTGGTGCCGCTGTGGATCGCGCGGGACTGGCCGCTGGAGCACCCGAGGTACGCCCTGCGCGACGCGCGCTGACAGATCTGGGCGCCTTCCCAGCGCGTTCTCAGGGCATCCACAGGGTCCCGACGCAGGCTCGAAGCATGAGCGACGCATCCACACCCCAGCACGACCCCCAGCACGCCCCCCAGCCGTCCCCGTGGGGCACTCCCGCTCCTCCGCCCGCCCCGCAGCGTGAGCCGCAGCGCGAGCCCCGCAAGCGGCGTACGGGCCTGGCGGCGGCGGTCGTCGCGACCTCGCTCCTCGTGGGCGGCGGTGCCGGCATCGGCGGAGCGGCCCTGTGGGACGTGACCCGCGACGACACCTCGACCTCCGCACCGTCCGGCTCGGTCTCGACCTCCCCCGTGTCGCAGACCCAGGCGCCCGCCCCCGAAGGATCGGTGGAGGCCGTCGCGCAGGAGGTGCTGCCGAGCGTGGTGAAGATCGACGTCACCGGCGCCCAGGGCACCGGGTCCGGTTCCGGCATCGTCCTCACCGCCGACGGCACCATCCTGACCAACAACCACGTCGTCGAGGTGGCCGAGGGCGGTGGCGAGATCCGGGTCTCCTTCGACGACGGCACGAGCGCCGAGGCCGAGATCCTCGGCACCGATCCGCTCACCGACACCGCGGTGATCCAGGCCGCGGACGTCTCCGACCTCACGCCCGCGACGATCGGCAAGTCGGCCAACCTCGGCGTCGGCGAGGGCGTCGTCGCAATCGGCTCGCCCTTCGGCCTCGACGCGACCGTCACCAGCGGCATCGTCAGCGCGCTGGACCGCCCGGTCAACGTCGGCTCCGACGACGAGGGCAACTCCACGACGTACCCCGCGATCCAGACCGACGCGGCCATCAACCCGGGCAACTCCGGCGGCCCGCTCGTCGACATGACCGGGGCGGTCGTGGGCATCAACTCCTCGATCCGCACCGCGGCCTCGCAGTCGCCGTTCGGCCAGTCGGGCCAGTCGGGCTCGATCGGCCTCGGCTTCGCGATCCCGATCGACGAGGTCATGCCGATCGTCGACCAGATGGCGAAGGGCGAGACGCCGACCCACGCGCGGCTCGGCATCCGCATCACCGACGACGCGGCGGGTGCGCGGATCGACGACGTGACGGCCGGCTCCACGGCCGAGGACGCGGGCATCGAGCCCGGCGACGTGATCACCTCGATCGACGACCGTCGCATCACCGGCGCCGACTCGCTCGTCGCGACGATCCGCTCCTACCGCCCGGGCGACGAGGTCACCGTGACGTGGCTCCGCGACGGTGAGGAGCAGCAGGCCAGCGTGACCCTCGACAGCGACGCCACCGAGGGCTGACCACGCGCCGCTCCGAGCAACGGGTCCACCAGCGCACTCCCGCCCCCACCGATGGGGGCGGGAGTGCGCGCGTGGACCCGTTACCGGCGGGCCGACATGATGGGGGCACCGACCGACCGGAGGAGTCGCATGCAGCTCGAGCTCAGCCCCGCCGACGCGGAGTTCCGCGCACGGATGAGGGAGTTCTTCACCACGAAGGTGCCCCAGGAGATCCGCGACACCGTCCTGGAGGGTCGTCACCTCACCCGCGACCAGATCGTGGAGAGCCAGCGCGTGCTCAACGCCGAGGGCCTCGCGGTCCCGCACTGGCCCACCGAGTGGGGCGGCCAGGACTGGACCGACCTCCAGCGCCACCTCTGGCACGAGGAGATGCAACGCGCCGGCGTGCCCATCCCGCTGGCCTTCAACGCCTCGATGATCGGCCCGGTCATCGCCCAGTTCGGCACCGAGGAGCAGAAGGAGAGGTTCCTCCCCGACACCGCCAACCTCGACATCTGGTGGTCGCAGGGCTTCTCCGAGCCCGACGCCGGCTCCGACCTGGCCAGCCTGCGCACGACCGCGGTGCGCGACGGCGACGACTGGGTCGTCAACGGACAGAAGACCTGGACCACGCTCGGCCAGCACGGCGACTGGATCTTCACGCTCGTGCGCACCGACCCCGAGGTGAAGAAGCAGGCCGGCATCTCGATGCTGCTCATCGACATGACCACCCCCGGCGTCGAGGTCCGCCCGATCGAGCTCATCGACGGCGGCCACGAGGTCAACGAGGTGTGGTTCACCGACGTCCGCGTGCCCGGGGACCTGCTGGTCGGCGAGCCCGGCCAGGGCTGGACGATCGCCAAGTTCCTGCTCGGCAACGAGCGCGTCGGTGTCGCCCCTGTCGGCGCCACCAAGCGGGCGCTCGCGAGCCTCAAGACCACGGCCGCGGCCCAGATGGACGACCCGATGGTGCGCGCCCGCGTCGCCGAGCTGGAGAACCAGCTCCTCGCCCTCGAGCTCACCGCGCTGCGCGTCGTCGCGCACTCGGCCGGCGGCGAGCCGCACCCGGCGTCCTCGGTCCTCAAGCTCCGCGGCACCGAGCTCCAGCAGGCGGTCAGCGAGCTCGCGCTCGACCTCGCCGGGCCGGCCTCGCTCGCGTCGCGCGCCGACGAGGACTCCCCGCAGGAAGGCTGGGCCCGGCGCTCCGCGCCCACCTACCTCAACCTCCGCAAGGCGTCGATCTACGGCGGGTCCAACGAGATCCAGCGCCAGATCATCAGCCGCACGATCCTGGGACTCTGAGAGGCACCGCGATGGACTTCACCTACGACGACGAGCAGCAGGCGCTGCGCGAGGCCGTGCGCGGCCTCCTCGCGACGGCGTACGCCGACCACGACGCGCGGCGCCGCACCGTGGCCGAGGAGCCGGGATTCGACCGCGCCCTGTGGGGACGGCTGGCCGAGATGGGCGTCCTCGGGCTGCCCTTCGCCGAGGCGCACGGCGGCGTCGGCGCCGGGCCCGTCGAGATCGGCATCGTGTGCCAGGAGCTGGGCCGGGTGCTCGCGCCCGAGCCCTACCTCTCGAGCGTCGTGCACGCCGGCGGCCTGGTCGCCGCGCTCGGCTCACCCGAGCAGAAGGCAGACCTGCTGGGCCGGCTGAGCGCCGGTGAGGTCGTGCTGGCCGCGGCCGACACCTCCCCCGGCGGGCGCTGGGCCTCGCACGCGGACGGCGTACGCGCCTCCGTCTCCGGCGAGACGTGGACGCTCGACGGCGTCGCCGACCCGGTGGTCGCCGGCGAGGCCGCCGACGTGCTCGTCGTGACCGCCGCACTGCCCGACGACAGCGGCACCGGGGTCTTCGTGGTCCACGCCGCCGACGTCGAGCGCACCGGCTACGCCGCCGCCGACCTGACGCGCGCCGCCTCGGTGCGCTTCTCCGGCAGCGCCGCGACGCCGCTGGGGGCACCCGGGCGCGACCTCACGCCGAGCATCGCCACCATCAGCGACCTGACCCGGATCATGGGCGCCAACCAGGCGCTCGGCGTGATGCAGAGCCAGGTCCGTGCCACGTCCGACTACCTCAAGAGCCGCAAGCAGTTCGGCGTCACGCTCAACACCTTCCAGGCGCTCACCTTCCGCGCCGCGGACATGTACGTCTCGCTGGAGCTCGCCCACAGCATGGTCGACTGGGCGACGATGACGATCGCCGGCGGTGACCGCGAGGTCGTGGCCGAGGCCGCCGACCGGGTCGGGCTCCAGGTGAGCCGCGCCGGACGCCACATCGGGCAGGAGGCGATCCAGCTCCACGGCGGCATCGGCATGACCGCCGAGTACGCCGTCGGCGTCGGGACCGCCCACCTCGAGGTGCTCGACCAGTGGCTCGGCAACGCGCCGCACCACCTCTCGCGCCTCGCCGGTCGGGTCACCGACCACGAGCTGGTGGAGGCGCTCTGATGGACCTGTCGCTCAGCGAGGAGCAACAGGCCTTCCGCGACCTCGCGCGCGACTTCCTCGAGCGCGAGGCCGTCCCGCACCGCATGCAGTGGGACCACGACGAGTCGGTCGACCTTGCGATCGTGCCGAAGATGGCCGAGCTCGGCTTCTTCGGCCTCACCATCCCCGAGGAGTACGGCGGGGTGGGCGGCGACTACGTCACCTACGCGATCGCCATGGAGGAGCTCGGCCGCGCCGACTCCGCCCTGCGCGGCATCGTGTCGGTGAGCAGCGGGCTGGTCGGCAAGTCGATCCTCTTCCACGGCTCCGAGGAGCAGAAGCAGGAGTGGCTGCCGCAGCTCGCGGCCGCGACGAAGCTCGGCTGCTTCGGGCTGACCGAGCCCGGCACCGGATCCGACGCCGGCAACCTCACCTCGCGCGCGACGCGCGACGGCTCCGACTGGGTGATCACCGGGCAGAAGCTCTTCATCACCAACGGCACCTGGGCCGACGTGGCGCTGGTCTTCGCCCGCACCAGCGACGACGGCCCGCGCGGCGTGACGGCGTTCCTGGTGCCGACCGACTCCCCCGGCTTCGAGGCCCGCGAGATCAAGCACAAGCTCGGGCTGCGCGGCCAGGCCACCGCCGAGCTGTTCCTGCACGACGTACGTGTCCCGGACTCCGCGCGCCTCGGCGAGGTCGGTCAGGGCTTCAAGATCGCGATGGGCACCCTCGACAAGGGCCGCCTCGCGGTCGCGTCGGGTTGCGTCGGCATCGTGCAGGGCTGCCTGGAGGCGTCGGTGGCGTACGCCACCCAGCGCACGCAGTTCGGCAAGCCGATCGCGTCGTTCCAGCTCGTGCAGGACCTCATCGCCGACATCTCGCTCGACGCCGACGCCGCCCGGCTGCTCGCGTGGCGCTGCGCGGACCTGATCGACCGAGGCGAGCCCTATGGCGTGGCCGCCTCGAAGGCCAAGCTCTTCGCCTCCGAGGCGGCGGTGCGAGCGGCCAACAACGCGATCCAGGTGCACGGCGGCGCGGGCTACGTCGACGACTTCCCGGTCGCGAAGTACCTCCGCGACGCCCGCGTGATGACGCTCTACGAAGGCACCTCGCAGATCCAGAAGCTGCTGATCGGCCGGGCCGAGACGGGCATCAGCGCGTTCACCTGATCGCGCGGCGACGGCCGGTCACGGCGCGATGAACAGCTCGCTGACGAGGCCGTCGACCAGGGTGAACCGGTAGCGCAGCTCGACGACGCCGCCGGGGAAGTCACCCTCCAGCCGGTTGGTCGCCACCCAGTGCGCGTCGTCGACGCGCTCGGCGGCGACGAGCTCGGTCGTGTAGGTGAACTGTCCCCCGGCGCTGCGCAGGAACTCGAGGACCTCGTCGGTGCCGCGGTAGGTGTGGCCCTCGTCGGTGACGACGGCGTCGGTGGCGAAGGCGCGGACGGCGGCGTCCGCGTCGCGGGCCGCGTGCGCCGCGAGGTAGGTGCGGATGACGGCGGGGAGCCCGGACGGCTCGATGGCGGTGGAGGCGGAGGTGGAGGTGGCCATGCCCCGACCATGGCCCGTCCTGCCGGGCGAGGGTCAAGCACTGGACCCTCCCCCGGGGAGAGGGTGCACACTGCGGACATGCTGGCGATCGGCGAGTTCTCCCGCCTCACGCACCTGAGCGTGCGCACCCTGCGTCGCTACCACGACGCGGACCTGCTGGTGCCGGCGACGGTCGACCACGCCACCGGCCACCGCTACTACGAGGCGGACCAGATCCCCACCGCGCAGGTCATCCACCGACTGCGCGAGCTCGACGTCCCGCTGGCGGACGTGCGCCGCATCCTTGGCTCGCCCGACACCGCGGACCGCGCTGCGCTCGTCGCCGAGCACCTCCAGCGCCTCGAGGCGGAGCTGGACCGGACACGGGCGGCGGTGGTGTCGCTGCGTCGGCTGCTGCAGCCCGGGCCGGCGCCGGTCCGCGTCGAGCTGCGGGCCGTCCCGGCCACGACGGTGGCCGCGGTCGAGGCCGACGTAAGGCACGACGACGTCCTCGCGTGGTACGCCGGCGCCATGGCCGAGCTGGACGTCGCGGTCACTGCGCGGACGGGGCCGCCGGGCGGCTTGTACGACAACGCCCTGTTCGAGGTCGGTCACGGACACGTGCTGGTCTTCCGCCCGGCCGACGACCCGCCGTCCGTCGGGCGGGTGCAGCCGGTGAGGTTGCCGGAGGTCGAGCTGGCCGTGACCACCACGTCGGGGAGCACGACGACATCGACGTGACCTACGGCGAGCTGGGCGCGTGGGTGGCTGCCAACGCCCTCGCGGTGGCGGGCCCGGTCCGGGAGACCTACCTGGTCGGCCCGCGCGACACCCCCGACCCGTCCGCGTGGCGCACGGAGATCGGCTGGCCCGTCTTCCGCGTCGCCCCCGCCGATCCGCCCTAGAGTCGGCGCATGCGCGTGGTCGGGGGCTGTCCTGGGTGGTCGGGCTCGGCGCGGCCGCGCTCACCATCGCGCTCACCTCGCCCAGCGACGCTGCTCCCGCGGAGGCCGGCGCAGCAGCGGTGCCGCGGGACCTCGCGGCGCACTCCCACCTGACCGGCAGCGTCTCGTCCTCTCCGCCGGGCGCCGCCGTGGCGCTGTTCCAGCACGGCTGGGGCGTGGAGCTGTTCGACTTCCCGCAGGCCGTCGTGCTGGGCGCCGGCGGGGACGCCTACCGGCGGGTGGACGCGGCCGAGGACCGCGCGAGCGCTGCCTCGCAGGGCGACCCGGCCCCGATGCTGCTGTCGCCCGACGGCACGAAGGTGGCCGTCGGCGACCACGAGACCGCCGACCCCGACGTGGTGGTCGTCGACCTCCTCACCGGTGAGGCGACCAGCCACCCGCTGCCGACCGGGCAGAGCGTCCTGCCCGTCGCCTGGTCGCGCGACGGCACGGCACTGGCGCACCTGCTGTCCCTGGAACCGACGAACCCCTACACCGGCGAGCGGATCGCCGGCGAGGTCGGCGTGCTCGACCTCGGCGACGACACCACCGACCTCCTGCCCGGCGACGACGTCACCGCGGTCGCCTTCTCCCCCGACGGGACGGAGCTGGCCGTCGAGCGCACGGGCACCTCCTTCGCCGACGCCCGGATCTCGGTCGTCGACCTCGCCGGCGGCGACACCCGGGACCTCGAGACCGTCGGGGTGCTCGCCGGCCCGGCAGCCTGGTCCCCGGACGGGCGGCTGCTCGCGACGACCACCCTGGAGCCCTCCGGTGCCCCGGCGGGTGCGCCGGATCCCGGTGCTCCGACGGGGATCGCCTTCGTCGACCCGTCCGGCGCCGCCGCGGACGTGCCGGAACCGATGGAGCTGCCGCTCGCGGAGGCCGGGCGCGTGCTCGGCTGGACCGACGCCGACGAGCTCATGGCGCTGCTCGAGGTCGCCGGTGACGATCCGTGCTGCGCGGAGGCGTACGACCTCTCCCGCGTCGCGCTCGACGGGGGCGCGCCGCAGCCGCTCATGAACATCAGCGACCTCGGGAGCTACGGCGTGGGCCGGTTCCAGATGGCCTCCGCCACCGTCGGCGACCTGCAGGTCGTCACGCCCGGCGAGGTCGACCGCGGCCCGTGGCCGCTCTGGCTGCGCGCAGGACTGGCGCTGCTGGTCGGGCTGCTGACCTGGCTCGTCTCGCGCCGGGTCCTGCGGCGGTGGCGGCCCTCCGCCCCGGTCACGGACCCGCCGCGATGATGCGGCGCGCCTCCTCCACGTCGAGGTCGTAGGGGCCGATCCGGGTCAGCACCCACGACGCGCCCCGGTCCAGCCAGGGCGCCGGGTCCTGCTCGGGCTGGAGGTCGACCACCACGTCGAAGCTCGGCGCGGGCTCGTGCCCGGCGAGCGCGGTCGTCACCTCGTCGAGGTCGTCGGGACCGCCGAGGCCGATGACGAAGAAGCCGTCGTGGCGTGCCGCCCGGCGCAGGGGCGCCTTGTTGCCGAAGCGCCCGGCCAGCCAGATCGGCACCGCCGGCGCGGGCCGGAACCGTACGCCGTGCGCCGCCTGGTGCTCGCCCGCGATGTCGACCGTCCCGCCGCCGAGCAGCCCGGTGAGCACCGCGAGCCCCTCGTCGAGCATCGCGCCGCGCACCTTCGGGTCCGCCTCGTCGCCGAACGCGCTGAACTCCCCCACCCAGTCGTCACCGAGCCCGAGACCGAGCACGAAGCGGCCGCCCGAGAGCACCGCCAGGCTGGCGGCCTGCCGGGCCAGCACCTGCGGCCGGCGTCGTGGCAGCGGCGTGACCATGGGCCCGAAGACCATCCGCTCGGTCCGCATCGCGACGACCGCGCAGCAGGTCCACGGGTCGGCGATCTCGGTGACGCGGTCGCCGTAGAGCAGGTGGTCCCACACGAAGAACCCGTCCCACCCGGCCGCCTCGGCCTCGGCGGCCAGCTCCCCGATGAGGCGCGGGTCGGCGAGGGCGTCGAAGGGAGCGACGAAGAGGCCGCGGCGCGTGGTCATGGCCTCGATGGTGCCCCTTGTGTGGTCACCGTGGTGCGGGATCCACACCAGGGCGACCGCACAGCGTCGTCAGCCCAGCTTCTTCTGGAAGTCCCCGAGCCGCGCGACCGGCCGGAAGCCCAGGGCGTCGTTGACGCCGATCATGTGGGCGTTGACCTCGGCGTTGTAGGTCGTGAGCCGCACGATGTCGGGGCGCTCGCGCTGGAGCAGCCGCAGGTTGGCGACCTTGACGGCCACCCCGAGGCGGTGGCCGCGGTCGCGACGGCGTACGAGCGTGCCCCACTGGTAGGCACGCCCCGGCTCGTGGATGGTCGTGGCGAGGTCGGTGTAGGCGACGACGGCGCCGTCGGCGTCGAGCGCGACGGTGTTGTACTTCGTCCGTCCCTGCCTCGCCAGCGTCGCTTCGCGCTCGCGCACCACCTCGACGCTGACGGCCTCCGGCTCGAGGTCGAGCTCGCCGGTCGGCGCCTCGGTGGCGAGGCTCGAGGTCAGCTCGGCCCAGCCCGTGACCAGGTCGTCGGGGACCGGACCGACCCAGGACCGCAGCTCGTACGCCGGATGGGCGCGCGCCGCGTCGTCCGCGAGCCCGGCCAGCAGGGTCTCGTCGACCGGCAGCCGCAGCTCGCGCTGGACCTCCGACAGGGCGAGGTCGTAGCCGTGCGCGTCGGCGAACTCCGGCCCCGACGCCCCGGCGCCGTCGGAGCCGAGCGTGTCCGACCAGCCGACGAGGCCCGTCAGCACCGTCCGCCCGCGGGCGGCCGCGGCCGCCTCCACGACCTCGAGGATCGCGGTCCCGAGGCCGCGACGGCGGACCGACGGGAGCACGTGCACCGACAGCTCGGCGAGCTCGGTGTTGTCGAGCAGGGGCGTACGCATCCAGCCCGCCGCGACGACCTCGCCGTCGAGGACCCCGGCCCAGCCACCCGACCAGGCCGAGCTGCCGGGGTGCTGCATGAGCGCGCGGACCTCCTCGAGCTGCCACACGCTCGCGACGTCGCCGAGCTCGTGCCGCTCAGCCGTGGCGTAGACGTGGTGCCACGCCTCGAAGGCCGCGTCGTCCCAGGGGTCGAGCTCGTGGATCTCCAGAACTGCGCGCGGGCCGCTCATCGCGTCCGCGCCACCCGTCCCTCGTCCCAGACCGGGCCGTCGGACTCGTAGACCTCCCCGTCGGCGCCGTAGACCAGGAACCGGTCGAAGCCGCGCGCGAACCAGCGGTCGTGGGTCACCGCGAGCACCGTGCCCTCGAAGGCCTCGAGCCCGGCCTCCAGCGCCTCGGCGGACTGCACGTCGAGGTTGTCGGTCGGCTCGTCGAGCAGCAGCAGCGTGGCGCCGGAGAGCTCGAGCAGCAGGATCTGGAAGCGCGCCTGCTGCCCACCGCTGAGCGACTCGAACCGCTGCTCGCCGGCGTGCGCGAGCTCGTAGCGGTCGAGCACCCGGCTCGCGGCCTCGCGGCCCATCCCGTCGCGGTGCTCGTCGCCGCGGTGGAGGATCTCCAGCAGGGTGCGCCCGACCAGCTCCGGGTGCTCGTGGGTCTGCACGAACCACCCGGGTCGCACCCGCGCGCCGAGCTTGGCACTGCCGGTGTGCGGGACCGGCGCCGGCGGTGTGCCGACGGGCTGGTGCTCGACGTCGGGGTCGCTGCCCCCGGCGGCCAGGAGGCGCAGGAAGTGCGACTTGCCGGAGCCGTTGGAGCCGAGCACGGCCACCCGCTCGCCGTACCAGACCTCGAGGTCGAACGGCCTCATCAGCCCGGAGAGCTCGAGGTCGGTGCACACGACGGCACGCTTGCCGGTGCGACCGCCCTTGAGGCGCATCGTCACCTGCTGCTCGCGCGGCTGCTCGACCGGCGGCCCGGCCTCCTCGAACTTCTTCAGGCGCGTCTGGGCGGCGCGGTACTGGCTGGACATGCCGTCGTTGTACTCCGACTTGATCTTCAGCCGCAGCACGAGCGCCTTGATCTTCGCGTGCTCCTCGTCCCAGCGACGGCGCATCTCCTCGAAGCGCTCGAAGCGGTCCGACCGTGCCTCGTGGTAGCTCGCGAAGCCGCCCGGGTGGGTCCACACGAGGTTGCCGGCGCTGCCGAGCTCGACGGTCACGATGCGGGTCGCGGTGTTGTCGAGCAGCTCGCGGTCGTGGCTGATGAAGAGGATCGTCTTGGCCGACTCCCGGATCCGGCCCTCGAGCCAGATCTTGCCCGGGACGTCGAGGTAGTTGTCCGGCTCGTCGAGCAGCAGCACCTGGTCGGGTCCGCGCAGGAGGTACTCCAGCACCAGCCGCTTCTGCTCACCGCCGGACAGCGTGCTGAGCAGGCGGTGGCGGGCGCGGTCGAAGGGCAGGCCCATGGAGGCGGTGGTGCACACGTCCCACGTGACCTCGACGTCGTAGCCGCCGGCGTCGGCGTACTCCGACAGCGCGGTGGCGTACGCCATCTGGGTGCGCTCGTCGTCGGTGTCCATCAGCGCGAGCTCGGCGGCGTCGACCGCCTCCGCCGCGGTGCGCACCCGCGGCGGGGCCACCGACAGGAGCAGGTCGTGGACGGTCTCGTCGCCACCTCCGTGGCCGACGAACTGGCGCATGACGCCCAGCCCACCCGAGCGCGTCACGACGCCCGCGTGGGGGGTGAGGTCGCCGGTGACGATGCGCAGCAGGGTGGTCTTGCCCGCCCCGTTGGCGCCGACGAGGGCGACCTTCTGGCCGTCCCCGACGCGGAAGCTGACGTCGTCGAGCAGCACCCGCCCGTCCGGCAGCTCGTAACGCACTCCAGCGACATCCACGTGACCCACGAGGAGTGATTGTTCCCTGTCCCCGGTCACGGCGTCTCGTGGTTATCGCCCCGCTCAGCCCTCCCCCCCATGGTCTAGACCACGGTTAGAGTGCCGCGCATGGCGTCCACCACCTCGGAAGAGCAGACCACCGCCCCCGGCTGGCGCATCATCGGACCCGGCCTGGTCGTGGCCGCGACCGGCGTCGGCGCCGCCGACCTCGTCGCCACCCTCATCGCCGGGCAGAAGTTCGGCTACACCCTGCTGTGGTGCGTGGTCGTCGGCTGCGTGATGAAGATCGTGCTCGTCGAGGGCGCCGGCCGCTACTGCCTGTCCACCGGCCGCACGATCTTCGAGGGCTGGCGCTCGCTGGGCGCGTGGACGACGTGGTACTTCGCGCCCTACATCGTCATCTGGGGCTTCGTCTACGGCGCCGCAGCGATGGCCGGCACCGGGCTGGCCCTGGCCGGCCTGACCGGGGTGCTGTCGACCACGTGGTGGGGCATCCTGTCCGGCGTCCTCGGGCTGGTGCTGGTGTGGACGGGGCGCTACAGCGTCTTCGAGAAGGTCCTCGCCGCACTGGTCGGACTGATGTTCGTCACGATGGTCGGCGCGGCCCTGCTGACCACTCCCAACCTGCCCGAGCTGCTCACCGGGCTGACGCCCCGCATCCCCGACGGCGGCCTGGTCAACACCCTCGCCCTGGCCGGTGGCGTCGGTGGCACGATCACGCTCGCGGCGTACGGCTACTGGCTGCGCGAGAAGGGCTGGAGCACCCCGCGCTACATGCGGGTCATGCGCATCGACAACACCGTCGCCTACGTCGTCACCGGCATCTTCGTCCTCGCCACCCTGGTGGTCGGGGCCGAGCTGCTCTACTCCACCAGTGTCGCGATCGAGACCGGCGACGCCGGACTGCTCGACCTCGGGGTGGTGCTCCAGGACCGCTACGGCCAGTGGGCCGGCAAGCTCTTCCTGCTCGGCTTCTGGGCGGCCGCGATGTCGTCGCTGGTCGGCGTGTGGAACGGCGTGAGCCTGATGTTCGCTGATTTCGTCACCAACGTGACCGGCGGTCCGGCGGAGGACGCCCGCGCCGGCGGGAAGTGGTACCGCGCCTACATCCTGTGGCTGACCTTCCCGCCGATGGTGATGATGTTCCTCGGCAAGCCGGTCTGGCTGATCCTGGCCTACGGCGTGCTCGGCGCGTTCTTCATGCCGTTCCTCGCCGTCACCCTGCTGTGGCTGCTCAACACGGACCGTACGCCGGCCGAGTGGCGCAACAAGCTGCACTCCAACGTGCTGATGGTCATCATCGCCCTGGCCTTCGTCACGCTCTGCGTCAACGAGGTGCGCAAGGCGGTCAGCGGCGCCTGACGCTCACGCGCCGGTCGGGTGCCGCACCCACACGTTGGGCTCGACGTAGACGGCCGTGCCGTGCTCGGCGTCGCACATCACCGGCGCCAGGGCCCCGGGCACGACGACGGGGCCCGTGGTGTCGAAGGGCAGCCCGGTCCACTCGCGCCACTCCTCCACGGTGCCGGGGATGACCATCGAGCGGGCGCACACGCGGTCGATGGACCCGCCGGCCCGCACGTGGACCCGCAACCACGGGTCGACCGGCAGGCCGTCATCCCGGGTGCGCAGGGCGTACGCCGCCATCGGCTCGTCGACGTCGGCCTTGCCGTTGGGGCGCACCGGCGCGAGCAGCTCGCTGAACCCGAGCCGGGCGGCGTTGTCGCGCAGCGCGGCGACGATGCGCCCCGAGAGGCCGGATCCCTGGAGCTCGGGGACGATGGCGATCTCGACCGCGGAGCAGGCGTTCGGCTCCTCGCCCCACAGCCTGGTGAGCAAGCCGCTGCGGATGGCGAAGTCCCAGCCGGCGTCGGGCAGCTCGCCCTCCGGGAGGACGAACGGCACCGAGTGGGCCTTGGCGACCATCCGCCCCGACGCGTCGAGGCAGACCAGGACGAAGTCGGCGAACTCCTCCAGCGAGGCGTAGTAGCCGTTGCCGATGGGGTCGTGCTTCATGAACTCCGGCCACGACGTCTCCATGTCCCAGAAGACGTCCATGAGCTCCGGGCGCTCGGCGAGGGTGACGAACTGCAGGTCCATGACCCGATCATCTCGTCGGCCGCAACCGAATTGCCCCCTCAGAGCCGCTCGGCCACCCGGCGTGCGGCCACCTGGAGGACCTCCCACGCGGTCGCGAAGGGCGGCGCGTAGGCCAGGTCCATCCAGGCGAGGTCGTCGACGGAGCCACCGTGCCACAGCACCGCGGCCGCGGCGTCGATGCGCTTGCCGGCCCCGCGGCCACCGACGACCTGCACGCCGAGGAGGCGTCGGGTCGCGCGGTCGGCCATCACCCAGATCGCGATCGGGTCGGCCTCGGGCATGTAGCCGCTGGCGGTGCTGCCCTCGGTGACCATCACGACCGGGTCGTGCCCGGCCGCCTCCGCGTCGGCGCGGGACAGCCCCGTGCGGGCGACCTCGACGTGCACCTCGTCGAGGGCGAAGCGGGTGATCGAGGTGTCGACCATCCCGTCGAAGGACAGGGACCCGCCGGCGAGGGTGTCGCCGAGCGCCCGGCCGTGCTTGGTGGCGTACGTCCCGAGCGGGCGGAAGGCCCACGCGTCGTCGATGCGCCGCCGCACCTCGCAGCAGTCGCCGGCGGCCCAGACGTGCTCGGCCACGCGTCCGTGCGGGTCGGGACGCAGCGCGCCGTTATCGGCCATCTCCAGCCCGGAGCCTGCGAGGAAGTCCGTCGCAGGACGTACGCCGATCGCCAGCACGACGAGGTCGGCCTCGCGGCTCCCGCCGTCCCAGCGCACCCCCGTCACCCGACCGTCCTCGGTGTCGAGGCCGGTCACCTCGGCGCCCAGCACGACCTCCGCGCCCGCCTCGCACAGCGCGAGGTCGACGCGCTCGGCCATCTCGTCCTCGAGCATCGACATGCCCCGCCCACGGGTCAGGACGGTGACGCCGAAGCCGCGGCGCATGGCGGCCTCGGCCACCTCGACCCCGACGTAGCCGGCACCGACGACCACCACGTGGGCGCCGTCGCCGGCCCCGGTGAAGCGCTCGAGCCAGGCAGCGCCGTCGTCGAGCGTCTTCACCGTGCCCACGCCGTCGTACGTCGTCCCGTCCGCGCGCAGCGCCCAGTCCGGCACGACGGCCGGGGCGCCGGTGGCGACGACCAGCTCGTCCCAGGCCACCTCCTCGCCGTCGGCCAGCGTCACGGTGCGACCCGTCAGGTCCGCCGCGACCACCTCGACCCCGAGGCGCAGGTCGATCCCCGCCTCGCGGTGCGCGTCGGCGGTGCGGGCGACGAGGTCGTCGCCGGAGTCGACGTCGCCGGCCATCCAGTAGGGGATCCCGCAGGCGCTGTAGGAGGTGTGGATGCCCTTGTCGAGCACGGTGATCGCCAGGTCGCGACCGGTGCGCCTCGCGGTGCGCAGCGCCTGGTGGGCGGCCGACATCCCGGCCGCGTCGGCCCCGACCACGACGACGCGGGTGGCCTCGCTCCGGTCGCTCACTCCTCGGTCTGCTTCGCCCAGAGGTTGATGCCGGACTCGACGGCGTGGCGGTCGATCTCGGCGAGCTCGTCGTCGGTGAGCGGCGGACCCGACAGCGCGTCGAGGTTGGTGTCGAGCTGCTCGACGCTGGAGGCACCGATGACGGCGCTGGTGACCCGGTCGTCGCGCAGCACCCACTGGAGGGCGAGCTGCGCAAGCTCCTGCCCGCGGCGCTCGGCGATGCCGTTGAGCGCGCGGACCCGGGCGATCACGTCGTCGTCGAGGCCGGTCACGGTGGAGTCCTCACGCGCAGCGCGGGAGTCCGGCGGCACCCCGTGGAGGTAGCGATCGGTGAGCAGGCCCTGCGCCAGCGCGGTGAAGGCGATGCAACCCATCCCCTGCTCCTCGAGCTCGTCGAGGAGACCGTCCTCGACCCAGCGGTTGAGCATCGAGTACGACGGCTGGTGGATGAGCAGCGGCGTGCCGAGGCCACGGGCGATCGTCGCCGCCTCGCGGGTCTTCTCCGGCGAGTAGGACGAGATGCCGACGTGGAGCGCGCGCCCCGAGCGCACCGCCGTGTCGAGCGCCGCCATGGTCTCCTCGAGCGGGGTGTCGGGGTCGAAGCGGTGGCTGTAGAAGATGTCGACGTAGTCGAGGCCGAGCCGGCCCAGCGACTGGTCGAGGGACGCCAGCACGTGCTTGCGCGCCCCGCCGCCCTGGCCGTAGGGGCCGGGCCACATGTCCCAGCCGGCCTTGGTGGAGATGACCAGCTCGTCGCGGTGCGACTTGAAGTCGTCGGCGAGGTAGCGGCCCACGTTCTCCTCGGCCCGGCCGTAGGGCGGGCCGTAGTTGTTGGCGAGGTCGAAGTGAGTCACTCCCCGGTCGAAGGCGCGGCGCAGGATCGCGCGCTGCACCTCCTCCGGGCGGTCGGTGCCGAAGTTCTGCCACAGCCCGAGCGACAGGGCCGGGAGGCGCAGCCCGCTCCGGCCGGTGCGGCGGTAGTGCATGCCCGTCCCGTCGTACCTGTCCTCCGCTGCCACGTATGCCATGGGCCCCATCCTGCCTGCCGCCACTCACCCCGGGGAGTCCCCCGGGCCGGACCGGGGACGTCCCCGATGGTGCGATCGGGCCGATCAGCGCTCCAATGAAGCATGACGCCGCTGCTGATGATCCCGTCCCGGGTCGGGGGCCGGGTCCGCGCGACGGCCCTCCGACTGGCCGTCACGTCGGCCAGGCGGCTGCCGTCCCGCGGCCGCGCGCTTTTCGAGCGCGTCGGGCTGGACCCCGTGCCGGCACTCGAGCACAGCCGCGCCCGGGGCGACGTCGTGCCGCTCCTGCGGCTGCCCGGCACCCGTGTCTGGCTGGTCACCGGGTACGACGCCGCGCGCGCCGTGCTGTCCGACGCGGACTCCTTCGCCAACGACGTACGCCACCTCGTCGGCCGGCAGGACCGCGCCCCCGCCGAGCGGATCGGCGGGCTCGGGATGACCGACCGGCCCGACCACGACCGGCTCCGGGGCGTGCTGACGCCCCACTTCACCCGACGCCGGCTCGCCGAGCTGCAGGACGACATCGACCGCGTCGTCGAGGCGGCCCTCGACGACCTGGCCGCCCACGGTCCGGAGGTCGACCTCGTGGGCGGCTTCTGCTTCGCGGTGCCGTTCGGGGTGATCTGCGACCTCCTCGGACTGGCCGACGTGGACCGCGACGAGTTCCGTCGCCGGGGGGCCGCGCGCTTCGACCTCCGTGACGCGGGGGTCGGCATCCTCGACACCGCGACGGGCACGCGGCAGTTCCTCATCGACCTGGTCGCCTCCGAGCGGCGCTCGCCCCACCTGCCCGTCGGTCTGATCTCCCGGCTGGTCGCCGAGCACGGCGACGACCTCGACGACGTGGAGATCGGCGGGCTCGCGGACGGGGTCTTCCTCGGTGGCTACGAGACCAGCGCCAGCATGCTGGCGCTCGGCACCTACGTCCTGTCACGGTCCCCGGCGTCGTGGGCGTTGCTGCGTGACGGCGCGCCCGAGGACGTGGACCGCGTCGTCGAGGAGCTGCTGCGCTACGTCTGCCCGGTGCAGATCGCCTTCCCCCGGATCGCCCGCGACGCCGTCACCGTCGGCACCGCCTCCGTCCGGACCGGCGACATCGTCGTCATCTCGCTCACCGCGGCCGGGCGCGACCCGGCGCGACACGTCGACCCGGGGGTCTTCGACCCGACCACGGCCTCCGCCGGCACCCTCGCCTTCGGCCACGGCCTGCACCGCTGCGTCGGCGCCGAGCTCGCACGGATGGAGCTGCGCACCGCGCTCGTCGCGCTGGCCCGCCGCTTCCCGGACCTGGAGCTCGCGTGCGACCCGGCCGACCTGCGCTTCACCGAGCTGGCCATCGTCTACGGCGTCGAGGAGCTGCCCGTGCGGCTGGGGGCGTTCCGTACCGTGGAGGGATGCCAGGCCGGTCCCGCCTCCTGATCGCCGCTGCCGCCGTCGCGGTCGCGACCGCCTGCTCCAGCACGGACACCGGACCCGTGACGCAGGCGCCCGCCGAGCGGCGTACGACGCCCTCCCCGACGTCCGCCGCGACGCCGACCCCCACCTCCGGGGCCAGCCCCACGACCGAGGCAACCCCCGAGGCCACCCCTGAGACCAGCGCGGAGACCGAGCCCCAGGCCTCCGAGCCGCGCCGGTCGTTCGTCTCCATCCCCGAGCTGGGCATGAGCGAGTTCCCGGTCGTGCGCTATCCGGGCTCGCCGGACGACGCACCCGGCACCGCGCTGCAGAACGCCGGTGAGATGGCCTCACCCCGTGGCCCGCGCGGCGGGGTCGGACCGGGCGAGGTCGGCAACTTCATCGTCACCGGCCACCGCCTGACCGGCACCGCTCCCCTGCGCTACTCGCCGTCGCTGCGCCGCGGTGACCGGATCAGCGTCCGCAGCGGCGACACCGTCTTCGTCTACGAGGTGCGCCGCACCCGGTGGACGTCGTTCCGCGAGCCCGCGTCGCTGCGGGCCCAGCGGGCCGAGGTCCCGGGACGCCCGGGCGAGGTCGCGACGCGGGCGATGATCACGCTGTCCACCTGCGCGACGCTCGAGGACCACGCGGTCGGCAACTACTGGTCCGACGAGTTCGACAACCCCGAGCACCGCATCGACAAGATCGGCGTGCTCGTGGCCACGCGCCCCGCCTAGCCCCGACGCGTCTCCAGCACCCGGAAGCCCTTGCTGCTGGCCAGCCTCTCGGTCGGCCACCCCTGCTCGGTGAGCCAGCGCTGCATGGAGTCGCCGCCGAGGTTCTTGCCGATCACCATCACCATCCGGCCGTTCGGCGCGAGCCGCGGCAGCCAGGTGAGCAGCAGCTCGCGCAGCGCCTCCTTGCCGATGCGGATCGGCGGGTTGGACCAGATCTCGTCGAAGACCTGGTCACCGGGCACCTGGTCGGGCAGGCACGCCACGAAGCGCGACGCCACCCCGGCCGCCCGCGCGTTGTCGTTGGCCAGCAGCAGCGCCCGCTCGTTGACGTCGACGCCGATCACCGAGGCCAGCGGAACCGCGCGCGCGATCGCCAGTCCGATGACGCCGTAGCCGCACCCGAGGTCGAGGAACTGGCCCTGCACCGGCGGCTCGAGCTCCCTGAAGAGCACGGCGGTCGCGTGGTCGAGGTGCCCGCGGCTGAAGACTCCGGAGCCGGTCTCGATCGTCAGCTCGTGGCCCCACAGGTCGGCGGTGAAGGCCTCCCGCTCGAAGGGCACCGCGGGGTCGGCGGAGAAGTAGTGCTCAGGCATCGATGGCCTCTCGTGTGGCTCGGGCGCGCTCGGCCTGGGCGGCCAGCTCGTCGTCGTCGGGGTAGCCGACCTCCTCCAGCGTGAGGCCGTGCGCGTGCGCGACCCGCACGCCCTGGTCGCGGCGCCGTCCGGCCATGACCTCCACCGGCCAGGTCGTCGGCCGACTGCCCTCCCCGACGGCGACGAGGCAGCCGACGAGCGAGCGCACCATGTTGTGGCAGAACGCGTCGGCCCGCACGGTGCCGACCGCGAGCCCGGCGTCGTCCCGGCGCCAGGTGAGGTCGAGCAGCGTCCGGACCGTGGTCGCACCCTCCCGGCGCTTGCAGAAGGAGGCGAAGTCCTGGAGGCCGACCAGCGGCGCGGAGGCGGCGTTCATCGCGTCGAGGTCGAGGCGGCGCCCCCACGTCAGGACGTGGTGGCGGACGAGGGGGTCGCCCAGCTCCCGAGCGTCGGCGATCCGGTAGGCATAGCGACGCCAGGTCGCGGAGAACCTGGCGTCGAAGCCGTCAGCCGCCTCACGGACCCGGCGCACGCGCACGTCGGCGGGGAGGATGCCGTCGACGCGGCGGGCCAGCGCATCCAGCGGCGCGTCGCCCGAGCGTCCGGCGGACACCTCGACGACCGCACGGTCGACGTCGAGGTGCACCACCTGGCCGCGTGCGTGCACGCCGGCGTCGGTGCGGCCCGCGACCGTGACCCGCACCCGCTCCAGGCGCAGCGCGGTGGCGAGCGCCGCCTCGAGCTCGCCCTGGACCGTACGCCGACCCGGCTGGGCCGCCCACCCGGAGAAGTCGGTGCCGTCGTAGGCACAGTCGATCCGGAGGCGCACGCCCCGATCCTAGGCGCAGGCCCGGGGCCGGCCCCAGTCGCGCATGGCCAGCAGCGGGGACGGCGCCTACGCTGGTCCCCTGATGATGTCGCCCCGCGCCTCGCGTCGCCTCGCCGCCCTGCTGCTCGTGCTCCCGCTCTCGATGGTGGGCGCCCTGCCGACGTCCGCGACGGCGTACGCCTCCACGGCCGCGGCCGCAACCACCGCCGGCCCTGACTCCGACGGTGACGGCGTGCCCGACACCGGTGACGGCTGCCCGGCCGTGCCCGCCGGCAATCCCACCGGCTGCCCGACGGTCTCCCGCAAGGCGTCACTGACCTGGCTGGACGGCAAGCAGCGCCTCCAGGTCCGGATCAGGTCCGCGGAGTCGGCGTGCGTCGCCCGCGCGCGCATCGTCGTGTGGCGCGCGCGGCCCAACCGGGACTTCAAGGTCGCCGGTGCCAACGTCTCCTTCTCCGGCCGAGCCAGGTTCAAGGTGCCCCGGCGGGCGAGCTACTACGTGTCGGTCTCGCCGTCCTACAGCCCCGGTGTCGCCGAGTGCGGTCGCGCCACGTCGCGCACGGTCCGCGTGCCGCGCTGACCCTTCTTCAACCATTTGGTTGACAAGGCCCCAGTGCCGTCCTAGGTTGTTGTCAACCGATCAGTTGACGACAAGGACGAACCGTGGCCGACCAGCTCTCCCGCGTCTTCGCCGCCCTGGCCGACCCGACCCGCCGCGACATGGTGGCCCGCCTCACCGAGGCCGACCACACCGTCGGCGACCTGGCCGCGCCGTACGACGTCAGCCTCCAGGCCGTCTCCAAGCACCTCAAGGTGCTCGAGGACGCCGGGCTGGTGACCCGCACCCGGGAGGCCCAGCGCCGACCGGTCCACCTGGAAGCCGAGGTGCTCGACCTCATGACGAAGTGGATCGAGCGCTACCGCCGCCGGGCCGAGGAGCGCTTCGCAGCGCTCGACGGGGTGCTCGCGCAGATGCAGGACGACGAGCAGCCCCACCCCAACCCGCAGGAAGGAACCGCATCATGAGCACCGTGCAGGACCCGCAGACCCGCTACCCCGAGGCCGCCATCGTCGCCGACGAGCGCGTGCCGGCCATCCACATCTGGCGCGACTTCGCCGCCACCCCCGCCCAGCTCCTCCGTGCGCACACCGACCCCGAGGTGTTCGCCCGGTGGATCGGCCCGGTGGACATCGGCGCCGACATCACCCACTGGGACGCGCGCGACGGCGGCAGCTGGAGCTACACCGCGCGCGGCAGCGACGGACGCGAGGACTTCGCGACCTCGTTCCGCGGCTGCTTCCACACCGTCCGTGAGGACCGGATCGTCCAGACCTTCACGTGGGAGGGGATGCCCGACGGCGTGGCCCTCGAGACGCTGACCTTCGAGGACCTCGGCGACGGCCGCACCCGCCTCCACGCGGTCAGCCTGTGCGACTCGTTCGAGGACCGCGACGCGTGGCTGCGCAGCGGCATGGAGGTCGGTGTCAACGACGGCTACGCCGCCATCGACCGAATGGTGGCGGAGGGCTCGCTCTGATGTCACTGCCCGAGTCCCCCGCCGCTCGCCACGAGGCGGTGGCCGGTGAGTTCTCCCGGCTGGTGGAGCAGACGCCCGACTGGACGGCGCGTGCGCCGGTCGACGGCTGGACGGCCCTCGACGTCGTCGACCACCTCGTCACGTGGTTCCCCGGCTTCCTCTCCGCCGGTGGCGTCGAGCTGCCGCCCGGACCGGCGACCGCGGACGACCCGGTGACCGCCTGGCACCATCACGCCGCGGCCGTCCAGGAGCTCGTCGAGCAGCGCGGCGACGAGGAGTTCACCCACCCCTTCGCCGGGACGAGCCCGCTGGCCGAGGCGGTGGACCGGTTCTACACCGCCGACGTCTTCATGCACTCCTGGGACCTCGCCCGTGCCGCGGGCCGGGAGCCGCGGCTCGACGAGGAGCTCGCCGCGCAGATGCTGGCGGGCATGCGGCCCATCGAGGCGATGCTCCGCAGCTCGGGGCAGTACGGACCCGCCGTACCCGTGCCCGACGACGCATCCGCCGTCGAGCAGCTGATGGGCTTCGTCGGCCGCGACCCCGCCTGGAGCCCGCCCGCGAGGGGCACGGCATGAGCACCGTCGTGCTCCACGCCGTCGTCTCGGTCGACGGCTACGTCGCCGACTGCACGACGACCCCGGCCACCTGTTCGACTGGTACTTCAACGGGGACCAGCCGTTGGCCGCGCAGGACATGGCCGACCCCGCGCCGGGCGGCCTCCGGGTGTCGCGGACGTCGTACGACTACGTGAGGTCCGAGTGGGACGCCACGGCCTGCATGGTGATCGGCCGTCGTCTCTTCGACATCACCAACGGGTGGGAGGGCCGCCCACCGGCCGGCGGCCACGTGGTCGTGGTGTCCCACCGCCCCCGGCCCGACGGCTGGCACCCCGAGGCGGCGTACCACTTCGTCGACGACGTGGCCGCCGCGCTCAGCACGGCGCGGGAGCTCGCCGGCGACGCCAGGGTCGCGGTGGCGGCGGGAGACGTGGGCGGCCAGGCAATCGCCCTCGGCCTGGTCGACGAGGTCGCGATGGACGTCGCGCCGGTCGTGCTGGACGCCGGCAAGCGGTTCTTCGGCTCCCTCGACTCCCCGCACCTGCTCGAGGACCCGCACGTCGTGGTCCAGGGGGACCGGGTCCTGCACCTGAAGTTCCGCGTCCGCCACTGAGCAGGCGGGCTCGCCCCCTGCGGGCACCGCCGTCCTCGTAGGGTCGGGGACATGAAGTACGTCGTCTACGGCGCCGGGGCGGTGGGTGGGGTCATCGGCGGCCACCTCCACCTCGCCGGTCTCGACGTGACCCTCGTCGCCCGCGGCGCCCACCTGGCTGCGATCCGCTCCGACGGGCTCGTGCTCGACGCAGGCGACGGCCGGCACCGCATCGACGCCCGTGCCACCGACACCGCCGCGGACGTGGGCTGGCGATCCGACACCGTGGTGCTCCTCGCGGTGAAGTCCCACCAGGCGCACGAGGCGCTCGCTGACCTGCGCCGCCACGCGCCCGACGACGTGGCGATCGCCTGCGCCACCAACGGCGTCGCCACCGAGACCGCTGCGCTGCGCCTCTTCGCCCGGACGTACGCCGTGTGCGTGATGCTCCCCGCCACCCACCTCGAGCCGGGCGTCGTCGTCGCGGGCTGCCACCCCACCCCGGCCATCCTCGACGTCGGGCGCATCCCCTGCGGCACCGACGCGACCACGGCCGCCGTCGCCGCCGACCTCCGCGCGGCCGGCATCGCCTCCCAGGAGCGACCCGACAGCATGGCGTGGAAGCGCCGCAAGCTCCTGATGAACCTCGGCAACGGGGTCGACGCCTCCTTCGCCCGCGGAGAGGCCGCCGACCGGCTCGCCGACCTCGCCGTCGCGGAGGGCGAACGGGTGCTCGCCGCGGCCGGGCTCGAGGTCGTGTCCGCGGCTGCCGACTCCGAGCGCCGTGGCACGATCCTCCAGCGCCGCACCGACCTCGAGCGCCGTGGCGGCTCGACGTGGCAGAGCCTGAGCCGAAGCACCGGCGACTCCGAGATCGACTACCTCGCGGGCGAGGTCGTGCTGCTCGGGCGCCTCCACGACGTCCCCACCCCGGTCAACGAGGCCGTGGTCGCTGCGACCCGCTCCCTGGCGTACGCCGGCGCCGCGCCCCGCAGCCTCGACGCCGCCGAGGTCCTGCGCGCCCTCTGACTCCCACCCAGCGGTGCGTGAGACACCTCCCGAGCGCTGGGAACGTGGCTGGCACACCGCTCCCCCGCGCGTCGCCGCTCCCCCACGGGCCCCGGACGCACGAAGGCCCGCCACCCCGGTGGGGTGACGGGCCTCGCGATGGTGCGTGGATCAGGCCTTGGACTCGTCCTCGGAAGCCTCGGCCGCAGCCTCGTGCTCCTCAGCAGCGGCCTCGTGCTCCTCAGCAGCGGCCTCGTGCTCCTCGGCCGCGGCCTCGTGGGCCTCGGCGGCAGCCTCGTGCTCCTCGGCGGCGGTGGTCTCCTCGACCTCCGACTCCTCGGCGGCAGGCGCCGGAGCGGCAGCGGCCTCGGTCTTCTTGGTCGAGGGCGCCTTGGGGCTGTAGGCCTCGGTCACCAGCTCGATGATCGCCATGGGGGCGTTGTCGCCCTTGCGGGGGCCGATCTTGGTGATGCGGGTGTAGCCACCGGGACGCTCGGCGAACGTCGGCGCGATCTCGGTGAACAGGGTGTGGACGACCGACTTGTCGCGGATGGTCTTGAGGACCTCACGACGGTTGTGCAGGTCGCCGCGCTTGGCCTTGGTGATCAGCTTCTCCGCCACCGGGCGCAGCAGGCGCGCACGGGTCTCGGTGGTGGTGATCCGACCGTGCTCGAACAGGGCCGTGGCCAGGTTCGACAGCATCAGGCGCTGGTGGGCCGGGCTACCGCCGAGGCGGGGGCCCTTCTTGGGCTTGGGCATGGAGTGCCTTCTTTCTCTCGGGCCGTGTCAGGTACCCGGGTAGACGGCCGACGGTGTGCCGGCCGGTTTCGGTGGAGTCCGACCCGGAGGTCGGAGGAGGTCAGAGCTGCTCGTCCTCGATGAACGCGTCGTCGTCGTCGTCGCCGTAGGCGGCGAGGGCGGCGTGCGGGTCGAAGCCGGGCGCGCTGTCCTTGAGCGAGAGGCCCATCTCGACGAGCTTGGCCTTCACCTCGTCGATGGACTTGGCGCCGAAGTTGCGGATGTCGAGCAGGTCCTGCTCCGAGCGCGAGATGAGCTCGCCCACGGTGTGGATGCCCTCGCGCTTGAGGCAGTTGTAGCTGCGGACCGTGAGCTGCAGGTCCTCGACCGGCAGGGCCAGGTCGGCGGCGAGCTGCTCGTCGACGGGCGACGGGCCGATGTCGATGCCCTCGGCCTCGACGTTGAGCTCGCGGGCCAGGCCGAAGAGCTCGACGAGCGTCTTGCCGGCCGAGGCGATCGCGTCGCGGGGACGGATCGACGGCTTGGTCTCGACGTCGATGACGAGCTTGTCGAAGTCGGTGCGCTGCTCGACTCGGGTGGCCTCGACCTTGTAGGTCACCTTCAGCACGGGGCTGTAGATCGAGTCGACCGGCATGCGGCCGATCTCGTTGTCGGCACCCTTGTTCTGCACGGCGGAGACGTAGCCGCGGCCACGCTCGACGACGAGCTCCATCTCCAGCTTGCCCTTGTCGGACAGGGTGGCGATCTTCAGCTCGGGGTTGTGCACCTCGACACCGGCGGGCGGGGTGATGTCGGCGGCGGTGACGTCACCGGCACCGGACTTGCGGAGGTACATCACGACCGGCTCGTCGTGCTCGGAGGAGACGACGATGCCCTTGAGGTTGAGGATGATCTCGGTCATGTCCTCGGTGACGCCCTCGATGGTCGAGAACTCGTGGAGGACGGAGTCGACCTTGATGCTGGTGACCGAGGCACCCGGGATCGAGCTGAGGAGCGTACGACGCAGCGAGTTGCCGAGCGTGTAGCCGAAGCCGGGCTCGAGGGGCTCGATGACGAACCGCGAGCGGAACTCGTCGACGGTCTCTTCCGTGAGGGTCGGGCGCTGAGCGATAAGCACGGAGTTTTTCCTTTCCGGATCCACCCGCTATATGACGGATCCGAACATGGTGAGGAGGGCGGAGAAGAGGAGTGTGAAGAGGGGCGTCGGTGGCCGCCCGAGAGATCGGACGGCCACCGACGGTGACTCACTTCTTGGAGTAGTACTCGACGATGAGCTGCTCCTGGACCGGCACGTCGATCTGTGCGCGGACCGGGACCTGGTGCACGAGGACGCGCATCCGCGAGGGGATGACCTCCATCCACGCGGGCGTCACGCGCTCGCCGTGGGTCTCACGGGCCACGATCAGCGGCGTGAGCTCGAGGGACTTCTCGCGCACGTCGATGATGTCGTGGTCGGTGACCTGGTAGGACGGGATGTCGACCTTCTTGCCGTTGACCAGGAAGTGGCCGTGCACGACGAGCTGGCGGGCCTGGCGACGCGTCCGGGCGAAGCCGGCGCGGTAGACCACGTTGTCGAGGCGGCACTCGAGGAGCTGCAGCAGGTTGTCGCCGGTCTTGCCCTGGCGACGGCTGGCTTCCTTGTAGTAGCGGACGAACTGCTTCTCCATCACGCCGTAGGTGAAGCGAGCCTTCTGCTTCTCACGGAGCTGCAGCAGGTACTCGGACTCCTTGATACGACCGCGGCCGTGCTGGCCGGGAGCGTAGGGGCGCTTCTCGAAGGCAGCGTCGCCGCCGACGAGGTCGACACCGAGACGGCGCGACTTGCGGGTCATGGGGCCGGTGTAGCGGGCCATGTCAGTCTCTCTTTCTCAGTCTCGGGTCGGTCAGACGCGGCGGCGCTTGGGCGGCCGGCATCCGTTGTGGGGGGTGGGCGTGACGTCCTGGATGGTGCCGACCTCGAGGCCGATGGCACCCAGCGAACGGATCGCGGTCTCGCGGCCCGACCCCGGACCCTTGACGAAGACGTCGATCTTCTTCATGCCGTGGTCCATGGCGCGGCGGCCGGCGGCCTCCGCAGCCATCTGCGCGGCGAAGGGGGTGGACTTGCGCGAGCCCTTGAAGCCGACGGTGCCGGCAGAGGCCCACGAGATCACGGCGCCGGTGGGGTCCGTGATGGTGACGATGGTGTTGTTGAACGTGCTCTTGATGTGGGCTTCGCCCTGGGCGACGTTCTTCTTCTCCTTGCGGCGGACCTTGGTCGCGCGGCTCTTGGGAGGCATTCACTAACTCCTGATGAGGTCTGGTCGAAAAGCTTCTGGGAAGGGAGCGGGGATCACTGCGCCGGGGCGCAGGTCACTTCGCCTTCTTCTTGCCGGCGACGGTGCGCTTCGGGCCCTTGCGGGTGCGCGCGTTGGTCTTGGTGCGCTGACCGCGGACCGGGAGGCCCATGCGGTGGCGGCGACCCTGGTAGCTGCCGATCTCGATCTTGCGGCGGATGTCCGCCTGAACCTCACGTCGGAGGTCACCCTCGATCTTGAAGTTGGCTTCGATCTCGTCGCGAAGCTTGACCAGCTCCTCGTCACCGAGCGTGTGGACCCGGGCGTTCGGGTCGACGCCGGTGGCGGCCAGGAGCTGCTGGGCGCGGGTACGGCCGATGCCGTAGATGTAGGTGAGTGCGATCTCGATGCGCTTGTCGCGCGGGAGGTCAACACCAACGAGGCGTGCCATGTGGCGGTTCCTTGTCTGTTCTCGCTGTGGTTTCTGGTCGTGTCGCGTCCCATCCCGCCTCGGGTGGGCTCCGGCCACTGCTCCGGAGGTGACTTCGGTCAGGTGGTGCCCGACCTAGCGATCACGTTGTGTGTAGTTGTGCTGCTCTGGCCCTGCTGGGGTTCAGGCCCGCTTGCCGCAAGCGGCTGCGCGGCTCGCTCGGTCACTGTGCCCGGGCTGCGCCCGGTCCCAGCGACCTCGCATCAACCCTGGCGCTGCTTGTGGCGCGGGTTCTCGCAGATGACCATGACCCGGCCGTGACGGCGGATGACCTTGCACTTGTCACAGATGGGCTTGACGCTGGGGTTGACCTTCATGTCAACGAATCCTTGCTACTCGGCTGGGACTGTCACTTGTAGCGGTAGACGATCCGACCCCGGGTGAGGTCGTACGGCGAGAGCTCCACCACCACGCGGTCCTCGGGGAGGATCCGGATGTAGTGCTGGCGCATCTTGCCGCTGATGTGGGCGAGCACCTTGTGCCCGTTGGCCAGCTCCACGCGGAACATGGCATTGGGAAGGGCCTCCACGACGGTGCCCTCGATCTCGATCACGCCTTCTTTCTTCGGCATGTCCTCCACAATCTGTTGCAGTGCTGTTTGATGATGCTCGGTGTCTACCGGTGGCCCGGGAACCGCCCGGACCCCCGCGAGCGGGTGTCCGGTGGACCTCGTGGGCGGATCCGTGGGACCTCATCCCGGGCACGCGACCGAGCCGTCTGGGACGAGTCGGTCGAGGTCCGGGCAGCCGCGAGGCACCACGAAACACAGCCCACGTTGGGCCGACGAGCCAGTTTAGTCAGGCGCCCTGCGAGAACGCCAATCTGCGCGGCGCCGCAGCCGTCCTGCCGCCGCGGCGACACGCCCGGCCGCGGGGGCGGCGGTCGCCGTCGTGGTGGGGTCCGGGTCGGACGACGGCGACGACGTACGCCGCAGCGAGCGCAGGCTGATCGCCGCGCGCACGCGCTGCCAGCGACCGACCTCCTGCGACATCGCGCGCCGCTCGGCGTCGACCGACTCCCAGTAGGTCGCGGCCGCCGAGGCCTCCGGGACGCTGGGGCCGAAGACGAAGCTGTCCGCGCGCCGCGCCAGGGCCCCGGCCTGGCCCGAGACGATGCCGGCGGACTGCTCGCGACGGGTGACCGTCGGGCCGAGCGGGACGACCTGGCCGAGGTCCCGGGCGTGGTCGACCAGCTCGCGCCAGGCGCCGACGAAACGCGCGGAGGGCGAGTCGGCGCTGCGGCGCCGGTGGCGACGCCACGCCTTGAGGCCGACGACCGCGCCGAGCAGCAGGACGAGCAGCAGCAGCGGGCCGCCGACGTAGGTGACGATGATCCCCAGCCAGCCGGGCAGGTCGGCGATGAGGCCCTCGTCCTCCTCCTCGGCCTTCTTGCGGGTGGCCTTGCGCTCCTTGAGGTCGGCGTCGCTCTGCTCCCCGGCGTCGCTCGGCGGCGGGATGGGGTTGGGCGGCGGGATCACGGTGCCGGACATCGGGGTGTTCGTCTCCGGCACCTGGTCGGCCGGCGGCGTCCGCGACATGAAGGCGTCGGTGGGCAACGTCTTCCACGACCCGTCGGCCGCACGCAGCTCGACCCACGCCGCGACCTCCTGGCCCGTGATGCGCCCACCCTCGGGCACCTCGGCGCCGAGCACGACCCGCGCCGGCACGCCGATGTCGTTGGCGATGAGCGCCATCGTGGCGGCGTACTGCTCGTCGTTGCCGACGATCTGCGGGGCGTTGACGAACTCGTCGGACAGCCTGAACACGCTGTGCCCGGCGACGTAGACGCGCTCGGTGCGCCCGACCCCGTCGGAGTACTTGCCCTCGGTGCGCAGGTGCTCCGCGGCCGCCAGCACGCGGTCCATCGGGTCGGTGCCGGCGCCCTCGGTCCACTTCTCGGTGGGGCCCTGGATGAAGGCGGCGCCCGGCGGCAGCGGCCACGACTGCTCGGCGGAGCCGACCGTCTCCTCGGTCAGCTCGTCGTCGGGCTGCACGGCGGTGAAGGAGTAGGTGTCGCCGGGAGCGAGGCCGCTGGGGACCACCGCGGTGGACGTGGCGAGGTTGTAGCGGAAGATGTCGGCCTTGGCGCGCGCGTCGGCGGTCTCGAAACGCATCGACTGCAGCGCGCCCACAGTGGGGAGCCAGACCCCGGTCCAGCCCTCGCCGAGGGTGACGCTGACCTCGACCTCGTCGCCCTCGACGGGGTTGTCGATGGTCGAGGAGACGCGCTGGAAGGAGTCGTCGGCCGGGCCGGGCAGCGCGTTGTCGCTCGCGCCCCACACCATGCCGTCGTAGCGGTCCATCGTCGCGAACCGCACCAGCGTCCCGGGCTCGACGCCGTCGACGTCGAGGAGGACCTTGTCGTAGACGTTGCCCGACAGGTTCCGTCCCTGGAGGTCGATGTACTTGCGGAACCCGGCCAGCGGGGACGGGTAGCGGCCGATGTCGAAGGGCGGCTCGACCCAGTTGCGGGCCACCGCCCGCTCGTCGCCGACCCAGCCGCTCGCCGGGAGGGCGAGGCCCGCCGCGACCACCAGCATGGCGACCGCACCGGCGCTGCGGAGCCACGACGTGCTGCCGCCCTGCACCGAGGCGCTCGCCCGGCGCGCGCGCAGCGCCAGCCACGCCAGCGCCAGCCCCGCGAAGACCGAGCCCTGGAGCAGCAGGGACTGCGGGTGGCGTACGCCGAGCACGATGGCGCCGGACAGCACTGCGGTCATCCCGAGCACGGGCAGCGCAGCCGACAGCCAGGCGCGCCGGACCGGGAGGTGGGCGAGGGCGAGCCCGACCAGGCCTGCGAGCAGGCCCGACATCCACGGCAGCACCAGCAGCGGACCGTCTCCGTCGACCGGCGGCAGCGTGGTGAGCAGGTCCTTCCAGCCGAAGACCGCCTGGTCGGCGACACGGGCGAGGGTCGTGGAGCCCGGGAGCACGGAGGTGTCGCCCAGCGAGCGCAGGCACAGCGGTCCGCCGAGCAGGAAGAACAGGCCCAGGCAGATCACCACGGCCGAGATGACGGGCCAGCCCGCGGCGCGCGTCAGGTGGGTCACCACGACGGCGACGACGACGCCGAGCACGCCCACGACGAGGTACGCCGACCCGGTGAAGGAGGTGCCGAAGGCGGTGAGCGCGACGAACGCGAGGGCGATCGTGAACGCGATGTCGGTCCACGCGTGCCGGTCGGGCACGAGCACGTGGGGACGCACCCGGGTGCGGGTCCCGGTGGCGCCGGAGTGTCGGGGGCTGTCCGTCATCGCACGCTCCATCGCAGCAAGCCGCCGAGGTCTTCCTTGGCGGCGAGGTGGAGGACGGGGAGGCCACCGGTGTCGGTGACCCGGCTGGTGCCGTCGGGCTCGACGACGATGCCGAAACGGCGCACCTCGGGCGGGAACGCCGCGGCTGCGCGCAGGAGGTCGGTGAACTCCGTGGCACTGCCACCGACGAAGAACGCCAGGCTGGTGTCGGGCGCCAGCATGCTGGCCTGGCGGCCGGACTCCACGACACCACGCGGACCGAAGTCGGCGCGGCACACCGCGTCGAGGGCCAGGTGGCCGTCGGAGCCGGAGGAAGCGTGCGAGCCGCAGACGAACGAGACGTCGAACTCGTCGAGGACGGCGCGCACGGCGATGGACGCCGCGACCGCCATGGCGGTCTCGAAGTCCTCGGGGTCGCCCCACGAGGCGAGCCGGTCGTCGACCACGATCGTGGCGTGGCTGCGTCGCGTGTCGAGGTACTGGCGCACCAGCAGGGCCGACTCCCCCGTCGACGCCATCACCTTCGCCGACGAGCGCCAGTGGATGTGGCGCAGGTCGTCACCGGGGACGTACTCGCGCAGCGCGTGGAAGGCGAGGTCGCTCTGGCTGACCGCGTCGGTCGAGACGCCCTCGAGGTCGCGCAGCAGTCCTGCGCCCAGCGACTCCATCGGCACCAGGTGCGGGCGCACGAGCACCTCACGCACCGGCGTCCACACCACGTCGCGGGAGAAGACGCCCACCGGGTCGCCGCGCCGGGTCATCGCCGGCCCGACCGGGATCACGCCACGCCGCTCGGTGCGGATGGTGAAGGACTCCTCGTGCGTGGCACCGGGCGCCAGCGAGGAGATGCCGTAGCGGTGGATGGCGGAGCCGACCGGCACCTCGAGCGTCGTCGGGACCAGCCGCGCGGACGCCCGGTTCGTCACCGCGACGCCGGCCGCCACGGACTCCCCCGCTGCCACCCGCTCGGGCTGCAGGCGCAGGTCGACCGCGACCGACGTCCTGCCGAGCAGGAACGGCAGTGCCAGCACCAGGAGGGCGAGGCACGCCACGGACAGCACAGCGAGCTCGCGCCACTGCGCGACCTCGGCGACGACGCCCGTGCCGAGCCCGATCACGAGGAGCAGCCAGCCGATCGGCCGGACGACCTCGAGTGCCTGGGTGATGCGCTTCATCGACTCCTCAGGCCCCCACGCGGTCCGTCGGCGGCGCGACGGCGTCGAGCAGGCGCGAGATCACGGTCTGGACGTCGACCCCGCTGAACTGTGCCTCGGCGTCGAGCAGCACGCGGTGCGAGAGCACCGGCTCGGCGAGGTCCTTGACGTCGTCGGGCACGACGTGGTCGCGGCCGTCCGCGGCAGCCCAGGTCTTGGCGACGCGGACCAGCGCGAGGCAGCCGCGGGCCGACAGGCCGAGCTTGACGTGCGGCTGGCGACGGGATTCCTCGGCCAGCTCGGCGACGTAGCCGATCACGGCCGGGTCGACGTAGACCTGGTCGGCCAGGCCGCTCATCTGGGCGATGGTCGCGGCCGTGATCACCGGGGTGACCAGGGACGCACGGTCGCGCACCGCGGCGTTGTTGAGCAGCTCGACGGTGGCCTGCCGGTCGGGGTAGCCGATGGAGCTCTTCATCAGGAAGCGGTCCAGCTGGGCCTCGGGCAGGCGGTAGGTGCCCGCCTGCTCGATCGGGTTCTGGGTCGCGATCACCAGGAACGGCTTGCCCACCGGGTGCGCCACGCCGTCGACGGTGACGCGTCCCTCCTCCATCACCTCGAGCAGCGCGGACTGGGTCTTGGGCGAGGCGCGGTTGATCTCGTCGGCCAGGACGATCGTGTGGAAGATCGGCCCGGGGTGGAACTCGAAGGTGCCCTTGTGCTGGTCGTAGACCGTGACGCCGGTGACGTCGGAGGGCAGCAGGTCGGGCGTGAACTGGATGCGCGCGTGACTGCCCTGCACCGTGTTGGCGAGGGCGCGGGCCAGCATCGTCTTGCCCGTGCCGGGGAAGTCCTCCAGCAGGATGTGGCCTTCCGAGAGCAGGCAGGTCAGCGCCAGGCGTACGACGTGGCGCTTGCCGAGCACCGCCTTCTCCATGTTGTCGGTGAGCTGGTCGAAGGTGGACTTGAACCACTCGGCCTGTTCGGGGCTGATCGTCATGCGTGGGGTCCTCTGCTGGTGGCGGGCTCGCGGTGCAGTCGTGGAGCGGGGCGGTGGAGCGTCAAGGGAACGACACGTCGAAGCCGGCCGCGGTGTAGATGCTGGAGAAGGTGCACCGTCCCGAGACGCGCTGGCCCGAGGAGTAGAAAGGCGCTACCTGTCCCGAGAAGTCCCCGTCGCCGCTCGGGTCGCGACGGAAGTCGAACTGATCGAAGTCGCAGGTCCACCGCGTCTGGGGCGCACCCTCGGCGAATCTGACTGTCAGCAGGACGTAGGCGCAGGAGTCCACGGTGCACTTGGTCTCGAGCGCTTGCGCACACGCTGGCTGGTCCGGATTGTCGTCCTGGCAGCGCGCGCCACGGCCGATCGCAATGCTCGGGGTGGGGGGCGGGCCAGACGTCGCAATGCTTCTTCCCTCGCGTTCCCCTCTGTTGCCCGGGGCGTCGTCGTAGACGGTCACGAAGATCTCCTGCTCCTGCAGGTAGTTCGTCGTGGCAAAGGCGGGCGTGGTGAAGCTGAACGCACCGACGCCGGTGGGGCGGAAGGTCTGCACCGGGAATGCGCTCTCATCCTTCCCCCTATTGCGCACCTGGTACGCCACCACCGCAGGGTCGCCGTTGCTGCTGCCCGAGATCGTCCACTGGATCGACCTGCCGTTGACCGAGGACTGGATCGACAGTGGCGTGTCCCTGAGGGGGCCGTAGGTCTGCACGTTCTGCACGCCGCTGAGGGTGCAGCCGGCAGGCGCGTCCTCGTTGCACACCCGCAGCTGCACGGCGTACGGCTGCTCGTTGCCCGGCGTGGGGATCCTCACCGAGGCCGCGCCGGTCTGCTGCGGGAACGTGCGGACCACGAGGCCGGCGACCAGGATCTCGACCTTGCTGGTGCTGCCTCGGGAGTCGGGCACGGTGTAGGAGACCTCGGCCTCCTGGTTGGACCCGGTGGGCGCCACCTGGAAGGCGCCCCACGCGGCGGGCCGGCCGACGGCCTGGATGGCCGTGCCCTCGCTCGGCAGCGACCTGTTCGTGATGTTGGCCGCCACGACCCGGTAGGTGTAGGTCAGGCCGTCGTAGGGCACCCCGCTGTGGATGCACGTCAGGGACGTGATCCGCTGGCAGCCCGGCACGCCCGCGGTGGTGGTGCCGTTGCTGTAGCTCACCGAGTAGACCGTGGGACCGGGGCCCTCCGGCTGCACCGACGGCCACGTGATGCGCACGTCGGTCTGCTGGGGTCCCGACTCGAGGTCGGCGACCGCCGGCGCCGCCGGCGGCGGGGGCGTGCCGAGGGGCTGGAACTCCGGCGACTGGCGCACCCCGGAGTAGTCGGCCTCGTTCTGGGCCTTGATGAAGAAGACGTACTTCGTGTTGTTGTCCAGCTCGCGTGCGGTGAAGGTCGTGGTGCCACCGGGCACCGTTTCGCCGTTGGGGCTGCCGACGTAGGTGATCGTGTAGTCGATGATCTTGGACGTCGTCGTGGACGGCTTGTCCCACGCGATCGTGATGGTCCCGTCGCCGCGGTCGGTCATCCGGATGTTCTGCACGCGACCGGGCGCGGTGTCGGCCTGTGCGGTCTTCGAGAGGTCGCTGAACTCGCTCGCACCGACACGGTTGACCGCCTGCACCCGGAAGTAGTAGTTGCGGCCGTTCTCCAGGTTGCGGAAGACGCACTCGTTGGTGTCGCAGCGCTGCTTGGCGCCGGTCTTCTCCTCACGGACCACGTAGTAGAGGACGGGCGCTCCACCGTCGTCGTCCGGCGGCGGCCAGCCCATCTCGACCGCGCCGGAGCGCTGGGCGTCCGGGTAGGGACGCGGGGCGCCGGGGGCCTCGGGGACGCCGACGACCTGGAACTCGATGCGCCCCTCGGCGCGACGCGAGCTCGGCGGGTCGTCGACGGACACGTCACTGACCACCAGCCGGAAGCTCGCCCGGACCCCGCGGGCGTCCTTGGCCGCGGTGAGCGTGAGCCGGCTGCCGCTGACCGATGCGCGTACGCCGGGGCTGCCGGTGCTGTCGACCGTCACGATCCTCGGGTCCGGGTCGGCCACCCCTGCCTGCAGGTAGGACGCGATGTCGAAGGTGCGGGTCTGGCCGGCCTCCATCGTCTCGACCCGGATCGGCTGCAGGCGCGGCGCCGGGGCCCGGTCCAGCCGGAAGCGGATCTCCTGGGTGTTGCTGTCCTCCGCCTGCACGGTGAGGGACGCCTCGCCGCCCTCGGTCGCGGTGTCGGCCACCGTGATCGCGACGACCGAGCCGTCCGGGTCGCCGACGTCCACGCCGTCGACTCCTTGGGACCACTCGGCGCTGTAGGACAGGCCCACGACGTCGCGGGGGTCCGGGGTCGACACGGTGCAGAAGGTGGCGATGTCGAGGTCGTAGCGCTGGCCGGCCGTGATCGGCACCACGGTCGAGGGGCACTCGAGCGTCGGGGTGTCGTCGCCGACCTGGACCGGGATCGACAACAGGACCGTCGCCCCGTCCTCGGTGGTCGAGGAGTCCTCGTTGCCGCTGGCGTTGCGCGCCGAGGTCACCTCGACGAGCAGCGCCCCCGGTCCGCGGAAGCCGGCAGCGGCGGACAGCGAGAAGCCGTTGTCGCCGTCGGGACCGACCTGCAGCTCCTGCGGCGACGCCGAGTAGGAGCGCCGTCCCGACGCCAGGCGTACGTCGGCACCGCCGGGCGCGGCGACGTAGTCGGAGATCCTGCCGGTCACCGTGTCCCCCGCGTCGAGCGTGATCTGGGCGTCCGGCAGGACGTAGGGCAGGCCGTTGCCGGTCGGCGGGATGTAGACCGAGGCCACGGCGGTGGCACCGTCGGCGTCACGCACCTCGAACGGCAGCACCTTGGGCGCCTCGCCGCGGTTGGCGCGGACCTCCACGCCGTCGACGACGCGGGCCGACGGGTCGCCGCCCACGCCGGTCACCTCGAGCGACTCGGCGTCGCCGTCGGGGTCGTAGGCGCCCTCGAGCACGTCGACCACGACGCTGCCGCTGTCGTCGGCGCGACCGAACGCGTCGTAGACGATCGGCGGGTTGTTGAAGCGGTCGGCCGTCTCGAGGGTCATCGTGGAGCGGGACTCGTTGAGCCCGTTGGTCACCCGGTAGACGAGGGTCGTGGGGGGGCCGTCGAGCGTGTCCGGCGCCGGCACGGTGACGAGGTTGGTCTCGGGGTCGAGACGAGCGCCGTCCGGCTTCTCGACCAGCTCGATCTCCACGGAGTCGCCCGGGGCGATGAAGTCGTTGGCGAGCGGGTCGAAGGTCGCCGTGCGCCCCGGCTCGACGGTGAGGCGGTCCTCGACGGCCAGTGGTGGCTGGGGCTGTCCCGGCTCCACCACGGCCACGCGCACGGTGCCGGTGGCGAAGGCACCCTGGGAGTCGACCACGGCGTAGGTGAACTCGTCGGTGCCGGTGGTGCGCGGGTAGGCCTGGTACTCGAGGAAGTTGCCGCCGTAGGACACGATGCGTCCCAGCCGCGGAGCGGAGGTGATGCCGGTGACGGTGACCGGGTCGCCGTTGCGGTCAACCCCGACGCCGGGCACGCGGATCTTGACCTCGTCGCCGGAGACCACCCGACCCTCCAGGGTCGGCGGCTCGGGCGGGTCGTTGGGGTCGTCGGTCGGGATGACGGTCACCTGCAGGCGGCCGTTGGCGCGCTCGCCGTCGAGGTTCTGCGCGACGTAGGTGATGGTGTAGGTGTCACGCTCGTCGACCTGCTCGGGAGCGACGTAGCGCACGATGCGGCCCGACACGAACGCCTTGCCGACGTCGCCGGTTACGTCGATCGGCGCCACCACCTCGAGCTGGCCCGGGGTGGGGCTGTCCACCAGGTCGCCCAGCAGCGTCAGCCGGTCGCCCGACGGCGACACGTCGTTGTCGAGCACGGGCGCGGAGACGGAGGCGCCCGCGCGCACGACCACCCGGTCGGCCACCGTGATGGGCGTGTTGTCGGCCGGCTTGGGGCGCTGGGTGACCACGACCTCACCGCGTACGCCGGAGCTGGTGCCGTTGCTGATCGTGTAGGAGACGGTCTGCGTCACCGCCGCTGCGTCCGGGCGCAGCGCGGAGATCCGCAGCCACCGGCCGTCGATGATCGCCACGTCGAGGTCGCCGACCCTGTCGGCGGCGGCGCGCTGCACGACCAGCAGGCCACCGGCGGGGTCGAGGTCGTTGGCCAGCACATCGACGATGCCTGGGGCCTGGCCGTAGACCGTGAGCGTGTCGGGCATCGCGATGGGCTCCGCGGCCCGCTTGGGCCTGGGCTTCACGTCCACCCGGATGGTGCCCAGGTCGAGCGGGGCGTTGCCGTAGCCGGCGTTGTAGTTGAGGAAGAAGGTGCCGGCTCGCTCGCCCGTGAAGGTCAGCTGGCCCGCGTCGAGGTCGGAGACGACCTTCGCGCCGGGCTGCTGCGGCACCTTGCCCGCGAGCGAGAGCTCGGCGTTGGGCGCGTTGGGGTCCGAGCCGGGCAGGTCGTTGAGCAGGGGACGGATCTTGATCGGCTGCCCGACCTCGCCACGCACCACGTCGGGCTCGGCGCGGGGCGCGAAGGTCTTCTGGTCCTTGGGCGCCTGGACCTGGAACCCGATGGACTTGCGGACCGGCTCGGACCGGCCGTCGGTGACCGCGAACTCCACGCGCACCAGCTGCTGGCCCTCCGAGTCGGTCCTGGGCGCGGTGAAGCGGATCCGGCCGTCAGCCGTGGTCCGGGCCGACGCCCCGGTCGCCTCGCCGTTGACGGCCGTCGCCGAGTCCAGCAGCAGGGTGTCGCCGTCGCTGTCGTCGCGCCAGTCGGCGAGCACGGGGACGGACAGCGCACCGCCGTGGGGGACCTTGTAGGTCGGCTTCTCGTAGCCCTCGCGCAGGTCCGGGGCCTCGTTCTGCAGCTCGCCACGCACCCTGACGTCGACGCTGGCGTTGGCCGCGACACCGTTGCGCCCGTCGTCGATGAAGTAGTCGAAGGTCGCGGGTCGCGCATCCTCCGGCATCTGCAGCACCAGCGTCTGGCCGTCGGGGCTGATCTCGACCCTGGCCCCGCCGCCGGGCTGGTCGACGTCGACGATGCTGAGGATCCGGCCCTCGGGGGCGGAGTCGTTGTCGAGCGGGTGCAGGACGGTGGTGCGTCCGGCGCGCACGCCGTAGGAGTCGGGCTCGGCCCGGGGCGGGCGCTGGTCGGCGTCGGTCTGGTTCTCGTTCTCGTTCTCGTCGTCCTGGTTCTTCTTCTTCGAGGTGAAGGACTCCCAGTTGTCGATCCTCTGCGGACTGTCCTGCTGGACGTCCCACACCGTGCCGCTGTTGGCGTCGTTGAGCACGATCTCGTCCCGGTTGACCCGGAAGGCGAGGCTGGTGGCGTCGCCGCCCAGGGCGTCCTGGTTGACCTCGTCCGACCCGCACTGCACCGCGACGGCACCCTCACCACCGGACCAGGCGCCGAAGACGCAGGCGCCGAGGCGTACGGGCTCCACGGGCGTGCCGGACCTGTCGGAGATGGACGTGTCGTCGCCGGAGTCGAGGTCGACGCCCAGCAGTCCGTCGGGCGCACCCACGAGCACGGCGTCCGCGGAGGGGCCGGCCTGCTGGAGCACGCTGTCGACCGGCACGGTGGCGGTCGCGCCGCCGACGACGCTGAGCACGCCGGCGTCGGCGTCGAGGGTCACGATCCGGTCGCCGACCGTGGTCACCTGGGTGACCTGGCCGGCGCCGCCGGGCAGGTCGCTGGTCTCGGGCTCGGCGAACCCTGCGTCGCGGGGGGCCACCGTCGTGACGGTGCCCTCCTCCGAGGAGGTGACGACGATCGTGCCGTCCTGGGAGACGGCGAGCGCCGCGCCCTCGCCGGCCTCGGCGATCGGGTCGGCCTGGCTGTCGACGGCGCTCATCACCGGCTTGCCCAGCTGGTCGTCGTAGCGCACGGCCCAGAGCTGGCCGGTCTCCGCGTCGAGGCTGGCCAGGGTCGACCCGGCCATCTGCACGTCGCCTGCGGTGGGGATCGCGGCGGTGCCGCCGTCCTGGGACTCCAGCTTGCTGGTGTCGATGGCCTGGCCGCGGCTGGCGTTGGTGTTGATGCTGACGACGGCGGCGCCGTCCTGGACGACGTCGAGGCGCGTCCTGCCCTCGGGGCTCGGCACGACGCCGTCGAGCTGGTTGATCGGCTTGTTCAGCCGGCCCGACCAGCCCTTCTTGCCGTTGACGACCCAGATGCCGCCGTCGTTGAGCTCGGCCTCGTGCTTCTTGTACCCGCTCGCCGTGACGGCATAGACGACGACCGCGCCGGTCGCGATGGTGAGCGCGACACCCGAGGCGATGCCCACCCGGTGCCGGCGCACGAAAGCCCCACGTGCCACGCCATTCCCCCTTGGCCACACCCGATGACGTGCGCCCGCCGCAGTCAACCACAGGAGGGTAAGTATGCAGTCGAGGTTCCGACAAGTCGGGACCTCCTGCGGCGGACGTGGACGATGGGTGATGATGGAGGCGTGGGCGTGCACGAGGGGAGCCGACGTTGATCGTGGAAGCGAGGTACACCGGGGGGACCGGTGTGCTGCTCGGCAGTGGCGCCCACTGGGTGCTGATGACCGACCCCAGCGACGAGCAGGTCGTGGAGGAGGTCTGGGAGGCGCTGTCCATGACCGCACCGTCCGGGGCCGGTGTCGTCGAGCGCGTGCTGGCGATCGTCGAGAAGGCCTTCGCCGGCGACCCTCCGGGCCTCGCGGTCGTCGACTTCACCTCCGGTGCCTCCACGACGTTGTCGCGCGGTGCCGGGCACGTACGCCTCTCCGGCCCGGCGCGGATCCTGAGCCTGGACGCCGGGGCCGACCCCGAGGGCCTGTCGAGCACCCGGCGCCTCGTCGGCGGCGTGGTGGCCGCCGACCGCGTCGAGCTGCGGCCGTTGTCGGTCCGCACGGCGCCGCAGGTGCAGCGTGCCGAGGCAGCCGCGGCACCCGCCCCCGCGGGCGCGCCCCTCATCGACGGCATCCCGGCCGCGATCCTTGCCGCGAAGGGCCCCGACGGGCCTCCGCCGCGCACCCGGACCATGCGACCCGCGCAGGACACCGGCTCGCTCACCGACACCTCCGAGCCCGACCCGCTGCTGGTGCAGCGGATCGAGGAGGGTGCCCACACCACGATCCGGCCGGCCTCCGCGCCCCACACCACCCCCGAGCCGGACGACCACGACGGGTCCACCACCTTCCGTCCGGCCCACCTCTCCCACCCGACGGCGCCCACGGTGCTGGCGGTGAGCTGCCCGCTCGGCCACCTCACGCCCCCCGCGTCGCCGCAGTGCCGCGTCTGTCACCAGCGGGTCGCACCGCAGGAGCCGCGGCGCGTGGACCGGCCGCCGCTCGGGGGCCTGCGCCTGCCGACCGGGGAGGTCGTGCCGCTCGACCGTGGCGTCATCCTGGGGCGCAAGCCCGCGCCGGCCCAGGACAGCACCGACTGGCCGCACCTGGTGCACCTGCCCGCCGACCACTCGTTCGTCTCGCGCCGGCACCTGCAGATCGAGCTCGACGGCTGGGACGTGGTGGCCCGCGACCTCGACAGCCGCGGCGGCACCACCATCGCCCTGCCCGGGCGGGAGCCGCAGCGCATGACGGCCGGCGACGCCTATGTGCTCGAGGCAGGTACGGTCCTCGACATGGCGCACGTCTACGCGGTCCGCTACGAGACGGGGGCGACCGCCCGGTGAGCGCTCCGGTCATCCCCGGGTTCGCGTTCGTCGAGCACCTGGGCAGCGGCGGCTTCGCCGACGTGTTCCTCTACGAGCAGCAGTGGCCGCGCCAGCGGGTCGCGGTGAAGGTCGTGCGTCCCGACGTGCCCCTCACCGACCGCGAGAAGTACCTCTTCACCGCCGAGGCCAACGCGATGGCCCGCCTGGCCGACCACCCCTACATCGTCTCGGTGATCACCGCCGGCGTCACGGCGGAGGGCGGCCGGCCGTTCCTGGTCATGCGCTACTGCCCGCCGCCGGACCTGGGGATCCGGGTGCGCTCCAACCCGATGGCGCCGGTCGACGCCGTCGCCACCGGCATCAAGCTGGCCAGCGCCATCGAGACCGCCCACCGCTCGGGCATCCTGCACCGCGACATCAAGCCGAGCAACGTGCTCGTGACGACCTACCACGAGCCGGCCCTCACCGACTTCGGCATCGCCGGCCACATGGCCGACGTGGAGGGCGACAACGACGTCAGGATCTCCTACCCCTGGTCGCCGCCCGAGCTCCTCGACGGCCGTTCCAACGGATCGGTGGCCTCCGACGTCTACTCGCTCGGCGCCACGATCTGGCACCTGTTGGTGGGGCGCTCGCCCTTCTCCATCCCCTCCGGCGACAACTCCACCCGGGCGCTGAGCGCGCGCATCCTGCATGCCGCTCCCCCGGCCACCCAGCGACCCGACGTGCCGCCCGCCCTCGACCGCCTGCTCCAGCAGTGCCTGGCCAAGCGCCCCGAGCACCGGCCCTCCAGCGCGCTCGAGCTCGCCCGCGCGCTCCAGCGCATCGAGTCGGCCGCCGGCTGGGCACGCACCGCGGTCGCGGTGGAGGGCGACCGGCCCGACTCCTCGGTTGCGGCACCCGAGGTCCCGGAGTCCCCCGAGGACGCCACCGCGATGAAGCCGGTGACCGTCATCTCCGCCAGCGGACCGCGCCGCATCGCTCCGCAGGTCTCCACCCCGCCCACCGACGAGGACGAGCAGGACCGCAGCCGGGTCTCGGGCCTCGTGTGGGCCGGTGTCGGTGCGGCCGTGCTCGCACTCGTCGTGGGCTACCTGGTCCTCGGCGGCGGGGGTGAGCGCGAGGAGGACCCGGGAGTCGTGCTCCCGTCCGGCTCCCAGACGCCGAGCGCCGTCGTGCCGGACGTGCTGACCGAGGCGCCGAGCCTCACCGGGGCTCGTACGCCGCGCGGTGTGCTCTTCGAGTGGCGTCCACCGGTCCCCCCCGAGCCGGGCGACTCCTTCAGCTATCGCCGCGACGACACCGGCGCCTACGGCAGCACCACACGGCAGCAGCTGCTGGTGCGCACCGACGAGCCGATCTGCCTCGACGTGCGGATGACGCGTGGGTCGGACAACTCCCCCACCGCCTCGGAGTGCGTCACCTGACCGGAGGGTGACGTGCCGATGCCCCGGCGCGCTCGTGGTGAGCGCACCGGGGCGGCGTAGGGCTGCGTCAGGGCGTCAGTCGTCCTGGAAGTCGCGGCGCGGACCCGACTTCGCGTCCTGCTCCGCGGCGGACATCCGGCTGGACGCCCACAGCGACAGCACCGCGGTGATCGCCAACGTGGCGATGATGACCACGAGCGAGAGCCAGATCGGGATCTCGAGCCACGGGTAGTCGAGGTGCTGGCCACCGTTGATGAAGGGCAGCTCGTTCTCGTGGAGCGCGTGCATGAACAGCTTCACGCCGATGAAGGCGAGCAGGAAGGCCAGGCCGTACGACAGGTAGATCAGGCGCTGGAGCAGGCCACCGATGAGGAAGTAGAGCTGGCGCAGGCCCATCAGCGCGAAGATGTTGGCCGTGAGCACCAGGTAGGGCTCCTTGGTGATGCCGAAGATCGCCGGGATGGAGTCGAGGGCGAACAGCAGGTCGGTGGTGCCGAGCGTGAGGATCACGATGAACATCGGGGTGATCATCCGCTTGCCGTTGTCGACGGTGAACAGGCTCTTGCCGTGCCACTCCGAGGTGGCCGGGAACCGACGCTCGATGAAGGCGACGAGCTTGTTCTCCTCGAACTCGTCCTCGTCCTCGTCCTCGGCGCCCTCCTTGGCCAGCTTGACCGCCGTGTAGACCAGGAAGAGGCCGAAGAGGTAGAAGATCCAGCTGAAGTTGCTGATCGCCGCGGCGCCGACGGCGATGAAGATCGCGCGCATGACCAGCGCCATCACGATGCCGATCATCAGGGCGTACTGCTGCAGCTCCCGCGGCACGGCGAACTTGGCCATGATGATGATGAAGATGAAGAGGTTGTCGATGGAGAGCGAGTACTCCACGAGCCAGCCGGAGTAGAACTCCAGGGCCGACGTGCCACCCGAGGTGTACCAGACGCCGAGGCCGAAGAGGACGGCCATGCCGACGTAGATGGAGAGGTAGGTCGCGCACTCCTTCATGCTCGGCTCGTGCGGGCGGCGCCCGACGACCGCGAGGTCGAAGGTGAAGATCGCGAGGGTCACCACGGCCGTGGCGATCCAGACCCAGGTGGGGACGTCCACTCTGTTGCTCCTTGGGATGGGGTGGGGTGCGGGTCCGCGCAGCACGCGGACGCCGGAGGTCTCTTCCGCTCGCGTCAGCGCGAACCAGTGGCACCGGGCCCTGCTCGCGCAAGGGCCGTGCTGACGACACCACCACTACGGGGAATACTCCCCTCCAACCCGCTCAGTCTTCCACGCACCCCTGCGGGGACGTGAAATCGCCGCTCAGCGTCCGCCGAATGGGACACCCAGCGCGGCGAGCCGCTGCTCGCCCCCGTCCACGGCGGTGAGCACCCACGTGCCGGCCGGGGTGACGGTGAAGGTGTGCTCGAAGTGGGCGGCGTACGAGCCGTCGACGCTCGCCACGGTCCACTCGTCCTCGAGCAGGTCGGTGTGCTTGCTGCCGAGCGTCACCATCGGCTCGACGGCCAGCGCCAGACCCTCGACGATCGAGGGACCGCGGCCGCGCCGCCCGACGTTGGGCACGTTGGGCGCCATGTGCATCTCGGTGCCGATCCCGTGGCCGGTGTAGTCCTCGAGGATGCCGTAGCGCCCCTCGGAGCGGACGTGCGACTCGATCGCGTGGCTGATGTCGCTCACCCGTCCGCCGAGCCTGGCTGCGGCCATGCCGCGCCACAGCGAATCCTCGGTGACCCGCAGGAGCTCGCGCACGTCGTCGGCGATCTCGCCGACCGGGACGGTGATGGCCGCGTCGCCGTGCCACCCCTCGACGATCGCGCCGCAGTCGATGGAGATCACGTCACCGTCGGCGAGCACGCGGTCACCGGGGATGCCGTGCACGACCTCCTCGTTGACCGAGGCGCAGATCGTCGCAGGGAAGGGCGGGTGGCTGTAGCCCTTGAACGACGGGATGCCGCCGTGGTCGCGGATGTTGGCCTCCGCGAGCGTGTCGAGCTCGAGCGTCGTCACCCCGGGGCGGACCGCAGCGCGCAGGAGCTCGAGGGTCTCCCCGACGAGCCGGCCCGCGACCCGCATCAGGTCGATCTGCTCGGGGGTCTTGATCTCGATCCCGCGGTCGCGGAAGCCCACGACGGACTCAGCTCTGCGGGATCGCGTCGAGGGCGGCGAAGATGCGGGCCGTCACGTCGTCGACCTCACCCATCCCGTCGACCTCGATGAGGATGCCGCGCTCGCGGTAGACCCCGATGAGCGGCTCGGTCTGCTCGGAGTAGACCTCCTGGCGGCGCCGGATGACGTCCTCGGTGTCGTCGGTGCGACCGTCGGTCTGCGCCCGCTGGAGCAGGCGCTGCACGAGCTCCTCGGGGTCGACCGTCAGCACCACGACCGCGTCGAGCTGGTGCCCGGTGAAGCCGATCATCCCGTCGAGCTCGGTGACCTGCGCGAGCGTCCGGGGGTAGCCGTCGAGCAGGAAGCCCGGGCGGGCGTCCTCCTCGTCGATCCGGTTGCGGACCATGTGGTTGGTGACCTCGTCGGGGACGTACTCACCGGCGTCCATGTAGCGCTTGGCCTCCACGCCGAGGGGCGTGCCCTGCGAGACGTTGGCCCGGAAGATGTCTCCGGTGGAGATCGCCGGCACGCCGAAGTGGTCTGCCACGAAGCGGGCCTGCGTGCCCTTGCCCGCACCCGGCGGGCCCATGAGGATGAGTCTCATCTACTTCAGGAATCCTTCGTAGTTTCGCTGCTGGAGCTGGCTCTCGATCTGCTTCACCGTGTCGAGCGCGACGCCGACCATGATGAGGATCGAGGTGCCTCCGAACGGGAAGTTCTGGCTGGCCTCGATCGCCGCGAAGGCGATCAGGGGCACGAGCGAGATCAGGCCGAGGTAGATCGCTCCAGGGAACGTGATGCGGGACAGGACGTAGGACAGGTAGTCCTCGGTCGGCTTGCCCGCCCGGATCCCGGGGATGAAGCCGCCGTACTTCTTCATGTTGTCCGCCACCTCGACAGGGTTGAAGGTGATCGAGACGTAGAAGTACGTGAAGAAGATGATCAGCGCGAAGTAGCTGATCATGTAGAGCGGGTGGTCGCCGCCCACGAGGTAGGTGCCGATGAAGTCCAGCACGGGGTTGCTGGACTCGGGATTGAACTGGACCGCCATCGCCGGCAGGTAGAGCAGCGACGAGGCGAAGATGACCGGGATGATGCCGGCCTGGTTCACCTTGAGCGGGATGTAGGTCGAGTTGCCGCCGAACATCTTGCGCCCGACCATGCGGCGGGCGTACTGCACCGGGATGCGGCGCTGCGCCTGCTCGATGAAGATGACGGCCGCGACGAGGATCAGGCCGATGACCATCACGACGCCGAAGACGAGCCAGCCCTTGGAGGTCTGGACGCCCCAGAGCGCGGCCGGGAAGGTCGCGACGACCTGCGTGAAGATCAGGATCGACATGCCGTTGCCGATGCCGCGGTCGGTGATGAGCTCACCGAGCCACATGATGACGGCCGTGCCGGCGGTCATGGTGACCACCATGACGAGGAAGGTGCTGGTGGTGTCGTCGTGCAGCAGGTCGCGGGTGCAGCCCTGCAGCAGGGCGCCGTTGCGCGCGAGGGCGACGATGCCGGTCGCCTGGAGCACAGCGAGGCCCAGCGTCAGGTAGCGGGTGTACTGGGTGATCTTGGCCTGACCGGCCTGACCTTCCTTCTTCAGCGCCTCGAGCCGTGGGATCACCACGACGAGCAGCTGCAGGATGATCGAGGCCGTGATGTACGGCATGATCCCCAGCGCGAAGATGGTGAGCTGGAGCAGCGCACCACCGGAGAAGAGGTTGATGAGGCTGTAGAGCCCACCCTCCTCCAGCTGGCTGATGCAGGCCTGGACGTTGGCCACGTTGACACCCGGGGTGGGCACCTGAGAGCCGAGCCGGAAGATCGTGATGATCAGCAGCACGAACAGCAGCTTGCGCCGCAGGTCCGGCGTCCGGAAAGCGTTGGCGAACGCGCCTAGCACTGGTTCCTCTTTCGTAAGGGTGCCCAACCAGGATCGGCGGGCGGACGAGGGTCCCGCACCGTTGCACGGCGCGAAGCCCGGGGAAGCCTAACAGTCGGGGTCGGACCCGCTTCCCCCCGAGACACAAGGAGAACGACGAAGGCCCGGCCGACAGTTCCCACTGTGCGGCCGGGCCTTCATCAGATGAGCGATCGGTGGCCTCAGGCCACGGTCGCGGTGCCGCCTGCAGCCTCGATCTTCTCCTTGGCGGAGGACGAGAACGCGTTGGCACTGACCTGGACGGCAACCGAGATGTCGCCCTGGCCCAGCACCTTGACGGGCTGGCCCTTGCGGACCGCGCCCTTGGCGACGAGGTCGGCGACGGTCACGGTGCCACCCTCGGGGAAGAGCTCCCCGAGACGGTCGAGGTTGACGACCTGGAACTCCACGCGGAAGGGGTTCTTGAAGCCCTTCAGCTTGGGCAGGCGCATGTGGATCGGCATCTGGCCACCCTCGAAGGCGACCGGAACCTGGTAGCGAGCCTTGGTGCCCTTGGTACCACGGCCGGCAGTCTTGCCCTTCGAGGCCTCACCGCGACCCACACGGGTCTTCGCGGTCTTGGCACCCGGAGCGGGACGCAAGTGGTGCAGCTTGAGCGTCATGTCACTCCACCTCCTCGAACGTCACCAGGTGACGGACGGTGTTGATCATGCCTCGGATCTCCGGGCGGTCTTCCTTGACGACGACGTCGCCGATCCGCTTGAGACCGAGCGAACGGAGCGTCTCGCGCTGGTTGGCCTTCAGGCCGACCAGGCCGCGCTTCTGCTGGACCTTGAGCTGTGCCATTACTGCTGCACCCCCGCCGTCGCCTCGAGCTGGCCCTCGGCGCGCGCACGGAGCAGCGCAGCCGGGGTGACGTCCTCGACCCGCATGCCACGGCGAGCAGCCACGGCCTCGGGCTCCTCGAGCATCCGCAGGGCCTCGACCGTCGCGTGGACGATGTTGATCTGGTTGGACGAGCCGAGGGACTTGCTCAGCACGTCGTGGATGCCGGCGCACTCGAGCACCGCGCGCACCGGGCCACCGGCGATCACGCCGGTACCGGGAGCGGCGGGACGCAGCAGGACGACGCCTGCGGCCTTCTCTCCCTGCACCGGGTGCGGGATGGTGCCCTGGATGCGGGGGACCTTGAAGAAGTGCTTCTTGGCCTCCTCGACACCCTTGGCGATCGCGGCCGGAACTTCCTTGGCCTTGCCGTAGCCGACGCCGACCAGTCCTTCACCGTCGCCGACGATCACGAGGGCGGTGAAGCTGAACCGACGACCACCCTTCACGACCTTGGCGACACGGTTGATCGCCACGACTCGCTCGATGTAGACAGACTTCTCGGCCTGGCCACGACCGTTGTCGCGTCCGCGACGGTCGCCCGAGCCACCGCTGCGCTGTCCGCGCTGGGCTCCGCTCATGAGATGTGCTCCATATCTAAGTTCTCTCTCTGGTCGCGTGAGGCGATCAGAAGGACAATCCGCCCTCCCGGGCGGCATCGGCGAGGGCCGCGATGCGACCGTGGTACTTGTTCCCGGCACGGTCGAAGACGACGTCCTCGATCCCAGCCGCCTTGGCGCGGGAGGCGACGAGCTCGCCGACCTTCTTCGCCTTGGCGGTCTTGTCGCCGTCGGTGCCGCGGACGTCGGCCTCCATCGTGGAGGCGTAGGCCAGCGTGGCGCCCTGGAGGTCGTCGACGACCTGCACCGAGAGGTGCTTGGCCGACTTGGTGACCACCAGACGCGGACGCTCGGCGGTGCCGTTGATGCGCTTGCGACCACGCGCCTGTCGGCGCAGCCGGGCACGGACGCGGTTCGCGGTGTGCTTGTTGTTGCTCAGCGAGATCGCCATGTCACTTACCGGCCTTTCCGACCTTGCGACGGATGTGCTCGCCGGCGTAGCGCACGCCCTTGCCCTTGTAGGGCTCGGGCTTGCGGAGCTTGCGGATCTTGGCCGCAGTCTCGCCGACAAGCTGCTTGTCGATGCCGACGACGCCGAGCTTGGTCGGGCCTTCGACGGTGAAGGTGATGCCCTCGGGGGCGTCGAAGATGATCGGGTGCGAGTAGCCGAGCTGGAACTCCAGCTGGGTCGGCCCCTTCGGCAGGACGCGGTAACCCACGCCCACGATCTCGAGCTTCTTCTCGTAGCCCTCGGTGACACCCACCACCATGTTGTTGATGAGCGTGCGGGTCAGGCCGTGGAGCGAGCGGCTGTTGCGCTCGTCGTCGGGACGCTGCACCTCGAGGATGCCGTCCTCGCCCTTGGCGACCGTGATCGGGGACGCGATGGTGTGGGACAGGGTGCCCTTGGGGCCCTTGACCGTCACCAGCGACTCGTCGATCGCGACGTCGACACCGGACGGGACCGCGATGGGGAGCTTGCCAATGCGCGACATGCTTCTCTCTCTTCCTGGTCTCAGTTGGTCCGGGTCACCAGACGTAGGCGAGGACTTCGCCGCCCACGCCCTTCTGGTTCGCCTGGCGGTCGGTCAGCAGTCCCTGCGACGTCGAGATGATCGCGACGCCGAGGCCACCGAGGACCTTGGGCAGGTTGGTGCTCTTGGCGTAGACGCGCAGGCCGGGCTTGCTGATGCGGCGTACGCCGGCGATCGAGCGCTCCCGGTTGCGGCCGTACTTCAGCGTCACGGTCAGCGTCTTGCCGACGGCGGGCTCGCCCTCGGCGGACAGGTTGTCGGCCACGTCGTAGGAGGTGATGTAGCCCTCCTGCTTGAGGATCTCCGCGAGGCCGGCCTTCATCTTGCTGTAAGGCATCGACACCACGTCGTGGTACGCCTGGTTGGCGTTGCGCAGACGAGTGAGCATGTCTGCGATCGGGTCAGTCATCGTCATGATGGGTTCTTTCTCGTCGTGGTTTCGAGCGGCACACGGCCGGCCCGACCTTCAACGTGTTGAGGTGGTTACCAGGAGACCGTGGTCACCAGGAGGACTTGGTGACTCCGGGCAGCTCGCCGCGGTGTGCCATCTCCCGCAGGCAGATGCGGCACAGGCCGAACTTGCGGTAGACGGACTTCGGACGGCCGCAGCGCTGGCAGCGGGTGTAGCCGCGGACAGCGAACTTCGGCTTGCGAGCGGCCTTGACCTTGAGGGAAGTCTTCGCCATGTCAGTTCTCCTTGAACGGGAAGCCGAGCTGCTTGAGCAGCGCACGACCCTCGTCGTCATTGGTGGCGGTGGTCACGATGGTGATGTCCATGCCACGCGACCGGTCGATCTTGTCCTGGTTGATCTCGTGGAACATGACCTGCTCGGTGAGACCGAACGTGTAGTTGCCGCGACCGTCGAACTGCTTCGGCGAGAGACCGCGGAAGTCACGGATGCGGGGCAGCGCCAGCGACAGCAGGCGGTCGAGGAACTCCCACATGCGGTCGCCGCGCAGCGTGACGTGCGCACCGATCGGCATGCCCTCGCGCAGCTTGAACTGGGCGATGGACTTGCGGGCCTTGGTCACGGCCGGCTTCTGGCCGGTGATCGCGGTGAGGTCGCGGATGGCGCCCTCGATCAGCTTGGAGTCGCGAGCTGCCTCGCCGACACCCATGTTGACCACGATCTTGGTCAGGCCGGGGACCTGCATGATGTTGGCGATGTCGAACTCGGTGCGCAGGGCGGGGACGATCTCCTCGCGGTAGCGCGCCTTGAGCCGAGGAATCTCGGTGGTCTGGGTGGTCTCGGCCATCTCAGATCTCCTTGCCGGTCTTGCGGGACACGCGGACCGAACGGCTGGCGGTGTAGGTCGAGCCGTCGGGACGGCGCTTGGTGACCTCGTCGCGGCGGAAACCGACACGGGTGACGCCGTCACCCTCGACCAGCATCACGTTGGACACGTGGATCGGCGCCTCGCGGGTGATGATGCCCCCGGTCGTGCCGGTCTGCTGGACGGACTTGGTGTGGCGCTTGACGAGGTTGACGCCCTCGACGATCAGCCGGTCCTCCTCGCGGAGCACCGAGATGACCTTGCCCTGGGCACCCTTGTCCTTGCCGGCGATGACCTTGACGGTGTCGCCCTTCTTGATGTTCATGCTCTTACCCATCTCTCACAACACCTCCGGGGCGAGCGAGATGATCTTCATGAAGCGCTTCTCGCGCAGCTCACGACCGACGGGGCCGAAGATGCGCGTGCCGCGCGGCTCACCGTCGTTCTTGAGGATGACGGCGGCGTTCTCGTCGAATCGGATGTAGGAACCGTCGGCGCGGCGACGCTCCTTGACGGTGCGTACGACCACGGCCTTGACGACGTCGCCCTTCTTGACGTTGCCACCGGGGATCGCGTCCTTGACGGTGGCGACGATGACGTCACCGATGCCGGCGTAGCGACGCCCAGAGCCACCGAGAACACGGATGCAGAGGATCTCCTTCGCACCGGTGTTGTCGGCGACCTTGAGTCGCGACTCCTGCTGGATCATTGGTTTCTCCTGGTTGTCGAGCTGGTTCTCATGCCCTCGCGGGGCACGAGCCTGGCCGAACTGGTGGGGTTCTGTGCTGGGGGTGGGTCCGGGTGGCGCGAGCGGGGCTCACCTCACCCGAGGCTCACTTGGCCTTCTCGAGGACCTCGATCAGGCGCCAGCGCTTGGTGGCGGACAGCGGGCGGGTCTCCATGATCAGGACCCGGTCGCCGATGCCGCACTGGTTGGTCTCGTCGTGGGCCTTCAGGCGCGACGTCTTGCGCATGACCTTGCCGTAGAGCGCGTGCTTCACGCGGTCCTCGACGGCCACGACGATGGTCTTGTCCATCTTGTCGCTCACGACGAGGCCCTCACGGACCTTGCGCTGGTTGCGCTCGTCAGCCGACTGGGTCGCAGTGTTCTCGCTCATGCCTTCGCCTCTTCGTTGGTGCCCGGCGTGGTGCGGATGCCGAGCTCGCGCTCGCGGACCACGGTGTAGATGCGGGCGATGTCCTTCTTGACCACGCGGAGCCGGCCGTGGCTGTCCAGCTGGCCGGTGGCCGCCTGGAACCGGAGGTTGAACAGCTCCTCCTTGGCCTCGCGCAGCTTCGCCTCCAGGTCGGTGGCGTTGAGCTCGTCGAGCTCGTGGGCGTTCAGCTTGGTAGCCATCAGAATTCACCGGCCTCACGGGAGATGAACCGGCACTTCATCGGAAGCTTGTGCATCGCGCGGCGCATGGCCTCGCGAGCGGTCACCTCGTCGACACCGGAGAGTTCGAACATGACGCGGCCGGGCTTGACGTTCGCCACCCACCACTCGGGGGAACCCTTACCGGAACCCATGCGGGTCTCGGCAGGCTTCTTGGTCAGCGGACGGTCCGGGTAGATGTTGATCCAGACCTTTCCGCCACGCTTGATGTGACGGGTCATGGCGATACGGGCCGACTCGATCTGTCGGTTGGTCACGTAGTGACCCTCGACCGCCTGGATGCCGAAGTCACCGAAGGCCAGCGTGGTGCCGCCCTTGGCAACGCCACGGCGCTTGGGGTGGTGCTGCTTGCGGTGCTTGACGCGACGGGGCATCAACATGAGGTCAGGCCTCCTGTCCGGTGCTCGGTGCAGCCTCGGCGGCGGGGGCCTCGGTGGCCTCGCTGCGAGGAGCGCGGTCGCCGCGCGAGCCACGGCTCGGACGGTCGCCGCCACGGGTGTTGGGACGGCCGCCGCTGCGACCGGGGGCACCGGCGCGGGCGGCCTGCTGGGCCTGGCGCTCGGCACGGGTGCCGGCGACCTCGCCCTTGTAGATCCAGACCTTCACGCCGATGCGGCCGAAGGTGGTCTTGGCCTCGTAGAAGCCGTAGTCGATGTCGGCGCGGAGGGTGTGCAGGGGCACGCGGCCCTCGCGGTAGAACTCCGTACGCGACATCTCGGCACCGTTGAGACGACCCGAGCACTGGATCCGGATGCCCTTGGCACCGGAGCGCATCGAGGTCTGCATCGCCTTGCGCATGGCGCGGCGGAACTGCACGCGGCCCGCGAGCTGCTCGGCGACGCCCTGGGCGACCAGCTGAGCGTCGATCTCGGGCTGCTTGACCTCGAGGATGTTCAGCTGGACCTGCTTGCCCGTGAGCTTCTCGAGCTCGCCGCGGATGCGGTCGGCCTCGGCGCCACGGCGACCGATGACGATGCCCGGACGCGCGGTGTGGATGTCCACCCGCACACGGTCACGGGTGCGCTCGATCTCGACCTTGGAGATGCCGGCCCGCTCCATGCCCTTGGAGAGCAGCTTGCGGATGGCGACGTCCTCACCGACGTAGGACTTGTAGAGCTTGTCGGCGTACCAACGGCTCTTGTGGTCGGTGGAGATGCCCAGGCGGAACCCGTTCGGGTTGATCTTCTGGCCCATCAGGCACCCTTTCCGTTCTTCGAGGCGCGGGCCTTCTTGCCCGGCGCGGTGAGCGCGTCGGCCGGCTGCACCGCGAGGGTGATGTGGCTGGTGCGCTTGTTGATACGGGTGGCACGGCCCTGGGCACGCGGACGCCAACGCTTCATCGTCGGGCCCTCGTCGACCATCGCGACCGAGAGCACGAGGTCGGCCCGGTTGAGCCCCTCGGTGGTCTCGGCGTTGGCGACGGCGCTCTCCAGCACCTTGTAGACGGTCTCGGAGGCGGCCTGCGGCGCGAACTGCAGCAGGGTGAGGGCCTCGTCGACCTGGAGGCCGCGGACCATGTCGACGACACGGCGGGCCTTCATCGGGGTGATCCGCACGTAGCGTGCGCTGGCGAAGGCGCCCGGCTGGTCGCCGAGCAGCGACTCGCGGCGCGCGCTGGTGCGGCTGCGCTCGGTGGTGCTCATCGACGACGTCCCTTCCGGTCTTCCTTCACGTGCCCGCGGTAGGTGCGGGTCGGTGCGAACTCCCCGAGCTTGTGGCCGACCATGGAGTCGGTCACGAAGACGGGGACGTGCTTGCGACCGTCGTGCACGGCGATGGTGTGACCGATCATGTCGGGCACGATCATCGACCGGCGCGACCAGGTCTTGATGACGTTGTGGCTGCCCTTCGCGTTCTCGGCGTCCACCTTCTTCTGAAGGTGGTCGTCGATGAAGGGGCCCTTCTTCAGGCTGCGAGGCATGTCGGTTACTTCCTACCCTTGCCGGACTTGCGACGACGGATGATCTGGGAGTCGCTGGCCTTGCGCTTGCGCGTACGGCCCTCGGGCTTGCCCCAGGGGGAGACGGGGTGGCGACCACCGGACGTCTTGCCCTCACCACCACCGTGCGGGTGGTCGACCGGGTTCATGACGACACCGCGGACGGTCGGGCGAACGCCCTTCCACCGCATGCGGCCGGCCTTGCCCCAGTTGATGTTGGACTGCTCGGCGTTGCCGACCTCACCGATCGTGGCGCGGCAGCGCACGTCGACGAAGCGCATCTCGCCCGAGGGCAGGCGCAGCGTGGCGCGGCTTCCCTCACGGGCGACCAGCTGGGCGGAGTTGCCGGCCGAGCGGGCGATCTTCGCGCCGCCGCCCGGACGCAGCTCCACGCAGTGGATGGTCGTACCGACCGGGATGTTGCGCAGCGGGAGGTTGTTGCCGGGCTTGATGTCGGCGTTGGGGCCCGACTCGACCGGCGTGCCCTGCACGAGGCCCTTGGGGGCCACGATGTAGCGCTTCTCGCCGTCGGCGTAGTGCAGCAGCGCGATGCGGGCGGTGCGGTTGGGGTCGTACTCGATGTGAGCGACCTTGGCCGGCACGCCGTCCTTGTCGTAGCGACGGAAGTCGATGATGCGGTAGGCGCGCTTGTGCCCGCCACCCTTGTGACGGGTGGTGATGCGGCCCTGGTTGTTGCGGCCGCCGTTCTTGGGCAGCGGACGCGTCAGCGACTTCTCGGGCGTGGTCCGGGTGATCTCGACGAAGTCGGCCACCGACGAGCCACGACGGCCCGGGGTGGTCGGCTTGTACTTGCGGATAGCCATATCAGTTCCTAGTCAGGAGCCCGGTCAGGAGACCGGACCTCCGAAGATGTCGATGCGGTGACCCTCGGCGAGGCTGACGATCGCGCGCTTGGTGTTCGGACGCTTGCCCATGCCGTAGCGGGTACGACGGGTCTTGCCCTGGCGGTTGATCGTGTTGACCGAGGTGACCTTGACTCCGAAGACCTTCTCGACCGCGATCTTGATCTCGGTCTTGTTGGCGTCCGGGTGGACGATGAAGGTGTACTTGTTGGCGTCGAGCAGGCCGTAGCTCTTCTCCGACACGACCGGCGCGATCAGGACGTCGCGGTGGTCCTTGTGCAGGGTGCTCACTTGTCGCTCTCCTTCTCGCCGCGGGTCAGACCAGCAGCCTCGGCGTCCTCGGCGGACTTGAACCAGAAGTCGCCCGCAGCGGCGTCGTACCCGGCGTCGCCCTCGAGGAGGTAGGTGCCGGACTCGAGGCCCTGGACCTCGTAGCCCTTGGGGTTCTTGCCGCTCTTCAGCGGGGCCTTGGCGCCGGCCGGCAGGGCCGACTCGTCGCTGGCCTGCTCGGTCGCGGCGGGCTTCTCGGCCTTGGCGGCGGCGGGCTTCTCCGCCGTGGCAGCCGAGGCGCCACCCACGAACACGTCGTAGGCGCCCTGGGTGAACACGATGTCGTCGGCGTTCAGCACGTCGTAGGTGTTGAGCTGGTCGACGGCGACGATGTGGACCTCGGGCGCGTTGCGCAGCGAGAGCCAGGTGATCGCGTCGGTCCGCTCGAGCACCACGAGGTAGCCCACGCGGTCGGTCAGCGAGGTCAGCGCGGTGATCGCGGCCTTGGTGGAGGGCTTGTCGCCCGACACCAGGGAGTCGACCACGTGGATGCGACCGTTGCGGGCCCGGTCCGAGAGGGCACCGCGCAGGGCGGCGGCCTTCATCTTCTTGGGGGTGCGCTGGTCGTAGCTGCGCGGCTGCGGGCCGTGGACGACGCCACCGCCGGCGAACTGCGGAGCGCGGGTCGAGCCCTGACGGGCGCGGCCGGTGCCCTTCTGCTTGTAGGGCTTGCGGCCACCACCGCGCACGTCGGCGCGGGTCTTGGTGGCGTGCGTGCCCTGGCGCGCAGCAGCCTGCTGGGCGACCACGACCTGGTGGATCAGGGGGATGTTGACCTCGACGTCGAAGATCTCGGCGGGGAGGTCGACCTTGACGGTCTTGACAGCCATGCTCAGGCCTCCTGCGTCTTCTTGGCAGCCGAACGGAGCATGACGAGCCCGCCGCGGGGGCCGGGAACGGCACCCTTGAGCAGGATCAGGCCCTTGTCGGCGTCGACGGCGTGCACCGTCAGGTTCTGGGTGGTCACCGTGTCGTTGCCCATGCGGCCCGCCATGCGGGTGCCCTTGAACACGCGACCCGGGGTGGCGCAGGCGCCGATCGAGCCCGGCTTGCGGTGGTTGCGGTGGGCACCGTGCGAGGCGGAGACACCGTGGAAGCCGTGACGCTTCATGACACCGGCGAAGCCCTTGCCCTTGCTGGTGCCGGTGACGTCGATCTCCTCGCCGGCGGCGAAGGTGTCGACGCCGATCTCCTGGCCCACGGTGTAGCTCGCGGCGTCAGCGGTGCGGATCTCCGCGACGTGACGGCGCGGCGTGACACCGGCCTTGGAGAAGTGACCGGCCTCGGGCGAGTTGACCTTGCGGGCCTCGATCTCGCCGAACGCGACCTGGATGGCGTTGTAGCCGTCCACCTCGGGTCGACGGACCTGGGTCACGACGTTGGTCGCGGCCGCGATCACGGTGACGGGGACGACCTTGTTGTTCTCGTCCCACAGCTGGGTCATGCCGAGCTTGGTGCCCAGCAGTCCCTTCGCGTTGCGCTCAAAAGTGTTCGTCATGTCAGCCTCAGAGCTTGATCTCGATGTCGACACCGGCAGGCAGGTCGAGACGCATCAGCGAGTCGACGGTCTTCGGCGTCGGGTCGATGATGTCGATGAGGCGCTTGTGGGTGCGCATCTCGAAGTGCTCGCGGGAGTCCTTGTACTTGTGGGGCGAGCGGATGACGCAGTACACGTTCTTCTCGGTCGGCAGCGGCACAGGGCCGGCGACCTTCGCACCCGTGCGGGTGACGGTGTCCACGATCTTCCGCGCCGAGGTGTCGATCACCTCGTGGTCATAGGCCTTGAGCCTGATGCGGATCTTCTGTCCCGCCATAGGTCCGTGTCCTCTTCGATCTCGTACGCCTGGTCTGGTTTCGGCTCTCGGCCCCTGGTGGGCGAGCGCCGCCTGTCTCTCCTCCACCCCCGACCCCCGCGGTCGGGCGTGTCGCGGCGATTACTCCGGACACGACCCCTCGGGGAAGCGGTACTGCTCTGGGTGGCACCCGACGGCTGTCGGATCTGGTCGGGTCTCCGATCAAGAAGCTTCTCGATCCGGTGCGGAGCACGCAGGACGACTGTTTCGATCAAGGAGACGCGATTCAGAAGTCAAGGTGTGCCGCACCCCGGCGACCCGCCGGAGCAACCGGAACATCTTGACAGACTCGGCGTGCCCACGCCAAATCGCAGTGGAGGCACGCCCAGCACGTCGTCCCGGGGGCCCTGGAGGACCCGTCCGGGGAGTGCACCGGTAGGGCACACCCTACGCCCAGGTCGCTGTTGCACCCTGATCGCGGGCCCGCCCTACGAGGAGCGGCGGTAGAGGAAGTCGCTGATGTCGCGGCCGACCTCGAGGCCCTTGCGCTCGAAGCGGGTGACCGGGCGCTCGGACCACCGCTCGACCGGCCCGCCCTCGAGGGTCGGCTCGCCGTCGAGGACCTCGCGCATCTGCTCGGCGTAGTCGGCCCAGTCGGTGGCCAGGCGCCACGCTCCCCCCGGCACCAGGCGGGAGGAGGCCAGCGCGGCGTTGGCCGGGTTCACCAGGCGCCGCTTGTGGTGCTTGGTCTTGCGCCAGGGGTCGGGGAAGAAGGTCCAGAGCTCGGCGAGGCTGTCCGGTGCCAGCAGGTGCTCGAGCGACCAGACGGCGTCGACCGAGCAGAACCGCACGTTGTCGGCGCCCGCCTCGGCCACCCGCCACAGCGAGTCGGCCACCCCGGGCAGCCACACCTCCAGCGCGAGGACGTTGTGGTCGGGTCGCGAGGCGGCGAGCACGGCCGTCGCCTCGCCGATGCCCGGCCCGATCTCCACGATCAACGGGGCCTCGCGCCCGAAGCGCTCGGCGAGGTCGAAGTCGGGCCGGTCGACGGCCTCCTCCGGGATCACCCAGTCGGCCTGGTGCGCCGCCCACGCCTCGGCCTGCCGCGGGGTGAACCGGCTGCCGCGTCGCGAGTAGGTGAGGACCTCGCGCATGCGCCGCCCGTCCGCGGTGAGCTTGTGGTGCGGTCGGGCAGGGCGTACGGCGTCGTTCACGCCGGACATCCTCCCCGCTCCCCCGGGTCCGGCGCACATCATCGTGGTTTCGAGGCTCGCTGCGCTCGCACCTCAACCAGCGGTGGAGATCGTCAGAGGTGCGCGAGGGCTCCGGTGAGGACCGACCGCAGCCGCTGCTCGATGTCGTCGAACTCGGGCTGGCCGATGATCAGCGGCGGAGCGAGCTGGATGACCGGGTCGCCGCGGTCGTCGGCACGGCAGTAGAGGCCGGCCTCCCACAGGGCGCCGGAGAGGTAGCCGCGCAGCAGCCGCTCGGACTCGGCGTCGTCGAACGTCTCCTTGGACTCGCGGTCCTTCACCAGCTCGATGCCGTAGAAGTAGCCGTGGCCGCGCACGTCGCCGACGATCGGGATGTCGAGCAGCTTCTCCAGCGTCGAGCGGAAAGCCGGCGCGTTCTGCTGGACGTGGTCGGTGAGGCCCTCGCGCTCGAAGATGTCGAGGTTGGCCATCGCCACCGCCGACGACACCGGGTGGCCACCGAACGTGTAGCCGTGGGCGTACGCCGTCGTGCCCTCCTTGAACGGCTCGAAGAGCCGGTCGCTGGCGATCATCGCGCCGATCGGCGAGTAGCCCGAGGTCATGCCCTTGGCGCACGTGATGATGTCCGGCTGGTAGCCGAACTCGGCGGCGCCGAACATCTCCCCCACCCGCCCGAAGGCGCAGATGACCTCGTCGGAGACCAGGAGCACGTCGTACTCGTCGCAGATCTCGCGGACCCGCTCGAAGTAGCCGGGCGGCGGCGGGAAGCACCCGCCGGCGTTCTGCACCGGCTCGAGGAAGACGGCCGCGACGGTGTCGGGGCCCTCGAACTCGATGGCCTCGGCGATGCGGTCGGCGGCCCAGCGGCCGAAGGCCTTCTCGTCGTCGCCGAGGTAGTCCGGGCGGCGGTAGAAGTTGGTGTTGGGCACCTTGTGCGCGCCCGGGACCAGCGGCTCGAACATCTCCTTCAGCGGCGGGATACCGGTGATGGAGAGCGCGCCCTGCGGGGTGCCGTGGTAGGCCACGGCGCGTGAGATGACCTTGTGCTTGTTGGGCTTGCCGGTGAGCTTGAAGTACTGCTTGGCCAGCTTCCAGGCCGACTCGACCGCCTCGCCGCCGCCGGTGGTGAAGAAGACGCGGTTGAGGTCACCGGGCGCCATCGCCGCGATCCGGTCGGCGAGCTCGACCGCGCGCGGGTGCGCGAAGGACCAGAGCGGGAAGAAGGCGAGCTCCTTGGCCTGCTTGGCGGCGGCCTCGGCCAGCTCGTCGCGGCCGTGGCCGACCTGGACCACGAACAGGCCCGCGAGGCCGTCGATGTACTCGCGGCCGTGGCTGTCCCAGATCTTGTGCCCCTCGCCCTTGACGATGAGCGGCATCTCGCCGCCCTTCTCGTAGGTCGAGTGCCGGGTGAAGTGCAGCCAGAGGTGGTCGCGGCCGGCGGTCTGGTAGTCGAAGGACTCACCTTCGGAGGAGTGGAGGCTCATCGTGTTCCCCAGTTGTAGTGCTGCTTGTTGAGCTTGAGGTAGACGAAGGTCTCCGAGGAGACCACGCCGTCGAGCTCACGGACCTGACGGATGACGTCGAGCAGGTGCGGATCGTCCTCGCACACCACCTCGACGAGGAGGTCGAAGCTCCCCGCGGTGGTGACGACGTAGTCGACCTCGGACACCTCGGCGAGGCGGTCCCCCACCTTCATCGGGTCGCCCTCGGTGCGCACGCCGATCATCGCCTGGCGGGTGAACCCGACCTGGGTGGGATCGGTGACCGCGACCACCTGCATGACGTCGGAGTCGAGGAGCTTCTGCACGCGGGCACGGGCTGCGGCCTCCGAGAGGCCGACCGCCTTGGCGATCGCGGCGTACGAGATGCGTCCGTCCTCCTGGAGGAGCTCGATGATGCGCTTGGCGGTCGCGTCGAGGCGCACATTTCCCTCACTCATGGACACATCGTGCTGTGCGCCAGGACCGATTCGCAAGCCGCCGGGCGCGGAATCCGCATTTCCGGGGCGTTAAATCCACGATTCCGACAGTTTTGTTCCGCTCACCTATGGCGATCTGGCCGCGCGTCGTCCTACTCTCCCTTCACCGCACCCGACCGGGAGGACCCACGTGACCAGCCCACGCACGCTGCGCAACTTCATCGGCGGCACCTTCGTCGACGCCGGTGCCGGCGCCCTGAGCGACGTCGTCAACCCGGCCACCGGCCAGGTCGTGGCCCGCGCGCCCATCAGCGGCGCCGAGGAGGTCGACGCGGCCTGCGACGCCGCCGACCGGGCCTTCGGCGAGTGGGGGCGTACGACGCCCAGCGAGCGCCAGCAGGCGCTGCTGAAGATCGCCGACGCCGTCGAGGCGCACGCGGACGAGCTCATCGCCCTGGAGTCCGAGAACACCGGCAAGATCAAGGCGCTCACCGCGAGCGAGGAGATCCCGCCGATGGTGGACCAGCTCCGGTTCTTCGCCGGGGCCGCGCGGGTCCTGGAGGGCAAGGCGGCGGGCGAGTACATGGCCGGCCACACGTCGTGGATCCGCCGTGAGCCCATCGGCGTCGTGGGCCAGGTGACGCCGTGGAACTACCCCCTCCTCATGGCCGTCTGGAAGATCGGGCCGGCGCTCGCCGCCGGCAACACCGTCGTCCTCAAGCCCAGCGACACCACCCCCGAGAGCACCCTGCGCCTGGCCGAGCTCGCCTCGGACTTCCTCCCGGCGGGCACGCTCAACGTCGTGACCGGTGACCGCGAGACCGGACGCCGGCTCGTCGAGCACCGCACGCCCGCCCTGGTCGCGGTCACCGGCTCGGTGCGCGCCGGCGCGGAGGTGGCGGCCAGCGCCGCGCCGAACGTGAAGCGCGTCCACCTCGAGCTCGGCGGCAAGGCACCCGTCGTCGTCTTCGACGACGCCGACATCGAGGCCGCGGTGGAGGGCATCGCGATCGCGGGCTACTTCAACGCCGGCCAGGACTGCACGGCCGCGACCCGGGTGCTGGTGGCCGAGGGCATCCACGACGAGTTCGTGGCCGCCCTGGCCGACTACGCCCGCACCTCGGCACCGGTCGGCCTGCCCGACGACGCGGACGCGCTCTTCGGCCCGGTCAACAACGCCCGCCAGCTCGCGCACGTCAGCGGGTTCATCGACAACCTGCCCTCCCACGCCACGGTGTCGGCCGGCGGCAACCGGCGTACGGACCTCGGCGACGGCTTCTACCTCGAGCCCACCGTGCTCTCGGGGCTGCGCCAGGACGACGACGCCATCCAGAACGAGATCTTCGGTCCCGTCATCACCGTGCAGCGCTTCGCCGACGAGGCCGAGGCGACCCGCTGGGCCAACGGCGTGGACTACGGGCTCGCCTCCTCGGTGTGGACCCGCGACTTCGGGCGCGCGATGCGCATGTCGAAGGCCCTCGACTTCGGCTGCGTGTGGATCAACACCCACATCCCGCTGGTGGCCGAGATGCCGCACGGCGGCTACAAGAAGTCCGGCTACGGCAAGGACCTGTCGATGTACGGCTTCGAGGACTACACCCGGATCAAGCACGTGATGGCCAACATCGAGAGCTAGACACCAGAGCTGGACGGCACCACACCAGAGCAGCTCGGGGGCTGAGCGGAGGACCTGAACACATGACACCCATCCCGCGCCGGTCACGGCGTCCCATGTCGCCCCCGGCGGCCGCGCTGGCCCAGGCGGCCTCCGGCTCGCTGAGCCGACGCGCGCTGCTCGGCACCGGCCTCGCCGCCGGCACCGGGCTCGCGCTCACCGGGTGCGCCCCGCCCGAGCCGCCGTCGGGCGGCGTCGCCAGCCTGGACCTGCCGACGGACCTCTCGGACGAGGAGAAGATCCTCAAGTGGGCCAACTGGACGGCCTACCTCGACATGAACGGCAAGGAGACCAGGTCCCCGACGCTCGAGGCCTTCATGGAGCAGACCGGCATCGAGGTCAGCTACACCGAGGACATCGACGACAACGACTCCTACTACGCCAAGGTCGGGCCGCAGCTGCGCGCGGGGCAGACGATCGACCGCGACATCATCACCCTCACCGACTGGATGGCCGCGCGGGTCATCCGCGACCAGCTCTGCCAGCCGCTCGAGCTGATCCAGATGCCCAACGTGGTCGGCAACCTGCTCCAGCCGCTGAAGGACGTCTCGTTCGACCCCGGGCGACAGCACTCGATCACGTGGCAGAGCGGCTTCGCCGGCATCGGCTACAACCGGGAGAAGGTCGGGCGCGAGCTCCGCTCGCTCGACGACCTCTGGACCGACGACCTCAAGGGCCGCATCGTGGTGCTCTCGGAGTTCCGCGACACCGCCGGGCTGGTCATGCAGTCGCAGGGCGTCGACATCGACAGCGACTGGGGGCGTGCCGAGTTCGAGAGCGCGCTGGACTTCATCGAGCAGAAGATCGACGAGGGCTACATCCGCCGGGTGAAGGGCAACTCCTACATGGAGGACCTCACCAGCGGCAACGCCGTCGCGGGCATCACCTGGAGCGGCGACATCTTCGTGCTGGCCTACGACACCGAGGACCCCAACTGGACCTTCACCATCCCCGAGTCGGGCGGCACGCTCTGGTCCGACAACATGATGGTGCCGATCACCTCCACGCACCGGCGCAACGCCCAGAAGCTGATGGACTACTACTACGACCCGGCCGTGGCCGCCCAGGTCGCCGCTTGGGTCAACTACGTCTGTCCCGTCGACGGCGCGCAGGCCGAGATGGAGAAGATCGACCCCGAGCTGGCCGAGAGCCCGTGGATCTTCCCGACCGCCGAGTTCATCGCCGACAGCAACATCCAGCAGTTCCGGGTGCTGAGCGCCGACGAGGACATCGAGTTCGCCGACCTGTGGTCCAGCAACGTGATGGGGAACTGACATGGCCGGATTCCGAGAAGCCCGCGGCGACCTCAGGCTCGAGAGCGTGACCAAGTCCTTCGGCGACTTCGTCGCCGTCGACGGCATCGACCTCCACGTCCCCCGGGGCTCCTTCTTCGCGCTGCTCGGCCCGTCGGGCTGCGGCAAGACCACCACCCTGCGGATGGTCGCCGGGCTGGAGCAGCCCACGGCCGGCCGGGTGATGATCGGGGAGACCGACCTGACCGGGTCGCGCCCCTACGAGCGCCCGGTCAACACCGTCTTCCAGTCCTACGCCCTCTTCCCGCACCTGACGATCCGCGACAACGTCTCCTTCGGGCCCAAGCGCCGCAAGGAGAAGGACGCCGCCGCCCGGACCGACGACGCGCTCGAGCTGGTGCAGATGACCCAGTTCGCCGGGCGCAAGCCCCACCAGCTCTCCGGCGGCCAGCAGCAGCGTGTCGCGCTGGCGCGCGCGCTGGTCAACCACCCCGAGGTGCTGCTGCTCGACGAGCCGCTCGGCGCGCTCGACCTCAAGCTGCGCCGCGAGATGCAGGTCGAGCTCAAGCGCATCCAGACCGAGGTCGGGCTCACCTTCATCCACGTCACCCACGACCAGGAGGAGGCCATGACGATGGCCGACACCGTCGCGGTGATGAACAGGGGCCACATCGAGCAGCTCGGCCCGCCGGCCGAGCTCTACGACCTGCCCCGCACGCGCTTCGTGGCCAACTTCCTGGGCCAGGCCAACACCGGGGTCGGCGCGATCGAGGACACCGACGGCGACCACCTCGTCGCCGACGTGCTCGGCACCAAGGTGCGGATCCTCAAGTCCCGCTCGCAGGTGCACGAGGGCCAGGTGCTGTTCGGCGTACGCCCCGAGAAGGTGACGGTGTCGCGCAAGCAGCCCGACGGCGTCGGCAACGACGTCAAGGGCGTGGTGCGCGACGTGTCGTTCCTCGGCGTCGCGACGAGCTACCTGGTCGACATGCCGAGCGGGACGACCTGGAGCTGCTACGAGCAGAACCTCGACGTCGAGCCGCTCGACCTCCGTCCCGGTGACGAGGTCTGGCTGACGTGGAACCCCGGGCACGCGTTCGGTGTCCCGGTCGAGGAGTCGTGAGCCGGCCGTGAGCGCCCTCGCCCACGTCGCCGGCGACCCCGCGGTCGCCCCGGCAGCCCCGGCACCCGAGACGCAGAAGCGGAGCTGGACGGCGTACCTGCTGCTCCTGCCCGGCGTGCTGTGGCTCGGTGTCTTCTTCCTGCTGCCGCTGGTGCAGCTGGCCGCGGTCAGCCTGCAGAGCCGCTACCCGGGCTTCCCCGGCTACTACTACCGCGACCTGAACTTCTCGAACTACGCCGCCGCGCTCACCGACTACGCCCCGCACTTCGCGCGGTCGTTCCTCTACGCCGGGCTCGCGACGTTCCTGGCGTTCGTCATCGCCTACCCGCTGGCCTATGCGATGGCGTTCAAGGCGGGCAAGTGGCGCAACCTGATGATGATCTGCGTCATCGCGCCGTTCTTCACCTCCTTCATCCTGCGCACCTTCGCGTGGTCGCAGATCCTGGCTGACGAGGGCTGGGTGGCCGGCACGCTGAACTTCCTCAACCTGCTGCCCGGAGGCGCGATCATCAACACCCCGGTCGCGGTGGTCGCAGGCCTGACCTACAACTTCCTGCCCTTCATGGTGCTGCCGATCTACGCATCCCTCGAGCGGGCCGATCCGCGGGTGATCGAGGCGGGCGGCGACCTGTACGCCAACGGCTTCACGACCTTCCGCACCGTGACCCTGCCGATGTCGATGCCCGGCGTGCTCGCCGGCACCCTGCTGACCTTCATCCCGGCGGCCGGCGACTTCGTCAACATGGAGCTGCTCGGTCCCCAGCGCGGGAAGATGGTCGGCAACGTCATCAACGACCAGTTCCTCGCCATCCCCGGCGGCTACCCCGTGGCGGCCGCGCTGTCCTTCACGCTGATGGCCGCGATCCTGGCCATGGTCTTCCTCTACGTACGCCGCTTCGGCACCGACGAGCTGGTCTGAGGTGGCCACCATGACGACGACGTCCCCGACCGGGCAGTCCTCCCCCGCCTACCGCCCGTCCGCCGCCAAGCGGGCCCAGCTGTGGCTGGCCAGCCACTTCGCGATGCTCTCGGCGATCCTGGTGCTGCTCTACCTGTTCCTGCCGGTCGCCTACACCTTCGCGTTCTCCTTCAACGACCACGGCAAGACCAACATCGTGTGGCAGGGCTTCACCTGGGAGCACTGGCAGGACCCGTGCGGCGTGCCCGGGGTGTGCTCCTCGCTGGTGACCTCGCTGCAGGTCGGCGCGATCTCCACGCTCGTGGCCACCGTGCTCGGCACCATGATGGCGCTGGCGATGGTGCGCTACCGCTTCCGCGGCAAGGCCGCGAGCAACGTGCTGATCTTCGTGCCGATGGCGACCCCCGAGATCGTGATGGGTGCGGCGCTGCTGACGATCTTCGTGCAGGGCTTCTCCAACATCGGGATCAGCCTGGGCTTCACCACGATCGTCTTCGCCCACATCATGTTCTGCCTCAGCTTCGTGGTGGTGACGGTGAAGGCACGCATCCAGTCCCTCGACCCGCGGATCGAGGAGGCGGCGCAGGACCTCTACGCGAGCCCCGTGCAGACCTTCTGGAAGGTCACCTTCCCGCTGATCCTGCCCGGCATCGCGGGCGCCGCGATGCTCGCCTTCTCGCTGTCCTTCGACGACTTCATCATCACCAACTTCGTCTCCGGCAACGAGAGCACGTTCCCCAAGTTCGTCTACGTCGCGTCGCGCCGCGGCATCCCCGCCGAGGCCAACGTCATCGGTTTCTCGATGTTCGTGCTCGCCGTCCTGCTGGTGGTGGGCGCCCAGCTGGTCGGCTCGGCACGGGCGTCGCGGACCAAGGAATAGGAGCAGAGCCGTGCCAGAGCCGATGAGGGTGCTGATGGTCGGGGCCGGCGGTGTCGGTGACGCCGCCGCCCGGATCGCGGTCGAGCGTGACTTCTTCGAGGCGTGGGTGGTCGCCGACTACGACCTCACCCGCGCCGAGCGGACGGTCGCCGCGGCCAGCGAGCGGCGTACGGGCGAGGAACGCTTCACCGCCGCGCAGGTCGACGCCTCCGACGCCGATGCTGTGGCCGCGCTCGCGCGGGAGGTGCGGGCCACGCACGTCTTCAACGCCGTCGACCCGCGCTTCGTGATGCCGATCTTCACCGGCGCGCTGGCGGCCGGGGCCGACTACCTCGACATGGCGATGAGCCTGTCGGCGCCGCACCCCGACGCGCCCTACGAGAAGGTCGGGGTCAAGCTCGGCGACGAGCAGTTCGCGCAGGCCGGCGCGTGGGAGTCGGCCGGCCGGCTCGCGCTGCTCGGCATCGGCGTGGAGCCCGGGCTCTCCGACGTCTTCGCGCGCTACGCCGCCGACGAGCTCTTCGACCACATCGACGAGCTCGGCACCCGCGACGGCGCGAACCTGGTGATCCGCGACGACGACGGCAACGAGGTGTTCGCACCCGGCTTCTCGATGTGGACGATCATCGAGGAGTGCCTCAATCCCCCGGTGGTGTGGGAGCGGGAGAGGGGCGGTGGCGAGCTGGAGCAGGGGTTCTTCACGCTGCCGCCCTTCTCCGAGCCGGAGGTCTTCGACTTCCCCGAGGGCATCGGGCCGGTCGAGTGCGTGCACGTCGAGCACGAGGAGGTGCTCCTGATGCCGCGGTGGGTGGAGGCCGACCGGGTGACCTTCAAGTACGGCCTCGGCGAGGAGATGATCACGATCCTGCGCACGCTCCACACCCTGGGCCTCGACTCGACCCAGCCGGTGACGGTGAAGGGCGTGGAGGTCTCGCCACGCGACGTCGTGGCGGCCTGCCTGCCCGACCCGGCCACCATCGGTCCGCGGATGGAGGGCAAGACCTGTGCGGGGCTCTTCGTCACCGGCACCGGCAAGGACGGCGCGCCGCGGTCGACGTACCTCTACCACGTGGTCGACAACGCCGACTCGATGCGCGACTACGGCGCGCAGTGCGTGGTCTGGCAGACGGCCATCAACCCGGTCGTGGCCCTCGAGCTGCTGTCGGACGGCACCTGGAAGGGCACCGGCGTGCTCGGCCCCGAGGCGCTGCCGCCGAAGCCGTTCCTCGACCTGCTGTCGGCGCCGAAGCCCGAGGGCTACGGCTCCCCGTGGGGAATGGACGAGCGCGGATGAGCCTCTCGCAGGAGCGGATCCTCGCCACCGAGATCCCCGGGCCGCGCTCGCAGGCCCTCCACGCCCGCAAGGTCGCAGCCGTGTCCGCCGGCGTCGGCACGACGCTGCCCGTCTACGTCGAGCGCGCCGGGGGCGGGATCCTGCGCGACGTCGACGGCAACCAGCTCATCGACTTCGGCTCCGGCATCGCGGTGACCACCGTCGGCAACGCCGCACCCCGCGTGGTGGAGGCGGTCCAGCGCCAGGTCGCGGACTTCACCCACACCTGCTTCATGGTGACGCCGTACGAGGAGTACGTCGCGGTCTGCGAGAAGCTCGCCGAGCTCACCCCGGGGACCCACGAGAAGCGCTCGGCGCTCTTCAACTCCGGGGCCGAGGCGGTCGAGAACGCCGTGAAGGTGGCCCGCCACCACACGGGTCGCGACGCCATCGTGGTCTTCGACCACGCCTACCACGGGCGTACGAACCTCACGATGGCGCTGACCGCGAAGACCATGCCCTACAAGCACGGCTTCGGCCCGTTCGCCGGGGAGATCTACCGCGCCCCGATGGCCTACCCCTACCGGTGGCCGGGCGGGCCCGAGGCGTGCGCCGAGGAGGCCTTCGACGCCTTCGTCTCGACCGTGCACACCCAGGTCGGCGAGGACAGCTGCGCGGCCGTGCTCATCGAGCCGATCCAGGGCGAGGGCGGCTTCATCGTGCCACCGCCGGGCTGGCTCCTGCGCGTGGCCGAGTGGTGCCGCGAGCAGGGGATCCTGCTCATCGCCGACGAGATCCAGACGGGTTTCGCCCGGACCGGCGACTGGTTCGCCTGCGACCACGAGGGCGTCGTGCCGGACCTGGTGACCACCGCCAAGGGCATGGCGGGCGGCCTGCCGCTCGCCGCGGTGACCGGCCGGGCCGAGGTGATGGACTCGGTGCACGTCGGCGGCCTCGGCGGCACCTACGGCGGCAACCCGGTCGCGTGCGCGGCCGCGCTCGCCGCGATCGAGACGATGCAGGCCGACGACCTGCCGGCGCGGGCCCGCGCCATCGAGGGGGCCTTCGTGCCACGCCTGCGGGCGCTGGCCGAGCGCCACCCGGACCGTGTCGGGGACATCCGTGGCCGCGGCGCGATGCTGGCCGTCGAGCTCGTGTCCGACGGGCCGGGGCGTACGCCCGACGCAGCGCTCGCCGGTGCCATCCACCGGGCCTGCTCGGCCCAGGGCCTGGTCACGCTGACCTGCGGCACCTACGGCAACGTGTTCCGGTTCCTCCCGCCGCTGGCGATCGGCGACGACCTGCTCGCCGAGGGCCTCGACATCTTCGAGGCCGCCTTCGACGCGGCGGCGGATGGCAGGGTGGGGTGATGGCCAGCAACGAGACCGTCCTGACGACCGTGCCCCGCCAGCTCCTCGTCGGCGGGGAGTGGGTCGACGCCACCGGCGCGGCGACCTTCGAGGTGCACAACCCCGCCGACGGCAGCGTGCTCACCTCGGTGGCGGACGCGACGCCCGCTGACGGCGAGCGCGCGCTCGCCGCGGCGGCGGCCGCCCAGCGCGAGTGGCGCGCCACCGAGCCGCGCGTGCGCGGGGAGATCCTGCGCAGCGCCTTCGAGCTGCTCACCGAGCGGGCCGACGACTTCGCGCGGCTGATGACCCTCGAGATGGGCAAGACGCTCGCCGAGGCGAAGGGCGAGGTGGCCTACGGCGCCGAGTTCTTCCGGTGGTTCTCCGAGGAGGCGGTGCGCATCCACGGCCGCTACTCCCCCGCGCCTGCCGGCAACACCCGGCTGATCACGATGAAGGGGCCCGTCGGCCCGACCCTGATGATCACGCCCTGGAACTTCCCGCTGGCGATGGGCACCCGCAAGATCGGACCGGCCATCGCCGCCGGGTGCACCATGGTGGTCAAGCCGGCCGCGGAGACCCCCCTCACGATGCTCGCCCTGGCGGGCCTGCTGGAAGAGGTCGGCCTGCCTGCGGGAGTGCTCAACGTCGTCACCACGACCGACTCCGGCGGGGTGTGCGAGCCGCTGATCCGCGACCCGCGGCTGCGCAAGCTGACCTTCACGGGCTCGACCGCGGTCGGCAAGGTGCTCGTCGCCCAGGCGTCCGACCAGCTGCTCCGGGTGTCGATGGAGCTCGGCGGCAACGCCCCGTTCCTGGTCTTCGCGGACGCCGACCTCGACGCCGCCGTCGACGGCGCGATGCTGGCCAAGATGCGCAACATCGGCGAGGCCTGCACCTCGGCCAACCGCTTCCTGGTGCACGAGTCGGTCGCCGAGGAGTTCTCGTCCCGCCTCGCCGAGCGGATGGGCGCGCTGACGGTCGGTGACGGCACCGAGGACGGCGTCGACGTCGGCCCCCTCATCACCGAGAAGGCACGCGCCGGGGTGCACGAGCTGGTCGACGACGCCGTGTCCGGCGGTGCCCGCGCCCTGGTCGGCGGCGAGGTCCCCGAGGGACCCGGGCACTTCTACCCGCCCACGGTGCTGGTCGACGTACCCGCCTCGGCGCGGGTGTTCCGCGAGGAGATCTTCGGTCCCGTCGCACCGGTCTCGACCTTCAGCGACGAGGACGAGGCGCTCGCGCGGGCCAACGACACCGAGTACGGCCTGGTCGCCTACGTCTTCACCCGCGACCACGCCCGCGTGCTGCGGGTCAGCGAGGCGCTGGAGTTCGGGATGGTCGGCATCAACACCGGCATCGTGTCCAACCCGGCCGCCCCCTTCGGCGGGGTGAAGCACTCCGGCTTCGGTCGCGAGGGCGGCTTCGAGGGGATCGAGGAGTACCTCGAGACCAAGTACGTCGGCAGCGCGCTGTGAGGACAACGTGACGATCGACCGCACCCGCCTGGCCGCGCTCCACGCCGAGGAGGAGCAGCGGTTCGTCGACCTGCACCCGACCTCGGCGCTGCTGGCGCGCACCGCGAGCGAGCACCTGCTGGCCGGCGTCCCGATGCCGTGGATGACGCGCTGGCCGGGCTCGTTCCCGCTGTTCGTCGAGTCGGCGGGCGGCGGTCGCTTCACCGACGTCGACGGCATCGACTACGTCGACCTCTGCCTGGGCGACACCGGCTCGATGACCGGCCACTGCCTGCCCGCCGTGGCGGAGGCGGTGCGCGAGCGTACGGAGCGCGGGATCACCACGATGCTGCCCTCGACCGACGCGGCCTGGGTCGCCGCGGAGCTCAGCCGCCGCTTCGGCCTGCCGCGTTGGCAGATGGCGATGACCGCCACCGACGCCAACCGCTTCGTGCTGCGCTTCGCCCGCCACCTCACCGGCCGCCCGCGCATCGCGGTCATGGACTGGTGCTACCACGGCACCGTCGACGAGACGCTCGGCGTGCTCGAGCACGGCCGGGCCGGTGACCGCGTCGTGGCCCGCCCGGGCGCGCTCGGGCCGCAGGTCGACGTCGCGCAGACCACCGCGGTGGTGCCGTTCAACGACCTCGACGCCCTCGACGCCCGCCTCGCCGCGGGGGACGTCGCCTGCCTGTTGATGGAGCCGGCGCTCACCAACATCGGCATCGTGCTGCCCGACGAGGGCTACCTCGCCGGGGTCCGCGAGATCACCCGGCGCCACGGCGTGCTGCTCGTCAACGACGAGACCCACACGATCTGCGCGGGACCGGGCGGGGCCACCGCGGCGTGGGACCTCGAGCCTGACTTCGTCGTCATCGGCAAGCCCATCGGCGGCGGGATCCCCGTCGCGGCGTACGGCATGACGGCGGAGGTCGCCGAGCGCCTCGAGGGCCCGATGCTCGGTCACGACATCGACGTCGCCGGGGTCGGCGGCACGCTGTCGGGCTCCGCGCTCGCGATGGCAGCGGTGCGCGCGACCTTGTCGACCGCCCTGCGCCAGGAGGACTTCGACGTCGCGATCCCGCTCGCCGAGAGCTTCACCGACGGCATCCGCGGGGTGATCGACGAGCACGGCCTGCCGTGGCACGTCCAGCGCCTCGGCTGCCGTGCGGAGTACTGGTTCTGCCCGCCACCGCGCGCGGGAGCGGAGGCGGCCGCCGCCGTCGACGAGGAGCTCGACGCCTTCTTCCACCTCTGGACGGTCAACCGCGGGGTGCTGCTCGCCCCGTTCCACAACATGTCGCTCTTCTCGCCGTTCCACGACCAGACCGACGTCGACGCCCACACCTCGGCCTTCCGGGGTGCGGTCGAGGCGCTGCTCGGCTAGGACGGGCGAGGTCCCTCGACGAGGCCGGCGGCCCTGGCCGCATCGGCGTACGCCTCGGCCAGGGACTCCACCGTCTCGTGCGCGTTGAGCCCGGACGGGTTCGGCACCACGAAGACGCGCGATCCGTCCCAGCGTCCGGGCTGCTCACCCGCCCGGGCACTGCGCTCGTCGAACGCCGCCCGGTAGGCCGTGATGCCCGCGACCGCCACCACGTCGGGGCGCCGCTCGGCGACCAGGGCGCGCAGCCGCACCCCGCCCTCGCGCAGCTCCACCGCGGTGAGCTCGTCGGCCCGGGCCGTGGCGCGGGCCACCACGTTGGTGATGCCGATCCCGCGCCGCCGGAAGGCGTCGCGGTCCTCGTCCGTCATCCCGGCGGAGGGGTCGACGGGGTGCTCCAGGATCCCGGCCCGCAGGAGGGCGGGGTAGAACCGGTTGCCGGGGCGGGCGAAGTGCGTCTGGGTCGCGGCGGTCCACAGCCCGGGGTTGATCCCCACGAAGAGGAGCCGCAGCGGCTCTCCCACCTCCGGGAGCAGGTCGGGCACCACGGCGTCCCGGTACGACTCGAGCTCGGCCCTCGTGAATCCCATGGGGCCATCGTGCCGTGGCGGCGGTGACGCTGGCCCGGTGACGAGGCGCCCGGCCGGGCGTACCGTGGACGGATGACGGGTCTGCTCGCGACGATCGCAGTCCTGCTGCTCGTCGCCGTGGTCCTGCGGGTCGCCCTCGCGGTCCTCGTCGGGGAGCTCGACGAGTGGCGCACCTATCGCGCCCTGGCGCGTCTGGCACGTCGGCTGCGGCGCCGGCGTACGCCTGCCGCCGAGGAGCGCCCCACGCGGCGACCCATCGAGGAGGTGGGTGCGGACCTGCGGCGGCTCAACGCGTCCTTCCACCGCGACGACATGCGCTTCGCGAGGTACGAGGGATGTCGTCAGGCCTACGACGGCGTCCTGGCCGAGGCCGCGGACATGGCGGGCCTGGCCCACCTCATGGAGGTGCTCCCCCCGGGGCGCGAGCTCGACCGCGAGCGGCAGCGCGTCGAGATGCTGCTCCAGCACCACGGCCTCCTCCCGCCGCCGTACGCCGCCTGAGCCCGGCGGAGCCTGGACGCACGAGACCCCGCCTCCCTTGCGGGAGACGGGGTCTCGAGGTGGAGCTGGTGCGCCCTCAGGCGCTCAGATCACTTGGTGATCTTGACGACCCGGCCGGCGCCGACGGTGCGGCCACCCTCACGGATCGCGAACCGCAGGCCCTCGTCCATCGCGATGGGCTGGATGAGCTCGACCGACATCTCGGTGTTGTCACCCGGCATGACCATCTCGGTGCCCTCGGGAAGGGTCACGACGCCGGTCACGTCCGTCGTGCGGAAGTAGAACTGCGGGCGGTAGTTGTTGAAGAACGGCGTGTGACGGCCACCCTCGTCCTTCGACAGGATGTAGACCGAGGCCTCGAAGTTCGTGTGAGGCGTCGTGGTGCCCGGCTTGATGACGACCATGCCGCGCTCGATGTCCTCGCGCTTGGTGCCACGGAGGAGCAGACCGACGTTCTCGCCGGCCTGGCCCTCGTCGAGCAGCTTGCGGAACATCTCGACACCGGTGACGGTCGACTTCTGGGCGGTCTCGCGGATGCCGATGATCTCGACCTCCTCGTTGACCTTGACGATGCCGCGCTCGATGCGACCGGTGATGACGGTGCCACGACCGGTGATCGTGAAGACGTCCTCGACGGGCATGAGGAAGGGCTTGTCGGTCTCGCGCTCAGGGGTCGGGATGGACTCGTCCACCGCGTTCATGAGCTCGACGATCGAGTCGCCCCACTTCTCGTCACCCTGCAGGGCCGGGAAGGCGGCAACGCGGACCACGGGGATGTCGTCGCCCGGGAACTCGTACTCGGAGAGGAGCTCGCGCACCTCCATCTCGACGAGCTCGATGAGCTCCTCGTCGTCGACCATGTCGCACTTGTTGAGCGCCACGACCAGGGCCGGCACGCCGACCTGGCGGGCGAGCAGCACGTGCTCACGCGTCTGCGGCATCGGGCCGTCGGTGGCGGCGACCACGAGGATCGCGCCGTCCATCTGAGCGGCACCGGTGATCATGTTCTTGATGTAGTCCGCGTGACCCGGGCAGTCGACGTGCGCGTAGTGGCGCGCCTCGGTCTGGTACTCGACGTGCGCGATCGAGATCGTGATGCCGCGCTGGCGCTCCTCGGGAGCCTTGTCGATCTGGTCGAAGGCCGAGGCCTCGTTCAGGTTCGGGTACTTGTCGTGCAACACCTTGGTGATCGCCGCGGTCAGCGTCGTCTTGCCGTGGTCGATGTGACCGATCGTGCCGATGTTGACGTGCGGCTTGGTCCGCTCGAACTTCGCCTTAGCCACTGGGGCTCCTCCTGGTTGGTTTGGTACTTGAACTCATGGGTGTGGGACGGGTGGTGCTGGACCGAGGGGTCCGGGTCGAGCTACTCGCCGCGAACCTTCTTGACGATCTCTTCGGCGATGTTCGAGGGAACCTCGGCGTACGAGTCGAACTCCATCGAGTACGACGCCTGACCGGAGGTCTTGGACCTCAGGTCGCCAACGTACCCGAACATCTCCGACAACGGCACAAGGGCGTTCACGACCATGTCGCCGTGACGCTCCTCCTGCGCCTGGATCTGGCCGCGGCGCGAGTTGATGTCGCCGATGACCGTGCCGAGGAAGCTCTCGGGGGTGGTCACCTCGACGGCGAACATCGGCTCGAGCAGCACCGGCTTGGCCCTGCGTGCGGCCTCCTTGAAGGCCTGGTTCCCGGCGATCTTGAACGCGAGCTCGGACGAGTCGACGTCGTGGTAGGCGCCGTCCTCGAGCGAGAACTTCACGTCGACCATGGGGTAGCCGGCGAGGACGCCGAACTCCATGGCCTCCTGGCCGCCCTGGTCGACCGAGGGGATGTACTCCTTGGGCACGCGGCCGCCGGAGACGTTGTTGACGAACTCGTAGCCCGCGCCCTGGCCGGTCTCGGGGTCGATGTTCGGACCGAGGTTGATGACGACCTTGGCGAACTGACCCGAGCCACCGGTCTGCTTCTTGTGGGTGTAGGAGTGCTTCTCGACCGTGTTGCGGACGGTCTCGCGGTAGGCCACCTGCGGCTTGCCGACGGTCGCCTCCACGCGGAACTCACGCTTCATGCGGTCGACGAGGATCTCCAGGTGGAGCTCGCCCATGCCGGCGATGATCGTCTGGCCGGTCTCTTCGTCGGCCTTGACCGTGAAGGTCGGGTCCTCGTCGGAGAGGCGCTGGATCGCGGTGCCGAGCTTCTCCTGGTCGCCCTTGGTCTTGGGCTCGATCGCGACCTCGATCACCGGGGCCGGGAACGTCATGGACTCGAGGACGACCTGGTTCTGCGGGTCGCACAGCGTGTGACCGGTCTTGGTGTCCTTGAGGCCCATCACGGCCACGATCTGGCCGGCGCCGACCGACGCGATCTCCTCACGCTTGTTGGCGTGCATCTGGTAGACCTTGCCGATCCGCTCCTTGCGGCCGTTGACCGAGTTGACCACGGTCGAGCCGGCCTCCAGCTTGCCGGAGTAGACGCGGACGTAGATCAGCTTGCCCAGGTGCGGGTCGGAGGCGATCTTGTAGGCGAGGCCGGAGAACGGCTCGTCGTCGGACGGCTGGCGGACGATGACCTCGTCCTCGTCCTTGACCGAGTGGCCCTGGATCCCGTCGATGTCGAGCGGCGAGGGCAGGAACTTGACGACCGCGTCGAGCAGGGGCTGGACGCCCTTGTTCTTGAACGCGGTGCCACAGAGGACCGGGTTCAGCTTGTCGGCGAGCGTGGCGCGACGGATCGCGGCCTCGAGCTCGGCGACGGTGAAGTTCTCGTCGCCCTCCTCGAGGTACTTCTCCATGATCTCGTCATCGGCCTCGGCGAGCGTCTCGATGAACTTCTCGCGGTACTCGGCAGCCTGCTCGGCGAGGTCGGCGGGGATCTCCTCGACCTCGTAGTCCTCACCCATCGTGGTCTCGCCGCGCCAGGTCAGGGCACGCATGCCGACCAGGTCGACGACACCGAGGAAGTCGGACTCCGCGCCGATGGGCAGCTGGAGCACGAGCGGGGTGGAGTTGAGGCGCTCGACCATCATGTCGACGCAGCGGAAGAAGTCCGCTCCGGTGCGGTCGAGCTTGTTGACGAAGCACATGCGGGGGACCGAGTACTTGTTGGCCTGGCGCCACACGGTCATGGTCTGCGGCTCGACACCGGCAACGCCGTCGAACACCGCCACGGCGCCGTCGAGGACGCGCAGCGAGCGCTCGACCTCGGCGGTGAAGTCCACGTGGCCGGGCGTGTCGATGATGTTGATCTGGTGGTCCTTCCACCAGCAGGTCGTCGCGGCGGACGTGATGGTGATGCCGCGCTCCTGCTCCTGCTCCATCCAGTCCATCGTGGCGCCACCCTCGTGGACCTCACCGATCTTGTAGGTGATGCCGGTGTAGAAGAGGATGCGCTCGGTGGTGGTGGTCTTGCCGGCGTCGATGTGCGCCATGATGCCGATGTTGCGGACCTTGTTGAGGTCGGTGGTGATGTCGACAGCCACTGTTGTGTCTCAGTCCCTCGAAGTAGTGGGGTTGTGGGAGTGGGAGGCCGCGGACCGCGCCGTGCGGGGACCGCAGCCTCCCGACCTCACCAGCGGTAGTGGGCGAAGGCCTTGTTGGACTCGGCCATCTTGTGGGTGTCCTCGCGCTTCTTCACAGCGGCACCGAGGCCGTTGCTGGCGTCGAGGATCTCGTTCATCAGGCGCTCGGCCATCGTCTTCTCACGACGGTCGGCGGCGTAGCCCACGAGCCAGCGCAGGGCCAGCGTGGTGGAGCGGTTGGCCTTGACCTCGACGGGGACCTGGTAGGTCGCACCGCCGACGCGGCGGGACTTGACCTCGATGGCCGGCTTGACGTTGTCGAGCGCGCGCTTGAGCGTGACGACCGGGTCGGTGCCGGTCTTCTCGCGGCAGCCCTCGAGGGCGGTGTAGACGATGCGCTGGGCAACAGCCTTCTTGCCGTCCTGGAGGACCTTGCTGACGAGCTGGGTGACCAGCTGCGAGCCGTAGACCGGGTCGGAGACGAGGGGGCGCTTCGGAGCGGGACCCTTGCGAGGCATTACTTCTCCTTCTTCGCGCCGTAGCGGCTGCGGGCCTGCTTGCGGTTCTTGACACCCTGGGTGTCGAGCGTGCCGCGGATGATCTTGTAGCGGACTCCGGGAAGGTCCTTCACACGGCCGCCGCGCACGAGCACGATCGAGTGCTCCTGCAGATTGTGACCGACACCCGGGATGTAGGCGGTGACCTCGACGCCACTGCTCAGGCGCACGCGGGCGACCTTGCGGAGGGCGGAGTTCGGCTTCTTCGGGGTGGTCGTGTAGACGCGGGTGCAGACGCCACGGCGCTGCGGGGATCCCTTCAGGGCAGGCGTCTTGGACTTCGACACCTTGTCCTGGCGGCCCTTGCGGACCAGCTGGTTAATGGTGGGCACCGGGTGGTTCCCTCTCTCTGTCTTCTCGTCACGGCCCGGCGAGGTGCCGGACTCGGATGTCGTGCGTTGCTGCGACGTGCCTTGTGCTGTGGAGCTGCTGCGCCGAGCCGGGCGCGGCACCTCGAGGGGCCGCGGCTCTGGGAGCATGCGCAGGGGTCTGGACGTGCCAGACACGAGGATTGAGGCTACTCGGGCGTGACTGCCACGGTCAAAACGCCGCAGGAGCCGGTTCCGCGAGCGGTGCGCCCGCCTCGGCGCCACGCTCGCGGCGCGCCTTCTCGAGCCGCAGGTACATGATGGCAGACACCCCCACGCCGAGGATCGTCATGAGGCCGCCGCCGAGCAGCGTCCACCGGGCGCCGTACTCGTGTCCGATCCACCCGATGATCGGGGCGCCGACGGGAGTGCCGCCCATGAAGATCATCAGGTAGAGCGCCATCACCCGGCCGCGGACGCCCGCGTCGGTGTTGAGCTGCATGTAGGTGTTGGCGCTCGTGATGAAGGTCAGCGCGGTGAGCCCCGTGACAGGCGCGAGGAGCGCGAAGGTGAGGTAGGACGGCATCAGCCCGGCCAGCATCACCGTCGCCCCGAAGGCGATCGCCGACCCGACGACGAGTCGGTGGCGCACCTCGGCGCGGCGCGCTGCGAGCAGGGAGCCGGTGAGCGAGCCGACGGCGAGGAACGTGCCGAGCAGCCCGAACTCCTGCGGTCCCTTGCCGAAGACCTCGGTGGCCATGAGCGCCGAGGTGATCTGGAAGTTCAGCCCGAAGGTGCCGGCGAAGAAGACCATGCTCAGGACGAGCATCAGGTCGGGGCGGGCACGGACGTAGGCCACACCCTCCCGGATGGCGCCGGGCCCCCGGTCGGCCGGCACCGCGGCGTCGATCCGTGCCAGGTCGAGGTGGCGCAGCGACCAGATCGGGGCGGCGTACGACACCGCGTTGAGCAGGATGACCCACCCGGTCGCCACCGCTCCCCCGCCGAAGGCGGCGATCAGCACGCCGGCCAGGCCGGGGCCGACGAGGCGGGCGGCGTTGAAGCTGGCGGAGTTGAGGCCCACCGCGTTGGTGAGGTCGACCGGGTCGACGAGCTCGGAGACGAAGGACTGGCGCGCCGGGGCGTCGAAGGCCGACGCGCAGCCGAGCAGGAAGGCCAGGACGTAGACGTGCCACACCTCGGCGGAGCCGGTGACGGCGAGCAGGCCGAGCACGGCGGCGGGCAGCGCCATGCCGAGGTTGGTGAGCTGGAGGAGCCGCTGCTTGGGCATCCGGTCGGCGATGAGGCCGGCCACCGGCGTCAGCAGGAGGAACGGGAGGAACTGCAGGCCGGTGGTGATGCCGAGCGCCGTGGCGCCGGAGCCCACGGCGAGCTGGAGGACCAGCCAGTCCTGGGCGACGCGCTGCATCCAGGTGCCGGTGTTGGACACGACACCGCCGGTGGCGTAGCGGCGGTAGTTCGGGTTGGCGAGGGAACGGAACGTGGGACTCGTGATGACTCCTCGGTCGTCAGTCGGTCAGGGCAAGTCGGGCGAGGATCGGCGCGGCGTCGCGCAGGGTGGCCCGCTCGGCGGGGGTGAGCCCCGCGAGCTGCTGGGCCAGCCAGGCGTCGCGGCGCTGGCGGTCGGCCAGCACGGCCGCGCGGCCCTCGTCGGTGACGGCGACCACGACCTGGCGCCCATCGGTCTCGTGCGCACGGCGTACGACGTAGCCGTCGGACTCCAGGCAGTTGACCGTGCGGGTCATCGACGGCGGCTGCACGCGCTCGGCGCGGGCCAGCTCGCCCACGGTCTGGTCGCCGAACCGCACCAGGAGCCCCAGCACGACCATCTGCCCGATGCTCAGGTCGTTGTCCGGGTGGCGCTCGGTGGCGAGGCGGCGGCGCAGGCGCATGACACCCGCCCGGAGCTCGGAGGCGAGCCCGGCGTGGGTGCGGAGGTCAGCGGTCGGCATGTCGTTAGCATAACTCATTACCTCTGCTAACAATTCCTCCAGCGGAGGAGTCACCGCCTCAGCGGTGACCCCCGCGCGGATGGGGCGTTGCATCGCCCGAACAGCGCGGGAGTCACCGCTTGAGCGGTGACTCCCGCGCTGTTGGGGGAACTCATGCAGCAGGCAGAGGCCTGCTCAGGCGGTCAGCCAGGAGGTGATCGGCTCGATCGCGAAGTAGACGACGAACAGCGCGGCGACGACCCACATCAAGGGGTGGACCTCCCGGACCTTGCCGACGACGAGCTTGATCAGGACGTACGCCAGGAAGCCGGCGCCGATGCCGACCGAGATCGAGTAGGTGAAGGGCATCAGCACGATCGTCAGGAAGGCCGGGATGGCGATCTCGAGGTCGTCCCAGGCGATGCCCTTGACCTGCTGCATCATCAGGAAGCCGACCAGCACGAGCGCCGGGACGGCCGCCTCGGACGGGATCGCCTCCACGATCGGGGCGAAGAAGGTGGCCAGCAGGAACAGCAGCCCGGTCACCACCGAGGCGAGCCCGGTGCGCGCGCCCTCCCCCACGCCGGAGGCGGACTCGATATAGGAGGTGTTGGACGAGACGCCTGCCGCGCCGCCGGCCATCGCGGCGACCGAGTCCACGATCAGGATCCGCTGGGCGTTGGGCGGGATGCCCTCCTCGTCGTTCAGGCCGGCCTCCGCGCCGATCGCGGTCATCGTGCCCATGGTGTCGAAGAAGTCGGCCAGCAGGAGGGTGAAGGCGAGCAGGAGCGCGGCGAGCACGCCGACCGAGGAGAAGGCGCCGAAGAGGTCGAACTGGCCCAGGGTGCCGAAGTCGGGCACGTCGACGACGCCGTTGAGCTCGGGGACGTTGAGCGACCAGTTGCCCGGGCCCTCCTCCGCGACCGAGCCGAGGTCGAGGACGGCCTGCAGTACGAACGCGAGCACCGCCGTGGCGACGATCGAGATCAGGATCGCGCCGCGCACCTGGCGCACCCACAGGGCGATGATGAGCACGACGCCGACGGCGAAGACCAGCACCGGCCACCCGCTGAGCGTGCCGCCGTTGCCGAGCTGGACCGGGACGGTCGTCAGCGCGGCGTCGGGGATGCGGGTCACGAAGCCCGCGTCGACGAAGCCGATCAGGGCGATGAAGAGGCCGATGCCCACCGAGATCGCGATCTTCAGCTGCTGGGGCACCGCGTGGAAGACGGCCTTGCGGAAGCCCGTCAGCACGAGCACCAGGATGATGATGCCCTCGAGGACGATGAGGCCCATCGCGTCCTCCCACGTGGACCGGGTCGCGATGGCGTTCGCGACGAACGCGTTGAGGCCCAGCCCGGTGGCGAGCGCGAGCGGGAAGTTCGCCACCGTGCCCATCAGGATGGTGAGCACCCCCGCGACCAGCGCCGTGCCGGCCGCGATCACCGGCAGGTTCGACCCGTCGCCCGCGCCTCCGCCGAGGAAGGCGCCGGTCGAGTCGGGCACGAAGCCGAGGATGAGCGGGTTCAACACGATGATGTAGGCCATCGTCAAGAAGGTCACGACGCCGCCGCGGACCTCGCGGCCCACCGTCGATCCCCGCCGGCTGATGTCGAAGAACCCGTCGAGGCCGGAGGCCTTCGTGGACTGCGCTGAGGTCGTGGTCTCGTCGTTCACGGGACGGCAGTCTGGCAGAACCGTGCTACGTCCGTGTTTCGTGCGGTCGCACGCGTGTGTAGCGTGACGGCGTGGACCTGGGTGACGAGCAGCCGACGCAGCACGAGATCGGCAGCCGCACCTACATCGTGGCGCAGGTCGAGCCGCTCGACGTCGACGGCGTACGCACCACCGAGGTCGGCACCGCGCTCTGGCTGCTGGGCTTCCTGGCCCTCCTCCCCTTCTGGGGCACGCTCCAGGAGAACGGCCGCACGTGGTGGTTGTGGACCTGCCTGGCCGGCTTCGGCCTCGGCCTCTGCGGGCTGGAGTACTGCCGCCGGCGCCGCAAGGAGCGCGCAGCGCAGCAGGGTGCGGCCTCATGAACCACCACCCGACCCGCTGGGAGCTCGCGGGCGAGGGCAACCGGGGCTACGGCGCGAAGTTCGCCCAGCTGGTGGCCGAGGGGTCCGACGTGGACGGCGAGGCCCGGCTGGCCGACGTGCTCGCCCCGCGCGGCGCGCGCATCCTCGACGTGGGCTCCGGCATGGGCCGGGTGGCCGCCGCCCTGCAGGCGCGGGGGCACCGGGTGGTCGCGGTCGAGCCCGACCCCGCCCTCGTCGAGCAGTCGCGCCGCACCTACCCCGACCTCGAGGTGCTCCGCTCCGACATCCTCGAGGCCGACCTGTCAGGACTGCGCGCGAGCGTGGACCTGGCCGTGCTCGTGGGCAACGTCATGGTCTTCGTCGCCGAGGGCACCGAGCAGGACGTCCTGCGCCGGGTACGCGAGACGCTCGCACCGGGGGGCCGGGTGCTGGTGGGCTTCCACACCGTCGACGGGCCGGCCACCGCCCGCGACTACAGCCCCGACGAGTTCGCGGCCGACGCCACGGCCGCCGGGCTGCGCGTCGACCACCTCTTCGGCTCCTACGAGCTGCACCCGTCGTCGCCGGACTACGCCGTGTGGGTGCTGTCGCGCGACGAGGCGCCGGGCGCGCAGACGTCGTTCGGCCACGCGCTCTAGCCGGACAGCGCTGCCCGGGGAGACTTCGACGCGCTCACGGGACTTCGTTCCTCAATCACGTCGCTTGCTCGATCTGGCCGCCCCCACGTCCCGACCTCCTTCGTCGGTCGTGACCGGGCGGCTCAGATCAGCTCGTACTCGTCGTCGGTGAGGGTGTCGAAGACGTGCTCGGGCATCGGCAGCGGCTGCTGCTTGCGGGCCAGCTTGACCTCGGAGTGGGCGCCGCAGCCGTGGTCGAGGCTGACCACCCGGCCGTCGTCGTTGGCGTTGCCGTTGGCGCAGACGCCGAAGGTCTCCGAGAGCGAGCCGCTGATCCGCACGAGGAACCCGCAGGACCAGCAGCTGTCCGGGGCGCTCTTGGCCAGCGGCGACTCGGGCCCGCCGGAGCCGGCATACCAGCGCTCGGCGGCCATGTCGATGCCCTCGCGGCTCAGGGTGCGGACCCGGCCCAGGCCGAGGTCCTCGGCCACGCGGCGCACCTGCGCCTTGGCGTCGGCGTCCATGGGCGGGTCGAGCGGGTCGTCGCCGACGAGGTAGGTCGGGACCAGGCGGACGTCCTCGTCCTCGACGGGCAGGAGGTCGCCGGGCGAGAGGTCGCCGGGCTGCAGCCGCTCCTTGTAGGGGACCCAGGCCGGCGCGACGATCGCGTCGTCGCCGGGGAGCAGCACGACCTCGTTGACGGTCAGGTCCTTGCCGCGCTTGGCCCGGGTCAGCGTGACCGACCAGTACCACCCGGGGTAGCCGGGGCGGACGCACGCGAACTGGTGGGTGACGATGCGCTCGCCCTCGGCGTGCGCGGCGAGGTGGTCGCCCACCTCGCTGGGTTCGGCGACCTCGAGGACCACCTCTCGGGCCAGGTCGACGGCCTTGGCGAGGGTGGCGTCGGGCTTGCCGGCACGGGTGGGGAGAGCGATCACCTGCGCATTGTGGCAAACGCACGGCGGTCCTGTCCCCCCGGGGACGCGCACCGGGGCGTCTGCGCCCGCGGTGTCGGGTCCGTAGGCCAAGATGGTGCCCGTGACCTCAGAGCGCCCCGACCCGTCCCCGGGGCCCCGGTCGCAGCCGTCGTCCCGGCCCCGGTCCGGGACCGCCCGCCGCTCGCTGTCGGGCGCCGCGCGTGGCGTCAGGGCCGCCGGCCGGGGTGCGCGGGTGGCGGGCCGCGGCGCGGGCACCGCCGGCCACTACGCCGTGTCCCAGGCGCGCCGCGCGGCGCGGGCCGAGGGCGCCGGTGACTCCGGGCTGTCGCGGCTGATCGAGCTGCACGCCTTCAACGCTGCAGGAGACGCCGCGGTGGCGATCTCGCTGGCCGGCACGCTGTTCTTCCAGGTCCCCACGGGGGAGGCGCGCGGGCAGGTCGCGCTCTTCCTCGGCCTGACCATGCTCCCGTTCGCGATCGTCGCGCCGCTGATCGGACCGTTCCTCGACCGGTTCAGCCACGGTCGCCGGTGGGCCGTCGGCGCCACCATGGCGATCCGGTGCTTCCTGTGCTGGGTCCTCGCGACTGCCGTCGTGACGGAGTCGGGGTGGTTGTTCCCCGCCGCGCTCGGGTGCCTGGTGGCCTCGAAGGCGTACGGCGTCACGCGGGCCGCCGCGGTCCCCCGCCTGCTGCCGCCGGACCTCACCCTCGTCAAGGCCAACGCCCGGGTCTCGCTGGCCGGCGTGGTGGGTGCCGGCATCTCGGCGCCGCTGGCGATCCTGGCCTCGACGTTCGGTCCCGAGTGGTCGCTGCGCTACGGCTTCGTGGTGTTCGTGCTCGCAACGATCTGGGCGATCCGGCTGCCGGACAAGGTCGACGCCAGCCAGGGCGAGGGCGAGCTCGTGCTCACCGGGGAGAGCGACACCTCGACCACCCGCCCGAGGGGGCGTCGCCCGCGCACCCGGATCCCGGCCGCGGTCGCCTTCGCGCTCCGCGCCAACTGCGGGCCCCGGTGGCTCTCGGGGTTCCTGACCATGTTCATGGCGTTCCTGCTGCGCGACAACCCGATCGGCGAGTGGAGACCCGAGGTCCTGCTGGGCCTGGTCATCGGGGCGGCCGGGCTCGGCAACACCCTCGGCATCACGATCGGGTCGGTGCTCAAGCGACTCAACCCCGCGGTCACGGTGGTGCTGGCACTCGTCGCCGACGTCGCGGTCGCCGCGCTCGCCGCCATGTTCTACGGGCTGGTCACGCTCGTGCTGCTGGGTCTCACCGCCGGACTGGCGCAGTCGCTGGCCAAGCTGTCGCTCGACTCCACGATCCAGCGCGACGTCCCCGGACGCATCCAGGCGAGCGCCTTCGCGCGCTCCGACACCACCCTCCAGCTGGCGTGGGTGATCGGCGGCTTCGTCGGGATCGCCATGCCCCTCATGCCGCAGCTCGGCCTCGGCATCGCCGCAGCCGTGCTCGGGGCGTGGGCGGCCTTCGTGCTGGTCAGTCGTCCCGGGTCGACCGCCCCGGCTCGCACCTGACGGCGTACGACTCCGGGTCGGGGCTCAGATCTCCAGCTCGTCGGCGAGCGCGCGCAGCACCTTCGCGGTGCCGCGGGCCGAGGCGCGCTCGGGGTGGCGGCCGCGGCGGTAGGCCTCCTCGACGCCCTCGAGCATCTTGATGAGGTCCTCGACGATGGTGACCATCGCCTCCGGCTGCTTGCGCTGGGCGTTGCGCTGGTTGCGCGTCACCGAGGCGGGCGCGTCGACCACGCGCACCTGCAGCGCCTGGTCGCCGCGGCGGCCCTGGGCGATGCCGAACTCCACCTTGGTGCCGGCCTTGAGCGTGGCGATCCCCTCGGGGAGGGCGTCGGAGTGGACGTAGACGTCCGGGCCGTCGTCCTGGGACAGGAAGCCGAAGCCCTTGTCAGCGTCGAACCACTTCACCTTGCCACTGGGCACGGATCCACTCCACTCACCTCAACCGCCGACACCGTGGGTTCACGGGCGCGGGCAAAGAATAGGCGGACCCGGCGACCGGCCACCATCGGGTTGCGCGAAGACGTAGTCTGATCCGCTCACGCCCCCGGCGGGGACCGGCGGCGAGGGCGGACGACGCCATGGGAAAATCGTCGTCCGGACAGCGGGAGCGGCTCGAAGGGAGCACACGACATGCGGGCACCGACAGCAGGACGGATCCTCGGATGCGGCCTCGTCGCGCTCGCGCTCGCGCTCCCCACCACTCCCCCCGCCGCGGCGGACGATGCCCCCGCCGCCGGCGCGACGTCCCGCCCCCTCACCCTCGTCACCCTCGCGGGAGCCGGCACCGCGGCCGGCCGCGCGGACGCCGAGGACCTGCTCGCCCGCCAGGACGCGGTGCTCACGGCCGTCGGCGCCGGTGAGCCCGTCTACCGGTGGACCACCGCGCTCAACGGCTTCGCCGCCGAGCTGAGCCCCGCGCAGGTCAGCGCCCTCGCGGACCAGCCCGGCATCGCCACGGTCGAGGCCGACACGGTCCGGCCGCTCGCCAGGCGTACGTCGACGGCTGCGGTGCGCGGCGCCGCCGACAGCCCGCGCCTGCGGGGCGGGGCCGGGGTCGTGGTGGGTGTCGTCGACTCGGGCATCGCGCCCGACTCCCCTGCCTTCGCCGACGTGCCCGGGCTCGGCGCCGACCCACGTGGGTTCACCGGCGCCTGCAGCGAGGCGGAGGGTTGGTCGGCCTCGGACTGCAGCCGCAAGGTCGTCGGGGCACGCTGGTTCGTCGACGGCTTCGGCGCCGACCGCATCCGCTCCTCGGAGTCGCTGTCCGCCCTCGACGAGCTCGGCCACGGCACCCAGGTCTCCTCCGTCGCAGCAGGCAATGCCGCGGTGAGCGTGCGGGTCGACGACCGCGACGCGGGCTCCTTCGGCGGCATCGCCCCCCAGGCGCGCATCGCCGCCTACAAGGCGTGCTGGGGAGCCCCCGACCCGGCCGACGACGGGTGCTCGACCGCCGACGTGGTCGCCGCGGTCGACGCGGCCGTGGCCGACGGCGTCGACGTGCTGAGCCTCGCGCTCGCCGGCGGTGAGCGGATCGACACCCTCCAGCTCGCCCTCCTCGGCGCCGCCGAGGCCGACGTGGTCGTCGTCGGAGCAGCGGGCAACGCCGCCGGTTCGGCGTACGCCGCCCACGCCGGCCCGTGGGTGACGACGGTCGGCTCCGCCGTGGGCCGGATGTCGCGCGGCCGTCTCACGCTGCCGGGTGGTCGCTCGTGGACCGGCGGAGGCCGCCCGAGCCCGGTCGCGGGCCGCGCCGTGCGCGCACAGGACGCACCGGCCCCGGGCGTCCCGCGCCGCGACGCCAGTCAGTGCCGACCGGGCTCGCTGGACTCGCGCCTGGTGGCCGACCGGATCGTCGTCTGCCGTCGCGGCGGCATCGGTCGCATCGACAAGTCCGGCGCCGTCGCCCAGGCCGGTGGCCGCGCCATGGTGCTGGTCAACCAGCGACCCGGCGCCGTGACCGCCGACTTCCACTCCGTCCCGACCGTCCACCTCGCGGCCACCGCAGGCCGGCAGTTCGCCCGCTGGGTGGCGCGCAACCCCGACTCCCGGGTGCGGATGTCGCGCGTCAGCGGCGCCCCCGGCAACCGGCGTACGGCTCCGTGGAGCGCGTCGGGCGACCCTCGCGGGGCCTCCCTCAAGCCCGACGCCGTCGCCGACGGCGATGCCGTGCTCGGTGCGCTGCCCGAGGCCACCGGCCGCACGTGGGGCGTCTTCAGCGGCAGCTCGGCCGCGACCGCAGAGGCCGCCGGGCTCGCCGCCCTCCTGCGGGCCGAGCGGCCCGGCTGGTCGGCGGCGCGGGTGCGCTCGCTCCTGGTCACCTCGGCCCGGCCGGTCCGCGGCTCGAGCGTGCTCCAGCAGGGCGCGGGCGCCCTCGCCGGCCGCGTCCCCACCGCGCACCTGGCCCTCGACGTCGACGCCTCGGCGTGGCGTCGTGCACTGCGCACCAGCACGCTGGCCGAGCTCAACACCAGCTCGGTGCTCCTCTCGGCCGGACGCACATCGGCGGTGCGCACGGTGACCAACGTCGGCAGCCGCGCGGAGTACTTCTCCGTCACCGCCCGCGGCTTCACCTCCCGGGTCACTGTCCGACCCCTCGCCGTACGCCTCGCGCCGGGGCAGTCGGCCGACTTCACCGTCACGGTCTCCGGCCGCTCCGGTCGCCTCGACGACGGCCAGCTGGTGTGGCTCGGCGCGCGCGGCGGGGTGACCCGGGTGCCGGTCGCGCTGACCCGCTGACCGCCGGAACCGTGGGCGTCGTGCGCCTCAGTGCTCGCGCGAGATGACCATCTCGCGGTCGCCGTAGACGACCTTGTCGCCGTCGAGGAGGGCGGCCGGCTTGCCCGGTGCGAGCTGGCGCGAGACGCCCCGGCGCACGAGCACGGTGCCGTTGGTGGAGCCGCGGTCCATGACCACGATGGTGCCGTCGGGGGCGGGACCGAACTGGGCATGGGTCTTCGACACCGACATGTCCGCCGAGGCGAGCGGGATCAGGTGCGCGACCTGCTCGCCGTTGCGGGCCTCGGGACGTCGCCCGACGAGCGCGAGACCGGCGATGACGAAGCTCTCGCCGTTGTCGAAGTGCACCCGCCACCGTGCGGGAGCCTGCGCAGCCTGGCGCTGCGGCTGCTGCGGCGGGACCTGCTGCTGGGGCGGGGCCGGGGGCCGCTGAGGATGGGGCGGCTGCTGCTGCCAGCCCTGGGGCGGGCCGCTCGGGACGGGGGGCTGCGCCGGGGCGGGCGGCTGCGGCTGCGCGGGGGGCGACGTGGGGAGAGGCGCCTGCGTCGGCGCCGGGGCCCCGGCGGGAGCGGCGACCACCTCGGGCGGCAGCGGCTGGCGGCGCACCGAGTGCTCCGAGCGCTCGGGGGTGCGGACCGCCTCGACGGGCGGGGCCGGGACGAGCCGCATCGCGGTGAGGTTCACGATGTGGCGCGGCCCCTCGTCGCCCGCCGCGTCGGCGACCTCCGCAGCAGGGCGTACGTCGACCACGACGGTGTGCGCCAGGTGGTCGTGCCAGCCGCGACGCTGGCGGCCGCGGTCCTCGACCGCCGTCCAGGCCAGGGTGGCGATGCCGATGCCGAAGGTGGGCAGGCCGGAGGCCCCGAGCACCAGCGAGCGGAGCAGGGCCGGCCCCACGCCGATCGGCGTCCCGGTGCCGTGGTGCACGACGCGCAGGCCCGACATCGCCTTGCCGGGCGAGGTGCCGCTGACGCCCGTCACGATCGCCAGGACCAGCCAGAGCACGACCATCGTCGCGGCGACGGTCCCGACGACGACCCACGGGTCGTCGTCGACCACCAGCGCGGTCACGACACCTACGACCGCGAGCAGGCTCCAGGCCAGCAGCCGGTCGACGGCGAAGGCGGTGAAGCGTCGCTCGAGCTGGGCGACGGGATAGGTCAGGGAGTGGGGGTGCTGGGTCACGTCTGGGTCGCTCAGGCGTTGGTGACCTGGATGGTGACGCCGTCGCCGAGGTCGAGGACTGCGCCGGGGATCAGGCTGACCGCGATGCCGGGGGTGAGCTCCTCCGGCTCGAGGCCGGGCTGCGCCAGCACCGTGCCGTTGGTCGAGCCGAGGTCCGTGGCGATCGCGGAGCCGTGGTCGGCCCCCGCGCCGGGCCGGATCTCGAGGTGGGTCGAGGAGATCTCCTGCTGCGGGCTGGCGACGGTCACCACGTGGGGCTGGTCGTGGGAGGCGAAACGGCGGGCCTCGGGGGCACGGCCGACCAGGACGGTGCGGTCCACGGCGACCACGTCCCCGGTGGAGAAGATCAGCGACGCCACGGGCTGCGAGACCACCTCGGGGGCGATCTCCTGGCCGGGGATCGGCGGGCGGTCGAAGTCGGGCACGGGGCCGCCGACCTGCGTCTGGCCGTCACGGTCGTACCACTCGTCGCGGACCACCGGCGTCTCGCCGGTCGGGGTCGGGTCGTCGTCGGGCTCACCGAAGTGCAGTGGAGCAGCGGCGGGCTCGACGACCGAGTCGGGTTCGGCGACCGGCTCCGGGACCGGCTCGGGCTCGACGACCGGCTCGGGCTCCGCCACGTCAGGCTCGGGCTCGGGAGTGACCGGCTCCGGCTCCACCGCCGCGGGCGCCGCGGGCACCGCTGCCGGTGCAGGCGTGCCGGACGGGGCAGGCGCACCGAACTCGACGACCGACACCCGCGCCAGGCCGGGAGTGAGCACGCGGTCGGCCTCGCCGTCGCCGGTCAGCGTCACGCGGAGGCTGGTGACACCGGTGACCAGCCGCTCGGCCCAGGTCGTGCCCGGCGTCGCGCTCACCAGGTCCTCGCCGGCCGACGAGGACACGGTGGCGGTGGGGGCACCGCGCACGATGAGCCGCGTCGCGTCGTCACCGTGGGCGACGAGCGCGAAGTGGTCGAGGGAGGAGAGCCCGTCGGCGAGCAGCGCGTCGAGGACGGCGTCCGCGTCGGCGCCGGAGTCGGTCAGGTCCCACAGGTGCGCGACACGGTCACGCTGGCTGCCGGGCAGCAGGACGGTCACGCGCTCGCCCGCGACGGCGTACCAGTCCCCTGCCGCGAACCTCGGCTCTGTGCTCACAGTCGTCCCCCCAGCTTCGATTCGAGACTCTGCAGCTGGCGCTGGGAGTCGTACGTGGCGTCCTTGACCAATCCCACCACATCGACGACGACGGCCGTGGCGTTGTCGCGACCACCGGCCGCGACCGCGGCGCGGACCAGCCCGTCGGCGGCGTCGCGGGGGTCGGCGATCGTCTCGAGGATGTCCTCGATCTCCTTGTCCTCGATCATCCCGGTGACGCCGTCGCTGCAGAGCAGGAGGCGCTCGACCGAGCCGAGGGGCAGGAGGAAGAAGTCGGGCTGGATGCCCTCGGGGCTGCCGAGCGCACGGGTGATGACGTGCCGCTCCGGGTGGACGGCCGCCTCCTGCTCGGTGATCTGTCCGGCGTCGATGAGCTCCTGCACGACCGAGTGGTCGACGCTGATCTGCTCGAGTCGCCCCTCGGTGACGCGGTAGATGCGGGAGTCGCCGAGGTTGGCCAGCAGCCACTTCGCCACGCCGTTGTCGTCGACGAGGGCCGCGACGACGGCGGTCGTGCCGGCGTGCCAGCCCGGCTGGAGCGCGCGGTGGGCGTTGCCGAAGTCGACGATGCGGGCCTGGGCCCGGGCGAACGCGCCTGCGACGTGCTCGGCCCCGCGGGCCGGGTCGTAGACATCGGAGAGGCGCTGGAACTCCTCGACCACCATCTGGCTGGCGACGTCACCGCCGGAGTGGCCGCCCATCCCGTCGGCGACCACGAAGATCGGCGGCGCGACCAGGTAGGAGTCCTCGTTGACCTTGCGCACCAGGCCGACGTCGGTCGCGGCCCCGTGGTGGAGATCGACGTTCTTCATGCCCGGCCCTCTTCGCCCCGTGTCGAGATGTGGGGCGACGACGCCGACCCGGCGAGTAGCGTAAGAGGAATGTCCAGCTCAGGGCGGACGACACCCGCACGCACCCTTGCCGACCAGCTCCGTGGCTGGTCCGACGAGCGACTCGTGGCGCTGCTCGCTGCCCGACCGGATCTCGCCACACCCGCCCCTCAGGATTCCTCGCAGCTGGCCTCGCGGGCTGCCACACGTTCGTCGATCCACCGCGCCCTCGACGGCCTGGACCGGCTCGAGCTCTCCGTGCTTGATGCCCTGCTGGTCGCGGGGCAAACCACTTCCGAGCAGCTGATCTCGATCGTCCACGCCGACCCCACCCGGACCGCCGCAGCGCTGCAGCGGCTGCTCGACCTGGCGCTCGCCTGGGAGACCCCGACCGGCATCCGCGCCCTCAGCGGCGTGGCCGACGCGATGCGGGGCCTGCCGGTCTCGGCCAGCGGCCTGCGACCGGTGAGCCCCGAGCCGGCCCCGGCCGCCGACGTCGAGGCCCGGCTCGCCGAGCTCAGTCCCGCCGCGACCGCACTGCTGCGCCACGTCGACGCCCACGGCGGCGAGGGCACGACCGGCGCGGCGCGGCGCACCGTCTCCCCCGCGGACGCCCGCTCGCCGGCCGAGGAGCTGATCAGCAGGCGCCTGCTCGTGCCGCGCGAGGGGGCCACCGTCGTCCTGCCCGGCGAGGTGGGGCTGGCCCTGCGGGGCGGTCGCACCACGACCGAGCCGGTGGACGTCGTGCCCGACCTCGCCACGTCGCAGCGCGACGCCGCGCTCGTGGCCCGCAGCGCCGCGGGCGCCGCCTTCGACGTCGTACGCCGGGTGGAGCTGCTGCTCGACCACTGGGGCGTCGAGCCGCCGAGCGTGCTCCGCAGCGGCGGCCTGGCCGTGCGCGACCTCAAGGCGGTCGCGCGCGAGCTGCACGTCGACGAGGCCGGCGCGGCACTGGTCGTCGAGGTCGCCCTGTCGGCCGGGCTGATCGCCGAGGCCGCGGTGGCCGACGGCACCCCGTCGTGGCTGCCGACCGACGAGTTCGACGTGTGGTCGGGACTGCCGATCGCCGGACGCTGGGCGCGACTGGTCGGCGGGTGGCTGGCCAGCAGCCGCGTCCCGTCGCTGGTGGGCTCGCGCGACGCGGCCGGCAAGTCGTGGAACGCGCTGGCCCCCGAGCTGTCCAGCGGCCTGGCCGAGGAGGCCAGGCGACTGGCGCTGCGGGTGCTGGCCGAGGTGCCCGAGGGTGAGGTGCTCGCCGCCGGGACGGGCGTCGCGTCGCTCGTGCAGCGGGTCGGCTGGCTGCGGCCGCGCCGCCCCACCGTCTTCGGCGAGCTCGTCGCCGCCGCGCTCACCGAGGCCGCCGTGCTCGGCGTCAGCGGCGCCGGCGGCCTGCCCCCGAGCGGTCGGCACGTGGCCGCGGGAGACCTCGGCGAGGCCGCCACGGTCCTCGAGCCCCACCTGCCCCGTCCGGTCGACCACGTGCTGCTGCAGGCCGACCTGACCGCGGTCGCCCCCGGCCCGCTCGAGACCGAGGTCGCGCGCCGCCTCCACCTGCTCGCCGACGTGGAGTCGCGCGGCGGCGCGACCGTCTACCGCTTCTCCTCCGGCTCGCTGCGCCGCGGCTTCGACGCCGGATGGTCCGCGCTCGAGGTCCGCGACTTCCTGACGTCCGTGTCGCAGACACCGGTCCCGCAGCCGCTGGAGTTCCTCGTCGACGACGTGGCCCGCACCTTCGGCAGCGTCCGGGTCGGCCACGCGGAGGCGTTCCTGCGCGCGGACGACGAGGCCGCGCTCGCCGCACTCGTCCACGACGCCCGGGCACGCTCGCTCGGCCTGCGTCTGCTCGCGCCCACCGTCGCGATCGCGACCTCGCCGATCGACGTGCTGCTCCCCCGGCTCCGCGAGCTCGGCGCGGCACCCGTGGTGGAGGCCGCCGACGGCACCGTCCGGGTCAGCCGTCCCGACCTCCAGCGCGCCCGCTCGCGCCGCGGCCGTCGTCCTGCCGGAGCGGTCGAGGCCCGCCAGGTCGCCCAGGTGCAGGCGGTGGCGACCGCGATCCGGGCCGGCGACCGGGCCGAGTCCTTGCGCCCCTCCAGCGTCGAGGCCACGACCCCGTCCGGCGCCCTGGCCGCACTGCGCGACGCCATCGAGGCGGGCACCACCGTGGTCATCGGCTACGTCGACAACCACGGTGCCACCGGCGAGCGGGTCGTCGACCCCCGGCGCCTCGACGGTGGTCGGCTCTCGGCCTTCGACCACCGCGCCGACGACGTGCGCGAGTTCGCGGTGCACCGGATCACGGGCGTACGCCGTGCCTGAGCCGGCCACGCCCCGCTCCGTAGACTGACGCCGTGGACTTCATCCGCTACGCCGAGCGCGCCGCCTCGCTCGTCAACGCCGACCTGGCGGACGAGACGGCGCTGCACGAGCACCTCGCGGACCGCTCGTGGCTGCACCGGTCGGTAGTGGAGGGCGACGTGGCGTCGCTGCAGGCCTTCCAGGCCGACCTGCGCCCGGTCTTCGAGGCCTCGGACGTCGACGACGTACCCCTCGTGGTGAGCCAGCTCAACGACCTCCTCGCCGCGCACCCGGTGACCCCGATGATCTCCGACCACGACCCCGACAACCTCCACATGCACGTCGCCAACCGGGCCGCCTCGGTGGCCGAGCTGCTCGTCGGCGAGGCGCTGATGGGCCTGGCCAACCTGGTGTGCGACCTCGGTGCGACGCGACTGGGGATCTGCTCGGAGGCCCGGTGCGACCACGTCTACGTCGACACCTCGCCCAACCAGTCGCGCCGCTACTGCTCGGACCGCTGCTCCTCGCGCGCCAACGTCGCGGCCTTCCGGGCCAGGCAGAAGGCGGCGTCGGCGAGCTGACGCCCGCGTCGTCCGTAGACTCGCCGGGTGAATGACGGTCCCCTCATCGTCCAGTCGGACAAGACGCTCCTGCTCGAGGTCGACCACCCCTCGGCAGCCGAGGCGCGCAAGGCGATCGCCCCCTTCGCCGAGCTCGAGCGCTCGCCGGAGCACATCCACACCTACCGCCTGACCCCGCTGGGGCTGTGGAACGCCCGCGCCGCCGGGCACGACGCCGAGCAGGTCGTCGACGCACTGCTGACGTGGTCGAGGTACGCCGTCCCGCACGCGCTGCTCGTCGACGTCGCCGAGACCATGGGCCGCTACGGCCGGCTGCGGCTGGAGAAGCACCCGGTGCACGGCCTGGTGCTGTCGTCGGTGGACCGTCCGGTCCTGGAGGAGGTGCTCCGGGCCAAGAAGGTCGCCGGGATGGTCGGCGCCCGGCTCGACCCGGACACGGTGGCGGTGCACCCGAGCGAGCGCGGCAACCTCAAGCAGGCGCTGCTCAAGCTCGGCTGGCCGGCCGAGGACTTCGCCGGCTACGTCGACGGCGAGGCGCACGCGATCGACCTCGCCGAGGACGGCTGGACGCTGCGCCCCTACCAGCGCGAGGCGGCCGAGTCCTTCTGGGACGGCGGGTCGGGCGTGGTCGTGCTCCCCTGCGGCGCCGGCAAGACGATCGTCGGCGCCGCCTCCATGGCGCAGGCGCAGGCCACCACGCTGATCCTGGTCACCAACACCGTGAGCGCGCGGCAGTGGAAGGACGAGCTGATCGCCCGCACGTCGCTGACCGCCGACGAGATCGGCGAGTACTCCGGAGCGGTGAAGGAGGTCCGTCCGGTCACCATCGCGACCTACCAGGTGCTGACGACGAAGCGGAAGGGCGTCTACCCCCACCTCGAGCTGCTCGACGCGCGCGACTGGGGACTCATCGTCTACGACGAGGTGCACCTGCTGCCCGCGCCGATCTTCCGGATGACCGCGAACCTCCAGGCCCGTCGACGCCTCGGGCTCACCGCGACCCTGGTCCGCGAGGACGGTCGCGAGGGCGAGGTCTTCTCCCTCATCGGGCCCAAGCGCTACGACGCGCCGTGGAAGGACATCGAGGCGCAGGGCTACATCGCGCCCGCCGACTGCGTCGAGGTGCGGGTGACCCTGCCCGACGGCGAGCGGCTGGCGTACGCCACGAGCGACCCCGACACCCGCTACCGCCTCGCGTCGTGCACCCACGCCAAGATCGACGTCGTGCGCGACCTGGTGCGCCAGCACGCCGGGCAGCCGACGCTGGTGATCGGGCAGTACATCGACCAGCTCGACGAGATCTCCGCGATGCTCGACGCGCCGGTCATCAAGGGCGAGACCCCGGTCAAGGAGCGGCAGCGGCTCTTCAACGCCTTCCGATCCGGCGAGATCGGGCTCCTCGTGGTGAGCAAGGTGGCGAACTTCTCCATCGACCTGCCCTCGGCCGAGGTGGCCATCCAGGTGAGCGGGTCGTTCGGCTCGCGGCAGGAGGAGGCCCAGCGGCTCGGTCGGCTGCTGCGACCCAAGACCGAGGGCCGCAGCGCGCACTTCTACACGATCGTCTCGCGCGACACCGTCGACGCCGACTTCGCGCAGAACCGCCAGCGCTTCCTCGCCGAGCAGGGCTACGCCTACCGGATCATCGACGCCGGCGACCTCGCCGCCGACGCCGAGTGATCCGTTCGGCTCAGGCGAGCGTGCTGGTGTCGATCACGAAGCGGTAGCGCACGTCGGAGGCGAGCACGCGCTCGTAGGCCTCGTTGACCTGGTCGGTGCCGATCACCTCGACCTCGCTGACGATGCCGTGCTCGGCGCAGAAGTCGAGCATCTCCTGGGTCTCGGCGATGCCGCCGATCATGGAGCCCGCGAAGGTGCGGCGGTTGCTGAGCAGCGAGAACACGTTGAGGCTCAGCGGCTCGGCCGGGGCGCCGACGTTGACCATCGCGCCGTTGACGGCGAGCAGCCCGAGGTAGGCGCTGACGTCGATCTTCGCGCTGACGGTGTTGATGATCAGGTCGAAGGAGCTCGCGAGCGCCTCGAAGGTGTCGGGGTCGCTGGTGGCGAAGTAGTGGTCGGCACCGAGGCGGAGGCCGTCCTCCTGCTTCTTCAGCGACTGCGAGAGCACCGTGACCTCCGCGCCCATGGCGTGGGCGATCTTGACGGCCATGTGGCCCAGCCCGCCGAGACCGACGACCGCGACCTTCTTGCCCGGCCCGGCCTGCCAGTGCTTGAGCGGGGAGTACGTCGTGATGCCGGCGCACAGCAGCGGCGCGGCGGCCGCGGCGTCGAGGCTCTCGGGCACCGAGAGGACGAAGTCGGCGTCGACCACGACGTGGGTGGAGTAGCCGCCCTGGGTGGTGGTGCCGTCGCGGTCGGTGGCGGCGTAGGTGCCGACCATGCCCGTGCGGCAGTACTGCTCGTCGCCGTTGCGGCAGTTGTCGCAGGTGCCGCAGGAGTTGACCATGCAGCCGACGCCGACACGGTCGCCGACCGCGTGTCGGGTGACGTCGGGGCCGACCTCGGTGACGGTGCCGACGATCTCGTGGCCGGGCACCACGGGGAAGGGCTGCGGGCCCCAGTCGCCGTTGACGGTGTGGATGTCGGAGTGGCAGATGCCGGCGTAGTCGACGGCGATCAGCACGTCGTTGGCGCCGACCTCGCGGCGCTCGATGGTGGTCGGGGCCAGCGGCTGGCCGGCGGAGGGTGCTGCGTAGGCGTTGACGCGCATGCGGACGTCTTCCGTTCTCTCGGGGGTTGTTGAGGACTGCTCCGGGGTGCCGGATCAGTCGTGCGTGACCGCGCGCAGCTCGTCGGCGAGCTTGCGGGCGCTGCGGGAGATCTGCTCGCTCCGGGCGGCGTCGCCCTCGCGGACGGCCTGCCAGTAGGCGATCTTGAGGTCGACGTAGCGCTGCCGCAGGACGAGCGCCTCGGCCTCGGCCGCGAGCCGCACCTGCCGCTCCTCGAGCAGCCGCTGCTGGTCGGCGGCCGCCTCGGCGCCCAGCCGGTTGTTGTCCATGTAGATGCGCATGTCACCGATCGACATGCCGGTGGCAGCCAGGCAGGAGACCCACGTGAGCTGGTCGAGGTCGTCCTCGTCGTAGACGCGGTGCCCGCTGCTCGCGCCGCGGCTCACCGGGGCGACGACGCCCACCTGCTCGTAGTAGCGCAGCGTGCTGGCCGGCAGCCCGGTGAGGGCTGCCGCCTCCTTGATGGAGTAGCTGCGAGGAGCTGCGTCGGTGGTCACGTCATCGACGGTAGAAACTTCGAGCACTCGAAGTCAAAGGCCGGCCCTCGCGCTTGTCCGCGGGTCCTAGTCTCGACCACGTGACCCTCCGCGAGCGCCTCGGCGCCGAGCTGTTCCGCAAGGTGGCCGGGCCCAACGGCGAGCAGGCGCGCGAACGCGTCCACGGCACGCCCGGCCCGCGGTGGTTCGCCCCCGACTCCCCGATCGCGCGCGTCCACGGCGACGCGTCGATGTTCGTCGGCGGCATCCGCGCGGTCATGCTCCAGTCGCTCCACCCCGCCGCCATGCAGGGGGTGGCCGACCACTCCGGCTACCGAGGCGACATGTGGGGCCGCCTCGCGCAGGTCTCCACCTACATCGCGATGACGACGTTCGGCACCGAGCGCGACGCGCTCCAGGTGATCCGCGCCGTGCAGCGTGCCCACGAGTCGGTCACCGGCACGATGCCCGACGGCACGGCGTACGCCGCCAACGACCCGCACCTGCTCGGCTGGGTGCACGTCGCCGAGATCGACAGCTTCCTCGCCGCGCACGACCGCTACGGCCAGCAGCGGCTCGTCGGCCGTGAGCGCGACACCTACGTCGCCCAGACCGCAGTCGCGGCCGAGCACCTCGGCGTGATCGGCGCCCCGCGGACCGAGGCCGAGCTGCGCACGGTGCTCGAGGCCTACGCCCACGAGCTGCGGGCCACCCCCGAGGCCCGCGAGGCCATCTCGTTCCTCCTGCTCCACCCCGACCTGCCGCTCGCGGCCCGTCCGGGCTACCTCTCGCTCGCGGCCGCTGCCATCGGACTGCTGCCGACCGAGGCGAGGCGCGAGCTGCGGCTGCCGCCGGTGCCGCCGCTGACCAACCGAGTACTGGGCCAGCTCGGCACCCGCACCATCCGCTGGGCGATGTCGTCAGGGCACGAGCGGGCCAGGGCGCTCCAGCAGGAGACCGCGCAGGCATGAGCCTCGCCGAGCGCTGGCCGCTGCCCGACCACCACGACCTGCGCGACGAGCTGCTCACCGCCTGGGACCGTCCGGGCTACCACGACCGGCTCCACCTGGCCGAGGTGCTGGACCGCCTCGAGCTGCTCGCCGCCTCGGGCGCCGGTTTCGACCGCACGACCGTGGCGCTCGCGGCGTGGTTCCATGACGCCGTCTACGACGGCGGCCCCGACGACGAGGAGCGGTCGGCGCAGTGGGCCGAGCGCGCCCTCCCGACGGCGTACGCCGACGAGGTGGCGCGGCTGGTGCGGATGACTGCCCACCACCGACCGGCCGACGACGACGCTTCCGCCTGCGCGCTGAGCGACGCCGACCTGGCGATCCTGGCCGCCCCGCGCGAGCGCTACGACACCTACGCCGCCGGGGTGCGCGCCGACTTCGCCCACGTCGCAGAGCCGGACTTCCGGGCCGGGCGGGCGGCGGTGCTGCGCGACCTCGCGGCGAAGCGGCACCTCTTCCACACCGTGCAGGCCCGCGCGCTGTGGGAAGCCTCCGCGCGGGTCAACCTCGAGCGGGAGATCAGCGACCTGGCGTGAGCCGGCCGCCACGCCGCCTCAGTGGTCGGCGAGCTGGAGGTAGACGGTGAAGCGGTCGTGGCGGTAGCAGGTGCGCGAGACCTCCACGATGCGGCCCTCGGACACGGCACGACGGGCGTGGCGCAGGACCGGGTCACCCTCGGTGATCTCGAGCACCGCGGCCTCGTCGGCGCTGGCGCGGTCGGCGCTGATGGAGTCCTCGACCTCGGTCGGGCGCAGCCCGCGGGCGCCGAGCGCCTCGTAGAGGCTGGTGGGCGTGCCGTGCTGGAGGAACCCGGGCAGGAGCACCTCGTTGAGGTAGGCGTCCTCGACGCACACGATGGCCCCGTCGGCGCGGCGCAGGCGGCGCCAGTGCAGCACGGGGTCGCCGGGCGAGATGTCGAGCGCACGTGCCACACCGGGGCCGGCCTGCTCGACGCGGGCGAGCAGGGTCTGCGACTCCGGGAGCATGCCGCGGCGGCGGATCTCCTCGGTGAAGGACGTCAGGCGTCCGGCGGTCTTCGGCGGCTGCGCCACGAACGTGCCGCGGCCGGGGATGCGCTCGAGCAGGCCCTCGGCGACGAGGGCGTCGAGCGCCTGCCGCACGGTCATCCGCGCGACTCCGAAGCGCGCCACGAGCTCGCGCTCGGAGGGGGCCGCCGAACCCGGGGGCTGCTCCTCGATGAGGCTGCGGACGTGCTCACGGACCTGGACGTGCTTCAACGCCCGCTGTCGCGGGACGACGACGTCGACCGGATCCATGCCTGCCAACATAGAACTGGGCTGGACCGGTGTCTCCCCTTTGACGGAGTCTGTGGTAAAGACTTGGACAACCTGTGGATCGAACATCCGTTCGATCGATGCGCTAGTCTGTCCGCGTGGACTTCCAGACGTCCCTCTTCGCCGACCACGCCCCCGCCGCGAGCGGGCTCGCGCCGGAGCGTCTCGCGCTGTCGCACGGCGCCTGGGTCGACGTCCAGCGTGACTGGCTGGGCGACCCCGACGAGGTCTTCACCGCCCTCGTCGAGCACGTGCCGTGGCGCTCCGAGCGCCGCGAGATGTACGACGCCGTGGTCGACGTGCCCCGCCTGGTGCACACCTACCTGCCCGGCGACCGGCTCCCCCACGAGGTGCTCGACCGCGCCCGCGAGGACCTCAGCGAGCACTACCTCCCCGAGCTGGGCGAGCCGTTCGTGAGCGCCGGGTGCTGCTACTACCGCGACGGCCGCGACTCCGTGGCGTGGCACGGCGACACGATCGGGCGCGGCAGCACCGCCGACACGATGGTGGCCATCGTCAGCGTCGGCGACCCCCGCCGCCTGCTGCTGCGTCCGCGCGGCGGCGGCGACTCGGTTGCGCTGACCATGGGGCACGGGGACCTCGTGGTGATGGGCGGCTCGTGCCAGCGCACCTGGGAGCACTCGGTGCCCAAGGTGGCCCGCTCCGGGCCGCGCATCTCCGTGCAGTTCCGCCCGCTCGGCGTGTTCTGAGCCGCTCGGCGTCTCAGCCCCTCAGCAGCCGCCTCAGCAGGAGCAGTGCCACCACCGCCGCCAGGGCGGGCTTCCAGTAGGTGCGGGCCAGGATCGGCAGCACCGCGCTCCCCAGGTCGAGCGCCTCGGTGGGCGGGGGCGGCGGAGGCGGGGGCCTGAGAGGAGTGGGCGGCGGGGGTGGGGCGGCCGCGTGGGCGCCCGGCTGCGGCGCCGCGACCGACGCCTCCGGTGCCGCGGGCTCCGGCTCGGGCTCCGGCGCCGCCAGCCGCTGCTCCAGGCAGGCGACGAACTGGCCGAGGAGCTTGTCGGACACGTCCTGCATCACCCCGCGGCCGAACTGCGCGGGCTTGCCGGTGATCGCGAGGTCGGTCTCCACGGACACGTCGGTCGCGCCGCCGGCCGCGTCGGTCATCGTGACGGTGACCTTCGCGCCGGCGGTGCCGTTGCCGCGCTTGTCCTTGCCCTTGGCGTCGACGACGAAGCGGTGCGCTGCCTCGTCCTTCTCCACGAAGGTGCCCGAGCCGTTGTACTGCAGGGCGATCGGCCCGAGCTTCACCTTCACCGACCCGGCGAACGAGCTCTCGTCGGCCTCGGTGACCTGGGCACCGGGGAAGCACTCGGCCACCGAGGCGATGTCGTTGAAGTGCGCCCAGGTCTCCTCGACGCCGATGGGGACGCTGAAGCGGTGGTTCAGCTCCACCCTCAGACCCCCGCGGCCCTGAGGACGGCCCGACCGGTGAGCACGCGCGCCAGGTGCTGGCGGTAGTCGGCCGCACCGTTGAGGTCCGAGGGCGGGTTGGTGCCCTCCGCAGCCAGCTCCGCCGCAGCGCGTACGCCGTCCTCGGTGGCCATGGCGCCGACGAGCGCCTGCTCGGTGGCGGTGGCCCGCAGCGGCGTGGAGCCCATGTTGGTCAGGCCCACGCGTGCCTCGTCGATGGAGCCCTTCACCGTCGCGGCGATCGCGACGATCGGCCACTGATGCGCGACCCGCACGAACTTCTCGTAGTGCGCGCCCCATCCGGTGTGCTTGGGGACGCGCACCTCGGTGAGGATCTCGTCCTCCCCGATGGCGGTCTCGAAGAGGTCGACGAAGAAGTCCGAGGCCTCCACGGTCCGGGTGCCGCCGGGGCCGGCGATCACGAACTGCGCGCCCAGCGCGAGCGCCGGGGCTCCGAGGTCGCCCGCGGGGTCGGCGTGCGCCAGGGCGCCACCGAACGTGCCGCGGTGCCGGATCTGCGAGTCGGCGACCTCAGCGGCGGCCTTCGAGAGCAGCAGCGCGTGCTCCTTGACCAGTGCGTGGTCGCGTACGTCGTGGTGGGTGGTCATCGCACCGATCACGATGGCGTCACCGTCGTCGCGGATCCCGCGCAGGGAGGCGATGCCACCGAGGTCGATGACGACCTCGGGGGCGTTGAGCCGCATCCTCAGCACCGGCAGCAGGCTCTGCCCGCCGGCGAGGATCTTCGCGTCGTCGCCGTGCTGGCCGAGCGCCGACAGGGCCTCCTCGACCGACGTGGGTGCGAGGTAGTCGAACTGCACCGGGATCACTGGCCTGCTCCTTCGTCCTGGTTGAGCGCGCCTTCGCTGAAGTGCGGCATCGCCGCCTCCGGCGTCGGTGCGTCTCCGTCATTGGCGTGGATCGCGCGCCACACCCGCTCCGGGGTGCACGGCATCTGGATGTCGCTGACGCCGAGGTGGCGTACGGCGTCGACGACCGCGTTGACCACGGCCGGGGTGGAGGCGATGGTGCCCGCCTCGCCGACGCCCTTGGTGCCGAGCGTGTTGGTGGTGCAGATGCTCGGGTCGTCGGTGTGGACCACGTCGAAGGAGATCGTGTCGGCGGAGGTCGGCAGGAGGTAGTCGACGAACGACCCGCTCACGAGCGTGCCGGCCTCGTCGTGCACCGCCTCCTCCCACAGCGCCTGCGCGATCCCCTGCACGAGTCCTCCGTGGACCTGCCCGGCGACGATGAGCGGGTTGATGATCGTCCCGATGTCGTCGCAGCAGGTGTACTTGCGCATCTTGACCGCGCCGGTCTCGGTGTCGACCTCCATCGCGCACAGGTGCGTGCCGTGGGGATAGTTGAAGTTCACCGGGTCGTAGGTCGCCTCGGCGTCGATGCTCGGCTCCATGTCCTCGGGGTAGTTGTGCGCCGCGAAGGCCGCCGTGGCGAGCTCCTGGATCGCCACCCCCTGGTCGGTGCCGGCGACGGTGAAGCGTCCGCCCTTGTACTCGAGGTCGTCCTCGCTGGCCTCGAGCAGGTGCGCCGCGAGGTGCTTGGCCTTGTCGATGACCTTGTCGACCGCCTTGACGAGCGCCTCGCCGCCGACGACCAGCGAGCGCGAGCCATAGGTGTCGAGGCCCTTGTGGGCGATCTGGGTGTCGCCGTGGAGCACCTCGACGTCCTCGAAGGGCACGCCGAGCCGGTCGGCGACGATCTGGCTGAACGCCGTCTCGTGTCCCTGGCCGTGGGCGCTGGCGCCGGTGACGATCTCGACCTTGCCGGTGGCCAGCATCCGCACGCTCGCGTGCTCCCAGCCGCCGGCGCCGTAGTCGAGGCTGCCGAGCACCCGGCTCGGGGCGAGGCCGCACATCTCGGTGAAGGTGGAGACGCCGATGCCGAGCTGCACCCGGTCACCGCGGTCGCGACGCTCCTTCTGCTCCGCACGCAGCGCGTCGTAGCCGAAGGACTCGCGCGCCTTCGCCGTGGCGGCCTCGTAGTTCCCGGTGTCGTACTCCAGCCCGGCGACGGTCGTGAAGGGGAACTCCTCGTGCTTGATCCAGTTGCGCTCGCGGATCTCCAGCGGGTCGACCCCGACCTCTGCGGCGAGCTCGTCCATGATCCGCTCGATGGCGTACGTCGCCTCGGGGCGCCCGGCGCCCCGGTAGGCGTCGGTGAACGTGGTGTTGGTCAGCACCGTCTGGCACTCGAAGCGGTAGGACGGGAACTTGTAGATCGCGTTGAACATGAAGGCACCCAGCACCGGAACTCCGCCGCCGACGACGGCGATGTAGGCCCCGAGGTCAGCGTCGAGGTGCACCTTGAAGCCGGTGACGTTGCCTTCCTTGTCGGCCGCGAGGGTCAGCGTCTGGACCTGGTCGCGTCCGTGGTGGGCGGCCATCAGGCTCTCGCTGCGGGTCTCGGTGTACTTCACCGGCTTCGACAGCCGGCGGGCCACGGCCCAGGCGATCCACTCCTCCGGCGTGGTCTGGAGCTTGCCGCCGAAGCCGCCACCGACGTCGGGGGCGATGACGCGGATCTTCGACTCGGGCACGCCGGTGGTGGCGGCGAGCGCGAAGCGCAGGATGTGCGGGATCTGGGTGGCCGACCACATGGTGATCTGCTCGCCCGTCGGGTCGACGACGACGCTGCGCGGCTCCATGAAGGCGGGGATGAGCCGCTGCTGGCGGTACTCGCGCTCGATGAGGATGCCGTCGGTGCGCGCGGTCTCGATCGCGGCCTCGACGTCGGAGCCGGTGCCGGCCTCGGCGGAGTCGAAGACCCACAGCGCCGACTTGTTGGTGCCGAGGTCGGGGTGGGCGAGCACCTCGTCGCGCAGCGCGTTCTTGATGCCGATCACGGCGGGCTGCTCGTCGTACTCGACGTCGACGAGCTCCGCGGCGTCACGGGCCTCGGCGGCACTGCGAGCGACCACGACGGCGACGATCTCGCCGGCAAAGGCGACGCGGTCGGCGGGCATCGGCGAGTGGCCGGGGGTCTTCTGGTCGGGAGTGATGGGCCAGGCGTTGATGCACACGCCGAGCTCGTCGCCGAAGTCCTTGCCGGACAGCACCGCGACGACGTTGGGCGAGGCCTTCGCGGCCTCGACGTCGACCGAGGTGATGGTGGCGTGGGCGAAGGGGCTGCGCACCATCGCGAGGTGCAGCATCCCCGGCAGGGTGATGTTGTCGGTCCAGCGCGTGCGGCCGGTGATGAGGCGCTGGTCCTCCTTGCGGCGGCGGTCCTTGCCGATCTCGGCGGCGGGACGGTCCTGGGTGGCGGTCACGACTTCGCTCCTTCGGCTGCGTGGAGCACGCTCTTGACGATGTTGTGGTAGCCGGTGCAGCGGCAGAGGTTGCCCTCCATGCCGAGCCGCACCTCCTCCTCGGTCGGGTCGGGGTTCTCCCCCAGCAGGTCGACGGCCTGCATGATCATCCCGGGGGTGCAGAAGCCGCACTGGAGGCCGTGGCACTCGCGGAAGGACTCCTGGACGGGGTGGAGCTCACCCTCGGCGGTGTCGGCGAGCCCCTCGATCGTGGTGACGGTGCGGCCGCTGGCCTGCACTGCCAGCACGTTGCACGACTTCACGCTCGTGCCGTCGAGGTGCACGGTGCACGCCCCGCAGTTGGAGGTGTCGCAGCCGATCACGGTGCCGGTCTTGCCGAGCTTCTCGCGGAGGTACTGCACCAGCAGCATGCGCGGCTCGACGTCGTCGGAGACCGCAGCCCCGTCGACGGTGAGTTCGATCTTCGTCATCAGGCCACTCCCAATTGAGTCCAGTGTGAGGCAGGTCACGTGGAGCCGAATCTAGGTCGCGGTGGTTGGTGGAAGGTAGGTCGGTCTGGTCAGCCCGCCTCAGCGCGCCGACGCGAGCTTGCCCTTCAGCAGGGGGGTGATCGGGTGGTGCACCGGCAGGGCGGCCAGGCAGGCCTCGACGACGGCCGTGTCGTAGGGGGCGAGCTCGCTGTAGCGCAGCACGGCGTCGGGGTCCAGGTGCGCCAGCAGGGCCTCCCGGACGCTCACTGCGAGGTAGTCGCCCATCTGCACCAGCGCAGGCGAGTCGGTGCCGGGCAGCAGGTCACCGCCGTAGGCGCGCACGGCAGCGCGTACGTCGCCGCGACGCAGCAGACGCTCGACCTCCTCGATGTCGGTGGCCACCGGCATCGTGAGCCGGTAGGGGCGCGACGAGAGCTGGCCAGACAGGGCGGCGCGCAGGTGCGAGACCTCGGCCTTGAGGGTCGAGGTGGTGACTGCCGAGTCGCCGTAGAGCAGCGCGTGGAGGTGCTCCACCGAGAGCCCCTCGGGGTGCAGCGCGAGCAGCGCGAGGATCTCGGTCTGGCGTCGGTTGAGCAGCAGCCGCTGGCCGTCGAGCCACACCTCCGCGGTGCCGAGGAGCGTCAGCGTGAGGCCGGGGTCGCTGGGCCCGGCGGCCCCGACGTGCGTGGTACGTCGGTCGGCGGGCAGCGCGCCCTCGATGAGCCGGGCCATCACCCGTGCCGTCGCGAGCCCGATCGGGTGGGTGCGGTCCCAGGTGGTCGACAGGTCGATCACACCCAGGGAGCGACCGGTGGCGGGGTCGAAGACGGGCGCTGCCCAGCACACCCAGTTGTGCACGACCTCGGCGTAGTGCTCGGCGCTGAACACCATCGCGGGCGCGGCCGTGCGTCCGGCGATGGCGAGCGCGTTGGTGCCGACGCTGGCCTCGTCCCAGCGACCGCCCGGCACGAAGTTGACCGTCTCGGCCTTGCGGCGCATCACCCGTCCGCCGTACGTCCACAGGATGCGGGTCTGCTCGTCGGTGACCGCGATGACGAGGTCGCCGTCCTCGGCGGTGCGGCGCAGCTCGTCCTGGACCCGCTGGACCGCGGTCTGCAGGGGCGAGGTGCTCCAGAACTCGGCCGTGTCGCCCTCGTCGGCGAGCGGCGCCTCGGTCACCGTCGGCGAGACCACGCCCGAGAGCTGCCAGCTCCGCAGGATCTCGGGCCGGACCGGGGCCTCCGCCTCCTCCTCGCCGGCGGACACGAACTGCGTCCATGCGCGCACCGCCCTCACACGGCGGGCGTGCAGGTCATCGCTGGTCATGGCGGCTCCTTGGAAGTCCCGGCCAACATAGCCCCGGGTGTGGTGAGCGCAACAGGGAACGGGTCATCCGCTCGCTCGGACTCGGTGGTCGAGTAGCCCGCGAGGAACGAGCGGGCCTATCGAGACCCACTGTCGGCGGCCTTCTCTATCATCGAACACATGATCGAGACGTTGGCAGGATCCGGGACAGGTGAGGGTGCAGACCTCACCGCCTCCGACCTGCTCGCGCTCGCCCGCGGCTCCAAGAGCAGCCGAGGACCAGGCCGCCGCGGAGCTCCTCGAGGTCGCCGCCCGGTGGGCTGACCTTCATCCGCCGGAGTCGATCCACTCCGCCACATCGTTCACCGTCGCGGGGTGTGAGCACGAGGAGCCGATCGCGGGACCGGGTACGCCGCTGGTCGCGGAGTTCTGCGTCGCCGAGCTCGGCACGGCTCTGGGCATCACCTCGGTGTCGGCGAAGAAGCTCATCGGCCACGCCGACCAGCAGACTCGCCGCGCAGCTTTCTCGCCTAGAGTGTCGACCTCACGACCACGGGGGTGGCGACGTGCGACTGCACACGCGCGAATGGGGCAGCGGCAAGGACGTGGCCGTGCTGGTGCACGGGATGATGGGCGAGTCCCGCCAGTTCTGGGAGATCGGCCCTGCCCTGGCCGACCGGGGCTACCGCGCGATCGCAGTCGACCTCCCGGGCCATGGACATTCCGGCCAGTGCCTCGAAGGGGGCATGAGCGCCTTCGTGGACAGCCTCGTCGAGTCGGTGCCACCACGGCCGGCCCTCGCCATCGGCCAGTCCCTCGGCGGCATGGTGGTCGCAGGTGCCCTCGAGCGCCTCGAGCCGGCCCGCGCGGTGTACGTGGACATCCCCTTCCAGCCACTCGACTCGGACGCGCAGCCGCGTGACGCCGACACCTTGGCTGCCCTGTTCGACCAGGCCAAGGCGGGCAGGACGGCTTCGAGGCTCGCGCAGACCAGGACCTGGTGGAAGCAACGCGACTGTGAGGTCGAGGAGGAGGCCGCCCGCCTCTTCGACGTCGCGAGCGCGGTCGCGCTGGAGCTGGCGGAGGAGTGGGACGACATCACGCCTCCTGCCGTTGCGATCCCGTCGCTTCTCATCCACGCCGACCCGAGCGACTACGTGTCAGCGAGCCGGGTGCAGGAGCTCAGGGAGCTGGGCTTCGCGGTGCACGGCGTGAAGGGTGCGGGGCACAGCGTCTGGTACGGCTTCTTCGACGAGTACATGGCCGTCCTGGACGCCTGGCTCGCCGACGACGCAGCGCACTGAGCTGCTGGATCCCACACGCCGAAGGCGTCGACCAGCCGACGACCGGTCGAGCTCGCCGCTGCTCAGCGCTTGCGCGCGAAGGTGGCGACGATGCCCGGGTGGTCGGTGACCAGGTCGCGGTAGGAGCGGAAGGAACGGATGCGGAACTCCGAGGCGCGCTCGCCCATGACGTAGTCGATGCCCGACCCGCCCTGGCGACCGGTGTAGTTGGTCTCCAGGCGCAGAGGCCGGGTGATCCGGCCCTTCACGAGGTGGTCGGTGGTGTCGCGGTTCTCGGTGACGTTGCAGTCGCACAGCCCGACGAACTGGTGCGCCTCGGGAGCGTCCTGGGCGATGAAGCGGACCCGGGCCGCCATCCGCCACATGGCCTGCACGCCGCCGCGGTTGGCGTAGTTGGGCCCGCCGGTGCGGCGGTTGTGGAGGTGGTTGGGCAGGTGGAAGCTCATCGCGCGGATGACGTGACCGCTCGCGCGGTGCCTGAGCACCGCCACCACGCCGTACTGGTCGTGGGCGATCTGTCCGGTCTGGCGCCGCCAGGTCTTGCCGGTGAGCAGGGCCGACCAGGTCTTCTCGAGCTCCCAGACGTCCTTGTCGAAGGCGATCGGGTTGTCGTCCGTGCCGGTCGGGCCGTCGGGCATGAGCAACGTCCACGACTTCGGCAGCGACGCACGCAGTGCAGGCCGGCTGAACAGGCGCTCCTGGAACCCGATGACCGAGGCACCGCCGCTGAGGACGCGGCCGATGTCGTGACGCATGCCCGACACCCGCATCCCCTTGCGCAGGTTGAGCGTGGCCACCGTGAAGCGGCCGGCGGGGCCTGCGGCAGCCGCCTGCGAGCGCTCCTGCTCACGCGCCTCGGCTGCCGACGCACCCGGCGAGACACCGGTGATCAGCAGCAGGGCCGCGAGGACGAGCGCGGTCGACCGGACGAGGACACGGGGCAGCGCGGCTGGAGAAAACATCCCGAAGACCATAGAAGGACGCGCGGCTGACGGCCAATTCGCGCTTCTGCGCGACCAGCGGTCACATCGCAGCGGTGGGGCCGGGTCCACCCCGTCGAGCGCCCGGACGCAGCCCCCGCACGTCCGGCAGCAGCGCCCGCGCGGAGCCCGATCTCGCTGCGCCCAGCCAGACCCCGGTGCCGTACGCGAGGTCGTCGAGACGCCGGGCCAGGACGTACCGGACGGGGTCGAGGTCGGACCCGACTCGGCGGCGGTCCGCCAGGCCCTCGGCCACCGCCGCGACGAGCAGCGCGCGCCGAGCCCGGCGCGAGCCGGTGGCCGCCACCGCGGCGAGGGGCCAGTAGTGCCGGGTGAGGGCAGCCGCGGTCTGCCACAGCACGGCCACGCTGCCCTCGAGAGTGAGCACCGCGGCTGCGCGTACGGGTCGTTCGCTGCCTCGCAGCCGCCGTGCCGTCCCAGCCGTGCCGACGGCCGCAGCCCCCAGCGCCACGGGGACCGACCATCGCCTCTGTGCGAGCACGGCGGCGGCGAACGTCGCGGACCACGGCGAGAGGACCATCGGGGCGACGGCCGCACCGTGCCGATCCGCGAGAGGGGCCGCGGAGGTGCCGTAGAAGGCCTTGCGGCCCAGCCAGTCCGCCAGCCGCGCCCGGTGCCGGTGCCGCACCGTGGCAGCCGGCTCGTAGCGAACCCCCGCCCCGGCCGCGACGAGCCGCCAGACGAGGTCCACGTCCTCACCGCACTGCAGCGACTCGTCGAACCCGTCGCCGAGGGCCTCCACGCGCGCGAGGAGGCACGCGCTCGGGACGTACGAGACGATCCCCTGCTGGCGTACGGCCGCGGGCTCGGCGCCGAGGTCGAGGGACGAGCGCGCCTGCTCGTAGCGATCGATCCAGCCGTCGGCCCGCGACGGTTGCTGGCCGAGCACGCGGGGCGCCACCATCGCCAACGCGGGGTCGTCGAGATGGCGACGCAGCGTGGCGAGCCAGCCCGGGTCGGGAACCACGTCGGAGTCGCAGAAGGCGACGTACGGCGTGGCGACGCGCCGCAGGCCGGTGTTGCGGGCGGCCGCGGGGCCCCGGCTGGTGGGGTGCGTCACCACGAGCGCTCCGTGCTCGGTCGCCACCCGAGCCACCGCCGACGAGTCTCGCGACCCGTCGTCGACGACGACGACCGGCACGGGAGGCAGGGCGTCCAGCAGGCGGGTCAGATCGGCAGGTCGGTCGCGCACCGGCACCACGACCGTGACGTCGGTGACCGACGCGTCCTCCCCCGGCGCGTCGGGCCACCACGGGTCCGCGAAGCCGCGGTCGAGCAGCGAGCGCGCCAGCGTCGCCGCCGCGCCGGGCCTGGCCACCAGCACGTCCCGACCGCCCATCAGCTGGACGGCCGTCTCGCTGAGGTAGAGCACCGAACCGCGGCTGCCGCCCACCAGGGACCGACCGCCGTCGCACACCTTCGTCCGCCCCGACAGCCGCACCGCGAAGCCGTCCGGCAGGGTCACTGCCCGACCCCGTGGGGCGCCCCGAGGCACAAGCGCCCATCGGAGCCGACGTCCCTCAGGGACAGCTCGCGGTGCAGCCGGTCGACGACGGTGGCGAAGAGCAGCCGCCCCTCCTCCGCCGAGCTCACCGTGGCGTCACCGAGGATGCCGTTCGGCGAGACGGTCCGGACCCCGACGCTGCGCAGGCGGGGCATCAGCTCCTCGACAGGCTCGAGGGCGCCAGCCTCGGCGAGGTCGACCCGCACGGCCCACGGAGCCAGGTGGCGCAGGAGCGAGGTCTCGGTCGCGCCCGCGTGGGCATCGCCGCCCACCGTTCCGCACGCCGTCCACGCGACGGGGCGTCCCTCGAACCGCAGGCAGGTCACCGCGTCGACGAGGGTGTCGACATTGCCGCCGTGGCCGTTCACGAACACGAGCCCGCTGGCCCACCGACAGGCCGAGCGGCCCAGCTCGACCAGCTGCAGCAGGAGCGCCTCGCGGCCGATCGAGATCGTTCCGGGGAAGTCCTCGTGCTCACCGCTCGCGCCGTAGGAGAGCGTCGGCGCCACCAGCACCCGGACGCCCGCAGCGTCGAGACGTCGGGCCACCTCCTGCGTCGCGGCGCACGCCACGATCGCGTCGGTCGCCAGCGGCAGGTGCGGTCCGTGCTGCTCGAGCGAGCCCAGCGGCACGAGCACCAGCGGAGGGTCGTCCTCGATCGTCGGCCAACGGGCGCCACCCAGCCCGAGGCGCGGGCTGGGCGCGGCGGCCGGGCTGGCCCCCATCTCAGGACATCCCTGCGACCGGACTCTCGTCGCACGCGGTCGCCGGTCGCGTCCGCGTCGCGCCGAGCGTCAGCGGCACCGGTGCGTGGCGGACGGTGCCGGTGTGCGAGTGGTCCTGGCTGGAGCCGGGGAGGCTGCCCCGGTCCCGGCCGGACAGCGCCTCCTCGGCGTTGCCCTTCACGCACTCGGGGTCGGGGCCGTCGAGCGGCAGGCCGGTGAAGAACTTCGCTGCCATGCACCCGCCGCGGCAGGCGTCGTACGCCGAGCAGGACGCGCAGGCGCCACCCGTCTGCGGGCTCCGCAGCTCCTCGAAGAGCGGTGCGTGCTTCCACACCGCGTCGAAGCCGCCGCTCCCGCGGACGTTGCCGGCCCTGAAGCGGTCGTGGATGGCGAACGGGCAGGCGTAGACGTCGCCCACCGGGTCGACGAGGCAGACGACCCGTCCGGCACCGCACAGGTTGAGGCCCGGGAGCGGGTCGCCGTAGGCGGCGAGGTGAAAGAACGAGTCACCCGTCAGGACCCGCTCCCCGTGGGCGACCAGCCAGTCGTAGAGCTCGCGCTGCTGGTGCGGCAGGGGGTGCAGCTCGTCCCACACGTCGGCGCCCCGGCCCGACGGGCGCAGCCGGGTCAGCCGCAGCTGGGCACCGAACCGGTCGGCGATGGCCCTGAACTCGTCGAGCTGCCCGATGTTGTGCCGGGTGCAGACCACGGAGATCTTGTAGTCCTCCATCCCGGCCGCCTGCAGGTTCGCCAGCGCGCGCATCGCCGCGTCAAACGTCCCCTGCCCCCGCACCGCGTCGTTGACCTCGGCGGTCGCACCGTCGAGCGAGATCTGCACGTCGACGTAGTCGGTGGCGGCGAGGATCGCGGCGCGCTCGGGAGTGATCCGGAACCCGTTGGTGGAGAACTTCACGCCGACGTGGTGCTCGACCGCGTAGTCGAGCAGCTCCCAGAAGTCGGGACGCACGGTCGGCTCCCCGCCACCGATGTTGACGTAGAAGATCTGCATCCGCTCGAACTCGTCGATCAGGGCCTTGCACTCGTCGGTGGTCAGCTCGTCGGGGTCGCGGCGGCCCGACGACGAGAGGCAGTGGACACACGCCAGGTTGCAGGCATAGGTGAGCTCCCACGTCAGGCAGATGGGGGCGTCCAGGCCACGCTCGAACTGGTCGACGAGACGACCCACCTTCGGCGGCTCGACCGGGGCCGCGGCAAGGGTGGCGGTCACGGGGCGCTCCTGACCAGCACGCCGGTGGCGGCGAGGCCGGAGAGGGCCCGGAGGTAGCCGGCGTGCTCACCGTCACCCACTCCTGCCGACCGGAGCGCCTCGCCCACGTCGCGCGTGCCGTCGAGACGGCGGACGACGTCGAGCAGGAGCAGCGTCTTGAGGAAGCTCAGCCGCCGGGTCGAGAAGTCGTACACCAGCGCCCCGAAGGGCTCGGGTCGCAGCGACACCGACGGGCTGAGCCGCCAGGACTCGCCGTCATGCATCAGTAGACGCCGCACATGCCGTCGATGGAGACCTCCTCGACGAGGTCGCCCTCGGTCGGGGTGCTCGCGTCGCTGTCGGTGCTGGTCGCCTGGCGCGGGTCGGTCATGGCATTCCTCCGTGGTGGGGTGGCGGGTCGGGCTGTCGTCCCGCCTTCACGCTAGGAAGCACGACCCTCGCGGCACACCCCTCGGCCAGCGGGCGCGCCCTACCCGCACGGTCAGGTCGGAGCCTGCCCCACCGACCCGTTTGCAGATCCTCGTCTGGCCGGTCCCCCGACCCGCACCTAGCGTCCGAATCCACCCAGGAAAACCGCCCCAGGAGGTCATCCATGCAGGTCGACGAACTGCTCAAGCCGTTCCCCATCAAGGAGTTCCACCCCTTCCCGCGGGCCTTGATGGGGCCCGGCGCACACGAGATGATCGGGCCGGAGGCGCTGAAGCTCGGGTTCCGCAAGACGCTCGTCATGACGTCGGGACTACGCGGCACGGACATCGTCCACAAGATCGTGGAGTCGATGAAGTACCACGGCCTCGAGGTCGTGGTGTACGACAAGGTCGAGTCCAACCCGAAGGACTACAACGTCATGGACTCCGTGGCGATGTACCAGGAGAACGAGTGCGACTCGTTCGTGTCCATCGGCGGCGGCTCCTCCCACGACGCGTGCAAGGGCGCCCGTGTCTCGGTCGCGCACGACGGTCGCAACGTCAACGAGTTCGAGGGCTTCAACATGTCCGAGAACCCCAAGAACCCGCCGCACATCGCCGTCTCCACCACGGCCGGCACGGGCTCGGAGACGTCGTGGGCCTACGTCATCACCGACACGACGACCGACCCCGACAACCCGCACAAGTACGTCGCCTTCGACGACGCGTCGGTGACCAGCCTGGCGATCGACGACCCGGTGCTCTACTTCGACTGCCCGGTCGACTACACGGCCCAGTGCGGCTTCGACGTGCTCGCCCACGCCAGCGAGCCGTACGTCTCGCGCATCAACTTCCAGCCCTCGCTCGGCAACGCGCTGCACGCCATCAAGCTCACGTCGGAGCACCTGCGCGCGGCGGTCTGGAACGGCCAGGACCTCGAGGGTCGCCAGGGGATGATGTACGCCCAGTACATCGCGGCCCAGGCCTTCAACTCGGGCGGCCTCGGGATCATCCACTCGATCTCGCACGCCATCAGCGCGTTCTACGACACCCACCACGGTCTCAACAACGCGATCGCGCTCCCTCGCGTCTGGGCGTTCAACATGCCCGCCGTCTACCACCGGTTCGCCGACATCGCGGAGGCGATGGGCGTCGACACCCACGGGATGACCAAGCCCCAGGCCGCCGACGCCGCGCTGGCCGCATCGATCCGCCTGCTGCGCGACGTGGGCATCCCGGAGAAGTTCACCGACGTCACCCAGGACAGCTACTCCAAGAACCGTCTGGGCGAGGGACCCACGCCGTACTACGAGAACGTCAAGGTCATCACCGGCGACGCCGACGACGTGGACCGGATCACCCACCACGTCCTCGGTGACGCCTGCACCCCCGGCAACGCCAAGGAGTGCACCTTCGAGACCGTGCGGCCGGTGGTCGACCACTGCATGAACGGCGACCTGGACGACCTCATCTCCTAGGACCTCCCAGGTCAGGCCGCGCTCATCCGGCCGGGCCCGCGCCAGACGCGGTCCCGGCCGGCACCACTCCCAGGGAAGGACACCGGTGACCGCATCCGAACGCGAGACCCGCCCGCACGACTTCGAGGACGTCGCCGACACCCGGCAGCGGTTCGGGGAGCACGGCTACCTCGCCGACGACCGCCTCGCGACGACCGTCTTCCTGCAGACCCGGCTGGACAAGCCGATCCTGCTGGAGGGGCCGGCAGGCGTGGGCAAGACCCAGCTCGCCACCAGCCTGGCCGCCGTGACCGGACGCCGCCTGCTCCGTCTGCAGTGCTACGAGGGCCAGGACGAGACCAAGGCGCTCTACGAGTGGGACTACGGCAAGCAGATGCTCTACACGCAGATCCTGCGCGAGAAGATCGGCCAGGTCGTCGCTGACGCAGCCGACCTCCACGAGGCGGTGGAGCGGATCTCCCAGCAGGACAGCGTCTTCTTCTCCGAGCGCTTCCTCTCCCCGCGCCCCCTGCTGCAGGCCATCGACTCCGACGAGCCGGTCGTGCTGCTGATCGACGAGGTGGACCGCGCGGACGAGGCGCTCGAGGCCGTGCTGCTGGAGCTGCTCTCGGAGTTCCAGATCTCGATCCCGGAGATCGGCACGGTGCGGGCCAGGCACCTCCCGTACGTCGTCCTCACGTCGAACAACACCCGGGACCTCTCCGCGGCGCTCAAGCGGCGGTGCCTCCACCTCTTCCTCGACTACCCCGAGCCCGAGCGCGAGCTGGCGATCATCCGCTCGAAGGACACCGGCCTGGCCGAGGCCCTCGCCGTGCGCCTGGTCCAGATCGTGCGCGGGCTCCGCGAGCTCGAGCTCCGCAAGTCGCCCAGCATCTCGGAGACCATCGACTGGGCGCGCACGCTCGCCGTCCTCGGGGTGGAGGAACTGACCGCCGACGTGCTGTCGCAGACGGTCAACGTGGTGGTGAAGTACGAGCGCGACCTGGAGCGGGCCCAGCGCGCGATCCCCGGCCTGGTCGACCCCAACGCGCACGTCCCGGACCACCTGGGCGGTCACGGTCACGGTCACGGCCACGGCCACGACCACGGCCACGGCCACGACCACGGGGACGACGACGTGGACGGCCGGGCCAAGCGCGCCGCCAAGGACCGGCCCGGGCGGCACGACGCCGCCTACCAGGGCATCCGCGGGAGCTCCGACGACTCGGCCCCCACCTCCGCCCGGAAGGTCAGCGCGGGCCAGGGCGAGCGGTCGTTCGCCGCACGGTCGGCCCGCAAGCGGCCGGTGTAGGGGCGCGGTCGTGGAAGGTGCCGTCCACCGGTTCATCCGGCTGCTGCGCCTGTACGGCGTCCGCGTGAGCGTCGCGGAGGCCGTGGACGCGATGCACGCCGTGGCCCAGCCGAGCGTCCTGGAGGACCGCGAGGTGCTCAAGTCGGCACTCGCGGTGAGCCTGGTCAAGGACCGCCGCGACCTCGAGACGTTCGACCGCGTCTTCGACCGCTTCTTCGGCCTGCGCGCCGTGGTCGAGGAGGAGGACGGGCACGGCCACTCCCACGCGCACGACGACCTCACCGACGAGGGACGACTGGAGTCCTTCACGCTGTCCGACGAGCCCGGCGACGTGCCCGAGGACGGCCACTCGCACGGCAAGCCCGACGACATCAAGGAGTTCTTCAAGCCCGAGGACATGGCGCAGCAGTACAACCTGCACCAGGAGGCCAACAAGATCGACATGGCCGCCCTCACCGACGAGATCGTGCTGTCCAACGACACCGAGGGCAGCGCCGGCGAGGCAGCGCGCGTCCAGATCACCACGAGTCGCATGCACAATCCTGGGGCACCCGGGGACCTCGTCGCCGCGCCGGGCATGCAGCTCGACGCGGAGCTCACGGTCGCCGAGGAGATGGCCCTGCTGAGCTGGCTCGAGGACACCGTGCTGGACGAGGAGGCACTGTCCGACCCCAACGCGCTGGACAGCCTCGCCGCCCTGAGGCAGGCGCTCGCTCCGTTCCTCGCCTCGCTCCCCGAGCGGCTCAAGCAGCACCTCGAGCGGTTGATGGCGATGGAGCGCGACATCGAGACCCGCGAGGTCGAGGCGGCCCAGGCCGAGACCATCGACGAGGCGGAGCGGGCACACCTCGAGCAGGTGCTGCGTCGCCTGCTGCGGAGCCTGCACGGAGCGCCTCGACCGCGCCGCAAGGCTGCCTCGCGCGGCACGGTCGACGGCGCCCGGACCATGCGCGCCAACATGAGGTACGACGGGGTCCCGTTCCGACCGATCACCGTCAGCAAGGTCGAGGACCGTCCCCGGCTGCTGGTGCTGTGCGACGTGTCGCTGTCAGTGCGCTCGACCGCGCGGTTCACCCTCCACCTCGTGCACAGCCTCCAGTCGATCGCGACCTCGGTGCGCACCTTCGCCTTCGTCAAGGACCTGGTGGAGGTGACCGACCTCTTCGCCGAGCACCGCACCGAGGAGGCACTCTCCCTCGTGATGTCGGGCCTGCCCGCTGGGGGCGTCCTCGACGTCGACGCCGACTCCGACTACGGCCACGCGTTCGAGACGTTCCTCGAGGAGTTCGGCTCGGCCATCACGCGGCGGGTGACGGTGCTGGTCCTCGGCGACGGCCGTGGCAACGGCAACGCCCCGGGCCTCGGCGCCTTCGAGGAGATCACCCGCCGGGCCCGCTCCACCATCTGGCTGACGCCCGAGCCGCGCTACTCCTGGGCGCTGGGCGCGTGCGACCTGCCGCAGTACGCCGAGTTCTGCGACCGCGTGCAGGTGGTGCGCAGCCTCGGCGGACTGGACCTGGTGACGGAGTCGATGACGGGGGCCGGCCGATGAGCGAGTCCGTGGCGACGGCGCCCATCGACCCCCTCCGGCCCCGGCGCGACGGCGCCTACGTCGACGAGATGGTGGAGGTCCGCGCCCAGGGGCCCGTGACCCCCCGGCGGGCGCTGCACATGGTCCGCACGCCGCACTTCGACGTGCACACCGCCGACGACCTGCTCCACGTCCGGCACCGGGTCCCGCCCGAGCGTGTCGACGACGACCTCGCCGGGCTCCTGGCCGACGAGCTCTTCGCGCCCGGGTGGCTGCGCGGCCCGGAGCTCTTCGAGCGGATCTTCACCGGCACGGTGCTGACGTCCGGCGGCGGGGGCCTGGACAGCTGGGAGCAGTTCTACCGCAACACCATCGCCCGCATCGAGGAGTGCGTGGACGGCGACACCGGCGGCGGCCACGGCACCATCGCCGACTACGCGCCCGTCTACGCCCGCGCCGAGGCACTCCTGTCGCCCGGGACGGTCCTCGAGCTCGGCTGCTGCTTCGGCTTCCTCTCACTGCGCATCGCGGCCGGCGGGCGGCGTACGACGGCCAGCGACCTGTCGGTGGGCACCAGCCAGCTGCTCGCCGCGGTGGCGCCCCGGCTGGGCGTGGACCTCACCGCGGTCGCTGCCGACGCCGGACACTTCCCCGGCCCTGACCGCTGCGCCGACACCGTGCTGGCCATCCACCTGCTGGAGCACCTCGACGCCGAGCACGGAGACCGGGTGCTCACCGAGGCCGTCCGGCTGGCGGCGAGGCGTGTCGTGATCGCGGTCCCGCTCGAGGACGAGGCCGACGAGACGTGGGGGCACCTGCGCACCGTGAGCCTCGCGGACCTCGCCGGCTGGGGGCGCCGCAGCGGCCTGCCCTTCGAGGTGAGCGAGCACCACGGCGGCTGGTTGGTCATCGACACCCGGTGACGTGCGGGGTGTGCGCCCCGGGCTCAGATGAGTCCGAGCTTCGTCGCCTCGTAGACCGCCTCCGCCCGGCGGGAAACCCCGAGCTTGCGGAGGATGTTGCCGACGTGGAACTTGGCCGTGGTCTCGGAGATGTAGAGCTTCTCCCCGATGTCGCGGTTGGAGAGTCCCCGCGCCAGCAGTCGCAGCACCTCGCGCTCACGAGCCGTCAGCTGCTGCGACTCGGCCGTGTCGGGCGTGTGGAGTCCACGCACCATCGCAGCCGCCGAGCGCGCGTCGAAGGCGCTCTCGCCGCGGCTGACGTCGCGGATGGCACGCACCAGCCCCGAGGTGTCCACGTCCTTGAGGACGTAGCCGCGGGCACCGGCGCGGATCGCGGTGAGCACCAGCTGCTCGTCGAGGAACGTGGTCAGCACCAGCACCCCGATCTCGGGGTGCCGACTGGTCAGCTCGGCGCACAGGTCGAGCCCTTCGGTGTCGGAGGCGGTCGACAGCTTGAGGTCGAGCAGCACGATGTGTGGCGCGGAGCGGCCGATCACGGTGAAGGCCTCGTCGGGCGTGGACGCCTCGGCGACGACGACGAGGTCCCGCTCCCGCTCCAGGATCGAGCGCAGGCCCTGACGGACGATGGCGTGGTCGTCCACGAGCATGATCCGCACGGTCCCCACCTCCGACCCTGCGGCGGGCGTCAACGTGGACATGGGTCCTCCTGCGGTCGCGGCACCTGGCCGACCAGGTGGTCGATGATGTCGGGTCGGTCGGGTCGACGGAGCGGCAGCGGGACGCGCATCTCGACGCGGACCCCGCCGATGCGGGCCCGCCGGAAGACCACGCTGCCACCGAGCTCGACCATCCTGCTCTCGATGTTGGCCAGACCACGGTGCGACCCGTCACCGGAACGGCCGCGCTCGAGCCGCAGCAGGCGGCTCAGCTCCGTCGGGTCACCCTGTCCGTCGTCGGCCACGCTCACCAGCACCTGCGCAGCCCGGTAGCGCACGCGCACCACGGCTCGCTCGGCCCTGGCGTGCACCGCGACGTTGAAGAGTGCCTCACCCACCGCTCGCGCCATCTCGTGGGCCGCCTCGGCCGGAAGCGTCACGGCCTCCCCCTCGACCCGGACCTGCACCGCGAGCTGGGGCCGGTGGTGGGCCGCCACCTCGCGGAGCAGCTCGGGCAGATCGACCACGGTGTCGCTGGGCGTGCGGTGCAGCGCGTAGATCGCCCGGCGGAGCTGGTCGACGGCCTGCTGGGAGAGGAGCTTGGCCGTGCCCAGGCGCTGCGAGATCGCCGCACCTGGGGCGCCCAGGCCCTCGGCCTCGCCCCGCGCGACCTCCACCGCCATCCCGGCCGAGAGCACGTACTGCGCCACGGAGTCGTGCAGCTCGCGGGCGATCCGGTGGCGTTCGGCGTCGATCAGCTCGCGCTGGTGCGCGAGCACGAGCCTGTCCTCCACCCGTCGCAGCTCGGCGGTGCGGACCTCGAGGTCACGCTCGTGCGCCCGCGCCTCGTCGTTGAGCAGCTGGGCGCGGCGGTGAAGCGCCATGCTGGCCTGGTACTGCTCGGAGGTGTGCAGGGACACGGCCGCCTGGTTGGCGAGGATGCGCAGCACCGACAGGTCCCCCGGCTCGGGGTCCACCTCCAGGCCGTGCAGGCCGACGAGGCAGCCGACCTGCCGGCCCTCGAGCGACAGCGGCACCCGCACCCAGCGTCCGTCGTCGTTGGTGCGGGCGGCGTGACCGGCCCGGACGGCGCCCAGCTCGCGGTGCACCATCGCGGGCAGCGCCGTGTCATCCGCGCTCGGCTGCTCGTGCGGCCCGCCCGCGGGGCCCATGACGAGGAAGCGTGGCCGGGCTCCGCGCAGGTGCCCGTCCGACAGGGCGAGGAGGGTCCACTCCGCATCGAGGTGGGACTGGGCAGCACGCACTACCTCCTCGAGCAGACCGCGCGGGCCCTCGTGGGTGCGGACGAGGGCCCGCGAGATCGAGTCCATGGCGCGGACCGCCCGCTGCATCCGCTCGTCGGAGCGCACGTACGCGCGGTAGTACGAGCCCTTGCCCGAGCGCAGGCCCGTCAGCGCGGCGAGGTCGGGCGGGGAGGAGTGCGAGCGCGTCGTCACAGGGCGTCCTCGAAGAGCTGGCGGATCTCACCCTCGGTCGCCTCGCGCGGGTTCGTCGTGAGGCAGACGTCGTCGAGCGCGGTGTGCGCCATGGTGTCGATGTCGGCCTCGACCACGCCGAGCTCGCGCAGGCCCCGAGGCACGCCGACGTCGTCGGCGAGGCGGCGTACGTGCTCGGCCAGGAGCTCGGCGGCCTCCTCCCCCGGCATCCCGTCGACGGCGAGGCCCGCCGAGCGGGCGAGGTCGACGAAGCGGTCGGGGCTCGCGCGAGCGTTGTAGCGGATCACGTGGGGCAGGAGCACGCCGTTGACGACGCCGTGCGGCGCGTCGAGCATCCCCCCGACCTGGTGGCTCATGGCGTGGGTCGCACCGAGGATGGCGTTGGTGAACGCCAGTCCCGCCTGCAGGCTGGCCTGCGCCATCATCCCGCGTGCCCTCATCTCGCCCGGCTCGGTGATCGTCGTGCGGAGGTTGCGACAGACCAGCCCGACGGCGTTGAGCGCGTGGGTGTCGGCGAGCGGGTTGTGGGCGAGCGAGACGAACGCCTCGATGCCGTGCGTGAGGGCGTCGAGGCCGGTCGCGGCGTTGAGGTCCTCGGGCATGGTCGTCAGCAGTCGGGGGTCGGTGATGGACACGTCGGGCACGAGCGCCCGCCCCATGATGGTCAGCTTCACGTGCCGGTCGGTGTCGGTGACGATGCAGAACTGCGACACGTCGGCGCCCGTGCCCGACGTCGTCGGGATCATCAGCATCGGCGGGATCGGCATGGTGACCTGGTCGACGCCGGCGTAGTCGCGGATGTCCCCGCCGTTGCCGGACAGGATCGCCACCCCCTTGGCGGCGTCGATGACCGACCCGCCGCCGATCGCGATGATGACGTCGCACTCGCGCTCGGCGTACAGCTCGTAGGCACCGCGGACCTCGTGGTCCTTCGGGTTGGGCGTGACCTCGCTCCACATCACCGGGGTCAGCCCCACTCCCCCGAGCGCGGTCAGCAGCGCGTCGACCCAGCCCGCCGCGCTGATGCCGGCATCGGTCACCAGGAAGGGTCGTCGTGCGCCCAGCCGGACGGCCGCGAAGCCGGCCTCGCCGAGGGAGTCGGTGCCGAAGAGCACCTCGGGCGCGTGGAACTTCGCCAGCGCCTCGGGCACCGGCTGCGTCACGCGTGGAGGAGTCAGGGCAGACGCCACAGCACCTCCTCGACCGGTTGCGCCCCACGGTAGCCCGCACGGACGAGCGCCGCGAACGGCTCGTGTGACGCCCCTCACCCTAGGTCCCGCGGGCCGTGGTTTCCCTCGACCGTGTGCCGGGAAGCCACCTGCCCGATCGGGTAGGTGGGGCACGCTCGGCGAAGTCAGCCCGCGACACCTCCCACCTCGACGACCGAGCCGTTGAGCAAGCCACCCGACCGCGAGCAGCAGTGGGCGATGGTCGCCGCCACCTCGGCGGGGTCGTGCACCCGACGGCTGAGCTGGTGTGCGGCCAGCTCGGCCGGGTCGGTGAGCCCGTAGAGCCGGGCGGTGGCTTCGAGCATGGGCGTACGGGTCGCGCCGGGCGACACGGCCACGGCGGTCACGCCGGTGCCGACCAGGTCTGCCGCCAGTCCCCGGACCAGGCCGACGACGGCGTGCTTGACCGTCGTGTAGCCCGCCAGGTGGAACAACCCGCGGCCGCCGGCCGCCGACGCCACCGCGACGAAGCGGCAGCCGCCCGGGTCGGGTCCGGCGAGCATGTGCGGCACCACGGCTGCGGCGGTGTTCCACACGCCGAGCACGTCGACCGACCACAGGGTGGCCAGCTCTGCCGCTGGCGTCTCCCAGAGCGGCCTGCCACCGGCGATCACCGCGGCACCGGCGACGGCCACGTCCAGGCGCCCCCAGCGGGCGATCGCCAGGGCGGCGGACCGCCCCAGCGCGTCCGCGTCGCTCACGTCGGCGACGCAGGTCGTGACGGCGTCGCCGAGGTCGTCGAGCCGGTCGAGGTCGGCCCGCGACGCCAGGGCGTGGGCGACGCCCGGCAGGTCGTGGTCGTCCCCCCGGCAGGCGTCGACGGCGAGCACGCGGTAGCCGTCGGCCACCAGCGCCCGCACGGTTGCCGCACCGATACCGCGCGCGGCTCCGGTGACCAGGGCGACGCGCTCGTCGCTCACGACCGGGCGACGCCGAGCGTCCGGGTGAAGCCGTCGGGGACGATCACGTCGTCCGGGGTGAGGTCGTGCACGGACGCATGGCCCAGGCCGAGGAGGGCGGAGTCGATGCCGCCACGCAGGATGTCGAGGACGTTCTCCACGCCGGCCTGGCCCCCCGCGGCAAGTCCCCAGAGATAGGCCCTGCCGATCATCACGGCACGGGCGCCCAGTGCGACCGCCTTGACGACGTCGCTGCCGCGACGGATGCCGGAGTCGAGCAGCACCTCCACGTCGGCGCCGACGGCCGCCGCGATCGACGGAAGCACCCGGATCGGTGCGGGGGTGCCGTCCAGGTTGTTGCCACCGTGGTTGGAGACCGAGATGGCGGTGACACCCGCGTCCCGTGCGCGCAGCGCGTCGTCGACGCGGCAGATCCCCTTGAGCATGAAGGGGCCTCCCCACTCCTCGCGGAGCCAGGCCACGTCCTCCCAGGTCGGTGGCGGCGTCATCATCCACTCGCCGTAGGCGCCGAAGAAGGTCGGCGCCTCGGCGCCGGGCTCGGCCAGGTTGGGCGCGGTCAGGTCCGGAAGTCTGCCGGAGCGGGCGAACCCGGCGAGCCAGCGCGGGCGCCGGATCACCTCGGGCGCGAACCGCGCCATCGCCCGGACGTCGAGCTTCTCCGGGATCGTGGGGCTGCCCCAGTCACGCCCGTGCGAGAACGACCAGTCCAGGGTCGCGATGAGCCCGACCGCGCCGTCCTCGCGCGCCCGGTCCATCCTCCTGACCATCGCCCCCCGGTCGCCCATCCAGTACGTCTGGAAGAACGTGTGCGGGTTGGCGGACACCACCTCCGCGAGTGGCTTGCTGGCGAACGAGCTCAGCCCCATCGCCGTGCCCCTCGTCGCGGCGGCACGGGCGACGGCGACCTCGCCGTCGGGGTGCACGGCCTGGACGCCGGTCGGCGAGATGATCACCGGCATCGAGACGTCCTGACCCATCACCTGCGTGGCCAGGTCGCGCTGGGCGGAGAGGCCCGCCACGTGGGGCGCCAGGCCCAGCTCGCCGAACGCCCGGGTGTTGTCGTCGTAGGAGATGCCTCGCTCCGACCCGGCCAGCAGGGCCGAGTAGACCGAGGGGGGCAACCTCCGCTTCGCCCGTCGCTGGGCTTCGTTCACCGTCTCGAACCACTGCGCCATCGGCCGGCCTCCTCGTGTCGTCGACTCGACGCTAGGCGGGGGGACGCGCGGGGATAACTGCCCGTCCGGAGGGGACGCACCCCCCGTGCGAGGGGCTCGGAGGCTCAGTCGTCGTGGTGGATCCGGCCCTGGGTCGCAGCGAGCCGCTCCCCGGACCCGCCCCACTGGCGTGCCACGATCTCGGCGGCGATCGACACTGCCGTCTCCTCCGGCGTCCGAGCGCCGAGGTCGAGGCCGATCGGCGAGGAGAGCAGCGCGAGCTCGGCGTCGTCGAGGCCCGCCTCGACCAGCCGCGCCATCCGCTCCTCGTGCGTACGCCGTGACCCCATCGCGCCGATGTAGCCCGGGCGCACCTCGTCGTCGAGGCGCAGCGCGACCTCGAGCAGCGGCACGTCGAACTTCGGGTCGTGGGTGAGGACCGCGAGGACGGTGCGGCGGTCGATGCGCCCGGCGTCGAGCTCGGCGCGGAGGTAGCGGTGCGGCCAGTCGACGACCACCTCGTCGGCGCCCGGGAAGCGCGAGCTGGTCGCGAAGACGGGGCGCGCGTCGCACACCGTGACGTGGTAGCCGAGGAACGACCCCACCTTGGCGACGGCGGCGGCGAAGTCGATCGCACCGAAGACGAGCATCCGCGGCTTGGGCGCGAAGCCCCACACGAAGACCCGCATCCCCTCCCCGCGGCGCTCGCCGTCGGGGCCGTAGGTCAGCGTCGCATTGGTGCCGGCAGCCAGCAGGCCGAGGGCGTCGTCGTGGACGGCCGCGTCGGCCCGCGGCGAGCCGAGGCTGCCGTCGGCGGGGACGTCGGGGCGTACGACCATGCGCCGGCCCACCCACGATGGGTCGGGGTGCTCGATGACGGTCGCGAGCGCCACCGGGCGCCCGCCCTCGATGTCGGCGGCCACGTCGCCCAGCTCCGGGAAGGTCTCGCGCGAGACCTGCTCGACGAAGACGTCGAGGATCCCGCCGCAGGTCAGCCCGACCGCGAAGGCGTCGTCGTCGGAGACGCCGTACCTCTCCAGCACCGGCTCCCCCGAGGCCACCACCGACTGGGCGAGCTCGTAGACCGCGCCCTCGACGCAGCCACCGGACACCGAGCCGACGGCCGACTCGTCGGGACCGACCAGCATCGAGGCGCCCGCGGGACGCGGCGCGGACCGGAAGGTCGCGACCACGGTGCCGACGCCGATCGTCTCGCCGGCCTCCCACCACTGCATCAGCTCGGGCAGCACGTCACGCACGTGCGATCACCTCCGTGAGGTCGGCGAAGGTCGCCAGGGAGTGCCCGGCGAGGAAATCGTCGCAGTGCGGCAGCGCCGCCACGACGCCGCCCTGGAGCGGCTCGTAGCCAGCCTTGCCGCGGTGCGGGTTGACCCACACGACGCGGTGGGCGATGCGCTGCAGCCGAGCCATCTGCTCGCCGAGCAGGGCCGCGTCGCCGCGCTCCCACCCGTCGCTGAAGACGACCACCACAGCCCCGCGGGCCATCCCGCGCTGGCCCCAGCGGTCGAGGAAGACCTGCAGCGTCTCGCCCAGGCGCGTGCCGCCCGACCAGTCCGGCACCACCTCGCCGGCCGCGGCGAGCGCGCGGTCGGGATCGGGCGAGCGCAGCGCCCGGGTGACGTGGGTGAGCCGGGTGCCGACGGTGAAGGTCTCCACGGTGCCGCCGCCGGCCCGCGCCGACTGGGTCAACCGGTGCGATAGGCGCAGCAGCGCGTCGGCGTACGCCGTCATGGAGCCGCTCACGTCGAGCAGCAGCACCACCCGGCGCGGCCGGGTCCCGCGGCGGCGCCAGGCGATCTCGCCCGGCTCCCCCATCTGGCGCAGCGAGTGCCGCAGGGTGCGCGAGGCGTCGACCTGGCCGCGGTGCCACCTCCGGTGCCGGGCCGTACGCCGACTCGGCGGGCGCAGCGAGAGCCGGACGAACATCCCGGCCAGGCGCCGCTTCTCGGCGGCGTCGAGCGAGGCCACGTCGCGGTGGCGGAGCACCTCCGCCGCGGAGGCCGCGGCGCGCACCACGTCGGCGTCCTCGTCGTCGCCACCGCCACTGGTCTCGGTGTCGGGCAGCATGTGGGCGGTCGCCGGCTGCGACGCCTCCCGCGGCCGGGCGGTCGGCAGGCCGTCACGCGTGTCGAACCAGGCGGCGAACACCTGGTCGTGGCGGGCGAGGTCGTCGGGTGAGCCGCACAGCGTCGCGCGCCCGGCCCAGTAGGTCGCCTGCCGGTCGTCGGCACCCACCTCGGCGACGGCGGTGAGGTAGCCCATCGCCCGGTCCTGCGTCACCGCCACCCCGGAGGCGCGCAGGGCGCGCGCGAAGCCCAGCAGCACCTCGTCCGCGGCGTGCGGCTCGGCGGTCGTCGACGGGCGGCTCATCTCGCCAGCATCCGGTCCAGCGCGGCCTTCACCCGGTCGGCGTCCTCGCGGTACTTCAGCAGTGCACCGAGGGTCGCAGCGGCGGAGGCCAGGTCCAGCTCGGCGGTGCCGAGGTAGGTCAGCGCCCGCGCCCAGTCGAGGGTCTCCGCGACGCCGGGCGGCTTGAGCAGGTCGTCGCGGGCACGCAGCTGCTGGACCAGCCTCACGACCTGGCGGGCCAGCGTCTCGCTGACCTCGGGGGCGCGGGAGCGGACGATCTGCACCTCGCGGTCCAGGCCCGGGTGGTCGATCCAGTGGTAGAGACAGCGCCGCTTCAGCGCGTCGTGCAGCTCGCGGGTGCGGTTGGACGTGAGCACCACCAGCGGCGGCTCGGGGGCGGTGACCGTGCCGAACTCGGGGATGGTGACCTGCCACGTCGAGAGCACCTCGAGCAGGAAGGCCTCGAACTCGTCGTCGGCGCGGTCGACCTCGTCGACCAGCAGCACGGCCGGCGCCTGGCGCAGCGCGGCGAGCACCGGGCGCGCGAGCAGGAAGCGCTCGTCGTACAGGCTCTTCTCGGCCTCGTCGGAGTCGACGTCGCCGGCGGCCTCCAGGGCGCGCAGGTGCAGGATCTGGCGGGGGAAGTCCCAGTCGTAGAGCGCCTGGCTGGCGTCGATCCCCTCGTAGCACTGCAGCCGGACCAGGGGCAGGTCGAGGCTCTGCGCGAGGGCCTCGGCGAGCGCGGTCTTGCCGGTGCCCGGCTCGCCCTCCAGCAGCAGCGGCCGCTGCATCCGCGCGGCCAGGAAGACGACCGTGGCCAGCTCCTGGTCGGCGAGGTACCCGGTGGCGCCGAGCCGGGCGGCCACGTCTGCAGCGGAGTCCATGCCTTGGTCCATGCCTTGGTCCATGGCGTCAGGCTACGACCCGGCACGTTGGCCGGACGTTGGGTCTCCGGACCGGCCTCAGCGCGCGTCGACGTCGGCGCCGGTGGCCAGGTCGCCGCACTCGACCAGTGTCACCTCGTGCGAGGCGAGGTAGTCGCGCGCCCCCCGGTCGCCGGTCGAGGTCTCCACGACCCCGGCCCAGTGGTCGCGCCCGAGCAGCACCGGGTGCCCCGGCACCCCGTCGTACGCCGCCCGCGCGAGGACGTCGGGCCCGGTGGCCGCCGCGACGAGGCGGGCCACGACGGCCGCGTCGACGTCGGGCAGGTCGACCAGCGACACGAGCGCGACGTCGTGGTCGGTCGGGGTGAGGGCGAGCAGGCCGGCGCGCAACGAGGCGCCCATCCCCTCGGCCCAGTCGTCGGCGCGGATCCGCGAGACCGACATCGGCAGCAGCGCGGCTGCCTGCTCCGCCGCGGCGCCGAGCACGACCACGATCTCGGCGCAGGGCCGCAGCGCCTGCACGGACCGGAGCAGCCACGACGTGCCGTCGGGCTCGCGGGCCAGCGCCTTCGGGCCGCCGAAGCGACGCCCGGCGCCGGCAGCGAGGAGGAGCCCGACGACCGACGTCACGCCCCGAAGGCCTCGTCGTAGAGCGTCTGCATCTCGGCGCTCTCCTCACCGGAGTAGCCGCACAGCGTCACCCGGTCGCCCTCGGCGCTCACGAGGTAGGACCGGCCCTCCTGGAAGTCGACCGCCAGCAGCAGGTCCTGGAGCTGCTCGCTCGGCGAGGTGACGGTCACGGTGTCGGCGCCGTCGCCACCGGCGTACCACTCGTCGACGCTCAGCGTCGCGGTGCCGTCGTCGAGGGCGGTGACCGTGCCGGCGAAGGCGGTGTCGAAGGTCGCGAGCGTGTCGGGGACCGGGACCGCGCACTTGGCGGCCGCGTCGCCGTCGACGGTGAGCTCGAGCGTGCCCTGGTCGTCCGCGCCCGGCTCGCTCGTGGCCGTCCCGGTCGGGCTGCTCGAGGTGTCGTCCGACGGGCGCTCGGCGCCGTCGTCGTCGGCGCCGCAGGCCGTGAGGCCCGAGAGGACGACGAGGGGTACGACGAGCAGGGTGCGGACTCGGCTGGTCTGTCGGCTCATACTCATTCGGACGCGACGAGTGCCCGTCGGGTTCCCGGTGGTCACCGGTCCTCGTCCTCCTCCTCGACCCGCCGCTTGAGGCGTCCGACCCCGGGGATCTTGCCCAGGATCTCGTTGAGCTCACGCGAGACGTCGAGGAGCTCGTGGAGGTCGGGAGCCACCGACCCGAGGCTGGCCATGATCGGCAGGATGTCGCGCTCGACCTGCAGCGTCACCGCCGGCAGGTGGTCGATGAGGGTCACCAGTGCGGCGACCTCCTCCGGGTGCGTGCTGTCGGCGAGCGTCCGCAGCGTGGGCTCGAGCGTCGTCAGCGACGGCTCGAGGAGGTCGATGAGGACCGCCGCGCGACCCACCTGGACACCGGCGCCGTCGACGACCACGCCCACGCGCGCCACCTCCGCGGTCGCCGCGTCCACGACGCCTCCCACGCGCGCCACCTCCGCGGATGCCGCGTCCACGACGCCGCCCACGCGCGCCACCTCGGCGGTCGCCGCGTCCACGACCACCTCGACGCGGTCGACGACGACAGACGCCCGCGCGACCAGCGCCTCGGCCTGGTCGAGCAGCGCGAGCACCCGCGGCACGGCGCCCAGGAGCGCCTCGACCTGCTCGCCTCCTCGTTCGAGGGCGGAGAGCACGTCACGGGGGCCGGGAACGGGGAGGCGCATGCGCCATTGATACCAGCGGTGGCCGTGACGCCCGGATGCAGCAGGGCCCCCGCCGGAGCGGGGGCCCTGCTGGTGATGCTGTGGAGCGGTGGCGATCCGGTCTCGATACGCGGCCCCCGTCCCCTCGCTTCGCTCGGGTGCGCGGCCGCTACTCGACCTGATCGGCCGACGCCGGGCGCGCGAGCGCGCCCGGCTGGCCGATCAGAAGTCCATGCCGCCCATGCCGCCCATGCCGCCGTCGCCGCCACCCATGGCCGGCGCCTTCTCCGGCTTGTCGGCCACGACGGCCTCGGTGGTGAGGAACAGCGCGGCGATGGACGCGGCGTTCTGCAGGGCAGAGCGGGTGACCTTGGCCGGGTCGATGATGCCCTCGGCGATCATGTCGACGTAGTCACCGGTCGCGGCGTTGAGGCCGTGACCGGCCTCCAGGTTCGCGACCTTCTCCGCCACGACGCCGCCCTCGAGGCCGGCGTTGATGGCGATCTGCTTGAGCGGGGCGGAGGTCGCGACGCGGACGATGTTCGCGCCGGTGGCCTCGTCGCCGGTCAGGTCGAGCTTGTCGAACGCGGTGGCAGCAGCCTGGACGAGCGCCACGCCGCCTCCGGCGACGATGCCCTCCTCGACCGCGGCCTTGGCGTTGCGGACGGCGTCCTCGATGCGGTGCTTGCGCTCCTTGAGCTCGACCTCGGTGGCCGCGCCGACCTTGATGACGGCCACGCCGCCGGCCAGCTTGGCGAGGCGCTCCTGGAGCTTCTCGCGGTCGTAGTCGGAGTCCGACTTCTCGATCTCGGCGCGGATCTGGTTGACCCGGCCCTCGATCTGGCCCTGGTCGCCCGAGCCCTCGACGATGGTGGTCTCGTCCTTGGTGATGACGACCTTGCGGGCCTGGCCGAGCAGCTCGAGACCGGCCGACTCGAGCTTGAGGCCGACCTCCTCGGAGATGACCTGGCCGCCGGTGAGGATCGCGATGTCCTGCAGCATGGCCTTGCGGCGGTCACCGAAGCCCGGGGCCTTGACGGCCACGGAGCGGAAGGTGCCCTTGATCTTGTTGACGACCAGGGTCGACAGCGCCTCGCCGTCGACGTCCTCGGCGATGATCAGCAGCGGCTTGCCGGACTGCATGACCTTCTCCAGCAGCGGCAGCAGGTCCTTGACCGTCGACACCTTGGAGTTGGCGATGAGGATGTAGGGGTCCTCCAGCACGGCCTCCATGCGCTCGAGGTCGGTGGCGAAGTAGGCCGAGATGTAGCCCTTGTCGAAGCGCATGCCCTCGGTCAGCTCGAGGTCCAGCCCGAAGGTGTTGGACTCCTCGACGGTGATGACGCCTTCCTTGCCGACCTTGTCCATCGCCTCGGCGATGATCTCGCCGACGGTGGTGTCAGCGGCCGAGATGGAGGCGGTGGAGGCGATCTGCTCCTTGGTCTCGACGTCCTTCGCCATCGCGAGCAGCTGCTCGGACACGGCGGCGACGGCGGCCTCGATGCCGCGCTTGAGACCCATCGGGTTCGCGCCGGCCGCGACGTTGCGCAGGCCCTCGCGCACCATGGCCTGGGCCAGGACGGTGGCCGTCGTCGTGCCGTCACCGGCGACGTCGTCGGTCTTCTTGGCGACCTCCTTGACCAGCTCGGCGCCGATCTTCTCGTAGGGGTCCTCCAGCTCGATCTCCTTGGCGATCGAGACACCGTCGTTGGTGATCGTGGGGGCTCCCCACTTCTTCTCCAGGACGACGTTGCGGCCCTTGGGGCCGAGGGTGACCTTCACCGCGTCGGCGAGGGTGTTCATCCCTCGCTCGAGGCCGCGGCGGGCCTCCTCGTTGAAAGCAATCAGCTTGGCCATATCGCGTGCGATTCCTATCGACGTGAGTCTGTGTGTCGACTCCAGGCAGGCTGCCCGCGACGGACGGTCCGCTCCGCCGGCGATCCATTCACGCCGGCTTCTGCGGACCTCAGCGTCACCTGGGTCGTTGTCACTCTCGTGACGAGAGTGCCAGCCTCATGTTTAGCACTCGACCCCCGAGAGTGCAAACGCCGGAAGCGCGGGCGGAACGGCCCCGTGGCCCGCCCCGCCCGCGTCCTCCCCGACAGGTCTCAGGGCATCTCGATGAGCCGGATGCTCTCGGTGACGGCGACGATCGCCGTGGCGAAGATCGGACCGAGCTCTGAGCCCGAGACGGCGCAGAAGTAGTAGTCGCCGTCCTTGTTCTCCGCGACCCGCTCGGCGTTCGTCGAGCAGTCGCTCTCGGCCTTGCTGGGCGCCCCGCTCGGACCGGGTGAGGCCGCCTTGGCGAGGTAGTCGCGCACCCACGGCGACCGCGGGGTCCGGCCCGCGCCGCCGGACGTGACCGGCTTCTCGCACGGGGCGGTGTTGGCGTCGCCGAAGCCGATCACCAGCACCGTGATGTTGTTGTCCTTGGCGTACTGCGAGACCTGGTTGAAGTTGTCGCAGCCTTCCTTGCCGTTGCCGTTGCCGTAGAAGTTGCGGTCCGCCCCGAGGTCGGAGCTGTTGTCGAGGGACGTCGAGCCGCCCGACACCAGCTCGTCCGGCTGTCCGTCGGTCTCGTAGATGATGACCTTCTTCGGGGTGCCGGGTCGCTTCGGCAGGGACGTGAGGTTGTTGGGCTGCTTGCCGAGCAGGTAGCGCGCGGCCCCCTTCATCGCCGAGGCCAGGTGGGTGCCGTACGACCCCGTCGAGAGTCCGGGGACCGCGCCGCTCGGCATGCACTGCACGCCCTTGACCAGCGTGCTGCTGCTGTTGATCGCCGAGTCGCGGTTGGCCTTGTAGTCGTTGGTGAACGGCACCGCGATCCAGTTGCCGCCGGTGACCCCGTCGGAGGCGGACGTCGCCGCGGTGGCGCACGACCCGCCCGCCTTGCTCTTGTGCAGGGTCCCGAACGCGACGTAGTGCAGCGTGGGGTCCATGACCCCGAGGCTGTCCACGATCGCGGTCTTCATCTGCTCGCGGTGGGTGTCGGACATGCTCGTGGTGCGGTCGGCCATGATGACGATGTCCATGGGGTTGGGCAGGGTGTCGCCGCACGAGCCCTTGCAGGCCGCGGACGCCACGGACCCGGTGGAGCCCTTCTCCTGGCCGATGATCGGCGCGAAGTCGTAGTCGACGTCCTTGGCGTCACTGACCCGGATGGTGTTGCACCGCCCGGTCGTCGGGCACGGGATGGAGCAGATCTTGGTGTTGCAGCGCACGGTGGCGCTGTTGTAGGTCCCGGGGTCGCACGTCGCGGGGATCTGGCCGGCGGCGACCTGCTTGCTCGAACCCGTGGAGGCGACGACGCAGAACAGGTCGGTGTCGGGGGTCATGGTCGAGTCCTGGCGCTTGGCCATGGTGACCGCCCAGGTCTTGGCCGAGCTGCCGCTGGAGGGCAGCTCGAAGGCGCCGGCGTGGGCCGCGGAGTCGACGTGGTCGTGCAGCTTCTGGCGCTCCATCGACAGCGAGGCGATGTCGACGGCCAGAGCCGCGCAGGCGAAGATCACGACGGCCAGCAGGCCGACCAGGATGGCGACCGCTCCCTCGTCCTCCTCGCGACCACGCGCCAGGCGCGTGCGCAGCGCCCGCATCACTCGATCCTCATCTGGCTGGTCTTGGTGAGCGTCAGCGTCGAGGAGATGGCCTTGCCGACCGGCGTCAGCCAGGCGTGCTGGTAGGTCGTGGTGACCACGGCCACGCCGCCGGTGGTGTGGTTGGCGTCCCACGAGCCGCAGGTGCCGCCCAGGGGCGTCTGGCAGGTCACGTTGACCGTGACCTTGCCCTTGAGGTCGGACAGCGCGTCGTTGACGACCTTGTCGACCTCACTCCCGCTCGCGCTGAGGCTGGCGGCCCGCACTCCCTCGCGGGTGGCGTTGTTGAGCATCGTGTAGCGGTTGATCGCGAACCCGAAGTCGATCATCGCGAAGAGGATCGCCAGCAGGAGCGGCACGACGAGCGCGAACTCCACCGCTGATGCACCGCGTTCGCCGCGGCGCCGTGAAATGGGCATGACAGGTTCCTCCCGCACGTGCGAAGCCGGAGTCACCCCCTGCGCCGCACTGAATGAATCCCCCGGCCCCAGTGCCGGGTTCAGCCTGTCCTCGCCCCCAGACGGAGACAGGCTGGGGGGAACGTAGCGCAGCGGCGCCCGCCCTGACCCCGACTTGGCGAAACGTCTAGACCGACCGATGGCGCGTGCGCGCCACGACGAGGTCGGCGAAGGGCCCGGCGTTGGCCGGCGAGACGTCGAGGTAGAGCCCGGGCTCGATGAGCTCCAGCTCGCTGACCACCCACGCGCCCTGCCAGCGCAGGAGGTCGACGCGCAGGTAGTCCATCGGACGCCCGAAGCGCTCGGCGAGGTCGTCGTACGCCTGCATCACGAGGTCGCCGACGTCCCCGGTGTCCGCGGCACGCACCCGGCCGCCGAACTCCTCGTTGACCCGTACGTCGCCCTCGCCCGGCACCTTGTCGAAGCGCTGGGTGATCCGCCCGTCGAGGACGTAGACCGACACCTCGCCGTGCGTGCGGATCGACTCGACCAGCGGCTGGACGACCCAGGGGCCGTCGACCTCGGGGTAGTCCGGGTGGCTGCGGACCGGCCTTCCGAGCCGGTCGTCACCGGGGTCGGTGACGACGAGGAGACCGGCGCCACCTGCACCGACGCGCGGCTTGACCACGGCGGTGCCGAAGTGGCGTACGCCGTCCGCGATCCCGGCCCGGTCGTCGGCGAGGAGCGTCGGGACGACCGGCAGGTCGCCGAGGTCGGTGAGGTAACGCTTGTCGTGGTTCCAGGCGAAGACGTCGGCCCCGTTGAGCAGACGGGACTGGTCGAGGGACTGCGTCCACGCGACGAACGCGCCGTGGCGGGTGACGTAGTCCCACGTCGAGCGCAGCGCCACGAGGTCGGCGGCGTCCCAGTCGACCCCGGGGTCGTCCCAGCGCGCCCACGCGGCGTCGATCCCCCGCTCGGCCAGGGCGGCGTCGAGCGCTGCGGCGCCGGGCTCCCCGTCGGGGAGGTCGGCGCTGGTGGCCAGCAGGACGGTCGGGAGGGAGGCGCTCATGCCTCGGGCAGCTCGGAGGCGCCGTAGAGCTGGTGGGCGACGGCGTCGCGGTTGGTGCCCTCGCGGTTGTCGCCCTTCTCGATGACCACGAGGTTGTGGTAGCAGTGCACGGCGCGCACCCACTGGTCGGTGTAGGTGGGCTCGTAGCCCTCGACGAGGAACTCCTCGTGGTTGAGGCCGTCGACGAGGTCCTTCACGAGGTCCATCGAGGTGCCCGGCGCGCGCGGGTCCAGCTGGCCGCCCCAGGCCGGCCAGTAGGACGTCTGGGTGTCCTCGATGCAGTAGATCGCCCCGTCGGGCAGCAGCGGGAAGAGGATCCGGAACGACTCGCGCACGTGGGCCGGGATGTGGCTGCCGTCGTCGATGACGACCATCGGGGCGCCGTGCTCGTCGATGATGCGCTGGAGGACCTCGGGGTCGGTCTGGTCACCGAGGTAGGCGTGGATGTGCCCGCGGGTGAGCCACGTCTTGTCCTCGATGTCGAGGCCGACGATGGTCGCCTTCGGGAAGAACCAGCGCCACATCTTCATCGACGCACCGCTGCGGCGACGCTTCTTGTAGCCGCCGATGCCCAGCTCGAGCAGGGTGAAGGACTCGCGGCGCAGGTGCTGGAGGTGCCGCTCGTAGTGCGGGGTGTACTTGTGCACGCCCCACTTGTCGGTGCGGAACTCGATCGCGAGCTCGGTCAGGTTGCTCGCGAGCAGGCGACGGCGCCGCTCGGCCTTCGCGTCGTCGGGCGCCGGAGCCGGCTCCCGGGACGCCTGCATGCGACCGGTCTTCCGGGCCGTCTTCTGGGCAGCCTTCTTGACCGCCTGGCCGGCTCGACGAGCAGTGGTGCGCACCCGGGAACCCTAGCCTGAGTGGCCGATCGCGGGTGCGTGGTGCCCGAACGGCACGACCTCCACCACCCCCAGGGCGGCAAGCACCGACGGGAGCATCGCCTTGGCCGTCCGCTTGTAGCCCTGTGCACTCGGGTGGAAGCGGTCCAGGCTGAACATCTCGTCGGGGTTGGTGATGAAGAACGGTCCGACCACGTGGGACAGCGAGACCACGCGCGCACCCCTGGCCAGGGCCGCCTCGCGCTGGGCCTGCGCCAGCTGCCGGGAGGCGCGCGACCCGAGGGCTCGCAACGGCTGCGGCACCGGCCGCAGCGCCCCGAGGTCCGGGCAGGTGCCCACCACCACCTCGGCCCCACGTGCGCGCAGCGCCTCGACCGCGGCCCCGAGGTGGGCCACCGACTCCGCCACCGGCACCCGGTGCGTGACGTCGTTGCCCCCGACCACGATGACCGCGACGTGGGGGCGGTAGGAGTCGGGCAGGGTGGCGAGCTGGTCGGCGAGCATGCTGCTCTCCGAGCCCACCACGGCCGCCGTGCGCAGCCGGACCGAGCGCCCGGCGCTGCGGGCGATGCCACGCGCCAGCCGGCCCCCGAGGGTGTGCTTGGCCCGCTCCGCCCCCAGCCCGGCGGCGATCGAGTCGCCGAGCACCAGCAGGTCGACCGGCTCGCCGAGCTTCTTCTTGTAGTGCCGGTCCGCGGCCGGCGCCTGCTCCCCCAGCGGCTTGCCGATCGCACGGCGCGCCTGGGCTGCCTGCCGGTGCAGGAGCGTGCGGGCGGCGTACGCCGTCGCGCCGGCGACGCCACCTGCGAGGGTCAGGGCCACTGAGGCGCGGGTGAGGCGGGAGCCGTCGTCGTCGATCACGCCTGTTTGAACCACACCGACCTGAACGGCCGGTCAACCGCGCCCGGCGAATGGCCCAACGGCACCACACACGTGGGTCGTCGTACTCATCACAGGAGCCGCGCAGCGCGTCACGCTGGACGTATGAACCCAGCCGCCCCCACCCTCCCCCGGCCGGTCCCGCCCCGCCAGCTCGCCTGGCTGCGTGCCGAGCTCGACGACTGGACGTCCCAGGGCATCATCGACGACGACCAGGCCCGACTGATCTCCTCGCGCTACCGGCCCGGCGACCACGCCCGTTTCGGCATCGGTCGCGTCCTGCTCTCGCTCGGCGGCGGCTTCGTCGGCATCGGCGTCATCTGGCTGGTCGCGGCGAACCTCGACCAGCTCTCCCCGACCTCCCGCTTCGCGGCCGTCGTCCTGCTCTGGCTGGCGTTCCTCGCCGGCGGCGAGGCCCTCGCCGCCCGCAGGGCCTCGCCCCCGCTCGTGGGAGCCGTACGCCTGATGGCCGCCCTCGGCGCCGGAGCGGTGATCTTCCAGGCCGCGCAGTCGCTGCAGGTGCCGGCCTTCGAGCCCCGCCTCCTGGGCCTGTGGGCGGCGGGCACGCTGCTCCACGGCTACCTGACCCGGGCCACCACGCCGTTCCTCGTCGGTGTCGCCACCGGCGTCGCGTGGTGGTTCGCGCAGCCGCTGTGGGACGGCCCCAGCGGACTCACCGTCGTCGTCCTCCTCGGCGCCGGCGCGGTCCTCGCCTCCGGACTGGCCGTGCTGCACGACGGGTGGATCGCCCCCTTCGCCTGGACGTGGCGCACCGTCGCCGGAGGAATGGCGCTTCTCGCCCTCTTCGTGGCGGCGATCCCGGGGATCGGCTCGGACGGTGTCGTCTGGTCGACGTGGCTCGTGGTCGTCCTCGTCGCCGCCGCCGCAGCCGTCGGCGGCGCCGTGCTCACCCGCCCCGGCACGCGCCTGCTGGAGCCTCTGGGTGCGGTCGCCGTGCTCGCCGTGGCCACCGCGCTCGCACTCTGGACCACGAGCACGGACACCTCCGAGATCGCCACCGCCGACTGGCTGCACGCCGCCGTCTCGGTCCTGGCCTATGTCGTGCTCGCCGTCGCCCTGGTCGCCCTCGGCACCGTGCGGGACCACCCGCCCCTCACCGCGATGGCGATGGTCGGGCTCGTCGTCTTCACGACCTTCCAGAGCTTCGCCGTCTTCGCACCGATCGTGACCGGCGCCTGGCTGTTCGTCGTGCTCGGCACGGTCTTCCTCGGCACCGGCTTCCTGTTCGACCGGGCCCGGCGCGAGCTCGCCCAGGTCCTGGTCGACGACTCACCCGGTGGCTCGGCCACCCCTGCACCAGGAGCACCCCGATGAAGCGCGTCCTCGTCACCGGCGTCATCGCCGTCAGCCAGCTCGTCCTGGCCGGGGTCGCGGTGGGCCCGCAGCTCTCCGCCCGCCTCACCGGCGACACCTATCTCCTCCAGGTCGCCCCGCTGGACCCGATCGACCCCTTCCGCGGGGCGTACGTCGCCCTCGACTACCCGGGCCTGCGCCACGACGACTCGCAGTCCGGCGGCGAGCCCGGGCTGGGCGCGCTCGACGACGGGGAGCGGGGTGACGTCTTCATCACCCTCGCCGAGCAGGACGGGACCTGGGTCGCCACGGACTGGACCCGGGAGCGGCCCGACGACGGGCCCTACCTGGCCTGTGACGACCGCTCCTGGCAGGTGAGGTGTGGGATCGAGAGCCTCTTCCTGCCCCAGGACACCGCCCTCGAGACCGAGGACCTCCTGCGCGACGGAGCCGTCGCCGAGGTGCGCATCGACGGGCGCGGCAACGCAGCCGTGGTCGACGTACGCGCGCCGTGACGTCGGCTCAGCCGCCGGCGACCGCCGGGATCACCGAGACCTGGACCCCGTCCGGGGTCGCGGTCTGGAGGTCGTCGAGGAAGCGCACGTCGTCGTTGCCGACGTAGACGTTGACGAAGCGGCGCAGCGCACCCGACTCGTCGAGGATGCGCCCCTTGATGCCGGCGTAGCTCGCGTCGAGGTCGTCGAGGACGGCGGCGAGGGTGTCGCCCTCGGCGCTGACCTCGGACTCGCCGCCGGTGTAGGTGCGCAGGATGGTCGGGATGCGGACCGAGACGCTCATGCTGGTGGTTCCCTCTCAGACGATGCCAGCCGCGACGAAGGCGTCGTAGCTGGGTGCGATGGTGGCTGCGGCGCCGACCCGGTCGGAGACCGCGTCGAGGGTCTTGAGGCCGTGGCCGGTGTTGATGACGACGGTCTCCAGCGAGGTGTCGAGCTGGCCGGTCTCGACGAGCTTCTTCAGCACGCCCACCGTGGTGCCGCCGGCGGTCTCGGTGAAGATGCCCTCGGTGCGCGCGAGCAGGACGATCGCGTCGCGGACCTCGTCGTCGGTGATGTCCTCGACCGCACCGCCGGAGCGACGGCAGACGTCGAGGACGTAGATGCCGTCCGCGGGGTTGCCGATGGCCAGGCTCTTGGCGATGGTGTCCGGCTTGACCGGGCGGATGGCGTCGGTGCCGGCCTTGTAGGCCACCGACACCGGCGAGCAGCCCGTCGCCTGGGCGCCGAAGATCCGGTAGGGCTTGTCCTCGACGAGGCCCAGCGCGACCAGCTCGCGGAAGGCCTTGTCGACCTTGGTCAGCTGCGAGCCCGACGCGACCGGGATCACGACCTGGTCGGGCAGTCGCCAGCCGAGCTGCTCGGCGATCTCGTAGCCCAGCGTCTTGGAGCCCTCGGCGTAGAAGGGGCGGACGTTGACGTTGACGAACGCCCAGCCCTCCTCCTCGCCGGCGATCTCCGAGGCGAGCTTGTTGACGTCGTCGTAGTTGCCGTCGACGGCGACCAGGCGGTCGGTGTAGACGGCGGAGTTGACCTGCTTGGGCTGCTCGAGGTTGCTCGGGATGAAGACGACCGTCTTCATGCCGGCCCGGGCGCCCGCCGCGGCGACGGCGTTGGCCAGGTTCCCGGTGGAGGGGCAGGCGAAGACCTTGGCGTCGAGCTCGCGGGCCGCGCTCAGGGCGCATGCCACGACGCGGTCCTTGAAGGAGTTGGTGGGGTTGGTGGAGTCGTCCTTCACCCACAGCTTGTCGATGCCCAGCTCGCGGGCGAGGTTCTTGGCCTCCAGCAGCCGCGTGAAGCCGGGCTCGGTGTTGGGGCTCTGCTCGATGTCGGAGGGCACCGGCAGCAGAGCCTTGTAGCGCCAGATGTTGGCCGGACCGGCGGCGATCTCATCGCGGGTCACGGTCGGGAAGTCGTAGGCCACCTCGAGGGGGCCGAAGCACTCCGGACAGGCGTAAGAGGGGCCGAGGGCGACCTCGTGGCCGCACTCGCGGCAGGCCAGGGCGCGGGCGTGGCCGAAGGCACCCTCGCGCAACGTGTGCGTCGTGTTCTCGTCCAACAGGGTGCTCATGAAGTCCTCCTTCTCATCTGTCCCCGCGACTCTCGCGTGGGTCGGATTTGGCACCTGCTCCCATGTCCGCCGGACGGGGTCCGGACAGGAGGCTCATGGGTGGTTGCCGGGACTTCTACGGGCCGTTCCCTCAGTCCCTCGTGATGAGCAAGGTCAACCCTAGGCGGGCTGTCTCACGATGCGCACACCGAGTCCACGATGTGGATGGCCGCTGTCCGACCTTCGGTCAGCGTCGGGAGAGCAGGGCGCCGAGGAGCTCCACCACACCGGCCGGGCCGTCGACGACGACGTCGGCGAGCTCGACGAGGTGGGGCTGCTCGGTGGACGCCGAGCACACGACCAGGCCCGGCAGGCCGTCGTCGCGCAGGTCACGGACGGCCTCGAAGGCCTCCACGTCACCGAGGTCGTCGCCGCCGAAGACCACGCCGTCAGCCTGCTGCTCGGCCACGAAGGTGCGCAGCGCGTGGCCCTTGTGCATGTCACCCGAGCGGACCTCGATGACGTTGCGGCCCGGCTCGACGGTCAGGTGGTGGCGACCGGCGAGGTCGGTGATCGGGGCGGTGAGCCGCGCGAAGGCGCCGGCCGGGTCGGCCATGCGACGGGTGTGCACCGCGACGGCGAGGCCCTTCTGCTCGATGAACGCGTCGGCGGCGTCGGCACTGCGCAGCACCGACGTCAGCTCGCGCTCGAAGCTGGCCAGGCCTGCCGGCGGGCGCGGCGAACGGATCCGCTGCTCGGTCGCCGACCAGCGCTCGTTGCCGTACTGGCCGAAGACGAAGAGCTCCGCGCCGCGGTCGAGCATCGCGTTGCCGAGGGCGTCGAGGTCGCCCATCGCGATCGCCTGCCGCGCCGGGCGGCCGGTGATCACCGCGACCGCGCGGACCGCCTCGGCGAGCTCGAGCAGCGCGCCCGGGGCGCCCGGGTGCAGTCGTGCCGCCTCCGGGTCGTCGACCATCGGGGACAGGGTGCCGTCGAAGTCGAGACCGACCACCACACCGGCGAGGACGTCGCGTACGGCGTCGTAGTGGGCGCGCGCGTCGTCGGAGGTGAACTCCATGGCACCAGCCAACCACGCGGCGGCGGGGACCGGCGAACCGTCCCACCCCAGCGGGCTACTGAGGGGCGTCGGTGGTGAGGATGATCGTCAGGCGGTCGCGCTTCATCTCACCGACGGCCGGTGCGGTCCGGCGGATGCCGAGGTCGAGCGCGAGCTGCTTGCCGGCGGCCTTGAGCCGCGGGGGGAAGTAGACCGTCGTGGTGGGGACGACGCCGTACCAGTTGTCCTCGCCGACGACCGCCCAGCCGACGGTCGTGGCCTTCTCGGCCGTGCTGGCGGCCAGGCCCTTGATCCCGGAGCTGTTGTAGACCTCGACGTAGACCTCGCCGCGCTTGACGCGCGGCTCGGGCTTCGGCTCCTTGGTGGGCTTCGCCGTGGGCTCGGCGCTGGGCGTCTGCTCGGCGCTGGCGATGGTGGCGGTCTCGACCCGGCGCTCGGTGGGCGCCTGGTCGCGGGTGGCGACGAAGGTGATGGAGGCCATCGCGACGGCGAGGACCGAGAGCATCACGAGCGGGGAGGGGAAGGCCACGCCTCGCTCGTCACGGGGACGGCGGGACGGGAGGCGGCCGGAACTGGGGAAGAAGGCCATGGGGAAGGAAGCCGATCGTGAGTGAGTGGACAGGTCTCGCGGTGTCAGATCTCGAAGCCGAGGCGGCGGGCGGAGCGCTGGCGCTGGCGCGAGGCGCGCAGGCGCCGGAGGCGGCGGACGAGCAGCGGGTCGGCCTCGAGGGCCTCGGCACGGTCGATGAGGGCGTTGAGCACCTGGTAGTAGCGGGTCGAGGACATGTCGAACTTCTCGCGGACGGCCTGCTCCTTGGCGCCGGCGTACTTCCACCAGTGCCGCTCGAACTCGAGGATGTCGCGGTCGCGCTGGCTCAGCCCCGGCGCAGTCTCCTGCTCCGACGCGATGTGCTTGGCGGCGTCCATCTGCCATCTCCTCCTCGACCCCACGCCCACCCGTGCCGGGCGGACTGCGGTCAGTCTAGGCGACGAACGACAACGATGTCATTCGCCTCCGGCGAGTCGTCTGGACAAAACCCGACGGCTCGTAGGAGGAGTGCGGCCCCGACGACACCGCGGGGTGATCCCGACGTCACCGATCGTCGTTAGGGTGGCCGGTGTGAGCCCCACCCCGCAGGCCGACCTCGTCATCGTGGCCAACCGACTGCCCGTGGACCGGGTGATCGCCCCCGACGGCACCGCGTCGTGGCGCACCTCCCCCGGCGGGCTGGTGACCGCGCTCGAGCCGGTCCTGCGCGCCAACGACGGAGCGTGGATCGGCTGGCCGGGCTCGGCCGACGAGGAGGAGTTCGAGCCGTTCGTGGAGGACGGGCTCTCCCTGGTCCCGGTGGCGCTCAGCGCCCAGGAGGTCGAGGAGTTCTACGAGGGCTTCTCCAACGGCACGCTCTGGCCGCTCTACCACGACGTGATCGCCAAGCCGGAGTTCCACCGCGAGTGGTGGGACTCCTACGTCACGGTCAACCAGCGCTTCGCGGACAAGGCCGCCGAGGTCGCCGCCGAGGGGGCGACGGTCTGGGTCCAGGACTACCAGCTCCAGCTCGTGCCGCAGATGCTGCGCACCCAGCGCCCCGACCTGCGCATCGGCTTCTACCTCCACATCCCGTTCCCGCCGGCCGAGCTGTTCTCGCAGCTTCCGTGGCGCCGCCAGATCCTCGAGGGCCTCCTCGGCGCCGACCTGATCGGCTTCCAGCTGCCGGGAGCCGCCGCCAACTTCGTCCGCCTGGTCCGCAGCCGGGTGGGCCACAAGACGCACCGCGACACCATCTACCTCCCCGACGGCCGGCCGGTGAAGGCGACCGCCTTCCCGATCTCCATCGACACCGCGGGCTTCGAGGCGCTGGCGCGCTCGGAGGCCGTGGAGAAGCGTGCCGCGGAGATCCGCGAGGCGCTGGGCAACCCCCGCCGGATCTTCCTCGGCGTCGACCGCCTCGACTACACCAAGGGCATCCACTCCCGCCTGCGCGCCTTCGGCGAGCTCGTGCGCGACGGCAAGCTGGACCTCGAGGACGCCGTCTTCGTGCAGGTGGCGACACCGTCGCGCGAGCGCGTCGAGCAGTACCGCATCCTCCGCGACGAGATCGAGCTGCTGGTGGGGCGGATCAACGGCGACCACGGCCGCATCGGCCGACCGGCGATCTCCTACATGCACTCCTCCTACCCCCGCGAGGAGATGGCCGCCCTCTACCGTGCCGCCGACGTCATGGTGGTGACCCCCTTCCGCGACGGGATGAACCTCGTCGCCAAGGAGTACGTCGCGTGCCGCTTCGAGGACGACGGCGCGCTCGTGCTGTCGGAGTTCGCCGGCGCCGCCGCCGAGCTGCGCCAGGCGTGGCTGGTCAACCCCTACGACATCGACGGCATGAAGGCCACGCTGCTCGAGGCCTTCGCCGCGGACGAGAAGGACACCGGGCGACGCATGCGCGCGATGCGCAAGACCGTCGTGCACCACGACGTCGCCCGCTGGGCCGAGTCCTTCCTCAGCGAGCTCGAGCACCTGCCCGACCACCACGACAAGAGCGTGCGCCGCCCGCGGTCGGGTTGATCCCTCAGCTCCTGGTCGCGGCCACGCCGCGCTGTCCGGCGTCGGGGTCGGCCACGTCCGGGTCCGTGGCGTCCTGGGCGACCATGATCGCCTCGATCTCCTTCACCAGGCGCGGTCCCAGCCGCGGCCACGAGGCGTCGTAGGAGTAGGTCAGGCCCAGCGCGGTCGCGGTGCGGGTGCCGTCGAGGAGGTCGACGTCGCGCGGCGCGATGAGCCCGGGGTGCACCACGCCGACGGCCTCGGACACCTTCAGCAGGTCGCGGCGCAGGGAGCGTACGTAGTTGGCGGCACGCACGCTCTTCAGGCCCACGTCGAGGCCCCGGGTGTAGCGCGGGTTCTGCGTCGCGATCCCGACCGGGCAGTGGTCGGTGTGGCACTTCTGGGCCTGGATGCACCCGATGGCCATCATCGCCTCGCGCCCGACGTTGACCATGTCGACACCCAGCGCGAAGGCGACGACCGCGTTCTCCGGGATGCCCAGCTTGCCGGCGCCGACGAAGACCACGTCGTCACTCAGCCCGGCTTGCGCGAAGCGGCGGTAGACCTCGGCGAAGCCGATCCGGAAGGGGTAGGCCACCGAGTCGGCGAAGATCATCGGGGCCGCACCGGTGCCACCCTCGCCGCCGTCGATGTTGACGAAGTCGACGCCGCGACCGCCCGCCGCCATCGCCTCGGTGAGCTCGTCCCACATGGTCAGGTTGCCGACGGCCGACTTGATCCCGACGGGCAGCCCGGTCGCCTGGGCCACCGACTCGACGAAGTCGAGCATCGAGTCGACGTCGCCGAAGACCGCGTGGCGGCTCGGTGAGGCGCAGTCCACGCCCTCGGGGATGCCGCGGATCTCGGCGATCTCGCGGCTCACCTTCTCCCCGGGCAGCATCCCGCCGAGGCCCGGCTTGGCGCCCTGGCTCAGCTTGACCTCGATCGCGCGCACGGGTGCCGAATGGACCAGGTCGACCAGGCGCGCCATGTCGAAGCGGCCGTGCTCGTCGCGGCAGCCGAAGTAGGAGGTGCCGATCTGGAAGACCACGTCGCCGCCGTGACGGTGGTGCGGCGACAGAGCGCCCTCGCCGGTGTTCTGCAGGCAGCCCGCCAGCGCCGCGCCCTTGTTGAGCGACTCGATCGCCTTGCCCGACAGGGACCCGAAGCTCATGCCGGAGATGTTGACCACGGAGCCGGGCCGGAAGGCGTGGGTCCGCCCGCGGGCCGCGCCCATCACCTTGGCGCACGGCACGGCGACCTCCTCCTGGGCGTGCGGCATCGTCGCCGCTCCGGTCCCGGTGAAGGTGCGGTGCTTAATGATGGGGTAGCCGTCACCGCGCTCGACGTCGTTGTCGGTGCCGAAACCGAAGTAGTTGTTCTCCAGCTTCGAGCTCGCGTAGACCCAGCGCCGCTGGTCGCGGCTGAAGGGCCGCTCCTCGTCGTTGCTGGTGACGATGTACTGGCGCAGCTCGGGCCCCACCTTCTCCACCAGGAACCGGCCGTGGCCGACCACCGGGAAGTTGCGCAGGATCGCGTGCTTCTTCTGCACCAGGTCGTGGACCGCCGTCGCTGCGCCCGCGACGGCCGTGCCGCCCAGGATCGCGTACCTCCACCTCATGGGTCGTTCCTAGTCGCCCGCGCGGGCGATGTCGAGGAGCCGGCGCGCCGGTGCGCTCAGACGAGCTCGCCGCGCGCGAGGCTCACACCCGAGTGGGTGGGGTCGCCGTCGTCGGGCTCGACCGAGATGTCGACGATCCGGTAGCCCTCCTCGATGAGGCGTCGCGGGACCTCGAAGGTGCCGTTGTCGCTGCGGGCCAGGATGCCCAGCGCGACCATGCGCACGCCGTCGACGTTGATCAGCCACACCTCGTGGAAGCCGGGCTCGTCGCCGAGCTCGGTCGCGCGCACGGACACGGTGACGACGTCGTCGGCGTCGTTGACCGCCTCGACGGCGCCACGTGGGGCGTCACTGTCGAGGGCGGTGAGGGACGTGGCGGCCAGCACCGAGCCGGTGGGCTCGGGCTCGACCGGAGCTGCCTCGGGCTCGCCCACGGACATCCGGCCGACGCCGAGCCCGGCCACCAGTGCGAGGACGGCCGCAGCGGAGGCCAGCCAGACGGGCACGCCGCGTCGCCGGCTCGCCAGCGGGACCGGGGCGCTCGGCGGTGTCTCCGCGGTCCCGGTCTCGCTCGCGGCCGCGGTCGGTCGACCGAGGGCCTCGGCCATGACCCGCGCCCGGAGGTCCGGCGGCGGGGCGACCAAGGGGTCGGCGCCGAGCGCGCCCCTGGTCGCGGTCAGCGCCTCGACGGTGGCCGAGCACCGCGCGCACGCGCCGACGTGGCGGCGTACGGGGACGGGCACGTCGGCAGGCTCGATGACGAGTGCGGCGAGGTCGTCGACGTCAGCGTGAGCCATGGCGCACCTCCTCGAGCGTGTGGTGGAGCTGGGTCAGGCCGCGACGCAGGTGGCTCTTCACCGTCCCGAGCGGGAGGCCGGTGGTCGCGGCGATGTCGACGTGGGTGAGGTCCTGCCAGAAGGCGAGGAGCATGATGGTGCGGCGCGGCTCTCCCATCTCGTCGACCGCCTGGCGGACGACGAGCCGGTCGGGCTCCATGACGTCTTCGGTGCCGACCACCTCGTCGGATGGGGCCACCGCCGCCACGGCCTCGATGCGGCGTACGTCGCGGGCGCGGGCGGCGCGGGCGTCGGAGATCTTGTGCCGGGCGATGCCGATCAGCCAGGCGGGGAACGTGTGCGGGCCGGGGGTCATCGTGTCCCGGCCCTGCCAGGCGGCGACGAAGACCTGCTGCGTGACGTCCTCGGCGTCGTGGGTGTCCTGCAGGGCGCGCAGCGCGTAGGAGTGGACCAGCGACGCCCACCGGTCGTAGACCTCGCCGAGGGCTTCCTCGTGCCCGGCCCGGAAGCGGACGGCGAGGGCCTCGACGGACTCCTCGGGCGCTTCCTCCAGGACTGCTGCTCCTCCCACCACGGCTACACCGTAGCGGGGGCGGGTCCGGGCGGGGAGGCCGACGACGGTCATCGGCGCTCCCCTCCCGGACGGCGCGTCATTGCTCTCTCGTGCTCAGATCTCGGCCCGTGGGGTCACAGGTCGATCGGGCGCAGCACCCGGTCGATGCCGTGCGCGACCTGCTTGTTGCCCTTGTTGAGGTCGAGGGCCTTCAGCACGACCTTCGGGTCGCGGTCGTTGCGGTCGCGGTCCTTGAGGGTGATGGACAGGCGCGGCTTCATCTTGACCTGCACCTTGATCTTGCCGCCCTGGGCGGTCGTCAGCTTCGAGCCCTTGGCCTTGAGCACCTTCGGGCTGGTCAGCGTCTTGCCCGGCACGACGTGGTAGAGCAGCACGGTCTCGATGGTGTCCACACCGGCGAGGTCCACCAGTGCCTCGAAGATCTTCTTCTCGCTCTTGATGGTCTGGCCGGTGAGGTCCTTGACCAGCAGGCGGAAGGCCTGGTCGGTCGGGGCGAAGACGGTCAGGCGCTGCGAGCCGTCGGCCAGCAGGGCGACGGGCGAGTCCGGCTTGGCGCCGACGATGGCGAGTGCCGCCTCGGTGACGATGTCGAAGTCGTTCTTGTTCTTGTCGAACGTGTTGCCGTCGGAGGTCAGCAGTCCGGCGAGGCTGTCCTCACCGATCGCCTTGGCGTTGGCGGCGGGCGCCATGGCCGGGACGGCGGTGAGCGCGAGGGCCGAGGCGGCGAGGGCTGCGGAGACGCGTCGCTTCATGGGGTGTCCTTCCATCGGGGGCGCCGGATCGCGCCCGTCGACTGCTTCTCGGCGCGACACCCCTCCCCGGATGCACCCGGGCCGTAGATTTCTTCCATGAACCTCATCCCCAAGCCCGACCAGCTCGTCGCGGCCGCCGGAAATGTCGCGCACACCGTCCTCTACGGCGGCCTCGCGGACCTGCGGCCGATGCCCCGCACGCTGATCGACGACGGGGAGCTGCGCGAGGTCTACCACTACCGACCCGACCGCGACGTGCCCGCGACCGGCGACCCCGTCCTGCTCGTCACGCCCCTGGCCGCGCCGGCCCTGTGCTTCGACCTGCGGCGCGGCTGCTCGCTGGTCGAGCACCTGGTCTCGCAGGGGCGCCCGACCTACTTGCTGGAGTACGGACAGGTCTCCTTCAAGAACCGCTCCCTCGGCGTCGAGCACTGGGTCGACGACGTCCTGCCCGACGCCGTCCGCGCCGTCCACGAGCACTCCGGCGGCCGGGGCGTGCACCTCGTCGGGTGGAGCCTCGGCGGGATCTTCACCCTGCTGGTCGCCGCGGACCGCCAGGACCTCCCCATCGCCTCGATCACCGTGGTCGGGTCGCCGGTCGACGTCACCAAGGTCCCGCTGGTCGCGCCGGTGCGACCGCTGCTCAACCTCACCCAGGGCCGCGGCGCGATCACCCGCGCCTACCGGGCCCTCGGCGGCATCCCCCAGCCGCTCGTCAACTGGGCCTTCACCGCCGCGTCCGCGCAGAAGGTGGTGACCAAGCCGCTGGCCGTGCTGACGCACCTCGACGACACCGACTACCTCGCCCAGCTCGAGGCGGTCGATCGCTTCCGCGCCAACATGTTCGCCTACCCCGGGCGGACCTTCGGCCAGCTCTACCACCGCTTCGTCAAGGGCAACGCCCTCGCGCGCGGCTCCATGGAGGTGGGCGACCGAACGATCGACCTGGCGGCGATCTCCGTGCCGACGCTCGTCTTCGCCGGCAACACCGACGGCATCGCCCCGCTGCCCGCCGTACGCGCGGTGGTGCCGCTGCTGACCGGCGCACCGCAGGTGCGCTTCGAGGTCGTGCCCGGCGGTCACCTCGGCATGCTGACCGGCCGCGCGGCCCGCGGGACCACCTGGACGGTCATCGACGAGTGGGTGGACGAGTGGTCGGCGGGCGTGGTGACGCCGCCGAGGAAGAAGGCCGCGCGGAAGACGGCTGCCAAGAAGGCACCGGCGAAGAAGGCGGCTGCCAAGAAGGCACCGGCGAAGAAGGCGGCTGCCAAGAAGGCACCCGCCAAGAAGGCGTCCCCCGCCACCATCGGCTCGAACCCCAGCCGCCGCTACGGGTCGGCGGGCTCGCGGGCGCTGGGCCCGCGGTGACCTCGGCGCCGGTCGCCACCCGCCTGCCCCGCGGCGTACGCATCGGCTACGGCAGCGGGTCGGTGGCCACCGGCGCCTTCGGCACGGTGCCGGGGCTGATGCTGCTGCCCTACCTGACCGACGAGCTCGGCATCGCCGCGCTGTGGGCCGGCGTCATCGTCTTCCTCCCGAAGGCGTGGGACGTGATGCTGAACCCGATCGCCGGCCGGGTGAGCGACCGGACGGTCGACCCGGCCGGTCCGCGTCGGCCGTGGCTGATCCGCGCCGGGCTGATGCTGGCGGGCGCGTTCGCGCTGATCTTCGCCGCGCCCGAGCTCGGGAGCTCGCTGCTCGAGGCCGGATGGGTGCTGGTGTTCTTCGTGCTGGCCGCGTCGGCGTACGCCTTCTTCCAGGTGCCCTACGTCGCGATGCCGGCGGAGATCACCTCGTCGTACGACGAGCGCACGCGGCTGATGACGTGGCGGGTGGCGATCCTGGCCTTCACGATCATGCTCGCCGGTGCGAGCGCGCCCCTGATCCGCGACGCCGTCGGCGGACGCGACGGCTACCGCGTGATGGGCGTGGTGATGGCAGTCGTCATCGTCGTCGGCGTGGTGAGCGCGTGGTGGGGCACCCGCAACGCACCCGTCGGCACGGTCGCAGCAGGCGCCGGGTCCTTGCGCGAGCAGCTGCGCGTGGTCGCCCACGCCCGTGACTTCCGGGTCCTGCTGACCACCTTCGTGCTCCAGGCGCTGGCCACGGGCTGCATGCTCGCCGGCGTCGACTACCTCGCCGGCGAGGTGCTGGAGCGCCCCGCGGCAGCCACGATCCTGTTCGTCTGCTTCGTCGGACCGGCCCTCCTGCTGACCCCGGTGTGGGCCGCGGTCGGGACCCGGATCGGCAAGCGGCGCGGTTATGTCGTCGCCTCGGTCGTGCTGGCGGCCGGCGCCACCCTCGCCGCCACCGCGCGCATCGCCCCGCCCGCCGTGGTCTTCGCCGCGACCGCGCTCGTCGGCGTGGGCTACGCCGGCTGCCAGGTCTTCCCGATGGCGATGCTGCCGGATGCCGCCGCGGTCGACTCCGCGCGGACCGGGGAGAACCGCGCCGGGGTCTACACCGGCGTGTGGACGGCCGGCGAGACCCTCGGTCTCGCGCTCGGCCCGGCCGTCTTCGCGGTCGTGCTCGCCGTCGGCGGCTACCTGTCCAGCCAGGGGCGCGAGATCACCCAGCCCGACTCGGCGCTGACCGCCATCACCCTCGGGTTCTCGCTGCTGCCTGCGGCGCTGACCCTGCTGAGCCTGTGGTGGCTGCGCCAGTACACCCTCGACGCCGCCGAGGTGGCGGCCGCGGAAGCACAAGGAGCCCACCCGTGAGCGATCCCCTCGAGCGGCTGCGGGACCTGCAGCGCGCCGACCTCCCCGTCCACGGCGGGCGCACCCTGGCCTACGTCTACGACTCCGGGGACGCCGAGGTCGACCGCGTCGCCCGGGAGGCGGTCGCCGCCTACGCCGCGTCCAACGCGCTCGACCCGACGGCTTTCCCCTCGCTGCTGCAGATGGAGAACGAGCTCGTCGGCTTCGCCTGCGACCTCCTCGACGCACCCGACAGCGCGGTCGGCACGGTGACCTCCGGTGGCACCGAGTCGATCCTGCTGGCCGTGCAGGGTGCGCGCGACAGCCGCCCCGACGTCACCCGGCCCCGGATGGTGCTGCCGGCCACGACGCACGCGGCCTTCCACAAGGCTGCGCACTACTTCGGCGTGGAGGCCGTGATGGTGCCGGTCGGCCCGGACTTCCGCGCCGACGCAGCCGCGATGGCGGCCGCGATCGACGACGACACCGTGCTCGTCGTGGCCAGCGCGCCGTCGTACGCCCACGGGGTGGTGGACCCGGTCACCGAGATCGCCGCCGCGGCAGCCGCGCGCGGCGTGCGCTGCCACGTCGACGCCTGCATCGGCGGCTGGGTGCTGCCGTACGCCGCCCGGCTGGGGCGCGCGGTGCCGGCATGGACCTTCGCGGTCGAGGGAGTCACCTCGATCTCGGTCGACACCCACAAGTACGCCTACGCACCCAAGGGCACGTCGCTGCTGCTGCACCGCGACGCCGGGCTGCGCCGGCCGCAGTTCTTCGCCTCCGCGGCGTGGCCGGGCTACACGATGCTCAACGCGACGACGCAGTCCACGCGCTCGGGTGGCCCGATCGCCGGAACGTGGGCGGTGGTCCAGCACATCGGCGACGGGGGCTACCTCGCGCTGGCCGAGCAGGCCCTGTCCGCGGTCGACGCGATCGTTTCGTGCATCGAGCGCGAGCCGGCCCTCGAGCTGGTCGTCACGCCCGACTCGACCCTCGTCACGCTGGTCACCGACGAGACGCTCGACCCGTTCACGCTGACCGACGAGCTCGTCTCGCGAGGGTGGTACGTCCAGCCCCAGCTGTCCTTCGAGGGCAGCGGGCCGAGCATCCACCTGTCGGTGAGCGCCGGCACGCTCGCCCACGTCGACGAGCTGGCGACCGCGCTCGCGGAGTCGGTGGCGGCTGCGCAGGCGGCGGGTCCGGTCGCGGTCGACGAAGGAGTGGTCGCCTTCATCGAGGCGCTCGACCCGACCGCGCTCACCGACGACGACTTCGACGGCCTGCTCGCCGCCTCGGGGCTGGTGGGCACCTCGCCCGAGGGCGACCTCGACCTGCCGACGCGGATGGCCGAGGTGAACGCGATGCTCGACGTGGCCTCGCCCGCCATGCGCGAGGCGCTGCTCGTCGCCTTCCTCGACCGGCTCCAGCGACCCGTCCGGACGTCGTCGTGAGCGCGTTGGCGGGGCTCGTCGACAAGGGCCTCATGGCCCCCGACTGGGCCGAGGCGCTGGCGCCGGTGGACGACCAGGTCGCGGCGATGGGCCGGTTCCTGCGCGAGGAGGTGGCGGCCGGCCGGGGCTACCAGCCCGCTGGAGAGCTGGTCCTGCGTGCGTTCGGTCGCCCGCTGGCCGACGTACGCGTCCTGGTGGTGGGGCAGGACCCCTACCCCAACCCGCACCACCCGATCGGGCTGAGCTTCGCGGTCGAGCGCCACGTGCGGCCGCTGCCGCCGAGCCTGCGCAACATCTACGCCGAGCTGCGCGACGACCTCGGGATCGAGCCGCCCGCCCACGGCGACCTTTCGGCTTGGGCCGACCGCGGGGTGATGCTGCTCAACCGGGTCCTCACCGTGCGCCCCGGCGACTCCAACTCCCACCAGGGCAAGGGCTGGGAAGCCGTCACCGAGCGGGCGATCGTCACCCTCGCGGAGCGGGGCGGCCCCTGCGCGGCCATCCTCTGGGGCAAGCCTGCGCAGTCGCTGGAGCCGCTGCTGGGGCCCGTCCCGTGCGTGAGGTCGGTGCACCCCTCGCCGCTCTCGGCCTACCGCGGCTTCTTCGGCTCGAAGCCCTTCAGCACCGTCAACCGGCTCCTCGAGGAGCAGGGGGCGGACCCGGTCGACTGGAGCCTGCCGTCGTACGCCGACGACGCTCCGCCCGCGTAGTCCACCGGGAGACGGTCGTCGTCCGCGACCCGGAGCGACCCCTTGCCGGTGGACTACCGAGGGAATATAGTTGAATCTCAAATTATTGAGGATGCCATGAACGCTTCGATGCCTGCTCTCTACATCGGCCATGGTGCGCCGCCGCTGCTCGACGACCCGATCTGGTCCGGGCAGCTGGCGGCCTGGGCCCGGGACCTGCCGCGCCCGAAGGCGATCCTCATCGTGAGCGCCCACTGGGAATCCGCACCGGTCAGCCTCAGCGCGAGCCACGCGCCGTTGGTGTACGACTTCGGCGGCTTCGCACCGAAGTACTACGAGATGACCTACGAGACGCCGGACGCCACGCAGCTGGCCCAACGGGTCGCGGCGATGATGCCCACCGGCGAGCCGATCCACCAGCACGTGTCGCGCGGGCTCGACCACGGTGCGTGGGTGCCGCTGAAGATCATGTATCCGGAGGCCGACATCCCGGTGCTGCAGATGTCGCTGCCCACCGACGACCCCCATCGGCTGATGAAGCTCGGCGAGCGCCTCCGGCCGCTGCGCGAGGAGGGTGTGCTGATCGTCGGGTCGGGCTTCCTGACCCACGGCCTGCCGTTCCTCAAGGAGTTCCGCATCGAGGCCGAGGCGCCCGCCTGGTCCGTCGACTTCGACCTCTGGGCCGCCGACGCCCTCGCCCGCGGCGACGTGGACACGCTCGCCGACTACCGGGCCAAGGCACCCGGCATGCCGTACGCCCACCCGACCGTCGAGCACTACACGCCGCTGTTCGTGACCCTCGGCGCTGCGACGACCGCCGACGCCCCGGGGACGCAGGTCATCGACGGCTACTGGATGGGGCTGTCCAAGAGGTCGCTCCAGATGGCCTGACGCGACCTGATCTAGTCTCGGGGAATGCGCGTCCTCTCGATCCAGTCCCACGTCGCCTACGGACACGTCGGCAACTCCGCGGCCGTCTTCCCGCTCCAGCGCCTCGGCCACGAGGTGTGGCCGGTCCTGACGGTGAACTTCTCCAACCACACGGGGTACGGCGCCTGGCGCGGGCCGCTGATCGCCGCCGAGGACGTCGCCGAGGTCATCGCCGGCATCGAGGAGCGCGGCGCCTTCGAGACGTGCGACACCGTCCTGTCCGGCTACCAGGGCTCGCCGGAGATCGCCGACGTGATCGTCGACGCCGTGGCCCGGGTGAAGGCGGCCAACCCCGGGGCGACGTACACCTGCGACCCCGTCATGGGCAACGCGACGTCGGGCTGCTTCGTGAACCCGGCGATCCCGCCGAAGTACCGCTCGACGGTGATCCCGGTCGCGGACGTGCTGACGCCCAACCAGTTCGAGCTCGGCTTCATCACCGACAACGACGCGCTCAGCGGCGCCTCGGCGCTCGAGGACGTCCTGGCCGCCGCCGACGAGGTGCGCGCGCTCGGACCCTCGACGGTGCTGGTGACCTCGGTGATCCGCTCGGGCGCACCTGACGACGTCATCGAGATGCTCGCGGTCACCGGGGACGGCGCCTGGCTCGTCACGACGCCGCGCCTGCCGATGAAGGCCAACGGCTCCGGCGACATCACCGCGGCGCTCTTCACCGCGCACCTCAAGGGCACCGGCTCGGCCGCCGAAGCCCTGGCCCGCACGGCCTCGTCGGTCTTCGCGGTGCTCAAGGAGACCCTCGACTCCGGTGAGCGGGAGCTGCGGCTCATCGCCGCGCAGGACGCCATCGCGTCGCCGGCGTGCGAGTTCGAGGTGCAGCAGGTCCGCTAGTAGGACTTGCCCTCTGCGTACCTCTGGCGTCGCCAAGCTCGGCCGCTTCCCCGGTTGCGGGCCATGGCGCGTTGGCAGCGATTGCTGCAGAAGACCTTCTGGTGGCGCCTGGTGAGGGCCGCGCCGCACCCGAGGCAGCTCACGGCTCCACGGTAGGGAACGGGTCCGACAGCGAGCCGCGTGAGAGATTCGAACTCTCGCAACCCAATTTACAAGATTGGTGCTCTACCCCTGAGCTAACGCGGCGTGCGTCCGAGGACGTGGCGGCAATCCTAGTCAGCGACCGGGTGCTGAGAGGATGGCCCCCGTGAGCCTCCTCCACCTCCCCCACCACGACGGCTCGCCCCTCTACGTCTCCGACGAGGCTCCGGTGCTGGGCGACACGGTCACGGTGCGGGTGCGCACGAGCGCGGGCGACCCGGTGGACGAGATCTGGCTGCGCACGACGTACGACGCCGAGCCCGTCTTCCACCCGACCACCTCCACCACGAGCGGCGACGTGGTCTGGTGGGAGGCCCGGCTGCCGGTGCACAACCCCGTCACGCACTACCGCTTCCTGCTCGTCCGCGGCCAGGAGCAGGAGTGGCTCACCGGCGCCGGACTGGTCGGCCACGACCTCCCCGACTCCGCCGACTTCCGCCTCACCGCCTTCCCCGAGGCGCCCGACTGGGGCCGCGACGCGGTCGTCTACCAGGTCTTCCCCGACCGCTTCGCCCGCTCGGACGCCGCAGCGGAGCACCCGACGCCGCACTGGGCGGTGCCGGCCGGCTGGGACGACGAGGTGGTCTTCGAGGGCAGCGACCCCCGCACCCCGCTGCAGCTCTTCGGCGGTGACCTCGACGGGATCACCGGGCACCTCGACCACGTCGCGGACGTCGGCGCCGACGTCGTCTACACGACCCCGGTCTTCCCCGGCGAGAGCAACCACCGCTACAACGCCACCACCTTCACCAGCGTCGACCCGCTGCTCGGCGGCGACGAGGCGTACGCCCGGCTGAGCACCGCCGTGCACGCGCGGGGCTGGCGGATCCTGGGCGACCTGACGACCAACCACACGGGTGACACCCACGAGTGGTTCACGTCGGCGCAGGCCGACCCCGACGACCCGCACCGGTCGTTCTACTACTTCGACGACGACGGCTCCTACGCCTGCTGGATGGGCCACGGCACGCTGCCCAAGATCAACCACGCCAACCTCGACGTGCGCCACGCCATGGTGGAGGGCCCGGACTCGGTGGTGGGCCGGTGGCTGCGCCCGCCCTTCGACGTCGACGGCTGGCGCATCGACGTCGCCAACATGACCGGCCGCCTCGGCGCCACCGACGTGGCCCACGAGGTGGCGCGGGCGGTGCGCGGGACTGCGCAGGCGCTGCGTCCGGACCCGTGGGTCATCGGCGAGCACAACCACGACGCGACCGGCGACGTCGACGGCGACGGCTGGCACGGCACGATGAACTACTCCGGCTTCTCCTGGCCGGTCTGGTCGTGGCTGCGCGACCCGGCCTCCCCGGCCCGGCCCTTCGGTCGCCCGGCCCCCGTCGCCCGCCGCGACGGCCCCGCGGTCGTCGACACCTTCCGCGCCTGGCAGGGCACGCTCGGCTGGCGCGCGACCGCGGCGAGCTGGAACATCCTGGGCTCCCACGACTCCGCCCGCATCCGCACCGTCGTCGGCGGCGACGCGGCGGTGCACCGCGTGGCCGCGGGCCTGCAGTTCACCCTGCCCGGCGTCCCGATGGTCTTCGCCGGCGACGAGATCGGCCTCGAGGGCGTCAACGGCGAGGACTCCCGCCGCCCGATGCCGTGGCACCGCCGCGACGAGTGGGACACCCTCACCCTGGCGACGTACGCCGACCTGGCCCGGCTGCGGCGCGAGCACCCGGCACTGCGACGCGGCGGGCTGCGCTGGGCCCACGTCGACGCCGACACCATCGCCCACGTCCGCGAGCACCCGGACGGCTCGGTGCTCGTGGTCGCGCGCCGCGCTGCCGGGGCCGGGTTCACCCTCCCCGTCGCCGCCTCGCGGCACCTCTTCGGGTCGGAGCCGGGCGGGGCGGACCTCGTCCCCGGGCCGGACAGCACGCAGGTGCCCGGCGCCGACGGCCCGCGGTGCGACGTGTGGGCCCTCGACACGGAGTAGCGTTCCCTGTCATGGCCATGCGGATCGTCGCCAGCCGGCCCGACCCGGCCATCCTCGGCCTGCCGTGGGACACCCCGCTCGAGCAGTGGCCCGACGACGTCGTGGTGCCGCTGCCGCGCGGCCTCTCGCGCCACGTCGTCCGCATCGTGCGGTTGCGCGAGCGGGTCTACGCCGTCAAGGAGACCCAGGACGACATCGCGTTCCGCGAGTACCGCATGCTGCGCGACCTCCAGCGGCTCGGCCTGCCCGCGGTCGTCCCGCAGGGCGTGGTCACGGGCCGCGAGGACCCGCAGGGCGAGGAGCTGCCCGCGGCGCTGATCACCCGCCACCTGCAGTTCTCGCTCCCCTACCGCAGCCTCTTCAGCCGCGGCATGACCGCCGAGCACGTGCCGACCCTCATCGACGCGATCGTCGTCCTGCTGGTCCGCCTGCACCTCGCCGGCTTCTACTGGGGCGACGTGTCGCTGTCCAACGTGCTGTTCCGCCGCAACGCCGGCGGGTTCGCGGCCTACCTCGTCGACGCCGAGACCGGCGAGCTGCACGAGGAGGTGAGCGACCGGATGCGCGACTACGACATCACCGTCGGCTGCGAGAACATCTTCGCCGAGCTGATGGACCTCAGCGCCAGCGGTGCCGTCCAGCAGCCGATCGACGGGTTCAGCATCATCGAGCTCCTCCGGAGCCGCTACGAGACGCTCTGGGGCGAGCTCACCGGCCTCGAGGAGTTCCGCGCCGACGAGATGTGGCGCATCGAGCGCCGGGTGGAGCGGCTCAACGACCTCGGCTTCGACGTCGACGAGCTCGACATCGTCACCGACCTCGGTGGCGACACCATCCGCATCCAGCCCAAGGTCGTCGACCTGGGCCACCACACCCGCGAGATCCAGTCGCTGACGGGGATGACGGTCGAGGACAACCAGGCCCGGCGACTGCTCAACGACATCGCGTCCTTCACCGCCCACTACGACCTCGGCCGCGAGGACCGGCACCTGGTCGCGAGCAAGTGGATGCACCAGATCTTCGAGCCGATCATGGCGATGATCCCGCCCGACGCCACCCGCAAGCTCGAGCCGGCCGAGATCTTCCACGAGATCCTCGAGCACCGGTGGTACCTCTCCGAGCAGGCCGGCACCGAGGTCGACATCCACGAGACCGCCCGCGACTACATCGAGCGCTTCCTCACCACCAAGCCCGACGAGGCCATCACCGGCGAGGAGTGAGGCTCACACCGCGACGCGCGGTCCGCGCTCGAGCCACCACGCCGCCGAGCCCCGCACCTCGTCGGGGAGGCTGGCGTCGGCCACGATGTCCGGCAGCGCCGGGTGCCCGCCCATGCCGATGCTGTACGTCGCCGCCCGCACCGTGTCCGGGTCCGCCAGTGCCCGGCGTACGACGTCCAGCGGGAGCACTCCCCCGGACGAGCCGACGATCTGCATCCCTGCCGACCGGAGCACCGGGTCCGGCGAGCCGAGCCACCCGGTCGCCGGTGCGGCCAGGCGACCCGCCAGCGCACCGTGCAGCCGTCGCGCCATCCGGTGGCGCAGTCGCTGGTCCGGCTCGGCGTCCACGAGGTCGCCGAACCGGTCCCACAGCGGGTGGGCCAGCGAGGGCACCGCACCGAGGAGCAGGTAACCGGTGACCGCGCGGCTCTCCCAGTGCCCGAAGCCGATGTCGAACAGCAGCCGCGCGAGCATCGGCTGCTCCCCCACGCCGGCCTCGTGGGCGACGTCGGCGGCGATCGCGACGCACTGCTTCCAGTGGCGGTTGGCCTCGTGGCGCTCGAAGCCCTCGACCTCGGGCGCCGGCGGCAGGGGGCGGGCCGGCCTGCGCGGGGCACCCGCCCACGTCGAGGCGGGCGCCAGCCGGATGAGGTGGGTGATCCACTCCTCCTGCGCCGAGCCCGGCACGGAGGCGTCGTACGCCTCGACGAGCTCAGGCACGACGTCGGGCCAGAAGGTGCCGCGGGGGCTGATCTCGGCCATGTTCTCCAGCGCGAGCGCGCCGCACATCGCGACGTACGGCCGCTCGTCCCGCAGCAGCTCCAGGCACCACTGCAGGGCATCGGGGGTCACGGCCTCACCGACCGCGCTGAGCAGGTCGCCGAGGCCCTGCGCGTGGGGCTGGTCGACCTCGCGACGCGCTGAGCGCAGGACCAGGAAGCCGTAGTCGCTGCACCGGACCTTGGCCAGCGCCTCGTAGCGCGTGGGGTAGCCATGGCCGCACGAGCGGGACAGCTCCTGCACGAGGCGGTCGATGATGCGCTGCGCGAGGGTTGTCGGCAGCCCCACGTTGCCCGGAACCGAGATGGCCCGCGCCCATCGGAGCCACTCGCCTCCGGTCACGTCCTCGGACGCCTCGAGGCGCTCGGTGAGCTCCGAGAGCTCCGAGACCGTCGAGATCGGAGAGCCCGGCCGGGCATCGACGGGGCTCGTCCACGGGAAGGTCCTGGCCAGCACGTCGACCGGGGCGCGCAGGGAGCCCTCCGGGAGCCCGAGCACGCGCTCGTAGCCGTCGACGAGCGACCCGTCGCGCAGCTGGCCGGTCTCGGCGCGAGACAGGCGGGCCGGACTGGTGCCGATCGCGGCGGCCACCGTCTTCATCCGGTTGTCGTCCACCTGCGCGGTGAGGCGCGCCATCCTCAGGGTCCACGCCGTCCGCGCCGCGACGTCGATGGTGCTGCCGTTGAGTGACGTGGAGTCGTCGACGACGGTCATGCGGGGCTGCTCGGGCACTCCGGGAGTATCGGTTGCCTTGACACGTCGCGCTTCACCCCTTCCGCGATGTGGCGGTAAAGACTTTCAGTCGGGGCAGATCGTGAATCCCGGGGCCACCCGGCCTCAGGAGGATGGAGGATCGCGGGACCACACACGTCACCGGGGGACTCCTTGCGCATCATCTCTGCCCTGCTCACCTGCATCCTCGTCACCAGCGTCTGCTCCAGCACCGCCTCGGTCGCCGCGACCGACACGGACGGCGCGGCCGAACGCGCCCAGCGCGCGCGGATCTCGCTCACCGCATCGTCGGAGTACGTCAAGAAGGGCGGCATCGTCACGCTGTCCGGTCGCGTCCAGGGGGTCCGCGGTCGGGTGAAGGTCACGATCTTCCAGAAGACCAAGGGCAAGTCGTCGTGGAACGTCGAGGCGATCAAGCGCACGTCGCGCAAGGGCCGCTTCACCCACCGCGAGGACATCAGGTCCGGCGACCGCACCTACCGCGCCTGCGTCAAGCGGGCCTGCGACAGCGTGCTGGTCAAGATGGGCAAGCCGCCGGCCGCCGACACCGCCGTGGGCATCAGCGGGCTGAGCACGTCCGCGGTCGAGGCCGGTCAGGCCTTCGCCGTCTCGGGCGTTGCCAGCGCGAACCTCAACGGCCGCATGGTCGAGGTCCAGGCCTACGACGGCGCGTCGTCGTCGTGGGGAGCCGTCGGTCGCGCCACCGTCGAGGGCGGCACCTGGTCGGCCCCCACCGCCGTCACCACCGCGGGTCGCTCGGTGCCGCTGCGCGCCGCCTTCCTCGGCGGGGTCGGCCTGCGGCCGTCCACCAGCGGTGCGACGAGCGTGACGGTCTACGGGTGGTACTACCTCTACGACGGTCCGCCGGACCAGGTCGCGTCGAACTACGACTACGACTACGACTCCTTCAACGTCAACGGCACCAACTACTCCAAGTCGCTCGCCCTCTACGGCGGCACCGGGTACACCAGCTACGTCGAGTTCAACGTGGCGCGCTCCTGCGTGCGCCTCACGGCCACGGTCGGCATCAACGACGAGGCCAGCACCACGCTGCGCACCACCGGACGCGTGCTGGTCGACAGCGTCACGAAGTGGACCAAGTCCGGCATCGGCCTCGGGTCCTCGGAGACGATCAACCTCGACATCAGCAACGGCCTGCGCCTGCGGGTCGAGGACACCGAGACCACGGACGGCACGGGAGCCCTCGTGTTCGGCGACGCCCGCGCCCTCTGCGCCTTCTGACGCAGTCCACCGACACCGGCCGTGCCGGGCTGAGGCTCGTGGGGGCCCTCAGCCCGGCACGATCGGGCTCCAGTCGCCGACGACCCAGGACCCGTCGGTCCGCAGCCGCACCCACTGCAGGCCGGTCGGGCGCCCGTCGGCGTACGTGATGAGGCTGACGTCGGCGTCGCGCCGCGGCTTGCTGCCCAGCGCGATGGCGTACGCCGCCCCGCCGGTGGTGCCGTTGGTCCAGGTGTAACCGATGGCGCCGTCGTCGCCGACGATGATCTCCGGGCCGGCCTGCACGTGCGTGTGGCCTCCGACGACCAGGTCCACGCACCCACGATCGAGCGCATCGTCGCCGAGGTTGGCGTCGTGGACGAGCACCGTGCTGATCCGTTCGCCGTCCTCCGCAGCGGCGCAGGCCGTGTCAGCCAGGCGGTCTTCGACCTCACCGAAGCTGAGGCCGGTCTCGTCACGCCAGTTGCCCAGGCCGCTGCTGCGCGGGTCGTCGATGCCCAGGAGGGTCCCGCCCCACGGCGCATCGATGATCTCACCGTCCAGCATCGTCCAGCCCGCATCGGCCAGGTAGCTGCTGACGAAGTCGCCGTGGTCGTGGTTGCCCGCGACCCCGAAGCGGTCCCAGTCCTCGAACGTGGCCGCCACCGAGTCGAGGCTGAAGGCCTCCCAGGGCTGGCCGGTGGAGGTGTCGTCACCCGCGTTGAGGATGACCGTGGCGCCGGCCGCCTCACCGATGGCCCTGGCGACGCGGTCCATGCCGATGTTGTCGTGACGATCACTGACCAGGAGCGCGACGGTCTCGCCCTCCTCGGGCTCACGGAGGTCGAGCTCGGCCGCACCCTCGGCGGCGGCCGAGTAGAAGCCCTCGCTCTTGTCGTAGGTGTCGATCGCGCTGAGCACCAACCGCCGGCTCTGGAGGGTGACCGGACCGGTGCGGATCTCGATGTCCCGCACCTCCTCGGGAAGCACGACGCCGGGCCCCGCGAAGTCGGCGAGGGTCTCCCAGGTGCCCTGCTCCTCCTGGGTCTCCGCCTCCCTCTCCCACGGCTGCCAGACCAGGATCGGCAGGACCAGCAGCAGGACGAACGCCAGGAGGCCCTGGCGGGTGCCCAGCCCGCGGAACAGCTCGCCGCGCCGGTGCCGGCCGAGCAACAGGTAGAACGCGATCGGGAGCAGCCCGACGCCCAGGCCGCGCAGTGCGGCCGAGACGGCCATGTCGACCAGGACCTCCTCGACCTTGGCGATCGGGGCTGTGGGGTCGCTCGCGATGAAGGCGTAGCGCTCGACCAGCTCCTCGATCGACCCGACCTCGGTCTTGCCGAGCGTCAGGGTGACGCCGATCGGCGCGACGTCGCGCAGCCGGAAGTCCGGGAGCAGCGGCCCCGTCTGCACCACCGCGTCGCCACCCAGCGTGGGGCGTACGACCGTGTCGTGCCCGACCAGCACCACCGTGCGGCTGCTGGTGAGGAACAGGGAGACCGCGACGGCCAGCCCGAGCGTCACGCTCAGGCCGACGAGCGCGACGCCGACCAGCAGCCGCCGGGCGGAGCTCACGTGAGGCGGGCCTGGGAGATGGAGTAGAGGGCCACGGACGCGGCGACGCCGGCGTTGAGCGACTCGAGCTGGCCGGCCATCGGGATCGAGACGATCTGGTCGCAGGTCTCCGCGACCAGGCGACCGAGCCCCTTGCCCTCCGAGCCGACGACGACGACGAGCGGGCCCTCGGCCAGCCCGCCGGGGGCGACGAGCTCGGGCAGCGACAGGTCACCGTCCGCGGCGAGGCCGACGACCATGCAGCCCGCGTCCTGGTAGGCCTTGAGCTGGCGGGTGAGGTTGACCGTCTGGGCCACCGGGATGCGGGCGGCTGCGCCGGCGCTGGTCTTCCAGGCCGACGCGGTCATGCCGGCCGCGCGCCGCTCCGGGATGAGCACGCCGTGCGCGCCGAAGCCGGCGGCCGAGCGGATCACCGCACCGAGGTTGCGCGGGTCGGTGACCTGGTCCAACGCGATGACGAGCGCCGGCTCCTTGAGCTCTGCGGCGCGCTCGAGCAGGTCGTCGGCGTGGGCGTAGTCGTAGCTCGGCAGCCGGACCGCGAGGCCCTGGTGCACGGCGCCGCTGGTCATCCGGTCCATCTCGTTGCGGGTGACCTCGAGCAGCGTCAGACCGCGCTCGGCGGCCAGCTTGAAGGCCTCCCGCATCCGGCCGTCACGCTCGGCGCCCTCGGCGACGTAGATCGCGGTGACCGGCACGCCGGCCTGCAGCAGCTCGACGACCGAGTTGCGGCCCGCGGCCCACTCGGCGTCGGAGGACGTACGCCGCTTCGGGCGGGTGTCCTTGGCCTTCTCGGCGCGCTTCGCGGCCTTGTGCGCCTGGTGGTAGGGGCGGTCCTTGGCCTTCGGCGTCGGGCCGCGGCCCTCCAGGCCCCGTCGCACGCGTCCGCCGGAGCCGGCAGTGGGATTGCCCTTGCCGGTCTTCTTGATGGCGCCCTTGCGCTTGGAATTACCTGCCATGACGGGTCACACGCTCCACTTCGGTCCGGTCGGGGTGTCCTCGACCTCGATGCCGGCACTCTTGATCTGGTCTCGGATGGCGTCCGCGCGAGCCCAGTCCTTCGCCTCGCGCGCGGCCGTGCGGTCAGCGAGCAGGCCCTTGACCAGCGCGTCGACGACCTCGGTCAGCCGGTCGTCGGACGACCCGGTCGTCCACGCCTCGTCGGCCGGGTTGAGGCCGAGCACGTCGAGCATCGCGATGACCTCGCCGAACTTCTGGCCGAGCGCCTCCGACGGGCCGTCGGCCAGCAGGCGGTTGCCCTCGCGGACGGAGTCGTGGATGACCGCGACGGCCGCGGGCGTGCCGAGGTCGTCGTCCATCGCCGCGACGAACGCCTCCGGCAGGGCGGCGAACCACTGGCCCACGACCGGCGCCGCGCGGTCGAGGAAGTCCTCGACCCGGCGGAAGCCCTTGGCGGCCTCGTCGAGGGCCTCGAAGCTGAACTCCACGTGGCTGCGGTAGTGCGCGGCCACCATGTAGTAGCGCAGCTCGATGCCCCGCACCCGCTCGAGCACCGACGGGACGAGCAGGGAGTTGCCGAGCGACTTGCTCATCTTCTCCCCGGCCGTCGTGATCCAGGCGTTGTGCAGCCAGTAGGAGGCGAACGGTCGACCGGCGGCGCGTGACTGCGCCTGCTCGTTCTCGTGGTGCGGGAAGCGGAGGTCAACGCCGCCGCCGTGGATGTCGAAGGCGGGGCCGAGGTACTTGCCGGCCATCGCCGAGCACTCGATGTGCCAGCCCGGGCGACCCGGCCCCCACGGGGAGGGCCAGGCAGCCGTCGCGGGCTCGCTGTCCAACTTGTGGCCCTTCCACAGGGCGAAGTCCCGGGGGTCGCGCTTGCCACGCGGGTCGGCGTCGCCGGCGGGCTCCATGTCCTCGACCTTCTGCCGTGTCAGCTCGCCGTAGTCGGACCAGCTGCGGACGTCGAAGTAGACGTCACCGCTGCCGTCCTCGGCGGCATAGGCGTGCCCGCGGGCGATGAGCTGCTCGATGAGCTCGACGATCTCCGGGACGTGCCCGGTGGCGCCGGGCTCGTAGGTCGGCGGCAGCACGTTGATCGCGGCCAGGGCCTTGTCGAGCTCGCGCTTCATCGCGGCGGCGAGGGCGTACCAGTGCACGCCCTGCTCGGCGGACCTGGTCAGGATCTTGTCGTCGATGTCGGTGACGTTGCGGATGAAGTCGACGTCGTAGCCGCTCGCGGAGAGCCAGCGACGCAGCACGTCGAAGTTGACCGCCGAGCGCACGTGGCCGACATGGGGCTCGGACTGCACGGTCAGGCCACAGACGTAGATCCCCGCACGGCCCGGGACGAGGGGGACGAAGTCGCGCGTCTCGCGCGCAGCGGTGTCGTGGAGCCTCAGAGTCACCGTCCGAGTCTAGGGCGCACCGGTCGATCCCCCGACTTCGTCGCCGCCGCGGCGGCGAGGGTGCGATTCGTGTGACTCCTGTGACGCGTGGGTCACGCCGGGTTATCGTCGTGCGTGCTCCGACGTGCTGCCGCCCTCGCCCTTCCCCTCCTGCTCGCCTCCGCGCTGGTCCCGCCCGCGGGCGCCACGGACCGGGCAGAGCCGCGCAAGCGCGCGACCCCCGAGATCCAGCTGACCTCGTGGAGCAGCCATGCCGAGCTCAAGTCGGGCAAGCGTCGCGGCCTGAAGATGGGCCGTGGCCAGGTCTCGCTCCTGGAGCCGAAGCCGCGCACCGTGGCCGGTCGCGCCTACGAGGCCGGGACCTGGACCTCGCCCTGGGCGACCACCACGTTCCCCGCCACCTCGCTCATCCCGTCCTGGGAGGCCACCACGCCCGGCCGCAGCCTGGTCCGCGTCGAGGTGCGCGGGCGCGACGCCAGCGGGCGCACCGGCACCTGGGACACCGTCGCCGACTGGAACCGCACGAACCGTCCCGTCGCGCGCCGCACCTACTCAGGGCAGGCCGACGACCTCGGCGCGGTCAACGCCGACACGTGGCAGTCCCCCGGCGGCGTCACGTCGTGGCAGGTGCGGGTGACGCTGATGCGCCCCCGTGGCTCGAGCCTCGCGGTGGGCCTCGAGCGGGTCGGGGCCGTCGCCTCCGCCAACGCCACCGCACCCCGTCCGACCTCGAAGCCCGGCCCTGCGGCCGGCACCGTCCTGCCCGTGCCGGCCTACAGCCAGATGGTCCACGAGGGCCACTACCCGCAGTGGGGCGGCGGGGGCGAGGCCTGGTGCTCGCCCACCTCGACCGCGATGGTGCTCGCCCACTACGGCATCTCGCCCCGACCCGGCGGGATCGCCGCCGGTCACACCGACGCCGTCGTCGACCACACCGCGAAGATGGTCTACGACCACGGCTACCGCGGCACCGGCAACTGGGCCTTCAACACCGCGTACGCCGCCACGCTGGTGGCCGGCGACTCCTACGTCACCCGGATGCGCGACCTGCGCGAGGCCGAGGACCACGTCGCGGCCGGGGTGCCGGTCATCATCTCGATCGCGTTCGGCCGCGGCCAGCTCACCGGGGCCCCGATCTCGGCGAGCAACGGCCACCTGCTCGTGGTGGTGGGCTTCGAGGCCGACGGCGACGTCGTCGTCAACGACCCGGCCGGCGCCACCAACGGCGAGGTGCGCCGCGTCTACGACCGCGCGCAGCTCGAGCGGGTCTGGATCTCGGCCTCCGGCGGGACGGCGTACGTCATCCGCAACTGAGACGGGTGAGACGGGTCAGCCTGCGCTGATCTCGATCGTGTGCAGCCCGGTCGCACCGTCCGGGTCGGGGGCGCGGAGCACGCTGGTCTGCGTCTCGCCGTCGAGGCCGATCGCGCGCACGCGCACCTCGTGGTCGCCCTCGGGGACGTCGAGCGTGACCGCCCACTGCACCCAGGTGTCCACCGACGGCACCTCGCCGAGCTCGGCGCGCTCCCACGCGCCGCCGTCGACCTGCACCTCCACCGCCTCGATGCCGGTGTGCTGGTGCCAGGCGACGCCGCCGAAGGTGACCTCCCCGGCCTCGACGTCGTCGCCGGAGCGCGGCACGTCGATGCGCGAGGCGATCTTGACCGGACCGAGCGCCGACCAGCCCTTGTCGGTCCAGTAGCCCATGGACTCCGCGAACGTGCTCACCTCGAGGTCCACGACCCACTTCGTCGCCGAGACGTAGCCGTAGAGCCCGGGCACGACGGTGCGCACCGGGAAGCCGTGCTCGATGGGCAGCGGGCGGCCGTTCATGGCCACCGCGAGCATCGCGTCACGGTCGTCGGTCAGCACCTCGAGCGGGGTGGCGCACGTCCACCCGTCGTGGGAGGTCTGCAGCACGCAGTCGGCGCCCGCGTCCACGCCCACCTCTGCGAGCAGGTCCGCCAGGCGTACGCCGCTCCAGCGGGCGTTGCCGACGAGCCCACCGCCGACCTCGTTGCTCACGCAGTTGAGCGTGATCCACGACTCGGTGACCTGGCGCGACACGAGCTCGGAGTAGCTCAGCACCAGCTCGCGGTCGACCATCCCGTGGATGCGCAGCGACCAGTCGTCAGGCTCGATCGTGGGCAGCGCGATGGCGGTGTCGATCTGGTAGAAGTCCTCGTTGGGGGTCTGCCACGGCGCGATGCCCGCGACGCCCAGCGACGTCGCCGCGGGGGCCGTGCGCCGGGTGACGCCGGGGATGCGCAGCAGCCGGCGGCTGACCTCGACGTGGCGGCGCCCGGCGCCCACGAAGCGGCCCGCGACCGCGATCCCGACCGAGGCCACGGAGATGGCGCCGGCGACCATGAGGAAGACGCGCCGCTCGTGCGACTCGAGGTCGGGGCGGCGCTGCTGGCGGCGCAGGGCGTCGATGAGCGCGGAGTGCACGGCGACCCAGGTCATCAGGCCGACCAGCACCGGCAGCGCGTCGACCACGCCGGCGTTGCGCTGCGCCATCACCGCGCCGAGCCCGACCCCGGCGAGCACCAGCCACACGAGCACCGGTCGCCACCACGACCCGCGGGCCATCGACCCGGCCCAGGCGAAGCAGGCCAGGAGCAGCACGAGGATGCCCACGACGAGCGCCGGCTTGTCGGCCGTGCCGAGGATCGAGATCGCCCGCTCCGCGACCGCACCCGGGGCGAGCTTGATGACGAGCTCGGCGACCGCCACCACCGGTGACTCGCGGATGGTCAGCACCATCGCAGTGGCGTAGCTGGTCGCCAGTCCGGCGAGCCCTGCGAGGACTCCGGCCAGCACCCAGGGCGGACGACGTGTGGTCACCGGACCATTGTGACGCCCCGCAGGGCATGATGCCGACGTGAGCACCCCCACCCCTGGTCAAGCCGGCATCCGCGTCGGCATCGGCACCGACGTGCACCGCCTCGTCGCGGGCGTCCCGATGCACCTCGGCGGCCTGTCCTGGCCGGACGAGCCGGCCGGGCTCGAGGGCCACTCCGACGCCGACGTCGCGGCCCACGCGGCCTGTGACGCCCTCTTCTCCGCCGCCGGGATCGGCGACCTCGGCACGCACTTCGGCACCGCCGAGCCCGAGTGGGCAGGGGCGTCGGGGGCGACGCTGCTCGCCGAGACGGCGCGCCGGGTGCGCGCCGCGGGGTGGCAGGTGGCCAACGTCTCCGTGCAGGTCATCGGCAACGTCCCGCGCCTCGGCCCGCGCCGCGACGAGGCCGCCGCCGCGCTGACGGCCGCCGTCGGCGCCCCGGTCAGCATCTCGGCGACCACGACCGACGGCCTGGGCCTGACCGGTCGCGGCGAGGGCGTGGCCGCCATCGCCACCGCGCTCGTCACCGGCCCGATCGACGGCTGATGCCGACCGCCGTCGTCATCCTGGCCGCCGGCTCCGGGAGCCGGGTCGGGGCCGAGGTCAACAAGGTGCTGCTGCCGCTGCGCGACGCCCCCGTCCTGGTCTGGTCGGTGCGCGACGCGCTCGCGCTGCCCGACGTACGCCGTCTCGTGCTCGTCGTGCGCCCCGAGGACCGGACGGCCGTCGCGGAGGCGGTCGCGCCCCACCTCGGCGACCGCGAGGTGGTCGTCGTCGACGGCGGCGCCACCCGCCACGCCTCGGAGTGGGCGGCCCTGCAGGTCCTGGCCGACGACATCGACGCCGGCGAGGTGGACGTCCTGGCGATCCACGACGGCGCGCGACCGCTCGCCGGCACCGAGCTGTGGCAGGCGGTGATCGACGCCGCCCGCGAGGTCGGCGGGGCGATCCCGGTGGTCCCGGCGCCCCCGCTGCTGCACGCAGACCTGAGCGTGGTCACCGAGCAGGTCGGTGGCGTGCAGACCCCGCAGGCCTTCCGGGCCACTGACGTCCTCGCGGCCTACACCGCGGCGGCCGCGGGCGGCTTCGAGGGCACCGACACGGCGGCCTGCGTGCGGGCCCACCGGGAGGTGGCCGTGGCGGCCGTGCCCGGCAGCCCGCTCAACCTCAAGGTCACCTTCCCCGAGGACGTGGCCCTCGCGGTCGAGCTCAGCCCTGCGCGGTCGTGAGGGCGCCGAGGAGGCGTACGTCCTCGGGCGAGGCCACACGTCGCGCCTCCGGGGGCGCGGTCAGCGTCTCGACGGGGTGACCTGCGGCGGCGAGGTCCGCCACCGCCCGGGCCAGGTCGGCGACCGGGCGACGGGCCAGGCCCGCGACGACGCCGGCCGGCACCACCAGCGGCGAGGCGACGGCCAGGAGGGAGTCGCGGTCGAGCGTGTCGCCCACGAGGCCCTCGTCGACCACCTTGACCGTGTCGGTCACCGGGCGTACGCCGACGACCGGTCGTCCCGTGGACCGGGCGTGGTCCACGCAGGCGGCGATGAAGTCCGGGGGCGTCATCGGGCACAGCGCGTCGTGCAGCACGAGGTCCTCGCCCGACTCCGCGATCGCGGTCCAGTCGACGGTGGCGTCGACGAGGTCGACGCCCGACTCCCCCAGCGCCCACGCGGCGCAGGCGACGAGCGACTCCCCGTGGATGAGGGCGAACGGCAGCGCGCCGCGGTCCTCGTCCAGAACGAGACCGAGGCCCCGGGGAGCATCGTCCCAGGGGCCTCGGTCTGCGTGGTCCACGCTCAGGAGGCGAGCACCTCGTCGAGCATGGCCTCGGCCTTGTCCTCGTTGGTCTTCTCCGCGAGCGCGAGCTCGGAGACCAGGATCTGCCGCGCCTTGGCCAGCATCCGCTTCTCGCCGGCCGAGAGCCCACGGTCACGCTCGCGGCGCCACAGGTCGCGCACGACCTCCGACACCTTCATCACGTCACCGGAGTGCAGCTTCTCGAGGTTCGCCTTGTAGCGGCGCGACCAGTTGGTCGGCTCCTCGACGTGGGCTGCCCGCAGCACGTCGAAGACGCGGTCGAGGCCTTCCTTGTCGACGACGTCGCGGACGCCGACGAGGTCGAGGTTGCAGGCCGGCACGCGAACGACCAGGTCCTGCTGTGCGACGATCCTGAGGACGAGGTACTGCCGGTCCTCTCCCTTGATCGTCCGCATCTCGATGTCCTCGATGACCGCGGCCCCGTGATTGGGATAGACGACCGTTTCGCCAACGGTGAAAGTCATATGTTCAGTTCCCCTTCCTAGGTGAGCATTCTAACACGGGTCCGACCGTGTCCCGGACGGCGTTTCCGCAGGTCAGAGGCCACTTCCGGGCTTGACAGATCGGCGGGTCCTGTGGTGCGCCGCGCTCCCGCAGGGGGTCTGGGCCATACTTCCGCCCATGCTCGGTGACCTGTCGGCGAGGCCGGCGCTGCTGCTCGTGCGCGCGGCGCACCCCCGCCAGGCCGTGGGCACGGCCGTCGCCCTCGCGACGGCCGCCGCCGTGGCCGGGCGCCCCCTGCGCGAGGTCGGGCTCGTCGCCGCGACCGTGCTCGTGGGCCAGTCCGCGCTCGGGTGGGTCGACGACCTCACCGACCGCCGCAGCGACGAGCGCCACCGCCCCACCAAGCCCCTCGCCCGGGGCGTGCTCGACCCCGGGACGGTCTGGTTCGCGCTGACGTGCGCGGTGCTCCTCGTCGTGCCGCTCGCGGTGGCGCACGGCCCGCGCGCCGCGGCGGCGTACCTCTCCCTGCTGGCGATCTCAGCGGTCGGCGACCGCTTCCTGCACGGGCGGGTGCTGTCGTTCGTGCCGTGGGTCGTCAGCTTCGCGCTCTACCCCGCGTTCCTCGCCCACGGCGGCTGGAACGGCGTGGGCGCCACCACGCCCCCTGCGCCGGCGATGGTCGCGCTCGTCGCGGCCCTCGGGCTCGGGGTCCACGTGCTGCTCGCCCTGCCCGGCCTGGTGGCCGACCACGAGGCGGGCGAACGGTCCCTCCCGATGGTGCTCGCGCTGCGTCTGGGCACCCCCCGGCTGCTGCTGCTCGCAGGCCTCTTCACGGCCTCGGTCGTGGTCGCCATCCTGATCGCAGGGCGGACCGTCGGACTGACCTGAGCCGACGCTAGGCTGTGCGCCATGCAGCTCCGACCCCTCGCGATCGCCGCGGCAGTTCTCGCACTCGCCGCTCCGCTGTCCTCCTGCGGCTTCGACTACGCCACCGAGCGTGACTACACGCCCGGCAGCGGTGCCAACAACCGCGAGGGCGTGGTCGACGTCCTGTCGGCCGTGGTGGTCTCGGGGGCCGACGGCTCCGGCACCTTCGTGGCGTCGCTGTCGAACAACGACATCGATGAGGAGCAGACCTTCACCGGTCTCTCCGCCGGCGACGGTGGCACGGTCGAGGCCGCGGAGTTCGAGCCCGTCGAGATCGTCGCGGGCGGCCTGGTCAACCTCGCCGAGCCGCCGGCCGAGATCGTCCTGACGGGTGAGTTCGGCGCCGGCGACGTCGTCCCGCTGGCGGTGGACTTCGGCAACGGCGAGCGCGTGATGCTCAACGTGCCCGTCGTCCCGGACGACTCCGGCTACTGGGAAGGCATGGACGCCTCATGACGTACACCCTGGTCCTGCTCCGCCACGGCGAGAGCGACTGGAACGCCAAGAACCTCTTCACCGGCTGGGTCGACGTCGACCTGACCGAGAAGGGCCGCGGCGAGGCGGTCCGCGGCGGCGTGCTGATGAAGGACGCCGGCCTGCTCCCCGACGTCGTGCACACCTCGTTGCAGCGTCGCGCGATCACCACCGCGAGCCTCTCCCTCGACGCCGCAGACCGCCACTGGATCCCGGTCAAGCGGTCGTGGCGCCTCAACGAGCGCCACTACGGCGCGCTGCAGGGCAAGGACAAGAAGCAGACGCTCGAGCAGTACGGCGAGGAGCAGTTCATGCTCTGGCGCCGCTCGTTCGACACCCCGCCGCCGCCGATCGCCGACGACGACGAGTTCTCGCAGGTGGGCGACCCCCGCTACGCCGACCTCGGCGACGAGATGCCCCGCACCGAGTGCCTCAAGGACGTCATCGCGCGCTTCCTCCCCTACTGGGACGGCGAGATCGTGCCCGACCTCACGTCCGGGAAGACCGTCCTGGTCGCCGCGCACGGCAACAGCCTGCGGGCGCTGGTCAAGCACCTGGACGGCGTCTCCGACGAGGACATCGCCGGGCTCAACATCCCCACCGGCATGCCGCTGGTCTACCGCCTCGACGAGGACCTGCGTCCCACCGTCGCCGGTGGCGAGTACCTCGACCCCGAGGCCGCCGCAGCCGCCGCAGCCGCGGTCGCCAACCAGGGTCGCTGAACAGTCCGGCAGGGCGGGTGCCCCGACCCGGGGGCGGCGTACGTCAGTCGCGCTCGGGGCGCTCGCCGGTGACGACGAAGACCACGCGGTTGGCCACCGACACCGAGTGGTCGGCGATGCGCTCGTAGTAGCGCCCGAGCAGGGCGATGTCGACCGCGGCCTCGACGCCGTGCTTCCAGTCGGTCGAGAGCAGCTCGGTGAAGCTGCGGCGGCGCAGCTGGTCCATCACCTCGTCGTCGCGACCGAGCTCGATCGCGGCATCGACGTCGCGGTCCACGATGACCCCGCGGACGCGGCGCACCATGTCCTCGGCGGTCTCGGCCATCCGCTCCATCGTCGGGCGCAGCTCCTCGGGCACGGCCACCGACGGCACCCGCAGCCGGGCGATCTTGGCGACGTGGACCGAGAGGTCGCCCATCCGCTCGAGCTCGCTGACCATCCGGAGCGCGGAGACGATCATCCGCAGGTCGCCGGCGACGGGCTGCTGGAGCGACAGCAGCGCGAAGGCGGTGTCGTCCACCCGCTCCCGGGCGTCGTCGATCGCCTTGTCGTTGCTGATCACCTGGTCGGCGGTGTGGATGTCACCGGTCATCAGGGCCCGGGTGGCCTCGCGGACCGCGATCTCCACCTGCCCGCAGATGTCGGAGAGGTCGGCGAAGATGCCGTCGAGCTGGTCATGGAAAGCCTCACGCATGACATCCACCCTAGGCACCCAAAGCGAACAGCCGTGCGTGGTCGATGAACGGCGCGTGAACACTGGGCGCCCGGCGTCCAGTCGGTCGGGGCAGCCCGGCCCGATGCGTACGATGTGAGCGTGGATCCGACGATGCAGGCTGGTCTGGCCGCGCTGATCGGGGCCATCGTGGCGGGCGGCGCGATGCTCGCCTGGCACATCAGCGACCGCCAGCGCCACACGCTGCCGCAGGTCGAGGAGCCCGTCGTGCAGGCGGGTGTCGCCGCGGTGCTCAGCATCCTGCGCTCCAGTGCCGTCGTCGTCGACGAGTCCGACCACGTCCTCAAGGCCTCCGCGCCGGCGTACGCCTTCGGGCTGGTGCGCGGCAACAGCGTCGTGGTCCCCGAGCTGCTCGACATCGTCGCGCAGGTGCGCCGCGACGGGCAGATCCGCGAGAGCGACATCGACATGCCCGCGGCCGACGGCGGCTTCAACCGCACCCTGACGGCGCGCGTCGCGCCCCTCGGCGCCCGGCTCGTGCTGGCGCTGGTCGAGGACCGCACCCGTGAGAAGCGGGTCGAGGCCGTGCGGCGCGACTTCGTCGCCAACGTCAGCCACGAGCTCAAGACCCCCGTCGGCGCGATCCGGCTGCTCGCCGAGGCCGTCACGGACGCCTCCGACGACCCGGAGGCGGTGCAGCGCTTCGCCAACCGGATGCTGACCGAGAGCGACCGGCTCTCCAAGCTCGTCCAGCAGATCATCGAGCTCTCGCGTCTCCAGGGCCACGACCCGCTCGAGACCCCCGTCATGGTCGACCTCGACGCCGCCGTGGCCACGGCGGTCGACACCAGCGCCATGGAGGCCGCGGCGAAGGAGATCGTCGTGGAGTCTCGCGGCGAGCACGGCCTGCAGGTCTACGGCTCGCAGGAGCAGATCGGCGCCGCCATCAGCAACCTGGTCGCCAACGCGGTGGCCTACTCCAACGCCGGCTCGCGGGTCGTCGTCACCACCCGCTCCGAGGGCACGCAGGTGCACATCTCGGTCGTCGACCAGGGCATCGGCATCCCGGCCGAGGACATCGACCGCATCTTCGAGCGGTTCTACCGCGTCGACCCCGCCCGGCACCGGTCCACCGGCGGCACCGGGCTCGGCCTGTCGATCGTCAAGCACGTCGCCGCCACCCACGGTGGCGACATCTCGGTGTGGTCGGTGCAGGGTCAGGGCTCGACCTTCACGCTCACCCTGCCCCGCAACGCAGAGCCGACTCCCGGCACCGGGTCCGGCACCACACCGGTCGAGGTCGTCGCACCCGCGCAGACCGCGGCACCCGAGCTCGTCAACACGCCTGACGCCCCCCACTCCACCAGCACCACGCACCGAAGGGACCACCCCGCATGACCCGGGTACTCGTCGTCGAGGACGAAGAGAGCTACAGCGACGCCCTCGCCTACATGCTCCGCAAGGAGGGCTACGAGGTGGCCATCGCCGCCGACGGCACCACCGCCCTGACGGAGTTCGACCGCTTCGGGCCCGACATCGTGCTGCTCGACCTGATGCTGCCCGGCGTGCCGGGCACCGAGGTGTGCCGCCAGATCCGGCAGTCGTCGTCGGTCCCGGTGATCATGGTCAGCGCCAAGGACGACGAGGTCGACAAGGTCGTCGGGCTCGAGCTCGGCGCGGACGACTACGTCACCAAGCCCTACTCCCCCCGCGAGCTCGTCGCCCGGATCCGGGCGGTGCTGCGGCGCGGCCAGGAGCCCGAGCTGATGCCCGACACCCTGGAGGCCGGGCCGGTGCGCATGGACGTCGAGCGCCACGTCGTCACCGTCGACGGCACCGAGCAGCGCCTGCCGCTCAAGGAGTTCGAGCTGCTGGAGATGTTCCTGCGCAACCCCGGCCGGGTGCTCACCCGCGGTCAGCTCATCGACCGCGTCTGGGGCTCCGACTACGTCGGCGACACCAAGACCCTCGACGTGCACGTCAAGCGGCTGCGCGCCAAGCTCGAGCCCGACCCGGGCGAGCCGAAGTACCTCGTGACCGTGCGCGGGCTCGGCTACAAGCTGGACCTCTGACCGGAGGGACGAGGTCCAACGCGTCGCGCTGAACAGCGACGGGCGTGTCGAGATCGGGACCTCTGAGCCCGCGTGAGGTCCGGCGGGAAGTCGGCGTACGACGTCCGGAATCCGCTGGCGGTCCGTCATGACCGAACCTAGCCTTGACCCGTGACCACGACGACCTCCCCCGCCTCCCCCACCAGCCCCGCCACCGCGGCCCCGGCGCCCTGGCTGCCGATCACGGCGGGCGCGATCACCCTGGTGATGTGGGCCTCGGCGTTCGTCGTCATCCGCCACGTCGCGCACGACGTCAGCCCCGGCGCGCTGGGCGCCGGGCGCCTGCTCGTGGCCGCACTGGTCGTCGCGCCGCTGGTGCTGCGCCGCGGCTGGGTGCGCCCGAACCGCCGCGAGTGGACGCTGCTGGCACTGGGGGGCGTCGGCTGGTTCGGCGTCTACAACCTGGCCCTCAACGCCGGTGAGCGCTACGTCGACGCCGGCACCGCGGCGATGATCATCCAGGTCGGGCCGGTGATCGTCGCACTGCTGGCGGTGCCGCTCTTCGGTGAGCGGCTGCACGCCTGGTTGCTCGCCGGCATGGTGGTGGGCTTCGCCGGGGTGGCCGTCATCGCCCGGGGATCCTCGACCGACGCCGACGCCAGCCTCCTGGGGGTCGCGCTCGTGGTCCTGGCCGCGGCGATGTACGCCGTCGGGGTGCTGACCCAGAAGGTCCTGCTGCGGCGGCTCCCGTCGGTCCAGGTCGTCTTCGTCTCGTTCCTCACCGGCGCGCTGATCTGCCTGCCCTTCTCCGGCGACCTCCCGGGCATCGTCGCCGACGGCGGCGCAGAGCTGTGGTGGATCGTCTACCTCGGCGTCCTGCCGACCGCGGTCGCCTTCACGACGTGGGCCTACGCCCTCACCCACACCGACGCGGGAGCGCTGTCGCTGACCACGTTCCTCGTCCCGGGGATCGCCACGCTGGTCGCCTGGCTCACCATCGACGAGGTGCCGCCGTCGCTGACCTTCCTCGGTGGGGCGCTGGCCATCGTCGGCGTGCTCATGACCCGGCGGAGGCCGAGGCAGGGCTGAGGATCAGGCCTCGAGCCAGCCGCGGAAGGCCTCGAGGTTGCGGGTCGACTCGCCTCGCGAGGTGCGCCACTCCCACTCCTTGCGGATCGAGGTGGCGAAGCCGAGCTCGAGGATGGCGTTGAACGACTCGTCGGCGTTGGCCAGCACCGAGCCGAGGACCCGGTCGAGCTCCTCGGGCTCGACCGCGGACAGCGGGAGCCGGGCCTCGAGGTAGATGTCGCCGGCGTGGTCGACGGCGAACGACACGGCGTACATCCGCAGGTTGCGCTCGAGCAGCCAGCGGTAGACGCGGGCGTGGTTCTCGTCGGGGTTGCGGCACACAAAGGCGTGCACGCCGAGCGCGTGGGCGCCGACGTCGAGCCGGACGGGCGTCTGGAGCTTCTTCTCGCCCGGCAGGGTCAGCGAGAAGCTCGCCCCCTCCACGCCCTCGCGGGTGCGCTCCTCGTGCTCGATCTCGTTGTCGGCGAGGTAGGCACGAACGACGTCGACGGCGGTGGTCATGACGCCATCTCAGCACGCATGCGGCTGCCGGCCCGCTCGTAGGCGAGCAGGGTCCGCTCGGCGGTGTGCTCCCAGGAGAACTCCTGGGCGTGGGCGACCGCCCCGCGACCGAGGCGCTCGACCAGGTCGGGGTCGTCGATCAGCCGCCGCAGGCTCGCCGCCCAGTCGCGCGGCTCGTGGGTGTCGACCAGCAGGCCGCTGACGCCGTCGCGCACGACGGTGGTGAGGCCGCCGACCGCGGCCGCCACCACGGGCGTCCCGGTGGCCTGCGCCTCGACGGCCACGAGGCCGAACGACTCGTTGTACGACGGCACGGCGACGGCCGTGGCGGCCGATGACCAGATCGCCAGCTCACGCTGGGTGACCGGCGGGACGAAGCGGACCACGTCGGAGATCCCGAGGTCGGCGGCCAGGTCGGCCAGTGCTGTCGGGTGCTCGAGGCCGGAGCCCGACGGTCCGCCCACGACGGGCACGACGAGCCGGTGCCGCAACGACGGGTCCTGCTCGAGCAGCACGCCGACGGCGCGCAGTAGCACGTCGGGTGCCTTCAGCGGCTGGATGCGTCCGGCGAAGAGCAGCACGACGGCGTCGGCGGGGAGGCCCAGCTCACGGCGCGCCTCCGCGCGGCCCCGCGGGACGAAGACGGAGAGGTCCACACCCGGGTGGATCACCTCGACGGCGTCGGGGCTGGCGTCGTAGAGGTCCACCAGCTGCTGCGCCTCGGTGTCGGTGTTGGCCACGAGGAGGTCCGCGGCCTCGACCACCTGCTCCTCCCCGATGACCCGCGAGAGCGGCTCGGGGCTGTCGCCGGCGGCCAGCGCGGTGTTCTTCACCTTGGCCATGGTGTGCATGGAGTGCACGAGCGGCACGTTCCACCGGTCGCGGGCGAGCGCACCCACCTGGCCGGAGAGCCAGTAGTGGGAGTGCACTGCGTCGTAGTGGCCGAGCGGCTGCAGCGCCTCGGTGCGCAGCACCTCGCGGGCGAAGGTGCACAGCTGACCGGGCAGCTCGCCCTTGGTGAGCCCCTCGAAGGGGCCCGCGGCGACGTGCCGCACCAGCACACCGTCGGCGGCCTCCACGACCTGCGGAAGCGAGGAGGAGGTGGCGCGGGTGAAGACGTCGACGTCGATGCCCTTCGCAGCCAGGCGCCGCGACAGCTCGATGACGTAGACGTTCATCCCGCCTGCGTCTCCGGTGCCCGGCTGGTCCAGCGGTGAGGTGTGCAGGCTGATCATCGCCACGCGCTCGCCCACGCTGTCTCCTTCGTCGAGGTCCTGGTCACCGAGAGCCCGGTGCGGGCACCTCCGGCACAACCACGGCGGGCCGCCGGGGATTCCCGGGGTGACCCGTGCCTCAGCGCGAGTGCGCGCCGCCCGACGTACGCCCGCTGCCGCGGCTCCGCACCAGCGCGATGCCGCCGAGCAGCGCGGCCAGGATCCCCCAGCCGCCGTCGTACCACGGGCTGTCGGGCGGGCGGAACGCCTCGACGAGCGACAGCGCCAGCAGGGCGCTCGCCAGGCCCACCAGGACCCGCATCCCCACCGCGTCGCTCTTCACGAGCCCGGAGCCGAAGAGTCCGGCGGCAGCCAGCACGCAGGCCAGGCCGACGAAGTGGAGCGTGCCGGCGACGGGGTCGCTCCCCCCTCCGATCACGGCGTGCAGGATCCACAGGAGTCCCCCGGCCAGTGCGAGGGGAGCGGCGAGCTTCGCTGGGGCCATCCGGGGAGTGTGCCAGAACGCGGGTGGTCGCTCGCCGCTCACGCCTCGTCGGTCCCCTGGTGGAAGCGCTGCCGCCAGGTGCCTCCGTCGCGCACCCACAGCGAGCTGCGCAGGGTCGAGCGTCCGTCCGCGACTGCGCGCCACAGCAGCAGGATCGTGTCCGGCCCGAGCCGGTCGACGGAGACCACCTCGAGCGACACCGGGGCGATCGGGCCGATCTCGTCGAGGACGTCCTCGCGGGTCCACAACCGACCCGAGCGACCGACCTCGCGCCAGTCGGGGTGCAGCAGCGCGGCCACGGCGGCGCGGTCCGCGCGCACGTCGTCGGTGAGCAGGTCGCGCTCCATGGCGACGACGTGCTCCTCCTCGGTGGGGGCGACGTCCTCGAGGTCGGAGAACAGGTCGGGCTCCTCCTCGACCTGGCCGACCGCGGCGGCCGGGTGCGAGGTGCTGCTGCCGGCGAAGCCGGGGCCCGGGTCGGGCTCGGCGCCGCGCTGGTGGGCGGTGGCGGCGGCGTTGGCCCGCTTGTCCGCTGCCTCGTTGAGCGGGTGGCCGGCGTGGCCCTTGACCCACTCGAACTGCACGCGGCGGCCCTGCATCGCCTCGTCGAGCGCCTTCATCAGCTCGACGTTCATCACGGGCTTGCCGTCGCTCTTCTTCCAGCCCTTGCGCTTCCAGTTCTTCATCCACTTGGTGATCGAGTCGATGACGTACTTGCTGTCGCAGTAGACGAGCAGCGGCTCGTCGAGGTGAGCGGTCTGCTGGAGGAGGTCGAGCACGGCCATCAGCTCGCCCATGTTGTTGGTGCCGTGCGGCCAGCCGCCCGAGGCCCAGCAGCCGTCGTCGACGTACCACGCCCACCCGGCAGGGCCGGGGTTGCCGAGTGCCGAACCGTCAGCCGCCGCGATGATCACGCCGACATCTTGGCAGGATGGACCCATGAGCGATGACAGCACCCAGCCCCGCACCGCCGTCGTCACCGGCGCCTCCAGCGGCATCGGCGCGGCCACTGCTCGCGCCCTCGCCGCCCAGGGCTTCCGGGTCGTGTGCGCGGCCCGCCGCACCGACCGGGTCGAGGCGCTCGCCGCCGAGATCGGCGGGGAGGCGGTCACCTGTGACATCACCGACGCCGCGTCCGTCGAGGCGCTGGCCGCAGCCGTGCCGGTGTGCCACGTGCTGGTCAACAACGCCGGCGGCGCGGTCGGGGTCGACCGCGTCGACGAGGCCGACCTCGACGCCTGGCGCTGGATGTACGACGTCAACGTCCTCGGCCTGGTGCGTGTCACGCAGGCGCTGCTGCCCGCGCTGCGCGCCAGCGGGGACGCGGTGGTCGTCAACGTCGGCTCCACCGCCGGTAGATGGGCGTACGAGGGGGGCGGCGGCTACACGGCCGCCAAGCACGGCGTGAAGGTCGTGACCGAGACACTGCGCCTCGAGCTCAACGGCGAGCCGATCCGGGTCTGCGAGGTCGCGCCCGGCATGGTGCAGACCGACGAGTTCTCGCTCAAGCGGTTCGGCGGCGACCGGGCCAGGGCGGACGCGGTCTACGCCGGGGTCGACCAGCCGCTGCTCGCCGAGGACGTCGCCGACGCCATCTCCTGGGTCGCCACGCGCCCGTCCCACGTGGACATCGACGAGCTGGTGATCAAGCCCCGCGCCCAAGCAGCGGCACACAAGGTGCACCGGACCTGAGAGATGGCAGACTTCCGCGCGTGAAGACCATCGGACTCGTCGGCGGCATGAGCTGGGAGAGCAGCGCGGTCTACTACCGCGACCTCAACCTCGGGATGCGGGACCGGCTGGGCGGGCTCTCCTCGCCGAAGCTCGTGCTCACCACCGTCGACTTCGCGGAGGTGACCCACCTCGAGGACGACGAGCGCTGGGACCAGGTCGGCACGCTGCTGGCCGACGCCGCCCGCGCGGTCGAGCGCGGCGGTGCCGACTTCCTGCTCCTGTGCACCACGACCTTCCACAAGGTCGCCGCGCAGGTCGAGGACGCCGTCGACATCCCCGTGCTGCACCTCGCCGACGTGGTCGCCGCCGCGGTCCGCGCCGCCGGCATCGAGACCGTCGGGCTCATCGGCACGAAGGTCGCGATGCAGGAGTCGTTCTTCGTCGACCGGCTCGCCGGTCACGGCCTCTCCGTGGTCGTGCCCGACACCGCCCACCACGACTTCCTCAACGACGCCATCTACGAGGAGCTCGTGCACGGCGTCGTCCTGCCGCGCACCCGGGCCCGCGTGGTGTCGATCATCGAGGAGCTGTGGGACGCCGGCGCCGGTGGCGTGCTGCTCGGCTGCACCGAGCTCGAGCTCCTGGTCAAGCAGGCCGACGTCGAGCTCCCGGTCTTCCCCTGCACCACCCTGCACGTGCAGGCGGCGCTGGACGCCGCGCTGGCCTGAGGCCCCTCAGCCGGCGATCGGCAGCCCGCGGGCGGTCGCGAGCCAGCGCAGGGCCGTCCACGCCGGCGAGCGCAGGTCGGTGACACCGGCCGCGACCGGGAGCGGGATCCGCAGCACCTGCGAGGCCGCGCCCTCCGTGCTCAGCAGCAGGTCGCGTCCGGCGAGCGCGATGCCCTCGCCCTGGTCCTGGGGCGGCAGGTCCCACGACGCGACGGGCTGCCACGACGGGTACGCCGCCAGGTGAGCGCTGCCGTAGGTCCGCATGACCACGCCGCCACCGCCCGGGAGGAACGTCGCGTCGGTGACGATGCCCGGCGCCCGGCCGACCTCGACGAGGCGGTTCGGCCGGTCCGCGCGCAGCCGCAGCGGGGCGGCGTACGCCGTGCCGGAGAAGACGCCCTTGGTGACCACGAGGAGCCGGCCGGTCAGCGGGTGGGCCAGGAGCGCCTCCGCGTCCTGCGCGCCGCCGGGGTAGACCAGCTCGTAGGCCTCCGGGACCACGGTCGCGTCCTGACGACCCACTGGGACGCGCAGCACCTGCACCGAGTCGCGGGCGCGCCGGTTGTCGCCGATGTCGCCCACCCAGACGTGGCCGGCGCCGGCCGGCGCCAGCGCCTCGACGTCCTCGGGGGCCGGGGACCAGGACGTGGTGCCCACGGTCTCTCCCGTGGCGGGATCGACGGCGAAGACCCGCCCGCTGTCGCCCGAGTCGTTGGTGGTGACCACCAGCCCGTCCGCGACCACGAGGCCGCTCGACTCGACGATGTCGGGATCGGTGAGGACGAAGGCCTCGTCACGCTCGGCCGGGCTGCCGCTCGCGGCACCCACCAGGAACGGGAGTGCCACGAGGCACGCCAGCCCCAGTCGACGCGCCTCCACCACACCCCCACCGTAGCCCGGCCCGCGTGCTGCGACCGCTCGTCGTGCCCGGGCGACCGCTCGTCGTCACGCCCCTACGGGTAGGTGACATCTCAACCACCCCTCCGTACCGTGGCTCGTCACTCTCGGGAAGGGGAGCTCTCCATGTCGGTCCTCGACAAGAAGGCGATCGTCGCGCACCCGGGCTACAGCCGGTGGCTGATCCCGCCGGCCGCGCTCGCGGTCCACCTCTCCATCGGACAGGTCTACGCGTTCTCGGTCTTCAAGAACTCGCTGGTCGCCTCGTTCGACACCAGCCTCACCGCGATCGGCTGGGTCTTCTCCATCTCGATCGTGATGCTCGGGCTGTCGGCCGCCGTGCTCGGCACCTGGGTGGAGCGCTCCGGCCCGCGCAAGGCGATGCTCGTGGCCGCCCTGTGCTGGGGCACGGGCTTCGTCGTCGGCTCGGCCGGCATCGCGAGCGGGCAGCTCTGGCTGCTCTACCTCGGCTACGGCGTGATCGGCGGCATCGGGCTGGGCATCGGCTACATCTCGCCGGTGTCCACGCTGATCAAGTGGTTCCCCGACCGTCCCGGTCTGGCGACCGGCATGGCGATCATGGGCTTCGGCGGTGGCGCGCTGATCGCCTCCCCGCTGTCCAACCGCCTGATGAGCCTCTACGACCCCGGCTTCGTGGCCACCGAGCCGGGCGCCGTCGCCTCCGGGTCGGCGCTCGCGCAGACCTTCCTGACCCTCGGCATCGTCTACACCGCGTTCATGCTCGTCGGCGCCGCGCTCGTCCGCGTCCCCCCGGGTCACGGCGACGACAGCACCGCCGAGCACTCGCCCGGCACCAACGGTGCCCTGGTGCGCGCCTCGTCGGCGATCCGCACCCCCCAGTTCTGGTTCCTGTGGGTGGTGCTCTTCTGCAACGTCACCGCCGGCATCGGCATCCTCGAGCAGGCCGCCCCGATGATCCAGGACTTCTTCCGCGACTCCGAGGGCAGCACCGTCACCGCGGCCGCGGCCGGCGGCTTCGTCGGCGTGCTGTCGCTGGCCAACATGCTGGGGCGCTTCGTCTGGTCGAGCCTGTCGGACCGCATCGGTCGCAAGCCGACCTACGTCATGTACCTCGGCGTGGGCCTCGTGCTCTACCTGCTGCTCGCGCTCTTCGGCAGCGTCTCGCCGCTGGTCTTCGTCGCCCTCGCCGCCGTGATCATCTCCTACTACGGCGGCGGGTTCGCGACCGTCCCGGCCTACCTCAAGGACCTCTTCGGCACCCTCGAGGTGGGCGCCATCCACGGCCGCCTGCTGACCGCGTGGGCTGCGGCCGGCGTGGCCGGTCCGCTGATCGTGAACGGCATCCTCGACCGGATCGGCGAGCCCGGCAACCTGGTCGCCGCCGACTACCGCCCGGCGCTGCTCACCATGGTGGGCGTGCTGGCGGTCGGCTTCATCGCCAACCTGATGATCCGGCCCGTCGCTGAGTCCCACTTCGACGCAGACGCCCACGCCGCGCAAGACGAGCGCGTCGCCGACCGCCAGGAGGCCACCCGATGAGCACCTCGCAGAGCTCCCCCACCAGTCCCGTCCTCGTCGCCCTGGCGTGGCTGCTGGTCGGCGTCCCGCTGGCCTACGGCCTGTGGCAGACGCTGGTGCGCGCCTCGGCGCTCTTCACCGGCTGAGCCCGCCGCCGAGCAGCTCGCCGAGCCGGGGACGTACGCCCCACGCGGCGAGCAGCTCGTCGTACTCCTCGACCGCTCCGGCTCCGCGCGCGCCGGTGCGCACCGCGCGGAGCAGGGTGTTGCGTGGGGTGTGGGCGCTCTCGACGAACTCCACCACGTCGACGCGGTAGCCCTCGCGGCGCAGCAGGGAGGCCCGCAGGGCGTCGGTGAGGGTGTCGGCGAAGCGCTCGCGGAGGATGCCGTGGCGGGTGAGCATCGCGTAGGGGCCGGGCGCCTGCGTGGTTCGCAGCTGGCTGGCGATGTCGTGGTGGCAGCACGGGGCCGCGAGCACCAGCGAGGCCTGCCACTCCACGGCCCTGGCCAGCGCGTCGTCGGTGGCGGTGTCGCAGGCGTGCAGCGCCAGCACGACGTCGGGCGCCTGCTCGAGCGCGGCCTCACCGATCGAGCCCACCACGAAGTCGGCCTCGATCCCGAGACCGGCGGCCACCTGGGTGTTGTGGTCGGCCGACTGCTGCTTCACGTCGACGCCGGTCATCCGCACCGGCAGGCCGCGGCCGCCCTCGGCGAGAGGCGCGGTGAGGAAGCGGTGGGCAGCGAAGGTGAGGTAGGCGTTGCCGCAGCCGAGGTCGACGATGCGCAGCGGGTCGGCGTGCGTCGGCCTACGGACGTGACCCTGCTCCAGCGCCTCGCCGAGGCTGGCGTCGAGCAGGCGCACGAACTCCTCGACCTGGCGGTACTTCGCCTGTCGCGTCGGCTTCACCCGGCCCTGTGCATCACTGATCCCGAGGGCCACGAGGACGGGGTCGTCCTCCGCGAGCAGCCGGTCCTTGGTGCGGTCGTGGTCGCGCGAGACCTCGACCGCCTCCGTGCGCGCCGACGTGTGGAGCAGCGGCGCGCCCTTCTTCGTCACGCGGAGCTGGTGGGTGGCGTCGGTGGTGTCGACGTGCCAGTTGGCGAAGGGCTCGGCCAGCAGCGCGTCGACGACGGTCCGGGCGTCCTCACCGAGCGCGTGGTTGGTGGTGTGCGCCTGGGTCGCGTCGTACGCCGTCACCTGGAGGTGGCGTCCGGCCCTGAGGTCGACCACGCGGACCTCCACGCGGCGCACCTCGCGCCCCTGAACGGTGGGTGCGGGCCCGCCCTTGCGGCGGCCGCTGGCCAGGGCGCGCACCAGCGAGTCGGCGTCGAGCACGGCCGCCCGCAGGCGGTCCCACTCGGGTGACGCGGCCTGCCGGTCGCTCACAGGACCGCGGCGAGGACGACGATGAGGATGAGGGCCCCCAGCGCCACCGGGATGACGAGTCGGCGGTGGCGTGGGTTCATGGCCCCATCCTAGGTCCGCGGCGTCAGGCCAGGCGCAGCGCGTGCGTCACCACGTCGAGCACGGGCACCCGGCCGGACTCGACGTCCGCGCGGTCGACCCAGGCCACCTCGTCGGTCGTGCCGTCGACCTCCACCACACGCGGCTCGCCGTCCCCGACCGAGGCGGTGAAGAGCAGGTGGATGCCGTGGTAGTCCTCGATCCGCCCGGACGGGGCGTGGCCGGAGAAGTGGGTGTCGTGCACGCCGAGCAGGTCGCCGACCTCGCACGCCAGGCCGCACTCCTCCTCGACCTCGCGCGCGAGCGCCACCGCCGGTCCCTCGCCGTGGTCGACGCCGCCGCCGGGCAGGGTCCACAGCCCGGGGTGCGCGGCCCGCGCCGACAGCCGGGTCAGCAGCACGTCGCGACCGCGCAGCACGACGGCGTACGCCGCGACCCGCTGCAGCCGGTGCGGCTGGTGGTCGACCAGGGCGTCGGTCACCTGCGCAGCCACCGGCACCAGGCCCGACGCGACGTCCTCGACCCGGTGCCAGGCGGACTCGACCGTCGATCCGTCCACCTCCACCACGCGCGGCGCCGGGGCGTCCATGGGCACCCAGGCGTCGTAGACGATGCGGATCGCGTGGGCGTCGACGAGCAGGCCGTCGCGGGCCGCGCGAGGCATGTGGGCGCTGTAGACCCGGGCGGTCTCGCCGACGGTGGCGTCGAGGCCGGTCTCCTCCCGGATCTCGCGCAGCAACGCCGCCCGCGGGTCCTCACCGTGGTCGACGCCGCCGCCCGGCAGGGTCCACATCTCGGTGCGCGACACCCTGG
>CAXHZJ010000008.1:0-222894 GCA_964021995.1 Nocardioides furvisabuli | reverse complement strand
ATACTGTCCCGAACCACGAAAACACCCGGTGTTGCGTGACTACCTAGATTCCGCCGGACGTGTGTGTTCCCGTTCTGCGCCCGACCAGCGCGGGGGTGCGACGTCGACCACGTCATCCCCTACGACCACGACGCCGACATACAAGACGGGCCCCAACCCGGGCCCACGCACACCGACAACCTCGCCGCGCTGTGCCGGTTCCACCACCGCCTCAAGACCCACACCGCTTGGGACTACGACATGACCGAGCCGGGGGTCTTCCACTGGACGTCCCCGCACGGCCACCGCTACCGACGGGACAGCACCGGCACGTCAGCTCTGGACCCGCCAGCCCCCGGCCGACCCCGGATCCCGTCACCTCGACCATGACCCCGCCCCACACCCCGCCACCCACGAGCAGGCGGGGCCACAGGCGCGTCCTCGTCGGCCACTAGCGTGCGTGCATGCCTTCCTTCGTGAAGTCCGTGACCTTCGACTGCCACGACCCGCTGACGCTCGCGACCTTCTGGGCGGCCGCGCTCGGCTCTGACGTCGACGAGGACAGCACGTCGGAGCGCGCGTGGGTCGAACCCGCCGGGTGGGGAGGCCCCAGCTTGTGGTTCCAGCAGGTGCCCGAGACGAAGGTCGCGAAGAACCGCCAGCACTTCGACCTGCGGACGATGGGTCCACTCGCCGACGAGCGTGACCGGCTCGTGGCGCTGGGCGCTCGGATCGTCCGCCAGGACGACACCCTTGTCGTGATGCTCGACCCGGAGGGCAACGAGTTCTGCGTGGAGGCCTGACCGCTCGCCGACCACTCGGGGGTGCCTAGCCAGGGACAGCCGCGCCGGGAAGGATGACGGAGTGACCACCGTGGACTCAGCCAGGAGGACGGAGACACCGCGGCACGTCGGTGTCGTGATGGACGGCAACAGGCGCTGGGCGCGTCAGGCCGGGCTGGCGAGCGCCAGCGAAGGACACCGCCGCGGTGCCGACCACGTCGAGGACCTCCTTGGGTGGTGCGAAGCCAGGGGCATCGAGCACCTGAGCATCTACGTGCTGTCGGCCGACAACATCCGCAAGCGGTCGGCCACCGAGATCGGCTTCCTCTTCGGTCTCGTCACGGACGTGCTCCCCGCACTGGTGACGAGGACCGGACGATGGTCTCTCCACGTCTCGGGCGACACCGCCCTGTTGCCGGAGCAAGCAGCGAAGGCCCTGCGCGAGGCAGAGCAGCAGACCGCTGGTCGGCCCGCGCACCTCACGCTCGCGATCGGCTACGACGGACGCGAGGACATCGTCGGCGCGATCCGGCGTGCGGTCCGGGACGGAGCCGTCGATCCGGAGCGCGGGCTGGACCCGGACGCGATCACGGCCGGGCTCGGCGGCGGGCCGGTCAAGGAGATCGACCTGGTGATCCGCACGAGCGGGGAGCAGCGGCTCTCCGGATTCTGCCCCTGGCAGACGGCGCACGCCGAGGTGCACGTCAGCCAGAAGCTGTGGCCCGACTTCGCCGAGCCGGACCTCGACCGAGCCCTCGCCCAGTACGCAGCAGCCCGGACGCAGTGACGCCGGAGCCGAGCGCTGTCGGTGCCCCGCGCCACACTCCCGCCATGGACACCGCCACCCTCCTCACCCGCCTCGCCGAGGTCATCGACGCCCACGACTGGGCTGGGCTGCCGGACCTCCTGCACACCGACTTCGCCTGCCGGCTGGTCCACACCGGTGAGGTCTTCGACCGCGAGGGGTGGGTCAGGCTCAATGCCGACTACCCGGGCTTCCAGCGCATGCACGTCGAGGACCTCGTCGCCGCCGACGACCGGGGCGTCCTCCGGGCGAGGGTGCTCGGGACCGGACCCGACGGCGCGGACCAGGTCTTCGCCGTCGCCAGCTTCGCCACCGTCCGGGACGGCCTCCTCGCCGAGCTCACGGAGGTGTGGACCGACGTCGACCAGCAGGCACCCGACGGCACCCGGCCACTAGCCTGAGCCGGTGCTGCCCGAGCCCACCGAGCGCCTGCGCTTCCGTCCGATGACGGTGGCCGACCTCGACGACATGACGGCGCTGCTCTCGGCGCCGGATCCCGTCCCGGTGGGCCGGCCGGCCCGCGACCGCGACGACGCCGTGCACTGGATCGAGTGGCAGGAGCGCAACTACGCCGACCACGGTTTCGGGCTGTGGGTCGTCGAGACCCTCGACGGCGAGTTCGTCGGCGACTGCGGCCTGACCGTGCAGGACGTGGAGGGTGAGCCCCACGTCGAGGTCGGCTACCACGTCCTGCCCGACCTGCGCCGGCACGGCTACGCCACGGAGGCCGCGATCGCCGTACGCGACTGTGCGGCCGCCGCCGGCATCGAGCACCTCGTGGCGATCATCCGTCCGGAGAACACGCCCTCGCAGGGGGTCGCCCACAAGCTCGGGATGGTCCTCGAGCGGACGGCGTACGTCCACGGCGGCGACGCGCTCGTCCTCGGGACGAGGCTGACCGGGCCCGGGCAGGCCTAGTCGTCGACCAGCCCGACGCGGAGGTACTCCGCGGCGTAGGTGCCGGTCAGCAGCAGCGAGGCGTAGCGCGCGACCTCGGCATCGGCGTGGGTCTCGACTGTCTCGACGCGTACGCCGTGGCGCGCGGCCGCGGCCCGGAGCGCACCCGCCTGCTCACGGACCACCGGGTCGTCGGCGCGGTCGTCGAGCACCAGCAGCAGCGGGCGCAGGTCGGCCGGCTCGTCGGAGAAGGGATCGGCGAAGGTGTCGTGCGGCTTGGTGGCCTCGATCACCGGCAGCAGGTGCTCGGCATCGCCCGCGATGGCGGAGCGTCCGCTCGTGCGCCGCAGCGACTCCGCGAGGCGACGGGCGGCACGGGCGGCGAGCACGGACCCACCCCACACGAGCGGGTTGGTGTCGGCCATCGCGATCGCCAGCATCTTGGCCGGGTTGACGGCCAGGTCGCGGTGCGGCGAGCAGCTGGTGGCCACCTCGTCGAGCGACTCCGCCACCGACTCGGCCTCGGCGTGGGGGCCCAGCTGGATGTGGGCGAGGTAGTCGAGCATGACCACGGCCGTGGCGAGCTGGTCCCCGGTCACCGTCGGCAGCAGCGTGACGTGGCGACCGGCGGCGTGCTCGGCGACCATCGAGCGCTCCGGGCAGGCGACGGCCACCTGCGCGCCGCGGCGTACGGCCTCGGCGACCGCGGACGCCGACCCGTGGTCGTTGCCCTCGGGCGCCAGCATCACGACGAGGTCGAGCGAGCCGGCCCAGCCCGGGAGCCCGGGGTTGGGCCAGGCGACGAAGGGCACCGGACACCACGGCTCGAGGACCGCGCGCAGCAGCCGCGAGTCGGGACCGGCGGCGATCACCGCGCGGGGGCGGGCCTCGTCGCGCCCGCGGGCGATGGCCTCGGCCGTCGCCGCGGCGGCCGCGTGGGCCTCACGACGCACCCGGGCACCGCTCTCGGCGAGGGTGCGCAGGCGCAGGTCGACGGTCTCCAGCACGCTGTCGTCGTCGAGACGGGCCTCGTCGAACCAGGTCGCCACGTCAGGACCCCGGCCTCAGGCCGGCTTGCGGGCTTCGTCGACGAGGAGGACGGGGATGTCGTCGCGGACGGGGTAGGCGTTGCCGCACCCCTGGCAGACGAGCTCGTCGGCGCCGGCGTGCGTCGCGGGCGACAGCTCGCCGTGGCAGGCCGGGCAGACGATGATGCTCAGCAGCTGCGGGTCGATGTTCACACGCACGATCCTAGGTCAGTCGGTGGACGTCAGGACACGCAGGTGCCCGCGCTTGGCGCCGCGGGACGGGTCGTCGGTCGAGTGCAGCGGGACCGGTGCGGGCGCCGGGCGGCCGGCCTCGCGGACCGCGTCGGCCAGGGCGAGCAGGTCGTCGCTGCTCGGCCCCTGCGCCTTGGGGTCCGGAGCCAGTCGCAGGACCTCCCAGCCGCGCGGGGCGGAGAGCCGCTCGCTGTGCACGTCGCAGAGGTCGTAGGCGTGCGGCTCGGCGTAGGTCGCCAGCGGCCCGAGGACGGCGGTCTGGTCGGCGTACACGTAGGTCAGCGTGTTGACCGCGGAACGGCCACACGCCGTACGCGAACAACGACGGGCAAGGCTCACGGCCGTGACGCTACCCGCCGCACGCACGCGCGGCGCTTAGGCTCGCGGCGTGGACGACGTCAGCCCCACCCGCCCCGACCGACCGCACCGCAGCCGCGACCGCCGCGGCCGCGGCATGCGCGGCCCCGGAGTGATGCCCTCCGTGCCGGGGACGCCGGCCCTGCGCACGGACCGGCAGCGCTTCGACCAGCTCGTCCTCGACGTGGTCACCCCGCTCGACGAGCGCTGGCAGCGCCACCTCGGGCTGGTGGAGTACGCCGTCGAGGACACGCCGATGCTGCCCGACGACTGGGGCGACGACACCGTGCCGCTCTCCTCGCTGGTGCGCGGCAAGGGCCAGGACCCGACCCGGCTCGTGATCTTCCGCCGCCCCGTCGAGCACCGCGCGAACGACCGCGCCGAGCTCGAGGCGATGGTGCACACCGTCGTGGTCGAGCAGCTCGCCGAGCTGCTCAACCTCTCCCCCGGGCAGGTCGACGAGAGGTACGCCGACTAACGCGCGGCTACCTCTGCGCGGGCCGGACGTCCGGCACCTGGCCGGTCGTCACGAGGGTGGAGAGCGGCAGCACCGACAGCCCCCGGTCGTCGACCTCCACCGACACGACCGCACCCGTGCGCTCGACCCGCACCACGGCGAGCACCGCCTCGTCCGGCAGCCGCAGCCGTGCCGCGGTGGCCGGCTCGACCTCGACCCGGCGCTCGCGCACCACGGCCTCGCCGTCGGCGTCCCACGCCCGCAGGACCAGGACGCCGGGAGCGCTCGCGCCGGCGACGACCACGCGCTTGGAGCCGGCGGGCAGCGCCACGGCGGTGTCGCCCTCCACGACGGGGCCCGCGACGGAGAAGGCGAGGTCGGAGGCGGTCCGGGTCCGCAGTGCGGCGGTGACCGGGCCGGTGGCGTCGAGCCGCAGGGCCTGCACCCCCTCGGCGGTCGGGCCGCGCAGCACCCCGGCGAGGTCGACCTCGGTCACCGTCGCGGGGGCGAGGGTCACCTCCTCGACGCCCGCGGGGGCGAACTCGCTCTCGCCGCTCACCAGCTTCAGCGCGACCCGGACCTCGCTGTCGCCGGGGTTGGCCAGCGTGAGGGTCCGGTCGGCGGCCGCTGCCTGCACCCCGACGACGTACGACGTCTCGGCGGGGGCGTCCTGCGCCGGCAGCCACTCGCGCACGGCCGGGTCGGTGCCCACCGGGTCGAGCACGTCGACGACGCCGGCGGAGAGCCGTCCGCGCGAGACGAGGACCTGGGCGGCGAGGGCGTCGCGGTTCGGGGCGACCTCGGCGAGGTCGAAGGAGACCGACCGGCCCCCCGGCACCCGCACGCCGCGCAGCGCCGGGACGTCGACGATCCCGCTGCCGTCCCAGACGGTGACGTCGGCGACGGCCGGTCCCTTGTCGGGGTTGACCAGCGTCAGGGTGGACGTGTGCTCCGCGGAGGCACCCAGGCCGGTGAACCAGCGCTCGGGCGCGGGCTGGTCGCAGGCCACCGCCGACCCGGCGCCGGAGCGCCCGACGACGAGACCGGGGGCGAGCTCGCCGGCGCCGTCCACGACGACCGAGCCACGCTCCTCGAGGGCCGCGACACCGTTGACCAGGGCCACCGTGCGCTCGTCGCGCCCGACCCGCACGGCCAGGTCCCCGGAGGCGAGGGAGGCGCTGCCCAGGCGCACCTCGTCCGCCCCGGGCAGGCGCGCCGGGCACACCGCGGTCGAGCGGTCGAGCGGCGCGTCGGACGGCGCGTACGCCGTCGTCGGCTCCGCTGCGGGCCGGACGAGGGCCAGCGCCGCGACGGTCAGCAGCGGGATCGCCACCGCCAGCAGCGTCAGGGGCGAGGGGCGTCGACCGGCCGCGTCGGCGACGCGGCGCCGGCCGGTCGTGGGTGCGTCAGTCATGGCTGCGTCCCTCCCTGCGCTGGCGCACCGTCGGCGCGGCGAGGACGATCGCTGCGAGGACCGCCAGCGCCTGGACGACCAGCAGCGCGGTGCGCCACCACGGCTCGGGACCGTCGAGGGCGGCCGCATCGAGCGGGCGGTCCACGCGCCAGGCGCGGGTGGTCCGGTCCTCGGCGCTGGCCTGCTCGAGGCCCCCCGTGGCGTCGAGGCGGGCCGAGATGCGCCCGTCCGCGGGCGAGGCGAGCACGACGTACTCGACGCCGCGGTCACCGAGCGCGGCGACGACGCCCGGGGTGGGGGCCGACACCAGCGCCTGCACCTCGCCCGTCAGGTCGTCGTCCTCATCGGCGAGCGTGAGGATCTCGTCCTCGCCGACGGTCGTGCCGTCCTCGCGGCGGATGCGGTAGGTGATGCCGTCCTCCACGGACCCGTCGACCACGAGCACGCCGTGCTCCGGGCCCAGCAGGGAGCTCTGCTGCATGTAGACCGGCACGGTCGTCTCGGCGTCGCGTGCCATCGCGTTGTCGGGGGTGGTCAGCCACCAGCCGAGCCCGCCGAGCGGCACGGCGGCCGCCGCCACGGCCAGGGCGGCGGCGACTCCGCGCTGCCAGGCCGGGTGGTGCTCCTCGAGACGGCGCAGGTAGGCGTCCGCGCCCAGCGCGACCGCGACGATCGCGGTGCCCTGGAGGATCACCACGAACAGGCCGAGGCTGGGGCGCGTGGTGACCGACGGCAGGTCGAGCGAGACGTGGGAGAGCACCCCCGACACCAGGGCCGCGGCGAGCGCGACGAGCCAGCAGATCACCACCGGCACGCGCGTACGCCGCGGGAGCAGGGCCGCGACGGCCAGGACACCCAGCACGGTGCCGAGCCAGTCGGGCGCGCCGAAGTCGTTGAGCCTGCCGGTCAGCAGCCCACCGAAGGTGACCTGGTCGACCGTCAGCCGACCCGCCTCGAGGAGCAGGCCGGAGCCGGAGCCCGTCGTCAGCAGCGGCAGCAGCCACGGGGCGAGCAGCAGCGGCGTCGCGGCCACGGCAGCCACGGGCGGTCCCCAGCTGTCGCGCTCGCGCAGCAGCCGCGGCGAGATGACGGCGGCCGCGCCGAGCACGACCGCGGTGGCCAGCAGCGCGAAGAGCCAGAAGCCCGGCACGAAGGCCGCACCGAGGGCGAGCAGGAGAGCCGTACGCCACGCGGCGCGCCAGCGGCGGTCGCGGTCGGGGTCGACGAAGCCCAGCGCGGCGTGGGCGGCCCACGGCAGCAGCGTCGCGACGGCGACGGTGCCGAAGCGGCCCTCGCCCCAGGCGCCCGAGGTGACCGGGACCAGCGCGTAGGTCAGCGCGCCCCACACCACCAGCCAGCGCGGGAGGCCGAGCGGGTCGACGAGCCGGCCGACGACCTTGAGCAGGCGCCAGGCTCCCCATGCCGCGAACGGCACCGCCAGCAACATCAGTCCCGACACCACCGCGCCGGTGCTGCCGAGGAGGACCGACGCCGCAAGGGCGAAGGGAAGGACGTAGGCGGGTGCGGGGACGTCGGTGCCGGTGCCGAGCGGGTGCCACGAGGTGGTGTGCAGCCGCCACCAGTCCCCCGCCGACTCCGGGACCGGCGAGAGCGCGCCGCCGGTGATCGAGCCGAACGCCTCGCGCCCGGCGAGGATCGCGAGCACGCCGAAGAGCACCAGCACGACCGCGACCGGGTTGGTGAAGAAGCGGGCGACCATCCCGGTGTCGGTGAGGTAGGCGTCCTCGTCGTCCTCCACCGGACCGCGCCGCTGGCCGCGGGCGGCCTGCTCGCCGGGGGCCTGCGCGAGGCGTCGTCGCTCGGCGACGTCGGCGGCCTGGCTCGTGGCCGCAGCCGCCAGGTCGGTGACGAAGTCGAGGCCGTGGCGGTAGGGCAGCCACGCCGGGGCCAGGAGCCGGCGTACGTCCGCCGGCTCGCCCGTGCGGCGCTCGGCGCGCTGGCGGCGGGCCGCCAGCACCTGTCGCGGCCGGCCGTGCACCGAGAGCACCGCAGCCAGCTCGTCGAGTGCCTCCCCGACCGAGCGCACGCCGAGGTAGCCCACGACGCGCAGCAGCGAGCCGAGGAAGAGCCGGACGTACTGCCAGGCGAAGCCGCGCGACGACACGTTGGCCAGCGAGGTGAAGAGTGCGGCGCGACGCTCCTGGTAGTGGGTGTGGCGCCCGGTCAGCGGCGTGCGACGTACGCCGCGGTGCGCGGCCTCGGCGTGGAAGACCACCGCCTGCGGCACCACGAGCGTGCGGTGGCCGGCGAGGGCGGCGCGCCAGCCGAAGTCGATGTCGTTGCCGAAGATCGGCAGCTCCTCGTCGAGCCCGCCCAGGGACTCCAGCACGTCGCGCCGCACCAGCATGCCGGCGGTGTTGACCGCGAGCACCTCGCGCACGGCGTCGTGCTGGCCCTGGTCGTACTCACCCCGCTCCAGACCGGTCTCACGGTGTCCGGTGCCGGTGATGGTCAGGCCGACCTCGAGCAGCCGGCGCAGCGAGGGCCACTCGCGCAGCTTCGGACCGAGGATCGCGGCGTCGGGATGCTCCTCGGCCGCGGCCAGCAGCTCGGCCAGCGCCGTGGGGGCGGGGTTGCTGTCGTCGTGGAGCAGCCAGACCCACTCGTCGCCGTCGCCCGCCGCGAGGGCCGGGGCCAGGTCGAGGCCGTGGCGCACGGCGGCGGGATAGCTGGTGGAGCCCGGGACGACGTCCACGACGAGCGACGAGCCGTCCAGACCAGCGCGGCCGAGGCCGTCGCGCACCAGGTCGAGGCTGTCGTCGCGGCTGGTGGTGTCGACCACCGCGACGCGGTCCACCCGGAGGGTCTGCCCGGTCAGACCAGCGAGAACTGCTGGGAGCCACCTCGCCCCGTCATGAGAGACGAGAAGCGCAGTGACAGACACCGGAGCACCTTAGCGAGGCGCTCCGGACCGCCCGAAAACGGCGTGGAGGCGCTCGGTCAGACCGCGCGCTTCTTGAGCTTGCGGCGCTCGCGCTCGGACAGGCCGCCCCAGATGCCGAAGCGCTCGTCGTTCATCAGCGCGGACTCGAGGCAGTCGTCACGCACCTCGCACGTCAGGCAGACCTTCTTGGCCTCCCGGGTCGAACCACCCTTCTCGGGGAAGAACGCCTCGGGGTCCGTCTGCGCGCACAGCGCGCGGTCCTGCCACCCGAGCTCTTCGCCCTCGGGTTCGAGAAGAAACAGTTCTGCTCTCATGGTGGTAAGCCCTTTCGACCCGGCTACGAACAACCCAATGACACTGTGGGAATTACATGCCTGTCGTTCCCGTAAGTCAAGCCCGGATCTGATATACCCGTTCGCCTTCCGGCAGGCTGCTCCTATGCCATCATCACCGTCCCCGACTGCCACACCGCTTCGTCGTATCACCGTCCTCTCGGGAGGTGTCGGTGGGGCCAGGTTCGTCCAGGGCCTGCTCCACGGCCTGCGCACCGGCGCAGTGCCCGGCGGGACCGCCGACACGCACGTCACCGTCGTGGCCAACACCGCCGACGACTGGTGGATCCACGGCCTGAAGGTCTGCCCCGACCTCGACACCGTGATGTACACCCTCGGGGAGGGGATCGACGTCGAGCGCGGGTGGGGCCGCAGCGACGAGACGTGGAGCGCGAAGACCGAGCTGGAGGCGTACGGCGTGGAGCCGACGTGGTTCGGCCTCGGCGACCGCGACATCGCCACCCACCTCGTCCGCACCCAGATGCTCGAGGCCGGCTTCGGCCTCTCGCAGGTCACCGCGGCGCTGTGCCGCCGCTGGCTCGAGCCGCTCCACGGCGACCGGGTCCGGCTGCTGCCGATGAGCGACGACCGCGTCGAGACGCACGTCGCGATCGCGGACCCCGACAGCGCCAGCGGGCGCCGCGTCGTGCACTTCCAGGAGTACTGGGTGCGGCTGCGCGCCGAGGTGCCCGCGGAGGCGGTCCTCGCCGTGGGGCAGGACTCCTCCACGCCCGGCCCGGGCGTGCTCGACGCCATCGCGGACGCCGACCTCGTGGTGCTGCCGCCGTCCAACCCGGTCGTGTCGGTCGGCACGATCCTCGGGGTCCCCGGGATCCGCGACGCCGTGCGCGCCACCGCCGCCCCGGTCGTGGGCCTGTCGCCCATCGTCGGCCCCTCCCACGTGCACGGGATGGCTCGGCAGATGCTCACCAGCATCGGTGTGGAGGTCAGCGCGGCGGCCGTCGGGATCCACTACGGCGCACGCTCGCGCGGCGGCGTCCTCGACGGGTGGCTGGTCGACAGCCGCGACGCCGACCAGCTCCCTCGGCTCGAGGGGGCGGGCATCGTGGCCCGGGCGGTCCCGCTGATGATGACCGACCACGACGCGACCGCAGCGATGGCGGCGGCAGCCGTCGACCTCGTCCCGGACACCACCCCGGACGCCACCCCGGACGCAGGCGCGTGAGCAGGCTCGAGGTCTGGGCCCCCGACGGCCTCCCCGAGGTCCGCGCCGGCGACGACCTGGCCGGCCTGCTGCTCGATGTCCTCGACGGCGGCGCGGCCCTCGCGGACGGCGACGTGGTCTGCGTGACCAGCAAGGTGGTGAGCAAGGCCGAGGGTCGCACCCGGAGGGGTGGACGCGAGGAGGCGATCGACGAGGAGTCGGTGCGCCTGGTGGCGCGTCGCGGCGCGACCCGCATCGTGCGGCACCGTCTCGGCCTCACCATGGCGGCGGCCGGCGTCGACGCCTCCAACGTCGCCGTCGGCTCGGTCGTGCTGCTGCCGCTGGACCCCGACGCCTCGGCGCGCGCCCTGCGTCGCGAGATCCGCGAGCGCACCGGCGTCAACGTGGCCGTCGTCGTCACCGACACCGCCGGTCGGGCCTGGCGCGAGGGCCAGACCGACCTCGCCATCGGGGCCGCCGGCCTCGTGGTGGCCGAGGACTTCGCGGGACGCACCGACCCGCACGGTAATCCCCTCGCCGTGACCCTCCCCGCGGTCGCCGACGAGCTCGCGGGCGCCGCCGAGCTGGCCCAGGGCAAGCTCGCCGGCCGTCCGCTCGCCGTTGTGCGCGGCCGCGCCGACCTGGTGCTGGCGCCCGGCGACGACGGGACCGGTGCCGTCGCACTGGTGCGCCCGGACGGGGCGGACCTCTTCGGGTGGGGTGCGCGCGAGGCCGTCGTACGCGCCCTGGCCGGGGACGACGCGGACCGCGTGCCCTTCGGTGCACCCGCGGACGCCGACGAGCTGGCGGCGGCGATCGCGCGGCTCCCCGACGCCGCCGACCGCACTGCCCTCACGGCCGTCTGCTTCGCCCACGGGTGGCGGATCGAGGACTGGGAGCGGGCCGGATCCGACGGCGTGTGCGACGGATCACCGCGGACTACGTAGACTCTGCCAGCGCAGTCCGTCGTCCACCGACCGAGAGACACCGAGCACCGTGGCCAAGCAGGCAAAGAAGACCGACCGTCAGGCGGTCATCGACTCCATCCGTTCCCAGCAGGCGCGCGGCGAGAACCGTCGCGGCATGGCGATCGTCGGCGTGTGCGTCCTGGTCGCCGTGCTCATCGTCGGCGCGGCAGCGTTCAAGCCCGTCAAGGACTGGTACGACCTGCGCGCCTTCTCCTCCGACTCGCTGAGCGAGATCGGCGCCGAGGCCTCGGTGTGCCAGGAGGTCACCACCAAGCCCGCCGAGGGAAACCAGGACCACGTGGACGTCGGCACGCCGATGACCTACCCGGACTCCCCGCCGGCCTTCGGCACCCACTGGAACCTGTGGGACAGCATGGACCGCAAGCTCTACACCGCCTCGGACCGTCCCGAGCTCGGCGAGCTCGTGCACAACCTCGAGCACGGCTTCACCATCCTCTGGTACGACGAGACCATCGCCGACGACTCGGAGAAGATGGACCAGCTGCGCGGCATCGCCTCGAAGCTCCAGGGCACCACCAACTACCGCGACAAGTTCAAGGCCGTGCCGTGGACGTCCGAGGACGGCGAGCCCTTCCCCGACGACCAGCACGTCGCCCTGACCCACTGGTCCGTCGGAGGCGTCGGCGAGACCGACCCGTCCAAGGCGGTCGGCGTGTGGCAGTACTGCTCGGACCTGAGCGGCGCCGCCCTCGACACCTTCATGACCGACTACCCCTACATGGACTCCCCCGAGCCCAACGCGGTCTGAGCCGGCTGCGTGCCCACCTTCGCCGAGACGCTCGGCGCCCAGCTCCGGCGCGATCCCGGTCGGCCCCTGGTCACCTTCTACGACCATGGCACAGACGAGCGCGTCGAGCTGTCGGTGACGACGTACGCCAACTGGGTGGCCAAGGCGTCCGGCCTGCTGGTCGACGTGGCCGACCTCGAGCGCGGGATGTCGCTGCGCATCGACCTGCCGCCGCACTGGCTCTCGACGGTCTTCCTCGGCGCGGCCTGGACGGTCGGGCTGCGCGTCACGAGTGCCGAGGACCCCGACGCGGTCGTGTGCGGGCCTGACGGCCTCGCCGTCTGGGGCCCCCGCGCCTCAGCCCTGCCGGTGCTGGCGTGCAGCCTGCGCCCGCTGGGCGTCCGGTTCGCCGAGCCGCTCCCGGCCGGCGTCCTCGACGTCGGCGTCGAGATCTGGTCGCAGCCCGATGGCTTCACGGCCTGGGACCCGCCCACTGGCGACGACCTCGCCACCGATGCCCTCACCCAGGACGGGCTCCACGACCTGACGGCCGCCGTCGGGAGTGCACTCACCGACGGCGGCCGTCTTCTGTCGGTGGCGGACCCGGCTTCCCCACCAGGAATGGCCACCTTCACCGAGCCCCTCCGAAGGGGAGGCTCGCTGGTCCTTGTCCGCAATCCCGACCCGGACCGCCTCGACGACGTCTTCGACGCCGAACGGGCGACCGCACGGGCCTGACTGCGCTGCTCTGATAGCGCCGGCTGATCACCCGGCCAGGTCGAAGGCCCCCAGTCCCTCGCCCAGCACGCGCGGGGTCGAGACGCCCGAGCGACGACCGCTGTAGATGTAGACCATGCCGCTGGCACGCTCGCGCACGACGTAGTCGCTCCGGCCCTTCAGCGTCATCGGCTGGACGCCGAACACCCAGTCGAAGCCCGAGAGGTCCGACGGGAGACCGGCCGGCATCGGCACGCCGCCCTTGACCGGCACGGCGGCGTCGAAGCCCGACCCGTTGCCGCGCCACACCACGAGGGTGCCGCCGGTGTTGCCGACCAGGTCGGGGTTGCCGTCACCGGTCACGTCGCCGACCGCGGTCAGGCCGGAGATGCCGCCCCAGCCCGCTCCGAGCACGCGGCCCGGCGCCAGGGCGCCCGTCCCGTTGCCCGCGAAGAGCAGCAGCTGACCGGAGGTGTCGCGGCCCAGCACGTCGCCGGAGCCGTCGCGGTTCACGTCGCCGGCGTTGAGCAGCATGTTCAGGCCTGCGAAGGAGACGCCGGTGTCGACCGGCGCGCCCAGCTCAAAGGTGTCCCTGTTGGCGACGACCACGAGCTGCTTGCCCGCCACGCCGATCAGGTCGGCACCCTGGCCGGCGACCAGGTTGGTGCCGGTGATCCAGCGCATGCTCTTGAGGTTGGAGACCGGGCCACGCCCGGCGCCGTACGACCCGTCGCCGCGGCCCGGCAGCATCAGCATCTTGCCGGCACTGGTGCGGGCCACGAGGTCGGAGGTGCCGTCACCGTTGAAGTCACCGGCGACGAGGCGGTTGTAGCCGCTCCACCTGCCAGCCACGCGCTGCGGCGGGGCGAAGCGCCCGGTGCCGTAGCCGGTCTGCAGGAAGAGCCGGTTCTTGGTGCGCAGCAGCAGGTCCGCGCGGCCGTCCCCGTTGAGGTCCCCGGCGCCGATGAGCTGGCGGTAGCTGCTGTAGCCCTTGCGGGTGACCTTGCGGTCGAAGCCGCCGCGGCCGGTCGCCAGGAGCGTGGTGAGGCGGCCCTTGAAGCGGGCGACCAGGTCGTTGCGGCCGTCACCGTTGATGTCGCCCACGGCAGTGATGAGCGAGTAGCCGCGCAGCGACATCTTCTTGGTGGTGGCGCCGAACCTGCCGTTGCCCTTGCCGGCCCGGACGCGCACCACGCCGGAGCGGTCCACCGTCACCAGGTCGGCCCTGCCGTCGCCGGTGAGGTCCGGTGAGACCAGGACGTCGGCGCGCTTGTCCCAGCCGCTCTTGCCGACCACGGTCCGCTTCTGGAACGACGTCAGGCCGCCCGTGGGGATCATCAGGCCGCGGCCGTCGGAGGCACGGCGCACGACGAGGTCGGGGTAGGGCGAGGCGTCGAGGTTGTTCTGCGGGGCCGGCGCGGACACCTCGATGGGCTGCACGGTCGGGGGCACCGGGGTGATCGGCGCCGCGCTGCTGGCGTACTGCCGGATGACCGGGAGCTTGGCGTAGAGGTAGCGGCCCGGGCAGGCGGTCGAGCCCGCGTCGCGGTGGCCGTTGATGGCCGGGAAGGTCGAGCGACCGACCTTCTGCGAGACCGACGCCGGGTTCACGCCGTGCAGGGAGAGCTTCCAGGCGAAGAGGGCGCCGTAGGCCCGCAGCATCACGTCCGGCGGCTGCACGGTGTCGAAGTTGCCGATGGCCGACATCGCGAAGGCGTAGTCGTTGTAGTTGAGCGTGTGGGCGCCGACGACCGGCTTGTCGATCCCGCCGAAACGGCCCTCCCAGATCCGGCCGAACCGGTCGACGAGGAAGTTGTAGCCGATGTCGCTCCAGCCGCGGGACTTCACGTGGTAGGCGTAGATGCTGCGCAGGATCGCCGGCACCTGGGCCTCGGTGTAGTCGTTGGCGTTCACGGTGTGGTGCACGAAGCCGGCGCTGATGGAGCCGTAGCGCAGCGCGCCCTTGTTGCGGATGCTCTCGTCGGCACCCCACTGGGCGCGCGAGAAGATCGTGGGCTGCGCGGCGGTCTTCCTGGAGGACGCCGCGCTCAGGCTGAGGCCCTCGGACTGCATCAGCTCGTCCCTGTCGGCGAAGTTCTGCTCGTACGCCGCGGTGCCGTCCGCGTCGGACTGCTCGGCCGGAGCCTCGGTCTCGCTGCCCCGGGGCGTGCCGGGGTCGACCAGCGCCAGCGAGAGGTCGTCGGGCAGGGTCGTGCCGTCGGTGGTCGCCTCGACCTGGACGTCGTCGACGTCGCCGACGAACATCGGCTCGGTGCCGGGACGCGACGCGCGACCCTCGGCGCTGTCGGCGTCGGGACCGTGCTCGTCGTGGTACTCGAGGTCCTCCCAGGCGCTCCACTCCTCGCCGGTGCGGGTGCGCACCTTGAGCGAGATCTGGTCCTCCTCGAGGTCCTCCCCGTGCTCCCAGGTGACGCCGATGGCCGCGAAGCCGGTGACCGGCTGCGGGGTGCTCTGCACGCGAGCCGTGGTGGGGCTGCCGACGACCGTGCGGCCCTTCAGGCCGGAGAACCCACCGGCTGCGCCCGTCAGCGGCACCTCGGTGACCTCGGGCGTGACCGCGGAGGTCGGCACGGTGGCCGACACCAGCGCCACCGAGGCGTCCGGGGCGGTCTGCGAGGGGTGCTCACCGACGATGTCGAGCGACACCACACCGGAGGCCGGGGTGAGGACGACGAGGACGACACCCAGGGCCAGCACCTGCTGGCAGAGGGTGACGAGACGTGCCTGAAGAGGGCGCATGGGAATCTCTACTCCTGTGTGGGGGAAGGTCACACAAGGCAGAAGTTCACACCAGTCACACCAGTCACGGAAGAGTTTCTGAGTAACTACAAGCGTGTAATTTCCACTCGACACGCCGTTACATCGGTGTAATTCTGGATCAGAGTGCCACAGATGCCCCAGTAACGGTCCGAAAGCAGCACTCCCGCCCCCATCGATGGGGGCGGGAGTGCGCGTACGGACCCGTTAGTCGCGACGAAGCGGAGGCTCAGATGTCGGCGCCGAGGCCGTCGTCGTCGCCGTTGTCGTCGCTCTCGTCGTAGTGGAGGTAGCGGATGCCCTCCTCGACGTCACCGTCGAAGCCGAGCTTGCCGCTCTCCATCACGAGCACGCGGTTGCAGAGGTTGCGCACCGAGCCGGGCGCGTGGGAGACGTAGAACATCGTGACGCCGGAAGCGACGATCTCGTCCATCCGCTTCTTGCACTTGCGCTTGAACGGCCGGTCCCCCACCGCCAGCGCCTCGTCGGCGATGAAGATGTCGGCGTCGACGTTGACCGCGACGGAGAAGCCCAGGCGCGCCTTCATGCCGGAGCTGTAGTAGGCGACGTCGGTGTCGAGGAACTTGCCCAGGTCGGCGAAGTCGACGATCTCGTCGAACTTGCGGTCGGTCTCGGCCCGCGACATCCCCAGGATGGCGGCGTTGAGGTAGAGGTTCTCGCGGCCGCTGAGGTTGTTGTCGAAGCCGGTGCCGGTGGCGATCAGGCCGGCGATCCGACCGCGGGTGAGCACGGAGCCCGAGTCGGGGCGCATCACGCCACTGATCAGCTTGAGCAGGGTCGACTTGCCGGAGCCGTTGAGCCCCATCAGGCCGACCGCTTCCCCCTCGCTGACCTTGAAGCTCACGTCGTCGACGGCGTTGAAGACGTCGTGGGTCTTGCGCCCACGGGCCTTGGCCAGCACGGTCTGCTTGAGCGAGCGCTGGTAGGACAGCGTGAAGGACTTGGTGGCGTTCTCCACCTGGATCATCGTCGTCATCAGAGGCGCTCCGGCACCCGCGCCTCGAGGCGGGAGAAGACCCGCTGGGCCAGCACGAGGAGGACCAGCGAGATGCCGGTCATGATCAGGCCACGGGTGAAGAGGTGGTCGGGCAGGTGCACCGCGGCGGTGGCCTCGGGGTCGCTGGTGGTGCCGATCCAGAAGCCGCGCTGGATCAGCAGCACCGCCTCGGCCATCGGGTTGAGGAGGTAGTAGCTCGCGAGCGGCTCGCCGAAGCGCTCCTGCACCAGCGTGAAGGGGTACATCATCGGCACGCTGAAGGTGACGAACTGCGTGAGCGTCTGGGCGACCTTGCCGATGTCGCGCATGAAGACGTTGCCCACGCTGAAGAGCAGGCCGAGCGCGAGCCCGAGCGCCGCCGTAAGGGTGAAGCCGAGCAGTGCGGCCGCCATCCCGACGGCATCGGGACGCCAGCCGAGGAACAGGCACGGGATGAGCAGGATGATCAGCATCGGCACGGTGTGCCACGCGGCCACCAGCATCCGCGCGACCGGGAACATCTCCCGCGGCACGGGCAGCTTGGTGATGAGCGAGCGGTTCTGCACCAGCGACTGGGTGCCGCCGTTGAAGGTCTCGGTGAAGAAGTGGACGATCACCATGCCGGCGAACAGGTGGATGGCGAAGTTCTCGATCGTCCCCTCACCGCGGCCGATCATCACCTGGAACAGGAAGTAGAACATGCAGAACCGGATCGCCGGCTGCAGGTAGCTCCACACCCAGCCCAGCACCGTGCCCTGGTAGCGCGACTTGATGGTGTTGCGCACCAGCATGCCGAGCAGGTAGCGACGGCGTACGACCTCGGCGAGGCCGGTCGCCGCCGGAGGCGCCAGCGGCAGCGCCTCGAGCTCGGCGGAGGTGGGTCGGGGACGCCCGACGGGGGGCGTGCTCACGGCCTGCTCACTCGTCACCGTCGCGCTGCTCGGTCCACGGCGCGAAGGTCTTCTCCCACGCCTCGGGCGAGGTGATCTCCCCCAGCGCCTCGCGGTACTGGCGGGCCAGCTCGGGCCACTCGCGGTGGAAGCGACGGTGGATCTCCACGGTGCGCTTCATCAGGTCGCGGTAGTGGGCCGGGTCGCGCTGGTAGAGCGCGACCGAGCTGCCGTCGTTCATCGAGACCACGGCGGAGTCGTACTTGACCAGGTTGAACCAGCCCGAGTCCATCGCCGGGAGCTCGGCCTCGGGGTACTGGCGCGACATCTCGCGGACCGGGCGCAGCTGGCGCAGCGGGGCCAGGCCTGCGGCCACCAGCGTGCTGAGCCGGCCGGGGATCTCGATGTCGGACTTGCCCTTCTTCGGGGGCTTCTTGCGTCGCACCGGCGGCAGGTCGTCGCGGTCCTCGATGAGCTGGGCGTCGGTGAACTGCTTGCGGAAGGCGTTGATCTCACCGAGCTTGGTCCCCAGCTCGCCGTGCAGGGCGTGGGGGCCGCGCAGCACGTCCTCGAGCGCGAGGTGGCGCAGCTCGGCGGTGGAGTACTGCAGGGAGGCGAGGTGCTTGACCTGGTGGTTGAAGCTCTCGCGCACCATGCGACCACCGCGGTCGTACGGCGAGTGCAGCAGCGCGGCGATGAAGCGGTTGCGCTGGTGGAAGTAGGACTGCCAGTCGACGCCGTCGTTCTTGTCCGTCCACGGCACGTGCCACACCGCGGCACCCGGGAAGGACACCGTCGGGTAGCCCGCCTGCTTGGCGCGCAGGCCGAACTCGGAGTCGTCCCACTTGATGAAGACCGGCAGAGACAGGCCGACCTCCTCGAGCACGACCCGCGGGATCAGGCACATGAACCAGCCGTTGAAGTCGACGTCGGCGCGCTTGTGCAGCCAGCGCGCCGAGCGCAGGTTGCGGGCGCCGAAGTCCCACTGGCTGTAGCCGTCGAGACGGGTCTGCCACCAGAAGCGCCACGGCTGCACGATCTCGCCGAACGAGTGCAGCTGCGAGCGGTTGTAGATGTTGAACATGTGGCCACCGACGATGGTCGGCCGCTTGGCCAGGTCGCCGAAGGTGACGGCGCGGATCACGCCCTCCGGCTCGCAGACGACGTCGTCGTCCATCATCAGGGCGTACGTCGCGGTGCCCTTGCGCACGCTCTCGAGCTGGCCGCGGGCGTAGCCGCCCGAGCCGCCGAGGTTGCCCTGGACGAGCACCCGCAGGCGGTCGCCGAGCACCTCCTGGGCGTGCGGGAAGAACTCGGAGTCCGCCACGAGGTCCTTGCCCTGCTCCATCACCATCACGGTGTCGAGGTAGGGGGCGAGCACCTCGTCCTCGCCGAGCTGGGTGAGCAGCTTGGCGCAGAAGTCAGGGCGGTTCATCGTGGTGATGCAGATGTCGGCGGTGCCGTGGTCGGCGCGGTCGGCGGGGACCTGCGCGTTCCACTCCGCACCCTCGACGACGGCGCCGTGGTCGCCGGCGACGACGTCGTACCAGTACCACCCGCCGTCGACGAACGGCTTGAGCGGCAGGTCGAAGGTGAAGGTTGCCGACTCACCCTCGACCACGCCGGCTTCCACGCGCTGGGCGTGCCCGCGCGCCATCGACTTGTAGACCGTGACGACCGATCCCGCACCGCTCAGGCGGACGGTCAGCTCGACGTCGGTGACGACCGTGTGGCGGCGCCAGTAGGACGCCGGGAAGGCGTTGAAGTAGGTGCCGAAGGACAGCAGTTGCGAGGGCTCGAGCCGCAGCTCGGTGCGCGAGCGGATCTGGTCGGGGTGCAGCTTGCGCCCCGTCGAGGTCGACTGGCGGATGGCGGCGTTGTTGAGGTCCTTGGCCGCCTTGCTGCCGCCGACGTCGTGCCGGTCGGTGTCGAGCACGGCGTCCTCGAGGTCGACGTAGAGCGCGAAGACGTCGGTGTCGCGGTCGATCGGCAGGATCTGGCGCTGCAGCAGCCGGGTGACCGTCTGCTCGCGGGTGCCGGTGGGGGTGGTGCTCATGCGTCGATGCCTCCGCTGGTCAGCTCTGCGCCCTCGGTGAAGTGGGGCTTGAGCTTGTTGTCGTACATCGACAGCGCGGCCCCGATGGCCATGTGCATGTCGAGGTACTTGTAGGTGCCCAGGCGTCCGCCGAACAGCACCATCGGCTCGGCCTTGGCCAGCTCGCGGTACTTCAGCAGCTTGGCGCGGTCGTCCGCGGTGTTCACCGGGTAGTAGGGCTCGTCGCCCTCCTCCGCGAAGCGGCTGTACTCGTGGACGATCACGCTCTTGCCGGGCAGGTGGGTCTTCTCGCGCTCGGGGTGGAAGTGCTTGAACTCGATGATGCGCGTGTAGGGGACGTCCTGGTCGTTGTAGTTGACCACGCCGGTGCCCTGGAAGTCGTCGGTGTCGACGACGCTCTCCTCCAGGTCGACGGTGCGCCACGACAGGCGGCCCTCGGAGTTGCCGAAGTACTCGTCCACCGGGCCGGTGTAGACGATCGGGACCTTGCCCTTGAACTCGTCGGCAACCGCGAAGAAGTCGGTCTCCAGGCGGACCTCGATGTTCGGGTGGTCGGCCATCCGGGTCAGCCACGCGGTGTAGCCGTCGACCGGCAGGCCCTCGTAGGTGTCGCTGAACCAGCCGTTCTGGAAGGTGTAGCGGACCGGGAGGCGCGTGATGATGTCCGCGCTCAGCTCGGTGGGGTCGGTCTGCCACTGCTTGGCGGTGTAGCCCTTGATGAACGCCTCGTAGAGGGGGCGCCCGATGAGGCTGATCGCCTTCTCCTCGAGGTTGGAGGCGTCCTCGGTGGCGACCTCGCTCGACTGCTCGGCGATGAGCGCTCGGGCCTCGTCGGGGGTGTGGGACCTGCCGAAGAACTGGTTGATCAGCGCCAGGTTGAGCGGCAGCGAGTAGACCTGCCCCTGGTACTTGCCGAACACCTTGTGCCGGTAGTCGGTGAACGACGTGAACCGGTTGGCGTACTCCCACACGCGCTCGTTGGAGGTGTGGAACAGGTGCGCGCCGTACTTGTGCACCTCCACCCCTGTCTCCGGGTCGCGCTCGCTGTAGGCGTTGCCACCGAGGTGGTGGCGGCGCTCGAGGATGAGTACCCGCAAGCCCAGCTCCTCGGCGCAGCGCTCGGCGATCGTGAGGCCGAAGAGTCCGGCGCCAACGATGACGAGGTCGGGAAGCGTTTCCGTGTCGTGCGTGGGGCCCTGGGACAAGGGATGAACTCCTGTGGGTGAGATGCGCTGGGTGAGTCTATCGAGGGGGACGTGCGGAGTCGGTGAGGCGGCGCATGCCCCGCGCCGAGGCCATGGCCCGGATCACGTTGCGGGCCTCGGCCCGGCCGCCGCGCAGGGGGCTGAGCAGGACCACAGCGAGGGTGATGAGCCACGGCTTGGCCCGCACGAGCGCGTTCTCCCCGTGGCGCAGGTGAACCACGAAGAGGTTGCGATACATGTAGAAGCCCTTCCAGCCCGAGAGGTCGTGCTGCTGGTTGAAGTCGAGCTGGCGCACGAGCACCGCGTCGCGGACCCCCCAGATCCGGCGACCGGTCCGACGGGCACGGACGGCGTACTCGGCGTCGTCGTAGAAGATGAAGAAGGAGGGGTCGGGGAAGCCGATCTCCTCGATCACGCTGCGTCGGGCCATGAAGCCCTCGAAGGCCACGTTGTGCACCTCGACGAGGGCGGGCATCGAGGCGCGGTCGGCGTACGTGCTGTCGACCGTCGCGCGCTTGGGCTTGATCGCCAGCGGGTTGCGCAGGTCGAAGTCGACCGCGGCCTTCTCCACCAGCGCGCCCGAGAGGTCCTCGCGCACGGCGATCAGGCAGTCCTCGTCGACGGCCATGAGCGCGGCCAGGCAGCCGGGGGCCGGGACGACGTCGTCGTCCATCAGCCACACGCGGTCGAAGCCCCGGTCGTACGCCGCCCGCACGCCGCGGTGGAACCCGCCGGCGCCGCCGAGGTTGTCCTGCCGGATGACCTCGAGCGGCAGGTCGGTGCGTGCAGCGAGCACCTCGGGGGTGTGGTCGGCGCTGGCGTTGTCGACGACGATCACCGCGTCGGGCGCGTGCGTCTGGGCGGCGATGCCGTCGAGCATGGCGACCAGCAGGTCGGCGCGGTCGTGGGTGACGACGACGACTGCGACGCTCTCGTGCGCGGTCGCGCTCATCCGAGGAACCTCCGGTGGCCGTCGAAGTCCCCGGCGATGCCAGCGCGCATGGCGCCCAGGCTGAGCCGCAGGCGCGCCAGGCTCGGGCGGGTGAAGGTGTAGAACCAGGCGGTCTTCACCACGAAGGCAAGGGCGTGCAGCGGCCCGCGGTAGTCGCGGAGGTTGACCAGGTTGTTGCGCGCCATGCAGTAGTGCTTGAGGTCGCTCGGCGAGTCGTTGTAGGTCGTGCGGCCGAACATCATCGGAGTGCCGAGGTTGCCCACGCTGGGGTGGCGCACGGTGGCGGTGACGACGGTGGCGACGCGGGCGCCGGCCTCCTCGGCGCGCAGCCGGTACTCGTGGTCGTCGCCCCAGATGAAGAACTCCTCGCGCGGCAGGCCGATCCGGTCGACGAGCTCCTTGGTGACCAGCACGCCGTTGAACGGGATCACGATGCCGTCGATGCGATCGGCGCGCGCGGCACGGCGTACGTCGTCGACGGCGTGCACCACGCGGGTGCCGCCGGGCAGCCGGATCGGGAAGACCAGCCGGTCGGGGTCGGCCTCGTCGACGACGAGCGGGCCCCAGAAGTCGAGGTTGTCGGTCTCCTCGAGCAGCCGCTCGAGGCAGTCGGGGTCGGGCAGGCCGTCGTCGTCCATCAGCCAGACCAGGTCGGCCTCGCGGTCGATCGCCCAGGCGAGTCCGTCGTGGAAGCCACCGGCGCCACCGCGGTTGGTGGTCAGCGTGCGACCCGACAGGGGGATCTCGCCGGTGTGCCCGCGCGCGGCCAGCCACTCCCCCGTGCCGTCGGAGGAGGCGTTGTCGACCACCAGCACCTCCGCCAGGCCGTCGATCTCACCGAGTCGCGTGACGAGCGTCCGTAGCAGCCCGAGGCGGTTGAAGGTGACCACGACCGCGACGATGCGGGGCAGGGGTCCGGTGGTCACGGCGTACACAGTAGGGGTCGGGCGCGGGGCCTCAACAAACCGCGCCGAGGTCCTCCGACTGGTTCGCCGCGTAGCCGGTCGACAGGGAGCCGAGCGAGCCGCCGGTGACCGCCGGGGGCGGGGTCGGGGTGGTCGGCGCGGAGGGGGTGGCCGGCGCCGCGGGCGTCGCGGAGTCGCCCGCGTCCGCCGCAGGAGCCTCGGCCGCCGGTGCGTCGGCCGCCTCGGCGGTCTCCACGACCGGCTTCTGGCCCTCGGCGCGCGCGATGGCGGCAGCGACCTTCTGCTGCACCAGCGCGATGTCGGGATTCGCGGTGTTGATCATCGGCGGCACCAGGGACAGCGTGGCGATCTTCTGGCTGCGGGCCTTGAGCGCGAGGTCGACGAAGCGGTCGACCTCGCCGCGCGGGATGTCGGTCGAGACCATGGCCGAGCTCGCGCCTGCGATCTCCTCGAAGTTGCTCAGCGCGACCTGCGGGCTGACCTGCTGGAGCATCGCGCCCATCACGCACTTCTGCCGCGCCATCCGCGAGTAGTCGTCGGAGCCCTCGCGGGCCCGGGCGAACCACAGCGTGTCGTGACCACCGAGCGTGCGGACGCCGGGCTCGATGTAGTGGAAGGTCTTCTCGTGGGGCAGGCCCACCGGGATCGGCTGGCGCACGTTGAGCTCCACGCCGCCGACGGCGTCGACGAGGTCCTTGAAGCCCTCGAGGTTGACCATCGCCCAGTAGTTGATCTTGAGGCCGGTGATGCCCTCGACGCCCATGACGGTCGCGTCGACACCGGGGTTCTTCGAGCCCTTGAAGAGCTCGGAGTGGTCGAGGGCCCACGTGGCGAGGCCGTTGAGGTACTGGCCCTCGGCATCGAAGCCGTTCGGGAACTGCTCGGCCATCACCGAGCCCTCGGCGAAGGGGAAGTTCTGCATGTTGCGCGGCAGCGAGATGAGCACGGTCTTGCCGGTCTCGGCGTCGATGCTCGCGACGGTCATCGAGTCCGGGCGCAGGCCCCAGCGTCCCGCACCGGAGTCGCCGCCCATGAGCAGGACGTTGTAGCGCCCCTGGTGGGCGTCGACGGCCGCGCCGTCGCCGAACATCGTGACGATGAACTGGCGCTGGACGCCGACCATGTGGGCGCCGAAGAGCAGGGCGCCGGCGACGCTGAAGCACAGCAGGCCGTTGACACCGACGATCGCGAGGCGGTGCTGGCGCTGGAGGGTCAGGGGCTGGCCGAGGCGCCAGGCGTCGACGAAGAGGTAGGCCCAGGCGACCGCGAGGCCGATCAGAGCGACGCGCAGCACCAGCAGGAAGGTCGTGTCGGTGCCGGCCCAGAAGGCGACGCCGTGCCAGAAGTACGACGTCACGAGCGCCGTCGTGCCCAGCGCGAGGAGCACCAGCCAGGTGCGCAGCGCGAGCAGGCCCACGCGACGGTTGCCGGAGACGAGCTGGGCGGAGCCGGGCAGGACGAGGGTCATCAGCATCAGGGTCACCGCGCGACGGAACCGCACACGCTGCGCGCGGTCGAGCGTGGTGAAGCGCGTCGGGTGCGACCCGGGGGGCGGGACGGGCGGCATCGGGGGGCCTTTCAGCTGGGGGAAGTCAGCCCGACCAGTATCACCAGTCACACCCGTCCCATCGGTGCGCGACTCGCCGTGGCAGGCAGTCGGACGAGGCCGACCAGCGGGCCGGCCGCTCAGCCCTCGCGGCCCCGGTCGATCTCGGCCTTGCGCGCGAGCCGGTGCGCGCGCCGGATCTCGGCCTCGCGCTGGCGGCGTACGTCGTCGGGCGTCTCGGTCTCCAGCGGCGGCACGGGCCGCGGGTGGCCGTCCTCGTCGATGGCCACGAAGACGAAGTAGGCGCTGGCGACGTGGACCGGCTCGTCGCCGGCATTGCCCCACGGCTGGGCCTCGACGCGCACGCCGATCTCCATCGAGGAGGTGCCGGCCCAGTTGACCTGCGCGTAGGTCTTGATGATGTCGCCCACGTGGACAGGGGCGAGGAAGGTCATCTCGTCCATCGCCGCCGTGACGGCCGGGCCGCCGCTGTGACGGTGCGCGACGGCGCCGGCCGTGGAGTCGGCGAGCTTCATCACCTCGCCGCCGTGCACGTTGCCGAGGAGGTTGGCCTCGCTCGAGTGCGCCATGATCCCGAGGCTCACGCGGCTGTACGACGTGGGGCGCGCGCGGACCGTGCTCGGGGGCGCTTGGCTCATGCTCGGCACGGTAGCGTCTCTTCCCATGGCTGATCGTCCGCAGGGCTCCGGGATGCCCGAGAAGGGAACCCCCGAGTACGACTGGCTCTACGGGGGCTCGTCGCAGAAGCCGCCGGGTGACGCCACCCAGAAGGTGCCGACCCAGGGATCGGGCCAGGGAGCCCCCCAGGCCCAGCGCCCCGACGAGACGCGGGTGATGCCGGTCGCCAGGCGCGAGGCGCGCGGGTCGGGCGGGCAGCCGCCGGGCCGTCCGCGTACGCCGGCCGCCGCACCGCCGCCGCGGCCCGAGAAGAAGCGCCGCCGGCTCCCCCGCTTCCGGCTCGGCCTGATCCCGCTGCTGCTCCTGCTGGTGCTCATCTACCTCGCCGGTGTCCCGCTCTACCACTGGACGACGCTCGACGAGGTCGACGCGACCCCCACCGGCGACCGGCCGGGCGACCAGCCCGGCACCAACTACCTCATCGTCGGCTCGGACAAGGCCGACGACCTCACCGACGAGCAGCGTGAGGTGCTCGACACGCCCGAGCGCGGCGGCACCAACACCGACACGATCATCGTCCTGCACACCGGCTCCGGTGGTCGCACGATGATGTCGATCCCGCGCGACACCCTCGTCGAGGTGCCGGACGGCGGCACCCAGATGATCAACGCCGCCTTCGCGAGCGGCGGGGCACCCCTGCTGGTCCAGCGGGTGGAGGCGCTGACCGGCATCCACATCGACCACTATGTCGAGCTCGGCTTCGGCAGCGTCATCAACACCGTCGACGCCTTCGGAGGGGTGCAGATCTGCCCCAAGCAGGACATGCGCGACCCGCGGGCGCGCCTGGACATCAAGAAGGGCTGCCAGGAGGTCGACGGCCTCACCGCCCTGGGCTACTCCCGCTCGCGCTACGTCACCGCGCTCAGCGACCTCGACCGGGTCGCGCGCCAGCGCGAGGTGATCAGCGCGGTCGGCGACGAGGCCCTGTCCCCGTGGACGTTCGTCAACCCGGTGCGCTACTGGCGGATCAACGACGCCGCCTTCGGCGCGATCCGCGTCGACGAGGACATGGGCCCGGTCGACCTCGGCCGGTTCGCCCTGGCGATGACCGGCGACACCCGGACGTGCACGATGCCGAACCTGCCGGCGCCGAGCGACCCCAACCGGATCGTCGCCGACCCCGAGCGGGCGCCGGCGCTCTTCGACGCGATCATCGAGGACTCCTCGGTGCCGGGGCGGGCGTGCACGCCCACCGGGCGCGCGCGCCAGTAACCCGTCTCGGGGTCGGACCGGGGTCATCCCTGCTTGTCCGGGTCCTGTCGTCGGCGTACGCTCGCGATATATCGCGATAGGTCACCGATAGGTCACCCGACGCACCATCCCGGACACGAGGAGATCACCATGGGACACCACTGGCCCGGGGCCGACTGGCCCGAGAGCAACGACGAGAACCGCCCCAACCGCCCCGAGGGCGAGCGCGACTACCGACGCCCCTCCGGCGGGGACTGGAGCAGCTGGGGGCAGGCCTTCAGCGGCAGCCGCGGCCGGAAGTCCGGCCCGCCGCCGTGGCTCGGCGAGATCTTCGGCTTCGCGAGCGCCCCGCAGCGCCCCCAGCAGCGCAGCCCGCGCGTGCGCCGCGGCGACGTGCGCATGGCGATCATCGACGTGCTGCACCGCGCCCGCACGGCCGCGGAGCCGATCAACGGCTACCAGGTGATCCAGGAGATCGCCGAGCTGAGCCACGGCGAGTGGCGCCCCTCGCCCGGGTCGGTCTACCCCACCATCCAGCAGCTGCAGGACGAGGGCCTCGTGGAGGCCGACGACGAGCGCGGCCGCCGCACGATCCGGCTCACCGACGCCGGCGTCGACTGGGTCGAGGCCCACACCGACGAGCTCGCCTCGGTCTGGGCTCCCTTCGCCCGGACCGAGCCGGCACCCGGGGACCAGCCGTCGGGCCAGGCCGACATCAAGAGCGAGATCGGCCAGGTCATGAGCGCGGTGTGGCAGCTGACCACCCAGGGCTCGGAGCAGCAGAAGAAGGCGGCGCTCGGCGTGCTCGTCGACACCCGCCGCAGCCTCTACGGCATCCTCGCGAACGGACGGGACGTCGAGCGATGACCTCGTCCGACCCCCGGATGCGCATCGCCGACAGCGACCGCGAGCGCGCGATGGCCGACCTCGCCGGCCACTACGCCGAGGGACGCCTCGACCACGAGGAGTACGACGAGCGGCTCGACGCGATCTGGACCGCCCGCACCCGCGCGGACCTGGCGCTGCTCTTCAGCGACCTGCCCCGGCTCCCGGCGCCCGTGCCGCCGCGGCCGAGGCCGGCCGCTCCCCGCCGGTCGAGCGTCTGGCAGCGGGTGCCGCTGCTGCCCGTGCTCGCGGTGCTCATCGTGCTGAGCCTGCTCACCGAGGCTCCGTTCTGGCTGCTGGTCTTCCCGCTGATGTTCATGAGGAGCCGTCACCGCGGCGGGTCCTGCGCGCCGCCGCACGGACACGCCGACTACCGCCGGCCGCGGGGCTCGCACGGCTGAGCCCGGACGGCCCGTCGCCCCGGGACAGGCGTCTGGGACCATGGGTCCGTGGCAGGTGAGGTGCGGGTGGTGCAGGCGCGTGCGCCGTACGCCCTCGCGCGCGCCCTCGCCGCCACGGTCCTGACCGTCACCGGGGCCGCCTCCGCCCACACCTGGGCCGGCGGCGACGTCCCCACCGCACCCGGTCTGGCGCTGATCGCCGCGGTGGTCCTGGCCGCCAGCCTGCTCGTCCTGCGGCGCGGTGTCCCCGCGCCGGTCCTGCTGCCCGTGGTGGCGCTGGCGCAGCTCGGCGTGCACTCGTCGTTCGGTCTCGTGTCCTCGCACGACCACATGACCGGGGCGGCGACCGACTCCGGCTGGTCGTGGCAGATGGCCGCGGCCCACGCCTTCGTCACCGCCCTCACCGCCGTCCTGTGGTGGGCTGCGCGCCGTGCAGCGGCGTACGCCGTCCACCTCCTCGCCCGGCCCGCCCTGCCCGTCGTCGGGCAGCTGCGCCGGCCGGTGACGTCGGCGACCCCCGTCACTCGGGTCCACCTCCTCGTCCCTCTCCTGCGCGGGCCACCCGCGGCGGTCCTGCCCACCTGAGCCCGGACCGGGCTCGGGGGCGCACGCGACCCCAGATCCCACCTGCCCCTGCGGCAGGCCCACTCCAGGAGAGACATGTCCATCCGTACGATCGCGCGCCTCGGCGCGCTCCCGGCCGCCACCGCGGCCATCGCCCTCTCGCTCGCCTCCCCCGCGGGCGCCCACGTCACCGTGACGCCGTCGTCGGCCGCGGCCGGTTCCTACACCATCGCGACCTTCAGCGTCGGTCACGGCTGCGAGGCCTCGCCGACGACCAGCATCGAGATCCAGGTGCCCGAGGCCGTGCTCTCGGTGACGCCGACGCGCAACAGCTTCTACGACGTCGAGAAGACCATGATCGACCTCGACGAGCCCATCGCCGACAGCCACGGCAACGAGGTCACCGAGCGGGTCGACTCGATCGTCTACACGGCTCGCACCCCGCTCCCCGACGGCATGCGCGACACCTTCGAGCTGTCGTTCCAGGTTCCCGACGCGGAGGGCGAGACGCTGACCTTCCCGACGATCCAGACCTGCGAGGACGGCGAGACGGCCTGGACCGAGGTGGCGGCCGAGGGCCAGGACTCCGACGAGCTCGACAGCCCGGCGCCGGCCTTCGAGATCCTGCCGGCCAGCGGCAGCGGCGACAACCACGGCGACGACACCGCCGAGGAGGGCGCCGACCAGGCCGCTGACACCTCCGGCGAGGAGACCGAGGCCGCGGCCACGACCGCGGCCGAGCCCGAGGACTCCTCGATGCTGGGCTGGATGGGCCTCGGCGCCGGCCTGCTCGGCCTCCTGGCCGGCGGAGCGGCACTGGCCCGCACTCGCACCACCTCGTGATCCCGCTGGCGCGACCGGCGCCGTGGCGACGGGCGCTGCGCCCGGTCGCTGCGGCGCTGGTCGCGCTCGCGCTCGTCCTGCTCGGCGCCGGGCCGGCGTCGGCGCACGCGGAGCTGGTCGGGAGCGACCCTGCCGAGGGGGCCGTCGTCGAGACGGCGCCCTCGGAGGTGACGCTCACCTTCAACGAGCCGGTGCGCCTGACGCCGCAGGAGGTCGCCGTCTACGACGCCGAGGGCGACCCGGTCGCCTCGACCGCCGGTGCGACCGGCACCGAGGTCACGGTGGAGCTCACCGACGCGGCTGACCTCTCGGACGGCACTTACGTCGTGTCCTGGAACGTCCTGTCCGACGACGGGCACCCGATCTCGGGTGCCCTCACGTTCTCCGTGGGCGCGCCGAGCGCGTCGGTGGCGGCACCCCCCGAGCCGGCGACCTCCTCGGCGGTCGTCACGGTGGCGCGTGACCTGCTCGCCGTGGTCGCCCTCGTCGGCCTGCTGCTGGCGGCGGGCCTCGCACTCTTCGTCGCACTCGTGGTGCCTCGCTCGTGGGCCGGGACGACGGTCCGGGCCCGGCTGCGCCGGGTCACCTCGTACGCCGCCGGGGCGGGCGCCGCGGCCTCGGTCCTCCAGGTGCCGGTGGCGGCGGTCTACGGCCAGGGGCTCGAGCTCACCGACGTCGTGACGGCCTTCGACGCCTCGCTGGTCGCCAACGAGCTGCTCAGCGCCGCGCTGGTGGTGATCGGCCTCGGGCTCGTCGTCCGCGCCGGATCCGACGACGCGCCCGATCGCGTGGGCGTGCGCGTGCTCACCGGCGGCGCGCTGCTGGCGCTGGCCGGGCCGTCGCTGGTCGGCCACACCCGGGCGTTCAGCCCGTCCCCGCTGCTCGTCGCGGCCGACGTCCTGCACGTCACTGCGGGTGCGGTGTGGCTCGGCGGCCTCGTCGGCCTGGCGCTGACGCTGCGCGCGCTCGCCGGCCGCGAGGTGCTCGCCGCCCAGGCGCTGGCCCGCTTCTCCGCCCTGGCAGGCGGTGTCCTGCTCGCCGTGGCAGCCACCGGCACCTTCCTCGCGTGGCGCGTGGTGGGGTCGTGGGACGCCCTGGTCTCGACGGCGTACGGCTGGCTGCTGCTGGCCAAGGTCGGGATCGCCCTCGTCGTCGCCGCGGTCGGCGGCTGGAACCGCTGGCGCACGCTCCCCGCGGTGCGGACGGCGGTCGGCTTCGGCGACCGGGAGCGCGCCGCGGCCGCCGTGACCCGCACGGTCCGCGTGGAGGCGGCGCTCCTCGTGGCGCTGCTCGGGGTCACCGGCTTCCTCGTCAGCTCCTCCCCCCGACCCGTGCCGGTCGCTGCTCCGACCGGCACCACCGGCGTCGGCGCCGCCACCGCCGGCGACCTGCGCGTGCTCGCGGTGCTCGACCCGCGGCGTACGGGCAGCAACTCCGTGCTGGTGCAGGTCCAGGACGCGACGGGCGAGCCCTTCGACCCGCCGGTGAACCCGGTGGCCGAGCTGCGCACCGACGGCCTCGACCTCGGCCAGGTGGCCCTCACCCCGATCGCCGCGGGGACCTACCGCGGCGAGGTCGTGGTGCCGAGGGCCGGCGAGTGGGAGGTCCAGGTCAGCATCGCGCTGAGCCGCTTCGAGAACCCCGTGACGACCGTCAGGCTGACCGTGCGACCGTGAGCTCCACCGGCACGGTGTGCAGGAAGCCGTCGACGCGCACCTGCACGAAGAGGCGGTAGTCGCCGGGCTCCTCGATCTCGGAGTGGAAGGTCAGCTCGGCCCCGTCCTCGGTGACCTCGGGCGCGGCGAGCGGGTGCAGGTGCACCATCGCGCCGGTCGCGGTGTCGAAGCCCGTCACGTGGCCGTAGGCACCGAGGTAGGTGCCGATGCCGACCGGTCCGCCCGACTGGTCGCGCACGACGAGCCGCAGCTCACCGTCGGGCCCGGTCGTCGGGGCCTGGGAGACGGAGACGTCGACGACCCGGTCCGCCGCGGCAGTGTCGCCGGGGTCCCCCGGCGGCATCGCGAGCGGGCGCCCGAGCACCACGTGGTCGCCGTTGCCGCCCTCGTCGACCGCGACGAACTCCGTCACCACGCGGTAGCCGCCGGCGTCGGGCACGTCGAAGGGAGCGGTCCACGTGCCGTCGTCGGCCCGCGTCGGGTGCAGGTGGCGGAAGACGGTGAGGTCGTCGTTGACGACGTAGAGGTGCAGCTCCTTGGTGAGCTCCTCGACGTAGTCGGTGACCGGCTCGCCGTCGTGGTCGTCGATGCGGAAGCGCAGCTCGCCGATGCCGTCGGGCTGCTCGCGCACCTGGAGTCCGGCCAGGGTGTAGCCGACCTCGGAGACCTGCGTGCCGTCGCCGACCGCCAGCGAGGTGTGTCCCTGTCCGGGAGCGTGCGTGTGCCCGGCCTCGACCCGGCCGTCAGCGGCGGACGACGAGCACCCTGCGACCGCGCCGAGCGCCGCGACGGCGAGCGCGAGGACCGTACGTCGGGGGCGCGAGATCACGGGGGCAAGCCTACGAGGCCGGATCCACGCTCAGAGCTCCGACTGCACCCCGGCCAGGAGCTGGCGCGCCATCACGATCCGCTGGACCTGGTTGGTGCCCTCGTAGATCTGGGTGATCTTGGCGTCGCGCATCATCCGCTCGACCGGGTAGTCGCGGGTGAAGCCGTAGCCGCCGAGCACCTGCACGGCGTTGACGGTGACCTCCATCGCGACGTCGGAGGCGAAGCACTTGGCGGCCGCGCCGAAGAAGGTGAGGTCGTCGTCGCCGCGCTCGGAGCGGCCGGCGGCGGCGTAGGTCATCTGGCGGGCGGCCTCGATCTTCATGCCCATGTCGGCGAGCATGAACTGCAGGCCCTGGAAGTCGGCGATCGACTTGCCGAACTGCTGGCGCTCCTTGGCGTAGTCGAGCGCGTAGTCGAGCGCCCCCTGGGCCACGCCGACGGCCTGCGCGGCGATGGTGACGCGGGTGTGGTCGAGGGTCTGCATCGCGGTCGCGAAGCCGGTGCCCTCCTCGCCGATCATGCGGTCGGCGGGGATACGGACCTTGTCGAAGTAGACCTCGCGGGTCGGCGAGCCCTTGATGCCGAGCTTCTTCTCCGGCGCGCCGAAGGAGACGCCCGCATCCGACTTCTCGACGACGAAGGCCGAGATGCCGCCGCGGGTCTTCTTCTCGGTGTCGGTGACGGCCATGACGGTGTAGAACTCCGACTCGCCGGCGTTGGTGATCCAGCGCTTCACGCCGTCGATGACCCACTCGTCGCCGTCGCGCACCGCGCGGGTCTTCATGCCACCGGCGTCCGAGCCGGCGTCCGGCTCGGAGAGGCAGTAGGAGAAGCCGCCCTCGCCGCGGGCCAGGGCACCGAGGTACTTCTGCTTCAGCTCCTCCGACCCGGCGATCTGCACCGGCAGCGAGCCGAGCTTGTTGACCGCGGGGATCAGCGAGGACGAGACGCACGCACGGGCGACCTCCTCGATCACCAGCACGGTGGCCAGCGCGTCGGCGCCGGCGCCGCCGTACGCCTCGGGCACGTGCGGAGCGTGGAAGTCCGAGGCGAGCAGCGCCTCGGCCGCCTCGTGGGGGTAGCGCGCCTCCTCGTCGACCGCGGCCGCGAACGGCGCGATCTTGGCGTCGGAGACGGCACGCACCGCCTCGCGGATGGCCTGGTGCTCCTCGGAAAGGGCGTAGAGGGGGAACTCGCTCATGGACCGGAATTCTAGGACGTCCAAGCTTCGAGGGGCAGGGGTCTACGGTGTGGCCATGACCACGTCAGCACAGTCCTGGCAGGACCCGGAGACGGTCGGGCGGATGCTCGACGACCTCGAGACCTGGGCGGTCGTCGGCCTGTCCGGCGACCCGTCGCGCACGGCGTACTCGATCGCCTCGCTGCTCCAGGAGCGCGGCAAGAAGGTCGTGCCGATCCACCCCGCCTTCGCGGACCCCGACGCGCCCCCCGTGCTCGGCGAGCAGGGGTACGCCACCCTGGCCGACGTCCCCTTCCCCGTCGACGTGGTCGACGTCTTCCGTCGCTCCGACGCGGCTGGCGAGTTCGCCGACCAGGCCGTGGCGATCGGCGCGAAGGGCGTGTGGTTCCAGCTCGGCGTGGTCGACGAGGACGCCTTCGCCCGCACGACCGCGGCCGGGGTCGCGATGGTCATGGACACCTGCCCCGCCATCGAGTGGCGCAAGCGGTAGCGCCGGGCGGCCACGTTTCGCCGACGGGGCCACGGGCAGGATGACCACCATGCCTCGACCGCCCTCGCTCCTCGCGACCGTCGTCGCTCTCTGCGTCGTCCTCAGCGCATGCTCGAGCGGATCCGACGAACCCGACGCGCCCGAGGGGACCAGCAGCCCGAGCGGGTCGCCGGACGCGTCCGGCGCGACGCCCGCCGCACCTGCGGAGGAGGCCGTCATGGTCGGCGACCTCCGTCACCGGCCGGCGTGCCAGCTCTTCACCCCGGCGGATGCCGGCGAGGTGCTGCCCCTCACCGACGCGGCCGAGTTCGACCAGGAGGCGCTGACCGGGAGCATGTCCGTCGAGGACGGCCCGGATCCCGAAGCGGTCGACCCCTCGCTCGCCACCACGTCGTGCTCCTACCGCCTGGGGGACGCCGCCGACACCACGGTGCGGCTCGACGTGAAGGAGTACGCCGACGAGCGGTCGGCACGCTCCCGGTGGACCACCCTCAGGCGCTTCGGTGAGCGTCGACTCCCGCCCCGGCTGACCGACGGCGGCCCCACCAGCTTCGACGAGCTCGACGCGGCACTGCGGGCGCTCCTCGAGGACGCGCGGGAGTCGATCGGCGGTGTCCGGGTGCCGGGGATCGACCCACGGATCCTGTGGCGCACCGGCTCGACCGAGTTCGTCGCCACTGCCGGCAACCTGTTCCTGACCTTCGACCGGGCCGAGAACTTCGGCTTCACCCCGGCCCTCGCCAAGCGCGACGCCGCCCTCGCCGAGCGGGTGCTCGTCCGCGCCCTCGAGCGCGCAGCCGACGAGGGGACGCCCACCACGCTCGTACCACCCCTGTTCGCGCAGGACGAGGACTGGCCGCTCTTCCTGGATCCGTGCTCGCTCCTCGACGCCGAGGCCGCCGAGGTGCTCCTCGGTCGTCCCACCGCCCTGGCCCGCACCACGTCGGTCGACCTCCGACCCGACGTCAACCTGTCGGCGGACAGCGCCGCCGGGAGGGCCCCCGAGAACCAGTGCGAGCGTGAGGTCGAGGACCGCCGCGGCACGGCCGCGCTGAACGTGCAGTACGTCGCGACGCAGGACACCGCCGAGGAGGTCCTCGACTCCTACCTCGGGAACCTGGCGTTCGGGGACCCCACGCCGAGCCGTGCGCAGGTGGACCGGATCCGGTCCGCCATGGGGCCGGGCAACCTCTCCGACGTCGACGCCTCCTACGTGTTCGTGGTCGGCGGGCAGCGCTCCAGCTTCTCCTACTACGTGCTCGTCGACCGCTACGTGCTCGAGCTCACCGGTTCCCTCCGCAGGGGGAGGTACGGGTCCCGCTCCGTCGACACGGCGTCCCTGCGCGACGCCGGGCAGCTCGTCGCCGACCGTCTCGCAGCGGCCGTCGCGGACGGCTCGACCGGCTGACGGGCGCCCAGCCCACCGGGACCGTTCAGCGCAGGTCCGCGGGCGCCTCGGCCATCTCGATGCCGAGCTGGTCCAGGCACTCCTCCAGCACCCACTGCACGTCGAGGGTGTCGTCCAGCGGCATGACCGGGCTCTCGCTGAGCCCGGCGGCCAGGCAGTCCTGCACCTCGATCGCCTGGTGGGCGTAGCCGCGCCCGATCGCCGTCAGCTCGACGGTCTCGGCCTCCTGCCCGTTGCGGCGCACGATGACTCGGGTGGGGTGGTGGAAGGGCGGCTCGAGCTCGATGGAGCCCTTCGTGCCCAGGATGGTCGCGCGCCCGGGCAGCTCGGCGGCGAGCGAGCTGATCAGGGACGCCGCCCGCCCGTCGTCGTAGGACAGGTGGAAGGCCGCGGACCGGTCGGCGCCGTTGTCGTACGTCGTCCCGGTGACGGTGACCTTGTCGGGCCTGCCCAGGAAGTGCTGGGCGAGCGAGATCGGGTAGACGCCCAGGTCGAGCACCGACCCGCCGCCGAGCGCGAGGTCGAAGAGCCGGCTGGTCGGGTCGTAGTCGCGCTGGGCGCAGAAGGCGGCCTGCACGAGCAGCAGGTCCCCGATCTCGCCCGCGGCGACCAGGTCACGCACGTGGGCGACGGCGGGCTGGAAGCGGGTCCACATCGCCTCCATGCAGAACACCTCGGCGGCGCGGGCCGCGGCGACGACCTCCTCGGAGCCGGCGAGGGTCGCGGTGAAGGCCTTCTCGACCAGCAGCGGCGTGCCTCCCTCGATCGCGGCGAGCGCGAGGGCGTGGTGCTGCGGGTGCGGCGTCGCGACGTAGACGACGTCCACCTCGCCGTCCCGGCCGGCGGCGAGCAGGTCGGCGTACGTGCCCGAGGCCGGTGCGCCGAAGCGTCCGGCGAAGTCGGCGGCGGACTCCGGCGAGCGGCTGCCGACGAAGGCGATCTCGGCGCCCGGCACGTGGGCGAGGTCCTCGGAGAAGGCCGCGGCCATCCCCCCGGTGGCGGCGATTCCCCAGCGCGTGGTCATGGCCCCGACCCTAGGCGCCGAGCGGCTGCCCCTGCGAGCGGCCCCGCGACTCCCCCGGCCAGGTGGCGTCCACGACGTACGCCGCGATCGCCAGGCTCGACGTCGCGCCGGGCGACGGCGCGTTGCGCACGCACGTCACGCCGTCGGCGTGGGTGATGCGGAAGTCGTCGACCATGCTCCCGTCGCGGTCCACCGCCTGCGCCCGCACCCCGCTGCCGGCGCGGGAGACGTCCGCGACGCCGATCGCGGGCACGTAGCGCGAGGCCGAGCGCATGAAGGCACGCTGCGAGGCCGAGCCGATGACCTCGTCGACGCCCGTACGCCAGTGGGCGCGCGCCAGCCGCCACGAGCCCGGCCACGACAGCACGTCGCGCAGGTCGCGGGCCGAGACGTCGCGGCGGCGGTAGCCCTCGCGGCGCGTGGCGAGCACGGCGTTGGGTCCCACCTCGAGGCCACCCCCGACGCGGCGGGTGAAGTGGACCCCGAGGAACGGGTAGCGCGGGTCGGGGACGGGGTAGACCATGCCGCGCACCAGGTCCTGCTTGGCCTCGCTGACGCCGAGGTACTCGCCGCGGAACGGCACGATCACCGGTCCCCGCTCACCGTCGACCATCGAGGAGACCCGGTCGGCCTGGAGCCCGGCGGCCACCACGACGTGGTCGAGGTGGAGCGGTGCGGGGTCGCCCTCCACGTGGACCACGACGCCGGCGCCGCGGCGCCGGATGTCGACCACCCGCGCGCCGAGGCGCACCTGCCCGCCGGCGGCGACGACCTCGTCGGCCAGGGCCCGGGTGATCGCGGTGTAGTCGGTGATCGCGGTGCCCGGCGAGTGGAGCGCCGCCAGCCCGACGGCGTGCGGCTCCACCTCGCGGATCTCCTGGGGCGAGAGCCTGCGCAGCCCCGGCACCCGGTTGTCGGTGGCGGTCCGCTCGAGGGTGTCGAAGCGCCCCATCTCACCCGCGTCGACGGCGACGACGAGCTTGCCGCACTCGACGTAGGGGATCGCGTGCTCGGCGCAGAAGTCACGCAGCAGGCCCCGGCCGCGCGTGCACAGCTCGGCCTTGAGGCTGCCGGGCTTGTAGTAGATGCCGGCGTGCACGACGCCGGAGTTGTGCCCGGTCTGGTGCGCGGCGAGGCGGTCCTCCTTCTCGAGCACCACCACCTCGGTGCCCGGGCGCCGTCGTACGACCTCGCGCGCGATCGCGACGCCGAGGATGCCGCCACCGACGATGCCGATCCGTGCGTCCCCCATGGGAGGACGGTGCTCGCTCCCGCCGGACGCGTCAAGCCACGCTCTGCTCCATCCCATAATGGGGGTATGCGCGACCTCCACGTCCCGGCCGGTCCGGGTCTGCCCGAGGGTCTCGTCGTGCCCGCCGCCGACCTGGTCGAGCGGTTCTCCCGCTCTCCTGGCCCCGGTGGGCAGTCGGTCAACACCTCCGACTCGCGCGTCGAGCTCGAGCTCGACCTCACCGCCACCACGGCCCTCACCGACACCCAGCGCTCGCGCGCGCTGCGGCGCTGGCCCGAGGGGCGGATCGCGATCGCCGCCTCCGAGCACCGCTCCCAGCACCGCAACCGGGTCGCCGCGCGAGAGCGCCTGGCCGAGATGCTGCGCGAGGCGCTGGCTCCCCCGCCCCCGGCCCGTCGCAAGACCCGACCGACGCGCGGCTCCAAGGAGCGCCGGCTGCGTGCGAAGAAGGAGCGCGCCGGCGCCAAGGCCCTGCGCGGGCGGGTGCGGGACCGGGACTAGAAGCCCACGCGCCGGGTGTCCCCGGCAGCGGCACGGCGTACGACGTCGCCCTTGGCGTGCGCGGTCTCGGCGAGCTGGGCCTGGTAGTCGACGAGACGCTGCTGGAGGTCGGGGTCGCTGGTGCCCAGGATCCGGGCGGCGAGGATGCCGGCGTTCTTGGCGTTGCCGATCGCGACCGTCGCGACCGGGATGCCGCCGGGCATCTGCACGATCGAGAGCAGAGAGTCCATGCCGTCGAGGTACTTCAGCGGCACCGGGACGCCGATCACCGGCAGCGGGGTGAGCGAGGCGAGCATGCCCGGCAGGTGGGCCGCTCCCCCGGCACCGGCGATGACGACCGACAACCCGCGGGTGTGGGCCTGCTGGCCCCACGCGACCATCTCGGTCGGCATCCGGTGCGCGGAGACGACGTCGGCCTCCCAGGAGATGCCGAGCTCGGTCAGGACCTCCCCGGCGGCCTGCATCACGGGCCAGTCGGAGTCCGAGCCCATGACGATGGCGACCTTCGGGGTCGCGGTGGTGTCGTCCATCTGCTCACTCACTTTCGTTGCCGAGGTCGCCGCGGAACCACGCGGCGGCGTGCCGCGCGCGCTCGAGGCAGTCGTCGAGGTCGTCGCCGAAGGCGTTGACGTGGCCCACCTTGCGGCCCGGGCGCGGGTCCTTGCCGTAGAGGTGCACCCGCAGGTGCGGGTCGCGGGCCATCGCGTGGGGCAGGCCGTCGTAGAGCCGGCCGGTGTCGGTGGGCCCGCCGAGGATGTTGACCATCACGGTCCAGCGCGAGCGCGGGGCCGGCGAGCCCAGCGGGAGGTCCATGACGGCGCGGAGATGATTCTCGAACTGGGACGTCACGGCGCCGTCCTGGCTCCAGTGGCCGGTGTTGTGGGGGCGCATCGCCAGCTCGTTGACCAGGATCCGGCCGTCGGTCGTCTCGAAGAGCTCGACGGCGAGGATGCCCGTGACGTCGAGCGCACCGGCGACGCGCAGGGCGATCTCCTGCGCCTGACCGGCCAGGGCGGGCTCGAGGTCCGGCGCGGGGGCGATCACCTCGTGGCAGATCCCGTCGAGCTGGGTGGAGGCGACGACGGGGTACGCCGCCGCCTGTCCGCTGGGCGAGCGGGCGACGAGGGCGGAGAGCTCGCGGCGGAAGTCGACGAGCTCCTCGGCCAGCACCTCCACGCCGGCCGCAGCCGCGGCGTCGAAGGCGACCTGGGCCTCGTCGAGGGCGCGGACCACCCAGACACCCTTGCCGTCGTAGCCGCCGCGGGTGGTCTTGAGCACGCACGGCAGCCCGAACGCCTCCACGTCCGCGGCCGAGGTGACCACGGCGTTGCGGGGACACGGCACGTCGAGCTCGGCGAGCCGGCGGCGCATGACGGCCTTGTCCTGGGCGTGCACCAGCGCGCCCGGTCCGGGACGTACGGCGACCCCGTCCGCCTCCAGCGCGTGGAGGTGGTCGGTCGGGACGTGCTCGTGGTCGAAGGTGACGACGCTGGCGCCCTCGGTGACGCGGCGCAGGGTCGGCAGGTCGGTGTAGTCGCCGACGAGCTGGTCGGGGATGACCTGGGCGGCGGAGACTCCCTCGGCCTCGGCGAGCAGCCGGAGCGGCAGCCCGAGCGCGATGGCGGGTTGCGCCATCATCCGGGCCAGCTGGCCTCCCCCGACGACGGCGAGCGTGGGGGCACGGTGCTGACCTGGCGAGGACACGACGGCGAGCCTATAGAAGGCGCGCGGGACCTCAGCTCGCGACCGTGTCCTGGGCGGTCTCGAAGCGCAGCCCGCGACCCCGGTGGGTCGTGATCAGGGTGGGGTTGCGCGGGTCGTCGTCGAGCTTGCGGCGCAGCCAGCCGAGGTGGACGTCGATGGTCTTGGAGTTGGTGTAGAACGAGGTCTGCCACACGTCCGCCATCAGCTCGCCGCGCGTGACGATGTCACCGGGGCGCGCCATCAGCGCATGGAGGAGCTGGAACTCCTTGCGCGAGAGCCTGATCTCGCGCTCGCCCCGCCACACCTGCCGCGTGGTCGGATCCAGTCGTACGTCCTGCACAGCCAACACGGGCCGACGGTAGGGACGTACCCCTCCCGGCGGGCCCGTATGGCGGAAAATGGCCCGGTGGTCCAGTCCACCGGGCGGTGCCGTCCGCGTGTCAGCGACGGCGTACGGCGACCGGCTCGACGAGCCCGAACCCGCGCACCGGACGGGCCGGCAGGCGCCGGCTCTCCCAGTCGGCCGCCGGCAGCAGGTCGGCGGTGTTCTGGTCGACGATGAGCCGGTTGCGGCGCGCGACCTGGGTGAGCCGGGCTGCCATGTTGACCGGCGGGCCGAAGATGTCGCCGAGGCGCTGGACCACGGGTCCGCTGGCCAGCCCGAGGCGTACGTCGGGCATCTTGGGGTCCCGGCCGATGACGTTGATGATCCCCTCGGCCACCGCCACCGCGTCCTCGGCGTCGCTGGTCACGAAGAGCACCGAGTCGCCCAGGCTCTTGATGATGCGACCGGCGTAGCGCGCCACCACGTCCTGGCAGCGGCTCTCGAAGACCTCGACCAGGTCGCCGATCTCGTCGCGGTCGAGGGTGTTGGACAGGGCGGTGAAGGACACCAGGTCGGCGAAGCCGACGCTGACGTCGATGGTGTGCAGGTCCTCGTCCTTGGCGCCCATGGCCTCGATGCGGCCCACGGCTGCGGCGAGGTGGCGGCGCCAGGCGTAGATCAGCAGCCGCTCGAAGGGCGGGTTGACCTCGTCGATCAGGCGCAGCGCCGAGCCGATGCGCGAGCCGGTGGCCTCCTCGCCGGCCTCCATCTCCTCCACGCGGCTGACCAGCGTCGAGACCTCCCAGTCGGCCAGGCGCGCCATGGTCTGCCCGACGCCGCGGGTGAGGTTGACGGCCATGTCGAAGTCCACGGCTCCGGCGTCGACGAAGCCCATGAGGGTGGCCACCGCCTCGATGTCGGCCGCGGTGTAGGCCTTCTCACCGACGAACTCGGGGAAGCCCAGCGCGCGCCACAACCTGCGGGTCTGCTCGATCGTGATGCCGGTCTCGGCGGCCACCTCGAGGGCGTTGAAGGCAGGCTGGCTCCGCAGGATCGCGTCGTCGAGACGCTCCCCCGGGGGCCGGTCGGGGCGCTCGCCCCGCGATGCGCGGTCAGGCGCCATCGTCGCGGCGGTCACCACCGGCGAGGCGATGGAGCTCGTTCGACACCTGGAGCTGGACCTTCTCCACGTCGGGGATGTCGGAGAGCTCGACGCTGCCGTCGGTGCTGGCGTCGGAGACCACGAGGGTGCCGCAGCCGAAGATCCGGTCGATCACGCCGATCTCGAAGTCGACGCCGCTGATCCGGTTGAGCGGGATCGTGCGGCCCTCCTTGGCGATGAAGCCGGAGCGCTTGATGAAGCGGCGGTTGGTGAAGGTGTAGGTCGTGGTGAGCCAGTCCACGAACGGGCGGAGGACCCACCAGAAGACGATGCCCACCGACACGGCACCGACGATGGCGCCGAGGACCGTGGAGTCGGTGAAGCGGCTCAGGACGATGATGCCGGCCACGAGCAGCAGGAGCACCAGGACGGGGCCGATCAGGGCCTTCGGGTGCGTCCGGGTCGAGACGACGACGTGTTCGCCCTCGTTGAGGAGCTTGGTCGGAAAGGCCACGCGCCGATCATGTCACTACGTACGTCGCTGCGCGACGGATCAGGCAGGGCGCACGTGCACCACGTCGCCGGCGGCCACCGTGAAGGTGCCGTCGTCCGTGCCGACGACCAGCGCCCCGCTCGCGTCGATGTCGAGCGCCTCGCCGCGGCGTACGTCGCCCGCGGGCAGGTGGACGTCCACCGTCGCGCCCAGCGTCACGCACACGTCGGCGTACGCCCGGCGCAGCGCGTCGGTGTCGTCGAGGAGGCCCTGGAGGCCGTGGATCGAGCCGAGCACCTGCCCGAGCAGCCCGGTGCGCTCGACGGGCTCGCCGGTCTCCAGCGCGACCGACGTGGCGAGCGCGATCGGCAGCTCGGCGAGCGTCTGGTCGACGTTGATGCCCACCCCCACCACGGCCATCGGCCCGCGGTCGGTCTCGATCCGCTCGACGAGGATGCCGCAGACCTTGCGGCCGACGCCGGCGTCGCTGTCGACGAGCACGTCGTTGGGCCACTTCAGCGCGATGTCGGGCAGCCGGTCGGCGAGCGCGGCCTGGACGGCGTACCCGGTCAGGAGCGGCAGCCACGACCACGAGGCCGGCGGCACGTCGGGCGCCAGCAGGACCGAGAAGGTCAGCGACGACCGCGGCGGGGTCTCCCAGACGCGGTCCAGGCGGCCGCGACCGGCCGTCTGGTGCTCGGTGACGAGCACGAGGCCGGGCTCCTCGCCCACACGGGCACGCTCGGCGACCGCGGCGTTGGTCGACGGCGTCGCCTCCTCCACCTCCACGCGCCATCCGTGGGGAACGAGCAGCCGGACGGGATCGAGGGGTGGGCGCGGTGCCGGTGCGTCGCTCATGGCACTAGATTGCCCGATGGACCTGACCAGCGACCGACCAGGAGACCATCGCGTGAGTGCACAGCCGGGTGAGGGCACCGACGTCCCCGACGACATCGACATCCACACGACCGCGGGCAAGCTCGCCGACCTCGAGCGGCGCCTCGACGAGGCCGTGCACGCCGGGTCGGACAAGGCGGTCGAGAAGCAGCACGCGAAGGGTCGCAGGACCGCCCGCGAGCGCATCGAGATGCTCTTCGACGAGGGCACCTTCGTCGAGCTCGACGAGCTCGCGCGCCACCGCTCCACCGCGTTCGGGCTGGAGAAGAACCGCCCGTACGGCGACGGCGTGGTGACCGGCTACGGCGAGGTCGACGGGCGCATGGTGTGCGTCTTCAGCCAGGACTTCACCGTCTTCGGCGGGTCGCTGGGCGAGGTGTACGGCGAGAAGATCACCAAGGTCATGGACCTGGCGATGAAGACCGGCTGCCCGATCATCGGCATCAACGAGGGCGCCGGTGCCCGCATCCAGGAGGGCGTCGTCAGCCTCGGCCTCTACGGCGAGATCTTCCGTCGCAACGTGCACGCCTCGGGCGTGATCCCCCAGATCAGCATGATCATGGGCAACTGCGCCGGCGGCCACGTCTACTCCCCCGCGGTCACCGACTTCACGGTCATGGTCGACAAGACGTCGGCGATGTTCATCACCGGTCCCGACGTCATCAAGACCGTCACCGGCGAGGACGTCACGATGGAGGACCTCGGCGGCGCGCGCACCCACAACACCAAGTCGGGCAACGCCCACTACATGGCCTCCGACGAGGAGGACGCCATCGACTACGTCAAGGCGATGCTGTCCTACCTCCCGCAGAACAACCTCGACCCGGCTCCCGAGCTCGACGAGGTCCCCGACATGGAGGTCACCGACCTCGACCGGGCGCTCGACACGCTCATCCCCGACAGCCCGAACCAGCCCTACGACATGCACGACGTGATCACCGCCGTGCTCGACGACGAGGAGTTCCTCGAGGTCCAGGAGCTGTTCGCCCCCAACATCATCGTCGGCTTCGGCCGCGTCGAGGGGCGCTCGGTCGGGGTCGTGGCCAACCAGCCGATGCGGTTCGCCGGCACCCTCGACATCGACGCCTCGGAGAAGGCCGCGCGCTTCGTGCGCTTCTGCGACGCCTTCAACCTGCCGGTGCTGACCTTCGTCGACGTGCCGGGCTTCCTGCCGGGCACCGACCAGGAGTGGGACGGCATCATCCGCCGCGGCGCGAAGCTCATCTACGCCTACGCCGAGGCGACCGTCCCGCTCGTCACGATCATCACCCGCAAGGCCTACGGCGGCGCCTACGACGTGATGGGCTCCAAGCACCTCGGCGCCGACATCAACCTCGCCTGGCCCACCGCCCAGATCGCGGTCATGGGCGCGCAGGGCGCGGCCAACATCCTGCACCGCAAGACCCTCAAGAAGGTCGCCGAGTCGGGTGGCGACGTCGAGGCGACGCGCGCGGAGCTGATCGAGGACTACGAGACCACGCTGGCCAACCCCTACATCGCGGCCGAGCGGGGCTACGTCGACGCCGTCATCACCCCGCACGAGACCCGCACCGAGGTCGTCCGTGCGCTGCGCCTGCTGCGCTCCAAGCGCGAGACCCTGCCGCCCAAGAAGCACGGGAACATCCCCCTGTGAGCGGCCGGGACGAGCAGCGTCCGCTGCTCGAGGTGGTCAACCCCGACGCGACGCCCGAGGAGGTCGCCGCGCTGGTCGCGGTGCTCTCCGCGGTGTCCGCGGGGGGCGCCGAAGCCCCGCGCCGGCCCCGGCCGTCGTGGGGCGCACCCGCTCGCGGGGTGCGGCGTACGCCCCGTCCGGGTCCCGAGGGATGGCGGGCCAGCGGGCTTCCCCGCTGAGTTCGTCCACCTCCCGTCAAGGACCCGGAGGACTTCCTTCAGGTTTCCCCCACGTTCGACGCAGCACCTTCTCGGGCGCCCCGCGCCGTCAGTACGTTGCGAGTCCAGCTCCTGGGGGGGCGGGTAACACAACGACGGCGTGATCGCTGTCGGCGTGCGGTGAAGGCCCGGAATTCGTGCTGGGCAGGCGCTGCCGCCGCACGGTTCCGTCGTGCCATCCGGCGCGCCTGCGCGCCGGCGTGCACCCGTGCCCTCGAGGGCAGAGCACCGTGAGCACCCTCGAAGGGGAAACCAGCATGAGCCAGACCCTCAACCGTCGCACCGTGGTCCGAGGCATCGCGTGGACCACGCCGGTCATCGCCGCGTCGACCACCGCACCGGCCTTCGCGGCGTCCCGCTGCGCCGTGGCGGGCGGCATCACCGTGGGGCCCAACGTCACCACGAGCTACCGCGCGATCTGCTCGAGCCAGTCTCAGCAGACCAACCCGACGACCATCAAGCAGGTCTACGGCACCGGCCAGCTGCCGCAGTACATCGACATCTGCACCTGCGACCAGATCACCGGCTGGTACCGCTGGCGCGAGACCGACACCCTGTCGAACTTCCAGATCGAGGTGGACGGCCTGCACGCCGACCAGAACGGCCCCTCGCAGGGCTACCGACCGGCGGTGTTCCTGGACATCAACGACCCCGTGCTGGGGGCCTGCCGGCGCTTCGCGCTGACCTACCGCACCAGCGCGGAGAGGTCCCGCACGCAGACCACGAACTTCTCCATCACCTGGACGCTCGAGCGCTCCCTGGGCGGCCAGAACGGGCCGTGGCAGGAGGTGGACGAGTTCACCCGCCAGGTCTCGATCATCCGCACGACCGGCACCAACAACAACGACGGCACGAACTTCAGCCAGTGCTCCTCGCAGGGGCGCGTCGCCGTCCCCGGGATCTCCGACTGAGCAGACCCAGGTGCCGCCGGGCGGGCGCGGGGCTGCCGCCCGGCGGGACTAGGGTCGCCGCGTGAGCGAACGTGCCATCGATGCCCTCTGCGACGCCTACGTCGACGACTTCTGCGCCCTCGACGCGCTGACCGCCACCTCGATCGGGGTGGCCGGCCACGAGCACGAGATGACCGACTACTCCCCGTCCGGGTTCGACGCCCGTGAGGCACTGGCCCGCGCGGCGGTCGCGGCGGTCGAGGCGGCCACCCCGGTCGACGACCGCGAGGCCGCGGCGCGCGACGCCTTCCTCGAACGCACCCGGCTCGAGATCGAGCTCGAGGAGGCCGGCGTCAACCGTTCACGCATGTCGGTGCTGTGGAGCCCGCTGCACGAGATCCGCGGCGTCTTCGACCTCATGCCCACCGAGGGCGAGGAGGCCGTGGCGGCGATCGCGTCCCGCCTCGCCGCCGTGCCCGCCGCGTTGGAGGGGCTGCGCGTGACCCTGTCCGACGAGGCACGCAAGGGCCACGTCGTCGCCGCGCGCCAGTACGCCGAGGTGGCCGAGCAGGTGCGCCGCTGGACCGGGCAGACCGGTGACGCCGGCGACTTCTACCTCGGCCTCGTCGAGCGCCTCGACGGCGGCGACGGCGACGAGCTGCGGCGCCTGGCCGCCGCGGCGAGCGCCGCGACCGCCGCCTTCGGCCTGTTCCTCAGCGACGAGCTCGAGCCGCAGGGCGTGGAGCGCGAGGGCGTGGGGCGCGAGGTCTACGCGCTGGCCAGCCGCTACTTCCTCGGCGCCGAGGTCGACCTCGACGAGACCTATGCCTGGGGCTGGGCCGAGCTCCAGCGGCTCTCGGACCTGATGCACGCGACCGCCGAGCGGATCCTCCCGGGTGCCGGGGTCGATGCGGTGGTCGCCCACCTCGACGCCGACCCCGGGCGTGTGGTGCAGGGCCGCGAGGCCTTCCGGGGGTGGATGCAGGACCTCGCCGACCGCACCATCGCCGCGATGGCCGACGTGCACTTCGACATCCCCGCCCCGATCCGGCGCATCGAGTGCATGCTCGCGCCCACCAACGACGGCGGGATCTACTACACCGGCCCCTCGGAGGACTTCTCCCGACCGGGCCGGATGTGGTGGTCGGTGCCCGACGGCATCGAGGCCTTCCACCCGTGGCGCGAGGTCACCACCGTCTTCCACGAGGGCGTCCCGGGGCACCACCTCCAGGTCGCCCAGACGGCCTACCGCAGCGACACCCTCAACCGCTGGCAGCGCCTCATGTGCTGGTGCAGCGGCCACGGCGAGGGCTGGGCGCTCTACGCCGAGCGGCTCATGCAGGAGCTCGGCTTCCTCGACGACCCGGCCGACCTGCTCGGCATGCTCGACGGCCAGTCGCTGCGGGCAGCGCGGGTGATCGTCGACATCGGCATGCACCTCGAGCTGACCATCCCCGAGCACAACCGGCTCGGGCCCGACGGCAGTGCTTTCCACCCCGGCGAGACCTGGACGCCCGAGCTGGGCCTGGAGTTCATGCGGCTGCACTGCCGCATGGACGACGAGGTCATCCAGTTCGAGGTCAAGCGCTACCTCGGCCTGCCCGGCCAGGCCCCGTCCTACAAGGTCGGCGAGCGCATCTGGCTGGAGGCGCGCGCGGCCGTGCAGCAGCGCCAGGGCGACGACTTCGACCTCAAGGCCTTCCACCGCGCCGCCCTCGACCTGGGCTCGCTGGGTCTCGACCCGCTCCGCGCCGCGCTGGAGCGGCTGTGAGCACCCGTTCGGTGGTGCCGCTGGTGCTGGCGTCGGCCTCCCCCGCACGGCGTACGACTCTGCAGGCCGCAGGCCTGGACCCGATCGTCGTCGTGAGCGGCGTCGACGAGTCCCAGCTGGTCGACCTCCCGCCGGCCGAGCTCGCCCTCCAGCTGGCCGAGCTGAAGTGCGCGGCCGTCGTCGGGCGCGACGAGGTGCCGGCCGGCGCCCTCGTCCTCGGCTGCGACTCGGTGCTCGAGCTCGACGGCGAGGCCCTCGGCAAGCCCCACGACCCGGACGAGGCCCGACGGCGCTGGCAGGCGATGCGCGGCCGTTCGGGAGTCCTCCACAGCGGCCACTGCCTGCGCGACGCGGCCTCCGGTCGCGTGGCGGCGGCCACCGGGTCCACCACCGTCCACTTCGCCGACGTGAGCGACGACGAGATCGACGCCTACGTCGCCACCGGCGAGCCGCTGCACGTCGCGGGCGCCTTCACCATCGACGGTTTCGGCGGCGCCTTCATCGCCGGGATCGAGGGCGACCACCACAACGTGGTGGGCGTCAGCCTGCCCCTGCTGCGCGAGCTCGTCCTCGAGCTCGGGCACGGGTGGCCCGACCTGTGGCGGTGACCCGCTAGCATCCCGACCGTGGGGAGCGGGGTGCGAGGGAGGGTGCAGGCGCAGCCTGTGGCCGATCCCGACGACCGCTACGGCGTGCGCGACGAGCGCCTGCTGACCGGCGCGACGGTGATCACCGGGGTCCGCACGGTCGCCTCCGTGGCGCTCGCCGCCGCAGCGGCGTACGAGCAGAGCCTGACGCTGCTGGTGGTCGCGCTCGTCGTCTACTGGGTCGGCGACATGCTCGACGGGTTCTACGCGCGCGTGCGCGACTGCGAGACCCGCATCGGCGCCGTGCTCGACATCATGTGCGACCGCTTCAACGCCGCCGCCTTCTACATCGGCCTGGCCTGGCTCCAGCCCGATCTGTCGCCGGCGATCTTCGTCTACCTGGCCGAGTTCATGGTCGTCGACTTCTTCCTCTCCATCGCCTTCCTGGCCTGGCCCGTGCGCAGCCCGAACTACTTCTTCGTCATCGACCGGCCCACCTGGCTGTGGAACTGGTCCAAGCCGGCCAAGGCGGTGAACAGCGCGCTCTTCGCGGTGCTCCTGCTCGTGACCGGCTGGATGTGGGTCGGCCTCGCCATCGCCACGGCGCTGCTGGTCCTCAAGTGCGTCTCGCTGCACCGACTGCTGCAGATCGGGCTGCCGGTGCCGGACGGACGCGGCTGATGCTGTTCTGGAGCGTGCTGGGTGCCTCGATCGGCTCCGCCCTGCTCCCGTTGATCAACATCGAGGCGATCCTCGCCGTCGCCGTCAGCCAGGCGCCGGCCGCGACGTGGGCCCTGGTGCTGGCCGCGACCGCGGGCCAGATGATCGGCAAGGTCCTCTGGTACTGGGGCGGCATGCACGTCGACCGGGCTCCCTGGGTGCACAAGCACCTCCAGAAGCCGAAGGCCAAGGCGTCCCTCGACAAGTGGCACGCACGTGCCGAGGGACGGCCCTGGTTCACCGCGGGTCTGCTGTTCGTGTCCGCCAGCACGGGCATCCCGCCGTACGCCGTCACGGCGGTGCTGGCGGGCATGCTGCGGGTGCCCTTCTGGATCTTCATGGCCACCGGGCTGCTCGGACGCGGGCTGCGCTTCTGGGCCGTCGTCGCCGGCACCACGTCGCTGATCGACCTCTTCTGAGCGACCCGGCGTGGGCCGGCTACTCCGCGGCCGACCAGGCCTGGCGCAGGCTCACCCGACCACCGGTCTGCAGCAGGGCGCGGCGGTAGAGCCGCTCGCCCACCCAGACGGTGATCGCGGCGAAGACCGCCAGGAGGCCGAGGGCGACCAGCGGCTCCCACCACTCCACCCCACCGGCGAGGATGCGCTTGGGCATCACCACCGCGGAGACGGGCGGGACGAAGGACGCGATGACCTGACCGCGGCCGTCGAGGGAGAGACCGCCGAAGAACATCACCAGCATCAGCATCGTGAGCGGCGTCGAGGTCGACTGCAGGTCCTCGGTGCGCGAGGCCAGCGAGCCGGCCACCGCCCACAGGCAGGCGAGCGCGACGAACCCGGCGAGGAAGAAGCCGATGAACCACGCCGTCGGCCCCGAGAGCGCCGGCACGAACGACTTGTAGGGCGTGAACGTCAGCCCGATGAGCCCCACGACGAGGTAGACGAGCAGCTGGATGACCGCGAGCGCGGTGTTGCCCAGCACCTTGCCCGCCAGCAGGTGCCGCAGCGGGATCGCGGCGGCGATGATCTCGACGATGCGGCTCTGCTTCTCCTCGATGACCGAGGAGGCCAGCTGCATGCCGAAGACGAGCGCGGCGAAGTAGAACAGGAAGACGAAGACGAACCCGACCGCGTCGGCCACGGCTGCCTTTTCCGCGTCGCCGCGGAGGAAGTCGGTCGAGACCGTGCTGCCGGCCTCGAGCGCCTCCACGGTGGTGCCCACGCCCGCCGCGTTGTCGGCGAGCACCTGCTGCCGCACGACCGCCTCGGCGACCGCGGTCAGCGAGTCCTGCGTGCTCGACTCCGAGGTGAGCTGCCAGCCGCCGTCGACCTCGTGCAGCCAGGCGTCGGCCTCGTCCCCGGTGAGCGCGGTCTCGGCGGCCTCCCTGTCGGCGACCTCGAGGACGGTGACGTCCAGGTCCTCGTCGACCTGCGCCGCGCCGTCCTCGATCGCGGTCGCCATGGCGACGGCCTCGGGGGTCGCGGCGAGGGTGGCGTCCTCGCTGCGGTCCTCCTGCCAGGCCGTGAAGCCGATGAAGCCCGCGATCAGCAGGACCATGAAGGCCGTGCCGAAGAGGAACGACTTGTCGGTGATGCGCGAGACGACCTCGCGCCGGGTCACGAGCAGCCAGGCGCGCTCGCGGTCGTCGTGGGTGCTCATGCGGTGGCCTCCCGGTAGATCTCGCTGAGTGCCGGGCGGACCCGGACGAACTCGTGGACGTCGCCGCGGCGGGTGGCCTCGGCGACCAGGTGCTGCTCGGCGCCGTCCTCACGCACCTCGACGAGCGCGGTGGCGCCGTCGAGGTCGAGGACGTCGAGCCCGCGCTGGTCGCGGACCCAACCGGCGTCGCCGCCGAGGACGAGACGGAAGCGCGGCACCCCCGCGTCGCGCAGCTCCGTCACCGTCCCGGCGGCGACCCGGCGTCCGTGGGCCAGCACGACCAGGCGGTCGCACAGGCGCTCGACCAGGTCGAGCTGGTGGCTGGAGAACAGGACCGGCACGCCGTCGCGAGTGTGCTCGCGCAGCAGGTCGACCATCGAGTCGACCGCCACCGGGTCGAGCCCGGAGAAGGGCTCGTCGAGCACGAGCGCGGCAGGCTTCGGCAGCACCGAGGCGATGATCTGCACCCGCTGCTGGTTGCCCAGCGAGAGCTTCTCGAGGTGGTCCTTGCCCCGCTCCCCGAGGCCGAAGCGCTCCAGCAGCTCCTGCACGCGGGTGCGTGCCTCCACGCGTCCCATGCCCTTGAGCTGGGCGACGTAGACGAGCTGGTCGAGGATCGGCTGCTTGGGGTAGAGCCCGCGCTCCTCCGGCATGTAGCCGAACGAGCGGCGGTCCAGCCGGGTGATGGGCTGGTCGCGCCACAGCACCTCGCCCCCGTCGATGCCGAGCACGCCCATCACCATCCGCATGGTGGTGGTCTTGCCCGCACCGTTGCCGCCGACGAAGCCCGTCATCAGCCCGGACGGCACCTCGAACGAGACGCGGTCGACGGCTGTGTGCTCGCCGAACCGCCTGGTCAGCTCCCGGATCTCCAACATGCCACCGACGCTAGGGGCGAGCGGGGTCGTCGCGGATCCCCCGCGGGACTGAACCTCGGGTCCTCACTCCTCCGTCGGGAGGACGAGGCCCGCCTCGTAGGCGTAGACGACGGCCTGCACGCGGTCGCGGAGGTGGAGCTTGGCGAGCACGTTGGACACGTGGGTCTTCACCGTCGCCTCACCCAGGACCAGCGAGGTGGCGATCTCGCCGTTGGACAGCCCACCGGCGAGCAGCACGAGCACCTCGCGCTCGCGCGCGGTGAGGCGGGACAGCTCGTCGGGCTCCGTCCGGGCGGCGCTCGCGCGTCCGCCCGACCTCTGCGCGATGACACGACGGGTCACCTCGGGGGCGAGGAGCGCGTGCCCCCGCCCGGCAGCACGTACGGCGTCGAGGAGCTGCTCCGGCCCGGCGTTCTTCAGCAGGAAGCCGCTCGCACCCGCGTCGAGGGCGTCGAAGAGGTAGTCGTCGCGGTCGAAGGTCGTCACGATCACCACGTGCCCCAGGTCCTCCGCGACGAGGTGGCGGGTGGCCTCGATGCCGTCCATGCGGGGCATCTGGACGTCCATGAGCACCACGTCGGGGCGCGTCGCCCGGGCCTGCTCGAGGGCCAGGAGCCCGTCGGCGGCCTCCCCCACCACCTCGATGTCGTCCTCGACCGAGAGCACCATCGCGAAGCCCGAGCGCACCATGGCGTGGTCGTCGACGAGCAGGACCCTCAGCGGCGCGGTCACGGGCGCGCCCCGAGCGGGTAGCGCACGCGGACGCGGTAGCCGCCGGTGACCCGCGGGCCGATGTCGACCTGGCCGTCGTGCGTCGCGGCACGCTCGCGGATGCCGAGCTGGCCCAGGCCGCTGCCCGACGTGCCGTGGCGGGGGCGGCCGTTGTCGACGACCTCCACCTCGGCGTAGGACACGGCCTCGTCGATGCGCACGACCACCGACACGGCGTCGGCGGTGGAGTGGCGACGGACGTTGGTGAGCGCCTCCTGCACCGTGCGGAAGACGGCGAGACCGATGCCGCGCGGGAGCCGGCCCGCCGCGCCCTCCTGGGCCTCGACCACGTCGAGGGAGACAGTGAGGCCCTGGTCGCCCACCTCGGCGACCAGGCCGGGGAGGTCGCGGACGCCCGCGTCCGTCGTACGCGTCTCGCCGGGCTCGCGCACCTGCTCCTCCCCCACTCCCTCGCGCAGGGTGCCGAGCAGGCCGCGCATCTGCGCGACGGCGTCACGCGAGGCCTCCTCGACGTTGGCCAGGGCCGTACGCGCGGCGTCGGGGTCGCGGTCGAGCACCCGGCGGGCGGCGCCGGCCTGGATGCCCATCGCGGAGACGCCGTGGGCGACCACGTCGTGCAGCTCGCGGGCGATGCGGAGCCGCTCGTCGACGACCGCCTGCTCCCGCAGCCGGCCGGCCTGGCCGGCGATGGTGGTGGCCTGCTCCTGCAGCCGGTGGCGCTGGCGGGCCGCGCGCCACGAGACGCCCCCGCCGACGATCGCGCCGCCGAAGTAGATGGCGTTGACGACCAGCGTGATCGCGACCGCGGCAGGGATCTGCGGGAACAGGCCGATCCGCTCGGTGCCCATCTCCTCGTCGACCCACTCCTGCGCCGCCGAGCCGACGGCGAACTGCCAGCCGATCCAGGCGAACATGAACAGCACGATCACGCTGACGGTGATGACCATCGCGCGCCGGTCGCGCGCCCACGCGACGCCCGAGAGCAGGGCCAGGAAGTAGACGATCTGCAGCGACGCCTGGCCCATGACCTGCGGCATCGTGACGCCGGCGACGAACATGTGTCCGGCGGCGAGCAGCGCCACCGCCAGCGGCCAGCGACGGCGACCGAGCAGCAGCGCCGCGCCGCTGGCGACCGCGAGCCACTGGGCCCACACTGCGACGTCGGTCTGCTCGAAGCCGCCGGCGCTGCGCACCAGCTCGAGGGCCAGCAGGCTGATCGCGGCGACGCTCGCTGCCAGCACCACGTCCTGGCGCCCGAGGGCCGGCCGCGGGCGCTCCCACACGTCGTCGACGCCGAACCAGTCGAGCACGCGCTGGGTCGGTCGGGACATGGGGCGAGGGTAGATGGCTGTGCGACTCGACGGATCCGTCGGGAGGGGGAGATCGGCCCTGTCCACAACCCCTCGGCCCACTGTCGGACCCTTCCGGTTGAGTGGTTCCATGCCCACCGCCCAGCACCCGATCACCGCAGCCGCAGTCGCGGCGATGCGGCGTGACGTGCAGGTGGCGCTCGACGGCCCGAGCGGCCTCGACGACGCGGGCCGGCTCGACGCCATCCGCGCACTGGAGGAGCTCGCCTGCACGGTGAGCGCTGCGCAGACAGCGCTGGCGGCGGAGCTCGCCGAGTCGGTCGACAACGACCACGAGGTGCTCGGCATCCCTGCCGACCGACGCGGCCAGGGACTCGCCTCCATGGTGGCCCTCGCGCGGCGCGAGTCGCCCCACCGCGGTCGACGACACCTCGGCCTCGCCCGGGTCGTCCAGCGCGAGCTGCCCCACACGTGGTCGGCGTGGCGGGCGGGGCGCATCACCGAGTGGCGGGCGACGGTGATGGCTCGCGAGACGGCCTGCCTCTCGCTCGAGCACCGCCTGGCGATCGACGAGCTGCTGGCCGCCGACCGCGACGCGTTCGAGGCGATGAGCGAACGCCAGGTCGTCGCTGCCGCCACCGCCGAGGCAGCTCGGCTCGACGGCGCCTCCCTGGTCCTGCGGCGCCGCAAGGCCGAGTCCGAGCGCTGCGTCTCGATCCGCCCTGCGCCCGACACGATGGTCTGGCTCACCGCGCTGCTCCCGGTGGCCGAGGGTGTCGCGGTCCACGCCGCCCTCATCCGTGGGGCCGACACCGCCCGCGCGCAGGGTGATCCCCGGACGAAGGGGCAGGTGATGGCCGACGAGCTGGTCGCCCGGGTCACCGGTGACAGCGCCGACCGTGGCCCCGGCGTCACCCTCGACCTCGTCATGCCGCACGACGCCCTCCTCGGCGCCAGCGACGAGCCGGCCCGCCTCGCCGACCTCGGTCCCATCCCGGCTGAGCTCGCCCGTGAGCTCGTCGCCGGAGCGGTGGCGTCGGGCAAGGAGGTCTGGCTACGCCGGCTCTACGCCTCACCCACGACCGGTGAGCTCGTCGCCATGGACAGCCGGGCGCGCCGGTTCCCCGCCGGCCTGGCCCGCTTCATCCGGCTGCGCGACCAGGTCTGCCGCACTCCGTGGTGCGATGCCCCGATCCGTCACACCGACCACGTGCAGCGCCACGACGACGGGGGTCCCACGTCGGGCCACAACGGCCAGGGCGCCTGCGAGGCCTGCAACTACGCCAAGGAAGCCCCGCGCTGGCGAGCAAGACCCGGGCCGGACGGCAGCGTGACGACCACCCTCCCGACCGGCCACACCTACTCCACGAGACCGCCACCGATCGCGACGATCCGCAGGCGGCCGCTCCCGGCCCTCCAGGTCGACTACGTGCTGACCGGGTGAGCCGCGGACCAGTGCGAGACTCGCGCCCATGACGATCGCCAAGTCGCTGCTGCTCTTCGCCCTCGCCGCGGTCGCCGAGATCGGCGGAGCCTGGCTGGTGTGGCAGGGCGTGCGGGAGCACCGCGGCTGGCTGTGGATCGGGGCGGGCTTCGTGGCACTCGGGCTCTACGGCCTGGTCGCCACGCTGCAGCCGGACGCCAACTTCGGCCGGATCCTGGCGGCGTACGGCGGGGTGTTCGTGGCCGGCTCGCTCGCGTGGGGCATGGCCGTCGACGGCTTCCGGCCCGACCGCTACGACGTCGTCGGTGCGCTCGTGTGCCTCGTCGGCGTCGCGGTGATCATGTACGCCCCGCGGCCGGCCTGAGTCCCCCCCTCACTCGACCGGCAGGCCGAGCCCCCGCGCGATGAGCATCCGCTGGACCTCGGAGGTGCCCTCGCCGATCTCGAGCACCTTGGCGTCGCGGTAGAACCGGACGACCGGGTACTCCTCCATGAAGCCGTAGCCGCCGAAGACCTGGGTGGCGATGCGGGTGGCGGTCACGGCCGACTCGGTGGCGTAGAGCTTGGCGACCGCGGCGGCCTGCTTGAAGGCACCCATCGAGACCGACTTCCCGGCGTCCATGGCGTCCTTCATCGCCGCCGCCTTGTAGGTCAGCAGGCGCGAGGCGTCGAGCATGACCTGGAGGTCGGAGACCTGGAAGGCGAGGCCCTGCTTGCGCCCGATCGGCCCGCCGAACGTCTGACGCTCGCCGGCGTACTGGACCGACATGTCGAGGCAGGCCTGGATGCAGCCAACCGCGAGGGCGGCGATGGCGACCCGGCCGTCGTCGAGGGTGGCGAGGAACTGGGCGTAGCCGCGACCGCGCTCACCGAGCAGGTTGGCCTCGGGGACGCGTACGTCGCTGAAGGACAGGGGGTGGGTGTCGGAGGCGTGCCAGCCGAGCTTGTCGTACGCCTTCTCGGCCGTGAAGCCGGGCGTGCCCGAGGGGATGATGACCGTCGAGATCTCGGGGCGGCCGTCGGCGCGCTCGCCGCTGCGCGCCGTCACGGTGACCAGCGAGGTGATCGACGAGCCGGAGTTGGTGATGAACTGCTTGGACCCGTTGACGACCCACTCGCCGTCCTCGAGGACCGCCTTCGTCTTGGTCGCCCCGGCGTCGGAGCCCGCGCCGGGCTCGGTGAGACCGAAGCCGGCCAGCTTCTCCCCGGCGATCAGGTCGGGCAGCCAGGTCTCCTTCTGCAGTTGCGTGCCGAAGGTCAGGATCGGGTTGATGCCCAGGCCCACGGCCGCCTCGAGCGTGATGCCCATCGACTGGTCGACGCGTCCGACCTCCTCGATGGCCAGGCACAGCGAGGTGAAGCCGCCGTCCTCACCGGCCATGCCCGCGCCGCCGAACTCCTCCGGCGCGGTGAGGCCCATCAGGCCCAGCGCGCCCATCTTCTGCACGACGTCGGTCGGGAAGTGGTGCTCGCGGTCCCATTGCGCCGCGTGCGGCGCGATCTCGGCCTCCGCGAAGTCACGGACACTGCGACGGAACTGCTCGTGCTCGGGGGACAGCTCGAAGGTCATGCCCTGAGACTAGCGCCACAGGTTAGCGATCGCTAACCCCGCGCGGAGGTCGTACCCTCGCCCCGTGAAGCGGCTCCCCCTCGTCACCCTCGCAGCCGGCACGGTTCTCGGCATCGCCCTGGGCGTCGCGGGAACCGTGGCGTACGACGCCTCGCGCGACGGCGGGCACGACGGGAGTCCAACCGGGGAGGTCGCCGCTCCTCGCGTCCCCACCAGCGTCATCCTGCTCATCGGCGACGGCATGGACGACTCGATGATCACGGCCGCCCGCAACTACTCGGTCGGCGCCGCCGGTCGACTCGCCCTGGACGAGCTGCCCGCCACCGGTGCGATGACGACGTACGGCCTCCTGACCGGGCCCGGTCCCGACCACCCCATCTCCTACGTGTCGGACTCCGCGGCGACGGCGAGCGGTTTCTCGACCGGCCGCAAGACGGTCGACGGCCGCATCTCGCAGGGACCGTCGAGCGCCCAGGACGTGCCGGGCGACGACCACGAGACGGTCCTGGAGGCGTTCGCGCGGCTCGGCAGGCCCACGGGCAACGTCTCCACCGCCGACATCACCGACGCCACGCCCGCGGCCGCGGCGGCCCACGTCAACGCGCGCTCCTGCCAGGACCCGACCACGATGGACGCGTGCCCGAGCGCGCGGAAGTCGGCCGGCGGCCGGGGGTCGATCGCCGAGCAGCTGGTGGACAACGAGGTCGACGTCCTGCTCGGTGGGGGCAGGGAGCGCTGGGACCGGTTGCTCGAGGACGGCTCGCAGACGCTGCTCGACTACGCCACCTCCACGCACGGCTACCGCACCCTCGGCACGGCGGACGACCTCGACGCCGTCGACGACCTGGACGACGGACCGGTCCTCGGTCTCTTCGCCCCCAACCACCTGACCCGCTCGTACGCCCCGCTCGTCGCAGCGCGGGGCGGCGCCACCACGCCGGACGGGCCGTGCACCGCGCAGGACCGCGGCACCGAGCCGACGCTCCGGCAGATGACGGCCAAGGCGATCGAGCTGCTCGACAACCCCGACGGGTTCTTCCTCCAGGTGGAGGGCGCAAGCGTCGACAAGGCCGAGCACGAGCGCGACATCTGCGGCGCGATCGGCGAGCTCGAGGAGCTCGACGAGGCGGTCGAGGTCGCCCTCGAGCACCAGCGCGCCCATCCCGACACCCTCGTCATCGTCACTGGCGACCACGCTCACTCGACCCAGATCGTGACGAACGACGCCGGCGGCCTGAGGACCGCGACCGTCGTCACCGCCGATGGCGTCCCGATGACGGTCGCCTACTCCTCCGCCGAGGGCGGCGACCCCCGACGATCCAGCCACACGGGGACGCAGGTCCGGGTGGCGGCCGTCGGCCCGCAGGCTGACCGGGTCACCGGCGTCATCGACCAGACCGACCTCTTCGCCCTCATGACCAGCGGCCTCGAGACCGGTGGCGAGTGACCCCGCGGATGTGACGTACGCGATTCACCACACGACGGCATGCGCCACTAGAGTTAGGCGAGCCTAAGCAAAGTAAGGATGCCCTCGTGACGACCTCCCCCCGCCGCTCGGCCTCGCGCGTCAGCGTGGCCCTCGCCAGCACCCTGCTCACCGCCTCGACCCTGTCGGGCTGCGGGGTGTTCGGCTCCCCCGACCTCGTCATCTACAACGCCCAGCACGAGCAGCTGCTCGACGAGCTGATCCCCCTCTTCGAGGAGGAGTCCGGCCTCAACGTCGAGCTGCGCCACGGCAAGGACCTCGAGATGGCCAACCAGATCACCGAGGAGGGTGAGGACTCGCCCGCCGACGTGTTCCTCACGGAGAACTCACCCGCGATGACGATCGTGGACAACGCCGGGCTCTTCACCGAGCTGCCCGAGGCCGTGACCGCCACCATCCCGGACGACTACGTCCCCGCGGACCGCACGTGGACCGGCTTCCTGGCCCGCTCCACCGTCGCGATGTACAACACCGACACGATGACCGAGGCCGACATGCCCGCATCGATCCTCGACTTCGCCGACCCCGAGTGGCAGGGCCGCTTCTCCTTCTCCCCCACCGGCGCGGACTTCCAGGCGATCGTGTCCGCCGTCCTCGAGCTCGAGGGCGAGGAGGCCACCCGCACCTGGCTGGAGGGCCTGAAGGCCAACGGCGTCATCGTGCAGAACAACCTCGTCGTGATGCAGTCGGTGGACTCCGGCGAGGTCGACGCCGGCATCGCCTACCACTACTACTGGTACCGCGACCGCGAGGAGAACGGCACCGACTCCGACAGCTCGGCGCTGCACTTCTTCGGCGACCAGGACCCGGGCGCCTTCCTCAGCATCTCCGGTGCCGGCATCCTCGCGAGCAGCGAGAAGCAGGCGGAGGCCGAGGAGTTCCTCACCTGGCTCACCGGCACCGAGGCGCAGCAGGCGATGGCCGAGTCGTACGCCCTGGAGTACCCGCTCAACCCCGACGCCAGCCTCGACCCCGAGGTCAAGCCGTTCAGCGAGCTCGAGCCGCCGCAGGTCGACGTCTCCTCGCTCAACGGCCCGCAGGTCACCGACCTGATGACCGAGGCGGGCCTGCTCTGACCGACTCCGGGCGCCGCACGCCGCCCCTGCTGCTCGCAGCAGGGGCGCTCGTGGCACTCCTGGCGCTGGTCCCGTTGGCCTACGTGGCCTCCTACGTCGTGATCATCGGCCCGGTCGACCTGTGGCAGCTCGTCGCCCGGCCGCGGATCGCCGAGCTGCTCCGCAACACCGTGACGCTCGCCCTCGCCTGCATGGCCGCGACCGCCGCGCTCGGGGTGGCGCTGGGGGTGCTCGTCGAGCGCACCGACCTCCCCGGCCGTCGGCTCTGGCACGGGCTCCTGGTCGCCCCGCTGGCGGTGCCGGCCTTCGTCAACGGCTACGCCTGGGTCTCCCTCGACCGCAGCATCAACGGCTTCGGCGGCGCCTTCCTCGTCGTCACGCTGTCCTACTACCCGTTGGTCTACCTCCCCGTCGTGGCGATGCTGCGCCGCCTCGACCCGGCGCTCGAGGAGTCGGCCTGGTCGCTCGGCCACTCGCGCGCCCGCACCTTCCGCACCGTGGTGCTGCCGCAGCTGCGCCCGGCGCTGCTCGGCGGCGCGCTGCTGGTGGGCCTGCACCTGCTCGCGGAGTTCGGCGCGCTGTCGCTGCTGCGGTTCCCGACCTTCACCACCGCGATCTACGACCAGTACGGCTCGACCTTCAACGGTGCCGCCGCGACCGCGATGGCGGGCGTGCTGGTGCTGCTGTGCCTCGTGCTGCTGCTGGCCGAGCTGCGCCTGCGCGGCGACCGCCGCTACGCCCGCCTCGGCCGCGGTGCCGCCCGCGGCGCCGTCCCGCTGGCGCTCGGCACCTGGCGCTGGCCCCTCGTCGGCACCGTCAGCGCGGTCGTGGTGCTCGCGATCGGCGTACCCGCGTTCTCGCTGGTGCGCTGGTTGCTCGTCGGCACCTCGACCGAGTTCCCGCTCGGGGAGCTGGCCCAGGCGCTCGTCTCCACCGTCGTCCTCGCCCTGACCGGCGCGGTCGCCACCACCCTCGCCGCGATCCCGGTGGTCTGGCTCGCGGTGCGTCACCGCGGCCGGGCCTCGACGGTCATCGAGCGCAGCACCTACGTCGCCAACGCGCTGCCCGGCATCGTCGTGGGCCTGGCCCTCGTGGTCGCCTCGCTGCGCGTGGTGCCGGTGGTCTACCAGACCGCGGGCCTGCTCGTGGCGGCGTACGCCATCCTCTTCCTGCCGCGTGCCGTGGTGACCGTGCGTGCCGGGCTGGAGCAGGCGCCGGTCGTGCTCGACGACGTCGCGCACGGCCTCGGGCTCGGCCCGCTCGCCACCGCACGCCGCGTCACCCTGCCCCTGATCGCGCCGAGCCTGGGCGCCGGCGCCGCGCTCGTCTTCCTCGCCATCTCCACCGAGCTGACCGCCACGCTGATGCTGTCGCCGATCGGCACCAGCACCTTGGCCACCGAGTTCTGGTCGGCGTCCTCGGAGCTGCGCTACGGCGCCGCCGCGCCCTACGCGCTGCTGCTGGTGCTCGTCTCCATCCCCGCGACGGTGCTGCTGATGCGCACCGACAGCCCCGCCACCGCCACCGCCGTCGTCGTCGAGGAGAGGGTCTCCGCATGAGCTCCCTGACCATCACCGGGGTCACCAAGTCGTTCGGCTCCACCCGCGCGGTCGACGACGTGACCCTCGAGGTCCCGCACGGCTCCTTCACGACCGTGCTGGGCCCCTCGGGCTGCGGCAAGACGACCCTGCTGCGACTGATCGCGGGCTTCCTCGTGCCCGAGTCCGGCACCATCGCCTTCGGCAGCACCGTCGTCGCCGGCGACGGCGTACGCCCCATGCCCCCGCAAACGCGCCGGGTCGGCTACGTCCCCCAGGAGGGAGCGCTCTTCCCGCACCTCGACGTCGCGGCCAACATCGCCTTCGGCCTGTCCCGCGAGGAGCGCGGCACGACGGGCGAGGACCGGGTCGCGGAGATGCTCGACCTCGTCGAGCTGCCGGCCGACTTCCGCGACCGCCGCCCCGACGAGCTCTCCGGCGGCCAGCAGCAGCGCGTGGCCCTGGCCCGCTCGCTGGCGCCCGCCCCCGCGGTGGTGCTGCTCGACGAGCCCTTCTCCTCCCTCGACGCCGGGCTGCGCGGCAGCACCGCGCGCGCCGTGCGTCGGGCGCTGCAGGCCACCAACACCACGGCGCTGCTGGTGACGCACGACCAGAACGAGGCGCTCTCCCTGGCCGACCAGGTGGCGGTGATGCGCGGCGGGCGCCTGGTGCAGTCGGCGCCGCCGAGCGAGGTCTACCTCTCCCCCAGCGACCCGCAGGTGGCGGAGTTCGTCGGCCGCGCGGTCGTCCTGCCCGGCACCGCTCGCGGCACACGCGCCACGTGTGCGCTCGGCGAGGTCGTGCTGACCGCCCCGGCCGAGGGTGACGTGGCCCTGATGGTGCGTCCCGAGCAGGTCTTCGTCGACCTCACCCACGCCGAGGGCGTGCGCGGAACGGTCGAGGAGGTCAGCTACTACGGCCACGACTGCGCGGTGCAGGTGCGCCTCGACGAGGGCCCCTCGGTGCTCGCCCGGATGGCCGGCGTACGCCACCCCGTCGCCGGCGACCCCGTGCACCTGCGCGTGACGGGACTGGTCCGGGCCTACACGTCCGCGGGGCTGCCGTGACCCTCACGTCCCCCTCGCCGCGCCTGCCCACCGGCACGACCACCGAGGTCCTGCGCCACGCGCACTTCGGCGACGCCCCGGCGATCCTCGACGGCGACGACGTGCTCACGCACGCCGACCTCGCCCGTCGCGTCGCGGACCGGGCAAGCAGCTGGGGACCGGCCCGCCGCCTGGTGCTGGTCGAGGGCGCCAACGACCTCGACGCCCTCGTCGCCTACCTCGCCGCGCTCCAGCACGGCCACGTCGCGCTGGTCGTGCCCGACGGACGCGAGGCCCAGCGCGCCGCGATGGTCGCGGCCTACGACCCCGACATCGTCTGCACGACCGGCGCCCCCGACGACGTACGCCGTGACGCCTCCGCGCACGAGCTCCACCCCGACCTCGCCCTGCTGCTGAGCACGTCGGGCACGACCGGGTCGCCCAAGCTGGTGCGGCTCTCGCGCGACAACGTGGCCAGCAACGCCGCCGCCATCGCCGACTACCTCCGCCTGACCCCCGACGACCGCGCGATCACGGCGCTGCCGCTGCACTACTGCTACGGCCTCTCGGTGCTGCACTCCCACCTCGTCGCGGGCGCCAGCGTCGTGCTGACCCCGCTCAGCGTGGTCGACGAGTGCTTCTGGGACCTCTTCTCCCGCACCGGTGCCACGAGCCTCGCCGGCGTCCCGCACACCTTCGACCTGCTCGCGACCAGCGGCTTCGAGGACCGCGACCTCCCCCGCCTGCGGCAGGTGACCCAGGCCGGCGGGCGCCTCGACCCCGACGCCGTACGCCGCTGGAGCCGGTTCGGCCGCAGCCGCGGGTGGGACCTCGTGGTCATGTACGGCGCCACCGAAGCCACCGCACGCATGGCCTGGCTGCCGCCGGACCTCGCCGAGGACCACCCGGGCGCGATCGGCGTCGCCATCCCCGGTGGCGAGCTGCGCCTCGACGAGACCGTGGACGACCGTCCCGGCGTCGGCGAGCTGGTCTACGCCGGGCCCAACGTGATGCTCGGCTACGCCGAGGAGCCTGCCGACCTCGCGCTGGGCCGGGTCACCACCGAGCTCCGCACCGGTGACCTCGCCCGCCGGGTCGACGGCCTCCTCGAGGTGGTCGGGCGCCGCAACCGCTACGGCAAGGTCTTCGGCCTGCGCATCGACCTCGACGCCGTCGAGCAGACCGTGCGCGCCACCCTCGACCGACACGCCCGGGTGGTGGCCACCGAGCGGATGGTCCACGTCTTCCTCACCCACGGCCGCGCGACCGGGGCCGCCCGCTCGCTGGCGACGAGCCACAGCGGCCTGCCCGCGCACGCCGTGCGCGTCACGGTGCTCGCCGAGGTCCCGCTCACCAGCACCGGCAAGACCGACTACTCCGCGCTCGGGGACCTGGCCGACCTCGCCGAGCAGTCGGACGACGCCCCGGCCGAGGTCACCGGCCTCGACCCCGTGCGGTCCGACTTCGTGCGCGTCCTGGGCCGCCCCGACGCCGCGGGCTCGCACTCCTTCGTCGACCTCGGCGGCGACTCGCTGTCCTACGTCGAGCTCGCGACCCGGCTCGCCGACCACTTCCCGCAGGGCCTGCCCGCGGGGTGGCACACCCGGCCCCTCGGCGAGCTCGAGGAGCTGGCCGCCCGCCCCGTGGAGGGCGACGCCGGTCCGCGGCGCTGGGCCCTCCTCGACACCACGGTCGCCCTCCGTGCGCTGGCGATCGTCTTCGTCGTCGCCAGCCACGTCGACCTGGTCGGCCTCGAGGGCGGCGCGCACCTGCTGCTCGCGCTGGCCGGCTTCAACTTCGCCCGCTTCCAGCTCTCCGGAGCGGGAGGCGTGCGCGACCGGTTGCGCCACGGCCTGTCGGGCCTGGCCCAGCTCGTGGTCCCGTCGCTGATCTGGGTCGGTGGCGTCGCACTGCTGCTCGGCACCTACGACCTGACGACCGCGCTCTTCGTGCGGGAGGTGGTCAACGGCACCGAGTGGGACGACCAGTGGCAGCTGTGGTTCCTGGAGTCGCTGGTCTGGATCACCGCCGCCGCGCTCGCGGTGTCCTGCGTGCCGCGCCTGCACCGGCTCGAGCGGCGTACGCCCTTCGGCTTCGCGCTGGGCGTGCTCGCCGTCACCGCCCTCGCCCGGTTCGTCGACGTCGGCCTGCGCGCCGGGGCCACCGAGCGCTACACGACGCTCGTGGTGGCGTTCTTCTTCGCCCTCGGCTGGGTCGCCGCCCGCGCGACCGACACCCGCCGGCGCCTGCTCGTCACGGCGCTCGCAGCAGCCCTGACGGTCGGCTTCTTCGGCCAGCCCCACCGTGAGGTGATCGTGCTGGGAGGGTTCCTGCTCATGCTGTGGCTGCCCCACGTGTCGCTGCCGCCCGTCCTCGCGCGCGCCGCCGGCGTCCTGGCGGGGGCGAGCCTGTTCATCTACCTCACCCACTGGCAGGTCTACCCGGCCCTGGAGGACGCCGGCCACCAGTGGCTGGCCCTTGTGGCGTCGCTCACAGTCGGCATCGCCTACGCGCGCGTCGTGCGTCCGGTGCATCAGGCTGTCGGTCGCGCCATCCTCGCCTCGCGGTAGCCTGCCGAGCGGCACGCCTCCCGTCCACCGCACAGCCGATCCAGGAGTCCTCGCGTGAGCTTGAAGAAGGTCCTCATCGCCAACCGCGGCGAGATCGCCGTCCGCGTCATCCGCGCCTGCAAGGACGCCGGCATCGGCTCCGTCGCGGTCTACGCCGACCCGGACCGCGACGCACTCTTCGTCCGCCTGGCCGACGAGGCCCACTCCCTGGGCGGAGCCACGCCCGCGGAGTCCTACCTCGACATCGCCAAGATCATCGCGATCGCGGAGAAGTCCGGCGCCGACTCGATCCACCCCGGCTACGGCTTCCTCGCCGAGAACGCCGACTTCGCCCAGGCCGTCATGGACGCCGGGCTGATCTGGATCGGCCCGCCGCCGGCCGCGATCGAGGCGCTGGGCGACAAGGCGAAGGCCAAGCACATCGCCGACCGAGCGAACGCGCCCCTGGCGCCCGGCACCAAGGACCCGGTGAAGGACGCCGACGAGGTCGTCGAGTTCGCGAAGGCCAACGGCCTCCCGGTGGCGATCAAGGCCGTCTTCGGTGGTGGCGGCCGCGGCCTCAAGGTCGCCCGCACCCTCGAGGAGATCCCCGACGCCTACGAGTCCGCGGTGCGCGAGGCCGTGACCGCCTTCGGTCGCGGCGAGTGCCTGGTCGAGAAGTTCCTCGACAAGCCGCGCCACGTCGAGACCCAGTGCCTGGCCGACCAGCACGGCAACGTCGTCGTGGTCTCCACGCGCGACTGCTCGCTGCAGCGCCGCAACCAGAAGCTGGTCGAGGAGGCGCCCGCGCCGTTCCTCACCGACGAGCAGATGACCGAGCTCTACGAGTCGTCCAAGCGGATCCTCACTGAGGCCGGCTACTACGGTGCCGGCACCTGCGAGTTCCTCGTGGCGCAGGACGGCACGATCTCGTTCCTCGAGGTCAACACCCGCCTGCAGGTCGAGCACTGCGTGTCCGAGGAGGTCACCGGCATCGACCTGGTCCGCGAGATGTTCCGCATCGCGGCGGGCGAGGAGCTCGGCTACGGCGACCCGGAGGTCCGCGGCCACTCGATCGAGTTCCGCATCAACGCCGAGGACGGCGGGCGCAACTTCATGCCCGCCCCCGGCACGCTGTCGGCGTGGTCGCCGCCCAGCGGTCCCGGCGTACGCCTCGACGGCGGCTACGAGAACGGCGAGACCATCCCGGGCTCGTTCGACTCCCTCATCGCCAAGCTGATCGTCACCGGCACCACCCGCACGCAGGCGCTCGAGCGCTCGCGCCGTGCCCTCGACGAGTTCGTCGTCGACGGCATGCCGACCGTCATCCCCTTCCACCGCGCGGTCGTGTCCGACCCGGCCTACGTCGGCGCCTCGACGCCGTCGGGCGAGGGCGAGTTCACCGTCTACACCCAGTGGATCGAGACCGAGTTCGACAACCAGATCGAGCCCTACTCCGGTGACTCCGCGGAGGCGGAGGAAGCCGGCGAGCGCCAGAAGGTCGTCGTCGAGGTCGGCGGTCGCCGCCTCGAGGTCGTCCTCCCCGCCGGGCTCGGCGGACTGTCCGCCGGCCCTGCGGCCGGCGCCAAGAAGCCCAAGCGCTCCGGCAAGAAGGCTGGTGCAGCCGCGTCCGGCGACGCGGTCACCTCGCCCATGCAGGGCACCATCGTCAAGGTCGCCGTCGAGGAGGGCCAGGAGGTCGCCGAGGGCGACGTCGTGGTCGTCATGGAGGCGATGAAGATGGAGCAGCCCCTGAAGGCCCACCGCGCCGGCACCGTCACCGGCCTCCAGGCCGAGGTCGGCGCCACGGTGACCAACGGCGCCGTGATCTGCGAGATCAAGGACTGAGCTGCCCTTCTCCCGGCCCGTCGCCCCGGGTAACGGGTCGATCTGAGCACTCCCGCCCCCACTGATGGGGGCGGGAGTGTCATTTCCAACCCGCTACTCGGGTGGGCCCGGGACACATAGATAGCGAGCACTCGCTTTCTATGGAAGACTTCCGTATGTGACCGCCACCCCCACCCGCCGCACGCAGGCCGACCGCCGCGCCGGCACCATCACCGCCCTGCTCGACGCGACGGTGACGTGCCTGGCCGAGCGGGGGTACGCCGCCACCTCGACCGCCGCTGTCTGCGCCGAGGCAGGTGTCAGCCAGGGCGCCCTGTTCCGCCACTTCCCCACCCGGCAGGCCCTGCTCGTCGCCACCGCGGAGCACGTCGCGACCCGCAACGTTGCCGCCTTCCGCGAGACCGTGGGCGCCGACGTGGACACCGTCGACGACGTGGCCGAGGTCCTGACCCACCTGCGCAGGGTCGTGCTCTCGCCGGCCAACCAGACCTGGCGCGAGCTTCTCGTCGCCGCGCGTGCCGACGCCGAGCTGCGTACGGCCCTCCTGCCCGCCCGCGAGTCGCTGCAGGCCCAGATGCTGGCCGTGGCCGCGGACCTCTGGGGCGCCCGGCTGCCGGCCGGAGACCTCGCGCCGGTGCTCAGCGTCGTCGTCAACATGCTCGACGGGCTGGCCTTCTCCGTCCTCGACCCCGACCCGGCGGCCGCCCCCGGCCGCACCGTCGAGCGGGCACTGCGCCTGCTCGCCGAGATGATCGTCAGCCACTACCCGCAGGAGCAGTCGTGACCACGCACTTCACCCCCGACGTCATCGTCGTCGGCGCCGGACTGGCGGGGCTCGTCGCCACCCACGAGCTGGCACTCGCCGGCAGGCGGGTGCTCGTGCTCGACCAGGAGAACCGCCACAACCTCGGCGGGCAGGCGTGGTGGTCTCTCGGGGGGCTGCTCTTCGTCGACAGCCCCGAGCAGCGCCGGATGGGCATCAAGGACTCCCCCGAGCTCGCGTGGCAGGACTGGCAGGGCTCGGCGCAGTTCGACCGCCTCGGCGACGGCACCGACGGCCCCGGTCGCGGCGAGGACTTCTGGCCGCAGCGGTGGGCGGAGGCGTACGTCCGCTTCGCCCACGAGGAGAAGCGCGACTACCTCCGCGCCCTCGGCCTGCGCTCGCTCCCGTTCGTCGGCTGGGCCGAGCGCGGCGACGGCCGCGCGACCGGCCACGGCAACTCCGTCCCCCGTTTCCACCTCACCTGGGGCACCGGACCGGAGGTGGTCCGGATCTTCGCCGAGCCGGTCGAGCGCGCCGAGGCTGACGGGCTCGTCCGGTTCGCGTTCCGCCACCGCGTCGACGAGCTCGTCGTCGAGGACGGCGCGGTCGTCGGCGTACGCGGCGCGGTGCTGGCCGACGACGACGCAGCGCGGGGCGTGCGGTCCTCACGGGAGGAGTCCGGCGACTTCGATCACCGGGCGCCGGCCGTCGTGGTGACCTCCGGCGGGATCGGCCACAACCACGAGCTGATGCGTCGCAGCTGGCCGACCGAGCGCGTCGGCGCCGCACCCGAGCACCTGATCTCCGGGGTGCCCGCCCACGTCGACGGTCGCATGCAGGCGATCTCCGAGACCGCCGGCGCGACGATGGTCAACAAGGACCGGATGTGGGCCTACACCGAGGGCATCCACAACTGGGACCCCGTCTGGCCCGACCACGCCATCCGGATCCTCCCCGGCCCGTCGTCGATGTGGTTCGACGCGACCGGCAAGCGGCTCGAGGGGATGTCGGGCGTGCCGGGCGCCGACTCGATCGGCGCGATGAAGCAGATCCTGGCCACCGGCCACGACTACTCGTGGTTCGTGCTGACCCAGTCGATCATCGAGAAGGAGTTCGCCCTCTCCGGCTCCGAGCAGAACCCCGACCTCACCGGCAAGGACCTGACGTTCCTCGCGAAGACCCGGCTCGCGAAGGGCGCACCCGGCCCGGTCGAGGCGTTCAAGGGGCACGGGGTGGACTTCGTCGTGGCCGACGACCTCGAGGAGCTCGTGACCGGCATGAACGAGCTCGCCCGCGGGCCGAAGCTCGACGCCGACGACCTGCGCACCCAGGTCGAGGCGCGCGACCGCGAGGTCGACAACCCGTTCGCCAAGGACGTGCAGGTGATGGCGATCCACAACGCCCGCCGCAGCCGTACGGACAGGCTGATCCGCGTCGCCAGGCCCCACAAGGTCCTCGACCCGGCCCACGGCCCGCTGATCGCCGTACGCCTCAACATCCTGTCCCGCAAGACGCTCGGCGGCCTGGAGACCGACCTCGACGGGCAGTGCGTGGCCACCGACGGCTCGCGCGTCCCGGGCCTCTACGCCGCGGGCGAGGTCGCCGGCTTCGGGGGCGGCGGGGTGCACGGCTACAACGCGCTCGAGGGCACGTTCCTCGGCGGCTGCATCTTCTCCGGGCGGGCGGTGGGGCGGGCGCTGACGCGCTGAGGCCTAGCCGCAGTCGCCACCGCCACCGCCACCGCCACCGGAACCGAAGTCGCCGCCACCGCCGCCGAAGGGGCCGATGAAGTGGCCCGCACTGCGCCCGGCACCGCCGACCGCACCGGGGAGCGGCGAGGCGACCGCGTAGGTCAGCACCGCAGCGATGCCCGTCGCGACCACACCAGCCAGCAGGACGACGCCGGAGCGGACACCACCGCCCGCCTGCAGCGCGGCGAGGACGCAGGCACCCATCACGAGCGTCGCGACGACGACGACGGGCCACACGCGGCGGCGGGACGACACGGCACGCACGATCTGGACACCCCTCATGACCCGAGTATGCCGCACGGCGGGCCGGAGCGCACTAGCCCAGCCCCACGGCATCCACGAGAGCGTCGAGGTGGTGCTCGAAGAGGTCCCCCGGCTGCGTGAAGGTGTCCGGGCCGTACTGCCCGAAGACCTCGAAGCCGATGCAGCCGAAGAGGGCAGCCCAGCCGAAGAGGCCGCGGGCGATGAGCCCGTCAGGCGCGGTGATCTCCATCTGGCGCCGGATCCGCGCGAGGTCGCGGGACAACCGTCGCGGCGCGAGCGCGCGGTCGTCGACCGAGACCTCGCCGGCGCGCCACGCGTCCTCCCACACCTCCACGAGTCGTACGACGACGCGGGTGCCGGGACCGGTCGTCTGCTCGGCCGGCGCCTCGTAGCCCGGCACCGGGCTGCCGAAGAGCAGGGCGTACGTCGCCGGCTCGGCGAGCGCCCAGGTCCGCACCGCGCGACCGATCACCCGCATCCGCTCGGCGTGCTGCGAGGCATCGACCTCGGTCAGCGCGGCGTCCACCGCGTCACCGAGCTCGTCGTAGCCGTCCACCACGAGGAGCGTCAGCAGCTCGTCGCGGCTCGCGACGTAGCGGTAGACCGCCGACGAGACGACACCGAGATCTCGGGCCACCGCGCGCAGGGACAACGCAGCCGCACCGTCCGTGGCGAGGTGTGCGCGACCGATCCGCACGATGTCGCGCATCGTCTGCTCCCGGGCCCTGCTGCGCGGTGTCGACGCGGTCTCGTCCATGCGCCGATCATGGCACATCAGAGAGCGGAAGTAGTGAAAGAGAGCACCGCTCTTGCTTTTAGGTGACGGCGGGTGCATCCTGACAACAACGAGAGCACCGCTCTCTCTTTCCGAGGAGATTCCATGAACACCGTCCACGTCGTCACCGGAGCCGGCCCCGTCGGCTCCACCGTCGCCCTCCAGCTCGCCGACGCCGGTCAGCAGGTGCGCCTCCTGACCCGCTCGGGCAGCGGTCCGGACCACCCCTCGATCGAGCGCCGGCAGGTCGACGTGTCGCAGCCCGACGCGCTCGCCGAGGCCTTCGCCGGCGCGACCGCGGTCCACCACTGCATCCACGGGTCGGCGTACGACGCCCGCGTGTGGCGCGACGAGCTGCCCCGCGCCGAGAGGGCCGTCCTCGAGGCGGCCGGCAGGGTCGGCGCGGTCGTCGTCTTCCCCGAGAGCCTCTACTCCTACGGCCCGGTCGAGGGTCCGATCACCGAGGACACCCCGCGCACCGCGACCGGCGGCAAGCTGGGTGTGCGCACCGATCTGCTCGCCCAGCGAGAGGCGTCGACCACCCCGACCGTCAGCGTCGCGGCGTCCGACTTCTACGGTCCCCGGGTGCGTAACGCCCACGCCGGTGAGCGGATGGTCCCGACGGTGCTCGCAGGGAGGACCATGCGCGTCCTGGGCAGCCTCGACCAGCCGCACTCCTTCACCTACGTCCCCGACCTCGCGGCGGCGATGATCGAGGCCGCCCGCCGCGAGGACCTGTGGAACTCGTTCCTGCACGCCCCGACGTCCGCCCCGGTCACCCAGCAGAGCCTGGTCGAGATGGTCGCCACGGCAGGCGGCGTCCCCGTGCCGCGCACGTCCGCGATCCCGCCGTGGGTGCTGCGCGCGTCGGGCCTCGTCTCGCGGGAGATGCGCGAGCTGGCCGAGACGTCGTACATGTTCACCGAGCCCTTCGTCCTGGACTCGACGGGCAGCGAGCACCGCCTCGGCCTGGCACCCACCCCGATGGCCGACGCAACCGCCCGGACCGTGGCGTGGTGGCGGGAGCAGGAGCGCGCGGCCGCCTGATCCCGCCCGAGGTACGGACGAGTAACCCAGGTCACACCCGTCACTCGATAGCGTTCGGGCCATGTTCTCCAAGGTGCTCGTCGCCAACCGTGGCGAGATCGCAGTCCGGGCCTTCCGAGCCGCGCGTGAGATCGGCGCGCGCACGGTGGCCGTCTTCCCCCACGAGGACCGCTGGTCCGAGCACCGGATGAAGGCCGAGGAGGCCTACCAGATCGGTGAGGTCGGCCACCCTGTCCGGGCCTACCTCGACCCGCAGGCGATCGTCGAGGTCGCGGTGAGGTGCGGCGCCGACGCGATCTACCCCGGCTACGGCTTCCTCTCGGAGAACCCCGCGCTCGCCGAGGCCTGCGCCGAGGCGGGCATCACCTTCATCGGCCCGAGCGCCGAGGTGCTGACGCTGACCGGCAACAAGGCCCGCGCGATCGCCGCGGCCAAGGCCGCCGGCGTCCCGGTGCTCGAGTCGGTGCCGCCGTCGACCGACGTCGACGAGCTGCTCGCGGCCGCCGAGCAGATCGAGGCACCGCTCTTCGTCAAGGCCGTCGCCGGCGGCGGCGGGCGCGGCATGCGGCGCGTGGACGACCGTGCCGACCTCCGCGAGGCCATCGAGACCTGCATGCGCGAGGCCGAGGGCGCCTTCGGTGACCCGACCGTCTTCATCGAGCAGGCCGTGGTCGACCCGCGCCACATCGAGGTGCAGATCCTCTCCGACGGCACCGGGTCCGAGGGCGGCGTGATCCACCTCTACGAGCGCGACTGCTCGGTCCAGCGCCGCCACCAGAAGGTCGTCGAGATCGCGCCCGCGCCGAACCTCGACCCCGAGGTCCGGATGAGCATGTGCGCCGACGCGGTCCGCTTCGCCCGCGAGATCGGCTACAAGAACGCCGGCACCGTCGAGTTCCTGCTCGACCCCAGCGGCAAGTACGTCTTCATCGAGATGAACCCCCGCATCCAGGTCGAGCACACCGTCACCGAGGAGGTCACCGCCGTCGACCTCGTGCAGTCGCAGATGCTCATCGCCGCGGGTGCCACCCTCGCCGACCTCGACCTCACCCAGGACTCGGTGCAGCCGCGCGGCTTCGCGCTCCAGTGCCGCATCACCACCGAGGACCCGGCCAACGGCTTCCGGCCCGACACCGGGAAGATCACCACCTACCGCTCCCCCGGCGGGCCCGGCGTACGCCTCGACGGCGGCACCACCTACACCGGCGCCGAGATCAGCCCCCACTTCGACTCGATGCTCGCCAAGCTCACCTGCCGCGGCCGCACGTTCGACGCGGCCGTGCAGAAGGCGCGGCGCGCGCTGCTGGAGTTCCGCATCCGCGGGGTGTCGACCAACGTCGGCTTCCTGCAGGCCGTGCTCGCCGATCCCGACTTCGCCGCCGGCGGCGTCACGACCTCGTTCATCGAGGACCACCCCTCGCTCCTCAAGGCCCAGCTCGGCCGTGACCGCGCCACCAAGCTGCTCGCCTACCTCGCCGACGTCACGGTCAACCAGCCGCACGGCGCCGCCCCGGTGACCGTCGCCCCGGCCAGCAAGCTCGCCGAGCTCGACCGCTCCCAGCCGGTGCCCGACGGCACCCGTCAGCTGCTGCGTGAGATCGGGCCCGACGAGTTCGCCCGCCGCCTGCGCGCGCAGGACCGCGTGGCCGTCACGGACACCACCTTCCGCGACGCCCACCAGTCGCTGCTCGCCACCCGCGTGCGCACGCGCGACCTGCTCGCGGTCGCGGACCACGTCGCCCGCACCACCCCGCAGCTGTGGTCGCTGGAGTGCTGGGGCGGGGCGACGTACGACGTCGCGCTGCGCTTCCTCTCCGAGGACCCGTGGGAGCGGCTGGCCGCGCTGCGCGAGGCGGTGCCCAACATCGGCCTCCAGATGCTGCTGCGTGGGCGCAACACCGTCGGCTACACGCCCTACCCGACCGAGGTGACCGAGGCCTTCGTCCAGGAGGCCGCCGAGACCGGGATCGACGTGTTCCGGATCTTCGACGCCCTCAACGACGTCTCCCAGATGCGCCCGGCCATCGAGGCCGTGCGCGGCACCGGGACGTCCGTGGCCGAGGTCGCACTCTGCTACACCGGCGACCTGTCCTCGCCCGGCGAGAAGCTCTACACCCTCGACTACTACCTCCGCCTCGCCGAGCAGATCGTCGACGCCGGCGCGCACGTGCTGGCCATCAAGGACATGGCCGGCCTGCTGCGCGCCCCGGCCGCACGCACCCTGGTCACCGCGCTCCGCGAGCGCTTCGACCTCCCCGTGCACCTCCACACGCACGACACCCCCGGTGGCCAGCTCGCCACGCTGCTCGCGGCGATCGACGCCGGGGTCGACGCGGTCGACGCCGCGTGCGCGGCGATGGCCGGCACCACGTCGCAGCCGGCGCTCTCCGCGCTGGTCTCCGCGACCGACCACTCCGAGCGCGAGACCGGTCTCTCGCTCGCCGCGGTCAACGCGATGGAGCCCTACTGGGAGGCCACCCGCCGGGTCTACGCACCCTTCGAGTCGGGACTGCCCGCCCCCACGGGTCGCGTCTACCGCCACGAGATCCCCGGCGGCCAGCTCTCCAACCTCCGCCAGCAGGCGATCGCGCTGGGCCTGGGTGAGAAGTTCGAGCAGGTCGAGGACATGTACGCCGCGGCCAACGACATCCTCGGCAACGTCGTGAAGGTGACCCCGTCCTCGAAGGTCGTCGGCGACCTCGCCCTGGCGCTCGTCGCCGCGGGTGCGGACCCGGCTGAGTTCGAGGCCGACCCGGCGTCGTACGACGTGCCGGACTCGGTGATCGGCTTCCTCAGCGGCGAGCTGGGCGACCCGCCCGGTGGCTGGCCCGAGCCCTTCCGCACGAAGGCGCTGGCCGGTCGCACCTGGAAGCAGCCCACGGAGACCCTCACGCCCGAGCAGCAGGCGAGTCTTGGCACCGACCGGCGCGAGACGCTCAACGAGCTGCTCTTCCCCGGCCCCAACGCGGCCTTCCACGACTCCCGCGAGACCTACGGCGACCTGTCGGCGATCTCCACCGTCGACTACCTCTACGGCCTGCGACGCGGCGAGGAGCACCGGGTGCTGGTGCGCGAGGGACGCGAGATGCTCTTCGGCCTCGAGGCGATCAGCGAGCCGGACGAGCGCGGCTACCGCAACGTGATGGCCACCATCGACGGCCAGCTGCGCCCGGTGTCGGTGCGCGACCGCAGCGTCGCCGCCGAGGAGGTCTCGACCGAGAAGGCCGACCCGAGGACGCCCGGCCACGTGGCCGCGCCCTACGACGGCGCCGTGACGGTGACGGTCGCCGAGGGCGACGAGGTGGAGGCCGGGCAGACGGTCGCCACGATCGAGGCGATGAAGATGGAGGCCTCCATCACCGCGCCCGTCGCCGGGACCGTGTCGCGGCTGGCGGTGCGGACCACGCAGGCCGTCGAGGGTGGCGACCTGGTGCTGGCGATCAGCCCTCGTTGAGGACGACCACGTCGGGGTCGGGCTCGGCGTACTCGGTGACCTCCGGCTCCTCGCCGGTGATCTCGCCGAAGACCTCGACCGCGACGGCGCGCATGCCGTTGACCTTGGGGTGGAACGGCGCGGCGACACCGGGACGGAGCTGCGGACCGTTGACCCACGCGCGCCCCTTGGCGCAGACGTCGTGTCCCTCCGAGACGGACTCCATGTCGACGTACGACGCTCCTGCCGCCTCCGCGCCGCGGCGCAGGGAGGCGTTGAGGACCTCGGCGACCTCGGCGACCGGCCCGAGCACGTCGGCGCGGACGCCGACCGCGCGGCAGGTGCCCTCGGTCGGCAGGATGTCGGGGTAGCCGACGACGTAGACGCTGGCGTCCGGGGCGGCGTCGGTGATGCGGCGTACGGCCTTCTCGATGCGACCCGCGACCTTGCGGGCGTCGGCGGTGAGGTCGTCGACGGCACACGGCTGGCCGCTCTGGCAGCGGATGAGCGAGTCGTAGATGCGGAAGTCGTTGCCGCCCATCCCGATCGTCACCAGGTCGGTCTCGGCGGTCACGGCATCGAGCTGCGGTCCGGTCGTGGCGCCGTTGAACATCGTCATCGTGCCGTAGAGGTCGGTCGTCGTCGCCGCCGAGCAGGTGACGTCGGTGTAGCTCTTGACGTCGAGCCAGTCGGCGAGGAAGGCGGGGTAGTTGTCGCGCGAGCGAGCGCAGCCCTCGGGGTCGGCGCGCATGGTGCCGATGAAGGGACCTGCCGAGAACGAGTCGCCGAGCGCGACGTAGTCGATGCCGGAGTTCACCTCGGGCTCGACGAGGCCGGGGAGGTCGCTCTCGCTCGCCCCTCCGGCCTCGCAGGCCGTGGTCGCGAGGACGAGGGCGCCGAGTGTGGCCGCGAGTCGTCCGGTGCCCCTCACTGCCGCGCCCGGCCCTTCTGCCGAGGCTCGACCGCGAAGGTGAACCAGTCGGAGTTGAGGCCGAAGGCGGAGCGGACGGTGTCGCCGTCGACGCGCGCGGTGCCCGTGGTGCCGACGAAGGCCATGTCGGTGACCCGACCGCCCCAGTCGCCGTTGCCGTCGCGGGCCGTCACCTCGATGCTGGTGAGGTCGCCGATGGCGGGCCACTGCTTCTCGACCATGGTGTCGTCGAGGGTCTCGGTCCAGGTCGAGTACGTCGGGTTGGCGAGGCCGTCGTAGGGGTCGGGCTGCGCGACGAGGTAGGGCATGGACCCGGCCGAGGAGAAACCGCCGTTGCTGGCGGAGAACTGGGTGAAGGCCGGCTGGCCGTCGTAGAGCACGCCCTGGCCACGGGTGGCCTTGATGGCCGCGGTCGCGGCCGGGTGCTCGACGTCGACGCCGCCGTAGACCTGGCACTGCGTGGTGTCGCAGAGGTCGTAGCGCTCACCCTTGCTCGCGCGGCGCTCGAAGGCGGCGTAGGTGCGGGCGGCCACCGACTGTGCGCTGACGGCGTCCGGCTCCCAGAGGGCGGGCACCTCCTGCGGCACCACGCCGCGCAGGTAGGCCTCCATGCCCAGCTTGTTGACCGTGATCCGCTTGCCCCCGCGCGGTGCCACCGACTGCAGGGTGCCGCGGTAGTCGCGGCGCGCGCCCGGCACGACGAGGGTGAGCACGCCGTCGGCCGCGGAGAGCTCGGCCTCGCCGGGGACGGTCCGCCAGGTCTTCCAGCGACCACCCCGGGTCCACTGCACCGCGGTGTCGCTGCCCTGCGCGACCAGGCGCCACTTCCTCGCACCCACAGCAGCCGGGAGGCGCCAGGTCCGCTGGCGGGCGAGGCTGGTCACCTTGATCCCGCGCTCGGAGACGACCTGGACGTCACGGCCGGTGTCGGCGGTGATCCAGATGCGCAGCTTGCCGCCGACCCGGCCCCAGGTGGTGCCGGGGTAGTAGAAGCCGACGATCTGCTGCCAGGTGAGGCCCTGGCCCGCCGCACCCAGGGCGCCGTACTGCGAGAGCCCGTGACCGTGGCCGAAGCCGTGGCCGGTCACCGTGATCGCGGTGCTACCGGGGGTCGGCCAGGTCTCGACCTTGCGGCGCTCGTCGCCGCGCTCGGCCGAGGCGCCGGTGGCCAGCGCCGGGACCAGCAGGAGGCCCGCGGCGGCAGCGAGCAGCCGACGGGCCCGTCGTGGGCGGACGATCAAGGACATGGCGTGGGTTCTCCCCCGAGACATCAGCGAGCAGAACCTCCGAGAATACAGGCGGAGGACGAACCCCCGCAGGGGTCCGCGGAGACCCGATCGGTGGCACAGTGAAGGGATGATGGGCCGTCGCCGACGGGAGCGCCACGAGCAGGAGCTGGCGGAGCTGGACGCGTTCCGGCTGGTGCGACGTGCCGCCGACGAGGACGTCACCCGCTTCGGCGAGGAGCTCAGCGGCCTGCACTTCGACACCCTCGGCACCCAGCTCGACGAGCAGATGCGCACGGACTACCAGCGCGCGCTCGACGCCTACGAGCGCGCGAAGTCCCTCCTGGCAGGCGCGGCGTCGACCTCGGACGTCACCGTCGTGACCAGCACCCTGGCCGACGGTCGCTTCCACCATGCCTGCGTGCTGGCCGAGCAGGCAGGCGGGGTACGTCCCGAACGCAGGCCCCCGTGCTTCTTCGATCCCGCTCACGGCCCGGCCTCGCGCGACGTCGAGTGGGCCCCCACGGGCGGCGTCGCTCGCTCGGTCCCCGTGTGCTTCCGCGACGCCGAGCGGCTGTCGGCCGGCGAGCAGCCCGACGTCCGCCTCGTGCGCCTCGGCGACCGGCGGGTGGCGTGGTTCAGCTCGGGTCCGCGCTACGCCGCCTGGGCCGGCGGGTGGTACGCCGAGCTCGTGGCCGAGGGCCGCATCGAGGCCGAGCGCCTCACCATGGCGTACGCCGGCGCGGATCTCCCCGGCCGTGCGGGAGGCCCCCAGCTGCCGATCGCGGCGGCGTGGAGCGACCCGGGGGCGTGGTCCGACGGCGGCATGATCGGCGGCCACGACTACTCCGGGTGGAGCGACGGCGGCATCGGAGGGGGCGGCGGCATCGGAGGGGGCGGCGGGGACGGCTGAGCACGTCCCTCCCGTGGCAGACTCACCCCATGTTCGGGGGACGACGCCGCAGGGGTGAGGAAGAACTGGCAGCCAAGGACCGCTGGCGCATCGCACGCCGGATCGCGGACGAGGACATCACCGTCCTCGGTGAACAGGTCGCCGAGCTGCACGTCGACACCCTCGCCGACGACCTCGACCCGGGGGCCCGCGACCACTACCGCCGGGCGCTCGAGCACTACGACCAGGCCAAGCACCTGCTCGCCGCCAGCCAGAGCGCCGAGGACGTCGCCGCCATCGAGCAGGTCACCGCTGACGCCCGCTACCACCGCGCCGCCGTCCTCGCCCTCCGCGACGGCGAGCCGCTGCCCGAGCGCCGCGACCCCTGCTTCTTCGACCCCCGCCACGGGCCCGCCATGCAGGACGTCGGATGGACCCCACCCGGCGGCACCGCCCGCACCATCGCCGTCTGCGCCGCCGATGCCCGCCGTCTCGCAGGAGGGGAGGCGCCGGAGGTCCGCATGGTGCGCGTCGGCGACCGCTGGGTGCCCTGGCACCAGTCCGGGGGTGCCACCGAGGTGGCCGCGCGCGCCAGTGAGGCGATCAGCCGGGGCCGGTACGGCGACGGGCAGCGGCGGGTCGTGGACCAGGCCGCCGTGGAGAGCAGCGCCCGGCAGGCCGGGGGCAGCACCTTCGGGATCTGACCGCTGTCGCACCCGCCTGTGACACTGGACGCGTGCCCGAGGGAGACAGCGTCTGGAAGCTCGCGCGCCGGCTGGACCGCCAGCTGCGCGGCCACACGGTCGTGCGCTCGGACTTCCGCACCCCGCGGCTGGCGACGCGCGACGTGGCGGGTCGCGAGGTGCTGGGCCACGACACCCACGGCAAGCACCTGCTGACCCGGCTCTCCGCGACCGACGGGTCGCCGGCGGCGACGCTCCACAGCCACCTCAGGATGGACGGCTCGTGGTCGACCCTCGCCCCGGGCAAGCGGCTGCCGGGCCGGGTGCAGCCCCACGTGCGCCTGGTCCTCACCCTCGACGACGAGCGCACCGTGCACGGCATCCGGCTCCACGACCTCGACCTGGTCCCGACCGACCGCGAGCACGACCTCGTCGGCCACCTCGGCCCCGATCCGCTGCGCGACGACTGGGACCCCACCGAGGCCGTGCGCCGCGTGGCCGCCGACCCAGCGACCCCGCTGGTGAGCGCGCTGCTCGACCAGCGCCGGATGGCCGGGCTCGGCAACCTGTGGGCCAACGAGCTGGCCTTCCTGACCGGCGTCAGCCCGTGGACGCGGGTCGGTGAGGTCGACATCGAGCGCCTGGTGGGGCGCGCGGCGACCATGCTGCGGCACTCGGCCACCGTCGAGGGCGCCTACCAGGTCACCACCGGCTCGTCCGCCAAGGGCGACGACCACTGGGTCGTGGGTCGCCAGCGCCGCGGCTGCCGCCGGTGCGGCGGCCCGGTCAGCACGGTCGAGGAGATCGCCGGTGACGCCGCCAACCGGTGGTCCTGGTGGTGCCCCGCCTGCCAGCCGGGTCCCGGCCCGGAGGCCCGGGTGGGCCTCAGACCCGGTGCAGCCGTCGGGCGGCCTCGGCGATCGAGCCGCTCATCGAGGGGTAGACGGTGAACGCCTGAGCCAGCTGGTCGGCGGTGAGCGACTCGGCGACAGCGATCGAGACCGGGTGGATCAGCTCGGAGGCACGCGGCCCGACGACCACTCCCCCGACGACGATGCCGGTCCCGGGGCGGCAGAAGAGCTTCACGAACCCGTCCCGCACGCCCTGCATCTTGGCCCGCGCGTTGCCGGCTAGGGGCAGCATGACGACCTCGGCGGTGATCTCGCCGGCGTCCACGGCCTGCTGCGACCAGCCGACGGTGGCGATCTCGGGCGAGGTGAAGACGTTGGACGAGACCTTCTTGAGGTCCAGCGGGGCCACCGCGTCGCCGAGGAAGTGCCACATCGCGATCCGGCCCTGCATCGCCGCGACCGAGGCGAGCATCAGCACGCCCGTGCAGTCGCCGGCGGCGTAGATGCCGCGGGCCGAGGTCCGCGAGACGCGGTCGACGGTGATGAAGCCGCCCTCGTCGGTGGCCACACCGGCCTCCTCGAGCCCGAGGTCGGCGGTGTTGGGGATCGAGCCGAGCGCCAGGATGCAGTGGCTGCCCGAGACGGTCCGGCCGTCGGTCAGCGTCACGGTGACGGTGTCGCCCTCGCGGGTCACCGACTGCATCCGCGACTGGCCCAGCACGTTCATCCCGCGTCGCGTCAGCACGTCCTCGAGGACGGCGGAGGCGTCGGCGTCCTCGCCGGGCAGCACCCGGTCGCGGCTGCTGACGAGGGTCACGTCGATGCCGAGCGAGAGGTAGGCGCTGGCGAACTCTGCCCCCGTCACGCCGGAGCCGACGACGATCAGCTTCTCCGGCACCTCGGTCAGGTCGTAGACCTGCTCCCAGGTGAGGATCCGCTCACCGTCGGGCTGCGCGCTCGGCAGCGTGCGCGGCGCCGCGCCGGTCGCGAGGATGATGGCGTCGGCCTGCAGGGTCTCGCTGCCGCCGTCGGTGGTGACCTCGACGGTCATGTCCGGCCCGAGGCGACCGCGGCCGGTGAGGACGCGTACGCCGTCGCGGTCGAGGCGGGCCGCGATGTCGCTCGACTGGTCGGCGGCGAGCTGCTTCACGCGGGCGTTGACCCGGGCCAGGTCGACCGAGATCGTCGTGGCCGCGTCGCCCTGGTGGTCGTGGAAGTTGACCCCGAGCTCGGCCGCCGCCGACATGTCGGTCATCAGCTCCGACGTGGCGATCAGCGTCTTGCTCGGCACGCAGTCGGTGAGCACGGCCGAGCCCCCGACACCGTCGGTGTCGACGACGGTGACCTCGGCGCCCAGCTGGGCGGCGACGTGCGCGGCCTCGTAGCCGCCGGGGCCGCCGCCGATGATGACGATGTGGTCTGTCACGTGGGTCTCTTCCTGGATTGCTTGGCTGGTGGGTCTCGATACGCCGCGTCGCGGCTTCGTTCCTCAGCCGCAGCGGCTACTCGACCTGGCCGAGCCCACGCCGCGCGCTCGTTCCTCGCGCACGGCTGCTCGTCTCAAAAATTGATCATGTGGCCGGCGATGCCGTGGACGGCCTCCTTGACGGCCTCACCCAGGGTCGGGTGCGCGAAGACGTTGCGGGCCACCTCGTCGGCGGTGAGGTCCCACTGCTGGGCCATCGTCAGCACCGGCAGCAGCTCGGTCACGTTGGGGCCGATCATGTGCGCACCGATGATCTCGTTGTGCTCGGCGTCGGCGACGACCTTGACGAAGCCGATCGGCTCCCCGAGGCCCATGGCCTTGCCGTTGGCGCTGAAGGGGAACGACGCGGTCTTGACGTCGTAGCCCTTCTCCTTGGCCTGCGCCTCGCTGTAGCCGAAGGACGCGATCTGCGGGTTGCAGTAGGTCGCGCGCGGCACGAAGTCGAAGGCGACCGGCATGGTCTCGGCGCCGTTGATGGTCTCGGCGGCCACGATGCCCATCGCCTCGGCGACGTGGGCCAGCATCATCTTGCCGGTGCAGTCGCCGATGGCGTACACGTTGTCGACGTTGGTGCGGCCGAAGTCGTCGATCTCGATCGCGCCGCGCTCGGAGACGCTGACGCCGGTGTTCTCGAGGCCGTAGCCCTTCACCCGCGGCGCGAAGCCGAAGGCGGCGAGGAACTTGCCGGCCTCGAGCACCTGCTCGTCGCCGCCCGCTGCGGGGGCGACGGTGACCTTGACCCCGGAGCCGGTGTCCTCGACGTTCTTCACCGCGGTGGAGGTCAGCACCTTCACACCGAGCTTCTTGTACTGCTTGGCCAGCTCCTTGGAGATGTCCGCGTCCTCGGTCGGCACCATCCGGTCGAGGAACTCCACGATCGTGACGTCGACGCCGAAGTTGGCCATCACGTAGGCGAACTCGACGCCGATCGCGCCGGACCCGCCGATGATGATCGACTCGGGGAGCTGGTCGGTGAGGATCTGCTCCTCGTAGGTGACGACGTGCTCGCTGAGCTCGACGCCCGGGACCAGGCGCACGGTCGCGCCGGCGGCGATGATGAGGTTGTCGAAGGTGTAGCCGGTCTTCTGGCCGTCCTTCTCGACGTCGATCCCGGTCGGACCGGTGAGCGTGCCCCAGCCGTCGATCTCGGTGATCTTGTTCTTCTTCATCAGGAAGTGGACGCCCTTGACGATGCCGGCGCTCACGTCGCGGCTGCGCTTGTGGGTGGGGCCGAACGCCATCGTGGCGTCGCCCTCGATACCGAACTTCGCCTTCTCGTGCTGGAGCGTGTGCGCCAGCTCGGCGTTCTTCAGCAGGGCCTTGGAAGGGATGCAACCGACGTTGAGGCAGACACCTCCCCAGTACTTCTCCTCCACCACGGCCACCTTCTGGCCGAGCTGGGCTGCGCGGATCGCGGCGACGTAGCCACCGGGGCCGGCGCCGAGGACGAGGGTGTCGAAGTGGGTGTCGGTCACGCCCCCAGCCTAGTGTTCCCGTCCCCGGGGGGAACACCCGCCCGAGGCTTGTCCTGGGGAGCGCGCCCCGGCACGCGTCACGAAGGGTCCGGGCTCGGTACCCTGTGGCCCGTGACGCTCTACGCCGCCTACGGGACGAACCTCGATCCCGCCCGGATGGGCGAGCGCTGCCCCCACTCGATCCTCCACTCCACGGGCTGGCTCGCGGGCTGGCGGCTCACCTTCGGCGGCGAGGAGCACGGCTGGGACGGCGCGCTGTCGACGATCGTCCAGGACCCCTTCGAGCAGGTCTTCGTCGCGGTCTACGACGTCACGCCGGAGGACGAGCGCGCCCTCGACGGCTGGGAGGCGGCCGACACCGGGCTCTACCGCAAGACCAAGGTGCGGGTGCAGACGCTGACCGGACCGCTGGTCGTGTGGGCCTACGTCCTCGACGCCTACGAGGGCGGCCTGCCGTCGGCGTCCTACCTCGGTGTGCTGGCCGATGCCGCCGACGCCGCCGGTGCGCCTGAGGACTACGTCGCGGCGCTGCGCCGGCGCGCGTGCCGCTCGACCGGCCTCTAGATTCCTGACCTCCGATCGCTGGCCCTAGAGTGCGGCCCATGAGCGACCAGAACCCGTACGACGCCGCCACTGCCGCCGCCGCGAGGCTCGCCGAGCTGACCGGCGTCGAGCGCCACGACATCGCCCTCGTGCTCGGCTCGGGCTGGCTGCCGGCCGTCGACGCCCTCGGCGAGGCCACCGCCGAGATCGACACCACCGACCTGCCGGGCTTCAGCGCCGCGGCCGTCGCGGGCCACAGCGGCAAGATCCGGTCGATCAAGCAGGGTGACCGCAACCTCCTGGTCTTCCTCTCGCGCACCCACTTCTACGAGGGCAAGGGCGTCGCCGCGGTCGTCCACCCGATCCGTACGGCGGCCGCGGCCGGCTGCTCGGCCATCGTGCTGACCAACGGGTGCGGCGGGCTCAAGCAGGGCTGGCAGCCGGGTCAGCCGGTGCTGATCTCCGACCACATCAACCTCACCGGGACCAGCCCGATCGTCGGCGCCAACTTCGTCGACCTCACCGACCTCTACAGTCCGCGCCTGCGCGCGATGTGCCGCGAGATCGACCCGAGCCTCGACGAGGGCGTCTACGTCCAGTTCCCCGGGCCGCACTACGAGACGCCCGCCGAGGTCCGGATGGCCGGTGTCCTCGGCGGCCAGCTGGTCGGCATGAGCACCACGCTCGAGGCGATCGCGGCCCGCGAGGCCGGCATGGAGATCCTCGGCATCAGCCTGGTCACCAACCTCGCTGCCGGGCTGAGCGGCGAGCCGCTCAACCACGAGGAGGTCATCGAGGCGGGCAAGTCCGCCGCCAGCCGGATGGGCGGCCTGCTCAGCCAGGTCGTCTCACGGATGTGATCGGGGTGCTGGTCTGATGCGGGTGCTGGTCGCGGGCGCGGCGGGGAGCCTGGGCCGGGTCGTCACGGTCGGGCTCGCCGACCTCGGCCACGAGGTCGTCGGCCTCGACCTCGTGCCGGGCCCCGACGGCTCGCCCTTCGCCTGGCACGAGGCCGACTGCGCAGACGCCGACGCGGTGGCGGCGGTGTTCGCCGCCGAGCGCATCGACGCGGTCGTGCACCTCGCCGGCGCCCCCGAGGAGCTCTCGCTGCCCGACGAGCTCACCTCCCACGTCGTCACCACCGCGGCACTGCTCGACGCGATGGTGGCCCACGACGTGACGCGCATCGTCTACGCCTCCTCCAACCACGCGGTGGGGCGCACGCCCCGCGCGGACGGCGAGCTGACCGAGCAGGCCCTCCCCCGCCCCGACACCTACTACGGCGTGTCCAAGGTGGCGGCCGAGGCACTGCTGCGCCTCTTCGCCGACCGCCACGGGATCGACGCCGTCGTGTGCCGCATCGGCTCCTTCCTCGAGGAGCCGACCAGCCTGCGCGGGCTCTCGACGTGGCTCTCCCACGCCGACGGCGTACGCATGGTCGAGGCCGGGCTCACCGCCCCGGCCCCGGGCTTCGCGATCCTCCACGGCATCAGCGCCAACACCCGCGCCTGGTGGGACCTCGAGCCGGGCCGGCGGTTGGGCTACGAGCCGCAGGACGACGCCGAGGTCTTCGCCGACCGGATCGAGCCGGGTCCCGACGACGCGGCCGAGGCGGAGTTCGTCGGCGGCCCGTTCGCCACGGCGCAGTTCCACCGCCCTGCGCTCGGCTGAACGACGTCACGGCGCAGGCGGAGAAGGCGTGTAGAGGGCCACGCCGGAGATCGCGCCGAGCACGTTGTCGAACAGGTCGATCGTCAGCCCGCACGCGTCCGACGAGCCGTCGCCCCCCACGGTCAGGACGACCCGCGTGGAGGGGAGGACGGCCCCGGCCGGCGTGGCTCGGGGGTGTCCGCACGTCGTCGGTGGAGGCACGCCGTACGAGACGGAGACGACCGGCTGTCCGAGGGGGTTGGCGGCCGGGCGGGACGCGTAGTCCAGGACGGGGTCCCGGACCACCGAACGCCAACCGGGCGTGTCGGCCGACTCCGCCCCGCCCACCACGGTGACCTCCTCACCGTCGACGAACAGCCGCACCCCCTGCGCGAAGCCCGGGCGCCCCGTCCCTGACACGAGGAACCGGAGGAACGTCCAGGCGCGGTCTCGCGCAGCCGCGTCGTCGGGGCACCTCCACTCCGGGGTCGACGTCGCGATCAGCGTCACCACCTCGTCCGTCCCGACCGCCGACCCCGGGGGTGGATCGGAGCCCAACACCTGTCCGGACGGGTTGCACTGGGGCACCTCCACCACGCGCGAGGCGATGTCGTCGCGCTCGAGGGCACGGGTCGCCTCGCTCGTCGTCAGCCCGAAGAGCGAGGGCATCACCGGCGCAGGCTCGTCGCGGGTGACGTAGGCGACCGGCACGGCCACGACGATGGCGGCCAGGGCCAGGAGCACGACGAGCGTGCTCGTCCTGGCGCCCGTCCGACCGGCGACGATCGCGTCCCGCAGCGCGGGCACGACGACGTCGTCGGGGTCCTCCGCGCGACGGATCCTTCGCCGCTGGTCCGCGATGACACGGTCGACCACGAGACCGGCCTCGTCGGCAGGCAGTCCCAGCTCGAGGGCGCGCTCGACCAGTCGGGTGCGACGTGCGGCTCGGTACTCCTCGACGTCCATCGGTGGGCTCTCCGACCTTCAGGTCCTCAGTGTCGCCGATCTCGCGTGGGCGAGCCACCCGCTCGCGATCCCGACCAGCGCCATGCCGACGACCCCGGTGGGCGCGAAGATGTGGTCGACGTGCACCAGCCATGCTCCGGGCACGAGCAGCAGGCCCGGAAGCGCGAGCCGCCCGATCCGACGCAGGGCGTCGACCGCCACGACCACCGCACATGCGACCAGCGCCCACGAGCCCACCTCACCGAGGCGCCCCCCGATGGCGAAGAGGTAGCGCACCTCGTCCGGCCGGGCGACGCCCTCGCCCAGCCGCCAGGTCACGTAGCCCGCGCTGATGCCGCTGATGACGTCGAGCGCGGTGTACGCCGTGGCGTACACGAAGGCACTGACGCGCACCAGCCAGGCCACGGGGTCGTGACGTCCGCGCACCAGCCACATCAGCGCCACGCCGACCAGGGGGAACACGAACAGGCCGGCGACGTGCAGCAGGGTCCAGCGCGGCGCGCTGCCCCAGGACAGCGAGTGGGGGTGGAACACCCCGGCCGCGGCCAGCACGAGGCCCGGTCCCGCCACCGCGGCCGTGACGGCCAGGTCCCGCCGAGATCCGCTCATGCCCCGAAACTAGCCGTGCCCGTGCAAGCCGGGCGCCTCCTTGACTTCGAGCGCGCTCCAAGGCGGAGACTGGTCGGGTGACGAGCCTGAGCATCGCCGAGGCGGCCGAGCAGACCGGCCTGACGGCCCACACCCTGCGCTACTACGAGCGCGACGGCCTGCTCCTCCACTCGGTCGAGCGCGCTCCGTCCGGGCACCGCCGCTACACCGACGAGGACCTGCGGTGGATCCAGATGGTCACCCGCCTGCGCGCCACGGGCATGCCGATCCGCGACGTCCGCCGCTATGCCGCCCTGGTGCGCGACGGCGACGGCAACGAGGCCGAGCGGCTCGCGCTGCTGCTGTCGCACCGCGAGGTCGTCGAGCGCCAGCTCGCCGAGGTGGGCTCCCACCTGCGGGCGATCGACCACAAGATCGCGCTCTACGAGAACAAGGTGTCCCCGGCCTGACGGAGGCCTTGACCTCGAGCGCGCTCCAAGGAGCAGGGTGGAGGGCATGAGCATCCAGAAGCGACAGATCGGCTCCCTGACCGTCTCGGCCCTCGGCCTGGGCTGCATGGGGATGTCGGAGTTCTACGGCACCACCGACGAGCAGACCGGGATCGACACCATCCGCCGCGCCCTCGACCTGGGCGTCACCTTCCTCGACACCGCCGACATGTACGGCCCGTTCACCAACGAGCAGCTGGTCGGGCGCGCGATCGCCGGGCGCCGCGACGAGGTGCAGCTGGCCACCAAGTTCGGCAACGAGCGCAACCCCGACGGCGGCTGGGTCGGGATCAACGGCTCGCCGGACTACGTCCTGCGGGCCTGCGACGCGTCGCTGCAACGGCTCGGCGTGGACCACATCGACCTCTACTACCAGCACCGCGTCGACCGGACCGTCCCGATCGAGGAGACCGTCGGCGCGATGGGCGAGCTCGTCGAGGCCGGCAAGGTCCGGCACCTCGGGCTGTCCGAGGCCGGCGCCGACACGATCCGCCGGGCGCACGCCGTGCACCCGATCACCGCGCTCCAGACCGAGTACTCCCTCTTCACCCGCGACCTCGAGGACGAGGTCCTGCCCACGATCCGTGGTCTCGGCATCGGCCTGGTGCCGTACTCCCCGCTCGGACGGGGCATCCTCACCGGTGCGATCGGCACCGGCTCGCTCGAGGACGGCGACTTCCGCAGCTCCAACCCGCGCTTCCAGGGCGAGGCGCTCGACGCCAACCTCGCGCTGGTGGAGAAGGTGCGCGAGATCGCGGCCGCCAAGGGCTGCACGCCCGGCCAGCTCGCGCTCGCGTGGGTCCTGGCCCAGGGCGAGGACGTGGTGCCGATCCCCGGCACGAAGCGCGTGCGCTACCTCGAGGAGAACGTCGGTGCCGCCGACGTCGACCTCACCGCCGAGGACCTCGCCGCCCTCGAGGAGGCCGTCCCGCGCGACGCGGTCGTCGGCCAGCGCTACCCCGACATGTCCAGCATCGACGGCTGAGACGCCGGCAGCCCGCGGGGGTCAGGTGGCGGCGATGCCGACCCGGCCCTCGCGGAAGGCGTCGACGAACAGGGCGTGGTCCTGGCGCACCCGCTCGGCGTACGCGATGCCCCAGTCGCCCAGCCAGGCGACGTAGTCGTTGCGGCGGCCCTCGAGCGACTTCGCGATGGCCTCCTCGACCTGGAAGTCGATGAGGTCCTGCTGGCTGTCCTCGTCGGAGGCGCAGTGGATCTTCGCCGTCGCCCGGCCGAGCAGCTCGACGACGGCGCGCATGTCGGCGGGCTCGTTGATCTCGCCCCAGTCGAGGTCGACCTCGTACGGCGACACCTCGGAGACGACGTAGCCCACACCGCCGACCGTCGTGTGCCCGAGCAGGGGGTCGGTGTGCACCTGGAGGGCGCGCTGGCTCACCGACGTGCGGTGGCCCTCGTCCTCGAAGTAGGCGTCGACGTCGCTGGTGTCGACGAAGCGGCTCACCGCGGGGATGTTCGCCTGCTTCATGCTGAGCACGACATCGTTGTCGAGCGCCTGGCTGTAACCCTCGACCAGCACGTTGTACGCCGGCAGCCCGGCGCTGCCGATGCCGAAGCCGGACTTGCCCACGACGTCACGCAGCTCGTAGAAGAGCTCGCGGTCGAACCGCTTGGACTGCGGGATGGTGTCGAGGTAGGCGTGGAAGGCGGCCACCACCTCGGTGCGCTCCTCGCGGGGCAGCCGGCGCGTCGAGGCGTCGTCGGCGAACTTCCGGATGCCCTTCTCCATCACCGTCATGCCGTCGAGCAGATCGGCGCGGCGCATCGACCGCGCCTCCTCCAGGGCGACGAGGACCGGACCGTGGGCGGTGTCGAGGGTGATCTCGAAGTCGTCGTCGGAGTCGGAGGCGACGTAGTGGTTGACCTGCGCGAGGTAGGAGCGGGCATAGCGCGAGATGAGCTTGCGGATCGCGTCCTCGGGCAGGGCCTTCTGCCATGCGACCAGCGCAAGGCTGGCGGCGAAGCGCTGGAGGTCCCACGTGAAGCGGCCAAGGTAGGCCTCGTCGAAGTCGTTGATGTCGAAGACCAGCCGGCCGTCGGAGTTGAGGTAGGTGCCGAAGTTCTCCACGTGCAGGTCACCGTGGATCCAGATCCGCTCGGCGCCGTGGCGCGACCAGCCGTCGGTCTCGGTCGTGACGTCGTTGTAGAACAGGCACGCGGTGCCGCGGTAGAACGCGTGCGGGTCGCGGGCCATCTTGCGGTACTTGGCCCGGAAGGCGGCCGGATCGGCCCGCATGAGCGGGGCGAAGGCGTCGCGGAGCACGTCGATGATCACGGCGGTGCGGTCGGTGGCGGCCATGGAGGGCACTCTAGGGGCCGTCCACCAGCGACCGGTGGCGTACGACCGGGGTGTGCCGGGCGGCTAGGTTTGCGCCATGGCAACCACACAACTCGGCGACAACACCGTCAACACCGTGGGCGAGCTCCCCGCGGTCGGCTCGCAGGCACCCGGCTGGGACCTGGTGGGACTGAAGTTCCAGCCCGTCACCGACGCCGACGCGGCCGGCAAGCGCGTCGTGCTCAACATCTTCCCCAGCATCGACACCGGCGTGTGCCAGGCGAGCGTGCGCAAGTTCAACGAGCTCGCCGCCGGCCTGGACAACACCACGGTCGTCAACGTCTCGGTCGACCTGCCGCTGGCCCAGGCCCGCTTCTGCGGTGCCGAGGGCATCGAGGCCGTCGAGGTCGGCTCGGCCTTCCGCTCGAGCTTCGGTGAGGACTACGGCGTCGCGATGGCCGACGGTGGCTGGAAGGGCATGCTCGCCCGTGCGGTCGTCGTCCTCGACACCGACCGCACCGTGCTGCACGCCCAGCTCACCGACGCGATCGGCCAGGAGCCCGACTACGACGCCGCGGTCGCCGCGCTGTCCTGACCCACCTGCACCCACCGGCTGGCCGGCCTCGCGCCGGGACGTCGCCCCGACGTCACTGGCGCGAGGCCAGCCACTCGTGCTCGACCTGCGGCAGCACCTGCGCGTCGAGGAACACCGCGGCGAGGCCCTTGTCGCCCATCGCGGCGCGGAAGAACATCGGGACCGTCAGGCCGTGGCCGGGCCGGTGCACGACCTCGACCGGGTCGCCGGCCGTGATGGCCCCCGGCTCACGGACCGCGAGGTAGGCCCCGGTCCGCCCGCGCTCGGCGAACCTCTTCACCCACCGGGGCTCGGCCATGTGCTTGGCGAAGGTCGCGCACGGCACCCGCGGTCCGCAGACCTCCAGCAGGGTGGGGCCGACGCGCCACTGCTCGCCGACCTCCGCGGCGTCGACGTCGATCCCGGTGGTGGTGAGGTTCTCGCCGAACATGCCGTCGGCCAGGTCCCGCCCGAGCTCACCGCCCCACCAGTCCATCTCCTCGCGCGCCACGGCGTAGACCGCCTGCGTCTCGCCCCCGTGGTGGCGGCGGCTGCCGATCTCGTCGCCCACCACCCCGCTGCCGAGGCCTCCACGCTTCGGACCCGGGTCGCGCACCTCGATCCGCTCGACCGGGTGCTTGCGGATGGCGCTGGGTCGTTTCATGCCGGGGACTGTGGCCAGGGCGCCGGCGTTGACGGAGCGGACGAGGGCGGGCACGCGCACACGCTAGTCGCCGGTGTGGCAGACCGCCTCGATGTTGTTCCCCTCGGTGTCGCGGACGAAGGCGCCGTAGTAGCCGGGGTGGTACTCCGGCCAGAGCCGCGGCGCGTGCAGTGACTCGGCGCCGGCGGCCACGGCCTCGGCGTGCCACGCCCGCACCGCTGCCGCGTCGCGTGCGCGGAAGGCGACGTGGACCTCCCGGTTGGGGCCGATCCCGTGGAAGGTGCTGATCCAGAAGTCCGGCTCGTCGGTGCCGTAGCCGATGGCCACTCCCACGTCCATGACCCTGCGGTGACCCAGCACGCCCAGGACCCGGTCGTAGAACGTCGCCGCACGCTGCAGGTCGGTGCAGTTGATGCCCAGGTGATCGATCATGGGCAGATCCTGACAGCGCCCACCGACAGCCGCGCCCGATAGCGTGCGCCCATGACCGACCTGACCCCCCTGCTCGAGCAGGCCCGCGCCTGGGCCGCCGAGGACCCCGACGAGCACACCCGCGCCGAGCTCGAGGCCCTCGTCGACGCCGCCGAGCGCGGCGAGGAGACCGACCTGGCCGACCGCTTCGCCGGCACCCTCGAGTTCGGCACCGCGGGCCTGCGCGGCGCGCTCGGCGCCGGCCCGAACCGGATGAACCGCGTCGTGGTCACGCGCGCGGCGGCCGGCCTCGCGGCGTACCTCAAGGACACCGGCCACGCCGGCGGGTCCGTGGTCATCGGCTTCGACGCCCGCCACAACTCCGACGTCTTCGCCCGCGACACCGCCGAGATCATGACCGGCGCCGGCCTGAAGGCGCTCGTGATGCCGCGCACGCTCCCCACCCCGCTTCTCGCCTACGCGATCCGCGAGCTCGGCTGTGCGGCCGGCGTGATGGTCACCGCCAGCCACAACCCGCCGCAGGACAACGGCTACAAGGTCTACCTCGGCGACGGCAGCCAGATCGTGCCGCCCGCGGACGTGGAGATCGCCGAGCGGATCGCCGCCGTCGGTCCGCTGGCCGACCTCCCCCGCGGCGACGCGGGTCGTGTCGTGGGTGAGGACATCGTCGACAACTACCTCGACACCGTCGCCGGCCTCGCCCAGGACGGTCCCCGCGACCTCTCCGTCGTCTACACCCCGCTGCACGGCGTCGGCGGCACGACCGTCGCGCAGGTGCTCGAGACGGCCGGCTTCGACGCGCCCCACGTCGTGGAGCAGCAGGAGCACCCCGACCCCGACTTCCCCACGGTCTCCTTCCCCAACCCCGAGGAGCCGGGCGCGATGGACCTCGCCATGGCGCTCGCGGCCGAGCACCGCGCCGACCTGGTCGTGGCCAACGACCCCGACGCCGACCGGTGCGCGGTGGCTGTGCCGGACGCCCACGGCTGGCGGATGCTGCGCGGCGACGAGGTCGGCGCCCTGCTCGCCCACCACCTCATCGACCGCGGCGCCACCGGCGTCTTCGCCAACTCGATCGTGTCCTCGAGCCTGCTGGGCAAGATGGCCGCCGCCGCGGGCCAGCCCCACGAGGAGACCCTGACCGGCTTCAAGTGGATCGGTCGCGTCGAGGGCCTGGCCTTCGGCTACGAGGAGGCGCTGGGCTACTGCTGCGACCCCGAGCACGTCCGCGACAAGGACGGCGTCTCCGCGCTCCTGCTGGTCTGCGAGCTCGCCGCCGCCGCCAAGGCCGAGGGACGCGGGCTGCCCGACATCCTCGACGACATCGCGCGCGAGCACGGCCTGCACGCCACCGACCAGCTCTCGGTGCGCTTCGAGGACCTCGCCGACATCCCGGCCACGATGGAGCGTCTGCGCGCCACCCCGCCGAGCACCCTCGGCGGGCTCGCGGTGGAGCGCGTCGAGGACCTGTCCGAGGGCTCCGACCTGCTCCCCCCGACCGACGGCCTGCGCTACACGCTGGCCGAGGGCGCCCGCGTCATCGTCCGTCCGAGCGGCACCGAGCCGAAGGTCAAGTGCTACCTCGAGGTCGTCATCCCCGTGGGGGACGAGGACGTGGACGCGGCCCGGATCTCCGCGGCGGGCCGGCTCGACGCGATCAAGGCCGACCTGCGCGGGGCCGCGGGCCTCTGATGCGCACGGCCGGGGCCCTCGCCCTCACGCTCGTCCTCCTCGGCCTCGCGCCCGCCCCGGCGCTGACCCCGACGGCGACCGCCGTCGACGGCCCGCGCACGTGGCGGGTCGGGCCCGACCGGGAGCTGACCGCGCCCAGCCGGGCCGCGGCCGTGGCGGGCGACGGCGACACCGTGCTCATCGACGCCGGGACCTACGCCGGCGACGTGGCCACCTGGACCCAGGACGACCTCACGCTGCGCGGCGTCGGCGGCCACGCCCACCTGCGCGCCGCCGGCCGCAGCGCCCAGGGCAAGGCGATCTGGGTCCTCGCCGGCGACCGCACGCGCGTCGACCGCATCGAGTTCAGCGGCGCCAGCGTGCCGGACCAGAACGGCGCCGGCATCCGCCAGGAGGGCACCGACCTCACCGTCACGCGCAGCTGGTTCCACGACAACCAGAACGGCATCCTCACCGGCGCCGACCCCGACAGCGACATCGTCATCCGCCGCTCGCGCTTCTTCCGCAGCGGCGCCGGTGACGGCTACACCCACAACCTCTACGTCGGCGCGGTCCGCTCGCTGACCGTCACCGGGAGCTGGCTCTGGGGTGCCGACGTCGGCCACGAGCTCAAGTCGCGCGCCGCACGCACGACGATCGTGGCCAACCGCATCGACGACGCCGACGCCACGGCGAGCTACTCCATCGACGTGCCCAACGGCGGTCGCACCCTCGTGGCCGGCAACATCGTCGTCCAGGGCCCGCGCTCGGAGAACTCCACGCTCGTGTCCTACGGCGCCGAGGGCCTCACGCACCCGTCCCGCACCGTGTGGGTCGTGCACAACACCTTCGTCAACCGGCGCACCGCCGGCACGTTCGTCGCGCTCGCCGACGGGGCGGTCGCACACCTGCGCAACAACCTGCTGCTCGGTCCTGGCGAGCTGACCAGCCGTCCGCCGGCCAGCGCCCGCGCCAACCGCCGCGTGGGTCCGGGCGGCTTCGTCGACGCCGCTGCCGACGACTACCACCTGCGCGCCTCCTCCCCCGCGGTCGACCGGGGTGTGCGCGTCCCGCGCCGGTGGCGCCCGCGGTGGGAGTACGCCCACCCCGCCCGCCTCGTGCTCCGCCCGTCCGCCGACCGCGCGGACCTCGGCGCCCACGAGCTGCGCTGACCTGGCCCGGCCCGCCCCGACCCGGGCGTACGCTGTCTGTCATGACCCGGACCGTCGGCGAGCTCCTCGCACGGGTCCGGTCCGTCCTCACGCTGCTGCTCGTCGGCGTCGCGACGGTGCTCGCGGCGTCCGTGGTGGCACCGGTGGCCTCTGCGGAGTCGGTGCTCCTGGTCGCTGCGCTCAGCACCGCGGCCACGGCCCTCCTGGGCTCGCGCCGCCCGGTGGTGCTGCCGCTCGCGCGCGTGCTGATGCTCCCCGCCAGGTGGGCCGGTGAGGTGCTCGTGCACCTGGCCGGAGGCTCCACCGACGTGATCCACCACCCGCAGCGCCCCCGCGCTCCTGGACTCGTCTGACCCGTCGCACCGCGACGCCCGTCCGACCCGTCCCACCTCTTCCAGGAGCCTCCGCATGTCCCTGCTCGAACCGATCTCGCACGCCCTCGCCGCGGTCCTCGCCGCCACCCACGACGCCCTCACCGCCCTCGGCGCCGACCCGACGGCGGGCGCCACCTGGCTGCTGTGCGTCGCCGCCGTCGTCGTCGTCCTGCGCCTCGCCCTCCTCCCCGTCGTCGTCCACGGCGTACGCCAGGCACACGCCGGCGCGCGGGCGCGGCCCCACCTGCGCGAGCTGTCCGGCCGCCTCGGGGAGCGACCGGACGCCGAGGCCCTGCGCCGGCACCTCGAGGAGCGCCGACGGGTCTCCGCGGAGCACGGCGTCAGCCGGCTCGGCTGCCTGCCGGTGCTGCTGCAGCTTCCGGTGTGGCTGGCGCTCTACCACCTGCTCTCGGACGTCGCCTCCGGGACCGCGGTCGGCGCGATGGGCCCCGGCCTCGTGTCGTCCCTCGGTGCGGCGTCGGTCCTCGGCGTCACGCTCGCCGGCAGCGGCTACCTCGGGGGCGGGCCGGCCCACCTCGCCGTCGTCGCCGGGCTCGCCGTCACGGCCGCCGCGCTGTCGTACGTCACCCAGCGGCACGTCGTTGCGCGCAACACCCTCACCGAGGGCATGCCCGAGGCGGTCCTGTCCGCGCAGCAGCTGATGCCCGCGCTGTCGGCGCTCGGCCTCCTGGTCGCGGGCGGCGTCGTGCCGGTGACGCTGCTGGCCTACTGGGTCTGCAACTCGGCGTGGACGTTCGGCCAGTCCGTCGTCATCGCCCGCTGGTTCCCCACCCCGGGCACGGCAGCGGCCTCGGCTAGGGGATGAGGACCAGGTTGCCGACCTTGCGGCCGGAGTCGACGATGCGGTGCGCCTCGACGATCTCGCTGAGCGGCAGGGAGCGGTCCACGACCGCGCGCAGCTCGCCGCTCGCGAGCCGCTGGAGCAGCCAGGCGAAGTCGGCCCGGTCCTCCTTGATCGGACCGGTGCGCACGGCGCCGCGCGAGAGCACCGTGTCGGCCAGACCCGCCACGGCGAGCAGCAGCACGCCGTCCGGCGCCGGCGCAAGCAGACGACGACCGGAGCGCCGGTCGAGGTTGCCGACGGCGTCCAGCACGACGTCGTGGGTCGCGGGGAGGTCGAGGACGGAGGTCGTCGCACGGTCGACCACGTCGGCGGCTCCCAGCGAGCGGACCAGGTCGGCGTTGCGCGCGCTGCACACGGCCGTGACGTGGGCCCCTGCCAGGTGCGCGATCTGGACGGCTGCGCTGCCCACCGCGCCCGAGGCGCCGTTGACCAGCACCCGGCGCCCGGGTGCGGCGAGGTCGCCCAGGAACTGGCGTGCGGTGCTGCCGCCGAAGAGGATGGCGGCCGCGTCGGCGTGATCGACGCCCGCGGGCTTGGGCGTCAGGCGGTCCGCCCGTACGGCGGCGAGCTCGGCGTGCGCCCCCATCCGGGCGCCCGTCATCCCGCACACCTCGTCGCCGACCGAGACGCCGGCGACACCGGCCCCCACGGCCTCCACGACACCCGAGTAGACGACGCCGAGGACGGGCCGCCGCGGTCCGCGGAGACCGAGGGCGAGTCGCGCAGGCACGGCGAAGCCCGGGGGGAAGCTGGCTCCCCGGATGCGCGCGTCGCCGGAGTTCATCGTCGTCGCGCGCACCCGCACGAGCACCTGGCCCTTGCCGGCCACCGGGTCGGCGACGTCGCGGACCCTCACCACCTCGGGGGGTCCGTACCGCTGCACCACTGCTGCTCTCACGACCGTCTCCCTTACGCCTGTAAGTCTGATGTCGGAGACAGTAGCCTTACGGGCGTAAGTCCCACAAACGAGGAGCCTCGTGTCCAGACCACCGCTCACCCCCGCACGCGTGATCGACGCCGCCAGCCGCGTCGCCGACACCACCGGACTGGCCGGGGTGAGCATGCGCAGCGTGGGACGCGAGCTCGGCGTCGAGGCCATGTCGCTCTACCACCACGTCGCCAACAAGGACGCGCTCCTCGACGGGCTCGCCGACTGGGTCTTCGCGCAGATCCTGACCCCGTCGCTCGGCGTGCCGTGGCGCAGCGAGATGGAAGCACGGGCGCGCTCGGCCCGCACCGTCCTCGCGGCCCATCCGTGGGGCCTGGGACTCGTCGAGTCCCGCCGCTCCGCCGGCCCGGCGACCCTGCGCCACCACGACGCGGTGCTCGGCTGCCTGCGCACCGACGGCTTCACGGTGGCCCTCGCCGCGCACGCCTTCTCCGTGCTCGACGCCTACACCTACGGCTTCGTGCTCACCGAGGTGAACCTGCCGTTCGAGCCCGGCACGGCCGACGAGTTCATCGAGGAGATCGCCGCCTCCCTCGCCGACCGCCCCTGGATGAGCGAGCTCGTCGCGGAGCGGATCGCGGGCCAGGACTACGCCTACGGAGACGAGTTCGAGTACGGCCTCGCGCTGGTGCTCGACGGGATCGAGGCGGCCTACGACGCTGAGGTCACACGAAGAAGCTGACCACCAGCACCAGCGTCGCCCCTGCGATCAGGGCGAGGGGCAGCGGGTCGCGCGTGCGGCGTACGGCGTCGGGCAGCGCCAGCTGCTCCTTCGACCCGGGCCTGACCCCCTCGGCCCGACGGGCCTGGTCGACGAGGTCGTAGAGGCGGGTCTCGACGAAGTCGGCGTAGGCCATGCCCTCGCGCGCCTCACCCGACGCGGACGGCCGGGCGGTGATCGCCTTGCGCCACGAGCGACCCACCACGGTGGACACCCAGCGGCGGTCGGCCGCGCGCACGGCCAGCACCTGGCGCACCGCCATCTCCTCGACCGCGGCGAGGCGGATGTGGACCGTCTCCACCAGGTTGCGCATGACCAGGTGCTCGTCGGTGGCCCACAGCGCGGGCCGCAGCATCGCCGCCCAGGCGAGCACCCCGACCAGCAGCGCGAGCCCCACGACCCACGGCGGGAACCCGTCGTCGAGGTAGGCCAGGCCGACCAGCGCGACGACCGCGGACCCCACCACCGCGAGCCACCCGGTCACCTGTCCGCTGGTGGGGTGGAACCGCTCCACGACGTCGTCCGAGTGGTCCTGCAGGGGTGCCATGTTCTCCTCGTCCTTTTGGGCAGACTTTGGCCCTCCGTGGATTGTCCGGGTGCTCGCGGCCAACTCTATGCTGGGTCGGTGACACCCACTTCCAGCTCCACGGCGAGCACCGCCTCCGGCGCCGGCGTCTTCGACGACATCGTGCGCTCGGAGTCCTCGCTCCGCCGATTCCTCCACGGCCTCCCCGGGGTCGACCAGGTCGGGTGCGAGGCCCGCGCCGCAGGCCTGGCCACCCGGTCCATCAAGACCACGTCGAAGGCCTTCGCCATCGACCTGGCCATCCGGATGGTCGACCTGACCACGCTCGAGGGCCAGGACACCCACGGCAAGGTCCGCGCGCTCGCCTCCAAGGCGAAGCGCCCCGACCCCGCGGACCCGTCCTGCCCCGCCACCGCCGCGGTCTGCGTCTACCCCGACATGGTCGCCACGGCGAAGCAGACCCTCGGCGACAGCGGCGTCAACGTCGCCGCCGTCGCGACGGCGTTCCCGAGCGGTCGCGCCGCGATGGACATCAAGCTCGCCGACACCCGCGACGCGGTCGAGGCCGGCGCCGACGAGATCGACATGGTCATCGACCGCGGCGCGTTCCTGTCGGGTCGCTACCTCGACGTCTACGAGGAGATCGTCCAGGTCAAGGAGGCGTGCGGCGACGCGCACCTCAAGGTGATCTTCGAGACCGGCGAGCTCCAGACCTACGACAACGTCCGTCGCGCCAGCTGGCTGGCGATGATGGCCGGCGGCCACTTCATCAAGACCTCCACCGGCAAGGTGCAGCCGGCAGCGACGCTGCCGGTCACCCTGATCATGCTCGAGGCGGTCCGCGACTTCCGCGAGCAGACCGGGCAGATGGTCGGCGTGAAGCCCGCCGGCGGCATCAAGACCACCAAGGACGCCATCAAGTACCTCGTGATGGTCAACGAGATCGCCGGTCCCGACTGGCTCGATCCCGACTGGTTCCGCTTCGGTGCGTCCACGCTGCTCAACGACCTGCTGATGCAGCGCACCAAGATGACGACCGGTCGCTACTCCGGTCCCGACTACTTCACGCTGGACTGAGGCTGAGTCACATGAGCAACATCTTCGAGTACGCCCCCGCCCCCGAGTCGCGCGCCGTCGTCGACATCAAGCCGTCCTACGGCCTGTTCATCAACGGCGAGTTCGTCGACGGCCACGGCAAGGCGTTCAAGACCGTCAACCCCGCGACCGAGGAGGTCCTCGCCGAGGTCGCCGAGGCCAACGACGCCGACGTCGACGAGGCCGTCAAGGCCGCCCGCCGCGCCTACACCCGCGTCTGGTCGCGGATGTCGGGCGCCGAGCGCGCGAAGTACCTCTACCGGATCGCCCGCATCATCCAGGAGCGCGGCCGCGAGCTCGCCGTCCTGGAGTCGATCGACAACGGCAAGCCGATCAAGGAGTCGCGCGACGTCGACATCCCCGTCGTCGCCGCCCACTTCTTCTACTACGCCGGCTGGGCCGACAAGCTGGAGCACTCCGGCTACGGCTCCACCCCGCTCGGTGTGGCGGGCCAGGTCATCCCGTGGAACTTCCCGCTGCTGATGCTGGCGTGGAAGATCGCGCCGGCGCTGGCGTGCGGCAACACCGTCGTGCTCAAGCCGGCCGAGACCACTCCACTGACCGCCCTCCTCTTCGCGGAGATCTGCCAGCAGGCCGACCTCCCGCCCGGCGTGGTCAACATCGTCACCGGCGCCGGCGACACCGGCCGCGCGATCGTGTCGCACCCGGACGTCGACAAGGTCGCCTTCACCGGCTCGACCGAGGTCGGCAAGGCCATCGCCCGCGCGGTGGCCGGCACCGACAAGAAGGTGACCCTCGAGCTCGGTGGCAAGGCCGCCAACATCGTCTTCGACGACGCGCCGCTCGACCAGGCGATCGAGGGCATCGTCAACGGCATCTTCTTCAACCAGGGCCACGTCTGCTGCGCCGGCTCGCGCCTGCTCGTGCAGGAGTCCGTGGCCGACGAGGTCATGGAGCGCCTCAAGCGCCGCATGGCCACGCTGCGCGTGGGCGACCCGCTCGACAAGAACACCGACGTGGGCGCGATCAACTCCGCCGAGCAGCTCGCCAAGATCCGCGAGCTCTCCGACATCGGCGAGGCCGAGGGTGCCGAGCGCTGGTCGACCCCGTGCGAGCTGCCCACCAACGGCTACTGGTTCGCCCCGACCGTCTTCACCGGCGTCTCGCAGGCCCACCGGATCGCGCGCGAGGAGATCTTCGGCCCCGTCCTGTCGGTGCTGACCTTCCGCACCCCGTCGGAAGCGGTCGAGAAGGCCAACAACACGCCGTTCGGCCTCTCCGCCGGCGTGTGGACCGACAAGGGCTCGCGCATCCTGTCCATGGCCAACCGGCTGCGGGCCGGCGTGGTCTGGGCCAACACGTTCAACAAGTTCGACCCGACCTCGCCGTTCGGCGGCTACAAGGAGTCCGGCTACGGCCGCGAGGGCGGTCGCCACGGGCTCGAGGCCTACCTGAAGGGAGCGGACTCGTGAGCCGCATCGACGTGCGCAAGACCTACAAGCTCTACATCGGGGGCCAGTTCCCCCGATCGGAGTCGGGCCGCTCCTACGTCGTCAACGACGCCAAGGGCCGCCTGCTCGCCAACGCCGCGCAGGCCTCGCGCAAGGACGCCCGCGACGCCGTCGTGGCCGCCCGCGCGGCCTTCGGTGGTTGGTCGGGGAAGACGGCGTACAACCGTGCGCAGGTCGTCTACCGCATCGCCGAGGTGCTGGAGGGTCGCCGCGAGCAGTTCGAGGCCGAGCTCCGCGCGGCCGAGGCCGTCTCCGCGGCGAAGGCCAAGACCTACGTCGACGCCGCGATCGACCGCCTCGTCTGGTACGCCGGGTGGGCCGACAAGATCACCCAGGTCGTCGGCAACGCCAACCCGGTCGCCGGCCCGTTCTTCAACCTCTCCACCCCCGAGCCCAGCGGCGTCATCGCCGTCGTCGCCCCCCGGGGCGCCCTCCTCGGCCTGGTCAGCGTCGTGGCACCGCTCATCGTCACCGGCAACACCGTCGTGGTGATCGCCAGCCAGGACAACCCGCTGACCGCGATCACCCTCGGTGAGGTCATGGCCACCAGCGACCTGCCCGGCGGCGTGGTCAACGTGCTCACCGGCTCGCAGGCCGAGATCGCGCCGTGGCTGGCCTCGCACATGGACGTCAACGGCCTCGACCTGACCGGTGTCGAGGACGCCGAGCAGGCGAGGGAGCTCGAGGTGGCTGCGGCCGACAACCTCAAGCGCGTACGCCGTCCCGCCCCCGACACCGACTGGCTCCTGGAGCCCGGCCTGGACCGGATGACCCGGTTCATGGAGACCAAGACGGTCTGGCACCCGATCGGGGTCTGACCTCTCCCCCCCAGCACCGCACAGGCAACGACGAAGGCCCCCGGAGATCCTCCGGGGGCCTTCGTCGTGCGTAGGGGTCGATCAGCGGTTGAGCAGCGCCTGGGCCAGCACCCCGAGGATCTCGTTGGGGTTCTCCACCAGGAAGTTCTGCCCGCCGGTCGCCGCAGCGATCTGCTCGAGCTCACCGGTGTCGGCGTCCTGCGAGATGCCGATGATGATCACCTTCACCGGCTTCGCGGGGTCGCGGACCGACTTCAGCTGGTTGACCAGCGACTCCAGCGACAGCGAGCTCGAGTCGTCGCTCGCGCCGTCGGTCATGATCACCACGGAGTTGAACCACGCCGGGTCCCACTTCTCCTGGGCGTACTTGTAGGCCGCCAGCGTGGTGTCCATGACACCGGTGCCGCCGTTGACCCGGCCGGGGAGGCCGCTAGCCACCTTGCGCACCACGTCGCCGTGCGTGCCGGCGTCTCCGGCAGGCGCGTCGAGCCGGTCCAGGGTGGCGTACTCCTCGTAGGAGGCACCGCCCTCGCCGCGGTTCTTCGAGAACCCCCAGATGCCGATGCGGGCCTGGGCCGGGAACGCGTCGAGCGCGACCTGGGAGGCCGTGACGGCCAGCTGGATGCGGGTGGTGTCACCGATGGCGGTCTTCATCGAGCCCGACAGGTCGACCACCGCGAGGATGCTCGACGGCACCGACAGCACGCGCCACTGGCGCAGCGCGTCGTCGGTGGTCTTCTGCGGCACCGTGTTGAGCACCTGGGCGTTGCCGAGGCCGATGTCGTTGGGCAGCGGGGCGCCGTCGGGGCCGCGCAGCTCGGCGGCGGCGATCGCCTCCACGCCGGCGCTCGAGGTGAACCAGCGCGTCACCGCACGGCCGACGCGGGCCGAGATGTCCCCGCCGGAGGCCAGGATGTCCTTGTTGCCGCGGTTCACGTCGATCAGCGGGTACTGCAGCATCGGCACACCGGTCTTCGGTGCCACGAGGCTGAGCTGGTCGTTGCTGCGGCGGGCCGCGAGGTAGGCCTGCTCGGTGGCGGGCACCAGCTGCGTGCTGGAGGCGGAGATCGTGGAGAGGTCGGTCTCGTTGGCGCTGCCGGCCACGGCGCGCTCGCCGTAGGTCTGGGCGACCGGGACGGTCTTCTCCTCGATGGTCGCGGCGGTCTCGCCGGTCTTCTTCATCTCCGCGAAGGGAGCGAGCAGGGCGAGCGCCGAGGCGCCCTCCGCGCTCGGGTCGGCCATCGCCAGGCTGCCGCCGTCGAGGACACCGGCCCACGACGCGGGCGCCTTGGCTGCCGGGCCGCCGATGAGGCCGACGGGCGTCTGGGCGAGCACCTCGGCGATCGGCGAGCCGGTCCACCCGGCGGCCGTGAGCTGGCCCTTCCAGGTCGGGCTGTCCGGGATCCAGATCTCGGGCAGCTGGGCGTCGGGGTCGCTGAGCAGCGCCACCACGTCCTTCACCGAGCCGGTGGTGACCTGGATGTCGATGCAGGGCTCGTCGGCGTTGACGTCCTTGACTGCCTCGCGGACCAGGTCCTCCATCACCGGCGCGGTCGTCAGCGTGACCTGCTCGGAGACGCAGTCGGCCCCCCCGGGGGTGTCGCTGTTGCCACGCATGGCGAAGAATGTGATGAAGGCGAGCACGAGCACCAGCGCGAGTCCGCCCAGCACGAAGGGGTTGCCGGAGCGGCGTACGGCGGCTCCGGAGTTGTCCACGCTTTCGGGCGCGGTCGAGTCGTCCTGACTCATGAGGTCCTCCCACAAGAACGTCAATCGGGGGTTTCGGCGAGACTAATCTCCGGCAGGATCGTCCGTGGCCGAACGAGGAAATGAGTTCGTAACAATGAGCACAGCCCAGGTCGTCGTCCTGGCCGGCCCCAGCGGCGCCGGGAAGTCCCGGCTCGCCGAACGGCTCGGACTGCCGGTCCTGCGGCTCGACGACTTCTACAAGGACGGTGACGACCCGACCCTGCCGCGCATCGACCACGGCGCCAACGCCGGCCTCGTCGACTGGGACCACCCCGACTCCTGGCACCAGGCCGACGCGATGGCCGCGCTGCGCGAGCTCTGCGCCACCGGGCGCAGCGAGGTGCCGATCTACGAGATCGCCCAGAACGGCCGCTGCGGGTCGCGCACCGTCGACCTGCACGGCAGCACGCGCTTCGTCGCCGAGGGCATCTTCGCCCCCGACGTCGTGGCCGCGTGCCGCGAGGAGGGCCTGCTGGCAGCGGCCTACTGCATCACCCAGCACCCCCTCGTCACCTTCTGGCGCCGACTGAGCCGCGACCTGCGCGAGCACCGCAAGCCGCCGCTGATGCTCGTGCGCCGCGGCTACGCCCTCGCCCGCGACCAGCGCCGCGTGGTCGCCCACGCCCTCCGCCAGGGCTGCCGGCGCGCCACCGGCGACCAGGCGTACGCGGAGCTGACCGCGAGCGCGCAGGCCCGCTCCGGCTCCCGCTCGGACTCGCGATCCGACTCCGGGTCCGCATGATGCTCCGGCTCCAGCAGCCCGACCGCCGCTCCTGCGGCGCCGCGGCACTGGTGATGGCACGCCGGCTGGCGCTGCCCCGCTACGCCGGGCTCGTGGGCGACCAGGCGAGCTTCGCGCACGAGGTCAGCACCCTGCACCGGCGGCTCACGTCCCTGTCCGACACCGCGGGCGGTTGGCAGGTGCCGTGGCCGCGCGCGCTCGGCACCCCGCCGTGGGCGGTCGCGCGCGAGCTCGGTCTGGTCACCGGGGTGCCCTACGCGACCCGGTCCGTACGCCTGAGGCGGCGCGTGTGGCCGCACCTGGCCGCCGCGACCCCGCTGCGTCCGGTCGCGGTCTACGTCGGCGACCGGTTGCTGCCGCGCCACGTCGTGCTGGTGACCGGGACGCAGGCCGACGGCGCCGCGACCTACGAGCCCGCGTCCGGGCTCGTCACCGCCGTGGCGTCGGGGCGCTGGGAGCGCGGCGACCTCGCACTCGCGGGCTGGGACCGGCCGTGGCTGGTCGTCAGCCCGCGATGAGGGCGGCGTAGCCCGGCTTGACCACTTCGTCGATGATCTTCAGGCGCTCGTCGAAGGGCAGGAAGGCCGACTTCATCGCGTTGATGGTGAACCACCGCAGGTCCTCCAGCGTGTAGCCGAACGCCTCGACCAGGCCGAACATCTCCTTCGTCATCGACGTCTGGCTCATCAGCCGGTTGTCGGTGTTGACGGTCACGCGGAAGCGGAGGTCGGTGAGCAGCCCGATCGGGTGCTCGGCGAAGGAGGAGGCAGCGCCGGTCTGGATGTTGGAGCTCGGGCACATCTCCAGCGGGATCCGCTTGTCGCGGACGTAGGCCGCGAGCCGACCCAGCTCGACCGAGCCGTCGTCGGCGACGGTGATGTCGTCGGCGATCCTGACGCCGTGGCCGAGCCGGTCGGCGCCGCACCACTGGATCGCCTCCCAGATCGACGGCAGGCCGAAGGCCTCGCCGGCGTGGATGGTGAAGTGCGCGTTCTCGCGCTGGAGGTACTCGAAGGCGTCGAGGTGGCGGGTGGGCGGGAAGCCCGCCTCCGCACCCGCGATGTCGAAGCCCGCGACCCCGCGGTCGCGCCAGGAGATCGCGAGCTCGGCGATCTCCATGGAGCGGGCCTGGTGGCGCATCGCGGTCAGCAGCTGGCGTACGACGATCCTGCCGCCGGCGGCGGCCATGCCGGAGTCGAAGCCCTCCTGCACGGCGGCGACGACCTCGTCGAGCGTCATGCCGTTGGCGACGTGCTGCTCGGGTGCGTAGCGCACCTCGGCGTAGACGACGCCGTCAGCGGCGAGGTCCTCGACGCACTCGCGGGCGACGCGGGCGATCGCCGGGCCGTTCTGCATGACCGCGACGGTGTGGTCGAAGGTCTCGAGGTAGCGCACCAGCGAGCCCGAGTCGGCCGACTCCGCGAACCACTGCCCCAGCGACTCCGCGTCGTGCGCCGGCAGCTCGTGGCCGATCTCCGCGGCGAGCTCGACGATGGTCTGCGGACGCAGCCCGCCGTCGAGATGGTCGTGCAGCAGCACCTTGGGCGCGGCGTGGACCTGCTCGCGGGTCGGGCTGGTGGAGGTCGGGGTCTCGGTCACGTCGTTCACGTGCCCATCCAACCAGTCGCCCGGCAGCGTCCTAGGGTGAGGCCATGCGCACCTTCACCACGCTCGACGACGTCGCCGCCGCCGCAGGCTCCGAGATCGGGACCAGCGAGTGGCTCGCGGTCGACCAGGCCCGCATCGACGCCTTCGCCGACGCCACCCTCGACCACCAGTGGATCCACGTGGACGCCGAGGCGGCTGCGGCCGGCCCCTTCGGCACCACGATCGCGCACGGCTTCCTCACCCTGAGCCTGCTCCCCCACTTCGCCTCGCAGGTCTTCCGCCTCGAGACGCCCGGGGCACGGCTGAACTACGGCCTGGAGAAGGTGCGCTTCCCTGCGCCCGTGCCGGTCGACAGCCGGCTCCGCTCGCACGTGCGCTTCGGCGAGGTGCGCGACCTGCCCGCGGGCAAGCAGCTGATCGTCGAGCACACTGTCGAGATCGAGGGCCAGGAGAAGCCCGCCTGCGTGGCCCAGCACGTGGTCCTGCTCCTCGCCTGAGGCTCTGCTGCTGTCGCGATCCCCGGGTACCCGGGGAAGCTGGAGCCTCACCCCCGAAGCTTCGGGGGTGAGGCTCCAGTTCTCGACGTGAAGCCTCAGCTGATCCGGTCGAGCACGATCGGGCCGGCGGCGAAGCCGGCGCCGTCGCCGATGTCGTAGCCACCCTCGAGCGACGCGAGCGCGCGGTCGAAGCGCTCGGGCTCGTCGGTGAGCAGGGTGAAGAGCGGCTGGCCCTCGGTGACCTCGTCGCCGGGGCGCGCGTGCCAGACGACGCCGGCACCGGCCTGCACCGGGTCCTCCTTGCGGGCGCGACCGGCGCCGAGGCGCCACGCCGCCAGCCCGACCGCCATCGCGTCGAGGCGGGTGAGGGTGCCCGTTGCGGGAGCGTTCACCACGTGGGTCTCGCGCGCGACGGGGAGCGCCGCGTCGGGGTCACCGCCCTGGGCGCGGATCATCGCCTTCCAGGCGTCCATCGCGGAGCCGTCGGCCAGCTTGTCGGCCGGGTCGACGTCGTCGCGCCCGGCGCCGGCGAGCATCTCGCGGGCCAGGGCGAGCGTCAGCTCGACGACGTCGGCGGGGCCGCCGCCGGCGAGCACGTCGACCGACTCCTGCACCTCCACGGCGTTGCCTGCGGTCAGGCCGAGCGGGGTGGCCATGTCGGTGAGCAGCGCGACGGTGTGCACGCCGGCGTCGGTGCCGAGCGCCACCATCGTCTCGGCGAGCTCGCGCGCGGTCGTGAGGTCCTTCATGAAGGCACCGCTGCCGACCTTGACGTCGAGCACCAGCGCGCCGGTGCCCTCGGCGATCTTCTTGCTCATGATCGAGCTCGCGATCAGCGGGATCGCCTCCACGGTGCCGGTCACGTCGCGCAGGGCGTAGAGCTTCTTGTCCGCCGGCGCCAGGCCGTCACCGGCCGCGCAGATGACGGCGCCGACGTCCTCGAGGATCGAGAACATCTCGTCGTTGCTCAGCGCGGCGCGCCAGCCGGGGACGGACTCGAGCTTGTCGAGGGTGCCGCCGGTGTGGCCCAGGCCGCGGCCGGACAGCTGGGGCACTGCCACGCCGCAGGCCGCCACGAGCGGGGCCAGCGGGAGCGTGATCTTGTCGCCGACGCCACCGGTGGAGTGCTTGTCGGCAGTCGGGCGCGAGAGCGTGGAGAAGTCCATCCGCTCCCCCGACGCGATCATCGCGGCGGTCCAGCGCGCGATCTCGGTGCGGTTCATCCCGTTGAGCAGGATCGCCATCGCGAGCGCCGACATCTGCTCGTCGGCGACCTCGCCACGGGTGTAGGCGTCGATGACCCAGTCGATCTGGCTGTCGCTGAGCTCGTGCTTGTCGCGCTTGGCGAGGATCACCTCGACGGCGTCGTGTGCGGGCATCAGCGGGATCCTTCGTTCTTGGTGAGGTCGTCGGGGCCGAAGGCGTCGGGAAGCACCTCGGACATGGGCTTCACGCCGGAGACGGTCCAGACCAGCAGGTCCGGGCCACCGTGCTCGAAGAGCAGCTGGCGGCAGCGTCCGCAGGGCATGATCACCTCGCCGGCACCGTCGACGCACACGAAGTGCGTCAGCCGCCCGCCGCCGGTGGCGTGGAGCTGGGACACGAGTCCGCACTCCGCGCACAGCACGACGCCGTACGCCGCGTTCTCCACGTTGCAGCCCACCACGCGCCTGCCGTCGTCCGCCAGCGCGGCAGCGCCCACGGGGTAACGGGAGTAGGGCGCGTAGGCGCGTCCCATCACCTCGACGGCGGCAGCCTTCAGCTCGTCCCAGTCCTTCTGATCCACGCGGCCACTATGACCTATGGGGGCCCCAGCGGGTTTTGGCAGGTTCTGCCGAAAGAGCCTCGCGACGTTTTATGTCTCAACCTGATACCAGAAGTAGCGATCCACGTGACGCGTGGCACAGGGGCAGGCATCATTCCCCCGGAAAGCTGACCCCATCCCGGGGTGCACGAACTTGGAGGCATTTGTGAAGAAGTCGAGGAAGGTCGTCTCGCACGGCCTCGTGGCGCTGCTCGCGGCCGCGACCCTTGCTGCGTGCGGCGACGCGCCCGAGGAAGACACCAACGACAGCGGGAGCGAGGCCGCTGCGAGCGACTTCCAGCCGTGCATCGTCTCCGACGCCGGCGGGTTCGACGACAAGTCGTTCAACCAGCTCGGCTTCGAGGGCGCCACCCAGGCCGCTGAGGAGCTCGGCGTGGAGCTGATCCCCGTCGAGTCGAACAGCGAGAACGACTTCGGCCCGAACCTCGAGAGCCTCGTCGGCCAGGGCTGCGACGTCATCGTGACCGTCGGCTTCGCCCTCGCCTCGGCGACCAAGGAGTCGGCCGCCGCCAACCCTGACATCGAGTACGTCCTCATCGACGACTCGGCCGACGGTGGCGACGACGGTGCGACCTTCGACGGCCAGGCCGACGTCGAGAACATCAAGCCGCTGCTCTACAACACCGCCGAGGCTGCGTTCCTCGCCGGCTACGCCGCTGCCGACTACACCAAGACCGGCAAGGTCGGCACCTACGGCGGCATGCCCTTCCCGACCGTGACGATCTTCATGGACGGCTTCAAGCAGGGCGCCGAGTACTACGCCGAGGAGAACGGCAAGGACGTCGAGGTCGTCGGCTGGGACGGCGAGAACGGTTCCTTCACCGGTGGCTTCGAGGCCAACGAGGCAGCGACCAGCACCGCCAAGCAGATCCTCGACCAGGACGTCGACGTGATCCTTCCCGTCGGTGGCCCGATCTACCAGGGCGCGATCACCGCGATCCAGGACTCGGGCGACGACATCGCGATGATCGGCGTGGACGCCGACCTCTTCGAGACCGACCCGACCACGCAGGACTACGTCATGACCTCGATCCTCAAGGGCATGAAGGTCTCGACCTACGAGGCCGTCCTGGCCGCAGGCAACGACGAGTTCGACTTCGAGCCCTACATCGGCACCCTCGAGAACGACGGGGTCGGCATCGCGCCGTTCCACAACTTCGAGGACAAGGTCGACGGCGGCCTGGCCGACAAGCTCGACGAGGTGAAGGCCGGCATCATCGACGGCTCGATCACGGTCGAGTCCTACCTGGGCTGACCACCAGCACGCTGCACCACGCTCCACCACGCGGGGGAGGTCGACGGTTCGTCGGCCTCCCCCTCGTGTGCCGGTGGCCAGTTGCCAGAACGGTCCCCTGACCTTTGGCACATCTCGGGGCAGTGCCGCCGGATCCCCCACAGTTACCCTTCCCGCGCGCTCTCGCGCGGCCGTACGCGACCGCCCCACCAGGCAGGCCGTACCACGACCCCGGTCCAGACCTGCGGACCCTTGCGACCCCTAGGATGCGATGCCATGAGACTCGTCCTGCGAGGCATCACCAAACGCTTCGGCAGCGTGGTGGCCAACGACTCGATCTCCCTGACGGTCGAGCCCGGAGAGGTCCACTGCCTGCTCGGCGAGAACGGCGCCGGCAAGTCGACCCTGATGAACGTGCTCTACGGCCTCTACAAGGCCGACGAGGGCGAGATCGAGCTCGACGGCGAGGTGCAGCACTTCACCGGTCCCGGTGACGCGATGGCTGCCGGCATCGGCATGGTCCACCAGCACTTCATGCTCATCCCCGTCTTCACCGTCGCCGAGAACGTGATGCTCGGCAACGAGACCACCGGCTTCGCCGGCACCCTCGACCTCGAGGCCTCCCGCGCGCGCGTCACCGAGATCTCCGAGCGCTTCGGCTTCCACGTCGACCCCGACGCGCTCGTCGAGGACCTCCCGGTCGGCGTGCAGCAGCGCGTGGAGATCATCAAGGCCCTGTCCCGCGACGCCGAGCTCCTCGTCTTCGACGAGCCCACCGCGGTGCTCACCCCGCAGGAGACCGACGAGCTGATGGAGATCATGCGCCAGCTCAAGGAGGCCGGCAAGGCGATCGTCTTCATCACCCACAAGCTCCGCGAGGTCCGCGCCGTCGCCGACCGGATCACCGTCATCCGCCTCGGCAAGGTCGTCGGCGAGGCCGAGCCCACCGCCAGCAACGCCGAGCTCGCCTCCATGATGGTGGGCCGCCCGGTCGAGCTGGTCGTGCACAAGGACGCCCCCACCCTCGGCGCCGACGCGCTCGTCGTGAAGGACCTGCGCGTCACCGACCCGGCCGGGCACAAGCAGGTCGACGGCCTCAGCTTCACCATCCGCGCCGGCGAGGTCCTCTGCGTGGCCGGCGTGCAGGGCAACGGCCAGACCGAGCTCACCGAGGCCCTCCTGGGCCTCCAGGACGACGTCAGCGGGTCGATCACCCTCGACGGCGTGGAGCTGGTCGGTCGCTCGACACGCCGGATCCTCGACGCCGGCGTCGGGTTCATCCCCGAGGACCGGCAGGTCGATGGCCTGGTGCCCACCTTCACCATCGCCGAGAACCTCATGCTCAACCGCAGCTTCAAGTCGCCCTTCGCCCGGAACGGCTCGCTGCGCCTGGGCGCCCTGCGCGAGTTCGCGCAGGAGAAGCTCCAGCAGTACGACGTCCGCGCGCGCGACATCGACTCGCTGGCCGGCAACCTCTCGGGCGGCAACCAGCAGAAGGTCGTCGTGGCCCGCGAGCTCTCGCGCGACCTGCGCCTGCTCGTCGCGGCCCAGCCCACCCGCGGCGTCGACGTCGGCTCCATCGAGTTCATCCACAAGCAGATCGTCGCCACGCGCGACAGCGGCATCCCGGTCCTGGTGGTCTCCACCGAGCTCGACGAGGTGGTCGCGCTCGCCGACCGCATCATGGTGCTCTACCGCGGCAAGGTGGTCGGCATCGTGCCGGCCGACACGCCCCGCGAGACCCTCGGCCTGATGATGACCGGCGAACGCCCGAAGGACCTGAAGGACGTGGCCTCGTGAACGACACCGACAAGCCCCAGCCGGGCCAGCCGGAGCCCCAGCCGGAGGACACCACCGGCCAGACCCTGACCGAGCCCGCCCCCGAGGACGGCGGGCAGGACGGTCGCTCGCGCTCGGTCCTGCGCGAGATCGTCTCCGGCGACGCCATGGCCGGCGTGCTCGCGGTGTTCCTCGCCGTGTTCGTCGGCTCGGTGATGATCGCCGCGACCGACGACGGCGTCCGTGAGACCGCCAGCTACATCACCGCCCGTCCCTCGGACTTCTTCACCGCCCTGTGGGACGCCATCTCCGGTGCCTACAGCGCGATGTTCCGCGGCTCCGTCTTCAACTACCTCCTCACCGAGCCGGCCCAGCAGTGGCGCCCGCTGACGGAGACCCTGAAGTTCGCCGGCCCGCTGATCCTCGGCGGCCTCGGTGTCGGCCTGGCGTTCCGCGCGTCGCTGTTCAACATCGGTGGTCGTGGCCAGATGCTCGTCGCCGGCGGCGCTGCCGGCTACGTCGGCTTCCAGTTCGACCTGCCGACGGTCGTGCACCTCCCGCTCGCGCTCATCGTCGCCATGGTCGCCGGTGCGCTGTGGGGCGGGATCGCCGGGCTGCTCAAGGCGCGCACCGGCGCGCACGAGGTGATCGTCACGATCATGCTCAACTACGTCGCCTACTACCTGCTCTTCTACGCCCTCACCAAGGACTGGCTGCTCAAGACGCCCGGCTCGGTCAACCCGAAGTCGCCGCCGATGAAGGACACCGCCATCCTGCCCGACGTGTTGGGCGACCAGTTCAACCTCCACCTCGGGTTCGTCATCGCGCTCGTCGCGGTGGGTGTCGCGTGGTGGCTGCTCAACCGCTCCACCCTCGGCTACCGCATCCGGGCGGTGGGCGAGAACCCGCACGCCGCCCGTGCCTCCGGCATCAACGTCGGCATGACCTACACGATCGTGATGATGATCGCGGGCTCGCTCCTCGGCCTGGCCGGCGCCAACCAGGTGCTCGGCACCGTGACCAGCGGCGTCTCGCTCGACCTCGACGCCTCGATCGGCTTCGACGCCATCACCGTCGCCCTGCTCGGCCGGTCCCGGCCGCTGGGCATCCTGGCCGCCGGCATCCTGTTCGGTGCGCTCAAGGCCGGCGGCTTCACCATGCAGGCCTCGGAGGGCATCTCCGTCGACCTGGTGCTGGTCGTCCAGTCGCTGATCGTCCTCTTCCTCGCCGCACCTCCCCTGGTGCGAGCGATCTTCCGGCTCCCCGCCCAGGAGGCCAAGTGAGCACCGTGACCACCCCCACCCCCGCGAACGGTGGGCTGGCTCCCGACGACACCGTCGAACCCGCGAAGGGCGTCGGCGCCAAGAAGCTGCCGATCATCTTCGGCGTGCTGACGGCGCTCCTCGCCGTCATCCTGCTGCGCTCCAGCCACTCCGGTGACACCACCTTCCAGCTGGCGGCCGGCACCGACTTCGTGACGCTGCCCGACATCGTCGTTCCGTCGGGTCCCACCGCCTGGGTGATGGTCGTGCTGTGCCTGGCGCTCACCGCCGAGGCCGTACGCCGCATGGTGGCGCACACGCGGCAGCCGATCTGGGTCCCGATCGCCTTCGCAGTCGCGTGGATGACCGGCTTCCTCAGCTGGGCCGCGGCCGACGAGCGCATCCGCGTGGTGAGCCTGCTGGGCGGCGCCGTGGCGCTCGCCATCCCGCTCGTCTTCGGCGCGCTGGGCGGTGTGCTCGGCGAGCGCGCCGGTGTGGTCAACATCGCGATCGAGGGCCAGCTGCTCTTCGGTGCGTTCGCGGCCGCCATCACCGCCTCGCTCACCGGCTCGCCGTGGGCCGGGCTGCTCGCCGCCATGGTGGCCGGCGCCCTGATCGCGCTCATCCTGGGTCTGTTCGCGATCACCTACTTCGTGGACCAGGTCATCGTCGGCGTCGTGCTCAACGTGCTCGTCGTGGGCCTGACGAACTTCCTGTTCCGCCAGGTCCTCGCGCCGAACTCGGACACGCTCAACTCCCCCGACCGCTTCAGCGCGATGCCGATCCCGATCCTGGGCGAGATCCCGCTGATCGGCCCGATCCTGTTCCGCCAGACCCCGCTGGTCTACGTGCTCTACGTCGTCGTCGCGCTCGTGGCGTACGCCCTCTACCGCACCCGCTGGGGCCTGCGGGTCCGCGCGGTCGGCGAGCACCCGAAGGCCGCCGACACGGTCGGCATCAAGGTCAACCGCACCCGCTACCGCACGATCCTGCTCGCCGGTGCGATCGCCGGCATGGGCGGCGCCTACTTCAGCCTCGTCTCGGTCGCGGGCTTCAACCGCGAGATGACCGGCGGCGCGGGCTTCATCGCCCTGGCCGCAGTGATCTTCGGCAAGTGGGACCCGATTCGCGCCACCATGGCCGCGCTGCTCTTCGGCTTCGCGTCCAACCTGCAGGGCGTGCTCTCCGCGATCGGCTCGCCGGTCCCGAGCCAGTTCATGCTGATGCTCCCCTACCTCGTCACCATCTTCGCGGTGGCGGGCCTGGTGGGACGCTCCCGGCCGCCGGCGGCCGACGGAGTCCCCTACCGACAACAGTGAACCGTCGCTGACAGATCGAGAGGAGGGCCCGGTGCGCAGGCACCGGGCCCTCCTGATCTCGCGGGCCAGGTGGCGTACGGTCCTCGGGAGCGGCAACGACACGCGGAGGTGCTGATGGACCAGCTCGACCCGTCCGCCCCGTCGACCGCGTGGGTCGGCGAGGAGTCGCTCGCACAGAGCAGCGAGCGCTACGCCTCGATGTTCACCCACCACCCGCACGCGGCCTACAGCGTGGACGCGCGCGGCTACTTCACCGACGCCAACGCCCGGGCGCTGCAGATGACCGGGCTGACCCTCGAGCAGATGCGCGAGGCCCACTTCGCCGAGGTGATCCACCCCGAGGACCTGCCCGTCATCCAGGGGGGCTTCGAGCGCGCCATGACCGGTGAGCCGCAGCTGGAGGAGGCGCGGGTGGTCGACGTGGACGGCGCGGTGACCGACATCCGCTGCACGATGATCCCGGTCGTCGTGGGTGGCGAGGTCGTCGGCGTGCACGGCGTGAGCGAGGACGTCACCGACGCCAAGCAGCTGCTGCGCGACCTCGAGGAGGCCAACCTCGCCAAGACGCTCTTCCTGGCCACCGTGAGCCACGAGCTGCGTACGCCGCTCGCGGCCCTCGTCGGGGCCACCGACCTGCTGATGGCCGCCGACCTCGAGCCCGAGCCCGCGCACTTCTCCCGGCTCATCCACCGCTCCGGGCAGCGGCTGATGCACCTGGTGCACGACCTGCTGGAGTTCTCGGGCCTCGAGGCGCACCAGACCGTCCTGCACCCGCGTCCGTTCGACCTGCGCGAGCTCGTCGAGGACGTCGCGGAGTGGGCGGTGCCGTTCGCCGAGAGCCGCGACCTCTCCATCTCCTTCGTGGTCGACGAGGCGGTTCCTGCGACCGCAGTCGGCGACGCGCGCCGGATCACCCAGGTCGTCACCAACCTCGTGCAGAACGCCATCACCTTCACCTCTTGGGGATCGGTGTGCGTGCGCGTGCGGGGCGGCGCCGTCCCCGACGACGCGTCGACCTCCACCACGTGGGTCGAGTTCACCGTCGTCGACAGCGGCATCGGCATCGGCGAGGAGCACGTCGCGAGCCTCTTCGACCCCTTCACCCAGACCGACCGGTTCGCTGCGCGCGAGCAGCGCGGGATCGGGCTCGGGCTGGCGATCTGTCGCGCGCTGGTCGACCTCATGGGCGGCCGGCTGGAGGTCTCCTCCGCGCTCGGCGAGGGCAGCACCTTCACCTTCGCCGTGCCGCTCGGTCGCGCCGCCGAGCCTGCGTCCGCCTCAGCCGGCGGCTGAGAGGGCGGTGACCGCCGCCTCGGCCAGCACCCGCGCGGCGATCGGGGTCGCCGCCTCGTCGATGCGCAGGTTCCCCTGGTGGAGGTCGTACGTCGCCCCGCCGGACGTGCGCGTCCCGAGTCGGGCCATCGCGCCGGGCACCGAGTCGAGGAACCAGCCGAAGTCCTCGCCACCCAGGCTCTGCGCGGTCGAGACGTGGCCGTGCGGCCCCAGGACGTTCTCGACCCCGATCCCGAGCAGCCGGGTCGACTCCTCGTGGTTGACCACCGGCGGCACGCCCCGCTGGTAGGTCACCTCCGCAGTCACGCTGTAGGGCGCGACGATCGCGGTGATGAGCTGGCGGATGAGGTGCTCGGCGTCGGCCCAGGCGACCGCGTCGAGCATCCTGACCGTGCCGGCGACGACGCCGCCGTGCGGGATCACGTTGGGGGCCGAGCCCGCACGCACCATCCCCCACACCACGCTCACACCGGCGCGCGGGTCGAGGCGGCGGCTCAGGATGGCCGGCAGCTCGGTGATCACCTTGCCGAGGGCGAAGGTGAGGTCCTCGGTGAGGTGCGGACGCGAGGTGTGCCCGCCCTTGCCGATGAGCCGGACGGTGAGCGAGTCGGCGGCGCCGGTCAGCGGCCCCTCACGCAGCCCGATCCGGCCGACGTCGAGGCTGGGGTCGCAGTGGAGGCCGAAGACGTGCGAGACGCCCTCGAGTGCCCCCGCCGAGATGAGGTGGAGCGCCCCGCCGGGCATGACCTCCTCGGCCGGCTGGAAGAGCAGCCGCACCCGCCCCGCGAGCAGGCCACGGGTGGCGACCTCCGCCAGGGCGAGGCCGGCGCCGACGAGCCCCGCGGTGTGCACGTCGTGCCCGCACGCGTGGGCCACGCCGGGGACGGTGCTGCGCCACGGGTCGGAGATCAGGTCGTCGACGGGCAGGGCGTCGAGGTCGGCGCGCAGCGCCACCAGCCGCTCGCCGTGGCCGATCGCGGCGATCACTCCCCCGCCGTCCGGACGCGTGATGTCCCACCCGGCGCCCTCGAGCGCGGTGACCACCGCGTCGGAGGTGCGGTGCTCCTCCCAGCTGAGCTCGGGGTGGGCGTGCAGGTCACGCCGCAGGGCGAGGAGGTCGTCGGCGTACTTGTCGACGATCTCGGAGATCACGGCGGTGGTGACGGACGAGGCGGGGGGTGTGTCAGGCATAACCCTCGCAGTCTAGTTCGCGTCCCCGTCGTAGGCGGCGAGAAGCCGGTCCGCGGCCAGCGGGGCGGGCAGCTCACCCGCCAGCACCGCACGGCGTACGTCGTCGCGCACCGCCGCGACGCCCGGCGAGGTCCGCAGCCGCTGGGCGAGCTCGTCGCGCACGAGCGCCCAGGTGAAGTCGAGCTGCTGCCCGGCGCGCTTGTGGGCCAGGCCGTCGGCGCCGAGGTGGGCGCGGTGCTCCCCCACGCGGTGCCAGACGTCGTCGACGCCGGCGCCGGTGAGCGCGGAGCAGGTGACGACCGGGGGCGCCCACTCGGCGTGGCCGCGCACGAGGCGGAGTGCACCCGCGAGCTCGCGGGCCGCGACGCGGGCGTCGGCCTCGTGGGGCCCGTCGGCCTTGTTGACCGCGACGACGTCCGCGATCTCGAGGATGCCCTTCTTGATGCCCTGGAGCTGGTCGCCGGTGCGCGCGATGGTGAGGAAGCAGAAGGTGTCGACCATCCCGGCGACGGTGACCTCCGACTGGCCGACACCGACGGTCTCCACGAGCACCACGTCGTGGCCGGCCGCCTCCAGCACCAGCATCGCCTGGGTCGTCGCCCGGGCCACGCCACCGAGCGTCCCGGCCGTGGGCGAGGGGCGGATGAAGGCGCGGGGATCGACCGCGAGGCTCGCCATCCGCGTCTTGTCGCCCAGCACCGAGCCGCCCGTGCGGACCGACGACGGGTCGACGGCGAGCACGCCGACGCGGTGCCCGGCAGCAGTCAGCCGCGTGCCGAGGGCCTCGATGAACGTCGACTTGCCCACCCCGGGCACACCGGAGATGCCGACGCGGGTCGCGGGCGGCAGGTCGGTGTCGGCGAGCAGTGTCAGCAGCTCGCGGGCCGCCGCCCGGTGCTCGGTGCGCGACGACTCCACCAGCGTGATGGCGCGCGAGACGTCGGCACGACGCCCGGCGCGGACCCCCTCCACCAGTGCGGCGACGTCCACGGGACGAGCCATCAGGCGGTCTGCTCCCGCAGGCGTGCGATGAGGTCGAGCGCGGACTCCGCGATCACCGTGCCGGGCAGGAACACCGCGGCCGCGCCCATCTCCCGGAGCGTCTCGACGTCGTCGGGCGGGATCACGCCGCCGATGACGATCATGATGTCCGGGCGCCCCTGGTCGGCCAGCGCCTGCTTGAGCGCCGGCAGCAGGGTGAGGTGACCCGCGGCCAGCGAGGAGACGCCGACGATGTGCACGTCTGCGTCGATCGCCTGCTGGGCGACCTCCTCGGGCGTGGAGAACAGCGGGCCCACGTCGACGTCGAAGCCGAGGTCGGCGAAGGCGGTGACGACGACCTTCTGCCCGCGGTCGTGGCCGTCCTGGCCCATCTTGGCCACGAGGATGCGCGGTCGGCGACCCTCCTCGGCCTCGAACTCCTCGGTCGCGGCGAGGACCTCGGCGACCTTGCCACCGGCGGCGCCGTCGGACTTGGCTGCCTCGTCGCGGTACACGCCGCTGATCGTACGGATCACCGCCTGGTGGCGGCCGTAGACCTTCTCCAGCGCGTCGGAGATCTCGCCGACGGTGGCCTTGGCGCGGGCCGCGTCGACGGCCAGCGCGAGCAGGTTGCCCTCGAGGGAGCCGCCGCCGACCGGGCCGCGCTCGGCCGAGGCGGTCAGCGCCTCCAGCGAGCGGCGTACGGCGTCGTCGTCACGCTCGGCGCGCAGTCGCTCGAGCTTGGCGACCTGCTGGCGGTAGACGTCGTCGTTGTCGACGCGCAGCACGTCGAGCTTGTCCTCGACCGGGAGGCGGAACGTGTTGACGCCGATGACCTTCTGGGCGCCCGAGTCGATGCGCGCCTGGGTGCGGGCGGCCGCCTCCTCGATGCGCATCTTGGGGATGCCCTGCTCGATCGCCGCCGCCATGCCGCCGGCCCGCTCGGCCTCGAGGATGTGGGCCCAGGCCCGCTCGGCAAGGTCGTGGGTCAGCTTCTCGACGTAGTAGGAGCCGGCCCACGGGTCGATGAGCTGGGTGGTGCCGGACTCCTGCTGCAGCAGCAGCTGGGTGTTGCGGGCGATGCGGGCGGAGAAGTCCGTCGGCAGCGCGATCGCCTCGTCGAGGGCGTTGGTGTGCAGCGACTGGGTGTGGCCCTGCGTGGAGGCCATCGCCTCGATGCAGGTGCGGCCGACGTTGTTGAAGACGTCCTGCGCGGTGAGCGACCAGCCCGAGGTCTGGCTGTGCGTGCGCAGGGAGCGTGACTTGGGGTTCTGCGGGTCGAAGTCGTCGACCAGCCGCGCCCACAGCGCCCGGGCCGCGCGCATCTTGGCGACCTCCATGAAGAAGTTCATCCCGATGGCCCAGAAGAAGCTCAGTCGGGGGGCGAACTGGTCGATCGTCATGCCGGTGCCGAGGCCGGCCCGGATGTACTCCACGCCGTCGGCGAGCGTGTAGGCGAGCTCGAGGTCGGCCGTCGCCCCGGCCTCCTGGATGTGGTAGCCGGAGATCGAGATGGAGTTGAAGCGCGGCATCTTCTGGCTGGTGAAGGCGAAGATGTCGCTGATGATCCGCATGCTCGGCGCCGGCGGGTAGATGTAGGTGTTGCGGACCATGAACTCCTTGAGGATGTCGTTCTGGATGGTCCCCGCGAGCTGCTCCGGCTTCACCCCCTGCTCCTCGGCCGCCGCGATGTAGAGCGCGAGCACGGGCAGCACCGCGCCGTTCATCGTCATCGACACCGACATCTCGTCGAGCGGGATGCCGTCGAAGAGGGTGCGGGTGTCGTAGATCGAGTCGATCGCCACGCCCGCCATGCCGACGTCGCCGCGCACGCGCGGGTGGTCGGAGTCGTAGCCGCGGTGGGTGGCGAGGTCGAAGGCGACGCTCAGGCCCTTCTGCCCGGCCGCGAGGTTGCGGCGGTAGAAGGCGTTGGACTCCTCGGCGGTGGAGAAGCCGGCGTACTGCCGGATCGTCCACGGCTGGGTGGTGTACATCGTCGGGTAGGGACCGCGCAGGAACGGCGCGATGCCCGGCCACGTGTCGAGGCCGTCGAGGCCCTCGAGGTGCTCGGGGCCGTAGACCGGCAGGATGTCGATGCCCTCCGGGCTCGTCCATGACTCCCCCGCGCGCTCCTCACTCGCTGGGCGAGCAGCCGAGGAACGAGGCGTGTCGAGACCCACCTCGGCAAAGTTCTCGGGAATGCTCATCGGCTGAGCTCCTCTCGGATCCGGCCGAGGAAGCCGAGCGCATCGACCCCCATGGCAGCCCAGTCATCAACAGTGTCGTCGTCCGATCCGTGCTGCACGGTCTTCTCCCCAGGCTTGCCCGCCAGCACGACGTACGCCGCACCTGCCGCCCGCAGGGCCGCGACGAGGTCGGCGCCCCACTCGGCGTACGCCGCGTCGGTGCCGGCCAGGCACGCGACGCGCTGGCCGGAGTAGGCCGCGGTGACCGCCTCCGCCCCATCGGTCGGGCCGGCAGCGTCGACGGCGACCCCGCCGGCGGCGAACAGGTTGGTGGCGAAGGTGGCCCGCGCGGTGTGGGCCGCGATCGGGCCCATCGTGGCGAGGAAGACCTTCTCCGTGGCGGGCTCGGCCCGCATGTCCTCGTAGGCCCGGCCGTAGTGGCGCACGCCGCCACGGCCCCACGGGGCGCGCTCGGGCAGCACCTCGGCGAGGTTCGGGAACTCCGAGATCCCGGTCAGCGGGCGTGAGCGGTCGGCGATGCCGGCGTCGCGGGCGGCCGCAACAGCGCGCACCCGCTCCTTGACGCCCGTCGCTGCCCGCTCGCCGAACCCGCCGTCGGCCTCGATCCGGCCGAGCTCGGCCCAACCGGCGACGGCGAGGTCGTCGGTCAGCTTCTCGACGGCGTACGACCCGCCGGCGGGGTCGGACACCGCGGCGATGTGGGCCTCCTCGATGAGCAGGGAGGAGGTGTTGCGGGCGATGCGGCGGCCGAGGGCGTCGGGCTGGCCCAGTCGCTCGTCGAAGGGGATCACGCTGATCGCGTCGGCACCCCCGACGCCGGCCGCGAAGGCCGCGACGGTGCCGCGGAGCATGTTGACCCAGGGGTCGACCCGGCCCATCATCGCGCGGCTGGTGACCACGTGCTGGCGCTGCGGGACGTCGCCCGCACCGCTCGCCTCGAGCACCCTGGCCCAGAGACGGCGAGCCGCGCGCAGCTTGGCGATGGTCGGGAACTGCTCGTCGGTCGCTGCGTAGCGGAACTCGATCAGTCCGGCGGCCTCGTCGACCGAGAGCCCGTCCTCGGTGAGGAGGCGGAGGTAGTGCACGCCCACGGCCATCGTCCAGCCGAGCTCCTGGGCGTCGCTGGCGCCGGCGTCGTGGAGGGCCGTGCCGTCGACGACGGCGCCGAGCACGCCGAGGGCCTGCGCCCGGCGGACGGTGTCGACGAAGGACCCGAAGGGCGTGCGCCCGTCGTCGGCGACCCGGTGGCCGAACATCTCTGCGGTGGCCGGGTCGGCGGAGAGGTTGCTGCCGGGGTGGGGGTCGTCCGCGGTGTCCTCGAGCAGCCGGGCGAGCGCCTCGGACTGCCCGGCGTCGGGTCGCTCGAGGGTGACCGGGGCGAGGTCGAGCAGGACGCCGCGCAGCGCGCGGGACAGGTCGACGGAGCGGGAGAGGTCGAGGTGCAGCGAGGTGGCGCCGTTGTCGAGGTCGACCAGCGCGGCCTCGTTGACGGCTGCCGCGTCGTCGCCGACCAGCGGCGTACGGATGTCCCAGGCGCCGGTGCGGGTGGGACGGCCCTCGGTGCGGAGGTCGTCGAGGTCGGACGGCTGCCCGATCGGCGGCACGTCGATCCCGTCGAGCGTGGTCCGTGTCAGCACCGACCAGACGTCGGAGTCGGGCGCGTCGTCGCGCAGGCGCCGGGCCTTGCGCAGCACCGCGGCGGTCGCCGCCTCCCAGGCTGCGGGGCCGTAGGTGTCCCCCTCGCCCACCAGCCGGAGCGAGCCCTCCTCGGGCTGCAGCTCCTCGGGCTCGTCCAGTCCACCGTCGAGGTCGCTCATGAGTCGCAGGATAGGGCGAGCGTCACACCCGTGGCACGGGTGAGACCTATGGGATAGATCTCACGGGCGTCTCCAGCCCCCACGACGCGAGCACCGGCAGCGCGGCCGCGGTGGGCGAGCCGGGCTGGGCGGTGTAGACGACGAGCCGCTGCTCGGGGTCGTGCGGCGACACGAGCGCCTCGATGCCGAAGGCCAGTCTCCCCACGACCGGGTGCGCGATGCGCTTGTCCACCGAGGTGCGGTCGGTGACCCCGTGGTCGTCCCACCAGCGGGACACGTCGGGATCGGCGGTGCGGAGCTCGTCGACCAGTCCCCGCAGGCGACGGTCGCTCGGGTGCCGCCCGACCTCGTAGCGCAGCGCGCCCACGGCCGCAGCGGCGTAGTCCGACCAGTTCTCGATGCGTCCTCTCGCGCGCGGGTCGAGGAAGAGCCACCGCACGAGGACCTCGCCGGTGTCGACCTCGGCACCGAGCACGGCGCGCAGCAGCGCGTTGCACCCGAGGACCTCCGAGCGCCGCCCCAGCAGCAGCACCGGCACGTGGTCGAGGGTGGTCATCACGCGCAGCAGTCCGGGATCCGCGCGCTGCGCCACCTCCCAGGTCGCGGCGGTGCGGCGCTGCGGGGCGGCGAGGTCGCGCAGGTGGGCGCGCTCGACGTCGTCGAGGCGCAACGCCCGGCCGAGTGCCTCGACGACGTCGTCGGTCACCGTGTGCTGGCGGCCCTGCTCGAGGCGGCTGTAGTGGTCCGGGCTCAGGCCGGCCAGCACCGCGAGCTCCTCCTTGCGCAGCCCGGGCACCCGGCGCGGACCGGGGAACGGCGTGATTCCCGCCTGGGCGGGGGTCAGCCGGTCGCGGCGGGACCGCAGGAACGCTCCCAGCGCGGATCGGTCGGCAGGCACCCCGCCAGCCTACGGAGGCGTACGCCGTCGTGCGTGGTCATGACGTGCCCCGGCACGGCTCGCACTGGTGCGTGCGCGGGCGACCGGGTGCACTCGTGCCATGAGCACCCCACCCACCACGTCCCTCGGCGGCCGCACCGCCGTCGTCACCGGCTCCACCAGCGGCATCGGCGCCGCCACCGCCCACCACCTCGCCGCCCGCGGCGCCCGGGTCGTCGTCACCGGGCGCGACGCCTCGCGCGGGGCCGAGGTGGTCGATGCGATCTCCGCCTCGGGCGGCTCGGCCGTCTTCGTCGCAGGCGACCTCACCGCCCCTCCGACGGCCCTCCGGGAGCTCGCCGGCGCCTGGACCACCGCGCTGGACGGACGGATCGACGTCCTCGTCCACAACGCCGCGGTCTGCCCGCCCGTCGACACCGTGTCACTCTCCGACGAGGACCTCGAGACGACCCTGGCCGTCAACGTCCGTGCCCCGCAGGTCCTCACTGCCGCGATCGCGCCGGCGATGGCCTCGCACGGCGGGGGCGCCATCGTCGTGGTGGGGTCGTGGATGTCCGGGGTCGGCCACCCCTTCGTCGGGTTCTACTCCGCCACGAAAGCGGCCGAGGCGCAGCTCGCGCGCAGCTGGGCGGCGGAGTTCGGCCCGCGGGGCGTGCGCGTCAACACCGTGGCGCCCGGCGCGACGCGTACGCCGATCAACGCCGGCGACGACGACGTGATCACCCGGATGACCGCGGGCACCCCCGCGGGCCGGCCCGGGACACCTGACGAGGTCGCGACCGCCATCGCCTGGCTGGTCTCCGACGAGGCGGCCTACGTCCACGGCGCCGTCATCCCTGTCGACGGTGGCATCACCGCGACGCGACCCGTGTAGCCGCCGGCGCCTCAGACCTCGGTGCGGCCCTCGTCGTCCTTGTTGCGCAGCCCGATCTTGTTGCCCAGCCACACCAGCGGGTCGAACTTCTTGTCCACCACACGCTCCTTCATCGGGATGATCGCGTTGTCGGTGATCTTGATGCCCTCGGGGCAGACCTCGGTGCAGCACTTGGTGATGTTGCACATCCCCAGGCCCGCCGCGCCCTGGGCCAGCTCGCGCCGGTCGTGGGTGTCGAGCGGGTGCATGTCGAGCTCGGCGTAGCGCAGGAAGAAGCGCGGCCCGGCGAACGCCTCCTTGTTGTCCTCGTGGTCGCGCACGACGTGGCACACGTCCTGGCACAGGAAGCACTCGATGCACTTGCGGAACTCCTGGCCGCGCTCGACGTCGACCTGCGCCATCCGGCGCTTGCCGTCGGCGTCGCGGGGACCGAGCTTCGCCGCGGGCAGCTGCTTGGCCTTCTCGTAGTTGAAGGACACGTCGGTCACCAGGTCGCGGATGACCGGGAAGGTGCGCATCGGCGTCACGGTGATGGTCTCGTCCTGCTCGAAGTCCGAGAGCCGGCACATGCACATCAGGCGCGGACGCCCGTTGACCTCGGCGCTGCACGAGCCACACTTGCCGGCCTTGCAGTTCCAGCGCACGGCCAGGTCGCCCGCCTGGGTGGCTTGCACGCGGTGGATCGCGTCGAGCACGACCTCTCCGTCGGACACCTCGACCGGGAAGTCCTGGATCTCCCCGCCGTCGCTGTCGCCGCGCCAGATCCGCAATTTCAAGGTGTAGCTCATGCGAAGTACCCCTTCAGCTCGTCCGGCATCTCCGGCAGCGGCTTCTCGTGCAGCTCCACCCCGGTGCCGGCGTCGAGGGTGACCACGAGGTTCTTGGTGCCCCACGCAGGATCGGGGCCGGGGAAGTCGTCGCGGGTGTGGCCGCCGCGCGACTCCTCGCGGGCGAGCGCGGCCTTCGCGATGCACTCGCTGACGATCAGCATGTTGCGCAGGTCGAGCGCGAGGTGCCAGCCGGGGTTGTACTGACGGTGGCCCTCGACGACCATCGTCCGCGCCCGCTCCTTGAAGGCCTCGATCTCGCCCAGCGACTCCTCGAGCTCGGTGCGGGTGCGGATGATGCCGACCAGGTCGTTCATCGACTGCTGGAGGTCGGACTGGATGGAGTAGGGGTTCTCCCCGCCCTCGACCTCGAAGGGTGCGAGTGCGCTCTCCTGCGCCGCCTTCACGTCGGCCTCGTCGACCTGCGGGCGCGCATCCCCCAGCGAGGCGGCGTACGTCGAGGCGTGCTCGCCGGCGCGCTTGCCGAAGACCAGCAGGTCACCCAGCGAGTTGCCGCCGAGTCGGTTGGAGCCGTGCATGCCGCCCGAGCACTCGCCCACGGCGTAGAGCCCGGTCACCGCGCTCTCCTGGGTGTCGGCGTCGACCTCGACGCCGCCCATCACGTAGTGGCAGGTGGGGCCGATCTCCATCGGCTCGGCGGTGATGTCGACGTCGGCGAGCTCCTTGAACTGGTGGTACATCGACGGCAGCCGCTTGCGGATGAACTCCGGTGAGCGCCGCGAGGCGATGTCGAGGTAGATCCCGCCGTGCGGGGTGCCGCGTCCGGCCTTGATCTCGGAGTTGATCGCGCGGGCCACCTCGTCGCGCGGCAGCAGCTCGGGAGGACGGCGGTTGTTCTTCTTGTCCTCGTACCAGGCGTCCGCCTCCTCGACGGTGTCCGCGGTCTCGGCCCGGAAGAACTCGGGGATGTAGTCGAACATGAAGCGCTCGCCCTCGGAGTTCTTCAGGATGCCGCCGTCGCCGCGCACCGACTCGGTGACCAGCAGCCCCTTCACCGAGGGCGGCCACACCATGCCGGTGGGGTGGAACTGGACGAACTCCATGTTGATCAGGCTCGCGCCGGCCCGCATCGCGAGGGCATGGCCGTCGCCGGTGTACTCCCAGGAGTTCGAGGTGACCTTGAAGGACTTGCCGATCCCGCCGGTGGCGAGGATGACGCTGGGCGCGTCGAAGACGATGAAGCGCCCTGACTCGCGCCAGTAGGCGAAGGCGCCCGAGACCGTGTCGCCGTCCTTGAAGACGTCGGTGACCGTGCACTCCATGAAGACGTCGATGCCCAGCGACACCGCCCGCTGCTGGAGCGTGCGGATCATCTCCAGGCCGGTGCGGTCGCCGACGTGCGCGAGCCGGGCGTACTTGTGGCCGCCGAAGTCGCGCTGCGAGATCAGCCCGTCCTCGGTGCGGTCGAAGAGCGCGCCCCAGTCCTCGAGCTCCTGCACCCGCTCGGGCGCCTCCTGCGCGTGCAGCTGCGCCATCCGCCAGTTGTTCAGCATCTTGCCACCGCGCATGGTGTCCCTGAAGTGGACCTCCCAGTTGTCCTCCGGCCAGCGGTTGCCCATCGCCGCGGCGATGCCGCCCTCGGCCATCACGGTGTGGGCCTTGCCGAGCAGCGACTTGCACACGATCGCCGTACGCGCACCCGCGTCGTGGGCCGCGATCGCGGCGCGCAGCCCGGCCCCGCCCGCACCGACCACCACGACGTCGTACGCGTGGCGCTCCATGCCGCCGCGGGCCTCGCCGGACATCGCGTTGCCGGTCATCGGGTGGCGGCCCTCCGCCGGCCCGCTCGTGTCGCTCATCAGAAGAACCTCACGTCCTGGATCGTGCCGGTGGCCAGCAGGAAGATGTAGAGGTCGACGAGGGCGACCGAGAAGAGCGAGTACCACGCCCACCTGCCGTGGCTGGTGTTGAGCCGCGAGACCCACGTCCAGAGCCGGTAGCGGACCGGGTGCTTCGAGAAGTGCCGCAGCCGGCCGCCGACGACGTGGCGGCACGAGTGGCACGACAGCGTGTAGAGCCAGATGAAGACGACGTTGACGATCATCAGCAGCGTGCCGAGGCCCATGTGGATCCCGGAGGTCTCGCCGTCGCCGACGGCGTACTCCGCGGGCATCGGGCGGAAGGCGAGCACCACGTCGAAGGTCAGGACCAGGCCGACCACCACGGCGGCGTACCAGAAGTAGCGGTGGACGTTCTGGAGGATGAGCGGCAGCCGCGTCTCGCCGGAGTAGGCCGCGTGCGGCTCGGCGACGCCGCAGGCGGGCGGGCTCAGCCAGAAGGCTCGGTAGTAGGCCTTGCGGTAGTAGTAGCAGGTCATCCGGAAGCCCAGCGGGAAGATCAGGATGATCAGCGCCGCCGACAGCGGCCACCACGCGAACGGCTGCCCGAAGTCGGAGGCTCCCTCGACGCAGTCGCCCAGGCACGGGGAGTAGAACGGCGAGAGGTAGGGCGAGGCGTAGTAGTCGCGTCCCATGAAGGCACGCACGGTGGCGTAGACGACGAAGGCGGAGAAGACGACGAAGGTCGTCAGCGGCTGCAGCCACCACCGGTCCTGTCGCAGGGTCCGCTCCCCGATGCGGGCGCGGGTCGGGCTGGTGACGCCGTGGTCGGTCGTTGGCATACGTCCTCCATGGGGTCCGGAACGGTGTCCGGGCGACACAGGCGACTATGGCCTGTGTCACACCTGAGCGGAAGACAACGCGCCCAGTGAAACCTCACACCGACTCGGCGCGTCGTGCGCGTGCGTGCCGCGATACCGTCTACATGTGGCAACCCAACTCAACGGTCCCCGACTGTCTGGCCCCACCCTCGTCAAGGGTGCACGCGCCTCTCGCACCACCATCGCGCTGAAGCTCGGCATGGCGCTGAGCGGCATGGTGTTCCTCGGCTTCGTGCTCGCGCACATGTACGGCAACCTCAAGGCGTTCGCCGGGCACGACGCGTTCAACGAGTACGCCGAGCACCTCCGCGAGATCGGGGAGCCGATGCTCCCGCACGGCGGCCTGCTGTGGATCCTGCGCGTCGGCCTCATCGCCTCGCTCGTGATCCACGTCTACTGCGCCGTGGTGCTGTGGCGGCGCGCGGCGAAGGCCCGCACCACCAAGTACGTCGTCAAGAAGGACACCGGCGCCACCCGCGCCAGCCTGATGATGCGCTGGGGCGGCGTGACCATCCTGGTGTTCCTGGTCTGGCACCTCCTCAACTTCACCATCGGCAAGGTCAACCCCCAGGGCGGGGCGACCAACGACCCCTACAACCTGATGGTCGACACCTTCGACGTGTGGTGGCTGACGGTCATCTACCTCGTCGCCATGCTGGCGCTCGGCGCCCACCTGCACCACGGCATCTGGAGCGCCGCCCAGACGCTCGGCTGGACCGGCACCGCGGCCAAGCGCCAGCGGGCCAAGGCCACCGGCTTCGTCATCGCGCTGATCGTCTCGGTCGGCTTCTCCCTCGTCCCGCTCGGTGTCCTCGCCGGCATCATCACCAAGTAAGGGGTCTGCAGCTCGTGAGCCACGACATGGACATGCCCGACACCGTCAGCGCCGCCGAGGCCTCGGCCAGCGGCTTCCTCGACGGCGACTACGACGACGCCGCGGGCTACTACACGCCCGGCACGCCGCTGGTAGACACCAAGGCGCCCGAGGGCCCGATCGCCGAGCGCTGGCAGAACCGCAAGTTCGAGGCGCGCCTGGTCAACCCGTCGAACCGGCGCAAGCTGTCGATCATCATCGTCGGCACCGGCCTGGCCGGCGCCTCGGCCGCCGCCACCCTCGGCGAGGCCGGCTACAACGTGAAGTCCTTCTGCTACCAGGACTCCCCGCGTCGCGCGCACTCCATCGCCGCGCAGGGCGGCATCAACGCCGCGAAGAACTACAAGGAGGACGGCGACTCCGTCCACCGCCTCTTCTACGACACGGTCAAGGGCGGCGACTACCGCTCGCGCGAGTCGAACGTCTACCGCCTCGCCGAGGTCAGCACGAACATCATCGACCAGTGCGTCGCGCAGGGCGTCCCGTTCGCCCGCGAGTACGGCGGCCTGCTCGACAACCGCTCGTTCGGCGGCGTGCAGGTCTCGCGCACCTTCTACGCCCGCGGCCAGACCGGCCAGCAGCTGCTGATCGGCGCCTACCAGGCGCTCGAGCGCCAGGTCGCCGCCGGCACCGTGTCGACGTACACCCGCCACGAGATGCTCGAGCTCATCACCGTCGAGGGCAAGGCGCGCGGCATCATCGCCCGCGACATGGTCACCGGCGAGATCGAGACCCACCTCGCCGACGTCGTGGTGCTGGCCTCGGGCGGCTACGGCAACGTGTTCTACCTGTCGACCAACGCGATGGGCTGCAACGTCACCGCCGCCTGGCGCGCGCACCGCAAGGGCGCCTACATGGCCAACCCCTGCTACACGCAGATCCACCCGACCTGCATCCCGGTCTCGGGCTCGCACCAGTCGAAGCTGACCCTGATGTCGGAGTCGCTGCGCAACGACGGCCGGATCTGGGTGCCGAAGAACCAGGCCGACTGCGACAAGGACCCGCGCGACATCCCCGAGGAGGACCGCGACTACTACCTGGAGCGGATCTACCCCTCCTTCGGCAACCTGGTCCCCCGCGACATCGCGTCGCGTGCGGCCAAGAACGTCTGCGACGAGGGTCGCGGCGTCGGCCCCGAGGTCGACGGCGTACGCCGTGGTGTCTACCTCGACTTCAGCGCCGCCATCGAGCGCCTCGGCAAGAAGGGCATCACCGAGAAGTACGACAACCTGTTCGACATGTACGAGCGGATCACGGGTGAGAACCCGTTCGAGGTGCCGATGCGCATCTACCCCGCCGTGCACTACGTCATGGGCGGCCTGTGGGTCGACTACGACCTCCAGTCCACGATCCCGGGCCTGTTCGTGACGGGTGAGGCGAACTTCTCCGACCACGGTGCGAACCGCCTCGGCGCCTCGGCGCTGATGCAGGGCCTGGCCGACGGCTACTTCGTCCTCCCCCACACCATCCGCGACTACCTCGCGGACGGCCCGTTCGAGGAGATCACCGAGGACCACCCCGCCGTCGTCGAGGCGCGCGAGTCGGTCAAGGGCCGCATCGACCACTTCCTGTCCGTCAACGGCACCCGCAGCGTCGACTCCTACCACCGCGAGCTCGGCAACATCATGTGGGAGTACTGCGGCATGGAGCGGACCGAGACCGGCCTGAAGAAGGCCATCGACCTCATCCGCTCGCTCAAGGACGACTTCTACCGCAACGTCAAGGTCCTCGGCAGCGCCGAGACCCTGAACCAGTCGCTCGAGAAGGCCGGCCGCGTGGCCGACTTCTTCGAGCTCGGCGAGCTGATGTGCATCGACGCCCTCAACCGACGCGAGTCGTGCGGCGGCCACTTCCGTGGCGAGTCGCAGACCGAGGACGGCGAGGCGCTGCGCCACGACGACGAGTACGCCTACGTCGCCGCGTGGGAGTGGGCCGGTGAGGACTCCATCCCCGTCCTGCACAAGGAAGACCTCGTCTACACCGCCATCGAGATGAAGCAGCGGAGCTACAAGTGAGCATGAACCTGACCCTCAAGATCTGGCGCCAGCCGGACGCCTCGTCCGCCGGGGCGATGCACACCTACCAGCTCTCCGACGTGTCCCCGGACATGTCCTTCCTGGAGATGCTCGACGTGCTGAACGAGCAGCTCAACGACAAGGGCGAGGATCCCGTCGCCTTCGACCACGACTGCCGTGAGGGCATCTGCGGGTCGTGCGGGCTGATGATCAACGGCGACGCCCACGGGCCGGAGGTCACCACGACCTGCCAGCTCCACATGCGCTCGTTCAAGGACGGCGAGACGATCACGATCGAGCCGTGGCGCTCCGACGCCTTCCCGGTCATCAAGGACCTGATCGTCGACCGCAGCGCCTTCGACCGGATCGTCCAGCAGGGCGGCTACATCTCGGTCAACACCGGCTCGGCCCCCGAGGCCCACTCGGTGCCTGTCCCGCGTGAGGACGCGCTGCGCGCCTTCAACGTCGCCACCTGCATCGGCTGCGGCGCCTGCGTCGCGGCGTGCCCCAACGGCTCGGCCTCGCTGTTCATGGGCGCCAAGATCACCCACCTCGGCGAGCTCCCGCAGGGCCAGCCCGAGCGCGACAGCCGCGTGGTCAACATGGTCGCCCAGCACGACCACGAGGGCTTCGGTGGCTGCACCAACATCGGTGCCTGCACCGCCGCCTGCCCCAAGGAGATCCCGCTCGACGTGATCTCCCAGCTCAACAAGGACCTGCGCACCGCGATCCGCCACGGGCACTGAGCCGCACGCTCACTGACGAGGGCCGGGGTCTCCCCCGGCCCTCGTCTGCGTCTCGGCTCCCTCGAGCGGCGCCCCAGCCACATTTCGTACGCTCCGAATGTGGGCGGTGCACCGCTGCATGGGCGACACGCCGGCGGTCGCTGCGCTGCGGTGTCCGAGCCACATTCCGACCCCCGCCGATGTGGCTGACGCACCGCCCACGTTCATCACGCGGCGCGCTGGCGGCGTACGAGGTCGCTGAGTGGGAGGAACAGCGAGTCCCACAGCTCGCCGAACTGCGGCGGTGGCCCGTCGTACCCGACTGCGGCGAGTGCTGCGTGTATCCGCCTGATCGTGGCCTTCGGCGATCGCATCCGTTCCTTGGTGACCAGCTCGTAGGGCACGTCGTGCCGCCGGTAGAGCGCGTAGCGGTCGATGTCGGCGTTGTACTGGGCGCGATCGTCCTGGTGATGAGCCCCTTCGTACTCGACCACCAGTCCGTGGTCCTCGAACCAGAGGTCAGGCGTGAGCTCGACACCGTCATCGAGGCGGAGCAGACGGTTGACCTCCGGCACCGGCAAGGACGCGAAGACCACGTAGGCGAACAGCTCTGCCTCCGGCATCGAGCGACAGCGCGCCTCGAGGAAGGGCACGGCGTACGCCGTCTCGGGGACTCCGCGGCGCCACTTCTCCCGGAGAAGGACCTGATCGAGGAGGCCGAGGTCGAGGAGCCCCTCGTGCAACAGGAACGACCCCACCCTGATGGCATCGAGCAGCCGCGCGTCCGCACAGAACGCGACGAACGCCGCCTCGATGCTGGCTCCGTCGTCGTCGTTCGGCGGGATCTTCACCGTGCGGTGGAGGAACACGCCCTGCAGCGTCAGGTGGAGGTCACCCTCGACGACGAAATGGAGCGGCCACCCGTCCCCCGCGTCGACGCCCGCCTGCCGCAACCTGGTCACCCCCGTCGTACGAGCCCCTGCGGGCAGCGCCAGGCGTGCTGCCTCGACGTGGTCCGTCCAGGTCATCTGGTGCGTGCGGTGTACGTAGACACCCTGGTGGAGTCGCCGGAACTGCACGCCCTCGAGCACACGCGCGGACAGCCCGGACTCGAGGGCGTCGGCGCGCCTGAACGGACCGCGCAGCAGGTCAGGAGGAATGGGGTGCATGGGTCCCATCGCGCCACATCGCGGACGCTCGCGCTGACCTACGCTGATCGCCCTGTGGAGGATCCCGTCAGCGCAGGCCTTGTGGACGACAGGTGGCCCCGAAGGCCCAGCACTCGGCGCTGAGCGCAGCGGTGCGTGACCCACATTCCCGCGCATCGCCGGGTGGCTCAGCCACCGCTCTTGCACGCGAACACGCGCCCAACCGCGCCGGCGGTGCTCCAGCCACGTGAGGAGCTCACGAAATGTGGCTCACGCACCGCCCACAGGGAGCCCGCAGGCGCGAGCCCTCAGCGCCGGCGGCGTACGAGCGCGACGAGGCCCAGCATCGAGGCCGCGCCCGCGGCGAAGGCGGCCTTCGGGGAGGACCCGGCAGGAGCAGGAGCAGTGCGTACGACGTCCGCTGCCGCGGCGAGGTCGATGCGGGGACCCTCGACGGTCTGGTCGGCGACGAGCTGGGCCTCGCGCGCGGCGCGGGCCTCGGGCGAGGTGTGCGCCCAGGCAGCGGCCAGGACGACGACGCGGGAGAAGTAGTTGATCCAGACCAGCAGGATCAGGGCGATGCCGAAGGCCTGGACGGCCGGCTGCTCGCGGGTGGCCTGCAGCAGGACCGTGGAGAGCTGCTTGAGCAGCTCGAAGGCGATCGCGCCGAGCAGCGCGCCCGACCAGAGCGAGCGCGACGGCACGTTGGGGCTGGCGAGGAGGCGGAAGAAGGCGAAGAAGAGCACCGTGCTCGCCGCGAGGCCGAGCGCCAGCGCAAGGGCCCACAGCAGGGGCTTGGCACCGGCGCCGAGGCCGAGGAGCTCGAGGATCGGGGTGGCGACCTTGGTCGCCACGCCCGACACGGCGACGCTCACCAGCAGCACCGAGCCGAGGGTCAGCAGGGCCAGCAGGTCGCGCACCTTGCCGACGACGAAGTTGGGCTGCTCCCGCTCGGGCTCCTCGAAGACCGCGATCAGCGCGGTGCGCATCCCGGACAGCCAGCCGAGCCCGGAGTAGAGGGCCAGCAGGAGGCCGACGCTGAGGATGCCGGGCGCGTTGTCCTGGAAGGTGGCGAGGTCGAGGCCGTCCTGGCCGCCCACGATCCCCGGGAGCACGTCGTTGATCGCGGTGACGAGGTCGTCGTCGGCGTTGGGGTAGGCGCGCGAGACCAGGCCGATCACGGCGAACGCGAGCGCCAGGATCGGGAAGAAGGAGAGGAACGCGAAGTAGGTCACCGCGGCGGCGAGTGCCGAACCGTTGACGTTGCCGAAGTGCTCGACCATCCGCACGAGGTGGTCGATCAGGGGCCGGCGCTCGCGGACGTCGGCGACCTTCTCCTTGACGGAGTCGAGGAGCGCCATCAGCCCAGCTCGTATCGGTCGGTGGGCTGCCAGCCGGCCTGCTCGTCGTGGACGTAGAGGCTGAAGGCGTCGACGCCGAAGCGGCACTCGAAGGTGGCGAGCTCGTCGAAGGCCCGGTCGAGGACCGGGTCGTCGAGGTGGTGCGCGATGGTGACGTGCGGGTGGTAGGGGAAGTCCAGGTCGACCGCGAGGGGACCCTGGCGTACGGCGTCGGCGAGCACCTCGCAGTGCGAGATCCCCTCGGCCACCGTCACGAAGACCACCGGAGAGACCGGCCGGAACGTGCCGGTGCCGCGCAGGTGGATGTCGAAGGGCTCGACGGCCGACGCTGCGTGCGCGAGGTGCTCGGTGACGGTGTCCAGCTCGGCGTCCTCGACCCGGGCCGGCGGGATGAGAGTGATGTGCGTCGGGATCTGCGTCGCGGTCGTGTCGCCGACCGAGGTGCGGTAGTCCTGGAGCTCACTCGCCCAGGGCTCGGGGATCGCGATGGCTACTCCGATGGTGGGCACTCGCCGACCCTACATAACCGGTTCGTCGCACCGTGCAGCCGGGAAGTAGGCTCGCACGTCGTGAGTGACACCTTCCGCGCCGCCCAGGCCCGCAGCGAGGCGATCGAGCAGCAGATGGCCGACGACCCGGCCTCGCTGCGGATGCTGACCGGGGACCGTCCGACCGGAGCGCTGCACATCGGCCACTACTTCGGCTCGATCCGCAACCGCCTCCGCCTCCAGGACAGCGGCGCCGAGATCTGGCAGCTCATCGCCGACTACCAGGTGATCACCGACCGCGAGATCGCCGGCGACATCGCCGGCAACGTGCGCAACCTGCTCCTCGACAACATCGCGGCCGGACTCGACCCGGAGAGGGCGACGATCTTCACCCACTCGTCCGTCCCGGCGCTCAACCAGCTGATGCTTCCCTTCCTCAGCCTGGTCAGCGTCGCGGAGCTCCAGCGCAACCCCACGGTCAAGGACGAGGCCAAGTCGGCCGGCATCACCTCGATCGGGGGGCTGCTGCTCACCTATCCCGTCCACCAGGCCGCCGACATCCTGTTCTGCAAGGCCAACGTCGTCCCGGTGGGGCGCGACCAGCTCCCCCACCTCGAGCAGACCCGCGTCGTGGCGCGACGCTTCAACGACCGCTACGCACAAGTCTTCCCCGAGCCGGGGGCCCTGCTGTCGGAGGCGCCGCTCATCCTCGGCACCGACGGCACCAAGATGAGCAAGTCCAAGGGCAACGTCGTCGAGCTGCGGATGAGTGCCGACGAGACCGCCAAGAAGCTCAAGGGCGCCAAGACCGACAGCGACCGCGTCATCACCTACGACCCGGACGGGCGTCCCGAGGTCGCCAACCTCCTCACCCTCATCGCGCTCTGCGAGGGCACCGAGCCCGCGACGGTGGCCGAGGAGATCGGCGACGGCGGCGGCGGGGCGCTCAAGGGCCGGCTCACCGACGCGATCAACACCGAGCTCGCCCCGCTGCGCGCGCGCCGCGCCGAGCTCGAGGCCGACCCCGGCTACCTCGTCGAGGTGCTGCGACGCGGCAACACGCGCGCCAACGAGGTTGCCGAGGCCACGCTCGACGAGGTGCGCGAGGCGATGGGCATGGTCTACGAGTGACGAACGTCACACTCCCCCTGTGATGTGACTCACCAGTAGGTTTCCGCACGAGGCCGGGTCGTCCGGTCCGGGAGGGAAGCCACCATGGCAGCAACATCTCGCCGTCGAACCCACGCTCGGGGTCGGGCGGCACGCGCGATCGCGTCACTCTTCACCGTCCTCACCGCCACGCTCGTGACCGGAGCCCTCGCTCCGACCACGGCCCACGCGGCCGTCGCGGAGCCGCCGCGGCCGTCGTTCTACGAGACCCCGGCCTCGCTGCCCAGCGCCAACGGCGCGCTGATCCGCAGCGAGGCGATGACGTTCCTGCTCGACCCGCTCGACGTGACGAGCCTGGTCCGCAACGCCAAGCGGGTGCTCTACAAGAGCACCAACCGCGCCGGCCGGGCCATCGCGGTCTCCGGCACCGTCCTGGTGCCGAACGCACCGTGGATCGGCGTGGGCTCGCGCCCGGTCATCGGCTACGCACCCGGCACCCAGGGCATGGCGGACCGGTGCGCCCCGTCGCGCCAGTTCTCCGAGGGCATCGAGTACGAGGGCATCGGCATCGAGGGACTGCTGCTGCGCGGCTACGCCGTCGCGATGCCGGACTACGAGGGCCTCGGCACCGTGGGCGTCCACACCTACATGGACCGCGTCTCCCAGGGCCGCGCCACGCTCGACGTCGTACGTGCCGCGCAGCGCCTGTCCGGCAGCGGGCTGAGCAGCACCAGCCCGGTCGGGCTCATGGGCTACTCCCAGGGCGGCGGCGCCGCGGCGTCCGCGGTCGAGCTCGCCTCGACGTACGCCCCCGAGCTGCGTCTCAAGGGTGCCGTGGTCGGTGCGGTCCCGGCGGACCTCACCAAGGTCGCCAGCAACCTCGACGGCGGGCTCTACTCCTCCTTCGCCTTCTTCGCGCTGCGCGGCCTCGCGGCCAGCTACAACATCGACCTCTCGCCCTACCTCAACGCGACGGGCCGCGCGACCAGCGACCGGGTCGAGACGGAGTGTGTCTTCGACCTGCTCAACAACGCCTTCGTGAAGTCGTCGACGCTGAGCTACAACGGGCAGCCGATGTCGACCCTGATGGCCGCGGAGCCGTTCAAGTCGATCGTGGCCGCCCAGCGCATCGGCACCATCAAGCCGAGGGTCCCGGTGCTCGTCACGCACTCGGCGCTGGACGACGTGATCCCCTACTCGGTGGGCAAGCAGATGGCGAAGTCGTGGTGCGGCAAGGGCGCCAACGTCTTCTTCTCCACCAACATCGCCCCGCTCCACGTGGGCGGCATCGTGCCGCAGACGGCGGAGGCGCTTCCGTTCTTCGAGGCGAGGTTCCTCGGCCTGCCGCAGCTCAGCAACTGCTGGCTGATCTGAGCCGACGCCACCCAGGACGACACGAGCCCCGCCCGCTCCCCGGGCGGGGCTCGTGCTGCGTCAGCCCTCCGGCCTCAGACCACCCAGCCGAGGTTGTCGACGACCAGGTCGGCCATCGGGTAGACCCCCTTGAGCTCCTCGCGCCGCTTCAGCAGCTCCACCACGTCGTGCACGTTGCGGTCGCGCAGCTCGCGACGGCGCTCCATCGCGGTGATGATCGTGTCCTCGTCCATGCCTTGACCTCCGGAAAATTTCGGGGCGGACCCCCCGCCTCATGACTTGGATCGTTCCAAGTCTGGCTTACGCAGGAGTTCCGTTTGTGTTAACGCCAGGGAAATCAGCTGGCGGTCGAGGCGCGGCCACGTACGTGGAGGGTGGCGGAGAGCAGCAGGATCGCCACGCCGGCCAGGGAGAGGCCCAGGCCCACGAGCGCCGGGGCACGCAGGCCCCACCCGGCAGCGATGACCAGACCACCGAGCCACGCACCGAGGGCGTTGGCGATGTTGAGCGAGGCGTGGTTCATCGCCGCACCGAGCGTCTGGGCCTCGCCGGCGACGTCCATCAGCCGGAGCTGGAGGTTCACCACCAGCACCGAACCCAGGGTGGTGATCAGGAAGACCACCGGCAGCGCGGCCCAGCCGTACGGCGCGGCGACCCAGAAGGCCAGCAGGGCAGCCGCCATGCCGACCCCGCCGATGATCAGCGAGCGGAAGATCGACCAGTCGGCCATGATCCCGGCCAGCCAGGTGCCGGCGACCATGCCGAGGCCGAAGGACAGCAGGAAGATCGCGACCGACCGCTCCCCCAGCCCCGCGACGTCGGTGACGACGGGAGCGATGTAGGTGTAGACGGCGAACATGCCGCCGAAGCCCACCGCGCCGGCCAGCAGGGTCAGCCACACCTGGGGGACCTTGAAGGCGGAGAGCTCACGGCGTCCGCTCGCCTCGGCGTCACCCGGCACCGAGGGGACGAACCAGGCCACCAGGGCCAGCGTCAGCACGGCGAGCCCGGAGGCCGCCCAGAAGGCCGCACGCCACCCGAGCTCCTGGCCGAGCACCGTCGCGGCAGGTACGCCGAGCACGTTGGCGACCGAGAGGCCCAGCATCACCTGCGAGACCGCCCGTCCCTTGCGCGAGGGGCGGGCCATGCTGGCCGCGACCAGCGACGCGACGCCGAAGTAGGCGCCGTGCGGCAGACCGGCGGCGAAGCGCGCGAGCATCAGCTGCTCGTAGGACGTGGCCAGGGCGCTGACGCTGTTGCCGAGCGCGAACGCGGCCATCAGCGCGAGGAGCAGCGCCCGCCGCGGGAGCCGGGCGCCGAGGAAGGCGAGCACCGGGGCGCCCACCACCACTCCCACGGCGTACGCCGAGATGACGTGGCCTCCGGTCGGGATGGAGACGTCGACCCCTCCGGCGATCTGCGGCAGCAGCCCCATCGTCACGAACTCGGTCGTGCCGATCGCGAAGCCGCCCATCGCCAGCGCCAGGACGGCGAGGCCGAAGTGCCGGGCGGTCACCGACGGGACGTCGAGGTCGTCGATCGTGGGTTCGGCCGGGGCCGGGGCAGCAGTCGTCATCACTGGACGCAAGACAGGGCCCCCGAGGAGTATTCCCCGGGGCCCCGGCTGTGACGCGGGTCGCGCTGCGCGCGGAGGATCAGCCGATGGTGGCGAGCGCCTCGTTGAAGGTCGTCGACGGGCGCATCACCGCCGCCGCCTTCTCCGGGTCGGGGCGGAAGTAGCCGCCGATGTCGGCCGGCTTGCCCTGCACCGCGAGCAGCTCCTCGACGATCGTCTGCTCGTTCTCGCGCAGCGTGCCGGCGAGCGCGGCGAAGGCGGCTGCGAGGTCGGCGTCCTCGGTCTGCTTCGCCAGCTCCTCGGCCCAGTAGAGGGCGAGGTAGAAGTGCGAGCCGCGGTTGTCGATCGTGCCGAGCTTGCGCCCCGGCGAGCGGTCCTCGTTGAGGAAGGTCTCCGTCGCCCGGTCGAGGGTCTCGCCGAGGATCCGGGCGCGCGCGTTGTCGTCGTACCCGCCGAGGTGGTCGAGCGAGGCGGCCAGCGCGAAGAACTCGCCCAGGCTGTCCCAGCGCAGGTAGTCCTCCTTGACCAGCTGCTGCACGTGCTTGGGCGCCGAACCGCCCGCGCCGGTCTCGAAGAGGCCGCCGCCGTTCATCAGCGGGACGATCGAGAGCATCTTGGCGCTGGTGCCGAGCTCGAGGATCGGGAACAGGTCGGTGTTGTAGTCGCGCAGCACGTTGCCGGTCACCGAGATGGTGTCCTCGCCGCGGCGGATCCGCTCGAGCGAGTACGTCGTCGCCTCGGCCGGCGCCATGATCTCCAGCGTCAGGCCCTCGGTGTCGTGCTCGGGCAGGTAGGCCTCGATCTTGGCGATGAGGTTGGCGTCGTGCGCGCGGCTCTCGTCGAGCCAGAAGATCGCGGGCGTCTCGCTGGCGCGGGCCCGGGTCACGGCGAGCTTGACCCAGTCGCGGATCGAGGCGTCCTTGGTCTGGCAGGCGCGCCAGATGTCGCCGGGCTGCACGTCGTGCGACATCAGCACGTCACCGGCGGCGTTGCGGACCTCGACCTTGCCTGCGGCGGGGACCTCGAAGGTCTTGTCGTGCGAGCCGTACTCCTCGGCCGCCTTGGCCATCAGGCCGACGTTGGGCACCGAGCCCATGGTCGAGGGGTCGAGCGCACCGTGGGCGCGGCAGTCGTCGATCGTGGCCTGGTAGATCCCGGCGTAGGAGGAGTCGGGGATCACCGCGAGGGTGTCCTGCTGCTCGCCGTCGGCGTTCCACATCTGGCCGGAGGTGCGGATCATCGCCGGCATCGAGGCGTCGATGATGACGTCGGAGGGCACGTGGAGGTTGGTGATGCCCTTGTCGGAGTCGACCATCGCCAGGGCCGGGCCCTCGGCGAGGCCCTTCTCGAAGGCTGCCTTGATCTCCGCGCCGCCCTCCACCTCGTCGAGGCCGGCGAGGATGCCGCCGAGACCGTCGTTGGCCGAGAGGCCGGCGGCGGCCAGCTGCTCGCCGTACTGGGCGAAGACGTCGGCGAAGTAGGCGCGCACCACGTGGCCGAAGATGATCGGGTCCGAGACCTTCATCATCGTGGCCTTGAGGTGGGCGGAGAAGAGCACGCCGTCGGCCTTGGCCTTCGCGACCTGCTCCTCGAGGAAGGCGTCCAGTGCGGACGCGCTCATGAAGGTCGCGTCGACGACCTCGCCCTCGAGGACCGCGAGGCCCTCCTTGAGGACGGTCTCCTCGCCGCCCGCGCCGACGTGGACGATCGAGAGGGTGTCGTCGGACTCGAGCACGACCGACTTCTCGTTGCTGCGGAAGTCGTCCTGGCCCATCGTCGCGACGTTGGTCTTCGACTCGCTGCTCCAGGCACCCATCGAGTGCGGGTGGGCCTTGGCGTAGTTCTTCACCGAGGCCGGGGCGCGGCGGTCGGAGTTGCCCTCGCGCAGGACCGGGTTCACCGCGGAGCCCTTGACCCTGTCGTAGCGGGCCCGGACCTCGCGCTCCTCGTCGGTCTGCGGGTTCTCCGGGTAGGCCGGCAGGTCGTAGCCCTGCGACTGCAGCTCGGCGATGGTCGCCTTGAGCTGCGGGATCGAGGCGGAGATGTTGGGCAGCTTGATGATGTTGGCCTCGGGCTTGGTGGCCAGCTCGCCGAGCTCGGCGAGGGCGTCGTCGAGGCGCTGCTCCTCGGTGAGGCGGTCGGGGAACTGCGCGATCACGCGGCCGGCGAGGGAGATGTCGCGCGTCTCGACCTCGACACCCGCGGTCTTCGCGTAGGCGGCGATGATCGGGAGGAAGGAGTACGTCGCGAGCAGCGGCGCCTCGTCGGTGTGGGTGTAGATGATCTTGGCCATGGGACGACAGCTCCTGGTGGTGACTCTGGGTGGTCGATCGGACGGCATAACTCTTGACGTCAAGATACCTGACGCCGGGCTGCGCCGCGACTCGCCTACCCTCGCACCCCGGTGCGAGCGAGGCTAGGCTTCGCGTGGCCTACGCGGGGTACGGCCACCACGACACTGGAGGGGACTCGCCAATGAGCGACACCGTCGAAGCCACACCGACCACCGGGCAGAAGTTCACCGCCGAGACGCTGGGCACGTTCGTGCTCGTGTTCTTCGGCTGCGGCGCTGCCGTCTACAGCGGTGGCGACCTCGTCGCGACCGCCCTGACCTTCGGCCTCACCGTCGTGGTGATGGCGTACGCCGTCGGTCGCATCTCCGGCGGGCACTTCAACCCGGCCGTGACGCTGGGCGCCGTGCTCGGCGGCCGCCTGCCGTGGAACCAGGTCGGCATCTACATGGCCGCCCAGCTCCTCGGCGGCCTGCTCGCCGGCGCGATGCTGTTCGGCCTCGGCAACGGCTTCGAGGGCTTCAGCGCCGAGGGCAACATGGGGCAGAACTTCTTCGGCGACGCGGGCTCGGGCTACGCCTGGTGGGCCGCGCTGCTCGTGGAGATCCTGCTCACCGCGATCTTCCTCTGGGTGATCCTCGCCGTCACCGACGAGCGCAACGAGGTCAACGCCGTCATGGGGCCGATGGCGATCGGCCTGGCGCTGGCGATGATCCACTTCGTCGCGATCCCGCTCACCGGCACCTCGGTGAACCCCGCCCGCTCGATCGGCGTGGGCGTCTTCGCCGGCACCGACGCGATCGTCCAGCTCTGGCTCTTCGTCGTCGCGCCGCTCGTCGGCGCGGCCATCGCCGGACTGACCTACCCGCTGCTCTTCGGCCAGGGCGCCACCCCGGTCGCCGGCTCCGGCCTCAACTTCGGCGGTGGCCGCAAGGACCAGTTCGTCCCCGGCAGCTACGAGGCCCAGTGGAACCAGGGCCAGCAGGGCGCCTGGGGCCAGCCCGGCGCCGCGTGGGGCGCTCCCCCGCAGCAGCAGTGGGGCCAGCCCGCGCCGCAGCAGCAGCCCGACCCGTACTCCACGCCCCAGGCGGCACCGCAGCAGCCCGGCCAGTGGGGCCAGCCGGCCCCGGCAGAGCAGCCGCAGCAGCAGCCGCCGTCGCAGCCCGGCCAGTGGGGCGCCCCGCAGCAGCAGCCCGGCCAGCCGCAGCAGCCGGGACAGGGTGCGCCGGGCCACTGGGGCAACCCCGACGGCGACGACGACGGCCGCACCCAGGTGCGCCGGCCCGACTGAGCCCGACCGGGCCCGACCGAGCTATCGCGCCAGGACCGCCTGCCACCCGACAGTGAGGTCCTCGACGCTGGCGAGGCCGACGCCCCGCTCGTAGACGCTGCGAGTGGTGGTGCCGGCCTCGTCGCGCGTCTGGACCAGCGTCGGCGACTGGTCCTCGACACGGGTGCTGGCCTCGAGCAGGTTCGGCACGCTGAAGCGCACCCACCCGTCGCCGAGCCGCGGGTCCGCAGGCATCGCCAGACCGGCCTCGGCGGCGTCGACACCGGCGCGCCATGACAGCCCGGTGGCCGAGTCGACGCCCACCAGCCAGACGTTGCCGGCCTCGTCCTGGGCGTAGAAGCGCGTCTCCTCTGCGGTCGGGCCCTCGAGGTCCGTCACGACCCGCAGCGCGGTGGCCTCCAGCCCGGCGATCTCGGTGGTGGCGTCGAGGACCTCGGCGTCGATCGTCCCGAGGCTGCGCCCCTCCTCCCTCACGTCGTAGCGCCACGAGGCGCCCGGCTCGAGCGCGAGCCAGGGATTGTCGACGCCGGTGACGAAGTCGTCGGGCGACGGGGTGGGGGTCGGGATGACCAGCCCGTTGATCCCCGGGGAGTCGTAGGGCTGTGGCTGGCCCACGCCCGCGCAGCCCGACAGGCCGAGCGCGAGGCAGGCCGCCAGCGCAGCTGCCGCGCGCGGACGGCGTACGGCTCCGGGGGGCCTCGTCATGGGCGCCAGCATGCCAGCCGCGCACCAGCCCACCACCAGCGGCGGCGGCGCTGCTAGCGTCAGCGGGACACCACGCTCGCGCTCACCTCACGAGGAGAAACCCACCGTGACCTCCGAACCGCTCAAGGTCGCCGTCACCGGCGCCGCCGGTCAGATCGGCTACAGCCTGCTCTTCCGCCTCGCCAGCGGCGCCCTCGCCACGGACCGCCCGATCGAGCTGCGACTGCTCGAGATCGAGCCCGCCCTCAAGGCGCTCGAGGGCGTCGTGATGGAGCTCGACGACTGCGCCTTCCCGCAGCTCGCGGGCGTGGAGATCGGCGCGGACGCCGAGAAGATCTTCGACGGCGTCAACCTCGCCCTGCTGGTCGGCGCGCGCCCGCGCGGCCCGGGCATGGAGCGCGGCGACCTGCTCTCCGCCAACGGTGCGATCTTCACCGCGCAGGGCAAGGCCCTCAACGCGGTCGCCGCCGACGACGTGCGCATCGGCGTGACCGGCAACCCCGCCAACACCAACGCCCTCATCGCGATGAGCAACGCCCCCGACATCCCGCGCGAGCGCTTCTCCGCGCTGACCCGCCTCGACCACAACCGCGCGATCAGCCAGCTCGCGGCGAAGACCGGCGCGTCGGTCACCGACATCAAGAAGATGACGATCTGGGGCAACCACTCCGCGACGCAGTACCCCGACCTCTTCCACGCCGAGGTCGGCGGCCACAACGCCGCCGAGCTCGTCGGCGACCAGGCCTGGCTGGAGAACGACTTCATCCCGACCGTCGCCAAGCGCGGCGCCGCGATCATCGATGCCCGCGGCTCCTCCTCCGCCGCCTCGGCCGCGTCCGCCACCATCGACGCCGCCCGCGACTGGCTCTTCGGCTCCGCCGCCGACGACTGGGTCTCGATGGCCGTGGCCTCCAGGGGCGAGTACGGCGTGCCCGAGGGCCTGATCTCCTCGTTCCCGGTCACCACCTCGGGCGGCGACTGGTCGATCGTCGAGGGCCTCGAGATCGACGACTTCTCCCGGGCGCGCATCGACGCCTCGACCGCAGAGCTGGCCGAGGAGCGCCAGGCGGTCACCGAGCTCGGCCTCATCTGACCAGTCGGCTCCTTCGCACCCGCCACGTCCTCGAGTGGGCGCATCTGCACGCATCTCGCGTGCAGATGCGCCGACTCGACGCGATTTCGGCGTGCTGACGCGCCGACTCGGCTAGAAGCCTCCGGGCTGGTCCGGGATCGAGCCGGCGAGGAAGATCAGCGAGCCCCCGAGCGCGAGCAGGATGAGCGCGTCGAGCACCTTGTGGCGTACGGCGAGCATGCCGGCGTTGCGTGTGGGCAGCACCAGGCGTACGGCGGCGGCGAGGAGCAGCGAGCCGCCGAACAGGCGGATGCCGTTGCGCCACTCACCCAGGGAGACCAGCACCAGGGCGAACCCGACGACGCCGAGCACGACCAGGTAGAACGCTCCGCCGATCGTCGAGGGGTAGCGGCGTGGCTCCTCGGGGTCGACCGGCTCCGCCGAGACCGGGTCCACGGAGTCGGGCGGCTCGATGCGGTCCGGCTCGCCCATGTCAGGCGACGGACCGCTCGGCGATCTCGACGATGTTGCTCAGCAGCATGGCGCGCGTCATCGGCCCGACACCCTTGGGGTTGGGCGAGACCCAGCCGGCCACGTCCCACACGCCCGGGTGCACGTCACCGGTGACCAAGCCGTCGACGCGGGAGACCCCGACGTCGAGCACCGCGGCTCCCGGCTTGACCATCTCGGAGGTGATGATCCCCGGCACGCCGGCGGCGGCGATCACGATGTCGGCCCGCCGCACGTGCGCGGCCAGGTCGACGGTGCCGGTGTGGCAGAGCGTGACGGTGGCGTTCTCCGACCGGCGGGTCAGGAGCAGGCCGAGTGGCCGCCCGACGGTGAGGCCGCGGCCGACCACGACGACCTCGGCGCCGGCGATGGCGACGTCGTGGCGGCGCAGCAGCTCGATCGCCCCGACCGGGGTGCAGGGCAGCGGACCCGACTCCCCCAGCACCAGCTTGCCGAGGTTCATCGGGTGCAGGCCGTCGACGTCCTTGCCGGGGTCGACGCGCGAGAGCAGGGCGAACTCGTCGAGTCCGGTCGGTTGCTGCACGAGGAAGCCGGTGCACGCGTCGTCGGCGTTGAGCTCGTCGATCACCGCCTCGACCTCGGCCTGGCTCGCCGTCGCGGGCAGGTCGCGCCGGATCGAGGTGATGCCGATCTCGGCGCAGTCCTTGTGCTTCGCACCGACGTACCAGTGCGAGCCGGGGTCGTCGCCGACCAGCACGGTGCCGAGGCCGGGGACGACGCCCTTCTCCTTGAGCACGGCGACGCGCTGCGCCAGCTCCGCCTTGATGGTCCGCAGCGTCGCTGCGCCGTCCAGGGTCTGTGCCGTCACGGGGTCATCCTAGGGATCGGGGGTGGGGCTGGGGGCTCGCGGAGTCGCTTCGCTCCGACGGTCAGGTCTCGATACGCGCCGTCGCGACCTCCTTCGTCGGTCGCGGGCGCACTCGACCTTTTCACTCGCGGAGTCGCTTCGCTCCTCCTAGTGAAAAAAGTGCCGCGTCCCGGTGAGGTACATCGTCACGCCGGCCGCCTCGCAGGCTGCGACCACCTCGGCGTCGCGCACCGAGCCGCCGGGCTGGACGATGGCCTTCACACCGGCGTCGATGAGGATCTGCGGGCCGTCGGCGAAGGGGAAGAAGGCGTCGGAGGCGGCGACGGCCGAGGCGGCCCGCTCCCCCGCGCGCTCGACGGCGAGGCGGCACGAGTCGACGCGGTTGACCTGACCCATCCCGACCCCGACGGACGCGCCGCCCGAGGCGAGGAGGATCGCGTTGGACTTCACCGCGCGGCAGGCGCGCCAGGCGAAGGCGAGGTCGGCGAGGACGTCGTCGGAGGCGGCCTCGCCGGTCGCGAGCGTCCACGTCGAGGGGTCGTCGCCCTCGGCGGAGATCACGTCGCGGGCCTGCAGCAGCAGCCCGCCCGAGATCGCCCGCATCTCGCCGCCACCGCGTGTGAGCGGCGGGCACTCGAGGACGCGGATGTTCTTCTTGGCCTGGAGCGCCTCGATCGCGCCGTCCTCGTAGCCCGGGGCGACGATCACCTCGGTGAAGATCTCCGCGACCTGACGGGCCATCGCGACCGAGACCGGCACGTTCGTCGCGATCACGCCGCCGAAGGCGCTGACCGGGTCGCACTCGTGGGCCTTGCGGTGGGCCTCGGCGACGTCACCGGCGACGGCGATGCCGCACGGGTTGGCGTGCTTGATGATCGCCACGGCCGGCTCGTCGAAGTCGTACGCCGCCCGGCGGGCAGCGTCGGCGTCGACGTAGTTGTTGTAGGACATCTCCTTGCCGTGGTGCTGCGTGGCCTGGGCGAGCCCGGGACCCTCGGGGAGGAAGCCGTTGGAGTAGAGAGCAGCGCCCTGGTGGGGGTTCTCGCCGTAGCGCAGCACCGCCTCCTTGCTCCACGTGGCGCCCATCCATGCCGGGAAGCCCGACCCCTCCCTCGTGTCGGTGAGCACGTTGCCCATCCAGGAGGCGACGTGGACGTCGTACGTCGCGGTGTGCACGAACGCCTCGGCGGCGAGGCGCTTCCGCTCGGCCAGCGTGAAGCCGCCGGCGGCCACGGCGGCGAGCACGTCGTCGTACGCCGCGGGCGAGGTGACGATGGCGACGCTGGGGTGGTTCTTCGCCGCGGCCCGCACCATCGACGGCCCGCCGATGTCGATCTGCTCCACGCACTCGTCGGGGCTCGCGCCGGAGGCGACGGTCCGGGTGAAGGGGTAGAGGTTGCTGACGACGAGGTCGAACGGCTCGACGCCGAGCTCCTCGAGCTGCGCAACGTGGGAGTCGAGGCGGCGGTCGGCGAGGATGCCGGCGTGCACGCGCGGGTGCAGCGTCTTGACCCGTCCGTCGAGGCACTCGGGGAAGCCGGTGAGGTCCTCGACCTTGGTCACCGGCAGGCCGAGCGACTCGATCAGCGCGGCGGAGCCACCGGTGGAGACCAGCTCGACGCCTGCGTCGTGCAGGCCACGGACGAGGTCGTCGAGGCCGGTCTTGTCGTAGACGGAGACGAGCGCTCGGCGGACGGCGATGCGCATCGGGTCGGGCTGGTCGGACACGGGACTCCTCGGATGGTGATTGAGTCGAGGCACCCAGGCGTTCGATGTCCTCGCGCGTCACTCCCTGGTGGTGACCCACCTGCGCCAGTCGTGTGGCAGCAGACTACCGAGGACCGGCGCCGATGCGAACCCGGCGGCCCTCCACCGAGAGGCCGTCGCGGGCGATGCGGCCGACCGCGTCGACGAGCATCGCGCGCTCGGCGGTCTTGATCCGCTCGTGGAGCGACGCGACGTCGTCGTCCTCCTCCACGGCAACGGGCACCTGCGCGACGATCGGGCCGGTGTCGACCCCGGCGTCGACGACGAAGAGGGTCGCCCCGGTGACCTTGACGCCGTGCTCGAGGGCGTCGCGCGGACCGTGCATGCCCGGGAAGGACGGGCACAGCGCAGGGTGGGTGTTGAGGGTGAGGAAGCGCTCGAGGAAGTCCGCGGACAGCAGCTTCATGAAGCCGGCCGACACCACGAGGTCGGGCTCGAAGGCCCCCACCCTGTCGCCGAGCGCGCGGTCCCAGTGCTCGCGGGAGGTGTAGTCGTCGACCTTCGCGACGAAGGTCGGCACGCCCGCGCGGTCGGCCCGCGCCAGGCCCTCGATGTCGTCCCGGTCGGCGCCGACGGCGACGACGCGCGCGCCGTACGACGACTCGGTGCAGGCGTCGAGCAGGGACTGCAGGTTGGTGCCGGCACCGGACACCAGGACGACGATGCGGGCGGGACTGTTCACGCGGTGGAGTCTAGGCGTGTCCTGCGGTCCGGGTCGTCGCGGTGCGCAGCAGGCCCGGGTCGCTGGGCGCGCCTCAGGCGCGGTGGGAGGGACCGGCGTCCGCCGTCCGCTCCCGGACCAGCCGTCCCGCGACCAGGGCCGCGATCAGGGTGGTGACCGGCACGGCCGCGAGGATGCCGAGCCCGCCGACGAGGCCGCGCACCACCTCCTGCGCGACGATCTCCTGGCTGACCGCGATGCCGAAGGGCAGGTCGAGGGCGGAGAAGACCAGCATCAGCGGCAGGGTCGCGCCGACGTAGGCCAGCACGAGCGTGTTGACGGTGGAGGCGGCGTGCGAGCGCCCGATGCGCATGGCGCGCACGAAGAGGGTCCGCGCGCTGGCGTCCGGGTCGACGTCGGCGAGCTCCCACACCGCCCACGTCTGGGTCACGGTGACGTCGTCGAGCACGCCGAGCGCACCGATGACCAGGCCGGCCAGCAGCAGCCCGCGGAGGTCGACCTGCGCGGCGATGCCGGAGATGTACTGGCTGCCCTCGTCGACCAGCCCGGTGAAGTGGCCGACGCCGGTGAAGACCCACCCGACCGTGCCGATCACCAGCAGCGAGACGAGCGTGCCGAGCATCGCGACGGTCGATCGGACGTCGAAGCCGTGGGAGAGGTAGAGGGTGACGAGCATGATCGCCGCCGCGGTGACCACGGCGACCGCGAGCGGGGAGGAGCCCTCCATGATCGCGGGCAGCGTGAAGGCCGCGATGAGGACGAGGGAGTACGCCAGGCTGGCCAGCGCCCCGATGCCGCGCCAGCGCGACAGCGCGAGCACGCCGACGGCGAAGAGGAGGGTCAGCACGAGCAGCGGCGGTCCGCGGTCGAAGTCCTGGAAGGCGTACTGCTCCCCCGCGGGCGCCTCGGCGGTGAAGGACACGATGATCCGGTCGCCGGGCTCCACGACGGGCGCACGCTCGCCGTAGGGCAGCAGCGCCTCCGCTTCGCCGGGCGCACCGGGTCCGCTGAGCAGCTCGACCTGGGCCAGCTGGCAGCCGACCACGTCCTGGCGGCACTCGCCGATCTCCTGGACCTGCGCGGTGCCTCTCTGTACGTCGACCCCCGGTCCGCTGACCTCGAGGTCGCCGTCGGGCCAGAGCACGGCCACGCCGATGACGGTCGCGAGCACGAGCGGCCCCACGATCAGGGCCATCACGACCCTCAGGTGCCGCGGCGCGGGCCCCAGTCCGGGACGGTCGCCGTGGCTGTGCCCAGCCCCCACGCTCAGGCCTCGTCCACCCGGGCGCGGGCGGCGCGCCACGCCTGGAGCGACACCACGGCCGCACCGAGCAGGGCGCCGACACCGCAGGCGGTGACGGCGTGCACGAGGACGTCGGGCACCAGCGGCCCGACGAAGCGCATCCGGCCGGGGCCGGCGGCTCCCCCGGACAGCGCGGCCAGCACGGCGAACCCGATGCCGGCGACGAGTCCGCCGCCGCACCCGGCGAGCGCGATGCGGTCCCAGGTGAGCGGGCGGCCGCGCAGGGTGCGCACTGCCGCGGCGGCGGCCACCAGCGGCGGCACGACCATCAGCGAGCCGACCCAGGCGGGCGGCGTACCGACGGCCGGCAGCGCGGCGAGCAGCGGGAGCACCGGGAGCGGCCCGAGCACCACGGCGGCGGGCGAGACGAGCGTGGCGCCGCCGACCACGAAGCCGGGGCCGAGCAGGAACGAGCCGGAGAACAGCGCGGCGTTGGGGAGCAGCGCGGCGTTGAGGAGGGAGTAGAGACCGATCTCGGACGGGCTCGGGTGCAGCTGGGCGGTCGTGGTGGCCGCGTCGCTGAAGGACAGGCCGAGAGCGACGAGGAACACCAGCGTCGAGACGACGAGCAGGGAGGTGAGGACGGCGCCGGCGACGGCCGCCCCGGCGCGGACCGTGGCGGGGAGGAACGCCGCCCAGATCGCGGCGCGTCCGGAGCCGACCGCGATGGCGGGCGCCGCCACGAGCGCCGTCATCGCCAGGCTCCAGGCCAGCACCCGGGGAACGGACGGGTCGACCGTGGTGCCGGCGGCGAGCGTGGCCACCACGACCGCCACGACGGCGTAGCCGGCGAAGAAGGTGGCCACGGCAGTGGGGACGGTGAAGTCGCGCTCGCCGTCGGAGATCCGGTCGGCGTCGGGGCCGTGGCCCGACACCGCGTCGCCGACCCGGTGGCCCAGGCGCCACATCGACCATGCGGCGATCGCGGTGATGCCGAGCGGCACGAGCGTCACCCGGGCACCCATGACCGTCACGCCGGACCCGTGCCCGGCCAGCCAGGCGAGGGCACCGACGCGCATCCCGTCGCGCGGGGCGCCGTGCACGCCGGCGTCGGTGATGAACCAGCCGATCACGCCCAGCGCGAGGAGCACGACCAGCGGACCCAGGGCCGCCAGCACTCCCCCGAGCGTCGCGACCAGCACCAGCGGGCGCGGTCGGGCAGGGGTGACCCGCGCACTGTCGGGTCGGGTGAGGAGCGACGTCATGACCGTCCCATCATCACCCGGGCCGTGGTGATGATCGTGCTCCCACGCCGCCCCCGGAGATCCCCCACGGGATCAGCAGGAGGATGTGCGCGCCGTGGTCGGCTCCCGTACCGTGGAAAGGTCATGAGGAGCCCCGAGACGTTCGACGCCTACTACGTCGAGACCCGCAGCCGACTCCTGCACGAGGCCTACGCGCTCACAGGTGACGCGCCCGCCGCACGTGCAGCCGTCCGGGACGCCTTCGTCGTGGCCTGGCACCACTGGCGCAAGGTCGCGCTCCTCGACGACCGCGACGCCTACGTCCGCCCGATCGCACTGCGCCGGGCACGCCGGCGCCACACGGCACGCATCTGGCACCGGGACAAGTCGCTCGACCCCGAGGCCCGCAGCACCCTGGACGCCCTGGCGAAGCTGACCGCGCGCCAGCGCGAGCTGCTCGTGCTCAACGGCCTCTCCGCCCTCTCCCTCGCCGAGCTCGCCCGCGAGGTGGGCCTGCCGCGCGGCGATGCCGAGCGCGAGCTGCAGACGGCGACCGCGCAGTTCGCGTTGCACCGTGACGCGCCGACCACGGAGGTGTCGCGCCTGCTGCACGACCTCGCCGCGCCGCTGGAGGAGATCCGCTGGCCCCGCGCGACCGCGGTGCGCCGTTCGGGCTCGGCGCGACGCCGTACGCACACCGTCATCGGGGCCGGCCTGGCGACGGCCGCGCTCGTCGTGTCGGGGTCCCTCGTCGCGACCGGCTCCGGCGCCGAGGCGACCAGCCTCGACGAGGAGAAGGCCACCGCCGGTGTCACGGTCCACGCCCCCGTGGACGACTCCGCCGGTGAGGAGATCATCGGCGAGTCCGCCCTGCTGTCGGCCAGCCAGATGTCGCGCTTCGGCGCCGGCCTGGACTGGGAGGAGACCGCGACCACCGACAACCTGTCCGGGGACGGGCTGCTGGCCCCGTGCCAGCGCGAGCGCTTCTCCGACCCCGACGGGGTCACTGCGATGGCCCGCACGTGGGAGGGCTCCACGACCCGCGTGGTCCGCCGCACGGTCGGCCGGGGCGAGGACCGACGCACGAAGAAGCGCCGGGTCAGCAGCGTGGAGTCGACCGCTGTCCAGATGGTCGAGATGTCCCGCGGGCCGCGGCAGGCGGCGCGCGGCTTCGACACCGCGTCGCTGTGGTTCGCCGGGTGCGCGGACCCACGCACCCAGCTGCTGTCGATGCGGACGGTCAAGCGGGTCGGCGACGAGGCCCGCACGTTCCGGCTCCGCTCGTGGGGCAAGCAGCCGGCCACGATCACCGTCGGCGCCGCCCGCACCGGCAGCCTCGTGCTCACCCACGTCGTACGCAGCCAGGGCCGCGCCGCCTCGGACAAGGCCGTCCTCACCGGGCTCGCCGCCGCCGTCAACGCCGTGTGCGGCTCAGAGGGGGCCGGCACCTGCGCGGGCCGCGCCCGGGACCGCGCCACGGGACCGCTCGACGTCGGTACGCCGCCCGGGTTGCTGTCGGTGGTCGACCTCCCGCCCGTCGCGGCCGTCCGCGGACCCTGGGTCGGCACCGATCCGGAGAAGGCCCGCAACAACTACGCCGCCACCCGCTGCGACCGCACCACCTTCACCGGCAAGGGCATCCGCCGGGCGCTGACCCGGACCTTCCTCTTCCCCGAGACGCCGAACGCCTCCCAGCTGGGCCTGACCCAGACGGTCGGGAAGATGGAGCAGGCCCGCGCGCGCTCCTTCGTCGAGCAGGTCCGGACCCGGATCCGCGAGTGCGGCCGCGCCAACCTCGGCACCACCGTGACCCAGCTGGAGTCCTCGTCCTCGCAGGCGACCGACCTGAGCGTGTGGGCGCTGACGATCGAGCTCAACGACCGCCAGTCGTTCCCGTTCCTGATGGCGATCGTGCGCGACGGCTCGGCGGTCTCCCAGCTCGGCTTCGCCCCGGACCGCAACATGACGATGTCGCGCCCCGACTTCGTCGCCCTCGCCGACAGGGTGATGGAGCGCCTCGCCGCGCTCGACGGCGTGGGCTGACGCAACCTTTTGCCCCGCTCGGGTGTCTCAACCTGCATGAGGCTCCGCGCACCGCTCGTCACCAGCGCCGTCGCCTGCCTGCTGGCGCTCGCCGGCTGCGGCGACCGGGGCCCGGTCGACGCCTCGACGGCCGGCGGGGTCGACAGCGCCGCGGACGCGAGCCCGGCTGACACCTCCGTGGCGACCGGCACCTCGATCCCCGACGACTTCGCGCTGGCCGCCGGGATGGGCGGCCCCTCCGACACCGTCGCGACCTCGCGCAGCGGCACCGGCCTGAGGGACCTGTCGCTGTGCGGCACCTCGCCCCTGCGCGGGCTCGGCCTGCGCGACCGGATGGTCGCGGACAACAGCGGCGGCGAGTCGGCCGACACCCGCGAGCTGGTGCTCCTGGGGACCCCCGACGAGGCCCAGGACGTGGCGCGGTCGTTCACCGACCTGCCGGCGGAGTGCGACCCGGCCGACGGCGGCGACGGCATGGAGACGCTGACCGAGGTGCGGGAGTCGCCCTTCGGAGCCGCCCCTGCCATCACGCTCGTGCAGACCTACACCTTCGACAGGACTCCCGGCGACGGCGCGACCGTCCTCCACGTCGTACCTGTCGGTGCTGCGCTGCTGGTCACCTCGACCTACGGCCAGTGGACGTCCGACGGCCTCGACGAGGGCGTCGCGTCCACCGTCGAGCCGCTGCGCGCCACCGTCGACGCGCTGGCGATCTTCGAGGACGGCGCCGAGCCCTCCAGCTCACCCGAGCCCTCCACCGAGCCCCAGCCCTCAACCGCAGCCGAGCCCTCCGCGGCAGCCGAGCTGCCCCGGGTCCCCGCGGACTTCCCGCTCGACGTCGGGATGCCGCAGGCGGACAGCGACACCCGGGTCTCGGCGCCGTCACCCGACGGTGACGGCCTGGGCGAGGTCGAGATGTGCGGGCAGGTGGTCTGGCCGCAGCGCGAGACACCCGGAGGCATCCGCCGACTGGTGGCCTCCGCGCTCGCCCCCGAGGACTACGAGTGGCGCGAGCTGTTCGTCCACGCCGGTGCCGACCACGCAGGCTCCGCCATGGACGTGCTGCGGCAGGCCACCGCGGAGTGCCGCGGATCGGCCAATCTGGTCTGGACGGTGCTCGATCGCGACACCGGCCACGACACCGTGACCGTGGGCCTGACCTACTCAGACGGCCTCGGGAGCTCGGTCTTCCAGGTCACCCGGGTCGGTTCGGCCCGCCTGCTCGTCGCCACGTACGGTGAGGGCTCGCTCGCATCGCTGGATGAGCAGGCCGACGGGGTCACGGGGACCACGGAAGAGATCCTTCCGGCGATGTGTGTGTTCACGAGAACGGGGTGCTAACAACCATGTCCATTCCCTCCACGCTGGCCAGCTCGGCCTGCCCGACGCTGCCCTCCTCGCCCCGCCGTGCCGTGGCGCCCGTACGCCTGCTCGGCGCGCACGTCGTGTGGCGCGTGCTCTGGGAGGCGCGTCGACCGGCCCGCCACGAAAGCCAGACGGCCCCGCAGGTGGACCTGCGGAGCCGTCTGGAGGGATCTGGCGCGAGCCTCGATCAGAGGTTCTGAAGGATCTCTCGCATCAGGGCCGCGGTCTCGGACGGCGTCTTGCCGACCTTGACCCCGGCGGCCTCGAGGGCCTCCTTCTTGGCCTGCGCGGTGCCCGAGGAGCCCGACACGATGGCGCCGGCGTGGCCCATGGTCTTGCCCTCCGGAGCGGTGAAGCCGGCGACGTAGCCGACGACCGGCTTGGTGACGTGGTCCTTGATGTAGGCCGCGGCACGCTCCTCGGCGTCTCCGCCGATCTCGCCGATCATGACGATCGCCTTGGTGTCGGGGTCGTTCTCGAAGGCCTCGAGCGCGTCGATGTGGGTGGTGCCCACGATCGGGTCACCGCCGATGCCGATGGCGGTCGTGAAGCCGAAGTCCTTCAGCTCGAACATCATCTGGTAGGTCAGCGTCCCCGACTTCGAGACCAGGCCGACCGGGCCCTTGCCCGCGATCGTGTGGGGCGTGATGCCGGCCAGCGACTCCTCCGGCGTGATGATGCCGGGGCAGTTCGGGCCGATCATCCGGGTGGACTTGCCCTCGAGGTACTGCACGACCTCGGCGGTGTCGAGGACGGGGACGCCCTCGGTGATCACCACGAGGAGCGGGATCTCGGCGTCGATGGCCTCGATGCAGGCGTCCTTGGTGAACGCGGGCGGCACGAAGGCGACGGACACGTCGGCGCCGGTCTCCTTCATCGCCTCCTCGACGGTGCCGAAGACGGGGAGCTCCTTGCCGCCGAGCTCGACGGTCGTGCCGGCCTTGCGGGCGTTGACGCCACCGACGATGTTCGCGCCCGACTCGACCATGAGCGTGGTGTGCTTGGCACCCATGCCGCCGGTCATGCCCTGGACGATGATCTTGGAGTCCTTGTTGAGGTAGATGCTCATCTGTTCAGTTCTCTCTCTCAGGCCTGGTGGGCGAGCTCGGCGGCCTTGTCGGCCGCGCCGTCCATCGTGTCGACCTGGGTGACCAGCGGGTGGTTGAGCTCGTCGAGGATGCGGCGACCCTCCTCGACGTTGTTGCCGTCGAGGCGTACGACGAGGGGCTTGGAGGCCTCGTCACCGAGGATCTCCAGCGCGCCCTTGATGCCGTTGGCGACCTCGTCGCAGGCGGTGATGCCACCGAAGACGTTGACGAACACGCTCTTGACCTGCTCGTCGCCCAGGATCACGTCGAGGCCGTCGGCCATCACCTGGGCGTTGGCGCCGCCGCCGATGTCGAGGAAGTTGGCGGGCTTCACGCCGCCGTGAGCCTCGCCGGCGTAGGCGACGACGTCGAGCGTGCTCATCACGAGGCCCGCGCCGTTGCCGATGATGCCGACCTGGCCGTCGAGCTTGACGTAGTTGAGGCCCTTGTCCTTGGCCTTCGACTCGAGCGCGTCGGCCTCCTCGCGGATCTCGAACTGCGCGTGGTCGGGGTGGCGGACCTCGGAGGCGTTGTCGTCCAGCGACACCTTGCCGTCGAGGGCCTCGAGCTTGTCGCCCTCGAGGCGGGCCAGCGGGTTGACCTCGACGAGGGTGGCGTCCTCCTCGACGTAGACCTTCCACAGCGCCTGGACCATCTCGATGGCCTGGTCACGCAGCTCGGCGGGGAACTTGGCCTCGTCGACGATCGCGGCGGCCTTCTGCGGCGTCACGCCCTCGAGCGCGTCCACGCGGATCTTCGCGACGGCGTCGGGGTTGGTCTTGGCGACCTCCTCGATCTCCACGCCGCCCTCGACCGATGCGATGCACAGGTGCGAGCGGTTGGAGCGGTCGAGGAGGAAGGAGAAGTAGTACTCCTCCACCGGGGGCGTCGCCGGGGTCACCAGGACCCGGTTGACGGTGAGGCCCTTGATCTCCATGCCCAGGATGTCGCGGGCGTAGGACTCGGCCTCGTCGGCGGTCTTGGCGATCTTCACGCCTCCCGCCTTGCCGCGGCCGCCGGCCTTGACCTGCGCCTTGACGACGGTGACTCCGCCCATCTCCTCCGCGGCGGCGCGAGCAGCCTCGGGGGTCTCGGCGACCACACCCAGCGTGGTTGCGACTCCGTGCTTGGCGAAGAGCTCCTTCGCCTGAAATTCCATCAGGTCCACGAGGTGACCAGTCCTTTTCGTCTGCGAACAGTGGCGGGGTTTCCCTCTCGGCACCCTAGACCTCCTCACGGGGGTCACACGAGGTCGGGTGAGCGTGGTGGTGGTCACCCCCGGGCTACGTTGAGGCCATGTCCTCGGAGAAGTCGTCGGTGATGTGGTTCAGGCGCGACCTCAGGGTCCGGGACAACCCGGCCCTGCTCGCCGCCCTCGAGGAGGGCACGGTCACGGCGCTGTTCGTGCTCGACCCGGCGCTGTGGAAGGGCGCCGGCGCCGCCCGTCGGGCCTGGCTGTCGGCCAACGTCCTCGCCCTCGCCGAGCGCATCCCGCTGTCGATCCACCACGGCGATCCCCGCGACGTGGTGCCACGGGTGGCCGACGGACGGCGGGTGCACGTCTCCGCCGAGACCACGCCCTACGGACGCCGCCGCGACGACGCGATCGGTGCGCAGGTCGAGCTGGTCCCCACCGGCTCGCCGTACGCCGTGGGGCCGGGCCTGGTGCGCAACGGCAGCGGCGGCGCCTACCAGGTGTTCTCCGCCTTCGCGCGGGCCTGGCGCGAGCACGGGTGGCCGGAACCGGCGCACACCCCCCGCTCCCCCGACCTCGCACCGGCCGACTCCCACCGGCGCGCGCTCGACATGATGGAGAAGGCGGTCGCCGACGCGCCGTTCGACCTGCCCGGAGCCGGCGAGGACGCTGCCTGGCGTCGCTGGCGGGAGTTCCGCGACAACGGGCTGGACGACTACCCCACCGAGCGGGACCGCCCCGACCACGACGGCACCTCGCGCCTCTCGGCGTACCTCCACCTCGGCGTGCTCCACCCGCGCTCGCTCCTCGCCGACATCGACACCGGCTCGACGTGGGCCACCGAGATCGCCTGGCGCGAGTTCTACGCCGACGTGCTGTGGCACGAGCCCGCCTCGGCGTGGCACGACCTCAAGCCGGCGCTGGAGGGCATGCGCTACGACGACCCCGAGGACGCCATCGAGGCCTGGCGCACCGGCACGACCGGCTATCCCATCGTCGACGCCGGGATGCGCCAGCTGCTGCACTCGGGATGGATGCACAACCGCGTGCGGATGATCACCGCGTCCTTCCTCACCAAGGACCTGCACGTGTGGTGGCCCGTCGGCGCGCGGCACTTCCTCGACCTGCTGATCGACGGCGACGTCGCGTCGAACAACCACGGCTGGCAGTGGGTGGCCGGCACCGGCACGGACGCCTCCCCCTACTTCCGGGTCTTCAACCCGATCACGCAGGGCCTCAAGTTCGACCCGCAGGGCGACTACGTGCGCCGCTGGGTGCCGGAGCTCGCCCACCTGCCCGGCAAGGCCGCCCACGAGCCCTGGAAGTCCGACGTCGGCTACGAGCGCGACTACCCCCGCCGCATCGTCGACCACGCCGACGAGCGCAAGGAGGCCCTCGAGCGCTACCAGGCCGCGCGGGGCTGAATACGGCGCGAAAGTGTCCGCATAGCGACCGTATGCGCGATTCCTCCACCTTTTTCCCGGGCATTGCCCGATCCCGTGATCTATCCGTTACAGTCGTGCGCGGTCTTGCCGACCCGACCCCCCTGACCCGGCAGATTGGTAAATACCCCTATGGGCAACCACCGAGCGGAGCGCGCTCCCCAGCGACGCACCTCGGCACCAGCCGCACCTGCGCACGGCAAGCGCCGTGCCGCGACGCCGCCGCGACGGTCCCTCGTCCGGCTCCCGTCCCTGCCGCTCGTCGCCGGTGTCGCGGTCCTCGCGATCTCCGCCGGCGGCGCCGTCACCGCGTCCACCGCGGGCACGTCGGCCCTCGCCAGCGCCGGGACCCAGCTCGAGGCGAGCGGCTCCATCGGCTCCGTGGCCGGCCAGACGATGTCGCGTCGTGGCGTGATCGTCAGCCGTGACGGCACCCGTCAGGCGGGCGAGGAGAGCGATCCCGAGCTGATTGCCCTCGCCGAGAAGCAGATGGCCGAGCGCGCCGCCAAGCTCGACGAGATGCGCAAGGCGGCCGAGGCGCAGGCGGCGAAGATCGAGGAGAACAAGTGGGTTCTCCCCCTCAACAGCTACGGCATCACCGCCACCTTCGGCCAGTACGGCCTCTGGGCCAGCTACCACACGGGCCTGGACTTCAACGCCAACTCGGGCGACCCGATCCTGTCCGTGGCCAACGGCACCGTCACCGAGACCGGCTACGACGGCGCCTACGGCAACAAGACCGTCGTCACCCTCGATGACGGCACCGAGATCTGGTACTGCCACCAGACCTCGATCTACGTCTCGGTCGGCGACCGCGTGAACGGCGGCGAGACCATCGGCACCGTCGGCGCGACCGGCAACGTCACCGGCTCCCACCTCCACCTCGAGGTGCGTCCCGGCGGCGGGGGTCCGGTCGACCCGTTCCAGGCCTTCGTCGAGCACGGCATCGTCCCGTGACCGACGCGGCCAAGCCGCGTCGTTGTCACGGAAGATCGAGTAGCGCCAGCGCCTGAGCTCGCGAACCGCTACGGCGCGTGTCGAGATCTCTCGACCCATGTGCCCGACCACCTGAGCCACGCGACCCGCAGCCGGGTCTCGAACGGCGACGCGACCGCCGGCGGTGGCTGAGCCACCTGCTGCCCCTGCAGAACGTGGCTGACGCACCGCCCAGCGGAGCGGCGTACGGCGACACGTCCGCAGGCGGTGGCTGAGCCACGTTCGGCGACCGCAGGACGTGGCTGACGCACCGCCCAGCGGCGGCGTACGGCGACGCGCAGGGTCTCGATACGCCCGCTCGTCCCTCGCGGCCTACTCGACCACCGAGAGGTAGCCGGGTCTCGCTACGCCCGCTCGTCCCTCGCGGCCGACTCGACCACCGAGGGTCAGAGCTTCTCGACCGGCGCGTAGCGCAGCAGCAGGCGCTTGACGCCGTCGGAGCCGAAGTCGATCGAGGCGACCGACTTCTCCGCCACCCCGTCGACGGCCACAACCGTGCCCATGCCGAACGAGTCGTGCAGGACCCGGTCCCCCGGCGCCAGGCTGGGGATCTCGCGCGCCGGCTTGGCCTTGGCCGCGGCGTCGGCGCGCAGCGCGGCGGAGGAGAAGTTGCGACGCCCGGCCTCGGTCGGTGCGCCGAGGCGGGTGGAGCCGCCGGCGTGGTCGGCGCGGCCCCAGCGGGTCTGCTCGGCAGCCGTACGCCGCCAGTCGACGAGGTCGACGGGCAGCTCGTCGAGGAACCGGCTGGCGGGGTTGTGGCTGGGCGCGCCCCACGCGGAGCGGACGAGCGCCCGGGAGACGTAGAGGCGCTGCTGGGCGCGGGTGAGCCCGACGTAGGCCAGGCGGCGCTCCTCCTCCAGCTCGGGCTGGTCGCCGAGCGAGCGCTGGTGGGGGAAGACGCCGTCCTCCAGCCCGGTGAGGAACACGACCGGGAACTCCAGGCCCTTGGCGGTGTGGAGCGTCATCAGCGTGACCACGCCCGAGTCGTCACCGTCGGGTGAGTCAGGGATCTGGTCGGCGTCGGCGACCAGCGCCACGCGCTCGAGGAAGTCGCCGAGCCCGACCGCGACCGTGCCGGCCTCGACCTCGGCGGGGTCAGCGCTGGGACCGGGCTGGGGGTCCTCGGCGAACTCACGCGCGACGGCGACCAGCTCGGCGAGGTTCTCCACGCGGGTGTCGTCCTGCGGGTCGTCGCTGGCCTCGAGCTCGGCGAGGTAGCCCGAGCGCTCGAGCACCGACTCCAGGATCACGTCGGGGCGCTCGTCGGCCTCGACCATCGACTGGAGCTCCTGGATGATCGCCACGAAGGCCTCGATGTTCTTGAGGCTGCGCGTGGCCAGGCCCGGCGCCTCGGCGGCGCGGGTGAGCGCCTCCCAGAAAGTCGTGCGGTCACGCTCGGCGAGCGCGGCGATGCAGGCCTCGGCCCGGTCGCCGATGCCGCGCTTGGGGGTGTTGAGCACCCGTCGCAGGGAGATCTCGTCGGCGGTGTTGACCAGCACCCGGAGGTAGGCCAGCGCGTCGCGGACCTCCTTGCGCTCGTAGAAGCGGACCCCGCCGACGACCTTGTAGGGCTGGCCGGTGCGAATGAACACCTCCTCGAAGACGCGCGACTGGGCGTTGGTGCGGTAGAAGACGGCCACGTCGGCGGGGCGCACCCCGGCGTCGTCGACCAGGGTGTCGATCTCCTGGCTGACGAACCGTGCCTCGTCGTGCTCGTCGTCGGAGACGTAGCCGACGATGCGGGCGCCCTCCCCGGCATCGGTCCACAGCCGCTTGGGCTTGCGGCTGCGGTTGTTGCCGATGACCGCGTTGGCCGCGGACAGGATCGTCTGGGTGGAGCGGTAGTTCTGCTCCAGCAGGATGGTCGTGGCGTTGGGGAAGTCCTGCTCGAAGTCGAGGATGTTGCGGATGTCGGCCCCGCGGAACGCGTAGATCGACTGGTCGGCGTCGCCCACGACCATGAGCTCGCTCGGCTCGACCCGCTCGCCTGCGGCGTCCGCCTCCTCGAAGGACTGCCCGCACAGCTGCTGGATGAGGCTGTACTGGGCGTGGTTGGTGTCCTGGTACTCGTCCACCAGCACGTGGCGGAAGCGGCGGCGGTAGTTCTCGCGCACGTCGGGGAAGGCCTGCAACAGGTGGACCGTGGTCATGATCAGGTCGTCGAAGTCGAGGGCGTTGGCGTCGCGCAGGCGGCGCTGGTAGTGGGTGTAGGCCTTGGCGTAGGCCTCCTCGAAGCTGTTGCGCGCCTCCTTGGTGACGTCCTCGGGGTCGCGCAGCTCGTTCTTCTGGTCCGAGACCCAGTTGAGCACGGCGTTGGGCTGGTAGCGCTTGGGGTCGAGCTCGAGGTCGCGCAGCACCAGGGTCATCAGGCGCTTGGAGTCGGCGGCGTCGTAGATGGAGAAGCTGGACTTGAAGCCGACGCGGTCGATCTCCTTGCGCAGGATCCGCACGCACGAGGAGTGGAAGGTCGAGACCCACATGATGCGGGCGCGGTTGCCCACCAGCTCCTGCACGCGCTCCTTCATCTCGGCCGCGGCCTTGTTGGTGAAGGTGATGGCCAGGATCGAGCCCGGGTGGGCCTTGCGCTCGTTGATCAGCCAGGCGATGCGGCGGGTCAGCACGCGCGTCTTGCCCGAGCCGGCACCCGCGACCACGAGCAGCGGGGCGCCCGCGTGGGTCACCGCCGCGCGCTGGGGGTCGTTGAGGCCCTCGAGGAGCGGGTGGTCGACGAGGGCAGCATCGGTAGGACTCATGACCGGCCAAGCCTATGCGGGGGGTGGGACAGCGCGGGGCCCCGCCCGCTCCTGTGGATCAGGCGTGGGTGGGCGACCAGAACACCGCGACCGCGATGTTGGCGATCGTGAGCGCGAGGAGCCCGAAGTAGAGCCCCTGCGGGATGCTCGGCTTGCGCATGTTGACCATCACCAGGACCAAAATCACCAGGCCGACGGCGAACTTCACGCCGATCTTGGCGTGGTCGGGCGAGCCGAGGCCCTCCAGCACACCGACCAGCAGCAGGCCAGCGAGGAACGCGGTCCCGATGCCGTCGCGCATGAGGGAGTTGACGGCCTTCGGCTCCGAGCGCAGCTGCACCAGCAGGCCGCCGAGCAGCGCGGCGAAACCGAGGATGTGGACGAAGAGCAGCACCAGCCGCAGGGTCTCCATGGCGGGATCCTACGGCTGGCGGCCGGCTACTTCTTCTTCCTGGGCGCGGGGCGTACGACGAGCACCGGGCAGGGCGCGTAGTGCTGCACGCGCTGGGCGGTGCTGCCGACGAGGACGGCGTCGCTCAGGCCGCGACCGCCGGCGGCCACGACGACCAGGCCGGCGTCGTACTGCTTGGCGGCCTTGATGATCTCGTTGGCCGCCGAGCCGCTGCGGATCCGCTTGTGGACCTTCGGGCCCCAGCCGTCGTAGACCGCCGCGATCGCGTCGACCGCGCTCTGGGCGGCGTCGCGGAACGAGCCGTCCAGCTTGCCCTCGGCGAGGTCGTCGGCGAAGGCCACAGAGGCCAACGGACGGATCACCGCGACGACCGAGATGTCGGTGATCTTGGCCGGGTCGGCGAACGCCTTCAGCTGCTTGGCCGCGGCCAGCGACTGGCGCGAGCCGTCCGTGGCGACGATGACGTGCATCTCAGACCTCCTTCAGGTCGGGCGTGCGGGAACCGGTGCCCTTGTTGCCGAAGAAGTACTCGGCCAGGAACAGCACGAAGCCGACGCCCAGCAGCCCGGCGCACCAGACGAGCGAGTAGGGGTCGTCGTAGACGGTGAAGTAGAGGATCGCCAGGTTGCCGACGAGGCCGAGGAACAGCAGCGGCGTGTTGGCCTTGTAGAACGGCTGGTCCTCGTCCTGGCCGCGCAGCTTGAGGCAGGCGACGATCACGATCGCGTAGATCGCCAGCAGCAGCACGACGGTGACGGTGGCGAGGCGACCCACGAGGTCGATGCCGCCACCGGCCTCGGTGACGAGCGTGCCGATCACCAGCAGCGATCCGACCACGGCGCCGGAGAAGATCAGGCCGACCCACGGGCTGCGGCGGACCGGGTGGATCTTGGCGAAGACCCCCGGCACGACGTCCTCACGTGCCATGCCGTAGAGCACGCGGGGCTGCGTCACGATCGTCACGAGCGTGGTGTTGGTGATCGCGATCAGCGCGATGACGGAGAAGAGGTTCGTCATGAACTCGGTCGAGAACGGCAGGATGCCCTGCTTGACGACCTCGAGCAGCGCGGCGTCGGAGGTGGCCAGCGTCTCGACGGGGACGGTGAGAGCGGCGGCCATCGAGACCAGCACGTAGACGAGACCGGCCACGATCATGCCGCCGACCAGCGAGCGCGGGAACGCCTTGTAGGGGTCGATGGTCTCCTCGGCGACGTTGGCGGTGTTCTCGAAGCCCGTCATGGCGAAGAAGGAGAACGAGATGCCGGCGAGGACGGCAAGCGCGGGGCTGCCGTAGTCACCGCTCGTGTCGATCTGGGTGAGCACGCCGAAGTCGGCGTTGCCCTGGGCGATGAAGATGATGCCGATGACCAGCACGATCAGCAGTCCGGCGACCTCGACGAAGGTCATCAGCATGTTCATCCACACCGACTCGGTGATGCCGATGAAGTTGACGACCACGAGCAGCGCCACGAAGACGAGCGACACCAGCAGCGCCGGCGGGCCGGACCACAGGGTGTCGAAGTAGGAGGCGAAGCCGACCGCGAGCGAGCCCGACGCCGCCATGCTGGCGGCCAGGAACGAGACGGTGATGAGGAAGGTGAGTGGCCGGTTGCCGAACGCCTTGTTGACGTAGAGCGAGGCACCGGCCGCCTGGGGGTACTTCGTCACCAGCTCGGCGTACGCCGCACCGGTGATCGCCGCGACCGTCACGCCGAGCGCGAAGGCGATCCAGAACGCCCCGCCGACCGCTGCGGCCACGAGGCCGATGAGGACGTAGATGCCCGATCCGAGCACGTCGCCGAGCGTGTAGAAGAACAGCAGCCGCCCGGTGATCGAACGCTTGAGCTCGCTGTCGTCCTCGTCCGGACGGGGGATGGTGGCGGAGTCGGCCACGGGGGCCTCGCTTCCCGAGTGAGGGGTCTGGTCACTAGACCCCACCGTTCCCCCGTGTCGTTTGTCAAACGTTGCTCACCCGGTCGGGCGACCGGTACGGCCTAGAGCAGACGCCGGTCCGAGGCCCACTTCGTGAGCTCGTGGCGGCTCGAGAGCTGGAGCTTGCGCAGCACCGACGACATGTGGGTCTCGACCGTCTTCACCGAGATGAACAGCTCCTTGGCGACCTCCTTGTAGGCGTAGCCACGGGCGATCAGGCGCATCACCTCGCGCTCGCGCTCGGTCAGCCGGTCGAGGTCCTCGTCGACGGCGGCGACGTCGATGGACCCGGCGAACGCGTCGAGCACGAAGCCGGCCAGGCGCGGTGAGAAGACGGCGTCGCCGCCTGCGACCCGCACGATCGCGTCGACCAGCTCGGGGCCGGTGATCGTCTTGGTGACGTAGCCGCGGGCGCCACCGCGGATGGTGCCGATGACGTCCTCGGCGGCGTCGGAGACCGACAGCGCGAGGTAGAGCGTGTCGGGCGACGGCTGGCGGCGCATCACCTCCACGCCTCCCCCGCCGGGCAGGTGCACGTCGAGCAGCACCACCTGCGGTCGGAGGTCGCGCACGACGGCGACGGCGGCGTCCGCGTCCGCGGCCTCGCCGACGACCTCCACGACCCCGGCGCCCGTGGCGGCGAGCTCGGCACGGACACCGCCCCGGAACATCGCGTGGTCGTCGACCAGGACGACCCGCACGGGGGAGGCGTCGGGCATGGGCTGGCTCATCGGTTCTCCTCGTCTGCTGCCGGGCCGGTGTGGCCGGCCCGGGGTGTGGTGCGGGGCATGTGCAGCCGGACCTCGGTGCCCTCGCCCGGCGCCGAGCGTACGTCCGCCCGGCCGCCGTGGCGCGCCATCCGGTCCACGATGCTGCTGCGCACGCCGTGGCGGTCCGTCGCCACGGCGGCGAGGTCGAAGCCGGTGCCGCGGTCGCGGACGAAGACGTCCACGGCTGACTCGGACGTCTCGGCGTAGACGTCGGCACGCTCGGTGCCGGCGTGCTTGGCGACGTTGACCACCGCCTCCCGCGCGGCGTGCACCAGCGGGCGCAACGACTCGTCGACGGGGCAGTCACCGACCGTGACGACGTCGACGACCACGGGGTGCTGCGACTCGACGTCGGCGGCCATCTCCTTCAGCGCACCGGCCAGCGTGGTGGCGTCGGTGGTCTCGGCCTCGAAGAGCCACTGGCGCAGGTCGCGCTCCTGCGAGCGGGCGAGCCGGGCGACGGTGGTGGCGTCGTGGGAGTTCTTCTGGATCAGGGCGAGGGTCTGGAGCACGGAGTCGTGCAGGTGGGCGGCCATGTCGGCGCGCTCCTGGGTGCGCACCCGCTCGGCCCGCTCGGCGCTGAGGTCGTCGACCAGGCGCAGCGCCCACGGACCCACCACGATCGCCAGCCCGAGCAGGCCCAGCAGCCCGGCGACCACCACGGGCACGGCGAAGCGGGCCTGGCCGGCGGCCACCGCGAAGACGATGAGGGCGGAGAGGATCAGGCCCAGGCCCGCGGCGATGCGGCCGTACGCCGCCCACCCGCCGTTGCCGAAGACGGCGCGGAACGGGTCGATGCGTCCCGTCGTGTCGGTCCAGCGCTCGCGCTGCGCCTCGTCGGCCTGGCGCCACAGCAGCGCGATGCCGGAGACGCCGAGGACGACCGGCCAGAAGAGCGCGCCCTGGCCGAAGATGCCCTCGAAGCCGAGCACGACGCCGAAGAACAGCGCCCCGAGGGCGATCGCCGGCCCCGCGTCGCGCAGCCGCGACCGGCGCCCGGGGCGCTTGCCGGTGCGCGACGCGCTCTCGAGGCCGGGTGCGCCGACCTCGAAGCGCTGGTCGGCGGGCAGGAACATCCACAGCCCGGCGTAGAGCATCAGCCCGAAGCCGCCGAGGAACGCCGTCGCGACGAAGAAGCCGCGCACCCACAGCACCGGGACCGCGAGGTGCACCGCGAGACCACCGGCGACGCCACCGGCGATCGGCGACGACAGGTCGCGGAAGGCGCGGCGCGAGCGGCTGCTGCGGGGCGGGGAGGTCTGCGTCATCGTGGCTCCATCGTCGCAGGACGCCGCGCGCGCCACCATGAGGACAGACCCCGAGCCGACCCTGAGTCGCCTCCCCCGCAGCGCCCCTGCGAATCAGGGCTGTCCCCGATGGCGGCGGGGGTCCCGGGCGAGCAGAGTGGAGCCATGGACACCCCGAGCACCACTCCCCCCGGCACGGACGAGCAGGCGCCGCCTCCGTCGCCCGCTCCGGCCGGCCCCCGCGTGAGCCGCGAGGAGATGAAGGACCTCGGTCGGTTGCGGCGCAGCATCACCGACCGGCACGTCGCCGGCGTCGCCGGCGGCCTGGCCCGCCACCTCGACGTCGACGTCATCATCATCCGCGTCGCGCTGGTCGTCGGGGTCTTCTTCGGCGGCGCCGGTCTCATCGCCTACGTCGGCGCCTGGCTCCTGGTGCCCGAGGAGGGCACCGACGACCAGCCGCTCGGCCTCGACGTGCGCAGCCGCTCGCTCGCCCTCGCCGGTGTCGGCGTCCTCGCGCTGCTGAGCGCCGTCGGCGACTGGGCCGGTGCGTTCTGGTTCCCGTGGCCGCTGGCGATCGTCGCCGCGATCGTCATCTGGTTCCTCAACCGCAAGGACCGCTCGACGCCCCGCTCCGGCTACGGGTACGCCGGTCCTGCCGCGCCCGGCGCGGAGCAGCAGCCCGACCACACGGCCGGGCTCGACCCCGCCGGCTGGGACCAGACCGGTTGGGACCAGACCGGGTGGGACCAGGCCGGGTGGCAGCAGACCGCCTGGCAGCAGCCGGAGGCGTACGCCCGCGCGCCGCGGCAGTACCGCCACCCGCGCCGCCGCGGCCCGATCCTGTTCAACTCCACGATGGCCCTGATCTGCCTCGCGATCGGTGCGCTCGGGGTGAGCGACATCTACGGGCTCGATGTCGTCCCGAGCGCCTACCCGGCACTCGCTCTCGGCATCATCGCGGCCATGCTCGTGGTCGGCGCCTTCTGGGGCCGCGCGGGCGGGCTGATCGCCCTCGGCCTGGTGGCCGCACTGGCCACGGCGGCCACCACCGCCACGAGCAGCTTCCCCGACGACCGGCTCACCTACGCACCGACCAGCGCTGCCGAGGTGCGCGACTCCTACGACCTCGGCGGCGGCGAGCTCACCCTCGACCTGTCCGACGTCTCCGACGTGGACGCGCTCGACGGGCGCGCCGTGACCGTCGACGGAGTCGGCGGCCGCGTGGAGGTGGTGGTCCCCGACGGCATGGACGTCACCGTGCGGACCGACCTCTTCGCCGGCGACAGCCGGGTCTTCGACGAGCGGCGCGACGGCCTCGACGTCAACCTCGACGGGTTCCGCGACGGCGGCGACGAGGTCCCCGACATGTCCATCGCCATCGACCTGTTCGCCGGCGAGGTCATCGTCCGCGAAGCGGCCTGAGGAGCACCCGAGATGAGCACAGGCATGAACGAGCCCGGCAGCCACGACACCGGCACGTACGACACCGACCTCTACGGCTACGACTCGCCGATGGTCGGTCCCCTCGACGCACCGGAGCGGCCCAGCGGCTTCCACCCGGTCAACGTCGGCCACCTCGTGATGGGCGTCGCCTTCGCCGGGATGGTGCTGGTGTGGGCCCTCGTCCAGGGCGACGTCGTCGCCGACGAGGAGCTGCGCTGGCTGATGCCGATCCCGTGGATCGCGGCCGGCGCCGCCGGTCTCGCGGCGACGGTGTGGGGCTCCCGGCGTGCGGGCGAGGGACGCGCCTAGCCCAACGAGCAGGCCGGCAGGGCGAACCACCGGAGGTCGTCGAAGTCCGCACCGAGGTGCGCGGCGTCCGACCAGTCCGGCGGCGACGCGGCGGCCATGATCGCGCGGCCCTCGTCGAGGTGCTCCCGGAGCACCGAGACGGGGGCCGTCATCGTGTGCGAGGGCCACGTCATCGCCCCGTCGGCGGCGTACGACACGTCCGCGAGGCGCAGCGGCGGCTCCACCGGTCCGGTGCGGTGGTGCCACAGTCCCGTGAGCGGGTCGAAGCGGTAGTCCCCCAGCAGCCGCCAGCCCTCGCGGGCCACGAGCCGGACGGCCTCGACGACGTAGGAGAAGACCTCCTCGTCGACGAAGTAGTTGAAGTTGACCCGGACCCAGCCGGGCTTGATGCCCTCGCACCCGCCGGCGATCTGCGCCTCGAACTGGTGGCTGGTGTCGAGGTCGATGTCGAGCAGCCGGTGGCCGTAGGGGCCGGCGCACGAGCAGCCACCGCGGGTCTGGATGCCGAAGAGGTCGTTGAGCAGCGCGACCACGAAGTTGTGGTGGAGGTAGGACCCGTCGGGCGCCTTGATGACGAAGGAGACGATCGAGAGCCGCTGGGAGTCGAGGTTGCCGAGGATCTGGATGGTCGGCTCGGCGACCCATGCCTCGACCGCCCGGCCCAGCAGCTCCTCCTCGTGGGCCTGGATCGTCTCGACGCCGACGGCCTGCTTGAGCTGGAAGACCAGCCCGGCGCGGATCGACTCGACGATGGCGGGGGTGCCGCCCTCCTCGCGGTGGGCGGGGTCGTCGAGATAGCGGTGCTCGGTCGGGTTGACGTACATCACCGTGCCTCCACCGGGCACGACCGGCACCCGGTTGGTCATCAGCTCGCGGCGCACGACCAGCACCCCGGGCGTGCCCGGACCGCCGATGAACTTGTGCGGGCTGATGAAGATCGCGTCCTTGACCGAGCGGCCGGGGCCGTACATCTCGATGTCGACGTAGGGCGCGCACGCGGCGAAGTCCCAGAAGCTCAGCGCACCGTGCTCGTGGAGCAGGTCGGCCACGCCCTCGGTGTCGGTGACGATGCCGGTGACGTTGGAGGCCGCGGAGAAGGACCCGATCTTCAGCGGCCGGTCGGCGTGGGCCTCGAGCTCCTCGCGGAGGTGGTCGAGCGAGACCCGTCCGTCGGCGTCCTCGTGGATCGTCACGACGTCGGCGATGGTCTCGCGCCACGGGACCTCGTTGGAGTGGTGCTCGAAGGGACCGATGAACACGACGGGGCGCTCCGAGGGCGGGATCGCGGCAGTGAGGTCGTAGCGGTCGTCGAGCGCGGCCGGGACCCGCAGCCCCAGGATGCCGATCAGCTTGTCGATCGCGGCGGTGCTGCCGGAGCCGCAGAACACCACGACCGTCTCGTCGTCACCACCCACGGCGTCGCGGATGATCCGCCGCGCGTCCTCGCGGAGCCGGGTCGTCTGGAGTCCGGTGCCGCTCGCCTCGGTGTGGGTGTTGGCGTAGGCCGGCAGCACCTCGGCGCGGATGAAGTCCTCGATGAAGGTCAGGCTGCGGCCGGACGCGGTGTAGTCGGCGTAGGTCACGCGGCGCGGGCCGTAGGGGCCCTGCATCACCTGGTCGTCGCCGATGACCGCGGCGCGGATGCGCTCGAGGAGGGCGGACGAGGCGGCGGATTCGTGCGTCACGACCCGAGCCTACGCCCGCCCCGCCCCCGCGATCAGCGCGCGTCGAGGACGTCGGCCACCACGTCGGGGTGGTCGCTGAAGATGCCGTCGACACCGGCGTCGAGGAAGGCCCGCGCCTCGGCGGCCAGGTCGCCGGGAGCGTTCGGGTCGGTGCCGCTCGCGAAACGGGCGTCCATGAACTGGTTCTCCAGCCGGAGCGTCCACACGTGCACGACGAGCCCGGCCGCGTGCGCGTCGCCGACGACGGCCGTCGGGGTCGTGGCACCGCGCGGGAGCACGACGAACTTGTTGGCGCCCAGCCCGTCTGCGTACGTCGCGATCGTGCGCAGGCCCGCGGGGGTGAGCATCGAGGCGTACGTCGTGCCGGGGAGGTCGGCGGGACCGCCCGCGGCGTCGACGAGCTGGGCGAGCGGGACGTCCACCATCGCGTCGAGCTCGCGGAGGTTGGTCACCTCGAAGGACTGGATGACGACCGGGTCGTCGGCGTCGGCCCACTTCCGCTTCTCGAGCGCCGCGACGAGCGGCTCCTCCAGCGAGAGGCCGATGGAGTCGAAGTAGGAGGGGTGCTTGGTCTCGGGATAGATGCCCACGCCCGCGCGGCGGGCCAGCTTGATGACCTGGTCGAGGGTCGGGATCCGCTCCTGGCCGTCGTACGCCGTGTTGTCGGGGCGCACCTGCGGCAGCCGCTCCTTCGCGCGCAGGGTGCGCAGCTCGCGGTAGGTGAAGTCCTCGGTGAACCAGCCCGTGACCGGGCGGCCGTCGATGACCTTGGTGGTGCGGCGGTCGGCGAACTCGGGGTGGTCGGCGACGTCGGTCGTGCCGCTGATCTCGTTCTCGTGGCGGGCGACGAGGACGCCGTCCTTGGTGCTGACGAGGTCGGGCTCGATGTAGTCGGCTCCCTGGGCGATGGCGAGGCGGTAGGCGGCGAGCGTGTGCTCGGGGCGGTAGCCCGAGGCACCGCGGTGCCCGATCAGGATCGGTTCGACGAGCGAGGCCTCGCGCGCCCCGGTCGGAGCAGCGGGTGCGGCCGTGGCGGGTGCCGAGAGCGAGGTGAGGGTGGCGGCGAGCGCCAGGACGAGAGGGGCCGCGGGGGCCTTCCGAGAGGTCATGGTGTGAGGCTTCCCGGCTGCAGCGGCGTGCGGGGCACGCCCCGGTGAACGCTCCGTGACGGGTCAGCGACCGGCGGCCACGACACCCTCGCGCAGCACCGCGAGGGCTGCCTCGGGGTGGTCGGTGATGACCCCGTCGACCCCGGCGGCGAGGAGCGCGCGGACCTCACCGGCCATGTCCCCCAGCGCGTCGGGGGCCGTGCCGCGGCGCAGGTTGGTGGGGAGGTAGCGGTTCTCCCCGCGCACGGTCCACACGTGCACGGTGAGGCCGCGGCGGTGCGCGTCGCGGACCAGCCCGGACGGGGCGCCGATCGCCCCGGTCCGGTCGCGCGGCAGCACCAGCGACGTGTGCGGCCCGATGCCGTCGGCGTAGTCGTCGATCCAGGCCAGGCCCTCGGGCGAGACCAGGTCGGCGTAGGTGCGGGGGTCGCTGGCCGCCTCCAGGTCGGCCGGGCGCCCGTGGGGGGAGCCGAGGAGCTGGACCAGCGACAGCCGGGTCCTCCCCGCGAGCCGGCGCAGGACGGTGGTCTCGAACGACATGAGCGACACCCGCGCCCACGGGTGGTCGAGGCCGTGGCGCGCGAGCTCGCGCAGGAGGGGGACGTCGAGCGGCAGCCCGATCGCGTCGTGGTGGGCGGCGTGCTTGAGCTCGAGCAGCACCCCCACGGCACGTCCACGCCGTGCTGACTCGGCGCCGACCATCGCCAGGACCTCGGTGAGGGTCGCCACCCCCTCGGCCCCGTCGTACGCCGCACTGGCGGGACGGGTCTGCGGCATCCGCTCCCGGGCGGTGAGCGTCTTGAGCTCGCGCAGCGTGAGGTCGTGGACGAACCAGCCGTGCTGCTCCTCCCCGTCGACGACGACGGTGCGGCGCAGGTGGGCGAGCTCAGGGCGACCCGCGACGTCGGTGGTCGCACTGAGCTCGAGGTCGTGACGGGCCACCAGCACCCCGTCACGGGTGGAGACGAGGTCCAGCTCGATGTCGTCGGCGCCCATCCGGATCGCGGTCCGGTAGGCGTCGAGGGTGTGCTCGGGACGGTGCCCGCTGGCGCCGCGGTGCGCAACCACGGCGGGCGTGAGGACCAACGACGGGGCCATCTCGAGCGCCTCGCGGGTCACCGTCATGGCACCACCGTGACGGGCGCGCGGGACCGGGCGGTGACGCGAACGTGAATGGCGCATGATGGCCGCGTGACACTCCCGAGCTTCCCGACGCTGACGTCCCTGCCGGCCGCCGACCACCACGCGCTGGTGGCGGCTCCCGTCGCCGCTGCCCTGGCCGGCTGGTCCGGGGCGAGCGAGGTCGCGGTGGTCGACATCGACCCCGACCTTGCCGACACCGCGGCGATGAGCGAGGCCTACGACATCCCGATGACGGCCAGCGGCAACTGCGTCGTGATCGCCGGGAGCCGGGCCGGCGACGAGCGGATCGCCGCGTGCGTCGTCCGCGCCGACACCCGCGCCGACGTCAACACGCTCGTGCGCAAGATGCTCGACGTCCGCAAGGCGTCCTTCCTGCCGATGGACCGGGCCGTGGACGAGACCGGGATGGAGCACGGCGGCATCACGCCGGTCGGGCTGCCGTCCGGGTGGCGCGTGCTGGTCCACGACGCGCTGCTCGACGAGCCCGTCGTCGTGCTCGGCAGCGGCGTACGCCGCTCGAAGCTGCTGGTGCCCGGCCGCCTGCTGGCCGAGCTGCCGGGGGCCGAGGTCGTGCCGGACCTGGGCCGTTGAGGCTGTCCCACGATCGGCGAATGCGAGACGGGCTCCCGGGTACGGAGCCGGTTCACCCCCCGACCTCTGGAGACTCCTTGACCGACAACTCCCTGTCCCGCTCCCTCAACGACCTCGGCCTCGCCGCCTGGTTCGGTGGCACGCTGGCAAACGCCGTGGCGCTCAATCCTGCCGCGGCCGAGGCCGACGCCCCCACCCGTGTCGGCTCGGTCGCCAACGACGGCTGGGACCGCTGGACCCCTGTCAACGCCGCCGCGATCGGCGCGCACGTCCTCGGCAGCACCGGCCTGCTGCTCGGCAACAAGGGCCGCGTCGCCGGCCAGTCCGGCGTGGCCGGCGCCTCGATGCTCAAGACCGGCCTGATGGCCGCTGCCCTCGGCGTCACGGCGTACAGCCGCGTCCTGGGTCGACGCGTCTCCGAGCACCGGGCCGTGCCCGCCGAGTCGGGCACCGAGCCCACCGGCACCACGCCGCCCGAGGTCGCGCAGGCCCAGCGCCAGCTGCACCTCCTGCAGTGGGTCGTGCCCGCGCTCACCGGCGCGATCATCGTCGTCGACGCCAAGCTCGGCGAGCAGCAGCGCTCGAGCAACGTCCTCGAGGGCATCGCCGCGCGGATCCCCGGCCTACACGGGTGAGCGGCGCCCGGCTCGTCCCCGTCCGCACACCTCGCGACCCCGAGGGCGTCGTGGTGGTGCTGCACGGCGGGGCGAGCCGGGGCGAGCGCGCGATGGTGAGCCCGACCCAGCTGTCGGTGCTGCGGATGGTGCCGATCGCGCGGCGCATCGCCCGCGCCGGTCGGTCGCGGCTGGCCGTCCACCGGCTGCTCAACTCCCACCGAGGGTGGGACTCGCAGACGACGCCGGTGATGGACCTGGCATGGGCGCTCGACCGGGTCGCCGAGCAGCACGGCGACGTGCCGGTCGCCCTCGTGGGCCACTCGCTCGGCGGACGGGCCGCACTGCTGGGCGGCGACGCCCCGCAGGTCCGTTCGGTGGTCGCGCTCAACCCGTGGGTGCTGCCGAGCGACCGGGTCGACCTGGCCGGTAGGCAGGTGCTGGTGGTGCACGGCACGGACGACCGCATCGCGCTCCCGTCCCGGTCCGCCGGGCTGGCACGACGCCTGGGGCGCGACGCGACTGTCGGCCACGTCTCGGTGCCCGGTGGACGCCACGCGATGCTGCGCCACGGCCGCACCTTCGAGACGTACGCCGCCGACTTCGTCACCGCGACCCTGCTCGGGGCCGAGCCCCGCACCCGCGCGGTGGCGGAGGTCCTCGCCGGAGCCTCCTCCGTGGACGGCTGACGGCTCGATAACCATTCGTCGGCGGGCCGTCGGCGAACCTAGGATCGGGCCAGTGAGGATCCTGCCCGTCGCCGACCCCGGGACACCGGACCATCGCACCCCCGGCCGCTTCCTGTGGTGGCTGGCCCGTCAGCAGTGGCCCACCCTGCTGGGCGGGATGGCCTTCGGCATCGTGTGGATGTCGTGCCAGGCGGTCATGCCCGCCGTGCTGGGTCGTGCGATCGACCGCGGTGTGGCCGACAAGGACCAGCAGCAGCTCGTCCTCTGGGCCGGTGTGATGCTGCTCATCGGCCTGCTCCAGGCCGTCACGGGGATCATGCGCCACCGCTTCGCGGTCACCAACTGGCTGACCGCGTCCTACCGGATCGTGCAGCTCACGACCCGGCAGTCGGTGCGCCTCGGCGGCTCGCTGCCCCGCAAGGTCAGCACGGGCGAGGTCATCGCGATCGGCACCACCGACCTCTCCCACATCGGCAACGTGATGGACGTGACCGCCCGGTTCGCCGGCGCGATCGTCTCCTTCTTCCTCGTCTCCGCGATCCTGCTGAGCACGTCGGTCCAGCTCGGCCTGGTGGTGCTGATCGGTGTGCCGCTGCTGCTGCTCGTGATGGGGCCGCTCCTCAAGCCGCTCCAGGCCCGCAGCGCCACCGAGCGGCAGATGCGCTCCGACCTGTCCAACACCGGCACCGACATCGTCGGCGGCCTGCGCGTGCTCCGCGGGATCGGCGGCGAGGGCGTCTTCCTCGACCGCTACCGCCGCGAGTCGCAGGCCACCCGCACGGCCGCGGTCAACGTCGCCAAGCTCCAGTCGGTCCTCGACGCGCTCCAGGTCTTCCTGCCCGGCGTCTTCGTCGTGCTCGTGGTCTGGCTGGGCGCCCGCTCCGCGGTGACGGGCGAGATCTCCGCCGGTGAGCTGGTCGCCTTCTACGGCTACTCCGCCTTCCTCATGCTGCCGCTGCGCACGGCGACCGAGTTCGCCAACAAGCTCATCCGCGGCCGCGTCGCCGCGTCGCGGGTGTGCCGGGTGATGGCGCTGGTGCCCGACGTCGTGGAGCCGGTCTCGCCCGCTGCTCCCCCACCCGCGGGCTCGGAGCTGCACGACGCCCGCTCGGGCCTGCGGGTCCGGCCCGGCCTGCTGACCGCGATCGTCTCCGAGCAGCCCGACGACTCGGCCCTGCTCGCCGACCGGCTCGGGCTCTGCGCGGCCGAGCAGGACGGCGAGGTCTCCCTCGGCGGCGTGCCGCTCACCTCCCTGCGCCACGCCGACGTCCGCGAGCGGATCATGGTCTCCGACACCGGGGCCGCCCTCTTCGCCGGCCGGCTGGCCGACCGCATCGACGAGCGGGGCAACGGGGACGTCGAGAAGGCGCTCTTCACCGCCTCCGCCGAGGACATCCTCGAGGCACTGCCCGAGGGCCTCGACTCCGTCGTCACCGAGAAGGGCCGCTCCTTCTCCGGCGGCCAGCGCCAGCGCCTGGTCCTGGCCCGCGCCCTCGCCGCCGACCCGGAGGTCCTCGTGCTCGTCGAGCCGACGAGCGCGGTCGACGCCCACACCGAGGCGCGCATCGCCGACCGGCTGCGAGCGCACCGTGAGGGACGTACGACCGTGGTCACCACCGTCAGCCCCCTGCTGCTGGACGCCGTCGACGAGGTGGCCTTCGTGGTCGACGGCCGCGTCGTCGCGGTCGGCACCCACACCGACCTGCTCACCGAGGTCGCCGCCTACCGCCGGGTCGTCGTACGCGACGTGGAGGCGGCGGTATGAGCGAGCGCAGCGAGCTCATCATCCAGAGCTGTGCGTCATGTGCCTCATGCGCGCACGGAGCGAAGCGAGTACGCGTATGAGCGTGAATGCCCGGCTGCCGATCGCCGACGGAAGGGCCGTACGCCGCTACGTCGGCCAGGTCGCGCACCGGCACCCTCGCCTGCTGTGGACCGCACTCGGCCTCCACGTGCTGGCTGCGCTGACCGCGCTGGCCGCGCCCCGCTTGCTCGGCGACCTCGTCGAGTCGGTCGAGAACGGCACGCCCCGCTCCCACGTCGACGAGATCGTGATGTGGCTGGCGATCTTCCTGGTCCTGCAGTCGGTGCTGACCCGCTACGCCCGCTACCGCTCACAGGTGATGGGCGAGCTGGTGCTGGCCGAGCTGCGCGAGGACTTCGTCGCCAACACCCTGGCCCTGCCGGTCGGCACGGTCGAGGCGGCCGGGTCCGGCGACCTGCTGACCCGCACCGGCTCCGACATCGACCAGCTGGGGTGGTCGGTGCGGTGGGCCCTGCCCGAGTGGACCATCGCCGTCGTCTCGGCGCTCCTCATCTTCGCCGCCGCACTGAGCGTCGGCTGGTGGGTGTTCCTCCCCTGCCTGCTCGCGCTGCCGCCCCTGGTGGTCGGGCTGCGGTGGTACCTCGCCCGCGCCAAGGACGGCTACCTCGCCGAGACCGCGTCGTACTCCCAGATCACCACCACGCTGTCGGAGACCGTCGAGGGCTCGCGCACGGTGGAGGCGCTCGGCCTCGGCACGAAGCGGGTCGAGCAGGGCGACGACGACTGCGTGAAGTCGTTCGAGGCGGAGAAGTACACCCTGCACCTGCGCACCGTCTTCTTCCCGAGCATGGAGCTGAGCTACCTCCTGCCGGTCGTCGGCACGCTGCTCTTCGGCGGCTGGCTCTACACGCGTGGCGAGGTCTCGCTGGCCGAGGTCACGACCGCGACGCTCTACGTCCAGATGCTCATCGACCCGGTCGACCGGATGGTGTCGATCCTCGACGAGCTCCAGCTCGGTGCCGCCTCCCTCGCCCGCCTCCTCGGGGTGGCGCAGGTGCCGGACGACCGCGAGGTCTCGGGGCGCACGCCGTCGTCGGAGAAGCTCGACGCCGACGACGTGCACTTCTCCTACGTCGAGGGGCGCGACGTGCTGCACGGCATCGACCTCGACGTGGGTGTGGGCGAGCGGATCGCGATGGTCGGCCCCTCGGGTGCGGGCAAGTCGACGCTGGGTCGCCTCCTGGCCGGCATCCATCCCCCACGCACCGGCTCCGTGACGGTCGGCGACGTCGGCCTCGTCGAGCTTCCGCTCGGCGACCTGCGCGGCCACGTCGCGCTCGTGACCCAGGAGCACCACGTCTTCGTCGGCACGCTGCGGGAGAACGTCGTGCTCGCCCGGCCGGGGTCCGACGACGACGCCGTACGAGCCGCGCTCGGCGCGGTCGACGCACTCGAATGGGTGGACGCCCTCCCGCTCGGTCTCGACACGGTGGTCGGCTCGGGAGGACGGGCGGTGACGGCCGCCCAGGCCCAGCAGATCGCGCTCGCCCGGCTGGTGCTCGCCGACCCGCACACGCTCGTGCTCGACGAGGCGACGTCGCTGATCGACCCGCGCGCGGCGCGGCACCTCGAGCGGTCGCTCGCGGCCGTGCTGGAGGGACGTACGGTCATCGCGATCGCGCACCGGCTCTTCTCCGCCCACGACGCCGACCGCGTCGCGGTGGTGGAGGACGGCGTGATCGCGGAGTTCGGCTCGCACGACGACCTCGTCGCCGCCGGGGGTTCCTACGCCGCGCTCTGGGAGTCGTGGCACGGGACGAGCTGACCCTTGCACCGTGACAGTTCCACTGTCACGATTGCTGGCATGCGCCTCGCCTCCCTCCTGATGTACGACGGCAACCCGCGCAAGGCGGCCGACGACGTGGTCGCGCTCGAGCGCGCCGGGCTCGACAGCGTGTGGGTCGCCGAGGCGTACGGCTTCGACTCCCCCACGCTGATGGGCTACCTGGCGGCGAAGACCGAGACGGTGCAGATCGGCTCGGGGATCCTCAACATCTACTCCCGCACCCCCGGTGCGCTGCTGCAGACAGCCGCCGGCCTCGACAACGTCAGCCAGGGACGCGCGATCCTCGGTCTCGGTGTCAGCGGACCACAGGTGATCGAGGGCTTCCACGGCGTCCCCTACTCCAAGCCGATGGCGCGCACCGCCGAGGTCGTGGAGATCGTCCGCAGCGGCCTCAAGCGCGAGCCGCTGGCAGCCGACGGCGCCTTCCACCTGCCCCTGACCAAGGAGCACGGCGCGGTCACCGGGCTGGGCAAGCCGCTCAAGCTGCTCACCCGTCCTGAGCGCGACACCATCCCGATCTGGATCGCGGCGCTCGGCCCCAAGAACGTCGAACAGACCGCGGAGATCGCCGACGGCTGGATCCCGCACCTGTTCCACCCGGAGAAGGCGCACCTGGTGTGGGGCGACGCGCTGGCCGCGGGCAACGCCAAGCGCCTCGACAGGCTCGCACCCCTGCAGGTGATGGCCGGCGGCATGCTCGCGATCGGCGAGGGCCCGGAGACCAAGGCGCTGCTCGACTTCGCGCGGCCGGTCTTCGCCCTCTACGTCGGCGGGATGGGCGCGAAGGGCAAGAACTTCTACAACGACGTGGCCCGCGCCTACGGCTACGAGAAGGAGGCCGAGGAGATCCAGGACCTCTACCTCTCCGGCAAGAAGAAGGAGGCCGAGGCGCTCGTCCCGACCGAGTGGCTCGAAGCCGCGAACCTCGTCGGCCCGGCGTCCTACGTCAAGGAGCGGATCGCCGCCTTCGCCGAGGCCGGCGTCACCGACCTCAACATCACGCCCGTCGGCGAGGACCCCGCCGCCCTCGTCGCGCAGCTCAAGGAATGGGTGTCCTGACGCCGTGCACGCTCCGGGTCGCTACGACAACCTGCGCCGGATCCGCTCCCTCGACCCGGAGGTCGACCACGACGAGATCCTGCGGCTGACCGCGCGCCACGAGTTCCCGTGGGACTACGTCCAGGGCACCGGGATCGCCTTCCTGCGCGACTACGGCATCCCCTCGATCGCCGAGCTCCTCGACCGCACGCGCGAGTTCGAGGACCACGGCGTCAAGCGCTACGACGACACCATCCTCGTCGGCGACGAGGCCACCCTGGACGGCATCGACTCCCCGCGCTCGCACGCCGCGCTGCGCCGGCTCAACCGCATCCACGGGCACTACGACATCGCCGCCGAGGACTTCGCCTACGTCCTCGCGACCACGATCGTCGGCCCGGTCCGGTGGATCGAGGCCTACGGCTGGCGCCCGCTCGACCCCCACGAGCTCGCGGCGATCACGAAGGTGACCACCCGCTTCGGCGAGCTGATGGGCCTCAAGGACCTGCCCACGACGTACGACGGCTACCTCACGCTGCTGCTCGACCACGAGGATCGCCGCTTCGCCCACACCCCGGCCGCCACCCGGCTGGCCGAAGCGTCGATCCGGATCGCCCGCGAGGTGTCCCCCGCGCCGATGCGGCCGCTGGTGCGACGGGTGACGGTCGCCGTCATGGACGAGCCGCTGCGCAAGGCCCTCGGCCTGCCGCGCCAGCCGCGGTGGTTCGTCCGCGCGGTGCGCGCCGGGCTCCGGATGCGCGGACGGCTGCTCCGGTTCGCGCCGCCGCGGCGCACGGCGTACGTCCACCGGCCGACCACCTATCCCCACGGCCACCGGCTCGAGGACCTCGGCCCGCTGGCGATGCTCGACCACCTGAACGCCCACCCGCACGGAGAGAGATCACATGCCTGAGCGCCCCACCATCCTCGAGCAGGAGCACGAGGACTTCCGCGCCGTCGCGCGCGCGTTCTTCGACAAGGAGGTCGCGCCGCACCACGCCGCGTGGGAGGAGGCCGGCGTCGTCGACCGCGAGATCTGGCGCAAGGCGGGCGAGCGCGGCCTGCTGTGCTTCGACGTCGACGAGGCCTACGGCGGCCCGGGCATCAAGGACTTCCGCTACAACATGGTGCTCGCCGAGGAGTCCGCACGGGCCGGCGCCTCGGGGCCCGGCTTCGCCGTGCACACCGACATCATCGTCCCCTACATCTCCTCCCTCGGCACGCCCGAGCAGAAGGAGCGCTGGCTTCCCGGCTGCGTCTCCGGCGACCTCGTCACCGCCATCGCGATGACGGAGCCGGGTGCGGGCTCGGACCTCCAGGGCATCCGCACGACGGCCGTCGACGCCGGTGACCACTACGTCCTCAACGGGTCGAAGACCTTCATCTCCAACGGCATCCTGTCCGACCTCGTCGTCGTGGTCTGCCGGACCGACCCCGACGCCGGGCACCAGGGCATCTCCCTGCTGGTCGTCGAGCGTGGGATGGAGGGCTTCGAGCGCGGGCGCAACCTCGACAAGATGGGGCTGCACGCGCAGGACACCGCGGAGCTGTCCTTCACCGACGTGCACGTGCCGAAGGAGAACCTGCTCGGCGCGGAGGGCTCGGGATTCGTCTCGCTGATGGAGAACCTGCCGCAGGAGCGGATCTCGATCGGCTGCATCGCGGTCGCAGCGATCGAGCACGTGCTGGACCTGTGCCTGGCCTACGCCAAGGAGAGGGAGGCCTTCGGCAAGCCGATCGGGAAGTTCCAGCACAACCGCTTCGTGCTCGCCGAGATGGCCACCGAGGCCCACATCGCGCGGGTCTTCATCAACGACTGCGTGCTGCGGCTCAACGCCGGCACCGTCGACACCTCGCTGGCCTCGATGGCGAAGTGGTGGACCACCGAGCTGCAGAAGCGCGTCGTCGACGCGGGCGTCCAGCTGCACGGCGGCTACGGCTACATGAACGAGTACCCCATCTCCAAGGCCTACACCGACTCCCGGATCCAGACGATCTACGGCGGGACGACCGAGATCCAGAAGGAGATCATCGGGCGGATGCTCGGGTTGTAGGCGCTGGCTAGGTTCGGGCCATGGACCTCTTCGAGATGGACGAGACCCGCACCATGACCCGCGAGGAGGCTGCGGCGAAGCTGCGTGCCCTCGCCGACTCCCTCGCCAAGCACAACTCGGTCGAGTTCGCCCGCGACGGCGGACGCGTGACCGTCGCCGTGCCGGACGAGGTGAAGCTGAAGGTCGAGGTCGAGCTGGGCGGGGACAACGAGATCGAGATCGAGCTCACCTGGTGATGCTGGCGCCGCGCTGACCCCGGAGCGCACACTGGGTGCGTGAGCGACTCACTGGGTGCACGACTGGCACGCGCGATCGCCGACAAGGACGAGGCGGCGCTGCGTGGCCTGCTCGCCGACGACGTCGACTTCAAGGGCCTCACCCCGGGTCGACTGTGGGAGGGCACGGGCCCCGACGAGGTCGTCTCGGTGATCTTCGGCTCATGGTTCGAGCCGCAGGACCGGGTCGAGCGTGTCGTCGACGTCGTCGAGCGCGCGGACGTCGCCGACACCGCGCACGTGGGCTACCGCTTCGACCTCGCGACACCGACGGGTGCCTACGTCGCCGAGCAGCAGGCCTACTACCGCGGCGGAGAGGTCATCGAGCACCTCCGCGTGATGTGCTCGGGCTTCCGGTCGCGTTCGTGAAGCGCTGCTCCTGGTGATCCGGCCCCAGAACGTCCCCAACCGGGCCTAGCCTGCGGCCATGACCGACTTCACCGAGCAGGACCTCTCGGACTCCAGCTTCGACAAGGTCCGCCTGCATCGCGCGTCCTTCCGCGACGTCTCCCTGGTCGAGGCGTCCTTCACCGACGTCGACCTCAGCGGCGTACGGATCCACGCCGCCTGGCTCGACAAGGTCCGGATGACCGGCGTCGAGGTCCCGGACCTCGAGATCGACGGCGAGATCGGGCGACTGGTGGTGAACGGAGTGGAGGTCGGCCCCCTGGTGGAGGCGGAGCTCGACCGTCGCCACCCCGAGCGCTCGGCGATGCGCCCCACCACCGCCGACGGCTTCCGCGAGGCCTTCGCCATCCTCGACCGACTCTGGGGCGAGACCCTCGATCGCGCCCGGGTGCTGCCTCCCGAGCAGCTCCACGAGCAGGTCGACGGCGAGTGGTCCTTCATCCAGACCCTGCGCCACCTCGGCTTCGCCCACGCCTGCTGGGTCAGCGGCGTCGTCTACGGCTTCCCCTCCCCGTGGCACCCGCTCGACCTCCCGTGGGACGAGGCGCCCGTCCACGAGGGCGTTCCCTGGGAACGCCGTGCGCGCCCGGAGCTCCACGAGGTGCTGGCGCTGCGCCGCCAGCGCCGGGCGACTGTGGCCGAGCTGCTCGAGCGGATGGACGACGCCGGCCTCGCCCGGGAGGTCTACTCCGCGACGCCCTTCCTGCGAGACGTCCCCGACCTGACCGTGGGCCACTGCCTGCGCGTCGTGCTCAACGAGGAGTGGCAGCACCGGCTCTACGCCGAGCGCGACCTCGCGACGCTGGCGAGCTAGGTCAGCCGCTCCACCAGCGCATGCCCGAGCCGGGTCCCCGAGAGCCACGCCGTCTCCACCTTGGGAGAGGGACCCCAGCCGTCGCCGCACACCCCGACCAGCGCGCCTGGGCCGTCGACGAGGGCGTAGGCGTCCTCGCGCTCCCCGACCGGGCGGGCGAAGGTCCAGCGGTGCACGTGGAGGTCGAGCGGCTCCGCGACGTGCAGGTGTCGGCGTACGGACTCGATGATCGCGGGCGCCGCTCCCCCGGGCTCGTCGAGGTGCTGGGCCGCGCGCCCCGGCGTGGAGTGCGCCACCAGGACGGGCGCGTCGTCGCCGCGGCGCCTGCCGTCGTCGGCGATCCACGCGACGTCGGGGTCGTCGTTGACGAAGGCACCGTGGAAGCGACCATCGGGGCTGACGTCGTCCCAGGTGCGCTCGGCCCACCGGGCGGCCAGCGCGATGACCGGCTCCCACTCGCGGTCGAGGACGGCGGTGACCGGGTGGTGGCCGGTCAACCGGCGCGCCTGCGGGTCGGGCATGGCGAGGACGACGACCGGAGCGTCGACGTCGTCCAGTCCGGCGATCTCGCAGCGCTCCACCTCGAGGTCCGCGGCCAGGTCCTCGACGAGCGAGCGCAAGCCGCCGGGGGCTCCCCACCGCATCGGACCGGTCTTCGACTCCGGCGCGTCCGCGCCCAGCGCGGTGAAGGTGTCGGTCCACTCGTGCGCGAGGCCGCGTGCGGCCCAGTCGTCCACCAGCGCGCGGAAGCCCGCGTCGGAGACGGTGAGGTAGGACGCGCCCAGGTCCACCCGGCGCTCCCAGAGCCGGCGCGAGGCCATCCGGCCTCCGGGCACGTGCCCGCGGTCGAGGACGCGTACGCCGATCCCGGCCGCGCGCAGCTCTCGCGCGCAGGCGACGCCGGCCATTCCGGCGCCGACGACCACCACGTCGGCGGTCACCGCGCGCCCGCCCCGAGCACGGCGTCGGCAGCGCGCTGGCCGCTGACGAGGGCACCTTGGATCGAGCCGGTGTCGCGGTGGTCGCCACAGACGACGAGGTCGCCGACGCGCACCGGCCGCTCGGCGGAGTAGGGCGCCGGCTGGGTCGGCAGCGCATCCGGGACCTCGTGGCGTGCCACCACCTCCCACGCGGTCGGGTCGACCCCGAGCAGGTCTCCGGCGTGGCGGCGCATCGACGGCTCGTCGGTGACGCGACCGGGCCCCATGAGCGCGGATCCCTCGACGAGGTGACGCTCCCGGGGCGCGTAGGACGGTGCCGCCCGGGACACGACGGCCGCGTTGACGAGTGGGCCGGTGGGGACGCGACGGGCATCGACGTGCAGCAGGTCGGTGTCCGGCGCTTCGGGGGCGGACCACCACGTGGTGACGACGCCCTTGGTCGCCGGGGCCGGAGCGCCGGTCAGCCCCGCAGCCTCCGGGGCGCCGGTGGCCACGACCACCTGGCCCGCTGACCAGGTGGCGTCGTCGGTGGTCACGGAGGTCCCGGTCACGGACCGCACCTGCTCGCCGAGGCGCACGCGGTCGCCCAGGGTCGCGGCGAGCTGGGCCGGCAGCGCGGCCATGCCCTCGCGTGGCAGGGCGGGCACCCCGCGGACGAACATCCAGGTCAGGAGCAGGGCGAAGCGGTCGGCCGTGCTCCCGTCGTCCTCGAGGAGGACACCGGCGAAGAAGCGGTCCACGACCCGGCGCAGGAGGCCGTCGAGGTGGGCATCGTCGAGGGACGTACGCCGGTCGACGTCCGCGCGTGACTCGAGCACCTCCGACAGCGACGTCCCCGGTCGCGGGCGGAGCAGCGGGGCGGCCCAGCGGGCGAGCGCAGCCGCCTCGCGCGGGCGACGGGCGACGGCGCGCAGGGTCTGCCGGAGCAGGGCGGGCTCGCGCAGCGGGTGGCCCAGAACGCTGAGCCCGTCGTCGGCGCGCGCGGCAACCCCGGCCCCGAACGGCTGGAGGCCCAGGGCGTCGACGTCCACCCAGCGGCGTACGGCGGGGTAGGCGGGATTGAGCAGCTGGAAGCCCCGGTCGACGAGGAAGCCGTCGACCCGGTCGGTGCGGATCCTGCCGCCGACGCGGTCGGACGCCTCCAGCACGACGACCTCACGACCGGCTGCGGCCAGCGCCTGCGCACAGCGCAGGCCGGCCAGTCCGGCACCCACCACGACGACATCGGCTTCACGACCTGGGCTCACGCCACGACAGTAGTCAGGCGGCCAACCCGAGGACGGTCTGGCTTGCCCGACCTCCAGTGCGCCTCGGCGGCGCTGTGCGGTGGCTGTGGTGCATCAGGCGCACCACAGCCACCGCACTGATCGCGGCAGGTGCGGTCGGAGCTGTCTCGACACCCTCGTGTCGTCCACCAGCTAGCGTCTGCCGCATGGACGCTGACGAGGCTGCCGACAGGGTCACCCCCGTCCTTCATGGGGAACGAGCAGTCCTGCGGCCGTTCAGGAACTCCGACGTGGAGGCGCGTGCGCGGCTCGGGCAGGACGCCGACATCACGCGCCTGTTCGGTGGGACCCCGTCCTGGTCGGGCGTCCGCCGGATGACCGAGGTGGAGGCCCGATCCTGGTACGACCATGTGACGACCGACGGGAACCCGCACCACTGGGCCGTTGACGTCGCCGGCGCCTTCGTCGGCACCGCACGACTGCACGGCCTCGACGACCACGACCGTCGCGCCCGTTACGCGGTCGGCATCCTCGACGGCTCGTTGCTCGGTCGTGGGATCGGGCAGGACGTCACCCGCACCGTGCTCAGGCATGCCTTCGGGGACCTCGGGCTCCACCGCGTGGACCTCCGTGTCCTGGCGTTCAACGAGCGGGCCATCGCCTGCTACCGGCGATGCGGCTTCGTCGAGGAGGGCCGCGAGCGCGAGGCGGCTCGGATCGGGGACGAGTGGCACGACGACGTCATCATGGGCGTCCTCACGCACGACTTCGGCTCGTCGGGCTGATGCCGCGCGCCCCGGGATGGTCGGACTACGGGTGGTGGAGCCTGACGCTGGTCCCGCGGTCCGACCACTCGACGAGACCGGTTGCATAGGCGTCGTCCTCCCACACCGCGTCGGCCCGAGGACCGGTCGCCCGGTAGCGCATCGTGGCCGCGCGCACCTCGGCCTCGATCCAGCGCGGGTCGTCCAGGCAGGCGCGGGGCACAGACACGGTCACCGTGTCGAGGCCGTCGTCGACGACGACCTCGGCATCGACGCAGGTCGACGTCTCGTTGCCGTGGTAGACGTCGATGCTGCTCTCCCCGAGGTAGGTCAAGGCCGTCACCTGCGTCGCGCGACCGGATCCGGTGCCGTCCGTCGTCACGTCGGCCGTCAGGTCCAGGTACTGGCGTGGGCGCAGGTCCTCGAAGGCCACGTCGATGGTGATCGTGTCGGTGCCGTGGTCGATCGTCGTGGCGACGATGTCGGTGATCGTGTTCCGCGGGGCCGCGTCGATGCTCTCCCGGTCCTCACCCAGCCCGCCCACCACGACGTCGCCCGCGGGATCGCTGACCGAGCTCCGGGTGACGACCTCCTCGGGGGCCTCCGCCGAGCAACCGGCGACCGCGACCGCTGCGACCACGACCGCCGAGGCGAGGACGAGCATCGACGAGGCAGGTCCCAGGCGCACACGTCCAGCCTAGGGCTCGATCCTCGCTGCGACAGTGGAGACTGTCCCGGTGCCGTTCCCCGACGAGAGGTCCTCGCGCAGCGTCGAGGTGGTCCCCCACCGACCGCAGTGGGCCGCCGAGGGGCAGCAACTGGCGGCGGAGCTGGCGCGCTTGCTCCGCGACGCCCTCGCCGTCGACCACATCGGCTCCACCGCGGTCCCGGGCCTGCCCGCGAAGGACTGCATCGACCTCATGGTGCGGGTGGACTCGCTCGCGGCGACCGACCTCGGACCGCTCACCGCAGCCGGATACCGCGAGAGGCCCGAGCCGTGGAACCGCGACGAGGCCCTCGGCGATGCGATCCACCCGAAGCGGGTCTTCGCTCCCCCGGTGGGCGGCCGGTCGATGAACATCCACGTGCGCGAGGCCGGCGCGCCGACGGCGCGGTACTCCCTGCTGTTCCGCGACTTCCTTCGGAGCAACGACGACCACCGCGACACCTGGGGTCGGCTCAAGACGCGCCTGGCCGAGGAGGGCCTGGACATCTACGCCTACGGGCAGGCGAAGGCCGCCGCCCAGCCGCTCATGGCACTCGCCGAGCAGTGGGCCGCCGAGACCGGCTGGCACGCCTGACGGCGACTCATTCCTCCCCGACGAGCCGTCGGCGCACCACGCGCCGCCGCAGGGTGGGCGAGGCCACCAGCTCGTAGCCGGCCTCGAGGAAGACCTGCAGCAGGCCGACCGAGGCCTCGTCCCAGATCACCGACTTCCCCGGCGGGGGCTCGATCGGATATCCCTCCAGGACTCGGGCGCCGGCCTGCTCGCCGTACGCCACGGTGGCGTGGGCGAGCTCGTAGCTCAGCCCCGACCGGCGAAACCCCGGGCGCACCACGAAGCAGGTGACCGACCAGACACCCTCCATCTCGGGGTCCATCCGCATCCACGCCTGCTTGCGGCTCCACAGCCGGGGGTAGTTCTCCCGCGGCTCGACCGCGACCCAGCCGGCGGGCTCACCGTCGACGTAGGCGACCAGCCCGGACGTCGGCCCCACCGTGCCGCAGGCGGTCTGCTCGAGCAGTGCGACGTCGCGCTGCTCCTGGGTGGTGTCGCGCCAGATCCAGCCCGGCACCTTCATCGCCTGGCAGCGGCACTTGTGCGCGCCACCCGTGGCGAAGACGGTCTCGACGTCCTCGACCGCGGCTCGGTTGGCGGGCAGCCAGGTGAAGTCGGGCATGCAGCGACCCTAGGTGCGCGCGCACCCGTCGGGTAGACATGGCGCACGGCCACCTCGAAGCTCGTCCGCCCCCGGCAGGGCAAGATCATCGCCGGCGTCTACGCCGGCCTCGCCGACCGCTTCGGCATCTCCCGCGGTCTCGTCCGTCTCGCCTTCGTGCTGTTCGGCTTGGTGGGCGCCGGCGAGCTCGCCTACATCATCGCGTGGATCGTCGTGCCCAAGGACGCCTGAGGCGACTCAGCCGGGCGCCTGCTCGCGCCGCTCGTGCAGGCGCTGCTGGGCCTCGGCCAGGAAGGCCAGGCAGGGCGCGTCCTCGCCGGGATGCTTCTCCACGAGGTGGAAGGTCCAGCGGTCCATCGCGGCCATGAAGCCGTTGTCACCACCGGCGCGGTGCGTCGACCACGGCGTACGCCCGCGCGCCACGCACGTCGTGCAGCTGATCCGGTAGAGGAACTGCTGGTCACCGTCGAGGTCGATCTTCACCCGCGCCAGCGGCCCCGCCTGCGCCCCCGCCTTGCGCTCGCGCGCTGATCGGCTCGCGACCATGTCGTGTCCCCCGCGTCAGAGCGGGGCGTCCTCCGGGACCACCCGCAGCACGCTGCACGTGCCGGCGTCGCGACCCAGGACGACCTTCACGCCGTCGAGCCGCTCGAGGGAGGCGCGCACGTCCTCGACCTCGAGGCGCGTGTCGACGGCGATGTCGGCGTCCCGGACCGGGACGGCCGTCTCGGGCCACTCGGCGGACGGGACCTCGAAGGGGTCGAAGTCGGTCTGTGCCGCCGACCACAGCTGGAGCGCGGCCTCGGCGACGATGTCGTCGGTCGTGGAGTCGTCGGGTGCCATGCCCCCGAACCTACCGACCGCCTTGGCCCACCACGTTGACTGGGCCCATGGCGACGCGCGTGCTGCTCATGGCGGACACCCACCTCCCCCAGCGGGCCCGGGACCTGCCCGAGGAGCTCTGGACGGCAGTCGACGAGGCCGACCTGGTGGTGCACGCGGGCGACTGGGTGGACGTACGCCTCCTCGACGAGCTCGAGGCCCGCGCGCGCCGGCTGGTGGCGTGCTGGGGCAACAACGACCACGGGGAGCTGCGCGAGCGGCTGCCGGAGGTGGCCACGGTCGAGGCGGAGGGCATCACGGTCGGCGTGGTGCACGAGACCGGCCAGGCGACGGGGCGCGAGGCGCGCATGGCAGCGGCGTACCCCCATCTCGACGTGCTGGTCTTCGGCCACAGCCACATCCCCTGGGACACGACGACGTCCACCGGCCTCCGGCTGCTCAACCCCGGCTCACCCACCGACCGCCGGCGGCAGCCGCACTGCACCTACATGACGCTCACCCTCGACTCCGGGGAGCTGCGCGACCTCACGCTCCACCGTCTCCCGCGCCGGCTCCCGGCGACTCGCCGGACCTGACCGCTCTAGCCAGCGCTTGGCGCCGCCCACCATGATGTGACCCCCGCCACATCGAGGAGAGCCATGTCGCACGAGATCCCTGCCGATGTCGCCGCAGCGCGCGAGGAGTACGAGGCCCGCATCCTCGGCCTGCACATGCCGGCCACGGTGCGCCAGGCCTCCGAGAGGTACGCCGACCAGCCGGCGTTCTCCGACCGCTACGACGTGCCCGACGGCGAGACCTGGTCGACGATCACCTGGACGCAGACGTGGGAGCAGACGCAGCAGGTCGCCGCTGCGTTCATCGACCTCGGCGTGCAGGTCGGCGACCCGGTGGCGATCATGGCCAACAACCGCACCGCCCACACGCTGGCCGACTACGGCGCGATGACGGCGGCCGCGGTCCCGATGTCGATCTACAACACCCTCGCCCAGGACCAGGTGTCGTTCATCGCCGCCGAGTCCCGGCCGGTGGTGGTCGTCCTCGAGGACCACGACCGCTACCAGCGCTGGGAGAAGGCGCTCGCCGAGGTGGACTCGATCCGCCACATCGTGATGCTCGACGACGCCGACCGTGTCGACGACCCGCGCGTGATGACGTGGGCCGACTTCCTCGCCCGTGGCCACGACACGAGCGGCGTCGAGGAGCGGATGGACCGGATCACACCTGACCTGCCGGCCACCTTCCTCTACACCTCCGGCACCACGGGCAACCCCAAGGGCGTCGTGCTGACCCACCACAACGTCATGTACGAAGCGGTCTCCACGCTCGAGGCGGCCGGCCTGCGCGGCCAGCAGCGCACCGTCAGCTACCTCCCGCTCGCGCACATCGCCGAGCGGGTGCTGGCGACGTACGGTCCGCCGTTCCTGGGAAGCCACGTGCACGCGATCCCCGACCCCGCCGGCCTGCTCGGCGCGCTCGGCGAGGTGCACCCGACGGCGTTCTTCGGGGTCCCGCGGGTGTGGGAGAAGATCAAGACCGGCATCTCGGCCAAGCTCGCCGAGGACCCGGACCCGGCCAACCAGAAGCTCGTCACCGACGCCATGGCGGCGGGCCTGGCATGGACGCAGGCCCACGAGCACGGCAACGAGATGACGCCGGAGGTCGAGCAGGCCTACGCCGAGGCGGACGCCGCGATCCTCGCCTTCCTGCGTCTGCTCCTCGGCCTCGACCAGGTGACGTGGGCGGCCAGCGCGGCCGCACCCATGCCGCTGGAGGTCGCGAAGTTCATGGGCGGGCTCGGCCTCAAGGTCTACGACGTCTACGGCATGACCGAGACCACCGGCGCCTTCACCGCCAACGGTCCCGACGGCTTCCGGCTCGGCACGGTCGGGCGCCCCAACCCCGGCATCGAGGTCCGCCTCGCCGAGGACGGGGAGATCCTGTGCCGCGGCCCGGTCAACACCCCGGGCTACTACAAGCAGGAGGCGGCCACCCGGGCGCTCATCGACGACGAGGGGTGGATCCACACCGGCGACATCGGCACGATCGACGAGGACGGCTTCGTGTCGATCATCGACCGCAAGAAGGAGCTGATCATCACCTCCGCGGGCAAGAACATCGCGCCGTCCAACATCGAGAACTACCTCAAGGAGTCGCCCATCGTCGGGCACGCCATGGCGCTCGGTGACGATCGCTCCTACGTCGTCGCGATCCTCACCCTCGACGGGGAGATCGCCCCGCTCGTGGCAGCGAAGATGGGGATCGAGTTCACCGACCTCGCCGACCTGTCGGCCAGGCCGGAGATCCGCGCGATGGCGCAGGCCGCGGTCGACAAGGCCAACGAGCGGCTCTCGCGACCCGAGCAGGTCAAGGCGTGGGAGCTGCTGCCCGACGAGTGGACGGCCGAGTCCGAGGAGCTGACCCCGACCCTCAAGCTGAAGCGCCGGGTGGTGCGGACCAAGTACGCCGACGTGGTCGACGGCCTCTACTCCGAGTGACCTTCGACCTCCAGGCCCACCGCGGCGGCGCCGGCCTCTGGCCCGAGAACACCCTCGAGGCCTTCGGCCGCGCCCTCGCGCTCGGGGTCTCGACCCTCGAGCTCGACGTGCACCTGACGGCCGAGGACGACGTCGTCGTCGCCCACGACCCGGTCCTCGACGACACGCGACGCATCCGCGCCCTCACCCGCGCCGACCTGCCACCGACGATGCCGCTGCTGCGCCAGGTCGCCGCGCTGCTCGACGAGCGCGGCGCGGATCCGGTCCGGGTCAACCTCGAGATCAAGTACGACGCCCTCGACGCCTCGGGGCTCACCACGCGCGAGGCGTTCGTCGCCAGGGTCGTGGACGCGCTCCGCATCGACGGGCTCGTGCCCCGCACCAGCATCCAGTGCTTCGACTGGGGAGTGCTGGACCGCGTGGGCGACGCGGAGCCGGGCCTGGAGCGCAACGTCCTCGTGTCCCCGAAGTACCTCCGTGCGGCCGAGGGACCGTCCCCCTGGCTCGACGGGGTGGTGGTCGACGACGACCTCGTCGCGGTCGCCGCTGCGCAGGGCTTCACCGCGATCTCGCCCATCCACGGCTCGCCCTACCGCTCCGGCGTGGACGACCCGGCGTACGAGCCGTACGCCACCGCCGACCTGGTCGAGGCCGCGCACGCTGCCGGGCTCGCCGTCATCCCCTACGTCGTCGACGACACGGCCACGATGCGCCACCTGGTCGGGCTCGGCGTCGACGGCCTGATCACGAACCGCCCCGACCTGCTGCGCGAGGTGCTGGCGGACGAGGGGCTCGCGGTCCCGCCGGCGTACCCAGGATGAAGCACCCGGTCTAGCCCTCGGGGGAATCACCGATGCACGAAGCCCGTCCGGGCTGTTGTGCTTGTCGCATGCATCGACAGGTTGCGGGAGCCCTGACCGGGCGCGTCACGAAGTGGGCCGTGCTCGTCGCGGTCCTGGTCCTCGCCGCCATCATGGGGTTCTTCTCCACCAAGCTGGCCTCGGTCCAGAACAACGAGGCGTCCTCGTGGCTGCCCGAGTCGGCGGAGTCGACGCGGGTGCTGCACGAGCTGTCGGAGTCCGTCGACCCCGACGACATCCCCACCCTCGTGGTCTACCACCGCGACGGCGGGCTCAGCGCCGAGGACCTCGCCACCATGGAGGCCGACGGCCAGGAGATCGCGACCATCGACGGCGTGACGGACGCCGGCGTGCTGACACCGGCGGCCGCGGAGGCCGCGGCCGCGCAGGGAGCGCCGGTGCCGACGCTGGTCTCCGACGACGGTGAGGTGGCCTACCTCTACCTCGTGCTCAACTTCGGGTCCGACGGGTGGAACGCGATCCCGGACGCCGCTGACGAGATCCGCGACATCGCCGAGCTCGACGGTGGCGAGGTGCACCTGGCCGGCTTCGGCGGGCAGGCCGCCGACTCGGCCGAGGCCTTCGAGGGCATCGACACCGACCTCATCCTCGCCACGCTCAGCGTGGTCGTGGTGATCCTGCTCCTCACCTACCGCAGCCCCGTGCTGTGGCTGCTGCCGATCATCTGCGCGGTCGTCGCCAACACCCTCGCGACCGGCCTGGTCTACCTCCTCGCGAAGTACGCCGGGCTCACCGTCAACGGGCAGAGCCAGGCGATCCTCAGCATCCTGGTGATCGGCGCCGGCACCGACTACGCCCTCCTGCTGGTCGCGCGCTACCGCGAGGAGCTGCGCCGGCACGAGGACCGGCACGAGGCGATGGCGTACGCCCTGCACCGCGCCGCGCCGGCGATCTTCGCGAGCGCGGCGACCGTCGCGGTCGGCATGCTGTGCCTGTCGTTCGCCGAGCTCAACTCCACCGCCGGGCTCGGCCCCGTCGCCGCGATCGGCGTGGCGGTGACGATGCTGGTGATGATCACCCTGCTCCCCGCCCTGCTGGTGATCTGCGGGCGGTGGGTCTTCTGGCCCAAGCGGCCGACCTTCCGCAGCGCCGAGCCGACCGCCGACGGCGTGTGGGCACGGATGGGTCGCGCGATCAGCCACCGGCCGCGGCGGGTCTGGGTGGTCACGACCGGGTTGCTGCTGCTGGCCTGCCTCGGCCTGTTCCGCCTCGACGCGTCGGGGCTGTCGACCGAGGACACCTACACGAAGGAGTTCGACTCGATCCTGGGCCAGCGGCTGCTCACCGAGCACGGCCTGGCCGACAACTCCAACACCGTCCAGGTGGTCACCGACACCGACGCGGCCGCCGACGTCGTCGCAGCACTCGAGGGCATCCCCGACCTGGGCGCACCCGGCGAGGTGCGGCCGCTGTCGGGGGGGCGTTCGTGGTTCGAGGCGACCATCGACGCCGACATCTCCTCCACCACGGCCGCCGACGTCGTCGAGGCGACGCGCGACGCCGTGGGCGAGGTGGACGGTGCCGATGCCCTGGTCGGCGGCGGCTCGGCGTTCTACCTCGACACCAAGATCGCCTCGGTGCGCGACAGCTGGGTGATCATGCCGCTGGTCCTGCTCGTGGTGCTGCTGATCCTCATCGGCCTGCTGCGCGCCCTCGTCGCGCCGCTGATCCTGATGGCGACCGTGGTGCTGTCCTTCGGCGCCGCCCTGGGCATCTCGGCGCTCATCTTCGAGTACGTCTTCGGGTTCGCCGGGTCCGACCCCGGGTTCCCGCTGTTCGCCTTCGTCTTCCTGGTGGCGCTCGGCATCGACTACAACATCTTCCTGATGACCCGCGTGCGCGAGGAGACCGCTACCCACGGCACGCGCCAGGGGTCCCTCATCGCACTGGCCTCGACCGGCGGCGTGATCACCTCGGCCGGCGTCGTCCTAGCCGCGACCTTCCTGGTGCTCGGGTCGCTGCCGCTGGTGTTCCTGGCCGAGCTCGGGGTGGCGGTGGCGCTCGGCGTCATGCTCGACACGCTGGTGGTGCGCTCGGTGCTGGTGACCGCCCTCAACCTCGACCTGGGCGGCAAGATCTGGTGGCCGAGCAAGCTCGACTCAGTCGACGCGCCGCTCGCCGAGGCCGAGGCGCGGGCTCCCCTGGAGACGGTGCACTAGCGCGACGAGGTGGGCAGCGTCAGGATCTCGGCGCCGTCCTCGGTGATCGCGATGGTGTGCTCGCTGTGCGCCGTACGGCACCCGGTGGCGCTGCGCAGCGTCCAGCCGTCCTCGTCGGTGACCAGCTCGTCGGTGTCGACCATGATCCACGGCTCGAGGGCCAGGAGCAGGCCGGGACGGAGCTGGTAGCCGCGGCCGGGGCGGCCGTCGTTGGAGACGTGGGGGTCCTGGTGCATCGTCGTGCCGATGCCGTGGCCGCCGAACTGCATGTTGATCGGGTAGCCCGCGCTCCGCAGCACCGTCCCGATGGCGTGCGACAGGTCACCGATGCGCGCCCCCGGGCCCGCGGCGGCGATGCCGGCGTCGAGCGCGGTGCGGGTGGTCTCGATGAGGGCTACGCTCTCGGCGGGGCGAGACTCCCCCACCAGGAAGCTGATCGCGGAGTCGGCGGCGACGCCGTCGAGGCGTACGGCGAGGTCGAGGGTGAGCAGGTCGCCGTCGCGCAGCGCGAGGTCGCGTGGGCGACCGTGGAGCACGGCGTCGTTGACCGACGTGCAGACGTAGTGGGCGAAGGGGCCGCTGCCGAAGGAAGGGGCGTAGTCGACGTAGCAGGACTCGGCGCCGGCCTCGCGGATCATCTCCGCGGTCCAGCGGTCGAGGTCGAGGAGGTTGGTCCCCACGGCGCTGCGCTCGCGCAGGGACTGGAGGATGTCGGCGACGAGGGCACCCGTACGACGGGCGCGGTCGACCTGGGCGGGGGTGAGGATCTCGATCATCGGATGCCCAGCCTCGCACAGTCCTTCTCGGTCGAGCCGTCGCAGAGCTCGTCGAGGGTCAGCACGCCCTGCGCGACGAGCACGGAGGTGAGGGTGTCGATGGTGACGTCCTGGGCCGGGTAGAGCCAGGACTCGATCCCGTCCACGTCCTCCCCGCCCTCGACCGGGTTGTCGGCGAGGTAGGCCACCGCCAGGTCCGCGGCCTGCTCGCTCATCGCGCGGGTCGGGACGTAGGTCATCGTCTTCTCGTCGCCCAGCACCAGGTTGCGGGCGGCCTGGATGTCGGAACCCTCCTGACGGACCACCTCGCCGCGCTCGAGGCCCACGAAGCGGTCCGAGGCCGGCACCGGCTCACCCATCGACACCACCGGCAGGTCGCGGGCGGTCAGCGACGCGAGCTCGTCGACGTCGACGGGCACCACGACGATCACGTCGGCCGAGGCGGCCTCGGCTTCGCGAGCCTGGCTCTCCTGCGCAGCCGCGTCGCCCTCGGCGTCGTACACCGCGACCCGGCACTCGTCGCACGTCGCCTCGACGCGCTCGGTGAAGGCCTCGGCGTCGACCGCGCGCGAGGCGGTGTCGGAGCCGTCGGCGACCAGCAGGGCGATGGTCGGCTCGTCGCCCGCGCACGCCGAGAGCAGGGGGGCGAGGACGAGCAGGACGAGGGTGAGGAGTCGGGCACGCAGCATCGCGAGGAGGCTATCGCCTGCCGGGTTGCCCTCAGTGCGCCGGCGGTCGCTTCCGCTGCGGGGCCGGTCGGGTCGGGTCGTCGTCGGCGCGGTCGACGTCAGGGGGAACGACGATCGGTCGGAGCCTCGCCCAGGCGAAGAAGCCCAGCCCCACCACGAGCAGGGCCAGACCGGTCCAGAGGTTGGCGTTCACCCCGCCGGTCTTCTCCGGCTCGTGCTCCCCGAGGAGGCCGGCCAGCGCGAGGATCACGCCGTACAACGCCATCAGGGCGCCGATGATGTTGCGGATGTCGAACAGGCCGGCCTTCTTGGACCTGCCGTCGGTCTCGGACGTCGTGGACATGCTGGCCCCTCTCAGAAGGCGAAGTTGAGGACGACGACCATCGCGAGCGCGATGCCGGCGAGCGGTGCCGTGCGCCGGTACCACGGGTACGACGCCTCGTTCGGGTCGGTGCGGTCCTCGCGGGGCGTCTCGGAGTAGACCAGGCCTCGGAGCTCCTCGGCCGGTTTGGGCTTGGTCACCAGCGACACCACGACGCTCAGCACGATGTCGACCACGAAGGCGACCGACGCCGCGAGGAACGCCACCCCCTGCCCGGAGAGCTCGAAGACGCCGGCGGCCGCGGTGCGATCGACCGCGATGGCCGAGAGCGTGCCTGCGACCAGACCCACCCAGCCGGCCGTCGGGGTCATCCGCTTCCAGAACATGCCGAGGATGAACGTCGCGAACAGCGGGGCGTTGAAGAACCCGAACAACGTCTGGAGGTAGTTCATGACGTTGTCGTAGCCGAGAGCGATCTGGGCGGTGAAGATCGCGATGACCGTCGCCCCCACCGTGGCCAGCCGGCCGATCCGCAGGTAGTAGTCGTCGCTGTGGTCCTTGCGGATGTAACGCTGCCACAGGTCGTAGGAGAAGACCGTGTTGAAGGCGGAGATGTTGGCCGCCATGCCGGCCATGAAGGCGGCCAGGAGTCCGGCGATCGCGAGGCCGAGGAGGCCGTTGGGCAGCACGTCGCGCATCAGCAGGAGCAGGGCGTCGTTGTAGGTCACGTCGCCGGAGGCACCGCCCGCGGGACTGCCGCCGTCCTTGAGCTCGATCATCTCCGCGACCAGGACCGCGGAGACCATGCCGGGCACGATCACGATGAAGGGCACGAACATCTTGGGGAAGGCGCCGATGATCGGCGTCTTCCTCGCGGCGGAGATGGAGTCCGACGCCATCGCCCGCTGGACCTCGACGAAGTTGGTCGTCCAGTAGCCGAAGGACAGCACGAAGCCCAGGCCGAAGACGATGCCGACCACCGACAGGAGCGGGGAGTCGAAGCCGGAGAGCGCCTGGCCCGGCCAGGCGTTCAGCTGTTGCGCGGCCGGTGGCGCGTCGGACGCCGAGGACGCACCAGCCGAGGCGGCACTGATCTTGTCGGTCAGGCCGTCCCAGCCCCCGACCCGGTTGAGGCCGATGAGCGTCAGGGGCAGCAGGGAGGCGACGATGACGAAGAACTGCAGCACCTCGTTGTAGATCGCCGCGCTCAGTCCGCCCAGCGTGATGTACGACAGCACCACCGCGCCTGCGACGATCAGCGAGACCCAGATCGGCCAGCCCAGCAGGGCCCGCACGATCCCGGCGAGGAGGGCGAGGTTGACGCCCGCGATCAGCAGCTGGGCGACCGCGAAGCTGATGGCGTTGACCAGATGGGCCCCGGTGCCGAAGCGCCGGAACATGAACTCCGGCACCGAGCGCACCTTGGAGCCGTAGTAGAACGGCATCATCACGACGCCGAGGAACAGCATCGCCGGGACGGCACCGACCCAGAAGTAGTGGAAGGTCGGCAGACCGAGCTGGGCGCCGTTGGCGGACATGCCCATGATCTCGACGGCGCCGAGGTTGGCGGAGATGAAGGCCAGTCCCGTCACCCACGCCGGCAGCGACCGGCCGGAGAGGAAGAAGTCGATCGAGTCGGACACCGACCGGCGGGCCATCACGCCGATGCCGAGGACGAATCCGAAGTAGATCGCGACCAGCAGGTAGTCGAGCCAGTTGGCGTCGATCAGGGTGTCCGAGCTCATGCGTGCCTCCCGAGGTTCATCTGGGCCCCCGACAACCTAGACCCCGGCAGCGGCCTGCGAACCCACCCCTGGGGGTCAGTCGCCGACGACGACCTCGGCCTCGAAGCCCTCCGAGCTCTCCACGTAGAGCGCCACGTGCTGCTCGCCGCCGGCATGCGGGTAGCGGTCGGCGTACATCTCCTGCCAGTCGTTCTCCGGACTCCCTGCCCGCACCCGGTCGAGCTCGTCGCGCGTCGCGACGGTCAGGGCGAGGTGGTTGATGCCGGGGCGCAGCCAGCCCCACTCCCCCTCGGCGCGGTCGACGTCGTCGACCCAGAGGTCGAGGTGGTGCAGTGCGCGGGTCACGCGGGCCAACCTAGACCCGCGGTCCGCCCCTGGCCGTCGTGGCGAGGACCGTCGCCGTCGCGGCGAGGGCGAGGCCTGTCCAGACGTAGCCGTCGAGGGTGGGGCGGTGGTCCATGATGTAGCCCTGCGAGAGCGCCCACGCCGACCACACCGCGGTCATGGCGCTGACGACCAGGGCGGCCGTGGTCCACCTGCGGGTGACGGCGGCGTAGATCGCCACGGCCACGACGAGCACGGTGATCCCGAGCGCCGGCCAGTAGACCGAGAAGGCGGCCGCGAAGCTCCCGCCGCCCTCGAGGTCTGCCTCCTGGTCCACGGACACCGGCGCCAGCCGGAGACCGCACAGGACCACCAACCACCCGGCGAACGCGACGAGGACCGCCCAGACCTGCGTCCCGGGCTTCATGGCAACCCGGCGGGGCTGGAGACGAGGCATGGGCCGACCTTAGCCAGCCCTGCTCCCGCCCTGCCTCCCTTCGCTGGTTGAGGTGCGAGCGCAGCGAGCCTCGAAACCATGCCCCCATCAGTGGTCGAGCAGCCACGCTCCCATCGGTGGTCGAGTAGCCCGCGAGGAACGAGCGGGCGTATCGAGCCCCACTGTCGGTGGTCTTCCCTATCATCGAACGCATGATCGAGTTGCTGGAAGCAGGACCGGAGGCCGGGGCAGACGCCCTCGGCCCCACCGCGCTGCTCGCCTCGATCCACTCGGCCCGCGCGGCGGAGAACGCTGCCGCCGCCACGCAGCTCGACCTCGCCGCCCGATGGGCCGACCTCCACCCGCCCGAGTCCATCCACTCTGCTGCTTCGTTCACGGCGCCGGGGTGTGAGCACGAGGAACCCATCGCCGGCCCGGGTACGCCGCTGGTGGCGGAGTTCTGCGTCGCCGAGCTCGGCACCACCCTCGGCATCACCAGCACGGCGGCGAAGAAGCTGATCGGCCACGCCCTCGAGCTGCGCCACCGTCTCCCGAGGTTGTGGGCGCAGGTCCACGCCGGGCGCGTCCCCGCGTGGCGGGCTCGTGCGGTCGCGGAGGCCACGATCCACTCGACCCCGGAGCTCACGGTCGAGGCGGCACGGTTCGTGGACGCGCAGGTCGCCGCCGTCGCGGGGAAGATCGGGCCCGCGCAGCTGGACCGGCTCGTCGCAGAGACGATCAAACGGTTCGACCTCGCCGAGGTGGACCCGGCGGCGGACCCGGAGGACGGTTACCTGCACGTCGACCCGCGCCACGTCACGATCCACGACCAGGACGTCCACTTCGCCGGCACGATCCGGCTCGAGGCCGAGATCGATCTCGCCGACGGGCTCGACCTCCACCAAGCCCTCGCCCACAACGCTGCCGCGCAGAAGGCCCTCGGGTCGACCGAGGCGCTCGACGTCCGCAGAGCGAAGGCCCTCGGCGACCTCGCCCGTACTCAGACCGCGCTCGACCTCCACGACTCTGATGGCGGTCGAGTAGCCGGCGAGGAACGAGCCGGCGTATCGAGGCCAGACCTCCCCGCCGCACGGGAGGTCGTGCTTCACGCCCACTTCGACGCAAGGTTCTCCGACGACTCCGCCGTGTTCGGTCCGACGGCGCGGCTCGAGGAAGGCCAGCGACTCGTCCTCCTGGAGCAGCTGATGACCTGGTGCGCCGACTCCCGGACCGAGATCACGATCAAGCCCGTCGTCGACCTCAACCAGCCCAAGTCCGCGCCCGGCTACGACATCCCGGACCGGATCCGCGATCACGTGATCTTCAGGGATCGCACCTGCGTGTTCCCGTTCTGCTCACGCCCCGCACGGGGGTGCGACGTCGACCACGTCATCGAGTACGACCACGACGCTGAGGCAGAAGGTCGGCCGCAGCCCGGGCCCACGCACACCGACAACCTCGCAGCCCTGTGCCGGTTCCACCACCGGCTCAAGACCCACAGTGCTTGGCGTTACGCAATGACTGCGCCCGGGATCTTCGAGTGGACCACCCCCCACGGGCACCGCTATCGCCGCGACCGCACCAGCACCACCGCCCTCGACCCACCCGAGCCCGGCCCACCCCGGATCCCGTCACCTCGAAGATGACCCCGCCCCACACCCCGCCACCCACCAGGAGGCGGGGCCACAGGCGCGTTCGCGCAGGCCGTGAGAGTGTCGAGCGGTGTCCCTGCCTGTCCTCCGAGCTCGTCGGCTCGTGTTGAGGCCCGCTCGGCGTCCGCTCCTCCCCGGACGAGGGCTTGGGCTACTGGATCGGCTCGCTGGCCGAGGAGACGGTCGGATGGTGGGGCCTCGGCCGTGCCGGCGACAAGCCCGGAACGGGCGAGCTCGGCTTCAGGCTCCTCGCCTGCGTCCTGGCGCCAGGGTCTCGCCACGGGGGGCACGCACGCCCTTCTCCACCACGCGTTCGTCGATCGCGGTGTCGGGCACGTCTGGGCGGGAACCTCGACGGCCAACACGGGGTCGAGGCGGACCCTCGCCGCGGTCGGCCTGTCGTGCATCGACGAGCCGTTCCCGGGAGTCCTGACCTACGAGGTGACGGCCCGCACGTGGCGGGACCGCCTCACTCCCACTCGATCGTGCCCGGCGGCTTCGAGGTGATGTCAAGCGTGACCCGGTTGACCTCGGCCACCTCGTTGGTGATGCGCGTGGAGATCCGCTCCATCACCTCGTAGGGCAGACGGGCCCAGTCGGCGGTCATGGCGTCCTCGGAGGTGACCGGACGGATCACGACGGGGTGGCCGTAGGTGCGGCCGTCCCCCTGGACACCGACCGAGCGGACGTCGGCGAGCAGCACGACCGGCATCTGCCAGATGTCGCGGTCGAGCCCGGCGCGGGTGAGCTCCTGGCGCGCGATCGCGTCGGCGCGGCGCAGGATGTCGAGCCGGTCGGCGGTCACCTCGCCGATGATGCGGATGCCGAGGCCGGGGCCCGGGAAGGGCTGGCGCCAGACGATCTCGGCGGGCAGGCCGAGCTGCTCGCCGACGAGGCGGACCTCGTCCTTGAAGAGCGTGCGCAGCGGCTCGACGAGCGCGAACTCGAGGTCCTCGGGCAGGCCGCCGACGTTGTGGTGGGACTTGATGTTCGAGGTGCCGGCACCGCCACCGGACTCGACGACGTCGGGGTAGAGCGTGCCCTGCACGAGGAAGCCGACCTTCTCGCCGTGCTCGGCCGCCTCGCCGAGCACCTCGACCTCGGCGGCCTCGAAGGCACGGATGAACTCGCGACCGATGACCTTGCGCTTCTCCTCCGGGTCGGTGACGCCGGCCAGCGCGGCGAGGAAGGTCTCGCGGGCGTCGTAGACGTGGAGGTTCACCCCGGTCGCGGCGACGAAGTCGCGCTCGACCTGCTCGGCCTCGCCCTCGCGGAGCAGGCCGTGGTCGACGAAGACGCAGTGGAGCCGGTCGCCGATCGCGCGCTGCACGATCGCGGCGGCCACGGCGGAGTCGACGCCGCCGGAGAGGCCGCAGATGGCCAGCCCGGTGTCGCCGATCTGCTCGCGCACCCGCTCGATCTGCTCCTCGGCGATGTTGAGCATCGTCCAGGTCTGGCGCGCACCGGCGATGTGGTGCAGGAAGTGCTCGAGGACCTTCTGGCCGTGCTCGGAGTGCAGCACCTCGGGGTGCCACTGCACGCCTGCGAGACCACGCGCGACGTCCTCGAAGGCCGCGACCGGCGTGTCCTCCGTCGAGGCCAGCACCGTGAAGCCCTCGGGCGCCTGGGCGACCGAGTCGCCGTGCGACATCCACACCTTGTGCTCGGCGGGGATGCCGTCGAGCAGCGTGCCGGGCTCGGAGACCACGACCGGCGTACGCCCGTACTCCCGCGCGCCGGTGTGGGCGACCTCGCCGCCGAGGCCCTTGGCCATCAGCTGGAAGCCGTAGCACATGCCGAAGACCGGCACGCCTGCCGTGAAGACGGCGGTGTCGATGCCGGGGGCGCCGTCGGCGTACACGCTGGACGGGCCACCGGACAGGATGATCGCCTTGGGGTTGCGCGCCAGCATGTCGGCCACCGGCATCGTGTGGGGCACGATCTCGGAGTAGACCCGCGCCTCGCGCACGCGCCGCGCGATGAGCTGGGCGTACTGCGCCCCGAAGTCGACGACGAGGACCAGGTCGTGCTCTGCAGGCTGCGTCACGCGGTGAGTCTATCGATCGCCCGCCCCCGACCCGGCCCTCGCCCCAGGGCCCGATCGGGGAGGGAGGGTGACCGGGCCCTGGAGCTTGCTCCCAGCTGCTGCGGACAGCGCCGAGACCCGAGGCCCGACCCTTGGGAGGGAGCATGACTGCCGGGCCCCTTACCCGGGCAACGACCTCGCGGGGGGCTGGTTACGGCCTGCGGCCGACGTTTTCAGCTGACCCCGACGATCGGCAGGCGCAGGGCTCCCGGGGCCGCCTCCGGCACGACCGGGTTCTTCGGCTCCACCGGCGCGAGCCGACGGTAGGTCGAGCCGAGCGCGGGCCGCGGGTCGGCCTCGCCCTTGTTGGGCCAGAAGGCCATCGCCCGCTCGGCCTGCGCGGTGATCGTCAGCGACGGGTTCACCCCGAGGTTGGCCGAGACCGCCGACCCGTCCACCACGTGGAGGCCCTCGTGGCCGTAGAGGCGCTGCCACGGGTCGACGACGCCCGTCTCCGGGGAGTCGCCGATCGTGCAACCGCCGATGAAGTGCGCGGTCAGGGGCCGGTTGAAGGCCTCGCCCACGTTGCCGCCCGGGGTGCCACCGAGGACGTCCGCCATGCGGCGGGTGGCCTCGTAGGCGATCGGGATGTAGGTCGGGTTGGGCAGGCCGTGGCCCTGCTCGCTGGTCATCCGCCAGCCGAGGCGGCCCTTGACGCCCTTGGTGGTGATCGAGTTGTCCAGCGTCTGCATCACCAGCGCCACGATCGTGCGCTCCGACCAGTGCCTGAAGTCGTAGAGGTCGAGCGCGGTGCGCCGCTGCGCCCACAGCTCCTTGAGCCAGGTGCGCACCCGCGAGGTGCCGGGGGTGTCGTCGGCCAGCACCGTCTGCATGAGCGCCATCGCGTTGGAGCCGTGGCCGTAGCGGCACGGCTCGATGTGGGTGACCTCGTCGGGGTGCCACGACGAGGTGATCGCGACGCCGCGGGAGTAGTCGACGGACGTGTCGGGGGCCAGCGCCCCGAGGATCGCCTCGGAGTTGGTGCGGGTGAGCACGCCCAGCCGGTCGCTGATGCGCGGCAGGTCGCCCTCGCCCTTGAGCTGGTGGAGCAGCTTCTGCGTGCCGAGCGCGGCCGCGGAGAAGACGACCTGGTCGGCGGTGAACGTCTTGGTGGCAGTACGCCGTGACAGCTTGGCCTTGGTCCAGCGGGCCTTCACCTCGTAGCCGCCGCCGGCGCGGGGGCGTACGCGCGTCACGGTGGTCAGCGGGTGGACCACCGCTCCTGCCTGCTCGGCGAGGTGGAGGTAGTTCTTCACCAGGGTGTTCTTGGCGTTGTGGCGGCACCCGGTCATGCACTCGCCGCAGTTGAGGCAGGCGTTGCGGGCCGGGCCGGCACCACCGAAGTAGGGGTCGGCGACCTCCTCGCCGCCGCGGGCGTCGGGACCGCCGAAGAAGACCCCGACCGGGGTCGGGTGGAAGGTGTGGCCCACTCCCATGTCGTCGGCGACCTGCTTCATCACCTCGTCGGCCGGGGTGTGGAGCGGGTTCTCGACGACGCCGAGCATCCGCTTGGCCTGGTCGTAGTAGGGCGCGAGCTCGCCCTTCCAGTCGGTGATGTGCGCCCACGACGGGTCGCGGTAGAAGGCGTCGAGCGGCTCGTAGAGGGTGTTGGCGTAGACCAGGGAGCCGCCGCCGACTCCCGCGCCGGCCAGGATCATGCAGTCCTTGACCATGTCGATGCGCTGGATGCCGTACATCCCGAGCGCCGGCGCGAAGAGGAACCGCTTGGCGTCGAAGGAGGTCGCGGGGAAGTCGTCGTCCTCGAAGCGCGCGCCGGCCTCCAGGACGCCCACGCGGTAGCCCTTCTCGGTGAGGCGCAGTGCCGTGACAGAGCCGCCGAAGCCGGAGCCGACGACGAGGACGTCGTAGTGCTGGACCTCGGGACGGGTGCTCATGCCCGGCCCAGCCTGTTGAGCAGGCGCAGGGCCTGGGTCATCACCTTGGCGTTGGTCTCCTCCGACATGCCGAGCACCGGCGCGATCGGGAGGAGCCGCTGGGTGGCGACGGACTGCGCCTCGGTGTAGCGCAGGACGCCCTCCGCTCCCTGGCGCCGGCCCATGCCCGACTCGCGCATGCCGCCCATGGGCGCACCGATCGAGCCGAAGGTCGCACCGTAGGGCTCGTTGACGTTGACCGTGCCGCACCTGATCCGGCGGGCGAGCGCGCGGCCGCGGGCGGCGTCGCGGGTGTAGATCGAGGCGTTGAGGCCGTAGGTGCCGTCGTTGGCGCGGGCGACGGCCTCGTCCTCGCTGTGGAAGCGGTAGAGCGCGACGACGGGTCCGAAGGTCTCGCGGGCGAAGCACTCCATGTCGGCCGAGACTCCTTCGAGCACGGTCGGCTCGAAGACGTACGGCCCGAGGTCGGGACGCGCGGTGCCACCGCAGAGGACCGTCGCGCCCTTGGCGACTGCGTCCTCGACGTGGGCGGTGACGGTGTCGAGCTGGGCCTGGGAGATCAGCGAGCCCATGTCGACGCTCCAGTCGTGGCTCGCGCCGAGCGTCAGCGCCCGGGTGCGCGACACGAAGGCGTCGACGAACCGGTCGTAGACCTGGTCGGCGACGAACAGCCGCTCCATCGAGACGCACAGCTGGCCTGCGTTGGCGAACACGCCACGTACGGCGCCCTCCGCCGCGCGGTGCACGTCGGCGTCGCGCAGCACCAGCATCGGGTTCTTGCCGCCCAGCTCCAGCGAGCACCCGATCAGCCGGTCGGCGCACTGGCGGGCGATGAGCCTGCCGGTGGCGGTGGAGCCGGTGAAGCAGACGTAGTCGGCCGCGCCCACGACCGCGCCGCCGATCTCGGGGCCGGGGCCCGCGACGACCTGCCACAGCTCGGGCGGGAAGCCGGCCTCGTCGAGCAGCTGGGCGGCCAGCAGCGCGGTCAGCATGGACTGCGCGTCGGGCTTCGCCACCACGGCGTTGCCGGCCAGGAGGGCGGGCAGCCCGTCGCACAACGCCATCGAGAGGGGGTAGTTCCACGGCGAGATGATGCCGACGACACCCTTGGGCACGCGGTTGACCTCGGCCCGCGTCAGCAGCGGGAACATCCCGCCGACACGACGGGTGTCGAGGTGCTGGTGCGCGGTGCGGGCGTAGTAGCGCGCGGTCAGCGCGAGGTGGGCGACCTCGAGGTAGGCGTCCTTGCGCGCCTTGCCCGACTCCCACACGACCAGGTCGATCAGCTCCTCCTGCCGGTCGAGCAGCAGGTCGTGCAGCCGCAGCAGGGCCGCGGCGCGGTCGTCGAGCGACGTGTCGGCCCAGGCCGCCTGGGCCCTGCGCGCCCGCGCGAAGGCCTCGGCCACGTCGGCGGGGGTCGACTGCGGGACGTGGGCGAGCGGGGCGCCGCCGATCGGCGAGGACACGGGCTGGGTCTGCCCGGAGCTGCTCACCACGCGACGGGTGAGGGCGGCGACGTACGAGCGGTCCAGGGCGTAGGCGGCGGTGCTGTCGTGCTCGGGGTCCGCGGGACCGTCGGTGATGGGGCCGGAGACGGGGCTCTGCTCACTCATCCCAGCAGCGTAGGTCGAGCCCCGTGCGCTTGCTACCGATCAGTCACTTCGTCCCAACATTTGACACTTCAGGCTGTTTTGTCCAACGCGGCCCAGGTGCCGTCAGACGATCTCGGGAGCCTTCACCCGCGCCTCGTCCGCCTCCTGGTCGGTCGACATGAGCTGGCTCTGCCGCTCCGCCTCCACCCGACGCAGGTAGTGGTCGACCTCGTCGTCGACCTGCGCGGCGTCCCAGCCCAGCGCCTCGGCCATCAGCTCCGCGGCCGGGCGGGCGGCGTGGATGCCGCGGTCGAAGGTCTCGATCGAGACCCGGGTGCGGCGGGCCAGCACGTCGTCGAGGTGGCGGGCCCCCTCGTGCGTGGCGGCGTAGAGCACCTCGGCGCGCAGGTAGTGCTCCGCGCCGGGGAGGGGCTCGCCGAGCTCGGGCCGCTCGTGGATGAGGGCGAGGACCTCGTCGACGAGGCCGCCGTAGCGGCCCAGCAGGTGGTCGATCACGCCGATCTCGAGGCCGGACGCCCGGCTCAGTGCGACCCGCTGGTTGGTGCGGGCCTCGAACCCCCACGCGCCCATCAGCGGCACCCGGTCGGTGATCGAGGACGGCGTGGCGCCCGAGCCGCTCGACGAGTGCTCCAGCGCGTGGTCGACCGCGTCGCGCGCCATGACGCGGTACGTCGTCAGCTTGCCGCCCGCGACCAGCACGAGGCCCGGCACGGGGCTGGCGACGGTGTGCTCGCGGGAGAGCTTGGTGGTCTCCCCCATCTCGCCCTCCTTGCGCATCGGCTTGAGCAGCGGCCGCAGCCCCGCCCAGACGCCGATCACGTCGCGGTGGTCGAGCGGGTCCTTGAGGAGCCGGTTGACGTGGCCGAGGAGGTAGTCGATGTCGGTCTTGCTGGCCGCGGGGTGCGCGAGGTCGAAGTCCCACGCGGTGTCGGTGGTGCCGATGATCCAGAAGTCGTCCCACGGGATGACGAAGAGCACCGACTTCTCGGTCTTGGTGATGAAGCCGCACTCCGAGCGGATCCGGTCCTTCGGCACGACGAGGTGGATGCCCTTGCTGGCGTCGACGTCGAGCTGTGCCTTGCCGCCGATGAGCTCCTGGACCTCGTCGGTCCACACGCCGGCCGCGTTGATGACCACCTTGGCGCGGATCTCGAGGTCGCGCTGGCCCTCGAGGTCGCGCGCCTGCACGCCGACGACGCGGTCTCCCTCGCGCAGGAAGCCGGTGACCTTGGTGCGCGTCGCGACGTGGGCGCCGTTGTTGGCGGCGGTGCGGGCGATCATCATCACCAGCCGCGCGTCGTCGACCTGGCAGTCGTAGTAGCGGATCGCACCGTGCAGGTTGTCGGTCCGGATGTCGGGGGCCATGCGGGCCAGCTGCTTGCGGAAGACGTGCTTGTGCTTGGGCACGCCCATGTCGTACTTGCCGGTCATCGCCATGCCGTCGTAGAGCGCGACCCCGGCGCCGACGTAGGGCCGCTCCCACGCGTGCTCGAGCGGGTAGAGGAACGGCACGGGACGTACGAGGTGGGGCGCGAGCCGCGTCAGCAGCAGGCCGCGCTCCTCCAGCGCCTCCTTGACCAGCGCGAAGTCGAACATCTCGAGGTAGCGCAGGCCGCCGTGCACCAGCTTCGACGAGCGCGACGACGTGCCGGAGGCGAGGTCGCGCTGCTCGACCAGGCCGACCTTGAGCCCGCGGGTGACCGCGTCGAGGGCGGCACCGACACCGACGATGCCGCCGCCGACCACGAGGACGTCGAGCTCACCGGTGGCGAGGTGCTCGAGGGCGTCAGCGCGTTGGTCGGCGTCGAGCGCCTTGGCGAGGGTCATGCCCCCAGTGTCTCAGGGCGGCCCAGCCACGGGCAGCGTCCGGCTCAGTGCTGGACGACGACCTCGATGCGCTGGAACTCCTTGAGCTCGGTGTAGCCGGTGGTGGCCATCGCGCGGCGCAGCGCACCGATGAGGTTCATGGTGCCGTCGGCGGTGCGGGAGGGACCGAACATGATCTCCTCGAGCGTCCCGACCGGGGAGAACTCGACGCGCTGGCCGCGCGGCAGGTCGGCGTGGGTGGCCTCGCTCCCCCAGTGGAAGCCGCGCCCGGGCGCCTCGGCGGCGCGGGCGAGCGGCGAGCCGATCATGACGGCGTCGGCACCGCAGGCGACCGCCTTGGCGATGTCGCCGGAGCTGCCGATCGAGCCGTCGGCGATGACGTGGACGTAGCGGCCGCCCGACTCGTCGAGGTAGTCGCGGCGGGCAGCGGCCACGTCGGCCACGGCGCTCGCCATCGGGACCGCGACGCCCAGGACGGTGCGGGTGGTGTGGGCGGCGCCGCCGCCGAACCCGACCAGGACACCGGCGGCGCCGGTGCGCATCAGGTGGAGCGCGGCCTGGTAGGTCGCGCAGCCGCCGACGATGACGGGGACGTCGAGCTCGTAGATGAACTCCTTGAGGTTCAGCGGCTCGGACTGGCTGCTGACGTGCTCGGCACTGACGGTGGTGCCACGGATGACGAACATGTCGACGCCGGCGTCGACGACCGCCTTGACGTGCTCCTTGGTGCGCTGCGGCGAGAGGGAGCCGGCGACCGTGACGCCCGCCGCGCGCACCTCCTTGAGGCGCGCGGTGATGAGCTCGGGCTTGATCGGCTCGGTGTAGATCTCCTGCATCCGGCGCGTCGCATCGGCGCCCTGGAGCCCGGCGACCTCCTCGAGCAGGCCGGTGGGGTCGTCGTAGCGCGTCCACAGGCCCTCGAGGTTGAGCACCCCGAGACCGCCCATCTGGCCGAGCGCGATCGCCGTGGACGGCGACATGACGGAGTCCATCGGTGCGGCCAGCACGGGGATGTCGAAGCGGTAGGCGTCGATCTGCCAGGCGGTGCTGACCTCCTCGGGGTCGCGGGTGCGCCGCGAGGGCACGATCGCTATGTCGTCGAAGGAGTAGGCGCGGCGACCGCGCTTGGCACGGCCGATCTCGATCTCGGTCACCGGGGCAGCCTATCGGCGGCGGTCGTTGGGCAACGAGTCGTGCACAAGTCGGCCAAGTCGCCACGCGGACGCAGCGGCCTCCCTACCGTCGACCGGGTGGGGAACAGATGGCTCGCGCGCGTCGTCGCGGCGGCCTGCCTGGCCGGTGGGGTGTCGGGCACGGTCGTCGCGACGGCACACGCGTCGGACGACTACCCCTGGGCCTGGCAGGGTCAGTGCCCGATCGAGCCGCAGGTGCCGATCGACGAGCCGACGCCCACGCCCGTCCCCACGCCGACCCCCACCCCGACGAAGCCGGGTGAGACCCCGGCGCCCGTGCCACCGCCTCCCCCACCTCCCCCGCCGCCCGTGCTCGACCCGGTCTCGGGCCACCTCTACGACCCCCGCGGCCCGAAGCCGACGTGTGCGCGCCGGGTCTGGTCGATCGACGGGTCGATCGGCGACCCCTGGGGCTTCGTGCTCCGCAACTGCACGAGCTTCGTGTCGTGGCGCCTGCACGAGCGCAACGGCATGACGGGCTTCTCCAACCACTTCCGCGGTGAGCACTGGGGCAACGCCGCGAACTGGGACGACGTCGCGCGTCGCCTCGGCTACCGCGTCGACTCCGTCCCTGCCATCGGCGCCGTCGCGCAGACCGACGCCGGGCGAGTCGGCCACGTCGCGTGGGTGACGGCGATCGGTCGAGGCACGGTGACGATCGAGGAGTACAACCACGCCCTGCCCGGCGGCTACGGCAGCCGCACGGTCCCGGTCGGCGAGTTCCGCTACCTGCACCTCGCCGACGTCGCCCCGTCGCCGCTGATCGGCTCGGACCGCCCCGTCGTGTCGGTCCCGGACGGGCTCGGCGGGTCGTGGACCGCTCGGGTCGACGACCGCGGAACGCTCTGGCTGGCGCGACCGGGCCGCCCCGCACGGGCGGTCGGTCCGCGCCGCGCGTTCTCGACCCTCGCCGCGCCGTCACTCGTGCTGTCCCGCGCCGGGCTGCCGTGGGTGGCTGCCACCACGCACGACGGACGCGTGCTCGCCGGCCCGTCCCGTCACGGCCGCCTCGTCCTGCGACCGCGCGCCGTCTCGGCCCGCACGGCCAGCCCGGCGCTCGCCCTCTCGCGCACCGGACGGCCGCTGCTGGCCGCCGTGTCGCCCGACGGCACCCTCGTGGTCCGCCGGCTGACCCTGCGCGCGGGATGGAGCCGACCCGACCGCATCGGCCGACGGGGTTCCTGGGGCACGCACACCGCACCCGTCCTGGGCAGCGACGCGGACGGACGGACCTGGCTGGTCGCGGTGGGCGCGAACGGCACCACCTCCGCCCAGCTGGTGGGGCACGGACGGCTTCACCGCCTCGCAGGTGCACCGGCGTCCGCGACCTCGACCCCGGCCCTGAGCACCGACGGCGCCGGCACCACCCGCCTGCACCAGGTGAGCGCCACTGGTCGTCTCGGCGTACGCACCCTCGCCGACGGTCGCTGGAGCCGTCCGGAGTGGTTGCCCGGCCGGTGGTCTCCCTACGCCTCCCCTGCCGTCGGCGACGTGGCGGGCAGCCTGCACCTGGCGGGCACCGACTCCGGCGGCGCGGTCGTCGTGCGCAGCGCGGTGCCCGGCGAGCCCTCCCGGCTGCCGCGCGGCGTGCGCTCGGCGCGGGACCTCACCCGGTCGCCCGGCCTGGTCACCCGCCGTGACGCGGGGGTGTTCGTGGTGGCCCACACGGCGTCGCGGCTGCTGACCCGCCCCGCCACGGCGGTGGTCGGCGACTCGCTGCCGACCAGCGCCGGCTTCACTCCGTGAGGTCGAGCGCCCGGGCGAAGGAGCGACGCAGCCACGCGGCATAGCGCGGGACGGTCCAGCCGAGCTCGCCCGAGAGCACGAGGTAGGTCTCCGAGCGCGTCAGCACGACGATCTCGTCGATCGCGTCCGGGTGCACCCGGCCCGGCGCGAGCAGCGGCACCACCTCGGTGACGACCTCGACGTGCCCGCGGCGCGCGGCCTGGAGCAGGGTCCGCATGCCGAGGTCCTCCGAGGCGCCCTGGACCATCGCCGGGACGAAGGGCGCCATCGGCACCACCGACACGCACACGAACTCGACGAACCGGTCGAGCCGCACCGACGGGTCGGGCTCCTCGGCCAGTCGCAGTGCGGCGAAGGACTCCCTCAGGGACGCGGTCCCGGCGAAGGACGCGGACCGCATCGCGAGCATCAGCAGCGCCTGCTTGGCCCCGAAGGTCTTGGTGACGTACTCCGGGGAGACCCCGGCCTCGCGGGCCACGCCGGCGATGGTCGTGCCCGCCCATCCGTGCTCGGGGAACAGCCGCGACGCGGTCGCCACGACGTGGGCGCGGCGGCGCTCGGCGGCAGCGCGCCGGCCGCTGGCGTCGTACGTCCTGCGCGGGGGCACGACGACACCCGCGGTCGACGCCGGCCGTGTGGCCGGCGTCGACGCGGGCTGGTCGGCCGGTGTTGGTGCGTCCCCCGCCTCAGCGAGCGGACCACGAGCCCCACGCCCGTCCACCACCGGCCACCCCCCTTTTGGATACGGGCACACCGTAACCAATGACACCCCACCCGCACCCCGGTTCCACCGGTGGTCTGGACCAGTGCCGCGAGGTGCGGGCGAGGAGGGATCAGCGCCCGGCGTACGCCCAGGAGGTCACGTTCTCGGTGTCCTCGAGGCCGGTGAAGCCCTCGACCGGCGCATAGGTGTCGGTCTCGAACTCGATGTTCTCGTCGTCGGCGGTGCCTCCCACGTTGTCCGGGCCGACCCCGTAGAGGTTCAGCCCGAAGTTGGCGCCGCCGGAGTCCATCATGTTGTGGATCTCGTCGGCGTTGTCGGTGTGGTAGTTGCCGATGGTGTGGCCGACCTCGTGGGCCGTCACGTTGGCCACCGCAGCCGTCACGAACGCGATCTTGTCGCTGCTGGCGTTGATGTAGGTGTTGAGCGACGACGCCGGTCCGGCCGGCGCGCTGAGCACGTCGAGGAGCACGATCGCCTCGTCCTCCTGGCCGAAGTTGCCCGGGTCGATGTACTGCGCGATGCCGATCGTGCTGATGCCGGTCTCGGCGATCGTGCCGGCGACGTAGATCCGCGAGACGTTCTCCTGCCCGATCAGCTCGGGGTTCGTGCGGGCGTTGAGGACCTCGACGTTGACGTCGGCGTTGGTGCCGGCGATCTCCGCCTGGAGGTTGCGGCGCACCTGGTTGAGGATGCGGTTCTCCATCCGCCGCGCCTCGGTGCGGGCGATGCCCCACTGCGGGACGAACGCCGCGAACGGCGACACCGACCGGGTGCCCGGGCCACCCCACGTCGCCGTGTTGACCCGGCCGGGGGCGAAGTCGAGCAGCACCGTCTGGGTGCGTCCACGGTCACCCTGGGTCCCGGGCCGGTAGCCCTCGACCGTGACGTCGTAGGCACCCGTGCCGCCGGAGACCTGGACGGTGTACCAGCCCGCCTCCTCGGCGACGTAGGCGATCGCGGTGTTGCCGCCGCCGATCAGCGGCGAGGTCGGCGGGTAGAGCGAGGACGCGTCGGTGCCCACGCCGCCGACGCGCTGCTCGCCGGAGGGCGTCCGCACCGTCAGTCCGGTCGCGGCGCCCTCGGCACCTGCTCCGACGACGTCGCCCGGACGCAGGCGGACCGAGAAGAAGTCGGCGTCGAGCTCCCGGCTGGCGATCGAGACGCGGTAGGTGCCGGTGTCGGCGCCGCCAGCACCGCTGCCGGAGTCGAACGGGTCGCCCGGCAGCGGGTCGAGGGCGTAGCCGCCCACCATGACGTAGTAGGTGCCGGGGGTGGCCGGCTGGTAGGACAGCGAGCTCAGCACGCCCGTGCCGCTGTCGTCGTCGGCGACCAGCGGCGTGCCCTCGGCGTCCCACACGACGAGGATCGTGTCGACGCCGGCGGCGCTGCCCTCCGTGTCGGCGGTGAGGGTCTCGCCCGCACCGACCTCGACGGAGTAGAAGTCGAAGTCGTTGGTGCCGTCGCCGCCCGACCCGGTGGGGCCGTGCGGGCCGTCGCCGAGGACCGAGTCGGTGACCGAGGCGCCACCCCCGGTGATGCCGGTGGAGGTCGCCAGCGGGATGGCCCCCTGGTCCTCGGCCGTGGTCACGGCGCGGGGCGTGGCCCCGGCAGTGGCGGCCAGCTCGCCCAGGATGCGCACGGCGGGCATCCGGGCCGCAGCGGTGCCGAAGCCCGGGATCGGCTCGGCGTCGGGGTGCGAGTCGTTGGACCCCGCGGTTCCGGCGGGCTCCTCCTCGTCGTGGACGAAGGGGGTCCGCACACCACGGGCGTTGACGCCCCGACCGCTGGCACCGAACGCGGTGCGCCGGTTGGAGGCCAGCCTGGCGGAGTCGGCGCGATCCTCGGCGCGCTCGTGCATCACCTTGTTCCAGGCGAAGTAGTTGGCGTCGCTGATGTCAGGCAGGTTGGCCAGGTAGGGGTTGGGGTTGGTCCGTGCCGTGAGCGCGGCGGCGTCGGACTCCTTGGGCGCGACCTGGAGCCCGAGGCCGAGGGCCTCCTGCTGGGCCGGGGTGACGGTGTCGTCGCCCGCCGGTGCAGCGGTCGACACGGCGGGTGCTACGAAGGCCAGCAGACCGGCAGCACCGGTCACGACCACATGGTTTCTGCGCACTGAAGCGCTCCTCCCGAGAGAAATCGGGATCGAGCGCCCGCAGGCGATGGATCACACCGTCGTCGTGGGGCCCGATCCCCTGACCCTCGTCAACGTAGGCCCTACCGGCGGGTTGCGGAACGCTACTTTCGACCGATCGGTCCGGGTCAGTGGCCGGAGTAGTTCGGCGCCTCGACGGTCATCTGCACGCCGTGCGGGTGGCTCTCCTTGAGCGAGGCCGACGTGATCCGCACGAAGCGGCCCTTCTCCTGCAGCTCGGGGATGGTGCGCGCACCGACGTAGAACATCGACTGGTTGAGACCGCCGACGAGCTGGTGGGCGACCGCGGACAGCGGGCCGCGGTAGGCGACCTGACCCTCGATGCCCTCGGGGACGATCTTGTCGTCGCTGGCGACCTCGGCCTGGAAGTAGCGGTCCTTGGAGTAGGACTTCTTGCCGCGGCTGCTCATCGCACCGAGCGACCCCATGCCGCGGTAGGACTTGAACTGCTTGCCGTTGACGAAGACCACGTCGCCGGGCGACTCCTCGCAGCCGGCGAGCATCGAGCCGACCATCACCGCGTCCGCGCCGGCGACGAGCGCCTTGGCGATCTCGCCGGAGTGCTTCATGCCGCCGTCGGCGATCAGCGGGACACCCGCGGGCTTCGTGGCCAGCGACGCCTCGTAGACCGCGGTCACCTGCGGCACACCCACGCCGGTGACGACGCGGGTGGTGCAGATCGAGCCCGGGCCCACGCCCACCTTGACCGCGTCGGCGCCTGCGTCGACGAAGGCCTGCGCGCCCTCGCGGGTCGCCACGTTGCCGCCGATGACCTGCACGTGCTTGGTCGCCGGGTCGGACTTCAGCCGGCGGACCATGTCGAGGAGGAGGTGGACGTGGCCGTGCGCGGTGTCGGCGACGAGCACGTCGACACCCGCCTCGACCAGCGTCGTGGCCCGCTCCCAGGCGTCGCCGAAGTAGCCGATGGCCGCGCCGACCAGCAGGCGGCCGTCGGCGTCGTACGACGCGTGGGGGAACTGCTCACCCTTGACGAAGTCCTTGACCGTGATGAGGCCGCCGAGGCGACCCTCGCCGTCGACGAGCGGCAGCCGCTCGCGCTTGTGGGCGCGCAGCAGGGCGGTGGCGTCCTCGCGCGAGATGCCGATGTCGCCGGTGATCAGGCCCTCGCTGGTCATCACCTCGGTGACCTTCGTGGTGGCCCACTCCGCGACCGGGGTGAAGCGCAGGTCGCGGTTGGTGATGATGCCGAGCAGGTGGTCGTCGACGTCGACGACGGGCAGGCCGGAGACGCGGTACTCGCCGCACAGGCGGTCGAGGTCCTCCAGCGTCGCGTCGGGACCGATCGTGACGGGGTTGGAGATGATCCCGGTCTGGGTGCGCTTGACCAGGTCGACCTGGCGGGCCTGGTCCTCGATCGAGAGGTTGCGGTGCAGCACGCCGAGGCCGCCCTCACGGGCCATCGCGATGGCCATCCGCGCCTCGGTGACGGTGTCCATGGCGGCGCTGATCAGCGGCACCCGGACGGAGATCTCACGCGTGAGGCGCGTGGTCGTGTCGATGTCGCTGGGGGCGAGGTCCGACTCCCCCGGCAGCAGCAGCACGTCGTCGTAGGTGAGGCCCAGCGCGGCAAACTTCTCAGGGATCTCCACGCCCCGCATTCTACGGGCGTGGGACGGGTGCTCTGGGACAGTGTCGCCATGGGCTTCTCCCGCGTGGTCTGGCTGGCTGCCGCAGCCGCCCTCCTCGCCAGGTTCCCCTCGCTGCTGTGGCCGTTGCGACCGGACGAGGCCGGCTTCCTCATGGTCGCGCGCAGCTGGGACCCCGGACCCGACTCGCTCTACGGCCCCTACTGGGTCGACCGGCCCCCGCCGATCATCTGGCTCATGCAGGCCACCGACGCCGTCGGAGGCGCGTACGCCCACCGGCTGGTCGGCGCGGTCGGGTGCGCTCTGCTGGTCCTGGCTGCGGCAGCCGCGACGCGCGAGGTGGCGATCCGCGCGGGCGTGCTCGACCCCTCCTCGGTGCGACGGCTCTGCGGCTGGGTCGCGGTGGCGACCGCCGCGATGGTGGCCAACGCCCAGATCGACCCGGTCGCGGCCAAGGGCGAGCTGTTCGGCATCCCGCTCGTGCTCGCGTCGAGCTGGCTCTCGCTGCGCGCCGTGCGTCTCATCTCGGTCGGCGACGCCTTCTGGGCGGGCCTGCTGGCGATGACGGCCGTCGGCCTGAAGCAGAGCATCGTCGGCGGGCTCGTCTTCGGCGGCGTGCTGCTCCTCGCCTCCACCCTGGCCCGACAGCTCCCGCCGCGTGCTGCCCTGCGGTGCGCTGCGGGCGCCGTGGCCGGCGCAGCCGTGCCGGTGGCCGTCATCGTGGGCTGGGCGGTCGTGGCCGGCGTACGGCTGGAGGTGCTGTGGTACGCCACCGTCTCGTTCCGCTCGGATGCCAGCCGGGTGATCGCGACCCAGAGCGCCGAGGGCGCGACCGGGCGGATCTCGGTGCTGCTCCTGGTGTTCGTCGGCACCGGGATGCTGCTCGTGCTGGCCGCCTACCTCTTCCGCCTCCCCAGGCTGCTGCGCCACGACGCGGTGCCGGTCGTCGCGGCCACGACCATGCTCGCCGTCGACCTGCTCGCCGTCGCGCTGAGCGGCAGCTTCTGGACGCCGTACCTCTTCGTGCCGATCCCGGCGCTCGCGCTGGCGCTCGCCCTCCTCGTCGCCCACGACCACCTCGGGCTCGCGCCGCACCGGGTGACGGTCGCGACCGTGGGCGTGGTGGTCGCCTCGAGCGTCGTCGCCCTGGTCGGCTGGACCGCCGGTTGGGTGGCGGGCCGCGTCCCCGTCGAGGTGCGGACCGGACAGGCCATCGCCGCGGCCGAGCGACCCGGCGACCGGGTGCTGGTCTACGGCGGGCGGGCCGACATCCAGTGGGCCACCGGTGCGCGCTCGCCCTACCCACACCTGTGGTCGCTGCCCATGCGCACCCTCGACCCGGGCCTCACCGACCTCGAGGCCGTGCTCACCGGGAGCGATCCACCGACCTGGTTCGTCGAGGCGACCTTCATCAACACGTGGAGCGAGCTCGGCACCCGGCCCATCGAACGGTCACTGATCCGCAAGTACGAGTTCGTGCGCACCGCGTGCGACCGCTACCGCGTCTACCACCTCAACACCGTCGACCCGGTGCGCCTCGACGTCGACTGCAGCACGCCCTGGCGCACCATCTGGGGACGATGAGGCGCGCTCAGACCCCGACGAGGCGGCGTACGGGGATCCGCACCGTGAGGTCGTCGGCACCCATCCGGATCCGGCCTCGCAGCCCGGAGCCGAGCACCAGCGGGAGCACAGCCTGGTTGTCCGCGCTCGTACGCACCACGAGCTCCTCGGCACCGCCGGCGCGGGCGGCCCGCACGGACTCCAGCAGCAGGCGAGAGCCGATGCCGCGGCGCCGCCAGGCGGGGTCGACCACCAGGTCGAGGTGCCACGCGCGCTCGTCGTCCACGGTCCACGAGGCTGAGCCGACCACGGCGCCACCGACGTACGCCGACACGGCTGCCTCGCCCGTCTCCAGGGTCGGAGCGCCGTCGCCGTCGCCGCCGTCGCCGGGCACGGGAGCGGACCTGGGCTGCGCCGCCGCCAGCACGTCGGTCACCAGCTCGGCAAGCGCCGCGCCGCGGGCGTGCTCGGCCGCCGTGAACGGCACGGTGCGACGCAGCTGCACCGACACGTCGCCGATCTCGAGGTCCATCGCGTCCAGCAGCGGCTCGAGCGGCGAGCTGGCCGGGTCGGCCTCGGCGTCGAAGAGGTGCGCGACCACGTCCGGGAAGGACGCGGGCTGGGCCAGGATGCTGCGTGCCGCGAGGACGTAGCGGGTGGGCTGGTCGCCCAGCGTCGCCTCGGTGCACGGCAGCACGCTGACCCGGCTGCCTCCGGAGCGCTCGACCAGGTCGGCGAGGTCGGCGAGCTCCCAGTCGTCGGGCGTGCGCAGCACCAGCTCGTCGGTCACGCGATCGACCCCGGGGAAGACCTGCAGCGCCAGGATGTTCACCCCCGCCGCACCGCACGCCGTCGTCAGCTCGGCCAGGGCCCCGGGACGGTCCGCCAGGGTCGTACGCACTCTCCACAACATGGCGCCCAGCGTGCCGGGCCGGTGTTTCAGGAGGTCGACCGAGGCGTTTCGGGCCGGTCACATCTGCGGCTGGAAAGGCAGCAGGCCCGCACCGGGGTCCGGTGCGGGCCTGCTGGGTGGAACGGGTCGATCAGTGGCCGTGGCCGTGGCCGTGGCCGCCAGCAGCAGCCGGCTCCTCGTCCTCGGGCTTCTCGACGATCAGCGTCTCCGTCGTGAGCAGCATCGCCGCGATGGAGGTCGCGTTGACGAGCGCCGAGCGGGTGACCTTGACCGGGTCGAGCACGCCCTGGGCGACCAGGTCGCCGTAGGTGTCCTCGGCGGCGTTGTAGCCGTTGCCGACGCCGAGCTCGCGGACCTTGGCGGTGACGACGTAGCCGTTGACGCCGCCGTTCTCGGCGATCCAGCGCAGCGGCTCGTCGCACGCCTTGCGGACCACGCGCACGCCGTAGGCCTCGTCACCGGTCAGGCCGAGGTCGCCGTCGAGCACGGAGACCGCGTGGATGAGCGCGGAGCCACCGCCGGGGACGATGCCCTCCTCGATCGCGGCGCGCGTCGCGGAGACGGCGTCCTCGATGCGGTGCTTCTTCTCCTTCAGCTCCACCTCGGTGGCGGCGCCGACCTTGATCACACAGACACCGCCGGCGAGCTTGGCGAGGCGCTCCTGGAGCTTCTCGCGGTCCCAGTCGGAGTCGGTGTTCTCGATCTCGGCCTTGATCTGGTTGACGCGACCCTCGACGGCCGTGCGGTCGCCCGCACCGTCGACGATGGTGGTGTTGTCCTTGGTGATGACGACACGACGCGCCTGGCCGAGGACCTCGAGGCCCACCTGGTCGAGCTTGAGGCCGACCTCGGGGGCGACGACCTGGCCGCCGGTCAGGGTCGCGATGTCCTGCATCATCGCCTTGCGGCGGTCACCGAAGGCAGGGGCCTTGACCGCGGCGACGTTGAAGGTTCCGCGGATCTTGTTGACCACCAGGGTCGAGAGCGCCTCGCCGTCGACGTCCTCGGCGAGGATGAAGAGCGGCTTGCCGGTGCCGATGACCTTCTCCAGCACGGGGAGGAGCTCCTGGATCGAGGAGATCTTGCCCTGGTGCAGGAGGATGTAGGGGTCGTCGAGGACGGCTTCCATCGACTCCGGGTCGGAGACGAAGTAGGCCGAGATGTAGCCCTTGTCGAACTGCATGCCCTCGGTGAACTCGAGCTCGGTGCCCATGGTGTTGGACTCCTCGACCGTGATCACGCCGTCCTTGCCGACCTTGTCGAAGGCCTCGGCGAGCAGGTCGCCGATGTGGCTGTCACGGCTCGAGATCGTGGCGACGGACGCCATGTCCTCACGGGACTCGACCTCGCGGGCGGCCTCGCGCAGGGCGTCGCCGACGGCCTCGGCCGCCGCGTCCATGCCGCGCTTGAGACCCATCGGGTTGGCGCCGGCCGCGACGGCGCGCAGGCCCTCGTGGACCATGGCCTGGGCCAGGACGGTGGCGGTGGTGGTGCCGTCACCGGCGATGTCGTTGGTCTTGGTGGCCACCTCCTTGGTGAGCTGGGCACCGAGGTTCTCGAAGGGGTCGTCGAGCTCGATCTCACGGGCGACGGTGACACCGTCGTTGGTGATGGTCGGCGCGCCCCACTTCTTGTCGAGGACGACGTAGCGGCCCTTGGGGCCGAGCGTCACCTTGACGGCGTTGGCGAGGGCGTCGACGCCGCGCTCGAGGGCGCGGCGGGCGTTCTCGTCGAACTCCAGGATCTTGGGCATTGCTGTGCTCCTCTAGGGATGTTCGGGGCCGGACGACATGGATCCCGGCCGGCACGGGGCCGGCCGGGATGCCAGGTGCGTCAGGAGACGACGGCGAGGATGTCGCGGGCGGACAGGATGAGGTACTCCTGGCCGGCGTACTTGACCTCGGTGCCGCCGTACTTGCTGTAGATGACCTTGTCGCCGACCGCGACGTCGAGCGGGACGCGGTTGCCGTTGTCGTCGATGCGACCGGGACCGATCGCCACGACCTCGCCCTCCTGGGGCTTCTCCTTGGCCGTGTCCGGGATGACCAGGCCGGAGGCCGTGGTCTGCTCGGCTTCGAGCGTCTGGACGACGATGCGGTCCTCGAGGGGCTTGATGTTGACCGACACTTCGGATCAACCTCCACTTTCTCTGCGCGAGATTCTTCAGGAGCCCGGACTCATTCGTCCGGCGCTCCCAGGACGTGGGCCCGGGACCTGTTCGGCACGCCGTCGCGGGGGTCGAGCCGGGGTCACGGGCATTGGCATTCTCGGGGTGAGAGTGCCAGCACAGACGCTAGCACTCTCCCCAATCGAGTGCTAGCCGGTGGTGCCGCTGTCAGGATGGCCGGGTGGAGATCGAGACGCTGGACTGGCTGCAGACCCCCGAGGGCGGGCGCCTGCTGGTCCACGCCGCCCAGGCCTGGGCCGACCACCCCGGCGACCCGGTGCGCGTCGCGAGCGTCGTACGCCGCCTCGAGCCCGACGCGGAGAAGGCCGCGGCCGCCACCACCCAGGCGCGGCTGCGCGAGCGCGCGGTCGCCAAGTTCGGCGACGCCGCTCCCCTGATGTTCTTCACCCCCGACGCGCTCGAGCAGGCGACCCGCTCGCGCGTCGCCGACCACCGTGCCGCACGGCTCGCGGCCGCGATCCCCGAGGGCAGCGTCATCGACCTCGGCTGCGGCATCGGCGGCGACCTGCTGGCCTTCTCCCGCGCCGGCCTCGTCGCGGCCGGCATCGACCAGGACCCGGTCCGGGTCGCGATGGCGCGGGCCAACCTGGCGGCTCTCGGGCTTGCCGGCGCAGTCCAGGTGGGCGACGCGACCACCGTCGATCCGAGCGGCTTCGGCGCCGCCTTCGCCGACCCCGCCCGCCGTGGTGGCCGCGGCCGGGTCTTCGACGTCGACGGCTGGACTCCTCCGTGGCCGTGGGTGCTGGACCTGCTGCGCCGGCGCGCGCTGGTCAAGGTCGCCCCCGGGATCGGCCACGACCTCGTCCCCCAGGGCGTCGAGGCGGAGTGGGTCAGCGACGGCGGCGAGGTGAAGGAGGCCGTGCTCTGGTCGCCGGACCTGTCCACGACGGACCGCCGCGCGACCGTCATCGGCGAGGGCGGACTGGCGACCCTGACGCAGGAGGACGACCCCGGGGCCGAGGTCCGCGCGGTCGGCGACTACCTCTACGAGCCCGACGGCGCCGTGATCCGCGCCGGCCTCGTCACCGCCGTGGCCGCCGGCGTCGGCGGAGGGCTCCTCGACCCGCACATCGCCTACGTCACCGGCGACGCCCCGTTCCGTACGCCGTTCGCTCGCGGTTATCGCGTCGTCGAGCACCTTCCCTACCGCGAGAAGCAGCTCCGCGCAGCGCTCCACGAGCGCGGCGTCGGTCGCCTCACGATCAAGAAGCGCGGCGTGCAGGTCGTCCCCGAGGAGCTGCGCAAGCGGCTGGCCCTGAAGGGCGACGAGGAGGCCACGCTGGTGATGACGCGCGTGGCGGGACAGGGCACGGCGCTGCTCGTCGAGCCGTTCTGAACCGACCCAGCGGCCGCATCAGCAGCCGGCGCGGGAGACGCCGGCGACCGTGACGGGAAGTCGTCCCGGCGCGGGGGCCTTTCCGAGCAGCACCTCGACGAGCACCGCCATCGCCGCCGGAGTGTCGCCGTACGTCGCGATGCGGGTGGGCGCGCTGACCCGCCCGAGCGCCCACGGGCTGTCGGTGGCGACGGCCACCTCGCCGTCCACAGGTGCGTCCCGGAAGCCGGTGAACCCGATCCCGGTGCCGACCGACAGGCGGGCGTCCTCGCGCGCGGTCCACACCGCGAGGCGGCGCTCCCGGCGCGTCTCCGCCTTCTGCCACGCCGCCAGCCGTTGGCGGTAGGCCTTCTTCCGCTCCTTCTTCCGACGCTCGGGCCCCGGCCTCGCCTCGGTCAGGGCAGCGGGTGGCGAACGGCGGGCCAGGACGGTGAGCCCCGCAGCACGGGCAGCCGGGGCGAAGGTCGCGACCGCCCCGGGATCCCCGTAGGGGTGGACGGCGTCCCCGACCAGGCGGCCCGAGCACGCGCCGTCGGTGACCGTGACAGCAGCGGCGGACAGTCGGCGCGAGGCGGCACGCGCCGAACCGACGGGCTCTCCCTCCTGACCGGCCAGGTGGGTCAGGAGCGCCACCTGTCTCGCCGCGGACTGCTCCAGCCGACGCCGCGTCAGATCGCCGGCGCGCACCGCCCGGACGACCGCTGCACGCGCGGCAGCCGGCGAGGGCGGCATGAGCAGCACGTCGGAACCCGCACGGAGTGCCTGGACGGCCGTACGTCCCGCATCGCGGCCACGCGTCACCGCAGCCATCGCGAGCGAGTCGGTCACCACCAGCCCCGCGAAGCCAAGCTCAGTGCGCAACAGGTCGGTGACGACCTTGCGCGAGAGCGAGGACGGCACGCGCGGGTCCACGGCGCGGACATCGAGGTGCCCGACCATCACCGCCGGCAGTCCCGCCTCGACCGCACCGCGGAACGGCACGAGGTCCGACTCCTCGAGCCCGGCGCGCGTCTTCGTCTGCACGGGGAGTGTCAGGTGGCTGTCCGCGGGTACCGAGCCGTGGCCGGGGAAGTGCTTGATCACCGGCAGCACGCCCGAGGAGGCGAAGCCCTCGGCCGCTGCGACCACGTGTTCCGACACCGCTCGGGGTCGCGACGACGGCGAGCGTGAACCGATCGTGGGGTCGCCCGGCCCGGACGTGACGTCGGCGTCGGGCGCGAAGTCGACGGTGAACCCCAGACCGCGCAGCTCGGCCCCGCTCGCGGCGTACGCGGTGCGGGTGAGCGCGGTGTCGGCCGCGGCACCGGCGCTCATGAAGGTGGGGAACCGCGTCGCGGCGCCGCGCAACCGCTCGACCACCCCGCCCTCCTGGTCGACACCGACGAAGAGCGGCCACTTCCGGCCTGCTCGTCTGCTCAGCGCGGCGTTGACCCCCTTGACCTGCGCGGCCGAGACGACGTTGGAGTCGAACGCGATCACGCCACCGAGATGGAGGTCGCGGACCATCGCCACGGGCGCGGCCGTGCCGCGCCACTCGGCGACGATCAGCTGGCCGGCGAGCTGGGGCAGGCTCAGGCGCCCGACCAGGCGCGCGGCCCGGTCCAGCTCGGCCCGGTCCGGCCCCCAGCCCTCGGTCAGGCCGAGCTCCTCCGACGGGCTGGGTGTGCTCGGCGGGGCGGTGCTCGGCGTACCGCTCGCAGCCGCCTGCCCGGCATCCGGCTGCTCGTCCGATGGTTCGTCGCCACCGGTGCAGGCCGCCAGGGACGCGACGAGGGCGACCGCCGTCAACGCCGACGTCGCCGAGCGCCGGCGGGCGCTCCGCGGAGTCCTCGGCGCGACCTTTGAGAGCATCCCGCCATGGTGGCACGACGTGACGTCATCGTCCGTGGCGGTCCGGGCTCGATCGGGTCCGGGCCGGCCGCTCGAGGCTGCCCCTCCGGGTCCCTTGCGCTTGAGTCTCCCAGCGACTCAAGCGCAAGGGGAGACAAGGGCACCCCGTCACGCGGCCATCTGACCCCTGTGGAGAACCCCGGCCCGATGTCGGTGGCCGCAGGTGCAATGGGAGGACGACACAGACCGACGAGGGGGATGCAGTGGAGGCAGTGGCGGCGGAGAAGGACTGGGCGCAGATGGACGGGTGGACCGCGGACGAGGTGGCTTGGTACGTCATGGGCCCCTTCGACGGGGAGGTCCCCGGTCTCGTGCGCAGGATCAGGCGCATCCTGGACGTGTCGCAGCGAGGGCTGGCGGCGGCCCTGGGCGTGTCACAGTCCGTCGTCGCACGGTGGGAGACCGGGCGCACCAGCCCACGCGCCTCGGTCGTCCAGCGCCTGCTCGGGATGGCGGGCCTGCGGGTCCGCTTCCACGAGGAGGAGTCCGACGAGGTGGTCGAGCCGATGCGCGACGACGGGGCCCGGGACCGGGGCAACCGCCGCTACCCCGCCCACGTCGACCTCCGCGTGACCGGCTGGTGGATGCCACGAGGCACCGAGTGCACCGCCGACGTCCTGCTCTGGCGCCGGATCTCGCGCGAGCGACGCAACCCGGCGATCCGCTACCGGACCTCCCCGTCGCTCCGCGCGATCCACCGACTCCTGAGCGGGACGCCCGACGACCACCCGTCGGTCATCCAGCTCGTCGCCGAGGCCGAGCACCTCGACGAGGTGCGGGAGCGTCGCCGACGGCAGATCCTCCAGGCATCACCCTGGTTGCGTCCGCCGCCGGCGTGGCTCACCGGCTGAGGTCGCGGGGCCTCAGAGGTTCTGCCGCTCGGCCCCGATGGTGGTGTCGGGACCGTGGCCGGTGTGGACCACCGTCTCGTCGGGCAGGTCGAGGAGCCGCCGCCGGATCGAGTCCTTGATGACGTCCGCGTCGCTGTAGGAGCGTCCCGTCGCGCCGGGGCCTCCCTCGAAGAGCGTGTCGCCGGTGAAGACGCAGCCCAGGTCGTGGACGTAGAGGCACACCGCCCCGGGCGCGTGGCCCGGCGTGTGGATGACCGTCACGGCAGCGCCGCCGATCGTGAGCGTCATGCCGTCGGACAGGTCGACGTCCCAGAGCTCGGCGCCCTCCTCGTCACCACCGTGGGTCAGCTCCCACAGCGGGCGGTCGTCGGGGTGGAGCAGGATCGGGGCACCGGTACGGCGCCGCAGCTCGGGCGCCACGCGTACGTGGTCGTCGTGGGCGTGCGTGCAGACGATGGCCTTGACCGCGCGCCCGGCGACGAGCGCGAGGATCGCGTCGACGTCGTGCGGGGCGTCGACGACGAGGCACTGCTCGTCGTCGCCGATCACCCAGACGTTGTTGTCGACCTCATGGGTCTCTCCGTCGAGGGAGAACGTGCCGGAGACGACGGCGTGGTCGACCCGCGCGCTCACAGGACCACGACCGAGCGCAGCACGTCGCCGCCGTGCATCTTCTCGAAGGCAGCCTCGACGTCGCCGATGCCGATCTCCTCGGTGACGAAGGCGTCGAGGTCGAGCCGGCCCTGCTGGTAGAGGTCGACGAGCATCGGGAAGTCGCGCGAGGGCAAGCAGTCGCCGTACCACGACGACTTCAGCGAGCCGCCGCGGCCGAAGACGTCGATCAGCGGGATCTCCGGGATCGACATGTCGGGGGTCGGCACGCCGACCAGGACGACGGTGCCGGCCAGGTCGCGGGCGTAGAACGCCTGCTTCCAGGTCTCGGGACGTCCCACGGCGTCGATCACGACGTCGGCGCCGCCCTCGTGGCCGGTGCTGTCGGCCGGCGGGGTCAGCGCACGGATCGCCTCGACCGCGTCGGTCTCCTTGGAGTTGACCGTGTGGGTGGCGCCCAGCTTCTTCGCGGTCTCGAGCTTCCGGTCGTCGATGTCGACGGCGATGATCTTCGAGGCACCGGCCAGGGCCGCACCGGCGATCGCGGCGGCGCCCACGCCTCCGCAGCCGATGACGGCGACGGTGGAGCCGCGACCGACGTTGCCGGTGTTGATGGCGGCCCCGAGCCCGGCCATGACGCCGCACCCGAGCAGGCCGACGGCGGCGGCACGCGCCGACGGGTCGACCTTGGTGCACTGACCGGCGGCGACGAGGGTCTTCTCGGCGAATGCGCCGATGCCCAGCGCGGGCGAGAGCTCGGTGCCGGCGAGGTCGCCCTCGGCCAGCGTCATCTTCTGGGTGGCGTTGTGGGTGGCGAAGCAGTACTGCGGCTCACCACGGTTGCAGGCCCGGCAATCACCGCACACCGCACGCCAGTTGAGGACGACGAAGTCGCCCGGTGCCACCGACGTCACGTCGGGGCCGACGGCCTCCACGATCCCCGCAGCCTCGTGGCCGAGCAGGAAGGGGAACTCGTCGTTGATGCCGCCCTCGCGGTAGTGGAGGTCGGTGTGGCAGACGCCGCAGGCCTGCACCTTCACGACCGCCTCGCCCGGGCCCGGGTCCGGGACGTTGATGGTGGTGAGCTGGACCGGCTCGCCCTGGGCAAGTGCGACCACGGCCTTGACCTGCTGCATCGATGACTCCTGTACGTCGGGGGATACGAGGAGCCTGTCAACGCGACCCAAACAGATGCAACCCCCGACCGGGCGGTCGCGTCCTCACCACGACACGCCACACAGAGACGAACGGGGGTGGCACGTGGGCGCGACACTCGAAGCGATGGGCACGAGGCACGACAGACACAGCGACAAGGACGCCGACTTCTCGGCGTACATGGCCGCGCGCCAGGTCGCGCTGTACCGCACGGCGTACCTCCTCGCCGGCGACCACGCGGGCGCCGAGGACCTGCTGCAGAACGCCTTCGCCAAGCTCTACCTGTCGTGGGACAAGGTCCGCGACCGCGAGGCCCTCGACGGCTACGTCCGCCGGATCATGGTCAACGAGAACAGCTCGCTGTGGCGTCGCGCCTGGAAGTGGCGCGAGCACTCCTCGGACACGTTGCCCGACACCGGCGTCGTCGACACCTACGACGACGGGATGGGCGGGATGCTGTGGTCGTTCGTCCAGACGCTCCCGCCGCGACAGCGCTCGGTGGTCGTCCTGCGCTACTACGAACAGCTCAGCGAGGCCGAGATCGCCGAGGTCCTCGGCATCTCCGTCGGGACGGTCAAGTCCCAGGCCAGCCGGGCCCTCGCGGGCCTGCGCGCCCGCGCCCCGCAGTCACTGCACCCCCACGAGCCCGGAGGCGACGCCCGATGAACACTCCCCTCGAGGACCAGGTCCACGACGCGCTGCACCGCCGGGTCGACCCCCTCCAGCGCGCTCCCTTCGACGTCACCGACGTACGCCGTCGCGCCCGCGGCATCCAGCGCCGCCGAGCGACTGCCGCCGGTGTCGCCGTCGCCGCGGTGCTGGCCGTCGCCGTCCCGTTCGGGCTCGCGGCCACCGGCCCCGCTCAGCGCACCGACGTGCCACCCGCGACCGAGTCCCCCGCGCGGGTGGTCGCCTCGGGCACCGTGCTGGTGGACCCGAACAGCGCCGAGACGCTTGCACAGTCGCCCGTCCCGCTCCTCGACGTCGATGCCCCCAGCCTGATCACGCCGGACGGCACGACCGGCCTGCCCGGGCCGTTCGCGGTCCTCACCCCCTACCTCGACGGCTGGGTCGGCGTGGCGATGGACGAGGGCGCGGGCACCCTGCGGTTCCTCGACGCCGACGGCGCCGTCGAGGACGGCGGGAGCCCGACCGGTGGCCTGGTCGGGAGCCCCGACGGCACCAGGGTCGCGTGGTCGGAGTACACCGGCTCCGCGTGGCAGGTCGTCCTCGCCGACCGGGCAGGTGGACCGGAGTGGCTCTACACGGCGTTCCCCCCGGCGCCGGAAGCCCACCGGGTCGAACCCGTCGGCTTCACCTCCGCCGACGAGGTGGTGGTCCGGACGTTCGACGACAGCCTCGAGTCGAAGACGTACGTCATCGGAGCCGGCGGCGCGGCGGCCGAGCTGACCGGCCTCGTGCAGGCCGAGTCGGCCTCGGCAGCGACCGGACTGGTGGCCGGCCTGTCGAGGATCACCGCGGACGGCTCCTGCTACGGCGCCGTGAACGGTGCGGGTACGCCCGTGTGGGAGACCTGCGAGCACAGCGTCGGCGACTTCAGCCCCAGCGGGGCGTACGTGGTCGGCACCGACCCCGAGGCCGACGGCAACGGGTCGCCCACCCTCTCGGTGCTGGACGGGAGCACCGGGGAGGAGATCGTCACCTTCGAGGCCGCCCTGCCCCGACGCACGGTGGGTGGGTTCTACTCACAGGTGGCCTGGGAGGGGGACGAGGCGCTCGTCGTGCGGCTGTTCCGCGGGGAGGAGTACGCCATGATGCGGCTCGGGCTCGACGGCACGGTCCGGCGCATCGACCTCGACAGCGCCGGCGCCTCCGGGCTCACGGTGGCCGAGCCCTGGTGACGCGGCTTCAGTCCAGGTCGGTCTTGAACGTGGCGAGCAGGCTGTCGATCACCTGCTGCTGCTCCTCCTCCGTCAGCGTGTCCGGCACGCCGGGGAGGTAGAACGTGATGTCGATGAGCCACGCGGAGTCGAGGAACATGATCCCGAAGTCGTGCTCGACCTGCGAAGGGTCCGAGGTGGTGTCGACCACGTGCCAGGCGCTGTACTTCCCGCCGGCCACCGCGTCGTCCTGACGGACCTTGACCTTGGGCCCACCGTGCTCACGGATCCACTCCCGGGCGAAGGCGTCGAGGGACGCCGCCTGCGTGAGGCTGGGCGAGAACGTCATCGCGCTCTGGCCGTCGTTCCACCCCTGGACGATGCCGTAGTCGTTGAGCTGCTTGTAGGTGTCCAGCGCCCGCATGCTGGCGCCCGGGACCTTGACCCGACCGCCGTCCGCGGGCTCGACGGCCGCGGCGCTCGGCACGGTGACCGGCGCCGACGACTCCTCTGCCGGGCTCTCCGAGGCGCTCGCCGCCGGGTCGGGGGCGTCGGGCTCGTCCGACGACGAGCCGCACCCAGCGGTGAGGAGAAGGGCGGCGAGCGCCGTGGCAGCCGCGATCGAGCGCTGACGAGTCCCCCGAGAAGTCATGGGCCCAGAGTAGCCGCGGGCATCGATGCGGTCGGCGGCAGATCAACCGCCTAAAGTGGGTTTTGGCTGTGTGACACGGGGGAAAGGACAGACCATGCTGCCGCTCGAAGACAGGGAACTGCTCAACCAGACGATGGTCGGGTTGAACATCGATCCCGAGACCATCGCCTCGTTGATGTCGTCCTTCGACAAGGCCGCCGAGGGGGTCGAGTCCGACCCGATCCTGCCGGTGCAGAGTGCGTCGTTCGGCGAGTCCTACACCGGGGGCTACCGGCTCGGCACCAACGCCGAGATGGCCCACCAGGCGGTCCGGGACGAGCTGGACAAGGTCGCCGCCGGCCTGCGCGGGATGGGCACCTCCGTCGAGGCCTTCCGCCAGGACATGGAGACGACCACCGAGCAGACCACCGCGACGATGGCGTTGATCCAGTCCGCCACGGACTGCGTGGCGGCGCCCGACTTCGCCACCGACCAGTGCACGCTGCCGACCGAGGGGGACTGAGACCGTGACCAAGGGACCCAACCGCCTGGTCCTCGACCAGTACCTCGACTCAGCCGCTGACGGCTGGGTCCGCAGCGCCGGCCGGGACTGGAAGAAGAAGGCCGACGACCTCCAGACGCTGGCGGAAGGACTCCAGCAGGCCGCCGCGCAGGCAGAGCTCCGCATCGGCGAGCAGACCCTCACCGGACCGGCCCTGCGCAAGAGCATGGAGGAGTCGTCGGTCTCGCTGACGACCAAGGCCGACCAGCTCCGCGCGGCCGGCGAGGCACTGCGCCAGGTGGGCCAGCAGATCTCCGACACCAAGGACCTGCGCGACAACATGGCCGACCTCGGCCCGAAGCCGTCGCCCTACCAAGCGCCCGCCAACACCACCGGCATCGAGCCCACGGACGAGGAGATCGCCGCGCAGGCGGCCGCCTCCTCCGCGCGGCAGCAGGAGCGCAGCGCGTGGCAGACGGCGTACGAGAAGCAGGAGGCGCGGTCCCTGGCCCTCACCAAGCAGATGGACGCCGCCTTCCTCGCCGCGATCCCGCCGATGAAGGAGATCCACGGCCAGCAGGACCCGACCGAGCCCCCGCCGAGCGCTCCTTCTGCCCCGGGCGGCCCCTACCTCCCCGGCACCCAGGCGCCCCCGGTCACCGGAGGTGGCGCAGGCGGCAGCGGCGGTGGTGCCGACGGCGGGTTCGTCCGGACCGGGCTGGTCCAGGTGGGCAACGAGAACACCCACCCCACACTGATCACCCAGCCGCCGACCCAGGTCACCCAGCCGCCGACGACCACCCCGATCACCACGCCGACGACGGTGCCCACGACGCTGCCGACCCACGTGCCGACCGAGGTCCCGTCGACGTCGGTCGGCGGCACCTCGCAGAGCGGCATCGCCTACCAGTCCCCCGGCTCGGGCATCTCCGCGCCGACCACGTCCGGCGGCTCCGCCGGCGCCTCGGCGGCCGCGCTCGGTGCGGCCGGAGCAGCGGGCGGTGCGAGCGCGATGACCGGCGGCGTACGCCCCGGTGCTCTCCCCACGGGCACCGGCGGCAGTGCCGTGCGCCCGATCGGCTCGACCGGTCGGGCCGGCGCCCCGGGCGCGCTGTCCCGTGCCGCCACCGCCGGGTCGCCCACGACCGCTGCCCGCAGCGCCGGTGCGGCCGGCAGCCCCACGTCGCGTGCGGCCGCCGCCGGCTCGACGGCGGGTCGCGGCGCGGCCGGCGGTCGCGGC
>CAXHZJ010000007.1:0-259926 GCA_964021995.1 Nocardioides furvisabuli | reverse complement strand
TCGTGCGCTGGCACCTGCTGCTGGCCACCCTCGCCACCACCCGCGATCCCGACGACCCGGCGACCACCGCCGAGCTCCTGACCCACGTGCCCGACGGCGCCAGCCTCGAGCTGCTCCGCGCCCTCACCGAGGCCGACGCCCGCGCCGCGTCGCCGGCCGCCTGGACGGCCTGGCGGGCCTCGCTCGTCGACCGGCTGGTCGCGCGCGCCGGCGCCGCGCTCGGGGCGGAGATCTCCCACGTCGTCCCCGTCGAGACGATGCCGGTGCCCGACGCCGTACGCCGTGACGCCACGGCCGTCGCCGTCGACGTCGCCCCGCACGGGGTCGGCGCGACCGTCACCGTCATCGCCGCCGACCGGGTCGGGCTGCTCGCCGACGTCGCCGGCGGCCTCGCCGCGCTGCGGGTGCCCGTGCACGCCGCCCGCGCGTGGTCGCAGGTGGACGCCGAGGGCGAGTGGGGCGTGAGCGCATGGGAGGTGCCTGACGCCTACCTCGACGCCACGGTCGTGCGGGAGCGGATCCGGCGGGTCGTCGAGGGCACCCAGCGGCTCCCGGAGCTGGGGGCGCGCCCGGACGACGAGCTGCCGCCGATCGTCGAGGTGCGCCCGGACGCCTCACGCGCCTCGCTCGTGCTGGAGATCCGCACCTCCGACCGCCCCGGGGTGGTCCACCGGGTGCTCACCACGCTCGCCCGGCTCGGGCTGACCGTCGCGTCGGCGCACGTCTCCACGCTCGGGCCACAGGCGGTCGACGTGTTCTACGTCCAGGAGGTCGGCGGGGTGCGACCCACCGAGGAGCGCGCCGCGGCGGCCGCGCACGCCGTACGCACCGCGCTCGGCGGCTGAGCCCCCGGCGGCCGGGTGCGGCTCCCGGCACGGGTGTCGCCGAGGCGGGACGCGGCGGGTCCGGCGGCTAGGCTTGCGCGTCGTAGCACCCTGATCCAGCCATCGATGCGAGGGATTGACCCACACCGTGTTCGCCACACTCTCCGACCGCCTTGCCGACACCTTCAAGAACCTGCGCGGCAAGGGGCGGCTCTCCGAGGCCGACATCGACGCGACCGCGCGCGAGATCCGCATCGCGCTGCTCGAGGCCGACGTCGCCCTGCCGGTCGTCAAGGAGTTCGTCGGCGCGGTGAAGGAGCGGGCCCGCTCCGAGGAGGTCAGCGGGGCGCTCAACCCGGCCCAGCAGATCATCAAGATCGTCCACGAGGAGCTCGTGGCGATCCTCGGCGGCGAGACCCGCCGTCTGCGCTACGCCAAGTCCGGTCCGACAGTCATCATGCTCGCCGGCCTCCAGGGTGCCGGCAAGACGACGCTCGCGGCCAAGCTCGCGCTCTGGCTCAAGGAGCAGGACAAGACCCCCATGCTGGTCGCGGCCGACCTGCAGCGCCCCAACGCGGTGCAGCAGCTCCAGGTCAACGGCGAGCGCGCCGGCGTCCCGGTCTTCGCGCCGTCGCCGGGCAACGGCACCGGCGACCCGGTCGAGGTCGCCCGCGCCTCGATCGAGGAGGCCCGCCGCAAGCTCCACGACGTCGTCATCATCGACACCGCGGGCCGCCTCGGCGTCGACCAGACCCTGATGCAGCAGGCCGCCGACATCCGCGACGCGGTGCAGCCCGACGAGGTGCTCTTCGTCGTCGACGCGATGATCGGCCAGGACGCGGTCATCACCGCGCAGGCCTTCCTCGACGGCGTGGGCTTCGACGGCGTCGTGCTCACCAAGCTCGACGGCGACGCCCGCGGTGGTGCGGCCCTGTCGATCCGCTCGATCACCGGCAAGCCGGTCATGTTCGCCTCCAGCGGCGAGAAGATGACCGACTTCGACACCTTCCACCCCGACCGGATGGCCTCCCGCATCCTCGACATGGGCGACATGCTCACCCTGATCGAGCAGGCCGAGAAGGCCTTCGACTCCGAGCAGTCGATGAAGGCGGCCGAGAAGCTCGCCACCAAGGGCGGCTTCACCCTGGAGGACTTCCTCCAGCAGATGATGCAGATCCGCAAGCTCGGCTCGATGACCAAGATCATGGGGATGCTCCCGGGCATGGGGCAGTTCCGCGACCAGCTCGAGAACTTTGACGAGCGCGAGATCGACCGCATCCAGGCGATCATCCAGTCGATGACCCCCGCCGAGCGGGAGAACCCCAAGATCATCGACGGCTCGCGCCGCGCCCGCATCGCCAAGGGCTCCGGGCGCCAGGTCTCCGACGTCAACCAGCTCGTCGACCGCTTCTTCGAGGCGCGCAAGATGATGGAGTCGATGGCTCGCGGGGGCGGCATGCCCGGGATGCCCGGGATGCCCGGACTGCCGGGCGCCGGCGGCAAGCGTGCCGGCGGCAAGCAGCCGGCCAAGGGCAAGAAGGGCAAGAAGCGCGTCTCGGGCAACCCGGCGAAGGCCGCCCAGCAGAAGGCCGCCGAGCAGGCGGCTGCGGCGGAGAAGGCCGGCAACCCGTTCGGCAACCCGGACGGTGCCGAGGTCGACTACGAGAAGGCTGCCGAGCAGCTCAACCTGCCCAAGGACTTCTCGCAGTTCCTCAAGTGATGAGACGAGCAGTCGGTCGCGAGCGAAGCGAGTGATCGACGTGGGCTCGGCCAGGTCGAGCCAGCGACGCGACTGAGGGACGAAGTCGCACGAGCGCGTCGAGACCAAGGACGTGAGCATGACTGTGAACACTTGTCTGGTCGTCGACGGCGCCAACGTCGTCGGTTCCGTGCCCGACGGCTGGTGGAGGGACCGCGCGGGGGCCGCGCGGCGCCTGCACGAGCGCCTGCTCGTCGCCGACACGGAGTACGACGAGATCGTGCTGGTGCTCGAGGGACAGGCCAAGGGCGGCGTACGCGCGGGACGGGACGCGCACGTGACGACGGTGCACGCTCCGCGCGACGGCGACCGCGAGATCCGCGAGCAGGCGCGTCTCGCCGCGGAGGCGGGTGCCCGGGTCACGGTGGTGACCGCGGACCGGGCGCTGGCCGCGAACGTGTCGCCGGCGCAGGTGCTCAGCCCGTCGTGGCTGCTGGACCGCATCTGACGCGTCGCAGTCCCGGCCGGTGCCGCCGTGCCACCGGTCGCGGTGGCTAGGGTCGGTCGCATGACTGCCCAGCGCTTCCGTGGCCCGGTCCTGCCCGACGCCGAGCCCCGCGACCTCTACGTCGTCGACGGCCGGATCACCTACGAGCCGCAGGCCGGTGCCGACACCGCGGCGGAGGGGTGGATCGTGCCGGGCCTGGTCGACGCCCACTGCCACCTCGGGCTCGACGACTTCGGCGCGACCGACGACGAGGCGACCGAGCAGCAGGCCGTCGCCGACCGCGACGGGGGAGCGCTCCTCATCCGCGACGCCGGATCGGCCGCCGACACGCGCTGGATCCACGACCGCGACGACCTGCCCCGGCTGATCCGCTGCGGGCGCCACATCGCCGCGACGCGGCGCTACATCCGCGGCTACGCCCACGAGGTCGAGCCCGCGGACCTGGCGACGTACGCCGCGCAGGAGGCCCGCAACGGCGACGGCTGGATCAAGCTGGTCGGTGACTGGATCTCGCGCGACGAGGGCGACCTCGCCCCGTCCTTCCCCGCGGAGGCCTTCGCCGCCGCGATCGCCGCCGCCCACGCCGAGGGTGCGAAGGTCACCGCGCATTGCTTCGGCCACGGCGTGCTGCCCGGACTGATCGAGGCGGGCATCGACTGCATCGAGCACGGCACCGGCCTCACCGAGGACCTCATCGACGCGATGGTCGAGCACGGGACCCGTCTGGTGCCGACGGTCATGCAGCTCGACAAGTTCCCCGAGCACGCAGCGGCGGGCGCCGAGAAGTTCCCGGCCTACGCCTCGACCATGACGGACCTCTACGCCCGGATGCCCGCCACGATCATGGCCGCACACGAGGCGGGCGTGCCGATCTACGCCGGCTCCGACGGCGGCGGGATCAGCCGCCACGGCAACATCGCGGGTGAGATCGAGGCACTGGTGCGCATCGGGATGTCGCCCCACGACGCCCTGGGCGCGGCGAGCTGGCGCGCCCGTGAGTGGCTCGGCGTCGACGGCCTGACCGAGGGCGCCTCCGCAGACTTCGTGGTCTACGACCGCGACCCGCGCGCCGACCTGTCGGTGCTGCGTACGCCGACCGCGGTCGTGCTGCGCGGCGTCAGCCGAGGTCGATGACCTCGACCTCCGGGGCGGGCTCGTAGACCACGAGCGCGCAGCTGCTCTTCACCAGCTCCTCGCCGACCTGCTCGCCCGTGCGGCGGTCCAGGACGCGGCGCCAGATCTGGTTGCGCCGGTAGACCCGGTCGTCGCGGCGCACGAACTGCTCACCGCGCGCCTCGACGGCGTACGAGTGCGCGGGCGGCACGTCGGTGCGCAGCTGGCCGTGGAGGTAGCGGTCGCCGACCCACGCCCGCAGCTGGAAGGGGTGCGCGGTGTCGTTGCGCACGACGAGGTCGACGTAGTTGTAGACGATCGAGCAGCCCACGCCCCACGGCAGCACCCGCCCGGTGTCGGGGAAGGGGTCGAAGGAGTGCTCGGAGCGCTCCACGACGGTCAGCGGTGAGTGCAGCACCATCCAGTGGACGAGGTTGGCCAGCTGGCAGATCCCGCCACCGACCCCGGCCTCGGCGAGGCCGTTGGCCAGCCGCATCCCGTCGACGTAGCCCTTGCGCCGGGTGCAGTTGCCCACCACGCGGTTGAAGGAGAAGGTCTCGCCGGGACCGATCACGATGCCGTCCAGCCTCCCCGTCGCGAGGCGGAGGTTGGTCACCTTGCTGCGCTGGAGCCCCATCTGGTCGGGCGCGAGCTCGCGCAGCAGCAGCGAACCGTGCTGCTTCACCCGCACCGGCAGGTCCACGCCGTCGCGGCGGGCCGCCCACACGACCCGGCCCGACCACCCGTCCCGCACCCACTGCGTACGCCGTCGCGTGCGGTGCACGACCTTGGCGACGGGCAGCAGCCACGGGTGGCGCTGGGTCAGGCGCGGGGGAGCGGTGAGGCGCGCCGGCAGTGGCAACGGCTCGGGCGGCGCGGTGGTCATGCTGGGGAGACGCTGCGGCAGGCGATCTGGTTGCGTCGCGGCCCGGACGACGCCCGGACGTCACGACGGGCGGCCATCCCCCCAGGGCCGGGCCGCCCGTCGTGGCCCGAGGGACCGGCTCGTGCTCACGGTCTCGTCCTCGAGTGTGGGGGATGGTGCGGGGCGCCGACCATGCGAGGAACGGTCCGGATCCATGGTCACTTCGGGCCATGCCCTGCCCGCCCCTATTCCATTTGTGCTCCTCGTGACGAGCGGGTGGGATGGGGCCATGACGACCACGACCGACCTGTTCCCGCCGATGGGGCTGCGCGTGGTCGCGGGCCCGCTGGAGCTGCGCGGCCTGACCGACGAGCTCATCGTCGAGCTGTGCGACCTCGCCGAGGCCGGGATCCACGACCCCGCCGAGATGCCGTTCTACTTCCCCTGGACCGCGGCCCCTCCCGGGCAGCTCTCGCGCAACACCGCGGCCTACCACTGGGGCAAGCGCGCCGCCTTCTCCCCGGACGACTTCTGCCTCGACCTGGCCGTCATCCTCGAGGGGCGGGTGATCGGCTGCCAGGGCGTCGCAGCGAAGCACTTCCCGGTGACGCGGACCGGTGAGACCGGCTCGTGGCTCGGCCGCGAGTTCCAGGGCCGCGGCCTCGGCACCGCGATGCGCCGCGCGATGTGCGCCCTGCTCTTCGACCACCTCGGGTTCGAGGAGATCACCTCCGCCGCGTTCCTGGACAACCCCGCCTCGCTCGGCGTCTCGCGCAACGTGGGCTACCGGCCGACCGCGGTGAGCCGGATCAAGCGCCGCGAGGGCGAGCTCGCGCTCAACCAGGGCCTGGTGCTGACGCCGGAGACGTTCGTGCGCGGCGACGTGCCGGTCGAGGTCACCGGCGCCGCCGCCGTACGGTCCTTCATCGGCCTCAACGCGGCCTGAGCCCGCGGGCGATTGGTCGCCCACGGCGTACGTCTGGCAGACTCTCTCCTCGTGTCCTGTGCGCCCGGACCCTCTCATCCGTGCGACGCAGCGCCCATCGAGTGACCAGACCCGGTGCCCCACCTGGCGAGGGTCGCTCACCCACGACAATTCCTGAGGAGACACCACAAACGTGGCCGTCAAGATTCGTTTGAAGCGCCTGGGCAAGATCCGGGTGCCGCAGTACCGCATCGTCGTCGTCGACTCGCGCAAGAAGCGCGACGGTCGGGTGCTCGAGGAGATCGGCAAGTACCACCCGAAGGAGGAGCCCTCCTTCATCGAGGTGACCTCCGACCGGGCGCAGTACTGGCTCGGCGTGGGCGCGCAGCCCTCCGAGGCCGTCGAGGCGATCCTCAAGGTGACCGGTGACTGGCAGAAGTTCAAGGGCCTGCCGGGCGCCGAGGGCACCCTCAAGGTGAAGGAGCCCAAGCGCTCCAAGCTCGACATCTTCAACGAGGCCCTCAAGGAGGCCGCCGCCGAGCCCAAGGGCGCCGCGACGACCACCAAGAAGAAGGCCGAGAAGAAGGCCGAGGAGCCTGCCGCCGAGAAGCCTGCCGAGGTCCCGGCCTCGGAGACTCCTGAGGGCGCTGCCGACGCCGCGGAGGCCACCGAGACGGTGACCGCCGAGGACGCCGGCAAGAGCGAGGCGTGAGCGACGTGCTGGCCGAGGCTCTCGAGCACCTGGTGCGCGGCATCGTCGACCACCCCGACGACGTCGTCGTCCGCGACAAGCAGATGCGTCGTGGCTCGATCCTCGAGGTCCGGGTCCACCCCGACGACCTCGGCAAGGTGATCGGCCGCAACGGCCGCACCGCCACTGCCTTCCGCACCGTCGTCTCGGCCCTCGCGGGCCGTGGCGGGGCCCGGGTCGACTTCGTCGACACCGACCGCCGCCGCTGAGCGACGTACGCCCGCACTGATCGTCGGGCGCCACCCCAGCCGGGGTGGCGCCCGACGTGCATTCGCGGTCGACCGGAGCGATAGCCTCCCCCCGTGAGCGACAAGCAGCCCGGCGAGATCGAGGTCGTGGTCGGCCGCATCGGCAAGCCCCACGGCATTCGCGGCGAGGTCACCCTCGACGTCCGCACCGACGAGCCCGAGCGCCGCTTCGCCCCCGGTACGACGCTGCGCGCCGAGGCCCCGGCCGGCGCAGACCGTCGGCCCGCCAGCCTCACCGTCGCCCGCGCCCGCTGGCACCAGAGCACCCTCCTGGTCACCTTCGAGGAGCTCGCCGACCGCAACGCCGCCGAGGCCGTGCGCGGCACGGTCCTCCACGCCACCCTCGGGCCCGACGACATGCCCGAGGACCCCGACGAGTACTACGACCACCAGCTCGTGGGCCTCGACGTCGTCGATCTCGACGGGACCCTCCTGGGTCAGGTGAAGGCCCTCGTGCACGGGTCCGCGCAGGACCTGCTGACCGTTCGCACCCCTGACGGCCGCGACACGCTCGTGCCCTTCGTGTCCGCGCTCGTGCCCGAGGTCGACCTCGACGCCGGCCGGATCGTGGTCGCCGACCGGCCCGGGCTGGTCACGCCGTTCCCCGACGACAGCGACGGGCAGGACGCCGCGCCGTGAGGATCGATGTCGTCACGATCTTCCCCGACTACCTCGCCCCCCTCGAGCTCAGCCTGCCGGGCAAGGCCCGCGCCAAGGGGCTGCTCGACGTCGCCGTGCACGACCTGCGCCAGTGGACGACCGACCGCCACCGCACCGTCGACGACACCCCGTACGGCGGTGGCGCCGGGATGGTCATGAAGCCCGAGCCGTGGGGCCAGGCCCTCGAGGCCGTCGCGCGCGACGCCACGATCATCTTCACGACCCCCAGCGGCGAGCCCTTCACCCAGCGGCTCGCCCACGAGCTCAGCACCCACGAACACCTCGTGTTCGCGTGCGGGCGCTACGAGGGCATCGACCAGCGCGTCATCGAGCACGCCGCCACCGTCGGCACGGTGCGGGAGGTGTCGCTGGGTGACTACGTCCTCAACGGCGGCGAGGTCGCGGCCCTGGCCATCAGCGAGGCGGTCGTGCGTCTCCTCCCGGGGTTCATGGGCAACGCGGAGTCGCTCGTCGAGGAGTCCCACGCCGACGGCCTGCTGGAGTACCCCGTCTACACCAAGCCGGCGTCGTGGCAGGGCCGCGAGGTGCCCGACGTGCTCCTCTCCGGCGACCACGGCCGGATCGCGACCTGGCGCCGCGAGCAGGCCGAGCGCCGCACCGCCGAGCGCCGTCCCGACCTGCTCCCGTCGACCGGCACGGTGCGCGGCCTCGACGACCTCGGCGTACGTCCTGCGGTCCTCGCCGACGCCGGCGAGCTCTACACCCTCCAGCGGGCCTGCTGGCTCCAGGAGCTCGTCGCCAACCCCGGCGTGGAGATCCCGGCGCTCACCGAGTCGCTCGACGACGTACGCCGCGGGCTGGGGGAGTGGACCGTGATGGTCGCGCGCGACCCGGGCTCGGGGCGGCTGGTCGGCGCGGTCCGAGGCCGCCTCGACGCCCACGGTGAGTGGGACATCGGCCGGATCATGGTGGCGCCGGACCTCCAGGGCCGTGGCCTGGGCCGCGCGCTGCTGGAGCTGGTCGAGGACCTCGCGCCGCGCGAGGCGCGGACCTTCGTGCTCTTCACCGGCGCCGGGTCGGTGGACAACCTGCGGATGTACAAGAAGGCCGGCTACCGGCTCCGCCCCGACCGCGCGGCCCCGCCCGGCGCCGTCGTGCTCACCAAGAAGGCCGGCCAGCGGATTTCACGCTGACGACACGCTCTGGCAGACTTCTGCACTGGTCCGCTCGAGGCCAGGGTCGCCCGGACGCATCGCAGATGCATCGCCCCGGGGTCCCGTCGAACCGCACCTGCCACAGGGGGCGCGCCGGCCGGCCGTGTCGAGCACCAGCCGAATCCACCCCACCGAAGATTCCGCGGTTGACCTGTGGCATCCGCGAGGAGCACGTCATGACCAATGTCATCGCCGAACTCGGCAACACCCTCAAGCGAGACGACGTCCCGGCCTTCCGCGCCGGCGACAACATCAAGGTCCACGTCAAGGTCATCGAGGGCAGCCGCTCGCGTGTCCAGGTGTTCCAGGGCGTCGTGATCCGCATCCACGGCTCGGGCGTCGGCCGCACCTTCACCGTCCGCAAGGTCTCCTTCGGTGTCGGCGTCGAGCGCACCTTCCCGCTGAACTCCCCGATCTTCGAGAAGATCGAGGTCGTGACCCGCGGTGACGTCCGTCGCGCCAAGCTCTACTACCTGCGCAACCTGCGCGGCAAGGCTGCCAAGATCAAGGAGCGCCGCGAGGCGTGAGCGGTGGGCCGCGCGCCTGCCGCGTGGCTTCGCCCAGTGACTGGTTAGTCTCTGCGAGTGACTTCTGATGACCGCGGTTCCACGTCGATCTCCACCGGCGAGGAACCGCGGTCGTCGCGTTCCGGCGTGACCCGATCGGGGAAGCCGAAGCGCAAGCAGCTGCCGCTGTGGCAGGAGACCGTGCTCCTGCTGAGCGTGGCGCTCGTGCTGGCGGTGGTCATCAAGACCTTCTTCGTCCAGGCCTTCTACATCCCCTCGGAGTCGATGGAGCCCGGTCTCATCCTCAACGACCGGATTCTCATCCAGAAGGTGTCCTACTGGAGCGGCGAGCCCGAGCGCGGCGACGTGGTCGTCTTCAAGGACCCGGGCGGCTGGCTCCCGCCGATGGACAGCGCCGGGCCCACCAACCCGATCGCGAAGGGGATGGCCAAGATCGGCCTCTACCCGACCGGCGGGCACCTGGTGAAGCGCGTCATCGGCGTCGCCGGCGACACCATCGAGTGCTGCGACGACCAGGGGCGCCTCCTGGTCAACGGGGAGCCCCTCGTCGAGGGCGCCTACGTCAAGCGCGGCGGGAAGTCCTGCGCCGGGCCGATGCCGACGGACTGCAACGAGGACTGGGAGGTCGGTCCGATCCCCGAGGGCCACGTCTTCGTGATGGGCGACAACCGCTCCCAGTCGGCGGACTCCTCGGCCAAGATGTGCCGCCCCGACGCGACCGAGTGCGTGCCCGGCGACGAGTTCGTCCCGGTCGACCTCGTGGTCGGCAAGGTGTTCGTGCTGCTCTGGCCCGCCGACCGCTTCCGCTGGAACACCCGCCCGGACACGTTCGAGGACGTCCCGGACCCGTCGTGAGCCAGCCGCCACCCTCCGTTCAGGGCGGCGTGACCGTACGCCGCGACGCCGGGCTCTACGGCTACGAACGGGCCCTGCGCCGTGCGGGCCTCGAGCCGATCGCCGGCGTCGACGAGGCCGGCCGGGGAGCCTGCGCCGGACCCCTGGTCGCCGGCGCGGTCGTGCTGCCGCCCGGTCGGGCCGGCATCGTCCCGGGCCTGGCCGACAGCAAGCTGCTCACCGAGGCGGCACGGGAGCGGGTCTACGCCCAGGTCGTGCGCCGCGCGCTGGCGTGGTCGGTCGTGGTGATCGACAACGAGGAGTGCGACCGGCTTGGCATGCACGTCGCCAACGTCGAGGCGCTGCGGCGCGCGGTGGCCCGGCTCGACACCCGTCCGGCGTACGTCCTCACCGACGGCTTCCCGGTCGACGGGCTCGGCGTGCCGGGCCTGGCGGTGTGGAAGGGCGACCGCGTCGCTGCCTGCATCGCTGCCGCCTCGGTCATCGCCAAGGTGACGCGCGACCGGCTGATGGTGGGGCTGCACGACGACTGGCCGGCCTACGACTTCGCGACCCACAAGGGCTACATCACCGCCGAGCACGAGGCCGCCCTGGCCGCGCACGGCCCCTCGCCGGTGCACCGCATGCGCTTCGTCAACGTACGCCGCGCCGCCGGCCTCGAGCCGCCGCTGGATCCGCGACTGGATCCGGCCACTAGTCTCGGGCCGGGGTCGCCGGTCACACCCGGCGGCGAACCGGAGCCGGGCACGACGGAGCCAGACACGACGGAGGAGGACGCATGAGCGCCGAGGATCTCGAGAAGTACGAGACCGAGATGGAGCTCACCCTCTATCGCGAGTACCGCGACGTCGTGGGGATCTTCAAGTACGTCGTGGAGACCGACCGACGGTTCTACCTCTGCAACCAGGTCGACGTGAAGGCGCGCTCGGAGAGCGGCGACGTCTTCTTCGAGGTGTCGATGACCGACGCCTGGGTCTGGGACATGTACCGCCCCGCCCGCTTCGCCAAGAACGTCAAGGTGCTCACCTTCAAGGACGTCAACGTCGAGGAGCTCGCGCCCCAGGAGATCGACCTCCCCAAGGACTGACCGCCGGACGCGGGCCACGAACCGTCCACAGGCGACGTCCCGCGGCCGTCGTCCACAGCTCCGAGGCCGCGCCCCGCGCCAGTGTCGGCTCGCCGATGTGTGCTGGTGCCTTCCCGATCTGCCCGACCGGAAGGCACCCACGATGGCCCGCACCGCAGCCGCCTCACCCTTCGCACCCGATCCTGCCGCCGAGCACCGTCGCCTGCTGGGCGAGCGCGGCGAGACCATCGCCGCGCGTCACCTGACGCGCCTGGGCCTGGTGGTCGTCGACCGCAACTGGCGCTGCGACGCCGGCGAGATCGACCTCGTCCTGCGCGACGGCGCGGTCCTGGTGATCTGCGAGGTGAAGACCCGCACCTCGACCGACTACGGCGACCCGCTCGAGGCCGTCACACCGACCAAGGTGGCGCGGTTGCGACGCCTCGCCGCGCGGTGGCTGCGGGTCCACGACTGCCACCCCGAGGACGTCCGCATCGACATGGTCGGCGTCCTGGCCCCGCCGGGTCGCCCGGTCGAGGTCGAGCACGTGGAAGGCATCGGCTGATGGCCTTCGCGACGGCCCGCTCGCTGGCCCTCAAGGGACCGGACGGGCACGTGATCGACGTGCAGGTCGACGTCTCGCCGGGTGTCGTCGGCACCACCCTGGTCGGACGGGTCGACAAGAGCCTGTCCGAGGCCCGCGACCGGGTGCGGATGGCGATCAACAACGACTGCGGCCGGTTCCCGGCCACCAAGCGGGTCACGATCCTGCTCTCGCCGGCCGACCTTCCCAAGGGCGGCACCCACTACGACCTGGCCATCGCCGTGGCGGTGATGGCGGCCGACAAGTCCCACAAGGAGCTCACCCCCGAGCTCCTCGAGGGCTGGGCCTTCGTCGGGGAGCTCTCCGTCTCGGGAGGCCTCCGCCCCGTGCCGGGGGTGCTCCCGATGGTCATCGCCGCGGCCTCCCACGGCATCACCCGCGTCTTCGTGCCGGAGCCGCAGGCCGCCGAGGCCGGGCTGGTCCCGGGCATGACGGTGTTCGGCGTGCGATCGCTCGCCCAGGTCTCCGCGGTGCTCCGCGGCGCCGAGGTGCCGCAGGCGCCTCCCGTGGTCGGGCCGTCGGGCAGCCCGCTCGCGACCTGGCGCGGCGAGGACCGCCTCGACGACCTCGACCTGCGCGACCTCGACGGCCTCGAGGACGTCCGCTACGCCGTCGAGGTCGCGGCTGCGGGCGGGCACCCGCTGATGCTGGTCGGGCCCCGCGGCACCGGCAAGACGTCGATCGCCGAGCGGATCCCGACGATCCTGCCCGACCTGACCACCGAGCAGTCCCTCGAGGTCTCCGCGTTGCACTCGGTGGCGGGCATCCTGCCGCAGGGGGCCGGGTTGTTGCGCCGCCCACCGTGGTTCGCGCCACACCACGGCGCCTCGGCGGCGAGCGTCCTCGGCGGCGGGTCCGGGCGCGTGCACCCCGGCCAGGTGAGCCTGGCCCACCACGGGGTGCTCTTCCTCGACGAGTTCCCGCACTTCCGCACCGACGTGATCGAGGCGATGCGCCAGCCGCTGGAGTCGGGGGAGGTGACCGTCGCCCGCGGCGACGAGTCCGCCACCTACCCCGCCCGTTCCCTCGTCGTCCTCGCCGCCAACCCGTGTCCGTGCGGCAACTTCCACGCGCAGGCGCCGCAGGCGTGCGACTGCACGGAGGTCCAGCGCTCCCACTACCAGCGCAAGCTCAGCGGCCCGATCCTCGACCGCGTCGACATCTGGATGGAGGTGCGTCCCCAGCTGGGTCCGCGCGGCCGGGGCTTCGGGCCGGCTCCGGAGTCGTCGGCCGACGTCAGGGCGCGTGTCGAGGATGCCCGGATGCGCCAGGCGCGGCGGTTCCGCGACTGCGCCTGGCTGGTCAACGCGTCCGTGCCCGGCCCGGTGCTCGCCGAGAGGTGGCCGTTGGAGCCCGAGGCCCAACGACTCGTCGACGACCAGCTGAGCGCAGGGACGCTGACTCGGCGGGGTCTCACCCGGGTCCAGCGCCTCGCGTGGACCGTCGCCGACTGTGCCGGTGTCCCGCGCCCGGGTGCCGCGGAGGCGACGGTCGCGCTGGCCCTGCGCTCCAGCAGCGCCGCGTGCACCCTGCCCGCCCGTGTGGTGACGGCGGCCGCCTCGTGAGCGCGGTGGGAGAAGCCGACCGCCTGGCCCGGGTCGTGCTCAGCTGCGGCGTGGAGCCGGGGGACCGCACCACGTCGTCGCTGGTCCGCCAGCTGGGTGCACGCCGGGCGCTGGAGGTCCAGCTGGAGCCCAAGCCCGGCAGCGGGCTGGCCGAGCGCCTGTCCGTCGTCGATCCCGTGCGGCAGCTCGAGCAGGCGGCGCGCTGCGGCATCCGCTTCCTGGTCCCCGGCGACCCGGAGTGGCCGACCGGGCTCGACGACCTCGACCACGGCGCCGAGGTGCAGGAGCTCGGCGGCACACCACCGGGGATCTGGGTCAGGGGACCGATGCCCCTCACCGCGCTCGCCGGCTCGGTCGCCGTCGTGGGGTCGCGCTCCGCCACCACCTACGGCGCCGAGGTCACCCGCGGTGTCGCCGGGCACGTGGCGGGCGCCGGCGTGCCCGTGGTCTCGGGCGGTGCCAAGGGGATCGACTTCGTCGCCCACGACGCCGCGCTGCTCGCCGGGGGCGCCTCCGTCGCCGTGCTGGCCTGCGGTGTCGACCGGGTCTACCCCGAGCAGAACCGCCGCCTGCTGGCCCACCTCGCTGCCGAGTTCGCGGTGGTCTCCGAGCAGCCGCCGGGGTCGGCCCCCACCCGCATCCGCTTCCTCGCCCGCAACCGGCTCATCGCGGCCCTGACCCGGGGGACCGTGCTGGTCGAGGCCGCGCTACGCAGCGGCGCGCTCAACACCGTCGCCTGGGCCGAGGGGCTCAGCCGCCACGTGATGTGCGTTCCCGGGCCTGTCACGAGCTACACCTCCCAGGGCGTGCACCACTGGTTCCGGCGCGGCACCGCCACGCTGGTCACGCACGGGTCGGAGGTGCTCGAGGTGGTGGCCGAGTCGGGCGAGCACCTCGTGGTCGACCCGCGCGGTCCCGAACGCCCGCGTGACCGGCTGACGTCGGTCGAGCGGCGGGTGCTGGAGTGGGTCCCTGTCAGCAGGCCCGCGGAGGTCGACTCGATCGCCCGCCTGAGCGACGTCCACGTCCGCGACGCGGACCCGACGCTTCGACGCCTCGAGAAGGCGGGGTTCGTGTGCGCCGTCGAGGGAGGGTGGCGACTCGCAGGTGCCGGGTGAGGAGGCGCTCCGCACCTAGGATCGGAGGGTGGACGACGACCGGGCAGCGGAGCAGGCGGAGCCCGAGGGCCTGCCGGAGCCCTTCGTCCGACTGCTCGGCGACTACGAGCGTCACCTCGTCTCGGAGCGCGACCTGGCCCCGCACACGGTGCGCGCCTACCTCGGCGACGTCTCCGGCCTGCTCGACCACTGCGGACGGCTCGGCATCGACGACGTCGCCGACCTGGACCTCCGCGCGCTGCGCAGCTGGCTGGCGCGCCTGCAGACCACCGGCCGGAGCCGTACGACGATCGCGCGGCGGGCCACGGCCGCCCGGGTCTTCACGGCCTGGCTGCACCGCACCGGCCGGGTGCCGACCGACCCGGGCGCCGCCCTCGGGTCTCCGAAGAAGCACAAGACACTGCCGCCGGTGCTGCGCGCCGACGAGGCAGAGGCGCTCATCCGCTCGGTCGCCGACCTGGCCGACGACGGCACCCCGGTCGGCCTTCGCGACGTAGCGATGGTGGAGCTGCTCTACGCCACCGGGATCCGGGTGGGGGAGCTCGTCGGCCTCGACATCGACGACGTCGACGCCGAGCGCCGGGTCGTGCGTGTCTTCGGCAAGGGCCGCAAGGAGCGCGCCGTCCCCTACGGCGTCCCCGCGGGCCGGGCGGTCGAGCGCTGGCTCGCCACCGGCAGGCCCTCGCTGCGGGTCGAGGGCTCCGGGCCGGCGCTGTTCCTCGGCGTGCGTGGACGCCGCATCGACCAGCGCGCGGTCCGCGACCTGGTGCACCGCCGCATCGCCGACGTCCCGGGCGCGCCGGACATCGGACCCCACGGGTTGCGGCACACCGCCGCCACGCACCTCCTCGAGGGCGGGGCGGACCTGCGATCGGTGCAGGAGCTGCTCGGCCACGCCTCCCTGGCCACGACGCAGCTCTACACCCACGTCACCACCGACCGGCTCCGGAAGGCCTACCAGCAGGCCCACCCGCGCGCCTGAGGGCCGACCGTGGGCCAGCCCGCCGGCACGCGCTCAGACCAGGAAGTCCACCGGCCGCCTCCACCGCTCCAGCGGGGGAGTCCAGGGGGTCCGCGCGGAGACCGGCTCCTCGCGCCACAGGGGCAGCAGGCGCACCGGGCCGCCACCGACCAACGTCAGCGGGTCGGCGTACTCCTCCTCGGCGCCCGTGCCCTCGATCAGTCCCCAGTGCAGGCACGCGCCGGGGAAGCAGTGGCTGTCGGGCACGACGAGGTGTCCGAGCACGGCGCCGGTTGCCACCTCGTCGCCACGCGCGACAGACGCGACGACCGGCTCGTAGGTCGTACGCCGGTCACCGTGCAGCACGGTCACGACCGGTTTGCCCGCGATCGACCCCGCGAAGCCCACGGTGCCGGCGAGTGCCGCGCGCACCGGCTGACCGGGACGTCCCGCCAGGTCCACGCCGCGGTGACCCGGGGCATACGGGTGCGGGGGTGGCGAGAAGCCCTGCACCACCTCCGGCTCCGGCTCGAGGGGCCACACCCCGACCGGCTCCTCGGGCGCAGCCGCGGTGGGGGAGAGGCCCGAGGGGAGGAGGCCGAGGACCGCGAGGAGGGCGGCGAGCAGGAGGGCACGGGTGACGGGTCGCATCCGGCGATGCTGGCCTCCGCGGACCCCGGTCGGCAGCGTCCCGGACCGCGCCTGTGGACGAGCGTCCCGGCACCCGGGCTGTGGACGATCCGTGGCCACCGATCCACGCGTGGCCCACGCTCGCGCGAGGACGTCCGCAGCGGATTCGTCGCGTGCCGAATTCGTGGCCTACGATGTCCGGAGCAGTCCTCATGGACTGACTTCGCACGTTCACCGGCCACGTCGGGATGCATCCCTGGTCCCGAGTCACCCGTGGGCGTCGGCCCTCAGTTCCGCGCCAGCTCCAGGTCCATCGGAGTGGGCGCGGATCGGACCGGCGTGTGGGCGTCAGGGCACCCGGCACCCGTCGGGCGCAGCAACTGAAACCAACAGGAGTCACGCTCCCGGTCCGCACCTGCGTCAAGGTCGGACACAACGGCGAGCGCCTCCGTCATCACAGGAGAACCCATGGCAGTCGTCACCATGCGCCAGCTGCTCGAGAGCGGCGTCCACTTCGGTCACCAGACCCGTCGTTGGAACCCCAAGATGAAGCGCTTCATCATGACCGAGCGCAACGGCATCTACATCATCGACCTGCAGCAGTCGCTCGCCTACATCGACCGCTCCTACGCCTTCGTCAAGGAGACCGTCGCCCGCGGCGGCGTCGTGATGTTCGTCGGCACCAAGAAGCAGGCGCAGGAGGCCATCGCCGAGCAGGCCACCCGCGTCGGCATGCCCTACGTCAACCAGCGCTGGCTCGGCGGCATGCTCACCAACTTCCAGACCGTGCACCAGCGGATCAACCGCCTCAAGGAGCTCGACGACGTCGACTTCGAGACGGTGGCCGGCTCGGGTCGCACGAAGAAGGAGCTCCTGCAGATGAAGCGGGAGCACACCAAGCTCGAGAAGACCCTCGGCGGCATCCGTGAGATGACGAAGGTCCCCTCCGCGGTGTGGATCGTCGACACCAACAAGGAGCACCTCGCCGTCGAGGAGGCGCGCAAGCTGCGGATCCCGATCATCGGCATCCTCGACTCCAACTGCGACCCCGACCTCGTCGACTTCCCGATCCCGGGCAACGACGACGCCATCCGCGCGGTCGGCCTGCTGACCCGCGTGGTCGCCGACGCCGTGGCCGAGGGCCTCATCGCCCGCTCGGGCGCCAAGGGCGGCGACTCCGACGCGACCGTCGGTGCCGAGGAGCCCCTCGCCGAGTGGGAGCGCGAGCTGCTCGAGGGCGACGCCGAGAAGACGGCCGCGGCCGCCACCGGTGACGCCGCCGCCGAGACCCCGGCCTCCGAGGCCACCGGCGCGTCCTCCGAGGCCCCCGCGGCCGAGGCCGCCGCCGACGCCGCGACCGAGGCCCCCGAGGCCGAGGCCACCGAGGCCCCCGCCGAGGCCGAGGCTGCGACCGAGGCCCCCGCCGAGGCCGAGGCCGACAAGAAGGACTGATCGCGGTACGCCGGTCGCGGGCCCTGCCCGCGACCGGCCCCCGTGCTGCTCGTTCCACCCACCGCCCGCACTCCGCCCCGATCTGACCCCGATCCCGGAGCCGGGCCCCTGACACCAAGGAAGAGGGACCATGGCCAACTTCACCGCTGCTGACGTCAAGAAGCTCCGTGAGCTGACCCAGGCCGGGATGATGGACTGCAAGAAGGCGCTGACCGAGAGCGACGGCGACTTCGACAAGGCCGTCGAGCTGCTCCGCGTCAAGGGTGCCGCCAAGGCCGCCGCCCGCGGCGCCGAGCGCGAGACCGCTGCCGGCCTCGTCGCCACCGCCGGCAACGCGCTGGTCGAGCTCAAGAGCGAGACCGACTTCGTCGCCAAGAACGAGGACTTCATCGCCAAGGCGCAGCAGATCGCCGAGGTCGCCAACGAGGTCAAGGCCGCCGACACCGCGGCCCTGAAGGCCGCCGAGCTGGACGGCAAGACCGTCGGCGAGGTCGTCGAGGACCTGGCCATCACCATCGGCGAGAAGATCGAGCTGGGCGAGGTCGCCTACTTCGAGGGCACCACCGTCACCTACATGCACAAGCGTGCCGCCGACCTGCCGCCCGCCGTGGGCGTGCTCGTCGAGTTCGAGGGCGACGAGGCCGCTGCCCGCGCCGCCGCGATGCAGATCGCCGCGATGAAGGCCCAGTACCTCACGCGCGACGAGGTCCCGGCCGACGTCGTCGAGTCCGAGCGCTCCATCGCCGAGCAGAAGACCCGCGAGGAGGGCAAGCCCGAGCAGGCGATCGCGAAGATCGTCGAGGGTCGCCTCGGTGGTTTCTACAAGGAGATCGTCCTGCTCGAGCAGGAGTCGGTCACCGAGTCGAAGAAGTCGGTCAAGGCCGTCCTCGACGCGGCCGGCACCACCGTGAAGCGGTTCGCCCGCTTCGAGGTCGGCGCCTGATCCGTTCCACCTCAGCACCCCACGGGGGCCCGTACGCCTGGCGTACGGGCCCCCGTGGCATCTCCCGTCACACCTCGGGGTGTGTGGGTTCGACCGGCGAGGGCCGCGGCCGGTAGGTTTCTCGCCGACCGCGTGTGTGTGCGAAGGGAACCAAGTGACGGCCTACAACCGAGTCCTCCTCAAGCTCTCCGGTGAAGTGTTCGGTGGCGGTGAGGTCGGACTCGACCTCGACGTCATCAACGCACTGGCCGCCGAGGTCGCCGAGGTCGCCAAGTCCGGCGTGCAGATCGCCATCGTCGTGGGCGGGGGCAACTTCTTCCGCGGCGCCGAGCTGCAGCAGCGCGGCATGGAGCGCGCCCGGGCCGACTACATGGGGATGCTCGGCACGGTGATGAACTGCCTCGCGCTGCAGGACCTGATCGAGAAGCACGGCGTCGAGACCCGCGTGCAGACCGCCATCACGATGGGACAGGTCGCCGAGCCCTACATCCCGCGCCGCGCGATCCGCCACATGGAGAAGGGCCGCGTCGTGATCTTCGGCGCCGGCGCCGGCATGCCGTTCTTCTCCACCGACACGGTCGCCGCCCAGCGTGCGCTCGAGACGCGCTGCGAGGTCATCCTGATGGGCAAGCAGGGTGTCGACGGGGTCTACGACTCCGACCCGAAGACCAACCCGGCAGCGGTGAAGTTCGACACCCTGACCTACGACGAGTACCTCGCCCGCGACCTGAAGGTCGCCGATGCCACCGGCATCGCGATGGCGCGCGACAACAAGATGGACATGGTCTTCTTCAACCTCTCCACGCCGGGCACGATCGTGCGCGCCGTGCGGGGTGAGAAGATCGGCACGCTGGTGACCTCGGCCTGACGCAGGCCGCGCCGCACCCGCACCCAGACGTACGAGGAGAGAGAGCCGCTGTGATCAACGACGTCATGAACGATGCCGACGCCAAGATGGGCAAGTCCGTGGAGGCGACCCGTGAGGAGTTCGCCACGATCCGCGCCGGTCGCGCCAACCCCGCGATGTTCGCGAAGATCACGGCCGACTACTACGGCACCCAGACCCCGCTGCAACAGCTCGCGAGCTTCACCTCGCAGGACGCGCGGACGATCCTGATCCAGGTCTTCGACCAGGGCGCGATGCCGGCGGTCGAGCGAGCGATCCGCGACTCCGACCTGGGTGTCAACCCGGCCAACGACGGCAAGGTGCTCCGCTGCGTGTTCCCCGAGCTCACCGAGGAGCGGCGCAAGGAGTACATCAAGCTCGCCAAGGGCAAGGCCGAGGACGGCCGGGTGTCGGTGCGCAACATCCGCCGCACCGCCAAGCAGGCCCTGGAGAAGCTCGAGAAGGACGGTGAGGTCGGCAAGGACGACGTCACGGGTGCGGAGAAGCGCCTCGACGCGATGACCAAGACCCACACCGACAAGATCGACGACCTGCTCAAGCACAAGGAAGCCGAGCTGCTCGAGGTCTGAGCATCCACCCATGACCACCTCCGACCCGTCCTCCTCGGGCGCACCCCAGCCGCCGTCCGAGGCGATCAAGAAGGACCACGGCCGTGCCGGCCGCGACCTTCCCACCGCCGTCGGCTCCGCCGTGGTGCTGGTCGGCGCGATCCTGCTGTCGCTGCTGTTCTGGAAGACCGCCTTCATGGCGATCGTGGCCGCGGCCGTGGTCGTGGCGATCTGGGAGCTGCACAAGGGCCTTGGGGCCAAGGACATCGACATCCCCGAGCAGCCGTTGATGCTCGGCGGCGTCGTCATGGTGGTCGTGGCCTACTTCTGGGGCGCGCCCGCGCTGGTCACAGCGACGGCGGTGACGGCGCTGGTGATCATGCTGTGGCTGCTGCGGCGCGGTGTCGACGGCTACGTCAAGAACGCCACCGCCGCGGTCTTCACCCTCGTCTACGTCCCGTTCCTCGGCTCGTTCGTCGCGCTGCTGCTCTCCGAGGGCGGCCACAACCCGGCGTTCGGCCTCGACACCGACGACCATGGCGTCCGCGCGATCATCGTCTTCATCGCCATCACCGTCGCCTCCGACACCGGCGGCTACGTCGCAGGCGTCCTCTTCGGCAAGCACCCGATGGCGCCCGTGATCTCGCCCAAGAAGTCGTGGGAGGGCTTCGCCGGCTCGATCGTCGCGACGGTCGCCGTCGGCGTCTGGCTGGTCACCTCCTTCCTCGGGGGTGACTGGTGGGTCGGCGTGCTGCTCGGGGTCATCGCCGCGGTGATGGCCACCCTCGGCGACCTCTGCGAGTCGGTCATCAAGCGCGACCTCGGCATCAAGGACATGAGCCAGGTCATCCCGGGCCACGGCGGGCTGATGGACCGCCTCGACTCGCTCCTCGCGACGGTCGCGCCGATCTGGCTGGTCCTCTACTACCTCGTCTTCTGAAGGCGTGCGTTGACGCTCCACCTCGTCCGCCACGGCCGCCCGACCATGACGCCGGGTGTCCCCGCCGCGGAGTGGGACCTCGACCCCGCGGCGTACGACGACGTGTGGGCGCTGCGTGCGTCCGGGCGCCTGCCGGCACGTGCCGCGTGGTTCACCTCGCCGGAGCCCAAGTCCGTGCAGACCGCCCAGCTGCTCACCGACGCGCAGGTCGGCGTGCTGCCGGACCTGCACGAGCACGTGCGCACGGGGGAGTGGGTCGAGGACTTCCACGCTGCGGTGCGCCGCGCCTTCGAGCGGCCCGACGAGCCGGCCGTCGCCGGGTGGGAGCCGCTCGCCGCGTGCCGCGAGCGGGTCGTCCCCGCCGTACGCCGCGTGCTGGACGTGCACGGCGGCGACGACATCGTGCTGGTGGGGCACGGCACGGCCTGGACGCTGGTGGTGGCCGAGCTCACCGGACAGCCGCCCGACCTCGACCGGTGGGAGTCCCTCGCGATGCCCGACCTGCTGAGCGTCGCCACCTGAGAAGACGGTCGACCTCGACGGTCACCGCGTGCCCCGTCCGACTCCGCGCCGAGGAGCACCTAGGGTGGTGCCGTGGAGACCGAACAGGCCCGGGAGTCCGAGGCGGAGCAGGGTGAGCGGCTCGGCTGGTGGCACCACAGCCACCCGACCTTCGCCGGCATCACCGGCTTCTTCGCCGGCATGCTCTTCGTCACCGCCCTGCCCGGCGCGTTCGCCGGCCTGCTGCGGCTGCTCTTCGACTACGAGACGGCGGAGAAGCTCTTCCCCTTCGTGCTGCTCGCGCTCGCGCTGCCGGTCGCGATGCTCGTCAAGCGCAAGACCCGGCGCTTCGCGCAGTTCATGTTCGTCGGCATGGTCGTGACCGCGCTCGTGGTCCTCGGCGTCGCGTCGCTGGTCCTCTACTTCATGGTCGACGCCTGAGCCGCTGAATCGACCGGTCGTGGCCCGGGATGGGAGGATCGACCCGATGTCCGAATCCACTCCCCATGCGGCCCCCGAGCCGATCAAGACGCTGCCGCTCGTCTTCGACGAGCCCCGCGGGCGCAAGAAGCCGCCGCGGCACCTCGCCGACCTCGACGAGCCCGGCCGCAAGGCGCTCCTCGAGGAGATGGGCCTGCCAGGCTTCCGGGCCAAGCAGCTCTCCACCCACTACTTCGGCCGCCTCGTCGACGATCCGGAGCAGATGACCGACCTGCCGGCCGGCCAGCGCGACGACCTCGTGTCCGCGCTGCTCCCCGACCTGATGACGCCGCTGCGCACGATGGAGGCCGACAAGGGCACCACGCGCAAGACGCTGTGGAAGCTCTTCGACGGCGCGCTCGTCGAGTCGGTGCTCATGCGCTACCCCGACCGCGCCACCGTCTGCGTGTCCAGCCAGGCCGGCTGCGGCATGGCGTGCCCCTTCTGCGCGACCGGCATGGGCGGGCTCCAGCGCAACATGTCGACCGCCGAGATCGTCGAGCAGGTCGTCGCCGGTGCGCGCACGATGGCCCGCGGTGAGGTCCCCGGAGGCCCCGGCCGCGTCTCCAACGTCGTCTTCATGGGCATGGGCGAGCCGCTCGCCAACTACAAGGCCGTCATCGGCGCCGTCCGCCGCCTCACCGACCCCGCTCCCGCCGGGCTCGGCATGAGCGCGCGCGGCATCACCGTCTCCACCGTCGGCCTGGTGCCCCGCATCCGTCAGCTGACCGAGGAGGGCATCCCGGTCACGCTCGCGCTGAGCCTCCACGCACCCGACGACGAGCTGCGCAACGAGCTGGTCCCGATCAACACCCGCTTCTCGGTCGCCGAGACCGTCGAGGCGGCGTGGGACTACGCCCGCGTCACCAAGCGCCGGGTCTCGATCGAGTACGCCATGATGCGCGGCATCAACGACCAGGCGTGGCGCGCCGACCTGCTGGGCGACGTGCTCAACTCCTACGGTGACTGGGGCTGGGTGCACGTGAACCTGATCCCGCTCAACCCGGTCGAGGGCTCGAAGTGGACCGCGTCCGACCCGGCCGACGAGCGCGAGTTCGTGCGCCGGCTCGAGGCCAAGGGCATCTCGACCACCGTCCGCGACACCCGCGGTCGCGAGATCGACGGTGCCTGCGGTCAGCTGGCCGCCAAGGAGTAGCCCGGACGCACCGCCGCGTCGCGGAGCGTTCACGTGTCGTCCCCTCGGGACGGGGCGTGCGTTGAGGCGCGCTCCCTAGCGTCCGCGGCATGGACCTGCTCGAGAGGCGGCGTCGCAGCCGCACCGCCCCGACCCACCTCCCCGCTCCCTCGATCCTGCCGACCGCGCAGCCGCGCCTGCGGGTGCTCGTGGTCAGCGAGTCGTTCCTGCCCCAGGTCAACGGCGTCACCAACTCCGTGCGCCGGGTGCTGGAGCACCTCGCGGCCGAGGGCCACGAGGCCGAGCTGGTCGCGCCGACCGGCCCGGCGACGTACGCCGGCTTCCCGGTCACGCACGCGCGCGGGGCGAGCCTGCCGTTCTACGCCGACTTCCGGATCGGCCTGGAGACGCGACGCCGGCTCCGCGCGGTGATGGAGCGCTTCCGCCCCGACGTCGTCCACGTCGCCTCACCGGCCACGCTCGGCTACCAGGCCGTGCGCGCCGCGCGCTCGCTCGGCATCCCGACCGTCGCGATCTACCAGACCGACCTCGTCGGCTTCGCGGACCGGTACGCCGTCCCGGGCGGCGCGCGGGCGATGGAGTCGCTCACCCGCCGCATCCACCTCGGCGTCGACCGCACCCTCGCGCCGTCGACGGCGAGCATCGAGCAGCTGCGCCGGCTCGGCGTCCCGGACCTCGCCCGCTGGCCCCGTGGCGTGGACCAGGAGCTCTTCGAGCCCGGCAGGCGGGACGAGGCGCTGCACGCCGAGCTCGCCCTGGACGGTGAGGTGCTGGTCGGCTACGTCGGACGGCTGGCGGCCGAGAAGGAGCTGGAGCTCCTCGTGCACGTCGACCGGCTGCCGGGCACGCGCCTGGTGCTGGTGGGCGGCGGTCCCGAGCAGGCCCGCCTGCGCCAGCTGCTGCCGGACGCCGCGTTCCTCGGGGTGCTGCACGGCGACGAGCTCGCCAGGGCGTACGCCACCCTTGACGTCTTCGTGCACACGGGGCGTCACGAGACCTACTGCCAGTCCGCGCAGGAGGCGCTCGCCAGCGGCGTACCGGTCGTGGCGCCCCGGGCCGGGGGACCGGTCGACGTCGTCGACGACACCGTCGCGGGCTACCTCTACGAGCCCGGTGACGCCGGCGAGCTGGTCGCCCACGTCGAGCGCCTCGTGACCCGCCCGGTGCTGCGCCGGCGGATGTCGCTCGCCGCCCGCCGCAGCGTGCAGGGCCGCACCTGGCAGGCGGTCAACGACCTCCTGCTGGGCCACTACCGCGAGGTCAGCGCCCCGGCCCCGAGCCGTCGTCGCGCCGGCTGAGCCGGATCGCCGCGACGGCCTCCTGGAGGCTGTCGACGAGGTGGATGTGCGGCTCCATGGCGCGACCGCGCGCCAGGGCCTGCAGCAGCGGCCAGGCGGGAACGTCCTCGGTCCAGTGGCGTACGCCCACCAGCACCATGGGGGCGATCGTCGAGGGGTCGCCGTAGTAGTTCTCGCACGCGTCCTGGAAGACCTCCTGGACGGTGCCGGCCGCCCCCGGGAGGAAGACGATGCCGGCGTCGCACACCTCGAGCAGGATCGCCTCACGGGTGGCGTTGCGGAAGTACTTCGCGATCGCCGTGGCGAACGGGTTGGGCGGCTCGTGGCCGTAGTGCCAGGTCGGCACGCCGAGCGACTCGTGGCCCGGGTGGGCATCGAGGACCTCGAAGGCGGTGCGCGCCCAGGCTCCGATGGAGTGGCGGAACGACGGCACGGTCGCGAGGCGTGCCAGTGCGTCGTCCACGGCCGTGGCCGGCTCGTCGGCGAGGAAGGCGCCGAGGTTGGCGGCCTCCATCGCCCCCGGCCCGCCGCCCGTCGCGACCGTCAGCCCGGAGCCCAGCCCGTGGCCGAGGTGCGCCGCGGCGGCGTACTGCTCGCTCCCGCGCTCGAGGGAGTGCCCGCCCATCACGCCCACCACCGACCGCCCCCGCAGCCACCCCGTGAGCGCGACGTCGACGGAGTGGTCGTGCAGGTCCATCGCGAGCTGGTCGTCGGTCCCGGTGTGGCCCTGCGACCAGGCGTACGCCCTCGCGTCGAGGGAGTCGCGGTAGTGCGGGGTGTCGTAGAGCTCGCGTGGTGCGTAGAGCGACGCGCGATAGGGGTCGACCGGGGCGTCTGGGATGGTCGGCAGCACCACGCCGCCGGCACGCTGGACCGCCTCGGCGTCCCCGTCGCCGAAGGTGCAGCCGAGGAAGAGCGCCTCCTCCACCGAGCGGTCGAGCAGGGTCGCGGCCCGGTCGGTGAGGTCGAGCCGGACCAGCCGCCAGCCCGCGAGCGAGCGTGCGCCGCCCGCGAGCCGGCGGTCGAGGTCGTCGAGGGTGGTCACGTCGACGACGCGACCTCGGGTGTGCTTCACGCGCACAACCTATGGGGCCGGGCTCAGATCTCGATACGGTCCTGACGCGGCTTCGTCCCTCAGCCGCGGGACCACTCGATCTGGCCGGACCCACACGTCGCCCTCGTTCCTCGGTCGCCGTTGCCCGGCTCAGAAGGCGTGCGCCATCAGCTCCCCGAACAGGTCCTGCTCGTCGACGTCGAGCCCGCGCGAGCGGAACCAGGCGCACATGTTGGCGCAGTCGCGGAGCAGGAAGTCCATGCCGCGCGGGTTGCCGACCAGGTCGACCACCTGCGGGAGGTCGATGATGACGAGCCTGTCGCCGGCCGCGAGGGTGTTGTAGGGGGACAGGTCGCCGTGCACGATGCCGGCCTGCACCATCGTCGCGAGCGCGTCGCGCAGCTGGTCGTAGTAGCCCTCGACGACCGCCCGCCCGGGGCGGACCTGGGCCACGCGCGGCGCCGTCTCGACCACCCCGTCGACGGTGTGGTTGATCCACTCCATGAGGATCTCGGTCTCGTCGATCTGCACGGGGTAGGGCACCGGCAGGCCGAGCTCCCAGCAGCGGCGCAGGGCGTTCCACTCCGAGATCGCCCACTCGCCGGCGGCGACCTGGCGGCCCCAGGTGGACTTCCGCTTGAGGGCACGCTCGTCGCGCGAGCGCTTCATCGACCGGCCCTCGGTGTAGGCCGCGGCCCGGTGGAAGGTGCGGTGGTCGGTGTCGCGGTAGCGCTTGGCGGCCATCACGACCGCGCCGTCCGGGTCGTGCGGGTCGGCGCGCTCGAGCAGGAAGACGTCGGCCTCCTTGCCGGTCTTGAGGACGCCGAGGTCGGTGTCGATGGCGCCACTGGAGGTCACGACCCAGTCGGGGCGTGGCTCGGGGCCGCGCATCAGGGCCTCGAGGTCCTCCCAGCGCGACCAGCGCTGGCCGTCGCCGAGCTCGTCGGCATAGGTGTCGTAGTCGAAGACGAACGACGCGTCGATCCCCTCGAGGGGCGCGCGGTCGTCAGGCCGGAGGAAGTCCTCCGGAAAGCGTGGGTGCATGTCGTGCGACAAGGCGGGTGCTCCGTGTGTGTGAAAGGTGGTCGGCGGGCAGGCCGGGGACAGTGATCGACATGTCACGGCTCCTTTCACGACGGGCACGGCGTGCGGGCAGCACGACGAGGGCGGGACGCCGTGGCCATCGTCGAGGACGCGACGGGGGCGCCGCAACGCATTTGTCCGGACCCGCCACGCGCTAGGTTCGGGGGGTGACCACGCGAACTCTCTCTCGGACCGTGCTCGCCGCATCGCTGGTCGGCGCCCTGGCGGTCGGGCTCACCGGCGCGACCGCGACCGCGCGCACGTCGGCCCCGGTCGACGGTGCGCCCGGCATCGGTGACCCCTACTGGCCGCTGGACGGCAACGGCGGCATCGACGTGGCGTCGTACGCCATCTCGCACCGCTACGTGCTGGCGACCAAGCGGCTCAGCGGCCGCACGCGGATCGAGCTCACCACCACGCAGGACCTGCGGAGCTTCTCGCTGGACTTCCTGCTCAACGTCTCGAAGGTCACCGTCGACGGCGAGCCGGCGGCGTACGCGAAGACGGACGGCGGCCACGAGCTGCGGATCACCCCGGCCCAGCCGCTGGCCGCGGGCACGGAGCACCGCGTCGTGGTGACGTACGCCGACAAGCCGGGCAGGTACGGCTACGCCGGGGAGCGCAACTGGCTGGCCAGCTCGCGCGAGGTGGTGACGATGAACGAGCCGCACATGGCGCCGTGGTGGTTCCCGGCCAACGACCACCCGCTCGACAAGGCGCTCGTCGACGTCAAGGTGCAGGTGCCGCGGGGGCGCGAGGTCATCTCCAACGGCGAGCTGAAGGGTCGTGAGGTCGGCAAGCGGTGGACCACCTGGCACTGGCGTGCCGACGAGCCGATGGTGCCCTACCTGGCCTTCTTCGCCGCCGGCGACTTCGCCATCGAGAAGGGCACCCGCCGTGGACTGCCGTGGCTCGTGGCGGTTTCGGAGCTGCTCAGCCCGCGCGACCAGCGGGCCAGCATGCGGCTGATGAAGCGGACCCCGGAGGTCGTGGCCGCGCTGGAGAAGGACCTCGGCGACTACCCGTTCTCGGTCGTCGGCGGGATCACCACGGGCCTCGACCCGGGCTTCGCGCTGGAGAACCAGACCCGACCGACCTACCCGGCCGTCGGCGGCAGCTACGTCAGCCTCGTCGTCCACGAGCTGGCCCACCAGTGGTTCGGCGACGACATCGCGGTCCAGCACTGGCGCGACATCTGGCTCAACGAGGGCTTCGCCAGCTTCATGGAGTGGCGCTGGGCCGAGACCCACGGGGGTCGCTCGGGCGCGGAGACCCTGCGCAGCTACTACGACGGCGTCGCCGCCACCTCGGGCTTCTGGGACGTCGTCGTCGGTGACCCGGGCGCCGAGCGCGTCTTCGACCCGGCGGTCTACGGCCGCGGTGCGATGACGCTCCAGGCGCTGCGCAACCGCGTGGGCGACGAGGTCTTCTGGCGGCTGCTGCGCACCTGGATCCGCGAGCAGCGCGGCGGCAACGGGTCGAGCGCGGAGTTCGAGGCGCTGGCCGCGCGCGTCAGCGGCCAGGACCTCACGTCGTTCTTCCAGGCCTGGCTCCGGACGCCCGAGAAGCCGGCCGCCACCGCCGACAACGGGCTGGCCTGAGCGATGGTGGACGTCCCCTGGTTCCGCGCGCCCGCCGACGGTGATCCGGGCACCCTCAACGCCTGCTACGTCGCACTCGACCTGCCCGTGATCCGCGGTCGCGCCGACGAGGTCGCACTCGTCCTCGACGGCACCGACCACACGTTTGCCCGGCTGCTCACCGAGGTGGCGGCCTGCGCCGGGGTGCTGTGCGCCTTCGGCGTCGAGGTGGGCGACGAGGTCGCACTCGGCCCGCTGCCGGCGGAGACGGCGGTCGTCGCCGCCCTCGCGGTGGCGCGGGTCGGCGCCGTGGCGTCGTACGACGAGTCCCCGAGCCCGTCCGCGAAGGTGCGGCTCACCGCGACGGACGCCGGTGTCGTCCTCGTCGCCGGTGGTGACGAGGTGGCGTGGGACGTCGCGATGCGGGCGGGTCGCACCGATCCGGCCGGCTGCGCCGACGTCCCCGGCGACGCGGTGCTGGCCCGCCGCGGCGACCAGGTGCTGCCGGTGCTGGCGGCGCTCGGCTCGTCGGTCGAGGGGACGTCGCCGGTCCCGGAGGGCCTGACCCTCGTCGAGGTGGTCGGCGTCGCGGTCTGGACGTCCCAGGCGCCGCGCCCCACGGCATGAGGACGGTCTGAGCGCCGCCTGCGACACTGGCCGGCGTGACCGTCCGTGACATCGTGATCCTCGGCTCGACCGGGTCGATCGGCACCCAGGCCCTCGACCTCGTCCGCGCCCACCCCGACCGGTTCCGCGTGGTCGGACTGACCGCCGGCGGGTCGAACCCCGACCTCTTCGCGGCGCAGGTCGAGGAGTTCGGCCCGGCGTTCTCCGGACTGGGCGAGGAGGCCTCGACCGAGGCGGCCGCCCGTCCGTGCGACGTGGTGCTCAACGGCATCACCGGGGCGGTCGGGCTGCGGCCCACGCTCGCCGCGCTCGACGCCGGCACCACGCTCGCGCTGGCCAACAAGGAGTCGCTGATCATCGGCGGCCCGCTGGTCAGGGAGCGCGCCCGCCCGGGGCAGATCGTGCCCGTCGACTCCGAGCACAGTGCGATCGCGCAGAGCCTGCGCGCCGGCAGCGCCGGGGAGGTACGCCGTCTGGTGCTGACGGCGTCGGGTGGCCCGTTCCGCGGCCGCAGCGCCGCCGAGCTCGCCGACGTCACGCCCGAGCAGGCGCTGGCCCACCCGAACTTCTCGATGGGCCGGGTGATCACCACCAACTCCGCGACCCTGGTCAACAAGGGCCTCGAGGTGATCGAGGCGCACCTGCTCTTCGACGTCCCCTTCGACCGCATCGACGTGGTCGTGCACCCGCAGCAGCTCATCCACTCGATGGTCGAGTTCGTCGACGGAGCCGTGGTCGCCCAGCTCGGCCTGCCGACGATGCTCGTGCCGATCGCGCTCGGCATGGGGTGGCCGGACCGCGTGCCCGACGCGGAGACCCCGATCGACTGGACGAAGGCGGCCGACTGGCGCTTCGAGCCGCTCGACGACGAGGTCTTCCCGGCCGTCACGCTGGCCCGGGCGGCGGGGGAGCGGGGCGGCACCGCCCCGGCGGTCTACAACGCCGCCAACGAGGTGGCCGTCGACGCCTTCCACGAGGGACGGCTCCGCTTCCCCGACATCGTGGCCACGGTTTCGCAGGTCCTGGCCGCCCACGACGTACCATCGAGGGAGCACCTCACGGTGGACGACGTCCTCGCCGCCGATGCCTGGGCGCGTGCCGAGGCCTCCGAACTGATCCGGCAGCCCTGATCTGAGCCCTCCCCGCACCCCGCCCCAGCCCCGCACCCGAAGGACCTGCCTGCATGACCGCCCTGCTCTACACCCTGGGTGTCGTCGCCTTCGTGGTGTCGATCCTGGTCTCGATCGGCCTCCACGAGTTCGGTCACCTCGTGCCGGCCAAGAAGTTCGGCTGCAAGGTCCCGCAGTGGTTCATCGGCTTCGGGCCGACGGTGTGGAGCAAGCAGATCGGCGACACCGAGTACGGCATCAAGGCCATCCCGCTCGGCGGCTACGTCAAGATCGTCGGGATGCTCCCCCCGGGTGCGGAGGGACTCGTCGAGGAGACGACGTACGACGAGGACGGCGAGGCGGTGCACAAGGTGCGCCGCTCCAACACCGGCATGTTCACCCAGCTGATCTCCGACGCGCGGGCCGCGGAGTGGGAGTACGTCAAGCAGCACGACACCGACCGGCTCTTCTACCGCCTGCCGTGGTGGAAGAAGGTGATCGTGATGGCGGGTGGCCCGATGGTCAACATCGCCATCGCCTTCTCGCTCTTCGTGCTGCTCTTCGCGACCTACGGCAACCCGCGCGACCAGGTCGTCGAGCCCACCGTCGCCGGCGTCCCCGAGTGCGTGATCCCGGTCGAGGAGCTCCCGCGCGACTGCACGGCCGAGGACCCGCCGACGCCGGCGAAGGAGGCCGGCCTCGAGCCCGGCGACGAGATCCTCAGCTTCAACGGCACGCCGTTCAGCGACTGGGACAGCTTCCAGTCACAGATCCGCGGCAACGCCGACGGCGACGCGGTCCTCGAGGTCCGGCGCGGCGACGAGCAGCTGACGCTCACGACGAACACGACCGTCACGCTGCGCCAGACCTCCCTCGAGGACGAGGCCCTCACCGAGGTCGGCTTCCTCGGCGTCCAGCCGGTGACGCGGCTGGAGACCGGTGGCGTGCTCTACACCGGCAAGCAGATGGGCACGATGACGGTCGAGACCGCCCAGGCCCTGGCGCAGCTGCCGGTCAAGGTCTACGAGGTCGGACGCGCGATCGTCGGGCTGCAGGAGCGCGACCCCGAGAGCCCCGTCTCGATCGTCGGCGGCGGCCGCTTCGCCGGCGAGGCGGCCTCCAGCGAGGCCTTCCCGCTGACCGAGAAGATCGTCACGCTGCTCTTCCTCATCGCGAGCTTCAACTTCTTCATCGGCATGTTCAACTTCGTGCCGCTCCTGCCGCTCGACGGCGGCCACATCGCCGGTGCCCTCTACGAGGGCGCCAAGCGCGGCGTCGCCCGGCTGCGCGGACGTCCCGACCCCGGGCACGTGGACGTCGCCAAGCTGTTGCCGGTGGCCTACGTCGTGGGGCTGGCGATGCTCGTGATGGGCGTCGTGCTCATCGTGGCCGACATCGTCGTGCCGCTGCGCCTGAGCTGAGCGGCGTACGGCGGGCTTCGGCGTCCCGCTCAGCGGTGTGTGACGCAGGTTCTGACGTGCGGAAACCTGTCTCACTCACCGCCCACGCACGCGTCTGGTGGGCGGCGGTGAGCCAGGCATGTTCTGACCCCCGAAAAGTTGCGTCACGCACCGCTCGAGCTAGGCCACCGCGACGCGGGGACCTGACGCCCCGGCCCGTACGATGGGAGCCATGACCGCCGTCGGCCTCGGCATGCCTGCCCTCCCGCCCCCCGTCCTCGCTCCGCGTCGCAAGACCCGCCAGATCAAGGTGGGCTCCGTGGGGGTCGGCAGCGACTCGCCGATCTCGGTGCAGTCGATGACCACGACGCTCACCTCCGACGTCAACGCCACGCTCCAGCAGATCGCCGAGCTCACCGCCACCGGGTGCGACATCGTCCGCGTCGCGTGCCCGAGCCAGGACGACGCCGACGCGCTGCCGGCGATCGCGCAGAAGTCGCAGATCCCGGTCATCGCCGACATCCACTTCCAGCCGAAGTACGTCTTCGCGGCGATCGACGCCGGCTGTGCGGCGGTCCGGGTCAACCCCGGCAACATCCGCAAGTTCGACGACCAGGTCAAGGAGATCGCGCGGGCCGCCAAGGACCGCGGCACCTCGATCCGGATCGGTGTCAACGCCGGCTCGCTCGACAAGCGGATCATGGACAAGTACGGCAAGGCCACGCCCGAGGCGCTGGTCGAGTCGGCCGTGTGGGAGGCGAGCCTGTTCGAGGAGCACGACTTCCACGACTTCAAGATCTCGGTCAAGCACAACGACCCCGTCGTGATGGTCCGCGCCTACGAGCTGCTCGCCGAGGCTGGCGACTGGCCGTTGCACCTCGGTGTCACCGAGGCCGGTCCCGCCTTCCAGGGCACCATCAAGTCCTCGGTCGCCTTCGGCCACCTGCTCAGCAAGGGCATCGGCGACACCATCCGCGTCTCGCTGTCCGCGCCGCCCGTGGAGGAGGTCAAGGTCGGCCTCCAGATCCTGGAGTCGCTCAACCTCAAGCCGCGCCGCCTCGAGATCGTCTCGTGCCCGAGCTGCGGCCGCGCGCAGGTCGACGTCTACAAGCTCGCCGAGGAGGTCACCGCCGGCCTCGAGGGCATGGAGGTGCCGCTGCGCGTCGCCGTCATGGGCTGCGTCGTCAACGGTCCGGGGGAGGCCCGCGAGGCGGACCTCGGTGTCGCCTCCGGCAACGGCAAGGGCCAGATCTTCGTCAAGGGCGAGGTCATCAAGACCGTCCCGGAGTCGCAGATCGTGGAGACCCTCATCGAGGAGGCCATGCGCATCGCCGAGGGCATGGACCCGGTCGAGGGCTCCGAGGCCTCGGTCACCGTCAGCTGACGCCCATCCCGTGGTCCGACGGGCGCGGTGACCGCCACGGCCCTAGGCTCACATCGTGCTGAGGACCCGCGAGCTGGAACAGGTGCGCGTGCTGGGCCCGGGTGACCGGGACCGGTTCGTCGCGCTCGCGGAGCAGGACCCGGTGGTCAACGTCTTCGCCGACTACCGCGCGCGCCTGACCAACCTCGACGAGCGCTGGCTCGGCGGGCAGGTCTGGGGCCGCTTCGACGGCGAGGAGCTCGTCGCCGGGTGCCACCTCGGCGCCAACCTGGTGCCGGTGCAGTGCACGCCCGACGACGTCGGCGTCTTCGCCGACGCCGCGCTGCGCCGCCGCGGCCACGTCGGCACGATCGTGGGCCCCAGCGACGTCGTCTCCGCGCTGTGGGAGGTCCTCGAGCCTCGCTGGGCGCGGCCGCGCGAGGTGCGGCTGCGCCAGCCCCACCTCGAGATCGACCACGTGCCCGACGTGGCGCCCGCGACGGACGTACGCCTCACGAACCCGGGCGACCTCGAGGTGCTCTACCCGGCCTGCGTCGCGATGTACACCGAGGAGGTCGGGGTCTCGCCGGAGAACGACGCCGGCGGCGGGGACCTCTACCGCGCCCGTGTGCAGCAGCTCATCGGGCGGGGCTGGTCGATGGCGAGCTTCGACGAGGCCGGGGTGGTCTTCAAGGCCGAGATCGCCTGTGTGACCCCGTACGCCGCCCAGGTGCAGGGCGTGTGGGTGCGACCCGACCGCCGGGGCGAGGGTCTCGCCGTGAGCGGCATGGCCGCCGTGGTCGCGCACGTCCTCGGCTCGGGCGTGGCGCCGGTGGTCTCGCTCTACGTCAACGAGTGGAACACGCCCGCGCGTGCGGCGTACGCCCGTGTCGGCTTCGAGCAGACGGCGACCTTCGCGACCCTGATGTTCTAGACCGGGGAGACCGGCAAAAAGAAAATCCGGCCGGGACGTATCAGCACGGCGCGTGCCCCCTCCTGAGAAGACATGGGGACAATGGTCACCATGTCAGAGGACCGAAGGGCTGAGGGGCAGCCCGACCAGTCACCGTGGGACATGGCCAGTGGGGCGTTCATCGCCTGGCGTGCAGGGGACGCCAGTGCGGTGGACGAGCTGGTTGCCGCGATGACACCGGTGCTCTGGCACGTGGTGAGGGCATACGGGCACGACCGACAGTCGGCCGAGGACGTGATCCAGGCGACCTGGCTGGGATTCGTGCGGCTCCACCAGACCATCGAGGACCCCCAGGCGGTCGCGTCCTGGCTGATCACCTCAGCCAGGCGCGGCGCAGCCGCACACGCCCGGACCGCACGCCGTGCGGCACCGGTCGAGGACGAGACGCTGCACGCCGTGCTCCCGGACGCGGAGTCGGCGGAGGCGCTCGCCCAGCGTGACGACGAGGCGGCACGGCTGTGGGGAGCCGTGGCGTCGGTCGACGAACGGTGCCGGAAGCTGCTGAGGGTCGTGGCCTTCATGGACCGGCCCGACTACCAGTCCCTGAGCCGGGAGCTCGACATGCCTGTCGGGAGCATCGGGCCCACGCGGGCGCGGTGCCTGGCCAAGGTCCGATCCGCCCTGATGAGAGGAGGCGAGCGATGACCACCGACGACGATGCCGCTCTCCTCGAGGAGCTGCGAGCCATGTGGACGACCTACGACCCGCCGCCGCCCGGACTGACGCAGACGATGATCGCCGTCGTCGCGGCCGCCGACCTCGACGCGGAGTGGGGGATGCTGGTCCTGGTCCGCGACTCCGCCCACGAGGCGCTCGCCCAGGTCCGCGGCCTGGCCACGGCCCGGATGCTGTGGTTCACCGCGGCCGAGGGCTGGTCGCTGGAGGCCGAGGTCGACGGCGACCAGGTCCGCGGGCAGGTGCTCGACCTCGACGGCGACATGGGGGCCGTCGAGGTCACGGTCGAGACCGCGGACGGGCGGTCGTGGACGACCGGCGTGGACGAGGTGGGGTTCTTCGCGATCACCGCCGAGCCCACCGGCTCGGTCCGCTTCACCGTGCGGATCGGCCAGACGTCGTCCAGCAGCCGATGGGTCGAGCTTTAGAGCAGGTCCAGCTCGTGGTGCGGGCCGACCATCGGGTCGGAGTCGTACCTCGCGCGGGCCAGCACGGCGTCGCGGGCGTCACGCGCTGACGACCCGGTCTCGGAGATCTCGCGGGCGATCCGCCCGGCGACGTAGGGGGCGGCGAACGACGTGCCGCTCCACCGTGCCATGCCGGTGCTGAAGACCCGTACGTCGCCCTTGTCGGGGCTCTCGTGGCACGTGAACGTCCCGTCCGGGAACGCGTTGACGTGGTTGCGGCCGAGGGCGTAGACGTCCGCGGACACCCCGAAGTTGGAGAAGTCCGAGACCCGCTCGTCGCGGTCGATCGAGCCGACGCCGACGCACCAGTCGAAGGCGGCCGGCCAGAACGGTGCCGCCCAGGAGTCGTTGCCTGCCGCGGCCACGAGCACGCAGTCGCGGTCGCGCAGGTGCTTGCGGTGGAACTTCTCCAGCGCGATCGAGGGCAGGTCCATCCGGGTGCGGCAGCCGGCCGACAGGTTGATCACCTGCGGGTCGTGGTCGAGCGCCTTCTCGAGATGGTGCACGAGGTCCGACTCGAGCACCCCGCCTCCGCCGAGCCCGCCGATCGCGAAGCCCTGGACGAAGACCTTCGTCTCCGGCGCGGCGCACCGCACGACGCCCGCGATGAAGGTGCCGTGCCCGGCATAAGGGCGCAGGTCGGGGCCGTTGAGCTCGTCGTCACCGTGCACGCCGTGCAGCCAGGGCGTACGCGGGTCGCTCCCCGACGCAGGGTTCCAGCCGGTGTCGATCACCACGACGCGGACGTCACACGCAACCTTGTGCTGGGGGACCAGCGGGGGCCACGGCTCGACCAGCCCGGTCTCCTCGGGCTCGATCGCCGGGCACAGGGTCCCGCCGCCTCCGCCACCGGGTGCGACGTGGACCCAGTGGTCGGGTGAGGCGGCGCCTCGGCGCAGGCCGCTCGCCTCGAGCAGGTCGAGGACGTCGGGCACCGACTCGCCGCCGGGTCGCTCGCCGAGCAGGTAGCGGACCAGCTCGCCGTCGAGGAGGCGTACGTCGTCGCGCCGCGGCGGGTCGCCCAGCACGCCCTTGTCGAGCCGGGCCACCGCGGCCTCGAAGTCCTCGACGTCCTCGACGCGCACCAGCACGCGGTGCGGGTGGAAGACGTAGGTGAAGTCCGCCGGGGCCTCGGTGTCCCAGGCCACCGCACCGTCGTTCGCCTCGCGGAAGTCGCGGAGCTGGTCGGTGGTGCGTCGTCGTGCGTCGTTGCCGATCTTCCAGTCGTTCGCCATGGAGTCGACGCTAGCCCTGCGAGGTCACCGTCAGGGGTGGAATCCGCACAAGTCTCCAACGGGATCGGCAAGGATGGCCGACGTGGATCGCGACGAGGCGGAAGAGCTGCTGCGCACGCTCTTCACCGATCCCGAGGCGGCGCGGCTCCGCGCCGAGCAGGAGCTCGTGGCCGACCCCGACCCGGCGATCGCCTCGATCGGGCACCAGGTCGTCGGCATCGTGCTGCGGGACCGCGGCGAGACCGACGCAGCGTTGCGCGCGCTGAGGACCTCGGTCCGGAACGCCCGGCGTTCCGCGGACGAGCACCGGGTCGCCGATTCCCGGGCCACCCTGGGCGGGTCGCTGGCCACTGCGGGGCGGGTGCGCGAGGGGCTGGGCCACCTCGACGCCGCGGCCGGCGCGCTGGACGGGGTGCCACTGGGGCGCGTCCTGGTCCGACGCGCCTGGGTGTCGAGCTACCTCCTCAGCCGCTTCGAGGACGGTGCGGAAGATCTGCTCCGTGCGTCGCAGATCTTCGACGGGGCTGACGACACCGTCTGGGAGGCCCGTGCCCTGCACCTGACCGGCATCACGCGGATGGGGCTCGGCGACCTGGTCGGTGCGCGACGCGCGTTCCGGCAGGCCCGCGCCGTGTGGGAGGAGATCGATCACGGCTGGGACGTCGCCGCCTCGGTCCACGCCGAGGGGTGGGTCGACTTCCTCGAGGGCGACCTGCCGCGCGCCCTCGAGCAGCTCGCCGACGCGGCGGCGCGCTTCGAGGCGCTCGAGATCACTTCTGTGGAGCTACTGACCGACCAGTGCGCGGTCTACCTCGCGGGCGGCCTCGCCCAGGACGCGCTCGCCGTCGTGCACGAGGCACTCAGCGCGCGTCCCCTCCAGGTCCGGGAACGCTCCGACGTGCTCTGCGCCGAGGCGACGGCGGCACTGGCGGCGGGTGACCTGCCGCGCGCGGCCGCGGCCGCGGACGAGGCGCGCCGTCTCTATCGCGCCCACGGCCACGAGGTGGACGAGCTGCGGGCCGAGCTGCTCGCCCTCACCGCTCGTGCCAACGCGGGCCAGCCGGCCGGCCGACTGCTGCCACGCGTCGAGGCGCTCGTCGAGGCGTCCCGTCGGGCCGGGGACCGCGACCTCCCGCGCGTCCTGCTGCTGGGCGCACGCGTGGCGCGGGCGTCCCGGGCGACTCGCGCACGGGCGCTGTCCGACGCCTGGCTGGGTGAGGCCGCGAGCTTCCGGCATGCCTCGACCGCGTCGACGCGTGCGCTGGGGTGGCTCGCAGCGGCCCAGAAGCGCCACCTCGCCGGCGAGGTCGGAGGCGTGCTGCGCGCGTGCGACCGAGGTCTTGCGGCGCTCGCCGACCATGCGACGACGCTGGGGAGCCAGGAGCTGCGGGCGAGCGTGTCGGGCCATGGGGCCCAGCTGGCCGCCCTCGGCACCCGGACGGCGCTGGCCTCGGGCGACCCCCGACGGATGCTGCGCTGGTCCGAGCGCTGGCGGGCGACCTCACTCGCCACCGTGCCCATGAGCACCCGCGACCAGGAGACGTCCACCGAGCTGGCGGCACTGCGTGCCCTGCACCACCGCCTCGCAGAAGGGGGTGTCTCAGGAGACGCGGCTGAGCACCTGCGTGCACGCGTGGCGCGACTGGAGCAGTCCGTCCGCCACCGGTTGCTGCGGACCCGTGGCGAGGGCGCGACGTCGTCGTCCCTGGACGTCAGCGTCCTCCTCGAGTCCCTCGCCGAGGACGACACGACCCTGGTCGAGCTGACCGAGATCGACGGAGTCCTCCACGCGCTCGTCGCGGGACGTGGACGCGTACGGCACCGCGTCGTCGGCGACGCCGCTGCCGCCGCGACGGCCGTCGACTTCGCTCTCTTCACGCTGCGCCAGGCCGCGCGCGGTCGCCGGGCCCAGCTGGACGTCGCCGGGGCCCGACTCGAGCGGTCGCTGCTCGGCGCCGCGCTGGACGGGGTGGGGGAGTCCCGGGTCGTCGTGTCCGGCACGTCGGCGTTGCAGGGCGTTCCTTGGGGTCTGCTGCCGTCGCTGGCGCACCGGCCCGTCAGCAGTACGCCGTCCGCGCGGCTGTGGCTGCGTGCGCGTGCCGCCGCTCCGGCCGAGGACTCCCGTCGCGTGATGCTCGTCGGCCCCGGGCTCGGCAGCGGTGGCGCGGAGGTGCCCGCGGTCGCGGCCCAGGACCCCGACGCGGCCGTGCTGGACGGCCAGGCTGCGACGGTCGCGGCCGCCCTCGCCGCGCTGGACGGCGCCTCGCTCGCCCACGTCGCGGCCCACGGTCACTTCCGCGAGGACAGCCCGCTCTTCTCCTCGCTCACGCTCGCCGACGGCCCGTTGCTCGTCCACGACCTCCAGCGCCTCGAGCGCCCGCCGCACCGCGTCGTGCTGTCGGCGTGCGAGTCGGGCGTGATGGCGCCCGTGGGCGACCAGGAGCTGCTCGGGCTCGCTGCGGCGCTCCTGTCGATGGGCACCGCCGGTGTCGTGTCGAGCCTCGCCGAGGTCGACGACGCCGCGACGGTCGAGGTGATGGTGGCGCTGCACGCCCGGCTCCGCTCGGGCGGCGGGCTCGGCGACGCGCTGCTCGCGGCGCGTGACGTGGCCGCAGGCGACCCGGTGCTGGCCGCGACGGCAGCGTCGTTCACGGTGCTCGGCACCTAGCCGAAGCGCTCAGTCGGGGTCGGTGAACGAGACCGGCTTGCCGGTCGCGCGGGCGTACGCGATCTCCCGGCTCGTCGACTCACCGACGTAGCCGCCCGGGTTCACCACCAGCACCCGGTCGGCCAGGTCGATCTTGCGCAGGTGGAGCTCGTCCAGCGCGGCCTTCTGTTCCGGGGTGATCGAGGTGTCCGCGCCGCGGTCCTCCACGCGCAGGAAGACGCCCGGCGCGAGGACGATCGCGCCGGCGAAGGTCAGGTCCCGGTTGGCCGTGGCCATCTCGTCGACGAAGCGGGTCGAGCCGCAGATGCAGACGATCTCGGGGCGCTCGGGCACTGCTCGGTCCTTCGGCTCGCACGGTGCAGGAGCCGGCAGTCTAGGCACCGGCGAATCTGGTGTGCGGTGCCGCGCGGCGCGCACCTATCCTTGCGCCCATGACTGGCCGCCTCCTCCGCATGTCGACCCTGTTCGTGCGCACCCTGCGCGACGACCCCAACGACGCAGAGGTCCCGAGCCACCGCTTGCTGGTCCGCGCCGGCTACATCCGCCGCGTCGCGCCGGGCATGTACACCTGGCTGCCCCTGGGCCTGCGCGTCCTGCGCCGGATCGAGGCCATCATCCGCGAGGAGATGGACGACATGGGCGCCCAGGAGCTGTCGTTCCCCGCGCTGCTGCCCAAGGAGCCCTACGAGGCGACCGGCCGCTGGACCGACTACGGCCCCAACATCTTCCGCCTCCAGGACCGCAAGGGCGCCGACTACCTCCTCGGCCCCACGCACGAGGAGATGTTCACCCTCGTGGTGAAGGACCTCTACTCCTCCTACAAGGACCTGCCGCTCTCGATCTACCAGATCCAGACGAAGTACCGCGACGAGGCCCGCCCGCGCGCCGGCCTCCTGCGCGGGCGCGAGTTCGTGATGAAGGACTCCTACTCCTTCGACATCGACGACGCCGGGCTCGAGAGGTCCTACCAGCAGCACCGCGACGCCTACATCCGGATCTTCGACCGGCTCGGCTTCGACTACGTCATCGTCAAGGCGACCTCCGGCGCGATGGGTGGGTCGGCGAGCGAGGAGTTCCTCGCCAAGGCCGAGGTCGGTGAGGACACCTACGTCCGCTGCACCGCGTGCGACTACGCCGCCAACGTCGAGGCGGTCCGGGTGCGCGCCCCCGAGGCGATCCCGTACGCCGACGCGCCCGCCGCGCACGCGGAGGACACCCCCGACACCCCCACCATCGACACGCTCGTCGACCACCTGAATGCCACGTTCCCGCGCGACGACCGGCCCTGGGCCGCCGGGGACACCCTCAAGAACGTGCTGGTCTCGCTCGTGCACCCCGACGGCACGCGCGAGCCGCTCGCCATCGGCGTGCCCGGGGACCGCGAGGTCGACCAGAAGCGCCTCGAGGGCCAGCTCGAGCCCATCGAGGTCGAGCCCATGGACGAGGGCGAGCTCGCCAAGCACCCCGCGCTGGTCAAGGGCTACATCGGCCCCGAGGTCCTCGGCGAGGAGTCGAAGTCCGGCATCCGCTACCTCGTCGACCCCCGCGTCGTCGAGGGCACCCGCTGGGTCACCGGCGCCAATGTCTCCGGCTCCCACGTCGTCGACCTGGTCGCGGGACGCGACTTCACCCCCGACGGCACCATCGAGGCCGCCGACGTGCGCGACGGCGACGAGTGCCCCAACTGCACCGAGGGCACGCTCGAGTCGGCGCGCGGGGTGGAGATGGGCCACATCTTCCAGCTCGGCCGCAAGTACGCCGAGGCGCTCGGGCTCAAGGTGCTCGACGAGAACGGCAAGCTCGTCACCGTCACCATGGGCTCCTACGGCATCGGTCCCTCGCGTGCCGTGGCCGCCATCGCCGAGGGCACCCTCGACGACATCGGACTGTGCTGGCCGCGCAACGTCGCGCCCGCCGACGTGCACATCGTGGCCGCCGGCAAGGAGGACGCGATCTTCGAGGCCGCCGAGAAGCTCGCCGCGGACCTCACCGCCCAGGGCGTCGAGGTGCTCCTCGACGACCGTCGCGGCAAGGTCAGCCCGGGCGTGAAGTTCAAGGACGCCGAGCTCATCGGCGTGCCGACGATCGTCACGGTGGGCCGCGGCCTGGCCGACGGCACCGTCGAGGTCCGCGACCGCCGGACCGGCGAGCGTGAGGAGGTCGCGGTGGACGCGGCCGCGGCGCACGTGGTCGAGGCCGTCCGCAGCTGAGCCTGGTCGGTGGTTGAGGTGCGAGCGGAGCGAGCCTCGAAACCGCCGTCGTGGCGCGAGAACCTCGCCGCGATCCGCCCCGACGCCGGCGACGTCAACCGGCAGGCGTGAGCGACACCGCGATCCGGAAGTCCTCGAGGTGGAGGTAGGTGCGCGGTCCGGCCTGCGTGACGTGCTGGACGTTCTCGAGGATCGCGGTGAGGGGCGCCGAGCGCTCGCACCCCGGCTCGTTCCGGTACTCGACCTCGAACGGTGTGGTCAGGGCGAAGGCGCCGTCCTCGAGGCGGTAGCCGGCGCCCAGGTCGCGGCAACCGTCGTGGACCTGCACGGAGCTGCGGTAGAACGTGATGCGCAGGTCCACGTCGCGGAACGTGTCGTACTGCTCCTGGCCCCTGCCCCTGCCGCTGATCCCGGCGATGCGCGCCGCCCAGTCGCCCTCCACGTCGCCCGCGTCCGGGCCGCCGGCGGGTGCGGGTGGATCGGTCACTCCGTCGGAGACCGTGGTGCCGGGTGACTGCGTGAAGGTGTCGATGCGGGTGAGCCCGTCAGACTCGTAGACCGGCGTGGAGCGCAGGCCGAGAGCACCGGCACCCGGCTCCCACGGAGGCTGCTCGCCGAGGGCGTCCCGCTCGATGTAGCCGGTGCGTCCGCAGTCACCGACGGCGGCGACCAGGTCGGGCTGCCGCGAGTTGTCCCGCGCGCTGCCGTAGGTCTGGCCCGAGGCGTTCGTCGGGTAGTCGGGACCGCTCGGGACCGCCTCGGAGGGCGGCTGCGGGTCCTGCCTGTCGCAGGGAGCATCCGGAGCGGTGTCGGCGATCCGGTCGGTCGAGCGCTCGTTCCCGCCCGGCAGGAGCAGCTGCCCGGAGACGCCCATCACGACGGCCAGCACCAGCGCCCCCGCGGCCAGGGCGACGTTGCGGCGCGTACGCCTCCGTCGGCCGGCGTGCGCGGCGCGCACGAGCTCGGGGAGCGGTGCCGGCCGCTCGGGGAACGTCTCGGCCAGCCGCTCGAGCATCCGGGTGGTGTCGTCGGTCATCGCGTCGTCCCGTCGCGGAGGGTGGTGAGGTGCTCGTCGTGGGCCAGCCGGTCGTGGGCGCGGGAGAGGCGGCTCTTGACCGTGCCGACCGCGATCCCCAGTGCGTCGGCGATCTCCCGGTCGCTGAGGTGGGCGTAGTAGCGCAGCACCACGACCTCGCGCTGCCCGTCCCCGAGGCCGTCGAGCGCGCGGGCGACCGCGTCGGCACCGTCGACGCGGTCCGCCGCACCCGGGTCGCCGCGGTCGGGCAGCTCGGCGGTGGGGCGCTCCTGCCACCACCGGCGCCGCCGCGAGCTGCGGAACTCGTTGAGCAGGATCTGCATGACGTACGCGTCGGGGTGGGTCGCGCCGCTCACCTTCGCCCACGAGACGTAGCACCGCATGAGCACGGTCTGCGCCAGGTCCTCCGCCTCGTGGTGGCCGGCTCCGAGGAGCACGGCGGAGCGCGCGAGCAGCAGCCAGCGCGCGCTGGCGAACTCGGCGAACGCGTCGTCGCGGTCCTGGCCCACCGTGCCCCCTTCCTGCCCCTGAGATGACGCCGGACCCCCGAAAGGTTCCCGTCCGGCTCGGATAGGTTCGCGCACATGACGATCCGGGCAGTGATCTTCGACTGGGGCGGCACGCTCACGCGTTGGCACGACATCGATTTCCACGCTGAGTCGCTCGCGCTCGCCCAGGCCGTACGACGTACGCCGAGCACCGACGACGACCACCACGCCCACGCTGCGCGGCTGCACAGCGCGGGCGACGTCGTGTGGGGGCGCAGTCGCGACCACCAGCAGAGCGCCACGATCGCGGACCTCTTCGCCGAGGCCGGCCTCGACCACGACCCCGACCTGCTGCCGGCCTACTACGAGTTCTGGGAGCCGCACACCCAGACCGACCCCGAAGTGGGGCCGATGTGGGAGGAGCTGCGGGGGATGGGCGTGAAGGTGGGCGTGCTGTCCAACACGCTGTGGCCGCGCGAGTGGCACCGCGGGTTCTTCGAGCGCGACGGCGTCCTGCACCTCCTCGACGGCGACGTCTACTCCAGCGAGATCCCGTGGACCAAGCCGTCGCCGCGCGCGTTCGCGTCGGCGATGGAGGCCGTGGGGATCACCGACCCCGCGGCCTGCGTCTACGTCGGCGACCGGCTCTTCGACGACGTCTGGGGCGCGCGCAACGCCGGGCTGCGAGCGATCCACGTGCCGCACAGCACCATCCCACCCGGGCAGGTCGGACACACCGAGGGCGAGCCCGACGCGACCGTCCACTCGCTCGCCGAGATCCCTGGCGTCGTCCGCGGCTGGAACGACGGCTGAGTCCGGGGGCCAGAGGCGCGGTCCTGCAAGTTTGTGCGTTGCAGGAACATGCAAGTCAGATGTGCTTTCGCTACCCGTCAATCGAATGCATGATTGTGCATGTGGCCACCACTACCCCACAAGTGGGCCACACAGGGTGATGCTGACCAACCCCATGTAGCGGTCCGCGTCCTCGGCCTTTGGGAGAGATCTCGGGACTTTCCCAAAGGCTGAGGCCGCGGGCCGTTTCCCTTTTCCGGGGGGCGGCCCTCAGCCGAGCTCGGGGGCGCCGGGCCAGGCCTGCGGCTGACCGCCCAGCTCCAGCTGCCACGACGCCGACCACGTCGCCTCCGTCATGGCCCACTCGCGCACCGTGCCGGTCGACCTGGCCACCAGGGCCAGCATCGTCGCCACGCCGGTCACCTCGAGCTCCAGCGCCTCGGCCTGCAGCTGCGGGGGACGCACCGGTCGACCGTCCAGCTCGTACGCCGCCGCTGCCGCGACGGGCTCGCCGCCGGCCTCCGCGACCAGGAGCCGCAGCCGGTCGCGGCGCGCGCGGTGCCGGCGGTAGCCCGCGGTGAGGACGTCGTACAGCTCGGGCGTCGCCGCCTGCGAGGTGCGCGCACCCAGCACGCCGTAGGTGTAGAGCGCGGCATGCTCGGCGGCGAGCGTCTCCTGCAGGGCGTCGAGGACCGTCACGATGCCGTCCCGGTGCCCAGGACGGTCGCAGGCAGCGCCGCGGAGTGCTGGGCGGTCGACGCGGCCACGCTGGCCAGCACGCGCGCGAGATCGCCGCTGGCCGCACCGACGCACGCCTCGCGCAGCTGCCGGAGCAGCCGCTGCTCGGAGCGGCGTACGGCGGCCAGGGCCCGGTCGGGCGCGTCCGGGACCCTGGCGGGGGATGCGTCCGGCAGCTCCGTGTCGGCGACCGCGCCCACGAGCAGCTCGCGGTGGGCGGCGTGGGCCACGGCCAGGGGCGCGAGCCGGGCGGTGAGTCCCGACGCCGCTGCGGCTGCCAGCACGCCCTCGGCGCGCACCAGCTCGGCGACGACGGAGGTCACCAGCTCGGCGTCCTCCGGGGGCGGCGGTGAGGCGGGCGAGGCGTCGTCGCGGGCCGGTGGGTCGATGTCGCACGCCGCCAGGACCAGGGGTGCTGCGAGCGCCGAGCCCACCGCCGTACGGCGGGAGAGGGGGCGGCCGGGCACCCCCGCACCCTACCTACCACCCGCCGCGGTCCGGACCGGTCGGCGGTGGATGGGCCGGCTCCGGCACCGGCCGCTAGGGTGATCCTTCGACAACAGCACAAGGAGGTCGCACCCGATGAGCACACCCCGTCAGGACGCCACCCGGGACCGCATCGAGGCGGAGCTGGTCGACCCCCTGAGCGTGATGGGCCTCGACGTCGAGGCCGTCGAGGTCACCCCCGCCGGCAAGCGACGCGTGCTGCGCGTCGCCGTCGACAAGGACGGTGGCGTGACGCTCGACGACGTCGCCGACGCCACCCGCGAGGTCTCGCGGGTGCTCGACGAGTCCGACGTCATGGGCGAGATGCCCTACACGCTCGAGGTCACCTCCCGAGGCGTCGACCGCCCCCTGACCCTGCCGCGCCACTGGCGCCGCAACTCCGACCGGCTCGTGAAGGCCACCCTGGCCGATGGCGAGACCGTGACCGGCCGCATCACCGACTCCTCGGAGGAGTCGGTGACCCTCGACGTGTCGGGGGAGACGCGCGAGCTCGCCTACGCGGACGTCGCGAAGGCCTTCGTGCAGGTCGAGTTCAACCGCAAGAGCGAGAAGAAGGACGACTGATGGACATCGATCTGAGCATCCTGAGGATGCTGGAGCGTGAGAAGGAGATCTCCTTCGAGGTGCTCGCCGAGGCCATCGAGCAGGCCCTGCTGACCGCCTACCAGCGCGCCACGGAGTCCCAGCACCCCGCGCGCGTCGAGCTGGACCGCAAGTCCGGCCATGTGACCGTGTGGGCCCGCGAGGTCGACGAGGACGGCGTCGCCGGACCCGAGTACGACGACACCCCTGCCGGCTTCGGCCGGATCGCCGCCACCACCGCCAAGCAGGTCATGCTGCAGCGACTGCGCGACGCCGAGGACGAGAAGACCTTCGGCGAGTTCTCCGGCAAGGAGGGCGACATCATCTCGGGCATCATCCAGCAGGGCCGCAACCCCGACGACGTGATGGTCGACCTCGGCAAGCTGGAGGCGATCCTGCCGATCAGCGAGCGGGTTCCCGGGGAGAGCTACGTCCACGGCGAGCGCATCAAGTGCCTGGTCATCTCGGTGCGCAAGGGCATGCGCGGCCCCCAGGTCACCCTGTCGCGCTCGCACCCCACCCTGGTGAAGAAGCTCTTCGCGCTCGAGGTGCCCGAGATCGCCGACGGCACCGTCGAGATCGCCGGCATCGCCCGCGAGGCCGGCCACCGCACCAAGATCGCGGTCCACTCCACGATCCCGGGCGTCAACGCCAAGGGTGCCTGCATCGGGCCGATGGGCCAGCGGGTCCGCAACGTGATGAGCGAGCTGCACGGCGAGAAGATCGACATCGTCGACTGGGCCGAGGACCCGGCCGAGCTGGTCGCTCACGCGCTGTCGCCGGCCCGAGTCCATTCCGTGGAGATCGTCGACCTCGCCGCCCGGTCCGCGCGGGTGGTCGTCCCGGACTTCCAGCTGTCGCTGGCCATCGGCAAGGAGGGGCAGAACGCCCGCCTCGCCGCCCGGCTCACCGGCTGGCGCATCGACATCCGCTCGGATGAGGCTCCCCACCCGGACCAGGCGCCGGAGTGAGCCTCAGTTCGTAAACCACTGGCCCCACGCAGTAGAGTGACCCACAGTGGCCACCACGTCTGACACCCCTGCGCCCGGACCTGTCCGGACCTGTGTGGGTTGCCGGGCCAGGGCCGCTGCGAGCGAGCTGCTGCGAGTGGTCGCAGGCTCGGACGCCGGGGGCACGCCCGCCCTGGTTCCCGATCCGGACCGCCGGGCACCCGGTCGTGGGGCGCACCTGCACCCCACGCACGAGTGTTGGGAGCTCGCGGTGCGACGACGAGCCTTCCCCCGGGCCCTGCGCTCGGGAGTCCCGCTCGCCGGAGCGCCGGTGGAGGACTACCTCGCCTCGCTGCACCACCATCCCGATCCACAGCACGACCGACCAGAAACTGGAGCACGCAGCTCATGAGCACTCGATGAGTAACTCGTAATGAGTGTGCACACCCACTAGCTGTTCCGTTTCCCCTCCTTCTGGGGTCACGGACCAGAAGGAGTAGTTACCAACCGTGGCAAAGACCCGAGTCCACGAACTCGCCAAGGAGTTCGGAGTCGAGAGCAAGTTCGTTCTCGAGAAGCTCAAGGAGATGGGTGAGTTCGTCAAGTCGGCATCGTCGACCGTCGAGCCCCCCGTCGAGATGCGCTTCAAGAAGCAGTACGGCGACGAGCTGAAGGCCGCTGCGGCCTCCGCCCCCGCCGCCGACACCGCGACCGAGGCGCCGGCCAAGAAGGCCGCACCCAAGCCCGGTCCCAAGCCCCCCGCCGCGCCTGCCGCGACCGAGGCCCCCGCCGAGACGCCCGCCGAGGCTCCTGCCCCGGCACCCGTCGAGGAGGCAGCCCCGGCCGCCAAGCCCGGCCCCAAGCCCGGCCCGAAGGCACCTGCCGCCGAGCCGAAGGCCCCGGCCGCCGAGCCCGAGCCGCCCGCGGCCCCGGCCGCTCCGGCTGCCAAGGCCCCGTCCCCGGCACCGCGCCCCGTGGGTCGCCCCGGCGCCCCGCGCCCGGGCAACAACCCGTTCGCACCGAGCCAGGGCATGGGCTCGCGCCCGGCGCCGCGCACGCCCGGTGGCGACGACAACCGTCCGCCGCGTCCGCCGGCCGGCGGTGGCGACGCACGCCCCGGCATGCCGCGCCCCAACCCGGCGATGATGCCGAAGTCGCCCGCTGCCTTCGGCAACGGTCCCGGCGCCCGTCCGGCCCGCGGTGGCCCCGGTGGCGGCCCCGGTCGTCCGGGTGCCCCCGGTCGCGGTGGCGCTCCGGGTCGTCCCGGTGCCGGTGGCGGTGCTCCCGGCGGCGCTCCCGGTCGTCCCGGTGGCTTCGGCCCGTCCGGCGGCGGTCGCCCCGGTGGCGGTCGTCCCGGCCAGCGTGGCCAGACCCAGGGTGCCTTCGGGCGCGCCGGTGGTCCGTCGCGTCGAGGTCGCAAGTCGAAGCGTGCGCGTCGTATGGAGTTCGAGGCCATGGAGGCCCCGACGATCGGTGGCGTGCGCGTCCGCAAGGGCAACGGCGAGACCGTCCGCCTGCCGCGGGGTGCCTCGCTGACCGACTTCGCCGAGAAGATCAACGTCGACGCCGCTGCGCTGGTGCAGATGCTGTTCTCGCTCGGCGAGATGGTGACCTCCACGCAGTCGGTGGGTGACGAGACGTTCGAGCTGCTCGCCGACGAGCTCAACTACGTCGTGGTCATCGTGTCCCCCGAGGACGAGGACCGTGAGCTGCTCGAGACGTTCGACCTCGAGTTCGGCGCCGACGAGGGTGACGAGTCCGACCTGGTCATCCGCCCGCCGGTCGTCACGGTCATGGGTCACGTCGACCACGGAAAGACCAAGCTCCTCGACGCGCTGCGCAACGCCAACGTCGTCGACAAGGAGGCCGGTGGCATCACCCAGCACATCGGTGCCTACCAGGTCCACACCGAGGTCGACGGCGACGACCGCCGCATCACCCTCATCGACACCCCCGGTCACGAGGCGTTCACCGCCATGCGTGCCCGTGGTGCCCAGGCCACCGACATCGCGATCCTGGTCGTCGCGGCCGACGACGGCGTCATGCCGCAGACGGTCGAGGCGCTCAACCACGCCAAGGCGGCCAACGTGCCGATCGTGGTGGCGGTCAACAAGATCGACAAGCCGGAGGCCGACTCGACGAAGGTCCGCGGCCAGCTCACCGAGTACGGCCTGATCCCCGAGGAGTACGGCGGCGACGCGATGTTCGTCGACGTCTCGGCCAAGGCGGGGCTCAACCTCGACAAGCTGCTCGAGGCCGTGGTCCTCACCGCGGACGCCTCGCTCGACCTGCGGGCCAACCCCACGCAGGACGCCCAGGGCCTCGTGGTCGAGGCGCACCTCGACCGCGGTCGCGGTCCGGTCGCCACGGTCCTCGTCCAGCGCGGAACGCTGCGCGTGGGCGACTCGATCGTCGCGGGTCCCGCGCACGGTCGTGTCCGCGCCATGCTCGACGAGCACGGCCACGAGATCACCGAGGCAGACCCGTCGCGTCCCGCGATGGTGCTGGGCCTGAGCGCCGTCCCCGGTGCCGGCCAGAACTTCATCGTGGTCGAGGACGACCGCATGGCCCGCCAGATCGCCGAGAAGCGTGAGGCGCGCGAGCGTGCGGCCATGCAGGCCAAGCGTCGCGTGCGCCGCAGCCTCGAGGACTTCATGGCCTCCATGGAGAAGGGCGAGAGCCAGGAGCTCAACCTCATCCTCAAGGGCGACGTGTCCGGTTCGGTCGAGGCCCTCGAGGACGCCCTGTCGCAGATCGACGTGGGCGAGGAGGTCTCGCTGCGGGTCATCGACCGCGGTGTCGGTGCGATCACCGAGACCAACGTCGACCTGGCTGCCGCCTCGGACGCCATCATCATCGGCTTCAACGTCCGCCCCCAGGGCAAGGCGAGCCAGATGGCCGACAAGGAAGGTGTCGAGATCCGCTACTACTCGGTCATCTACCAGGCGATCGAGGAGATCGAGGCCGCGCTCAAGGGCATGCTCAAGCCCGTCTACGAGGAGTCGACCCTCGGCCAGGCGGAGATCCGCGAGATCTTCCGCTCGTCCAAGGCCGGCAACATCGCAGGCTGCATGGTCATCTCCGGCCTCATCCGCCGCAACGCCAAGGTGCGCGTGCTGCGCGACGGAGCGGTGGTGGCCGACAACCTCGACCTGTCCTCGCTCCGCCGGGAGAAGGACGACGCCTCCGAGGTCCGCGAGGGCTTCGAGTGTGGTCTGGTGCTCAAGAACTACCAGAACATCCAGATCGGCGACATCGTCGAGTCCTTCGAGATGCGCGAGATCCCGCGCAGCTGATCGAGTCGGCGCACCTGCGCCGTGAACAACCACCGAGTCGGCGCATCTGCACACGTCATGTGAGCAGATGCGCCGACTCGATACGTTCGAGTCGTGCAGTCGAGCCGACTCGTTGAGAGAGTGAGCCCATGAGCAACCCCCGCGTCCGCAAGATCGCCGACCGGATCCAGGTCATCGTCGCCGAGATGCTCGAGCGTCGGATCAAGGACCCGCGCCTCGGCTTCGTCACCGTCACCGACGTCCGCGTCACGGGCGACTCGCAGCAGGCCTCGATCTTCTACACCGTCCTCGGTGCCGAGGAGGAGCGCGCCAGCACCGCCGCCGCGCTCGAGTCGGCCAAGGGCGTCATCCGCTCCGAGGTCGCCAAGCAGCTCGGCATGCGCATCGTGCCGACCCTCACCTTCATCCCCGACGCCCTCCCCGAGAGCGCCCGCGAGCTGGAGGAGGTCCTGGCCCGCGCGAAGCAGCAGGACGAGGAGGTCGCGGCCCGCCGCGTCGAGGCGTACGCCGGCGAGGCCGACCCCTACAAGAAGCCCCGCGTGATCATGGAGGACGACGACCTCGACGAGGACGACGACCTCGACGACGAGGACGACCGCGCCTGATGGTCGACCCCGGACTGGTCGTGGTCGACAAGTCCCCGGGCATGACGTCGCACGACGTCGTGGCGCGGGTGCGCCGGCTGGCAGGCACCCGCAAGGTGGGGCACGCCGGCACCCTCGACCCGATGGCCACCGGCGTGCTGGTGCTCGGCGTCGACCGCGCCACCCGGCTGCTCGGGCACCTGATGCTGACCGAGAAGGCGTACGACGCCACCGTGCGGCTCGGCGTCACCACGACGACCGACGACGCGGAGGGCGAGGTCGTCGCGGTGAGCGACATCGGCGCCGCCTTCCACCAGCCGGGTCTCGTGCAGACGGAGTTCGAGGAGATGGTCGGGGACATCCTCCAGGTGCCGACCGCCGTGAGCGCCATCAAGGTCGACGGCAAGCGCGCCTACCAGCGCGTGCGGGACGGCGAGCAGGTCGAGCTCAAGGCGCGGCCGGTGACGATCCATGCGCTCGAGGTCCACGACCAGCGGGTCGTGGGCGAGTTCCTCGACGTCGACATCTCGGTGCGCTGCTCCTCGGGCACCTACATCCGGGCCATCGCCCGAGACGTGGGCGCCACGCTCGGGGTGGGTGGTCACCTGACGGCTCTGCGGCGTACGGCGGTGGGCCCCTTCGGCCTCGATGTCGCACGCACCCTCGACGAGCTGTCCGAGGAGTTCGCGGTCGTGCCGATCGCGGTGGCCGCCCGGGCGAGCTTCCCCACCGTGGACCTCGACGAGGAGCAGGCCGCCGACGTACGCGTCGGACGGGCGTTGGACCTCACCCTTCCTGCGGACGCGCCCCACGCGGTGTTCGCGCCTGACGGTCAGTTCCTCGCGCTCTACGAGCAGCGTGGCGAGCGAGCCCGCGCCGTGGCGGTCTTCGTCTGAGCGGGGGACCGCCCGGACCGCGCGTCGTGCGCCAGTAGGCTGCCGCCGTGCAGATCTGGCGAGACGTCGACGACGTGCCGGCCGACCTCGGCCGCACGGTGGTCAGCATCGGCAACTTCGACGGCGTGCACCTGGGCCACGCCCACGTGCTGCGCGAGGCCCGTGAGACCGCCGAGCGCCTCGGCGTCGACACGGTGGTCGCCGTCACCTTCGACCCGCACCCGATGGCGGTGCTCCGCCCCGAGCACGCGCCGCCCACGCTGACCTCCATCCGCACCCGCGCGCGCCTGCTCGAGGACGCCGGCGTCGACGCGATCCTCGTGGTCGCCTTCGACCGGGAGGTCGCACGCTGGTCCCCGCAGGACTTCATCGACCGGATCCTGGTCGACGCGCTGCACGCCGCGGCCGTGGTCGTGGGTGCGAACTTCCGCTTCGGCGCCAAGGCGGCCGGCGAGGTCGCGACCCTCGTCGAGGCCGGCACGACCCGCGGCTTCGAGACCATCGGCGTCGCGCTCGACGGCGGTCCACAGGTGTGGAGCTCGACCTACGTCCGCCAGTGCCTGGCGACCGGCGACGTCGCCGGCGCCTCGGAGGCCCTGGGGCGCCCGTTCACCGTGCGGGGCACGGTGGTCGAGGGCGACAAGCGCGGTCGCGAGCTGGGCTACCCGACGGCCAACGTGCCGGTCCCGCCGGTCGACGCGGCCCCGGCCGACGGCGTCTACGCCGGCTGGCTGACCCGGCTCGACACCGGCGATCGCTACCCGGCCGCGATCTCGGTCGGCACCAACCCGACCTTCGACGGCGAGCGCGAGCGGCGCGTGGAGTCCTACGTCCTGGACCGCGACGACCTCGAGCTCTACGGCGTCGAGGTCGAGGTGGCCTTCGTCGACCGGCTGCGCGGGATGGTGAAGTTCGAGGGCATCGAGGCGCTCGTGGAGACCATGCACGACGACGTACGCCGGGCGCGCGAGGTCCTGGGTGGCTGAGTCCCGGCCGTCCCCGGGCGCCCCGGAGCTCGCGGCGACGGACGCGTGGTTCGTCGCCCACGGCCTGCCCTACTTCGTCGATGACATCCGCGCCGAGGTGCACCGCGGACTCGTGCGGCGTCGCCTCGTGCAGGTGGCTCTGGTCGCGCTGCTGCTGGCCGCGCTCGTGGTCGTCGGCTTCGCGCTGACCAGTCGCTTCGAGTGGGACGACGGCATCGTCCCGGGCCTCAACCTCGGCCTGCTGAGCGTCGTGCTCTACGGGCTCTTCACCCTGCGCGCCTGGGTGATCGCCAAGTGGGCTGCCCAACGGACGTTCTCGAGCCTCGGACTGCTCTTCCCGCTCGTGACCAGGGCGCTGCCCCTGCTGCTGCTCTTCGTCACCTTCCTCTTCATCAACGCCGAGGTGTGGGAGGTCTCCGCCACGCTCGACGGCCGCGTGATGTGGCTGACGGTGGCGCTCTTCCTCGCCATCACGATCGGCTTCCTGCTCGCCCGGTTGCCCGAGGAGCTCGAGGGCTTCGACGACCACGTCGGCGCGGACGAGCTCGCGTCGAACCTCGCCGGCACGCCGCTCGCGGGCTTCCGCCAGCCCGACGACCGGCAGGTGTCGGACGAGGTCACCCTCACGGGCCTGCAGAAGGCCAACCTCCTGCTCATGCTCCTCATCACCCAGCTGGTGCAGGTGCTGCTGCTCAGCGTCTCGGTCTTCGTCTTCTTCGTCGCCTTCGGGCTGCTGATCATGGATCCCGAGGTGATCGCGGGCTGGACCGGCGACCCGGTGACGGCTGTGCCGTTCTTCGAGCGCGCCAACTGGGAGCTGGTCCAGGTCTCGACGTTCCTGGCGGCCTTCAGCGGCCTCTACTTCACCGTGTACGCCGTCACCGACGAGGTCTACCGCACGCAGTTCTTCAGCTCGATCGTGCGCGAGCTCGAGCGGGCCGTCAGCGTCCGCGCGGCCTACCGCTCGCTGCGGCGTACGCACCGCTGACGCGGACGCCCGCGCCCACCCACCCACCCACCCCCGACGCGCGCGTGGGCGACGTACGAGGTCGAACCCGGTGCAGCTCGGGGTCCCGCTCGTACGCCGCCCACGGCGGTCAGGGGAGGACAGGCCTCAGGCGTCGAGGTCCTGCTCGACGAGCGCAGCGATCGCGTCGACGGCGGCCTGGTCGTCCCCGGCCACCTCGACGGTGTCGCCGTTGCCGGCTCCCAGGGTCATGATCATCAGCGAGGAGCTCGCGTCGACACCGTTGATGGTGACGTCGGAGCCGAGCTCACCGGCCTTCTCGGCGATGATCGCGGCGGGACGGGCGTGGAGGCCGACGGCGGAGCCGACGACGACGGACTTGCTGGGCATGGTTCTCCTTCAGATGGGCTGGTGGTCGGACGGGTGATGGTCAGACGGTAGCGAGGTCGGCGTCGGTGCGCCCGAGGCTCTTCAGCACCACGACGAGCGCAGCACTGACCAGGACACCGGCGACGAGTGCGATGAGGAAGCCGAAGATGTTGTCGACGGCGAAGAGCACGAAGATGCCGCCGTGCGGGGCACGCAGGCCCACGTCGAGGCCCATCGACAGTGCTCCGGTCACGGCACTGCCGGCCATGATCGAGGGGATGACGCGCAGCGGGTCCGCCGCGGCGAACGGGATGGCGCCCTCGGTGATGAAGGAGGCCCCCATCGCCCAGGCGGCCTTGCCGTTCTCCCGCTCGGGGGCGGTGAACAGGCCCGGTCGCACGACCGTGGCCAGCGCGAGCGCCAGCGGCGGCACCATGCCGGCGAGCATGACCGCGGCCATGACCCGCAGCTCGGGAGCGTCGGTGGCGGTGGCGGCGGCGCCGAGGCCGGCCGTGGCGAAGGCGTACGCGGTCTTGTTGAGCGGGCCGCCCATGTCGAAGGCCATCATCAGGCCGAGGATGATGCCCAGGACGATCGCGGATCCGCCCTGCAGGCTGTTGAGGCCGTCGGCGAGGTTGGTCATCAGGCTGGCCAGCGGACGGCCCAGGACGACGACCATCACGAAGCCGGCGACCAGGGTGGTGAGCAGCGGGATGACCAGGACCGGCATCAGCCCGCGCATCCAGGTCGGCACCTTCCAGCTGGTGATCCAGTGGGCGATGATGCCGGCGAGCACACCACCGACGATGCCGCCGAGGAAGCCGGAGTTCAGGGTGCCGGCGATGGCGCCCATCACGAAGCCGGGCGCGATGCCCGGACGGTCGGCGATCGCGTACGCGATGTAGCCCGCGAGCGCCGGGACGAGGAAGCCGAACGCGGCCCCGCCGAGGGTGAGGAGCAGGGCGCCGAGGTAGGTGAGCAGGGCACCGCGCGGGAGCGAGTCGTCCCCGGAGAGGTCGTACGACGCGGGGTCGGCCGGGCTGAAGAGGGTCGAGTCGGACACGACCTGGCCCGCGACTCCGGCGCCGTCCTCGGTGTTGAGCGCGATCTCGTAGCCGCCCAGCAGGAACGCCAGGGCGATCAGCAGACCACCGGCGGCGACGAACGGGATCATGTAGGACACGCCGGTCATCAGCACCCGGCGCGTGGTCGCGCCGAAGGACTGCTTGCCGCCGGACGAGGCACCCGCCTCGCTGGCCTCGCCCTCGACGCGCGGGGCGTTGGACGGGTCGCCGGCGTAGCGCAGCGCCTCGGCGATCATCGCGTCGGCGTCGTCGATCGGGCGCTTCACGCCCGAGCTCACCATCGGCTTGCCCGCGAAGCGGGACCGGTCGCGCACCCCCACGTCGACGGCGAAGATCACGGCGCCGGCAGCAGCGATGGTCTGGGGGGACAGGGGCGTCGAGCCGGCCGAGCCCTGGGTCTCGACGTGCAGCTCGACTCCGGCCCGCTCGGCGGCGGCCTCGAGGGCCTCGGCCGCCATGTAGGTGTGCGCGATGCCGGTCGGGCACGCGGTGACCGCGACGAGCGACGGCTTCGTGCTGGAGGCCGGCGCGGCAGCGGCAGCGGCGGGAGCAGTAGCCGGAGCGGCGGTGCCCGAGGGGCTGCCCGAGGCGGGGACGCCTGCCTTCGCAGCGGGGGCGGGCTCGCCGAGCTCGTGGGCGATCAGGTCGACGACCTCCTCGTCCGTCTCGGCCGCGCGCAGGGCGTCGGTGAAGGCGGGCTTCACGAGCGCGCGCGCCAGCTTGGTGAGGATGGTGAGGTGGTCGGCGTCGCCGCCCGCGGGTGCGGCGATGAGGAAGGCGAGGTCGGCCGGGCCGTCCTTGGCGCCGAAGTCGACCGGCGGCTCGAGGCGGGCGAAGGCCAGGGTCGGGACCTCCACGCCGGTGGTGCGGCAGTGGGGGATCGCGATCGCTCCGGGCAGGCCGGTCGCGGACGTCGCCTCGCGGGCGAAGGCGTCCTCGACGAGCTGGTCGACCGACGTGGCGCGGCCGGCGTCGCCGACCACGGCGGCCAGCGCACGGATCACGTCGTGCTTGTCGGACCCCCAGTCGGCACTCAGCCGGACGAGGTCGGTGGTGATGAGGGCGGTCATGCGGTGCCTCCGAGTGGAGTGACGCCGACGAGCTCGGTGCGCAGCTGCGACGGCTGGGGGATGGTGGTTCCTGGTAGTCCCGCGGCGGCGCTGCCGTAGGCCACGGCCAGTGCCAGGCGCTCCGGGGCGGGCAGGCCCCGGATGTCGCCGAGCAGGTAGCCGAAGAGGCTGGAGTCGCCCGCACCGACGGTGCTCACGACTGTGGTGGGGGGAGGGGTGGCGTGCCACGCACCCTCCGGGGTCACGAGCACGGCGCCGTTGCCACCGAGGGTGGCGAGCACGGCGCCCACGCCGCGCTCGAGGAGCCGGCGGGCGGCGGCGGCGGTCGCGACCGGGTCCGCCTCGAGCTCGTCGGGGTCGCCGCCGGTGAAGGAGGCCAGCTCCTCGCCGTTGGGCTTCATCAGGTCGGGGGCCGCCTCGGGCAGGGCGTCGACGAGCGCGCGCAGCGGCGCGTCGCTGGTGTCGACGGCGACGCGTCCACCGGCGGCGCGCAGACGGCGTACGAGGTCGGCGTAGAAGTCGACCGGCGCACCCGCCGGCAGCGAGCCCGCCAGCACGGTCCACGCGGCGTTGCCGGCGCGGGCCAGCACGGCCTCGGCCATCCGCTCGAGGTCCTCGCGCGTCACCTCGGCGCCGGGGGAGTTGAGCTTGGTGGTGGTGCCGTCGGGCTCGGTGATCGTGAGGTTGACGCGTACGTCGCCCGCGGGCCGCACCGGGCGGCAGTCGATGCCGGCACCGAGCAGCTCGAGCACGAAGGCGTCCTCCTTGAGGGCCGGCACGACGGCGATGCTCGGGATGTGGGCGCTGACTGCGGCTCGGGAGATGTTGACCCCCTTGCCCCCCGCCTGCGAGGTCACCGAGAGGACCCGGTGGACCTGGCCGCGGGCGAGCTCGCCGTCGAGGGCGACGGTCCGGTCGAAGCTGGGGTTCGGCGTCAGCGTCAGGATCATGCGACCACTACCTCTATTCCGGCGGATTCCAGCGCGCGGTGGTCCGCGGCCTCGATGTCGCTGTCGGTGACGAGCACGTCCAGGCTGTCGAGCGTCGCGAAGCGCACGGCCGTCTCCACGCCGAGCTTGCTCGAGTCGGCCAGCACGACGGTGCGGCGGGCGCACGCGATCATCGCGCGCTTGCTGGCTGCCTCGTCGCTGTCGGGGGTCGTCAGGCCGTGGCCCACGGTGAGGCCGTTGGTCGCGATGAACGCCACGTCCGCGCGGAGGTCGGCGAGGGCGGCGACGGTGTCGGAGCCGACGGCGGCGTGGGTGGTGGGGCGCACCTTGCCCGGGAGCAGGTGCAGCTCGATCTGGGGCAGGCCGGCGAGCCTCGTGGCCACCGGGACCGCGTGCGTGATCACGATCAGGCGGTGGTCGCGCGGCAGCGCGGCGGCGAAGCGCGCCGTGGTGGTGCCGGCGTCGATGACGACGACCGAGTCGGGCGGGGGGAGGAGGGCGACGGCGGCGTTGGCGATCGCTTCCTTGGCCTGCGTGTTGGACTGGTCGCGCTCGACGATGCCGGACTCGATGACCGTGAGGGACCCCGCGGGGACGGCTCCTCCGTGCACACGGCGGACCAGTCCCATCCGGTCGAGGGTGGAGAGGTCGCGGCGCACGGTCTCGGTCGTGACCTCGAACTCCTCGGCCAGCTGGACCACCGACAGGCGCCCACGGCGGCTGATGAGGTGGGCCATCGCCTGCTGGCGTTCCTCGGCGTACATCGGTCCCCTCTCGGCGAATCTGTGTATGTGTTGTTTTAGTCCCGAATGTGTTGCTTGTCAACATTGTCGTGATCTACGGTGTGTCCATGACCACAGCCGAGCACGTCCTGAGCGGGACCCCGGTCGTGCCGGGTGTCGCCGCGGGCCCCGTCCTCCACGTCCGTGGCGAGGTCTCGCCCGACGCGATCGCACGCTACGGCGACGGTGACTTCGCCGACGCCGACGCCGACGCCGCGCTGGCGGCGTACGACGACGCGACCGCGGTCGTGGCGGAGACCTTCTCCACCAAGGCCGCCGCCGCGCAGGGCGCCGCCGCCGAGGTGCTGACCGCCAGCGCCGGCCTGGCCCGCGACAAGGGCCTGCGCTCGGCGGTGGCGAAGAACCTCCAGGGCGGCCAGGGGCCCGTCGCGGCGGTGCAGGGCGCCGTCGAGCAGTTCGTCACGATCTTCACCAACATGGGCGGCCTCATGGCCGAGCGCGTGACCGACCTGCGCGACATCGAGCGCCGCGTGGTGGCCCACCTCGTCGGCGAGCCGGCGCCGGGGGTGCCCACGCCTACCGAGCCGTCGATCCTCGTGGCCGAGGACCTGGCGCCGAGCGACACCTCCGGCCTCGACCCCGAGCTGGTCACCGCCCTCGTCACCGCGCGCGGCGGTGCCACGAGCCACACCGCGATCATCGCCCGCCAGCTCGGCATCCCCTGCGTGGTCGGTGCCGCCGGCGTCATGGAGCTCGCGAGCGGCACGTTCGTCGTCGTCGACGGCGAGACCGGCTCGATCGAGCAGGGCGCCGACCCCGAGGAGGCCCGCGCCCGGGTCGAGGAGAGCCGGCGGCTGCGCGAGGAGCTGGCCCACTGGACCGGTCCGGCCGCCACGGCCGACGGCCTGCCGGTCAAGCTGCTCGCCAACGTCGCCGACGGGCCCTCGTCCGCCTCGGCCGGCACCGAGCCGGTCCAGGGCGTCGGGCTGTTCCGCACCGAGCTGTGCTTCCTCAACCGCAAGGACGAGCCGAGCGTGGAGGAGCAGACCGACATCTACGCGAGCGTCCTCTCGCCCTACTCCGACGGCCGCTACGTCGTCGTCCGCACGCTCGACGCCGGGTCCGACAAGCCGATCGCCTTCGCGACCCATGAGGGCGAGGAGAACCCCGCCCTCGGCGTGCGCGGCCTCCGGCTCAGCTTCGGCAACCCCGGCCTGATGGACCGCCAGCTCGACGCGGTCGCCGCCGCGGCCGAGCGCACCGGCACCGAGACCTGGGTGATGGCCCCGATGGTCGCCACGGTCGCCGAGGCCGCCGACTTCGCCGCCAAGGTGCACGCCCGCGGCCTCAAGGCCGGTGTGATGGTCGAGATCCCCAGTGCCGCGCTCCTGGCGCACCGGATGCTCGAGGTCGTCGACTTCCTCTCCATCGGCACCAACGACCTCACGCAGTACGCCATGGCTGCCGACCGCATGGCCACCGACCTCGCGCACCTCACCGACCCGTGGCAGCCCGCGGTGCTCCAGCTGATCGCGATCACCGCGCACGCCGGCGCCGAGGCGGGCAAGCCCGTCGGGGTCTGCGGCGAGGCGGCCGCAGACCCGCTGCTCGCGACGGCGCTCATCGGCATGGGCATCTCGTCGCTGTCGATGGCCGCCCGCGCCGTACGCCCTGTCGGCGCGCAGCTCGGCAAGGTGACCCTCGAGACCTGCGAGGCCGCCGCCGAGGCGGCCCTCGGCGCCGCGGACCCGATGGCCGGACGTGCCGCGGTCCGCGAGCTGCTCGGGCACTGAGCCCGATCCCCGGACATCCACCACCTCACGACGGAGGAAGCATGACCTCACAGTACGACCGCTATCGCGCAGCCGACCTCGACCTCCCGGAGGAGGGGTGGGCCTGGCACCTGTGGGGCGCGGGCGAGGACAACATGGGCAAGAACGACCAGCCCGAGCTGGTGCCGGTGCCCCGCCCCGATGCCGACCACATGCTGGTGCGCATCGACAGCGTGGGCCTGTGCTTCTCCGACGTGAAGATCATGCGACAGGGTGGCAGCCACCCGAAGCTCTACGACCGCGACCTGTCCGCCGAGCCCACCCGGCTCGGGCACGAGGTGAGCCTCACCGTCATCGAGGTCGGCGAGAACCTCCAGGACCGCTACCACGCCGGCCAGCGGCTGGCCGTGCAGCCCGACATCTACCAGGACGGGAAGAGCACGGCCTACGGCTACACCATCCCCGGCGGCCTCATCCAGTACCACCTCATGGGCGCGGAGATGCTCGAGACCGACGACGGTGCGTGCCTGCTGCCCCTCCCTGACAGCATGGGCTACGCCGAGGCCTCCACCCTGGAGCCGTGGGGCTGCGTGATGGCCGCGTACACCCAGCGTCGCCGCCTCGAGCCCAAGGTCGGCGGGACCATGTGGATCATCGGTCGCCCCGGCGACGAGCGGGACTACGAGTTCTCCGCCGGCCTCGACGCCCCGGCCACCATCGTGCTGACCGACGTCCCCGCCTCGGTGGCGAGGCTCGTGGAGGGGACGTCGGCCGCGACGGTCGTGCGCGACGGCCTCGGCCCCGACGACTTCCAGGCGCTGGTGGACGAGCTGACCGACGGCGCCGGCTTCGACGACATCGTGATGCTCGACCCGCGGTCCGCGGCGACGGCGGGTGCCGTGGCCACGCGCATCGCCCGTCGCGGCACCCTCAACCTGGTGGGGGAGACCGCCCTGGACGGGCTGGTGGACCTCGACGTGGGCCGTCTGCACTACGACTACACCGCCTACATCGGTGGCCGGGGGCCGGACATCGCGGCGTCGTACGGCGAGGCGCGCAACCGCTGCGACCTGCGACCGAGGGGCACCACCGTCTTCGTGGGCGCCGGCGGCCCCATGGGCCTGATGCACGTCCAGCGAGCCATCCAGCAGCCCGACGGTCCCCGGACGATCGTCGCCACCGAGGTGAGCGACGAACGGCTCCAGAGCCTCGAGGACCGCCTCGCCCACCTGGCGGAGGCCAACGACTGCGAGCTGGTGACCTTCAACTCCCAGACCTCGGAGCAGTCCCTCCACGACTTCGTCATGGGACTCACCGACGGCCGCGGCGCCGACGACGTGGTGGTCAGCGTGCCCATCGCCGACGTGATGGCCGAGGCCGACACCCTGATGAACCCCGACGGCATGCTCGTCTTCTTCGCCGGCGTGCCCAACGGCACCCTGGCGCCGTTGAACCTCAGCGCGGTCTACCTCGACAACGCGCAGTACACCGGGACCTCCGGGCTGACCATCCACGACCAGCAGCAGGTGGTGGACCTGGCCGACCGGGGTGAGCTCTCCCCGGGATCGATCGTGGGCGCCGTCGGCGGCATGCGGGCAGCCAAGGACGGCCTCCGGGCCCTGGTCGAGGGGAGCTACTCCGGGAAGGTCCTCATCTTCCCCCAGATCCACGACCTCCCCCTGATGGGGCTCGACGAGCTGGAGGAGACGCTGCCGCAGGTCGCCGAGAAGCTCTCGCCCGGCGGCACGTGGAACGACGAGGCGGAGAAGGCGCTCTTCGAGAGCCAGCTGAGCAGCTAGCAGTGATCCTCCAGGTTCGGTAAAGCCACAGACTCGGGCACAAATCGTGCCCGAATGCTTGGCAATGTGCCCGTTCGTGAGGTTTAATCACGACATCATGTGATGGGGGTCACCCCGAGCACAACCTGGAGGACATCAGCATGGCGACGACATCCACTCCCGCGGCCCGCACCGGCGCCCGCGTCCACGTGCAGCGGTTCGGCACGTTCCTCTCCAACATGGTCCTGCCGAACATCGGCGCGTTCATCGCTTGGGGCCTGATCACCGCACTGTTCATCGAGAACGGATGGCTCAACCTGGGCGGTGGCGACAACGCCTGGCTCAGCCCCGACAGCTGGGTCGCCGAGTTCGGCGGCTGGGGCAACTCCGAGAGCGGCGGCGTCGTGGGTGTGATGATCACCTACCTGCTGCCGCTGCTCATCGGCTACACCGGCGGCCGGATGATGTACGACAACAACATCCGCGGCGGCGTCGTCGGCGCCATCGCCACCATGGGCGCCATCGCCGGCGCCAGCGTGCCGATGTTCCTCGGCGCGATGATCATGGGCCCGCTCGGCGGCTGGTCGATGAAGAAGCTCGACGCCCTCTGGACGCACAAGATCCGCCCGGGCTTCGAGATGCTGGTCAACAACTTCTCCGCCGGCATCTGGGGCATGATCCTGGCGATCGTCGGCTTCGTGGTCGCCGGCCCGTTCGTGACGTGGTTCAGTGCCCGCGCCGAGGAGGTCATCGACTTCCTCGTCAGCAACAGCCTCCTGCCGCTGACCTCGATCTTCATCGAGCCGGCCAAGGTGCTCTTCCTCAACAACGCGATCAACCAGGGCATCCTCACCCCGCTCGGCACCAACGAGGCGGCCAGGGAGGGCCAGTCGATCCTCTTCCTGCTCGAGGCCAACCCGGCCGCGGGTGCCGGTCTGCTCCTGGCCTTCATGTTCTTCGGCAAGGGCGCGGCGAAGGCCTCGGCCCCCGGCGCGCTGCTCATCCACTTCGTCGGCGGCATCCACGAGATCTACTTCCCCTACGTGCTGATGAAGCCGAAGCTGATCCTCGCGATGATCGCCGGTGGCATGACGCAGATCTTCATCAACCTGATCTTCGACTCCGGGCTCCGGGCGCCTGCGGCTCCGGGATCCATCATCGCGGTGCTGATCCAGACGCCGGGTGCGAGCTACGTCGGCGTCATCCTGTCGGTCATCGGCGGAGCTGCCGCCTCCTTCGCGGTCGCAGCCGTCCTGCTGAAGATGGACAAGGCCGAGGACGAGGGAGACCTCGCCGCCGCCACGACCAGCATGGAGTCGATGAAGGGAAAGACGTCCATCGCCTCCTCCGCGCTCGGGGGCGGTGCTGCCGTGGCCACGGCCGCCACCGCGACGCAGGAGATCCGCACCATCGTCTTCGCCTGCGACGCCGGCATGGGCTCCTCTGCCATGGGTGCCTCGGTGCTCCGCAAGAAGATCCACGACGCCGGCCACACCGAGGTGACGGTGGTCAACAAGGCCATCTCCAACCTCGAGGACGACGTCGACCTGGTGGTCACCCACCAGGACCTCACCGACCGGGCCCGCCTGAAGACCCCGTCCGCCGTGCACGTCTCGGTCGACAACTTCATGGGCAGCCCGCGCTACGAGGAGATCGTCGAGATGGTCCAGCAGAACAACCGCACCACCTGATCGACCCCGAGGCCCGGCTCCCGCACGACGGGGGCCGGGCCCTCGGTCGAGGGCCCCGCGCCCGCACGTGTGGTCTGATGGCTGCACGCGACGACCCACACCTGACCCACTGCGAGAGAAGAGGCGCCGGATGAGTGACGTACTGAGCCGCGAGGCGATCGTGCTGGGCGGGCAGGCCCGCGACCGGGAGGCGGCGATCACCGAGGCCGGGCAGCTGCTCGTGGCCGCCGGCGCCGTCGACCAGGCGTACGTCGATGCGATGCACGAGCGCGAGACCTCGGTCTCCACCTTCATGGGCAACGGCCTCGCCATCCCGCACGGCACCAACGAGGCAAAGGCGCTCATCCGCCACACCGCCATCTCGTTCATCCGCTACGACGAGCCGATCGACTGGAAGGGCAGCCCGGCGACCTACGTCGTCGGCATCGCCGGCGCCGGCGACGACCACCTGACGGTGCTCCAGGCCCTGGCGGGCGCGTTCACCGACGACGCCAGCCTCGCTGCGCTCGCGGCGGCCCAGACCCCCGACGACGTGCTCGCCGTCCTGGCCGAGAAGGTCTAGACCCGGCGAGGTGGAGGCTGACCCCCGTCCCTCCACCCCGTCGCACCAGGAGCCCCCGCCGACCAGCCTCGGCGGGGGCTCCTCTGCGTCGAGGCCGCGTCAGCAGGCGGTGACGTCGACCGGCACGCCGTTGAGCGCGGCGTTGCCGGACACGTCGAGGAGCTCGGGGTCGGTGAGGTCGTTGACCGAGACCCCGGGCACCTCGCGGCTGCGTTCCATGCGTACGCCGTCGCGCGCGTGGCCATAGCCGTGGGGGAGCGAGACCACCCCGGGCATCAGGTCGTCCGAGGCGGCCACGTCCACCTCGACCGACCCCACCCGCGAGGTGACGCGCACCCGCGAGCCGTCGGCGATGTCGCGGTCGGCGAGGTCGGCGGGGTTCATCAGCAGCTGGTGGCGTGGGCGGCCGCGGGTGAGGCGCTCGGAGTTGTGCATCCAGGAGTTGCAGTCGCGCTGGTGACGCCGGCCGATGAGCAGCAGCCCGTCGCCGGCCGGCGCGTCCACGGCGGCGAGGCGGGCGACGTCACGGACCACGAGGTCGGGGGCGAGGTCGACCCGCTTGCCCTTCGACGGCAGCCGAGCGGGCAGCTGGCCGCTCCGGAGCGGCCCGAGGTCGATGCCTTGCGGGCGCGCGCGGAGCTTCTTCAGCGTGACGCCGCTCGAGCCGCGACGCAGGAGCTGGCCGATGAGGAAGGTCGGGCTCGCGGTCAGCCGGGCGCGCTGGACGAGGCGCTTCTTCAGCGGGGCCTTGCGGTCCAGGCGCGCCGTCGTGCGCAGCGTGATCTCACGGAAGATCTGCCAGTCGTGGCGCTGGTCGGCGTCCTTCTCGAACACCGCGGGGGTGAAGCGCGCAGTGTCGCGCACGGCGAGCATATGGAAGACCAGGTCGTAGTGGTCGCGCTCGAGCGCGGTGGTCGGCGGCAGGATCACGTCGGCGTGGCGGGTGGTCTCGTTGACGTAGATGTCGACCGCCGCCATGAAGTCGAGGCCGCGCAGCGCCGCATCCAGGCGGGCGCCGTCGGGGGTCGACAGCACCGGGTTGCCGGCCACGGTCAGCGCCGCCCGCACCTGTCCCTCGCCGGGCGTCTCGATCTCCTCGCGCAGCGCCGAGACCGGCAGCTCGCCGGCGGTCTCCGGCAGGTCGCGGACCCGCGAGCGCCACGCGTCGTGGTGGCCGCGCCCGATGAGGCCGGTGCCGACCGCGTCGATCGCCGGCGTGGTGAACATCGCCCCGCCCACGCGGTCGAGGTTGCCGGTGAGGATGTTGAGGCAGTTGACCGCCCACTGGCAGACCGTGCCCCACGGTCCCGCGGAGACGCCGATCCGGCTGTAGACCACGCCCGCGTCGGCCTCCGCCAGCTCACGCGCGAGCCGCCTGACCTCGTCGGCCGCCAGACCGCTCATTGTCTCGGCGCGCTCGGGCGTGAAGTCGGCGACCAGGTCGACCACCGTCGCCAGCCCGTCGGCGTACGCCGCCACGGAGGGGCCGACATCGGGCCGAGCCTCGGCCGTCAGGACGTGCAGCATCGCGAGCAGCACCCAGGCGTCGGTCCCTGGGCGCACGAAGTGGTGCTCGTCGGCGACCTTCGCGGTCTCGGTGCGACGCGGGTCGATGACGACCATCCGCCCGCCGCGAGCGTGCAGGTCGCGCACCCGCTGCGGGAAGTCGGGCACCGTCATCAGGGAGCCGTTGGAGGCCATCGGGTTCGCCCCGATGACCAGGAACCACGACGTGCGGTCGATGTCGGGGATCGGGAGGAAGAGCTGGTGGCCGAACATCAGGTGCGCGACCAGCTGGTGGGGGAGCTGGTCGACCGAGGTGGCGGAGTAGCGGTTCTTCGTGCGGAACGACTTGAACATCGCGGTGCCGTGGGTCATCGAGCCGAGGCTGTGGGCGTTGGGGTTGCCGAGGTAGACCCCGAGCGCGTCGTCGCCGTGCTCGTTGACGACGCGGGCCAGGTTGTCCGCGACCAGGTCGAAGGCCTCGTCCCAGCCGATCTCCTCCCAGCGCGCGTCCGCGCCCTCCCCGACGCGGCGCACGGGTCGGCGCAGCCGGTCGGGATCGGCGTACACGTCACCGATGGCCACGCCCTTGGGGCACACGTGCCCGCGCGAGAGCGGGTCGGCGGGGTTGCCGCGCACGCCGACGACCTCGCGCCCCTCGATGGTGATCTCGAGGCCGCAGATCGCCTCGCAGAGGTTGCACACGCCGATCCGCTTCTCCGGGGCCATGGGGCGATCGTCGCACGACCGCGTCCCGGGAGGCAGGCACCCCGGAGGGGGGTGACACGCGGCGCCACGCAGGCCAGACTCTGCCGCGCCCGGTCCAGACCGGGCGCATCCCAACAGAATGGAGCACGTCATGGGTTTCGGAGGGCCGATCGGCCTGATCGTCGTGGGACTGATCCTCGCGCTGGCGTTCAACGACCAGCAGGTGGGACCGCTGGAGGTGATCACGCTCGGCTGGATCCTCGTGGTCGCCGGTGTGCTGTGGCTGGTGCTGACGTTCGTGCAGATGAACACCAAGCGTCGCCACACCACCACCGCCACCACCACCGACGCGCAGGGCCGCCAGGCCAGCACCCAGCGCACCACCGAGTCGGACCCGCCGGCCCCGCCGGCGGTCTGAGCCACCTGCAGGTCCTCGGTTGCGCGGCGCGGATTGGGTCCACCGATCAGCGCCTCGATATGCTTCTGCGGTTGCCCGCGAGGGTGACGTGCCGTCATGACGGCCGCGGATTCCACAGTGCCCCGGTGAACAGGCCCGGGCGCGCCGCGCAACGAGAACCGAAGGAGCCCCCATGTCGATTGGTACCGACGCGGAGACCAAGAAGAAGATCATCGCCGAGTACGCCCTGACCGAGGGTGACACCGGTTCCCCCGAGGTCCAGATCGCGCTGCTCAGCCACCGCATCGCCCACCTCACCGAGCACCTCAAGACGCACAAGCACGACCACCACAGCCGTCGTGGTCTGCTGCTGCTCGTCGGCCAGCGCCGTCGTCTGCTCAACTACCTGCAGAAGACCGAGATCGAGCGCTACCGCTCGATCATCGAGCGCCTCGGCCTCCGCCGCTGATCCCCGGAGCGGCCTCCCGCACGCGGGGGGCCGCTCCTGCGGTTTCCGGGCGTCCCGGGCGCGCTCACGGCGCGCTAGTGTCGGACCCGGAGCACTCCACAACTGAACACACAACCATCAGGAGCGACCCGCACGTCCGGCCCGGTCCTCGGTAGTGGCCTTCAGATCCCGCGCGACGCGCGGACGATCTGCGGGCCTCGATCGAAGACCGGCCCCCGCGGGGCCTGACGCCCCACCACTGAGTGGACGCGCGCGGATCGCTCCGCGAAGAGAAAGCAGGATCCTGCTTCCATGAGTGAACCCATCATCTCCGCCGTCGAGACCGTTCTCGACAACGGCAAGTTCGGCAAGCGCACCGTCAAGTTCGAGACCGGCCTGCTGGCCCGTCAGGCTGCCGGTTCGGTCACCGCCTACCTCGACGACGAGACCATGCTGCTCTCGGCGACGACCGCGGGCAAGACGCCCAAGGACCACTTCGACTTCTTCCCCCTCACGATCGACGTCGAGGAGCGGATGTACGCCGTGGGCCAGATCCCCGGCTCCTTCTTCCGGTCCGAGGGCCGGCCCGGCGAGGACGCGATCCTCACCTGCCGCCTGATCGACCGCCCGCTGCGCCCGACCTTCAAGAAGGGCCTGCGCAACGAGGTCCAGGTCGTCATCACGGTCATGGCCCTCGACCCCGACCAGCCCTACGACGTGCTGGCCATCAACGCCGCGTCGCTCTCCACCCAGCTCTCCGGCCTGCCGTTCTCCGGCCCGGTCGGTGGCGTCCGCGTCGCCCTCATCGAGGGCCAGTGGGTCGCGTTCCCGTCGCACTCGCAGCTCGAGTCGGCCGTCTTCGACATGGTCGTCGCGGGCCGTGTCACCGAGTCCGGTGACGTCGCCATCATGATGGTCGAGGCCGAGGCCCCCGAGGACACCTACGCGCTCGTCCAGAACGGCGCCCAGGCGCCCACCGAGGAGATCGTGGCCGGTGGCCTCGACGCGGCGAAGCCCTTCATCAAGCAGCTCGTCGAGGCCCAGGCCCAGCTCGCTGCCGAGGCGGCCAAGCCGGTCCAGGACTTCCCGGTCTTCCTCGACTACGAGGACGACGTCTACGCCGCCGTCGAGGCCGCGGCCAAGGACGACACCGCCGCCGCGATGACGATCGGCGACAAGCAGGAGCGCGAGACCAAGGTCGACGAGATCAAGGTCGCCCTGCTCGAGAAGCTCTCCGGCCAGTTCGAGGGTCGCGAGAAGGAGATCGGCGCGGCGTTCCGCTCGCTGAACAAGTCCCTCGTGCGCCAGCGCGTGCTGCGCGACAAGGTCCGCATCGACGGTCGCGGCCTGGCCGACATCCGTCCGCTGCACGCCGAGACCAACGTGATCCCGCGCGTGCACGGCTCGGCGCTGTTCGAGCGTGGCGAGACCCAGATCCTCGGCGTCACCACGCTCAACATGCTCAAGCTGGAGCAGCAGCTCGACACGCTGTCGCCGGAGAAGCACCGCCGCTACATGCACAAGTACGTCTTCCCGCCGTTCTCCACCGGTGAGACCGGTCGCGTGGGCTCGCCCAAGCGTCGCGAGGTCGGCCACGGCGCCCTGGCGCGTCGCGCCCTGCTGCCGGTGCTGCCCTCGCGCGAGGAGTTCCCCTACGCGATCCGCCAGCTCTCCGAGGCCATGGGCTCCAACGGCTCCACCTCGATGGGCTCGGTCTGCGCCTCGACCCTGTCGCTGCTGCAGGCGGGTGTGCCGCTCAAGGCCTCCGTCGCCGGCATCGCGATGGGCCTCATCTCCGACGAGGTCGACGGCGAGACGCAGTACGTCGCGCTGACCGACATCCTCGGTGCCGAGGACGCCTTCGGCGACATGGACTTCAAGGTGGCCGGCACCCGCGAGTTCGTGACCGCGCTCCAGCTCGACACCAAGCTCGACGGCATCCCCGCCGAGGTGCTGGCCGCCGCGCTGACCCAGGCCCGCGACGCGCGCCTGGCGATCCTCGACGTGATGGCCGAGGCCATCGACGCCCCGGAGGAGATGTCGGTCCACGCCCCGCGCATCATCACCGTGCGCGTGCCCGTCGACAAGATCGGCGAGGTGATCGGGCCCAAGGGCAAGGTCATCAACCAGATCCAGGACGACACGGGCGCGACGCTGTCCATCGAGGACGACGGCACGGTCTACATCGGTGCGACCAACGGCGAGGCTGCCGAGGCGGCCAAGGCCGCGGTCAACGCGATCGCCAACCCGACCATGCCCGAGGTCGGCGAGCGCTACCTCGGCACCGTCGTGAAGACCACCAACTTCGGTGCCTTCGTCTCGCTCATGCCCGGCAAGGACGGCCTGCTGCACATCAGCAAGCTGCGCGCCCTCGCCGGTGGCAAGCGCGTCGAGGCCGTCGAGGACGTGCTCTCGGTGGGCCAGAAGGTCCAGGTCTCGATCGCCGAGATCGACGACCGCGGCAAGCTCTCGCTGGTCCCCGTCGTCGACGAGGCCGAGGGCGACTCCGAGGAGTCGGCCGAGGTCGAGGCCACCGACGCCGAGTGACCTGATGCTCCATCCGCGACCGGCCGGCAGCCATGCCGGCCGGTCGCGGCATTTCACCCCCGGCTCCACCGGTTCGGAAGGACCCCAGTGCAGAAGAACGGCACCACCCGCACGCTCCACACCGTCAAGGACGCCGACGGCGCGGTGACCTCACGCGTACGCCGCACCGTGCTGCCCAGCGGCCTGCGCGTCGTCACCGAGCAGATGGCCGGCACCCGCTCGGCCAGCATCGGCGTGTGGGTCAACGTGGGCTCGCGCGACGAGACGCCCGCGCTCCACGGCTGCTCGCACTTCCTCGAGCACCTCCTCTTCAAGGGCACCCCCGAGCGCTCGGCGATGGACATCTCGGTCGCGCTCGACGCGGTGGGGGGCGAGTTCAACGCCTTCACCACCAAGGAGTACACCGTCTTCCACGCCCGGGTCCTCGACGAGGACCTCGGCACCGCCGTCGACGTGCTCGGCGACATGGTGACCGCCTCGACGATCACTGCCGCCGACGTCGAGGCCGAGCGCGACGTGATCCTCGACGAGATCGCGATGCACGACGACGACCCCGACGACGTGGTGCACAACCTCTTCGCCCTCCAGGCGTGGGGCGACACGCCCCTCGGACGCCCGATCGCGGGCACCGAGGCCTCGATCACCGCGATGACGCGGGCCCAGATCCACCGCTTCTACCGCCGTCACTACCGCGCCGGCAACATGGTCGTCTCTGTGGCCGGCAACGTCGACCACGCCGACGTGGTGCGCCAGGTCAGGAAGGCCTTCGGTCGCGAGGGGTTCCTCGACGGCGAGGCCACCCCCACGCCGCCCGCGCAGAGCGAGCACGCACGCAAGGTCCACCCCGGCGAGACGCGTACGGTCCGGCCGCAGGAGCAGGTGAACCTCGTCCTCGGCGTCAAGGGGATGACCCGCACCGACCCGCGTCGCTACGCCCTCGGCGTGCTTAACGCCGCGCTCGGCGGCGGCACGTCGTCGCGGATGTTCCAGGAGGTCCGCGAGCTCCGCGGCCTGGCCTACTCCGTCTACTCCTTCGCCAGCCACCACGCCGACGCCGGCGTGGTCGGGGTGTCGGTGGGCTGCCTCCCCGGCAAGTACGACGCCGTGCTCGAGACCGTGCGCGGCGAGCTCGCCAAGGTGGCCGCCGAGGGCCTCACCGAGGAGGAGGTCGAGCGCGGCAAGGGCCAGCTCAAGGGCGGGCTCGTGCTCGGCCTCGAGGACTCCGGCTCGCGCATGTCACGCATCGGCAAGGCCGAGCTGGTCTACGACGAGCTGCTCACCATCGACGAGGTGGTGGGCCGGATCGAGGCCGTCACCCACGAGGACGTCTGCGCGCTCGCACGCGAGCTCTTCACCCAGCCCGAGCTGCTGGCGGTCGTCGGTCCGACCGCCTGAGGACCCGCCCTCGCTGGTCGAGCAGCCGAGCGCACCCGCCCTCGCTGGTCGAGCAGCCGAGCGAGGAACGAGCGAAGGCGTATCGAGACCCTTCACCTGCGGGTCTCGATACGCGCGGTCACGCCTTCGTCCCTCAGGCGTGCGCGCTACTCGACCACCGAGCTTGGCGACCGTCGAACGGCCTCGCACGGTCGGCCGATGACGGTCACCTGCGCGCGATGATGCCGATGACCGGGGGAGCCTTCTGCTCGACCACGCTCACCCGGAACCCGCCGCGCAGGAGGTTCTCGGACGCCTTCTTCACGATGTTGGGCACCAGCTCGGGACGGGCGGCCTCGTAGAAGAGGTAGACCGCGCCGCCGGGGACCACGCGCTCGTGGAGCAGCGCGATCTCGTCGGCGCACTCGCGGACCCAGAAGAGGTTCACGTTGAAGGCGAAGACCTTGTTGAGCCGCTTGACCGGCACCCGCAGCGTGGCGAGGTCGATCTGGCGCACGACGAGCCGGCCGGCGTCGACGTACTTCTGGTTGCGACGCTTGGTGCGGTCGACACCCGACTCCGAGCGGTCGATGGCGAAGAGCTTGCCGGTCTCCAGCTTGGCGCAGATGGCCTCGGCGCCGGCACCGGGACCGCATCCGATCTCGAGGACCTGGTCGCCCGGCTGGACGTCCATGAGGTCGACGGCCCACTTGATGCGCGGCGGGATGGTCGGGGAGGGCATGGCGCACAGCCTGCCAGACCCGCGTTCACGAGTCAGCCACCGCCACCCGCGACCCGCACCCGACGGTAGGTTGGGCCCGTGAGCACGCCTGCAGCCGAGCCCCAGGACACCCCCGTCAAGGTCGGCGTGCTCGGCGCGCGCGGCAAGGTCGGCGCCGAGGTGTGCCGCGCCGTCGAGGCAGCCGCGGACACCGAGCTCGTCGCCGCGGTCGACGCGGGGGACGACGTCGAGCAGCTGGTCACGGCCGGCGCGCAGGTGGTCGTCGACTTCACGCACCCCGACGTGGTGATGGACCACCTCCGGTTCTGCATCGAGCACGGCATCCACGCGGTCGTCGGCACCACCGGCTTCGACCGGTCCCGGCTCGACCAGCTGGAGGAGTGGCTGGCCGGTGCGCCGGAGGTCGGCGTCCTCATCGCCCCCAACTTCTCCATCGGCGCGATCTTGATGATGCGCTTCGCCGCCGTGGCGGCCCCCTTCTTCGAGTCGGTGGAGGTGGTCGAGCTGCACCACCCCGACAAGGCCGACGCGCCGTCCGGCACCGCCCGGCGCACCGCCGAGATGATCGCCGCGGCGCGTCGCGAGGCCGGCAGCGCGCCGATGCCCGACGCGACGTCCACGGGACTCGACGGGGCCCGCGGGGCCGACGTCGACGGCGTACGCGTCCACGGGCTGCGGGTGCGCGGCCTGGTGGCCCACCAGGAGGTCGTCCTCGGGGCAGCGGGGGAGACCCTCACGATCCGGCACGACTCCCTGGACCGGGTGTCCTTCACCCCGGGCGTCCTCACCGGCGTGCGCTCCATCGCGGCGCACCCCGGCCTCACGGTCGGTCTCGAGCACTTCCTCGATCTCGACTGACGGGGCCGGGCGCGGCCAGGACCGGGCTCAGAGCAGGCGCGCGAGCGCGGCCACCACGGCAGCGCCCACCACCACGACGAGGAACGGCGCACGCAGCAGCAGCGCGACGAAGGCGAAGCCGAGACCCAGGGCCCGCGCGTCGAGGGCGAGGGTGGGACCGTCGGAGAAGGCCTGCACGGCGACGAGGGCAGCGAGCAGCGCCACCGGGATGAGGTCGGCCACCCGCTCGACGGTCGGGTGCGCGAGCACCCGCTCCGGCAGGGACAGCCCGGCCAGCTTGAGCAGGTAGCAGCCGACGCCGCCCAGCAGGATCGCGGTCCACATCAGCCGTGCCCGCCCGCCACGTCGTCCGGCCCGGGGATCTCCGTGGGGTCCTGTCGGCGCGCCAGGACGCCGACGAGCAGGGCGACGCCCCCGGCGGCCAGCACCGGCACGCCCGCGGCGCTGACCGGCACCAGCGACAGCGCGACCGCAGCGGCCAGCACCCCGACGAGCACGTTGCGTCGGTCCGCGAGCCGGGGCCACAGCAGGGCCAGGAAGGCTGCAGCGACAGCGGCGTCGAGACCGAAGGTCCGCGGGTCGCCGACGGCCCCGCCGGCGAGTGCTCCCACCAGGGTGGCGAGGTTCCACAGGACGAACACGGCGGTCCCGGTGGCGAGGAAGCCGAGCCGGGTCGCAGGGGTGCTGTCGCGGCCGACCGACATCGCCGTCGACTCGTCGATCAGGACGTGGGCCGCACCCGCGCGACGCCAGCCCCGCCACTGCAGGAGCGGTGCCATGCGGAGGCCGTAGAGCGTGTTGCGGGTGCCGAGCAGGAGCGCGGTCGCGGCGCCCGAGAGCGGGGTCCCGCCGGCCGCGACGACGCCCACCAGGGCGAACTGGCTGGCCCCGGTGAACATCAGCAGGGACAGCACGCAGGTCTGCGCGACGCTGAGGCCGGAGGCGACCGAGACGGCGCCGAACCCGAGCCCGTAGGCACCGGTCGCCACGCCGACGGCGAGGCTGTCGCGGAGGATCCCCGATCGCTCGGCGGGATCCAGCGCGGCGTCACTCACGCCGGAAGGCTAGGACATGGCCTGTCGACGGTCGGAGGCCGGCGGGGCGCTGGCTAGGGCCCGTGGCGGCGTACGCGCACGGCCGGGCGCTGCCGCCGGTGGAAGTCGTGGACCAGGACGAACGCCGCGGCGGCGCCGGCGCCGGCGCCTGCGACCAGGCCGACCCTGATGTTGAGCGGGATCTCCGGGACGGCGCCGACCCAGAAGCCGAGCCCCATGCAGACCAGGACCGCGGCGACGACGAGCGCCCACTTGTGGAGTGGTGGAAGCGGACCGAACATGTCGAACCCCCGTGCTGGACCGGCGAAGTGGCCGGACCTCCATAGTGACGGGCGTCACACGAAAAACAAGACACCCAGGGGTGGATTGGCGCGGCGGTGTGCCCGGGTCAGGCAATCGCGGTGTGGAGGCGCACCTGCTTGACCGTCGTGGTCCCGGTCCCGTCGAGGTCGAGCTCGCGGTGCGCGGAGTCTGCCGCCCACCCGGCATCGGTGAAGAACGTGCGCAGCCCGTCGTCGCCGGCGTTGACCCAGGTGACGGCCCGGGTGAACCGGTCCGCGGCCAGCGTGTCGACGGCCGCCTGCAGCAGGCGCGAGCCGTGCCCCTTGCCCCGCTCGGCGGGGTCGAGGGTGACCTCGGCGAGCTCGCCGTCGGCGACCGGGTCGCAGTCGGGGTCGAGCGCGGGTGAGGTCAGCGTGAAGCCGACCACCCGGTTGCGCTCGAGGGCCACGAGCACGCGGTTGCGGGCGTCGGCGGGTCGGGCGAGCACCTGGCGCCACTGCGCCGACACGGCGTCGACGTCGGTCGGCAGCACCTCGGCAGGCAGCACGCCGGCGTAGAGCTCGGGCCACGCGCGCACCTGCACCGCGGCGATCGCCTCGGCGTCGTCGGCCCAGGCGATCCGGACGGACACGTCGGCGGTCGGGCCGCCCGCGTGCGAGTGGCTCATCGGTAGGTCTCGGGCAGCTTCTCGCCGATCCGGACCTGGGCCTTGGGCAGGCGCAGGAACTTCATCTGCAGCGAGCGCATGGCGGCGTAGAGGGTGGAGCCCTTCGTGGACTCGTCGGGGAAGCGGCGGGCGAGCTCGCGCCGCAGCCGGAAGCGCAGCATGACGATGTCGACGATGATCACCAGGATCGTGGTGAACAGGACCGTGTTGCCGAGCTGGATCATGCCGTCGTTGCCGGAGTAGCCCAGCACCATCGACACGATGAGCAGCGGCACCATGAGCTCGATGAAGGAGAAACGGGCGTCGACGAAGTCGCGGATGAAGCGGCGCACGGGGCCGCGGTCACGGCTGGGCAGGTAGCGCTCGTCGCCGGTCTTCATCGCCTCGCGCATCTTGCGCGAGGTGTCGCCGCGGGCGGCGCGCTGCGCGGCCACCTGCTCCTTGCGGGTCCGGGGCACCTTGGCGCGGGCTCGGGCGGCCGCCTCGGCCTCCTTCCGCGAGGGCGTGGGGCGGCCCTTGCCGCCCACCTTCTCGGGAGCGAGGGGGGTCTCCGGCTGGGACTGGGTACGTCGGAACACGCGTGCTGCCTTCACTGGATCGGATGCTCCCCCCAGCCTATCGCCGTACGCCCGCGCGGACGCGGTCGCCGGATGTCCTACCTCCGGCTTGGGTTTGGTCCTAGGGTGAGAGGGACGACCCAGCCGTACCGAGAGAGGGTTTCCACCCCGATGAGTCTCATGAAGCGCATCAGCCTGATCTTCCGCTCCAAGGCCAACACGGCCCTGGACAAGGCGGAGGACCCCCGCGAGACCCTCGACTACAGCTACCAGCGCCAGCTCGAGCTGCTCTCCAAGGTCCGGCGAGGCGTCGCAGACGTTGCCACCAGCCGCAAGCGCGTCGAGCTGCAGGTCAACCAGCTCGAGCAGCAGGCCGCCAAGCTCCAGGGCCAGGCCGAGAAGGCCATCGGCGCCGGTCGCGAGGACCTCGCACGCGAGGCGCTGACCCGCAAGTCGGGCCTGGCGTCGCAGATCACCGCGCTCAAGGAGCAGCAGGCCACGCTCCAGGGCGAGGAGGAGAAGCTCGTCCTGGCCCAGCAGCGGCTGCAGGCCAAGGTCGAGGCCTTCCGCACCCGCAAGGAGACCATCAAGGCCACCTACACCGCCGCCGAGGCGCAGACGCGCATCGGCGAGGCGATGTCGGGCATCGGCGAGGAGATGGGCGACGTGGGCCTGGCGATCCAGCGCGCCGAGGACAAGACGGCGCAGATGCAGGCGCGCGGTCAGGCGATCGACGAGCTGATCGCCTCCGGCGCCCTCGACGACGCCTCGCAGCTCAACGCCGGAGACGACATCACCCGCGAGCTCGACGCCCTGAGCTCCGGCTCCGACGTCGAGTCCGAGCTGGCCCGGCTCAAGGCGGGCAACGCCCAGCCGCAGGCGATCGAGGCCTCCGACGGGGGCGGCGACATCCTCGCGGCCGAGCCCGAGGCCGTGAAGGCCGACGGCGAGTCGACGGAGGGCGGTCGGGCATGATCGTCCGCATCCTCGGCGAGGGTCAGTACGACCTCGACGACCACGCCCTCGACGCCCTCAACGGCCTCGACAACCAGATCGAGCAGGCCATCGAGTCCGGCGACGAGGCGATGTTCCGCACCGCGCTCCAGGGACTCCTGTCCGCGGTCCGGTCCAGTGGCACGCACCACGAGCTGGACTCCCTCGACGAGTCCGACCTCATCCTGCCGCCACCGGACGCCACCATCGACGAGGTCCGCGAGCTCCTGGGTGACGACGGCCTGATCCCCGGCTGACCGGTCCTCGATGGCCTCCTCGCGCTTCATCAAGGACACCGGGCTCACCGTCCGGATGACCCTCACCCTCTTCCTGCTCGGTGCGCTCTACGTCGGTCTCGTCGTCGCCGTCATCGCCTTCGTCCGCAGTCCGGGCGGAGCGGTCGCGGTCGCGCTCATTGCCGTGGGCATGGCGTTCTGGCAGTGGTGGAGCTCGGACAAGGTCGCGATGCGAGCCATGCGGGCCCGCGAGGTGTCGCCGGAGGAGGCGCCGGAGCTGCACGGGATGATCGACCGGCTCTGCGCCCTGGCCGACATGCCCAAGCCGCGCGTGGGCGTGGCGGACACGGCCGTGCCGAACGCGTTCGCCACCGGCCGCTCGCCCGACCGGTCGGTCGTGTGCGTCACGACCGGGATCCTCCAGACCCTGGACTCCGAGGAGCTCGAGGCGGTCCTGGCACACGAGCTGAGCCACGTCGCGCACCGCGACGTGCTCGTGATGACCGTGGCATCATCGGCCGGCATCGCGGCCGGCCTGCTGATGCGCTTCGCCCAGTTCGGCGGCATGGGCCGCTCGCGCAACAACAACAGCGCGCTCCCGGCCGTGCTGATCGCTGTCGTGGTCGCCCTCGTGGTGTACGCCGTCAGCTTCCTGTCGCTGCGGCTCCTCTCGCGCTACCGCGAGCTGAGCGCCGACCGTGCCGGCGCCTACCTGACGCTCAAGCCGGCCGCCCTGGCCACCGCCCTGCAGAAGATCAGCGGCGAGGCCGCCGCCATCCCCACCCGTGACCTGCGAGCCGCCAACGCGGCCAGCGCCCTGTGCATCGTCCCGGCCCTGAGCGGAGGCCTCAGCGGCCTGATGGCGACCCACCCGCCGCTGGAGCGCCGGCTCTCCCAGCTCGCGCGGATCCAGGCCGAGCTCAGCCGGCCGGCGGGCTGACGACCGATGGGTCTCTGGGAGGCGATGCGCGCCAGGACGCAGCCGAAGCAAAACAACCTCGATGCACTCTTCCTCGTTCCGAGCGCCGCGATCACGCTCCAGACGGCGCTGGGCTTCGAGCCGACGGGCTCCGGTTCGGTCTGCTACCGCTCGGCTGCGGGGGCCGCGTTCGCCCAGACCCAGCAGGACGTGGTGTCGTTGCTGCGGGACGACGCCGAGGCGCCGCAGGTGAGCGTGAGCCAGGACGACTTCGGCTTCACCTGGCTGGTGGTGACGGGTGACCCGGGCGACATGTCGGGCCTCTGCACCGACCTCCACGCCGTCAACACGACGCTCGAGCTCAACGGCTTCGACAGCGGCCTGCTCTGCTCGATGGTCCCCTTCGCCAACGCCTCCGGCCAGCGCTTCGGGCTCACCTACCTCTACAAGCAGGGCACCTTCTACCCGTTCTCACCGAGCGGCCCCCAGTCGCGTGACACCCTGCTGGAGCTGTCCGTGCGCGACCTGCTCGCCGACGAGCTGCCGATGGAGCCTGACCTGCAGCGCTGGCTCGCCGTGTGGAAGGCGCCGGGGCTGTGACGGCGCGCAGCGACACCGACGCGCGCCGCGAGCGGGTGCTGGCGGCGTACGACGCCCTCGACCGCCCGCCGCGCCGCGAGCTCGACGCGCTGGTGGAGCTGGCGGCCCGGGTGGCCGGGGTGCCCTTCGCCGCTGTCAACCTCTTCACCGCCGACACCCAGCACCAGGTCGCCACGACCGGTTTCGAGGGCACGGACTCCGCCCGCGAGGACGCGTTGTGCCGCGTGGTGGTGGAGTCCGGCCAGCCCATCATGCTCGAGGACGCGAGGAGCGATCGCCGGTTCGCTGACAGCCCGTGGACCACGGGCGAGGTCGGCGACGTGAAGTTCTACGGCTCCCACCCGCTGACCACGCCGTCCGGTGTCGTCATCGGCACGCTCTGCGTCTTCGACAGCGCGACCCACGCGGTGGACGACGAGGCCGCCCGCGGCCTCGCCCAGCTCGCCGACCGCGTCGTCGACGTGCTGGAGCTCGAGCTCGCCTCGCGACGCCTGCGGGAGGTCAACGCTCGCCTGGCCACCTCCAACGAGCGCCTCGCGCACTTCGCAGGCCAGGTCAGCCACGACCTGAAGAACCCCCTCACCTCCATCTCCCTCTCCCTGGAGAGCCTCGAGCTCGAGGTCACCGACCCCTACCAGGTGGACACCGTCGCCCGCGCACGACGGGGCGTGGACCGGATGACGGCGATGATCGGCGGCCTGCTGGACTTCGCCGCGCAGGGTGCGGCACCGGGGGATGACCTGGTCGACCTCGGCGCGGAGCTCGACGCGGCGCTCGACGACCTCGCGGGTCGGGTCGACCGTGCGCACGTCGCGGTGGGGACGCTCCCGACCGTGTGCGGTGACGGTCCGCAGCTGCGGTCGGTGCTGATGAACCTCGTGGACAACGCGGCGAAGTTCAGCCCTGCCGGTGCGGCACCGGACATCGAGGTGCACTCGGTCGCGCTCGACAAGCACCACCGCATCGAGGTGCGCGACCGCGGGCGCGGCATCCCCACCGACCAGCACGAGCGGATCTTCGCGCCGCTCGCCCGTCTCGACAAGACCGTCGACGGGTCGGGGATCGGGCTGGCCACCTGCCGCCGCATCGTCGAGGCCCACGGCGGGGCCATGGGGGTCGAGGACCGCTCCGGGGGCGGGTCGGTCTTCTGGTTCGATCTGCCCGCGCCGGACGACGCCGCCTAGGCCGTCGGGGAGAGCCGGGCCTGCTTCATCTGCGGGGAGGAGTAGACGGTGCCCACCACGGTGCCGTCGAGCCACCGGGTCAACCGGTCGGCCTCCTGCTCGAGCGCGGCACGGCCCGCGGGTTCGACGTCCTCGAGCAGCGAGAGACGTACGGCTCCGGCGTCGTCCTGGACCCAGCAGCCCACGACCCGGCCGTCCCACCACGCGGTGGTGCCGGCGTTGCCGTTGGTGTCGAAGAGACGCGGCACGTGGACGGGGTCGAGGTAGAAGTCGCGCGCCTTCCAGCCCATCACGGTCGGGTCGAGCGTCGGCAGCAGCGCCGCCCACGGCTCCACGGGCGGGGTGTCGGCAGTGTCGTCGGCCAGCACCCAGCCCGTCGTCGCGTCGTCGAGGGCGACCTCCACGGCACCGAGGTCGGCGAGGGCCCGGGTCACGGCGGTCTTCGTCGAGCCGAGCCACCACTGGACGTCGGCGGCGGTGCCGGGGCCGAAGGTGGCCAGCCAGCGGCGGACCAGCTCGGCGTAGCCGGCGGCCTCGTCCCACGGCTGCTCGACCGCGCCGAGCCACTCCTCGGCCGTGGCCCAGGTCGGTTTGTTGACCCGCCAGTGGCCGGCGTTGCGCCCACGGAACGCGGCGCCGGTCAGGCCGAGGTGGGTCAGCACCCAGGGGGCGACGGGCACGGGCCGGTCGTAGGGCTTGTCGGTGTCACCGCCGACGGAGCCCGCCAGCTCGGGAACCTGCGCGCGGAGCTCGGCTGCGCTCGCCGGGCCGTCGGCGAGCCGGGCCAGGGTGGCGGCGCGGGCCGCGTCGAGCCAGGCGGCACCGTCGTCGGCGAGCCCGGCCCCCTCCACCATCTTGGCGACCCGCTTGCGCTCCGCCGCCGCGACGCGCGCCGACGCGCTGCCCCACGCCGCGGGCAGGAGGTCGCGGGGGAAGACGAAGAGCGTGCGGCGCATGGCCAGCTGCTTGACGATGCTGCGCTCGTCGTAGAGCGCGTGGTCGACGTCGTCGACGTCGAGTCCCTCGGACCGGGCGGCGACGGCGAGGTGCACCGTCGCGGCCTCGGTCGCGTGCAGCACGGTCATCGCCCGGGTCACGGCCTCGACGCTGCCGAGACGGTGCGCGGGCGCCACGGCGTGGCGTACGGCGATCCGGCGACGACGCTCGGCGTCGCTGATCCTCGGCAGGGCCATCGACGGCGGCGGCTCAGTCGCGGTGCGACTTGCCCGGGAGGTCGAGCATCCGCTGCAGCGCCACGAGCGCGTCGGCCTCGGTCTCCGGGTCGACGCTGATCTGGTTGACGACCGTGCCGGCGACGAGGTTCTCCAGGGCCCAGACCAGGTGCGGCAGGTCGATGCGGTTCATCGTCGAGCAGTAGCAGACGTTGCGGTCGAGGAAGACGATCGTCTTGTCGGGGTGGGCGTCGGCCAGGCGCTTGACCAGGTTCAGCTCGGTGCCGATCGCCCACACGGTGCCGGGCTCGGCGGCCTCGATGGTCTTGATGATGAACTCGGTCGACCCGACGAGGTCGGCCTTGAGGACGACCTCGTGCTTGCACTCGGGGTGGACGAGGATGTTGATCCCGGGGTGCTGGGCGCGCAGCTCGTCGACGACGTCCTCGGAGAAGCGGCCGTGCACCGAGCAGTGGCCCTTCCAGAGGATCATCCGGGCGTTGCGGAGCTCCTCGGCGCTCAGGCCCCCACCCGGCTGCAGCGGGTCCCACACCACGCACTCGTCGAGCGCGATGCCCATCTGGAGGACGGCGGTGTTGCGCCCGAGGTGCTGGTCGGGCAGGAACAGCACCTTGGCGTCGCCGTCGCCCTTCTGGGCGAACGCCCAGTCGAGCGCGACGTCGGCGTTGGACGACGTGCAGACCACGCCCCCGTTGCGGCCGCAGAAGGCCTTGATGTCGGCGCTGGAGTTCATGTAGGTCACCGGGACGACGACGTCCTGGATGCCGGCGTCGGCCATCGCGTCCCAGGCGTCCTCCACCTGGCGCAGGCGGGCCATGTCGGCCATCGAGCACCCGGCCGCGAGGTCGGGCAGCACGACCTGCTGCGCCGGCGACGTCAGGATGTCGGCCGACTCGGCCATGAAGTGCACGCCGCAGAAGACGATGAACTCGGCCGCGGGCCGCGCTGCGGCGTCGCGGGCGAGCTTGAAGGAGTCACCGGTGACGTCGGCGAACTGGATGACCTCGTCGCGCTGGTAGTGGTGGCCGAGGACGAACACGCGCTCGCCGAGCGCGGCCTTGGCGGCGCGGGCGCGCTCCACGAGGCCGGGGTCGGAGGCTGCCGGGAGGTCACCAGGACACTCCACGCCGCGCTCGGCGTCGAGGTCGCGGCCCTTGCCGAGGGGGAGGAGCGGCAGGTCGACGAGGCTCATGGGTCGATCCTAGGGCGCGTCGGGGACAGCCCCACGTCCTACCCGGAGGGAGGGACCTCCGGCACCGGTCCGCGTGCCATGCTTCGCTGCATGCCACGACGCGGTGAGGTGCTGGCCCTGGTCCAGGCGGGCGGGCAGGGCTCCCGCATGGACGTGCTGACCCGGGAGCGCGCCAAGCCCGCCCTGCCGTACGGCGGCGTCCACCGGCTCATCGACTTCGCGATGTCCGCGATGGTGCACGCCGACCTCGCCGACGTCTGGGTGTCGCTGGAGTACCAGGTCACCTCGATCGACGACTACCTCTCCGGCGGCCGGCCGTGGTCGCTGGACCGCAACCGGGGGGGCTTCCGTCGGATCATCCCGCAGACCGGCACCGGCCCCGCGACCGAGAGCGGCTTCGCCTTCGGCAACGGCGACCTGCTCCTGCGGATGTCCGCCGACATCGCCGCGTGCGGTGCCCGCGCGCTCGTCGTGTGCAGCGCCGACCACGTCTTCAACATGGACCTGGCGCCGGTGATCGACGAGCACATCGCCTCAGGGCGCGTGGCGACCGTGCTCACCAGCGAGGTGACCAAGAAGGACGCCTCCGACAACGTCGTCGTGCTCGCCGGGCGCGACGGCACCGTGACCGGTGTGGAGCACAAGCCGTCACGACCCTCGGCCGGCACGGTGGCGAGCGAGATCTTCGTCTACGACACCCAGGTGCTGCTCGACACGCTCCAGGACCTGCGCCGCGAGCTGGCGCCGGAGCAGGAGGACGACGGCGACAGCGGGATCGGCGACTTCGGTGAGCACCTGCTGCCGCGCCTCGTCGAGGGCGGCAGGGTCGCCGCCGTGCCCCTCACCGGCTACTGGCGCGACGTCGGGCAGCCCGGCCTCTACCTCCAGTCCCACCGCGACCTGCTGCAGGGGAGGGTCGATGTCTTCGACCACCCGGGTCGCCCCGTCATCTCGCACTGGCCCGACCGGCCGGCGGCGCGCCTGCGCGCCGCGGGGGAGTGCCGCGACTCGCTGCTCTCTCCCGGCGCGGACGTCAGCGGGCTCGTGACCGGCAGCGTGCTCGGCCCCGGCATGGTGGTCGAGAGGGGTGCCGAGGTGCACGACAGCGTGCTCATGGAGGACTGTGTGGTCCGCGCCGGCGCCGTGGTGCGTACGTCTGTGCTGGACGAGCGCTGCGAGGTGGCGGCACGCGCCCGGGTCGGTGCCGAGCCGTCGGCGCGGCTGGCCCGCGACGCGGACGTGGTCCTGGTCGGGCGCGACTCGGGCGTCGCGGGCGAGGTCGCCGCGGGGGCGCGCCTCGAGCCGGGCTCGCAGCTGTAGGAGGCTCGCCGTCGGCCTCAGAGCAGGCTGCCGTGGTGGAGGTAGGGGGCCGGAGGCTTCATCCGCCGCACGCACAGGTAGCCGTTCTGGTGGATCGCCAAGCGCGCCGCGAGCCCCACGTCGAGGGCCCACTGGTTCGCCGCGGTGATGTGCTGCACCGACACCTCGGCGTTCGGCCGGGTCGAGGCGAGCGCCTCCCACATCAGCCTCGACGCCGTACGACGGTTCGTGGCCGCGAGCAGGGTCGGCGCCCCGTCGTCGTCGACGTAGGCGTAGCCCGATCCCGTGGAGTGGTCGGTGACGACCAGGCGGAACTGGGCGAGCAGCAGCTCGTGGTCCGACAGGTGCGCGGCGCCGCGGGTCTGCCGGTCGACGGAGTCCAGCAGGTCGATGTCGGCCGCAGTGCCCTCGCGCACCCGGTCCACCACGGGGATCGCGCTCCGGTCCACGGTGCCGCGCAGGAGCATCTGCGGGTGGAGGTCGAAGCCGGCCAGCCGGTAGCGACGTACGGCACCGGGGTCGGCGCTGGCGGCGAACAGGCCGCGCAGGCACCCGCGTCCGTGGTGGAGCGCCGCGGCCATCAACTGTGCACCGACGCCCTGGCCCTGCTGGTCGGGGTGGACCGCGAAGGAGGCGAGGATCCACATCAGCTCGCGCACCCGTGAGACGGCTCCGCCCACCACCTCGCCGTCGACCTCGGCCACCCAGCAGCCGCCCGGATCGGTCACGAGGGCCGCCCGGGTGCGGTCGATCCAGGCGCCCGTCCGTCCCGGGGGACGGCGTACGGGGTCGGGCCACGAGCGCGGGTAGGACCGGACGTCGACCTGGTGGTAGCTGGTCGCGGTGATCTCGCCGAACGCGGCGAGGTCGTCCTCGCGCATCGGCCGGACGAGCGCGCCGCTCACGACACGTGCGCGGCGTAGCGGTCGAGGAGGCGCTGCCAGTCGGTGTAGCCGGCGCGGAGGTCCTCGGTGCCGGGCAGCCAGCCGCTGTGCACCAGCCGCACGAGGGTGCCGCCGGCCTCGGCCTCGGTGAAGCGGACGTCGAGGACGGTCGCCTCGTCCTCGGGATGGCCGAGCCAGAACTCCTGGGTGTAGCGGCCGATCGGGTCCCACTCCATGACCCGGCCCCACGTGAAGTGCTCGTCGCCGTGGACCATCTCGACCGGACCGTTGGGGTCGATCGCGATGCCGCTGTAGGTGGCCGGCTCGGGGGTCACCGCCGGGTCCCACCACTCGCCCATCTGGGCGGTGAAGCCGACGAAGGCCTCGGTGGGGGTCACCGGCACGGTCACTTCGGCGACGATCGGGTCAAGGCTCATGCGGCCAGCATGCCGGACGGCTCCACTGCGAGGATGGCGCCATGCGCGTGCTCATCGCCCCGGACAAGTTCGCCGGCACCCTCACCGCGGTGCAGGCCGCGGACGCCATCGCCGAGGGCTGGCGCCGCCACGCCCCGGGTGACGAGCTCGACCTCGCACCGATGGCGGACGGGGGGCCGGGCTTCGTCGACGTGCTCCACGCCGCGCTCGGCGGGGAGCTGTCGGCGGTCACGGTCAGCGGTCCGCACGGCGTGTCCGTGCCGGCCGTGGTGCTCCGGGCCGGCGACACGGCGTACGTCGAGAGCGCGCAGGCCGCCGGCCTGCACCTGGCCGACGGCGACCCCGAGGCGGCGACCAGCCGCGGGGTGGGTGAGCTGCTGCTGGCCGCGGTGGACGCCGGCGCCCGGACCGTCGTGGTCGGGCTCGGCGGCACCGGCACCAACGACGGCGGGGCCGGGCTGCTGGCCGCGCTCGGGGCGACGGCGGACGTGGCGCTCGACGCCGGGCCGGCGGGACTGGCGGGCGTGGGCCACGTCGACCTGTCCGCGGCCCGCGAACGCCTCAGCGGCGTCACCCTCGTGGCCGCCAGCGACGTCGACATCCCGCTCACCGGGCTCTTCGGGGCCACCAAGACCTTCGGGCCGCAGAAGGGCATCGCCGAGGAGCGCATCGCCGAGGTCGACGGCTGGCTCGAGGCCTTCGCGACCGCCACGGACCGGCGTACGTCCCTCGACAAGGGCGCTGGTGCCGCCGGCGGCATCGGCTACGCCCTCCTCGTGCTCGGGGCCTCCTGCGAGCCGGGCATCGACCTGGTGACCGCGGCGGTCTCGCTCGCCGAGCGGGCCGGACGCTGCGACCTCGTCGTGACCGGCGAAGGGGCCTTCGACTTCTCCAGCCGCGCCGGCAAGGTGCCCTACGGCGTGGCCGGGGTGGCCTCGGAGGCACTGAGGCCCTGCATCGCGCTGGCCGGTCAGGTGCTGGTCGGCTCGCGGGAGATGCGCGCGCTCGGGATCGAGTCGGCGTACTCCCTGGTGGAGCTGGTGGGGGAGGAGCGGGCGTACGCCACCCCGGCGGAGGCGCTGGCCGACCTCGCGCAGCGCGTGGCCCGGACCTGGTCGCGCTGAGGCGCGGCCGCCTCGTGGGGTCGGGGAATATCCCCGGGTGTGCGACCATTGCACCGAGCGAGACCCCGATACTTTCTGGAGTGATGAGATGACCGAGCAGGTCGAGACCACTGAGCGCCGCACCGACCAGATCAACCTGTCCGACGTCGCTGCCGGCAAGATCAAGAGCCTCCTCGAGCAGGAGGGTCGCGACGACCTGGCCCTGCGCATCTCCGTCCAGCCCGGTGGCTGCTCCGGACTGCGCTACCAGCTCTTCTTCGACGAGCGCACGCTCGACGGCGACGTCACCACCGACTTCGACGGCGTGACCGTCGTCGTCGACCGGATGAGCGTCCCCTACCTCAACGGTGCCGAGATCGACTTCGTCGACACCATCGAGAAGCAGGGCTTCACGATCGACAACCCCAACGCGACCGGTTCGTGCGCGTGCGGTGACTCGTTCCACTGATCTGACGCATGACGAAGGGCCCCAGCCGATCGGCTGGGGCCCTTCGTCGTTCCTGACCGGTCAGTCCAGGTGCAGGTGCAGTGCGTTCGCGATGCGCGCGGCAGCGTCGGAGACCCGGATCTCGCGCTTGCCGACCTCGGCGGGGTAGTCCTCGTAGCGGATGCTGGGCGGCGCGGCGACGGCCGCACGTGCGGCACGCTCCAGGCGCAGGTGGCGACCGACCGCCCGGCAGTCGGCGGCCATCTCGTCGGGGGTCCCCAGCTCGGCGTGGACCAGGTGCGCGGGGTGTGGTGACGTCGTCATGGCCACGACGCTATTGGCTACTGCGTGGTATCCCGAGGTGTACCGGAAGGTAGTCTTTCGCGTCGTGTCCCTCCTCGTTGCCGGATCCATCGCGACCGACCACCTGATGTCCTTCCCGGGCAGGTTCTCCGACAGCCTGGTCGTCGACCAGCTCGACAAGCTGTCGGTGTCCTTCCTCGTCGAGGACCTGGAGGTGCGCCGGGGAGGTTGCGCGGCGAACATCTGCTTCGGGCTCGGCAACTTGGGCCTGCGCCCGGTGCTGGTCGGGGCGGTGGGCGAGGACTTCGCCGACTACCGCGCCTGGCTCCAGCGCCACAACGTCGACTGCGACTCCGTGCACGTCTCCGAGACGCGGCACACCGCGCGCTTCGTGTGCACCAACGACAGCGCGCACGCGCAGATCGCCAGCTTCTACGCCGGTGCCATGAGCGAGTCGCGCGAGATCGAGCTGAAGCCCATCGTCGACCGCGTCGGCGAGCCCGACTACGTCATCATCGGGCCCGACGACCCGCAGGGCATGCTGCGGCACACCGAGGAGTGCCGCCAGCGCGGCTACCGCTTCCTCGCCGATCCCTCCCAGCAGCTCGCCTTCGGCGACGGCGACCTGATCCGGCCGCTGATCGACGGCGCCGAGATCCTCTTCTCCAACGAGTACGAGGCCAGCCTCATCACGCAGAAGACCGGCTGGAGCGCCGAGCAGGTCCTCTCGCGCGTCGGCACGTGGGTGGTGACCCTCGGCCCCGCAGGCGTGCGGATCGACCGCCAGGGTGAGGATTCCGTGGTCGTCCCGGCCGTCCCCGAGATCGAGAAGGTCGAGCCCACCGGCGTCGGTGACGCCTTCCGCGCAGGCTTCCTGGCCGCCCTCAGCTGGGGCCTGGGCCACGAGCGTGCCGCGCAGCTCGGTTGCCTGCTCGCCGTCTACGTCGTGGAGCAGGTCGGCACCCAGGAGTACGAGATCTCCCGCAGCGCCTTCCTGGCCCGTTGTGCGGCGACCTACGGCGACGAGGCCGTCGCCGACTTCGAGCCGCACCTCGAGACGATCCGTCCCTGAGGGTGTCGCCCGTCAGCTGAGACGGCGTACGACGTAGCGAGCGACGCCGTCGTCGGCGGTGTCCGCGCCGACGTAGTCCTGCTGCTTCATCCGGCACCACGCCGGCACGTCGACGGCCGCTGCCGGGTCCCGCGCCACGACGGCCAGCAGCCCGCCGACCGCGACGTCGCCGAGGTGGCGGGCGAGCTCGATCACCGGCATCGGGCACGGCATCTCGCGGCAGTCGAGCTCGAGGTCGACGGCGTGGGTCATCTCAGAGCCCCACACGCGCACGGATCTCGGCCACGACGCCCGGGATCGCGTCGCAGAAGGCGTCGACCTCGGCGCGGGTCGTGGTGCGCCCGAGCGAGAGCCGCACGTTGCCGTGCGTCAGCACCCCCATCGCCTCGAGGACGTGGCTGGGGGTGAGGGTGGATGCGGTGCAGGCCGATCCGCTCGCGATGCCGAAGCCGAGCCGGTCCAGCTCGGTCACCAGCGCCTCGCCGTCGACGTAGAGGCAGGAGAAGGTCAGCAGGTGGGGGAGTCGTCGGTCGGGGTCGCCGACGACCTCGACGTCGGGCACCTCCGCGGCCACGCGACGGCGTACGACGTCGACGAGCGCGTGCTGGCGGGCGTTGACCTCCTCGCGCTCGGCCACGACCGCCTGGAGGGCTGCCGCGGCGGCGAGCACGGCGGGGACGTTCTCGAACCCCGTCGAGCGCTCGTCGACCCGGTCGTCCCCCGGGAACGGGTTGCGCCAGCGGGCGCGCTTGCGCACCAGCAGGACGCCGACGCCCGCGGGGCCGCCCCACGTGTGCGCCGACCCGGCGGCCGCGGCCCAGCCGCCCGGCAGCGGCAGCCGGCCCATCGACGCGCGGGCGTCGGTGAACAGGGGCACGTCGTTGGGCAGCTCGAAGTCTCCGACGTCCTGGACAGTGCCGACCTCGTGGTTGGCCGTCTGGAGCGCGACGACCGCGGTCCCGGGAGCGATCGCTCCCTGGACGAGATCGCCGTCGTAGACGCGGCCGTCGCCCATGACGCCCACCTCGTCGCCCGTGGCGCCCCACGCGACGGCGTGGCGCACGGCGGAGTGCTCGACGGCCGAGTGGACCACGACGTTGCCGCGTCGCGAGCCGCGCACCAGCCCCAGCAGCCCCAGGTGCACCGCGTGGGTGCCGGTGGGGGTGAAGGTCACCTCGTCGGGACGCACGTCGAGCGCGTCCGCGGTGGCCTCGCGCGCGTTGTCGAGCAGGAGGCGTGCCGTACGCCCGGCCCGGTGCAGCCGGCGGGGGTCGGCGTACCCCTGGTCGAGGGCGGCGAGGAGCACCTCGCGGGCGGCCGGGTGGAGCGGGGAGGCGGACGCGCTGTCGAGGTATCCCTCGCCCGTCACAGCCCCGGTCACAGGGGCAACCTATGCCACGGGGCCGGTCGGCCACGCGCGGCGATCGGGCAGATCGACCGACACCCGACCCTGCCCGGGACGTTGGGGGCGGTTGGGGATACTCTTCGTACGTCGAAAATGGACCGAGAGAGAGGCTCGTCAGTGGGTCTGCAAGTCCCCAAGCTTTCGGGCGCGCCGATGCGGCGCAGCCTGAAGATCGCGCTGCTGGGCGTGACGATGCTGGTGCTGGCCGGATGCTCGGAGGCCGACACGCACCAGATCAAGAACCTCGCCATGCCCGACCGGGCCACGGCCCAGGGTCCCTACACCTACGAGCTCTGGAAGTGGGCCTGGGTCGCCGCCATGGTGACCGGCGTCATCGTCTGGGGCCTGATCTTCTACGCCGTGGTGAAGTTCCGCCGCCGCAGCGACGACGAGGTGCCGCGCCAGACGCGCTACAACCTGCCTCTCGAGGTCTTCTACACGATCGCGCCCGTGCTGATGTGTGTGGTGTTCTTCTTCCACACCGTCCGCGTGCAGGACGAGGTCATCAAGATCGAGCCCGAGCCCGACCTGACCGTGGAGGTCATGGGCCAGCAGTGGTCGTGGACCTTCAACTACGGCGTCGGCGAGCAGGACCCGACCGCGACCGCGGGTGAGGACGAGAACGGCGAGCCCGACTTCGCCTACGACGACTACGTCTACTTCTCCGGCACCGGCCGCGTCATCCCCACGCTCTACCTGCCGGTCGACCGGACGGTCCAGTTCAACCTGCACTCGCCCGACGTCATCCACGACTTCGGCGTGCCGTCCTTCCTCGTGAAGATGGACGTGATCCCCGGCCGCGTCAACAAGCTCCAGGTCACCCCGACCGTCGAGGGCACCTACGCCGGCAAGTGCTACGAGCTCTGCGGTGTCTCGCACTCGCGGATGCTCTTCAACGTCGAGGTCGTGAGCCAGGCCGAGTACGACGCCTACCTCGCCGAGCTCGCCGAAGCCGGCAACACCGCCGACTCCCCGCTGCTCGGTGGCAGCTACGTCCGGGACCAGGTCGGCCTCGAGGACGACTCGGAAGGAAGCAACGAGTGAGCGCCGCAACCACTTCCGCACCGCACGCCGCGGCGCCGCCGCCGGAGCGCAAGCCCCTCGGCGAGCAGGCCGTGCGCCTGCTGACGACCACCGATCACAAGCTGATCGGCAAGATGTACCTGATCACGTCGTTCGCGTGGTTCCTCATCGCCGGCGTCATGGCGATGCTGATCCGGTCCGAGCTGGCCTACCCCGGCTCGCAGATCGTCAACGACCAGCTCTACAACCAGCTGTTCACGATGCACGGCACGATCATGCTGCTGCTCTTCGCGACGCCGCTGTTCTTCGGCTTCGCCAACGTGATCATGCCGCTGCAGATCGGTGCCCCCGACGTGGCGTTCCCGCGCCTGAACATGTTCAGCTACTGGCTGTTCCTGTTCGGCGGCCTCATCGCCGCCTCGGGCTTCCTCACGCCGCAGGGTGCCGCCGACTTCGGCTGGTTCGCCTACACGCCTCTCTCGGACGCCGTCCGCAGCCCCGGCGTCGGTGGTGACCTCTGGATCATGGGCCTCTGGATGGCCGGCCTCGGCTCCATCCTCGGTGGCGTCAACTTCATCACCACCATCATCTGCATGCGCGCGCCCGGCATGACGATGTTCCGGATGCCGATCTTCGTGTGGAACACCCTGATCACCTCCATGCTGGTGATCCTGGTCTTCCCGATCCTCGCCGGCGCGCTGCTGTCGCTGGAGGCCGACCGGATCCTCGGTGCCCACGTCTTCGACCCGTCGCACGGCGGACCGATCCTGTGGCAGCACCTGTTCTGGTTCTTCGGGCACCCAGAGGTCTACATCATTGCGCTGCCGTTCTTCGGCATCATCTCCGAGATCCTCCCGGTCTTCAGCCGCAAGCCGATCTTCGGCTACGTCGGCCTGGTGGCCGCGACCCTCGGCATCGCGATGCTGTCGGTGGCGGTGTGGGCCCACCACATGTACGTCACCGGAGCGGTCGACCTGCCGTTCTTCTCCGGCATGACGTTCCTCATCGCCGTGCCGACAGGCGTGAAGTTCTTCAACTGGATCGGCACGATGTGGGGCGGATCCCTGTCCTTCGACACCCCGATGCTCTGGTCGGTCGGCTTCCTGACGACCTTCCTCTTCGGTGGTCTCACCGGTGTGATCCTGGCCAGCCCGCCGCTGGACTTCCACGTCTCCGACTCCTACTTCGTGGTGGCGCACTTCCACTACGTGGTCTTCGGCACCGTGGTGTTCGCGATGTTCGCCGGCTTCTACTTCTGGTGGCCGAAGATGACGGGCAAGATGCTCGACGAGCGCCTAGGCAAGCTCCACTTCTGGATCCTGTTCATCGGCTTCCACCTCACCTTCCTGGTGCAGCACTGGCTCGGTGTCGAGGGCATGCCCCGTCGCTACGCCGACTACCTCCCCGAGGACGGCTTCACCACGCTCAACCAGATCTCCACGGTGGGCGCCTTCCTGCTGGGCGCCTCCACGCTCCCGTTCCTCTACAACGTCTACGTGTCCGCCAAGGGCCCGAAGGTCGAGGTCGACGACCCGTGGGGCTGGGGCCGCTCGCTCGAGTGGGCCACCAGCTGCCCGCCGCCGCGCCACAACTTCGTCAGCCTGCCGCGCATCCGCTCGGAGTCCCCGGCGTTCGACCTGCACCACCCCGAGGTCGCGCTGATGGAGCTGGGGGACAACGAGGCCGAGCGCAACGGCGACGTCGCCGATGCACCTGACGTGCAGGGACGCGAGGGGATGCTCCGCGACCGTGTCGAGGACAACGAGGAGGACGGTCGATGAAGGCCGAGGCTTGGATCTTCGGGATCACCGCGCTGTTCGTGGCGGTCGTCGCGCCGGCGTACTGGTTCCTCTCCGAGGACTGGACCGGCACGTCCGCCCTGGTCATGACCGCGCTGCTCTTCGGCATGGTCACCCTCTACCTCGGCTTCCACGCCTCGCGCATGGACCCGCGTCCCGAGGACCGCAAGGAGGGCGAGATCGCGGAGGGTGCTGGCGAGCTGGGCTTCTTCCCGCCCTACTCCTGGTGGCCGCTGTGGTGCGCCCTCGCGCTCGGCGTGATCGTCTACGGCACGGCGTTCGCCGCGTGGTGGCTCGTCATCATCGGGTTCACCGTCGGCGCGGTCGTCGCCTGCGGCTTCGTGTTCGAGTACTACCGGGGTGAGCACGCCCACTGAGCTTCGTCGCTCGCCGTCTTCGGAAGAGCCCGTCCACGCCGTAGGCTGGACGGGCTCTTCCTGTTCCACCTGCTCGTCAGTCGCTTCACCTGGGGGATTCGTCAGATGCCTGCTCGCGCGCTCGCACCGCTGCCCGGCACGCGCCCGCTCCGACGGCGTACGTCGGCGGCCGTGGCGCTGCTCGCCCTGACCGGCACGCTGGTCGCCTGCTCGACGGGAGAGGGTGCCACCGGTGGGGACCGTCCCGGTGCCGCAGCGACGTCCGCCTCGGCCGCCCCGGACCCCGTACGCCTCACGACCAGCTTCGGCGACCCGACGGCCGTGCCGATCGACGCGCCGGTGACCGTCGGCACCTCAGGCGGCACGCTGGACGACGTACGCGTCACCTCGGCCGCCGGCGCGGTCGACGGCACGGTCGCCGGCGGACGGTGGACGTCCTCGGCCCTGCTCGAGCCCGGCACCGACTACACGATCACCGCGTCCGCGACACGGTCCGACGGCCGCAGCGTCGAGCGCACCCGGACCTTCAGCACCGTCGACCTCACCCTGGACGAGCAGACCTTCGCCGCCGTCGCGCCGCTCGACGGGGAGACCGTCGGCGTGGGGATGCCCGTCGTGGTCACCTTCGACCTGCCCGTGACCGACCGTGCCCTGTTCGAGGAGCACATGCAGGTCAGCAGCACGCCCTCGCAGCGCGGGTCGTGGTACTGGCTGAACGACCGGGAGGCCCACTGGCGTCCGGCGACCTACTGGAAGCCCGGCACCGACGTGTCCGTCGACCTCGACATCAACAGCCTCCCGGCGGGCAACGGCATCTACGGCCAGGAGTCGCGCAGCATCGACTTCACCATCGGCGACTCGGTCGTCAGCAAGGTCGACGTGCGCACCCACACCATGCGCACCTTCATCAACGGAGAGCTCGCCCGGACGATGCCGATCAGCGCCGGCAAGGCCGGCTGGGAGACCCGCTCGGGCACCAAGGTCATCATCGAGACGTTCCGTCGCAAGCGGATGAGTGCCGCCACCATCGGGGTCGACGAGAGCGACCCTGAGTTCTACGACCTCTCCAACGTGCAGTACGCCCTGCGCGTGACCTACTCCGGGGAGTTCCTCCACGCCGCGCCGTGGTCGACCGGCTCCCAGGGCAATGCCAACGTCTCGCACGGCTGCGTCGGGATGAGCCTGGCCGACGCAGCCTGGCTCTACGAGCGCACCCGCCGGGGCGACGTCGTCGAGGTGGTCGGCTCCGAGCGTCAGATGACCCTCGAGAACGGCTACGGCGACTGGAACCTCTCGCCGGCCGACTGGAAGTCCGGCTCCGCCCTCTCCTGACCCCCCGGGGCGTCGGGTGGCCGGCGGGGGAGCGGTGCGTGAGGCGGGTTCTCGCTATCCAGAAGGTGTCTCACGCACCGCTCGCGCCGGCGAGCGGTGCCCCAGCCACCTGCGACGCGTCACAGAAGTGGCTCGAGCACCGCTTGCGCGCGTGTCGTACGCCGCCACGCGGGGGAGCGGTACGTGAGGCGGGTTCTCGCTATCCAGAAGGTGTCTCACGCACCGCTCGCGCCGGCGAGCGGTGCCCCAGCCACCTGCGACGCGTCACAGAAGTGGCTCGAGCACCGCTTGCGCGTGTGTTGTACGCCGCCACGCTGGGGAGCGGTACGTGAGGCAGATTCTCGCGGCGCGGAACGTATCTCACTCACCGCTCGCGCGCATGACGAAGGCCCGCCGGGATCACCCCGGCGGGCCTTCGTCTCGCTACGTCGTACGAGCGACTCAGTGGTCGCCGCGCAGCGGGACCTCATCGGCGTCGCGCAGGTGGTGGTCGTCGAACTGGTGACCGTCGACCGGGTGGTCGAGACCTGCCTGGAGCTCCGCCTCGTGCTCGGCGTGGTGGTGCGCCGCCTCGAGCTCGGCCCGCGTGGGCTTCTGCACGTTGTGGACGTACATCCACGACGAGAGCTTGGCCCGCAGCTTCTCCGAGCGCGTGTTGGGCGCGGCCACACCGGAGGCGTCGGTCTCACCGTTGGCGTGGAACACCTCGTCACGATCACGCGCGGTGAGCGTGTAGGCGGCCGTCTCGCTGATCGGCAGGTGCCGCTCGGCGTACGCCCCGTCGGGGGAGCGGGTGATGATGCCCGTCTCGTAGCCGTGCAGCAGCTTCTCGTTGTCGTGGCGCTGCAGCGAGATGCACCAGCGACGCGTGATCCAGAACGCCAGCACAGGGCCGAGGAAGATCGCGACTCGCATGAAGTAGGTGATCTGGTTGATGCTCGCGTCGAGCTTGATGGCGATGATGTCGTTGCCGCCGGCGGCCCAGGCGAGACCGTAGAAGGTCATCAGGGCCACCATCACCGCGGTGCGCGTGGGCGCGTTGCGCGGACGCTGCAGCAGGTGGTGGTCCCGCTTGTCGCCGGTGATCCAGCCCTCGATGAAGGGCAGGAGCATCAGGATGACCAGCATGAGCGGCGGCACGATCAGGATCGGCAGCATCACGTTCCACGAGATGGTGTAGCCGAAGATGACCGACTCCCAGCCCGTGGGGATGATGCGCAGGAGGCCGTCGGGCCAGCCCATGTACCAGTCGGGCTGCGAGCCCGCCGTGACCTTCGTGGGGTCGTACGGGCCGAACTTCCACACCGGGTTGATCGACATCAGGCCGCCCATGATGGCGATGACGCCGAAGACCATGAAGAAGAAGCCACCGGCCTTGGCGGCGTACACGGGCAGCATCGGGAAGCCGACGACGTTCTGCTCGGTGCGGCCGGGCCCGGGCCACTGCGTGTGCTTGTGGTAGACGAGCAGCAGCATGTGGGCCGCGATCAGGGCCAGCAGGATCCCGGGGATCAGCAGGACGTGGATGATGTAGAGGCGCGGGATGATCGACTCACCCGGGAACTCGCCGCCGAAGAGCAGGAACGACATGTAGGTGCCGACGACCGGCGTGGCCTTCAGGAAGCCGTCAGCGGCACGGACGCCGGTGCCCGAGAGCAGGTCGTCGGGCAGCGAGTAGCCGGTGAAGCCCTCGAGGGTGCCGAGGAGCAGCAGCAGGCAGCCGATGACCCAGTTGAGCTCGCGGGGCTTGCGGTAGGCGCCGGTGAAGGCGACGCGGAGCAGGTGGACCATCATCGAGGCGACGAAGATCGTCGCGGCCCAGTGGTGCATCTGGCGCATCAGCAGGCCGCCGCGCACGTCGAAGGAGATGTGCAGGGTCGAGGCCATCGACTCCGACATCCCGACGCCGCGGAGCTGGTCGTAGGAGCCCTCGTAGGTGATGTGACCCATCGACGGGTTGAACCACAGGGTGAGGAACACGCCGGTGAGGAGCAGCACGACGAAGCTCCACAGCGCGATCTCGCCGAGCATGAACGACCAGTGGTCGGGGAAGACCTTGCGCAGGTTCTTCTTCATCGCCGTGGCCAGGCCGAGGCGGTCGTCCGCCCACGTGGCCAGCGAGCCGGCCGGACCGGGCTTGGAGGCGGTGGCCGCGTTGGTGCCGTTGCTCGAGGCAACCTTGCTGGTGTCGATGCTCACAGCTTCTCACGCTCCCAAAAGCTGGCCCCGATGGGCTCAGTGAAGTCGCTCTGGGCGACCAGGTAGCCCTCTTCGTCCACCTTGATCGGCAGCTGGGGAAGGGGGCGGGCAGCCGGACCGAAGACGACCTTGGCGCCGTCCGCCAGGTCGAAGGTCGACTGATGGCACGGGCACAGCACGTGGTGCGTGGTGCGCTCGTAGAGGGAGATCGGGCAACCCACGTGGGTGCAGATCTTGGAGTAGCAGATGATCCCGTCGACGGTCCACTTGTCCGGCTGCGTCGCGGGCGTCAGCTCGTCGGGGTCCATCCGGACGATGATGATGGCGCCCTTGGCCTTCTCCGACTGCTCCTCCGCGCCCTCGAGCTCGGGGTAGCCGTTCTCCTCGGAGGGGAACATCGCCTCGGGGGCGGCGTTGATCAGGTCGCCGACCTCGATCTCGCTGGCCAGGATCGGCGTCCCGACGACGTCGCGCACGAGGCGCATCTCCGGCTTCCAGAGGGTGTGGGCGAGCTTGTCGATGTCGAGGGCGTCGCCGGGGGCCAGGTCGCGCAGCAGCACGACGGCTGGCAGGCCCAGGACGCCGACGGCGCCGATCATGGTGTTGCGCACGAGCGGGCGGCGGCCGATGCCGGCCTCGTCGAGCCCGGCGTTGAGGGCGGCGACGGTGGCCTCACGGTCCTCCGGCGGGGAGGCGGCCGGGTGGCGCATCTCGACCATCTCGGCGTCCGCCATGAGCTTGCGCGCGAGGTGGATGATGCCGGTGCCGATGAGCAGGAGGCTGACGCCGAGCGTGACTCCGAGCGAGACCGTCGAGGCACCCATCCCGAGGAAGGTGTCCCAGTTGTCGCCGACGGAGAAGGAGAAGTAGGCGACCACGAACAGGACGGCGCTGATCATGGCGGCGATGAACATCGCCGCGATCTGGCGCTCGGCACGCTTCTCGGCCTTGGGGTCGACGTCGGTCGGGCGCCACAGGTGCGGCGGCAGGCCGGGGTCGGCGATCGGCTCCGCCTCGCGGTGGGCCGGCACGTGCGACTCGTAGGTCGCCGGCGTGCTGTCGGGGGTGTGGTCGTCGTTGCTCACGCGTTCACCTTGCTCTTCTTCGTCCGCGTCGTGTGCGAGGCGATCCAGACCGCCGCACCCACGAGGCCACCGATGCCGACCAGCCACCCGAACAGGCCCTCGGACACCGGTCCGAGGCCGCCCAGGGTGAACCCGGCGTACTCGGGGGTCTCCTCGAGGCTGTCGAGGTAGGCGATGACGTCACGCTTCTCCTCGGGGGAGAGGTTGCCGTTGCTGAAGTTCGGCATGTTCTGCGGTCCGGTCAGCATGGCCTCGTAGATGTACTTGCCCTCGACGCCGTGCAGGCTCGGGGCGTAGCCGCCGCGCGGCATCGCGCCGCCGGCACCGTTGAAGTTGTGGCAGGCCGTGCAGTTGGTGAGGAAGATCTGCCCGCCGCGGGAGATGGCCTCCTGGCGCTCCTCCTCCGACAGTCCCTCGATCGAGTAGTCCGACTCGTCGGGGATGGCCGGGCCGGGGCCCAGCGAGGCGACGAACGCCGCGAGGGCCTCGGTCTCCTCGTCGGTGAAGATGGCCTCCTTGCGGGGCGCCTGCGCGCCCGGGCTGGCCAGGGGCATGCGCCCCGTGCCGACCTGGAAGTCGACCGACGCGGCACCGACACCGACCAGCGAGGGACCGATCTGGTAGCCGTCGCGCACGGTCGGGATGCCCTCGCCGTTCTTGCCGTGGCAGAACGCGCAGCTGGCGAGGAAGAGCTCCTTGCCCTCAGCGACCTTCTCGGCGTCGCTGGCCTGGTCCTGCGCCTGGGCGGGGGCCAGGGCGGTGTAGAGCGACCCGCTGATCAGCAGGCCGAGCAGCAGCACGGCGAGGCCAGCCAGTGGGCCGCGGCGGTGCCGGGAGAGGCGACCAGCGGTTCGGTTCAGCAAACGCACTTTTGAGTCCTTGCCGGTTGCGACGGTGGTGACTGTCGGGGGTGCTTACTTGATGACGTAGATCGTGAAGAACAGGCCGATCCAGACCACGTCGACGAAGTGCCAGTAGTAGGACACGACGATCGCGGTCACGGCTTGCTCGTGGGTGAAGCGGCGGGCGAGATAGGTGCGGCCGAGCACGAAGAGGAAGGCGATGAGACCGCCCGTCACGTGGAGGCCGTGGAACCCGGTGGTGAGGTAGAACATCGAGCCGTAGGCCGAGCTGCTCATGGTGACGCCCTCGTGCACCAGCTCGGCGTACTCCAGCGCCTGGCCGCCGATGAAGATCGCACCCATGACGTAGGTGAGGATGAACCACTCGCGCAGGCCCCACTTGGAGAAGTTCAGCAGCGAGCCGGTGCGCCCGGCCTGGCCGCGCTCCGCGGCGAAGACGCCCCACTGGCACGCGAAGGACGAGGCCACGAGGATCGCGGTGTTGGCGGTGGCGAAGGGCACGTTGAGCAGCGCCGTCTCCTGGGCCCACAGCTCGGGGCTCACCGCGCGGATCGTGAAGTAGGCCGCGAACAGCGCGGCGAAGAACATCAGCTCGCTGGAGAGCCAGATGATGGTGCCCACGCTGACCATGCTGGGTCGGTCGTGGTGCCCGTGCAGTCGGGATGCCGGAATCGCTGTTGCTGTCGCCACGCGAACATTATGGCTGCTGGGGTGAAGGGAGGGCACCCCGACCCCCTGTGATCTCACGTCATAAAGTTCACACCGTGCTGCTGCCCCTGCCCCTCGTCTCGGAGGACACCCTCGAGACGCTCCCGCGATTCACGCTCGGGCGGGTGCTCACCGACTGGGGGATCGACCCGATCCCCTTCGTGGTGACCGTGTGGGCCGTCGGTCTGTACGCCCTCGGCGTCGCCGTCCTGCGCCGTCGTGGCGACCGCTGGCCGGTGGGCCGGACGCTGTCCTTCGTCGGTCTGGGGATGGGGTCGTTCGCCTTCGCGACCATGTCGGGGCTCGGGCGCTACGACACGACGCTGCTGAGCGTGCACATGGTCCAGCACATGCTGCTGTCGATGGTGGTGCCGCTCGCGCTCGCCCTCGGCGCCCCGGTCACCCTGGCGTTGCGCACGCTCCCCCCGGCGCCGCGCCGCTGGCTGCTCGCGGTCATCCACTCCCGAGTCGCCAAGGTGCTGGCCTTCGCCCCCCTGGCGTTCGTGCTCTACATCGCCTCGCCGTGGGCGCTCTACTTCAGCCCCTGGTACGACGCCAGCCTGAGCTCGTCGTTCGTGCACCAGATGATGCACATCCACCTCGTGCTGGTCGGCACGCTCTTCTTCTGGCCGCTGATGGGCGTCGACCCGGTGCCCGGGCGGGTGAGCCACCCGTTCCGGGTGCTGCTCACGCTCATGACGCTGCCCTTCCACGCCTTCCTCGGCGTCACGATCATGGGCCAGGAGACCCTGATCGGCGGAGAGCACTACCTCGCGCTGCGGGAGGGGCCGATGGGCTCGTGGCTGCCGCCCGTGCTCGAGGACCAGCACCTCGCCGGCGGCATCCTGTGGGCGAGCGGCGACCTGATCGGCGTGCTGTTCTTCGCCGTGCTGTTCACGCAGTGGGTGCGCTCGTCCATGCAGGAGGCCAGGCGTGAGGACCGGCGCCTGGACCGGGAGGAGAGGCGTACGCCCACTCCCGGAGGCTGAGCGTGGGCCAGCCCGGTTACGATGCCCCCGTGACTGACGCACAGCGCCCCCTGAAGGTCCTGGTCTACAGCGACGACGTGAACACCCGCCAGCAGGTCATCCTGGCGCTGGGCCGCCGTCCGCACCCCGACCTCCCGGAGCTCGAGTACGTCGAGGTCGCCACCGAGCCGGTCGTGCTCCAGAACATGGACGCCGGCGGCGTCGCGCTCGCGATCCTCGACGGCGAGGCCGTCCCCGCCGGCGGCATGGGCATCGCCAAGCAGCTCAAGGACGAGATCTACGAGTGCCCGCCGGTCGTCGTGCTCACTGGGCGCCCCCAGGACGCGTGGCTCGCCACGTGGTCGCGCGCCGAGGCCGCCGTGCCGCACCCGATCGACCCGATCCAGCTCGCCGAGGCCGTCATCGGCCTGCTGCGCCCGTCGGTCCCGGCCACCTCCTGACGCCCACCCGACCCGGCTGCGGACACCGCGGCGGGCAGTCGCCGGCACGCCACTAGCCTGATCCCATGTCCCACACCTGGCCCGACGTCCTCTCCACGCTCGTCGCCGGACGCGACCTGTCGACCGAGCAGGCTCGATGGGCGATGGACGAGGTCTTCGCCGGCGCCGCGACCCCCGTGCAGCTCGCCGGCCTCGTCGTCGCGCTGCGCGCCAAGGGCGAGACGGTCGAGGAGGTCTCCGGCATCGCGGCCGCGATGCTGGCCGCCGCCAACCCGATCTCCGTGCCGGGTCGCCTGCTCGACATCGTCGGCACCGGCGGTGACCGCTCGATGTCGGTCAACATCTCCACCATGTCGGCCATCGTCGCCGCGGGCGCGGGGGCCCGGGTGGTCAAGCACGGCAACCGCTCCGCGTCGTCGCAGTCCGGCTCCGCCGACGTCCTCGAGGCCCTGGGCATCCGGCTCGACCTGCCCCCGGCGCGGGTGGCCGAGGTGGCCGAGGAGGCGGGCATCACGTTCTGCTTCTCGGCTGCCTTCCACCCCGCGATGCGCCACGCCGCGGTGCCGCGTCGCGAGCTCGGCATCGCCACGACCTTCAACATCCTGGGGCCGCTGACCAACCCGGCCCGCCCGCAGGCCCAGGCCATCGGCTGCGCCGACGCGCGGATGGCTCCCGTGATGGCTGGCGTGCTGGCCGAGCGCAACGTCGACGCGTGGGTGTTCCGCGGGGACGACGGCCTCGACGAGCTCACCACGACCACCACCTCCACGCTGTGGCGCGTGCACGACGGTGAGGTCTCGCAGACCTCGGTCGACCCCGCCTCGCTCGGCATCGCCCGCGCCACCACCGAGGACCTGCGGGGCGGCGACGCGGCGCACAACGCGGACGTCGTACGCCGCCTGCTGGCCGGCGAGACCGGTCCGGTGCGCGACGCGGTGGTGCTCAACGCCGGTGCTGCGCTGGCGGTCTACGACTCTCCCGACGACGACGTCGAGGCGGCCCTCGCGGCCGGCGTCGCCAAGGCGGGCGAGGCCATCGACTCCGGAGCCGCGGAGGCGGCGCTGGAGCGCTGGGTGCGGGCGACCTCGACCGGTTCGGCTCAGAGCCCGAGCGTGTAGGAGTCGCCCTCGCGACGGAAGCCGACGCGGTCGTAGTAGGCGCCGACCATGCCGGGGCGGGTCACCACGCGGCGGATGCCGTGCTCGGTGAGCATGCCGCTGCGGCGCCAGACGAACTCGCCGGGGGAGAAGTCGCGATAGCGCGGGGTCACGTAGTCGAGCAGCACGTCCGCGGTGTCGCCGGTCGTGCGCAGGAGCACCACGCCGACGGTCTCGTCGCCCTTCTGCACGAGGAAGGCGTGGTCCGTCGTGGCCGGGTCGTGGACGAAACCGGGGTTGAACCTCAGGATGTCGGCGCCGTGCACCCGCAGCGTGTGGCGCAGGTACTCGTCGGCCGGACCCACCTCGAGGACCTCGAACGCCGACTCGTCGTGTCGCTCGCGGAGCAGCTGGACGATGAACCAGGCGTTGATGGTGACGAGGACCGTGTTCATGCCGACCATCGGCCACACCGACAGCATCGCGTTGAAGACGATGAGCAGGACGCAGGCGATCGCGTTGAGCACCCGCAGGCGCAGCACGCTGGCCTGGAGCAGGGAGTAGACGAGCAGGGCGCTGCCGCCCCACCCGAGGATGTCGAGCCAGTGGTCGGCGAGCCAGTTCACGCGCGGAGACTACTGCCGTCAGCCGCCCGGCGGGGCATCAACGGCGAAGGGCCCTCCCGGTGCTGCCGGGAGGGCCTTCTCGAGCGGGGTCAGCGCAGCGTCACCGCTGGACGGAGAGCCGCATCGCCTTGGACCGCGAGCCCTGCGTGGTCGCGTCGCCGAGGTACTTGACCAGGATGCGGTGCTTGCCCTTCTTGAGCTTGGGCAGCTTGACCGTGACCCTGCCGTTCTTGGCGGTGACCAGGGTCAGCTTCTTGAGCACCTTGGTCCGGTCCATGACCTTGATCTGCCCGACCGGCCCGGTGACACCGGGCACCGCGATCGTGATGCCGACCTTGACCCGCTTGCCGGGCTTGACCCGGGTCGCGGACAGGGTCGCGGTGGTGGTCGAGGTCATCTTCGGGATGGCCACTGCGACTGCCGCGGCCGAGCCGTCGGTGAAGCCTGCCTTGGAGGCCAGCACCGTCACGGACACGTCCTTGCCGGCGTCCTCAGGGGTCAGGCGGTAGGTCGCGCCCGTGGCGTTGGGGATCGGCGCCCCGGTGCGCGTCCACTGGTAGCGGATCGTCGGCGACGGCTGCGACCACGTGCCCGGCGTGGCCTGGAGGCCGTTGCCGACCTTGGCCGTGCCGGTCACCGTGGGCTGGACGGTCGCCTGCAGGGCGCCCCCCGCCGTCGTGCCGATCGCGTTGCTCACAGTGACGCCGTCGGAGAAGCCCGACTTCTTGCCCGTGACCCTCAGCGACACCGCCTTGTTGAAGTCGAGGACCGTGAGGACGTACGTCGTCCCGGTGGCGCCCGAGATGGGCTGGCCGTCGCGCAGCCACTGGTAGGTCGTCGCGACGTCCGGCTGGTTCCAGGCCGGGGGCGTGCTGGTCAGCGTGGCACCGACACCGGTGCCGGCGGGGGCCTGGATCTCGGGCGCGGCGGTGGCGACCAGCCGGGCGTCCACCGTGAAGCTCGACTGTCCGGACCCGAGCACGTTGTTGCTCGAGTCGAACGCGGTGATCTTCCACGTGTAGGTGCCGGTCGCGAACACGTTGGTCGGTGCGAACGCGTTGGCGACGGTCTGACCGGTGGTGGCGATGCTGCCGGTCGGGGAGAGGACCTCCACGTTGTACCTGACCGCGCCGGGGAAGTCCCGCCAGGTCAGCACCGGTCCGTTGGGGGGCTGCACGCCACCCGGAGCGGGGGAGGTCAGCTCCACCACGTTCGCGCTGACGCTGAACCGGCCCGTCGGGTTGCCCCCCGAGTCCGGGTCACCGCCCCAGGACCAGGAGCCGAGGTTGCCCCGGGTGTCGATGCGCTGCACGCGCCAGACGTACGGCGTCGGCGAGACCGGCAACGGCACGTTGTGGGCGTACGCCGTGGTGCGGACGTTCTTGGTGAAGACGCGGTTGGCGGTGGAGAAGGTGGTGTCGTTGTTCTTGTAGACCTCGACCTTGTACTCCGCGGTGAAGGGCTGGGCCTTCCAGCGCAGCGCGACCGTGCCGGGCACCGTCGTGCCGTTGACCGGGCTCATCAGCTCGACCCGCGGGGTGCGCTTGACGAGGGTCTTCGTGTCGGACCACGAGAGACGACCGTTGCCCTGCGTGTCGCCCTTGGAGTCGATCGCCTGCACCCGCCAGTAGAGCGTGCCCTCGGGGTAGAGCGTGTCGAAGGCGGTGTAGGTCGCCTGGTCGACGATGCGCTCGTCGACGAGGTTGCTGCCGGCGCCGAACGACTCGGTGTCGTCGACCTGGATGCGGTACTGCATCGCCGACTGGGGGCGGTCCTCACCGGTCTGCGCCCACGGAGCGGAGCGGTTGGTGTCGAAGTAGTCGTTCCAGGTGAAGGTGATCTCCGAGCCCGCGGGGTCGGTGCTCGTGAGCCCGTCGACCTTCGGCGAGGTCTTGGTGAAGGCGTGCTGCGCGCTGCCGATGGTCGACACCGGGCTCGCGGCGCAGTTGTTGACCCGGCGGCACGGTCGGACGTACCAGTAGAGCGCCTCGCCGGCCTCGGTGTCGGGGTAGGTCCAGAACCGGTTGTCCAGCGCCGGCGCGTACATCGTGTTGGTGGTGGCGGGGATCGCGTTGGCCGGCTCGAGCAGGTTGGTGAAGTTGGCGTCCCGGCTCACGTAGACCATGTAGTAGGACGTGTAGGGCTGTGCCTCCCACTTGAGCACCGGCGTCGAGGGCACGACGCACGGGCCGCTCACGGGGTTGCAGGGCGTCGTGGCTGCGGGGTTGTTGGGGTCGAGCTCGCGTCCGCCGATGGCGACGGCGTGCTCGTCCGTGGTCTGGAGGTCGGCGACGCGGAACCGCCCCTCGGGCCCGGTCTCCATGGGCGTACCGCTGCTGTCGAGCGCCGTGACCTGCCAGTCGTAGTCGCCCGGACGCAGGAGCATGTCGCTGATGTCGGTCATCGCGTTGTAGGCCATCGCCTGCGGGTGGAACAGGTTTCCGTTGGTGACACCCGTGAACCACGTCTGCGCGCCGTCCGACGCGGGGCCGACCCGCACCTGGTAGCGAGCCGCGCCGGGCATGGGCTCCCACGTCAGCGACGGTGCGGCGACGGAGGGCCCGTCAGCCAGGGTCCCGGTGATCGGACGCAGGTAGTCGGCCGGGTCGGCGGGCGCGGCGGGATCGTCCCCCGACACGTTGAAGGAGCGGACGTAGTTCAGCGACTTGATGCCGTCGGTGGACGTGGCCTGGAGCTCCCAGGAGTACGGGTTGCCCGAGATGGGGAGCCTCGTCGTGCCCTTGACGGCGTAGGACGTCGAGTACGTCTTGGACGAGTCGACGACCGTGCCGGTCTTGTTCTTGACGACGATGTTGTAGAACTCGGCGCCCGCCGTGGGCTTCCACGTGAAGATCGGGACGTCGACCTCCTCGCCGCTGGAGGGCGAGAGCAGGTCGACGGCCACCGGGTCCTGCCCGTAGCGGAAGGACTGGACCTCGCTGAAGATGCCCTGGATCCCGGGGATGTCACCGGGCTTGGTGAAGGGCCGGTCGAGCGGGCGCACCTTCCAGTAGTTGGTCACGCCGGGGGTGGGCTCGCAGTCCTCGTTCTCCCGGAACGACGACGGGATGCCGTTGGTGTTGATCGCGAACATGCCCGGCGTGTACGTCGTGCCAGCCGTACGGCACGACTCGGTGCTGTTGTCGGAGAAGCCCTCCGTGGTGCTGATCTGGAACTCGTACTCGGAGGCGTGCGGCACCGAGGTCCACTCGAAGTAGATCGGGTTGGTCACGGTCTCGACCAGGGGATCGGCCGGGAAGACCGCCTGCGGCTGGTTCGGCCACGTCCGGCTGAAGTTGTAGAGGGACTCGGTCCACGGGGTGGGCTGGTTGTCGAGGTCCCTCGCCCGGACGCGCCAGTAGTACTGGTCGTTGTCGTAGGACACGATCGGCGAGTAGCGGGTGCCGAAGATCCCGGCCTTGGACTCCGTGATGTTGGTGAAGTCCTGGTTGAGCGCGACCTCGATGTCGTACGACTTCGCGCCGGGCACGGGCTCCCAGTCGAGCACGACGTCCTCGAGCTCGAAGTTCGGGCTCGACGGCGGCGCGGTGATGGCCGGGGCCGGCAGGGGGCCGACGATGAAGCGCGAGGCCGGGCTGGGCAGGGAGTTGATCCCTGACCCCTTGCTGGCCGTGACGCGCCAGTAGTAGTCCGCCGGGTTGGCCACGGTGCCCGACGGGAGGGCATCGGGCACGACCAGGGACGTTGACGACGTGGTGTAGGTGAAGGCGCCGACGAAGTCGGAGTCACCGTCGACCTCGACGATGTAGGACGTGGCTCCCGGGGAGGTCGACCAGGTCAGCAGCGGCGGCTGCGACGGCTGCGACAGGGTGGTGTTGTCGGGCGGGGAGGCCGGTTGCGGCACGGCCACGGACGGGTTGCCGAACTGCGCGATCGACCAGGGCGAGTCCTCGCTGGCGGCGTTCCGTGCGCGCACACGCCAGTACTTGTTGCCGGCGGGCAGGTTCGCCGTGGGCACGTAGGTGTTGCTCACCGTCGACACCGTCGTGGTCGGGATCGATGCCGGGGAGCTGAAGTTGGGGTCGTCGTCGACCTGGAGCTCGTAGCGCGTGGCACCGGCCACGTGGTCCCACGAGAGCACCGCCGTCGCGTCGTTGGGCTGCTGCACCGACAGCCCGGTGGGCGCAGCCGGCGGGACGGCCGAGGCGCCCGACAGGGGCCCCAACGTCGTCAGCACCAGCGCGGCCACGGCCGACAGGCTGATGCCCGTCCCGACGCGCTTGCGGTCAAGTCGCTGCATCATCCCGGATATCTCCCCTGGTGGGTGTGGCTCAGACCGGGCCACGCTAGGTGTCCGGGCGCGAAGCGCGGGACGAAACGAGCCACCCCTAGTCACAAATGACTAGAGGGTCCGACCGATCGGGCGCGACGGGTGTGACCGTGCGCAGGAGCGCTACGGTGAGGCCATGATCACCGCCATCGTCTTCGTGAAGGCCGACGTCGCGCGCATCCCCGAGGTCGCCGAGGCGATCGCATCGCTCGACGGCGTCAGCGAGGTCTACTCCGTGACGGGGCAGATCGACCTGATCGCCCTGGTGCGGGTGCGCGAGCACGAGGACGTCGCGACCGTGGTCGCCGACCAGCTCAACAAGGTCGAGGGCGTGACCGAGACCGAGACGCACATCGCCTTCCGCACCTATTCCCGGCACGACCTCGAGTCGGCCTTCAGCATCGGCCTGGACTGAGCGGGCCCCACCGGCCGGTCAGGGGAACGTCTGCTGGTCGGGCGCCTGCTGGATCGTGAAGATCCGCATCACCCAGAAGTACTGGCCGACGATCCCGGCCAGGGCCAGTCCGCCGATCAGCACGAGGCGCACCACCTTGTCGGCACGTGTCCGTGCTGCGGCCTCTGCTTCGAGGAACGGCATCGTGGGGAAGATGGCCACCAGCAGGTAGCGCAGCAGGCCGGCGCTGGGCTTGGTCGCGGCCAGGATGTAGAGCATGTAGACCGGCGCCCACCAGCGGACGGCGCCCGGGATGGGCCGGGACGGCTGTCGGAAGGCCGACCACAGGACGAGGGCGAGCACCGGCAGCACCACCAACCCCCACGCCAGCGGCTCTCGTGCCGTGAGGGTCAGCCAGTTGACGGCCGCCCCGCCGACTCCTGGTTCGTGGGCCATGACGCCATGGTGTCGGTGAACGCCGATCGTTCGCCGGTGACGATGCCAGCCACCAGCGGCCACGCACCCACCAGTGCACCGCAGCAGATGATCGCCGCGGCGAACCGCCACCGCTCGGCGAGCGGGAAGTCCTCGTCGTGGCGTCGGCGCCAGCGTGCCAGCCAGACCAGACCGGCGAGCAGCCCCAGGGGAAGCAGCACCGGACGGGTGAAGGCGAGCACCGCCGCCCACAGCACGAGCTGGCCGTAGTGGCGCTGCTCGAGGGCGCGCAGCGCGAGGACGACCACCAGGAGGGCCATCGACTCCGTGTAGGCGACCTGCAGCACGGGCGCGGCGGGGAAGCAGCACAGGCCCAGGACCAGGGTCCCGGCCGCGAAGTCGTCCAGCCGGCGCCGGACCATCCCGTGGAGCAGCGTCACCGCCAGCGCGCCGCACACCAGGCTCACCAGGACGGCTGCGAGCGGGAAGTCGATGCGTGCCACCGTCATCACCGCACGCACCACGAAGGGGTAGCCGGGTGTGAAGGCCCACTCACTCGGGACGACCTCACCACCGACACGGGGCAACGACGTCGGGTAGCCCTGCTCGGCGATCGCCCGGTACCACTGGCCGTCCCAGTTGGTGGCGACGCCGAGGTAGCCGGGGGACTCCGGCGTGGGCACGGTGACCTTGTAGCCACTGCTGTCGTCGCCGAGCGCCACCTGGGTCCTGGCCGCGTGCAGGAGCAGCAGCGCCCCGACGGTTCGGGTGAGGAGGTAGATGGCCAGCGGGATCAGGATCCAGCGCTTGTCGCCCAGGCGCAGAGGTGACATGCCATCGCTTTCAGACCGCTGGGACGGGGACGAGCGGGATCGTACGGCGACGGCTGGCCCCGCGTCGTCCGGCGCGCGGGGCCGGGCCCCCGGCGCCCGTCAGCGCACCGGACGGTGCACGGGCGAGGGCAGGCGCTGCTCGTCGAAGGGCACCAGCGACAGCCGGGACTGGTGCGCGGCGTCATAGAGGGCGAGGTGTCGCGCGGCCCCGCCGAGCGGGCAGACCCACTCGCCCTCGACGTCGACGAGCCGCACGCCAGGTGACTCGAGCCACCGCAGGATCTTCTCCGACTCCTCGGCCGTCGCCGCCGGCACAGGACCGGGAGCCCCGCCGACGGTCTCCGCGCTGGCGGTGAGCTCGCGGACGTAGTGGTGGGCGTCGGCGCCGGGCGGGATCACGCCCGCCGCGGCCAGCCGCCCGTGACGCACGACGTGGACCGCCCACCGCCCGCTGTCCTCGCGGCGGGCGGCGATGATCTCCGGGCAGCGGGTCAGCGCCGAGAGCCGCTGGGTGCGGGCGGCGGCGCGGACGAAGGTCGCGAGCCGGTCGCGGTGCACGCCCGCCTCCTCGAACCGCTCGTGCTCGGCGAGCGCACTCATCCGGGCGTTGATCGTCTCGACGACCTCCTGCGGACTGCGTAGCAGGGTGTCGCGCAGCTGGCGCACCACGGCTCCGTAGGTCGTCTCGTCCGTCGTGCCGTCGCAGGGGGAGAGGCACCGGCCCATCTCGGCGAGCACGCAGGCCGTCCCGGTCGGGACGCGCGGCATCCGCCCGCTGCACTGGCGGACGGGGAACGTCTCGTGGAGGGCGGCGAGGCACTTCTCGGCCGTCTTCTTCGAGGAGAACGGGCCGAGGTAGTCGGCGTCGTCGTCGAGCACCGTGCGCACCAGGGAGAGGCGCGGCCACGCCTCGCGGGTCAGCTTGAGGAAGTGGACCTTCTCGGGGAAGCGCGATCGGCGGTTGTACTTCGGCTTGTGCTCGGCGATCAGCCGGAGCTCGCGGACCTCGGCCTCGAGCGGCGTCGCGCACTCGATGCCCGTGACGGTGGTCGCCAGCCCCACCATCTCGCCCATCCGGGTGCGCGTCTCCGAGGCCGTGAAGTAGGTGCGGACCCGGGTGCGCAGGTCGCGGGAGGTGCCGACGTAGAGCACCCGCGAGCGGTCGTCACGGAAGAGGTAGACCCCTGGGGCGTGGGGGAGACCCTCGGCGAGGTGTCGCTTGCGTCGCTGCGCGGTGCTGACGCGGGAGGAGAAGGTCTGCAGCTCCTCGAGCGTGTGGACGCCGAGGCCGCCGAGGCGCTCCATGAGGCCGTGGAGCACGTCGACCGTGGCCCGGGCGTCGGACAGGGCGCGGTGGTTGGGCGTCGTCGAGGAGCCGAAGAGCGTGGCCAGCGAGGACAGCTTGCAGTTGGGCGCGTCGTCGCGGGTGATCACCCGACGGGCGAGCTTCGCGGTGTCGAGGATCTCGAGCTTCGGCCACGGTCGTCCCTGCTGACGGGCGAAGTGCTGGAGGAAGCCCACGTCGAAAGGGGCGTTGTGGGCCACCAGGACGCAGCCGGCGGCGAACTCCAGGAACGCCGGCAGGGCCGACTCGATGGAGGGCGCGTCGTGGACCATCGAGTTGCTGATCCCGGTCAGCACGGCGATGAAGGCGGGGATCTCCGCGTGGGGGTTGACCAGGGTCTGGAACTCGCCGAGCACCTCGCCGCCACGCACCTTGACGGCGCCGATCTCGGTGATCATCGAGCCGGCGGCGGCCGATCCGCCGGTCGTCTCCAGGTCGACTACGCAGAACGTCAGGTCGCGCAGGGGCCGCCCCAGCTCGTCGAAGCTGCGCTGCGCCTCCCAGCGGGACGTCTCCCGCGTCGGGCGGTGGGCGGTGGTGCTCATGGAGGACGACGCTAGACGTGGGTTCCGACAATGGCGTGACGGCGCGCGCACTACGCTGACCCGCGCCCCACGTTCACGCACGCAGACGCAGGACCCCACCCAGAGGAGCACCCCCGTGGCCGACCAGACCGCCGACCTCCGCGTACCCGCCGACGGCGAGCGGTGGCGCTGCGCCGGCTGCGGCAACCTGACCCGGTTCGACGTGACGCGCACCCGCCGCACGACCGAGTACTGGCACTTCGACCTCGCCGGTGAGCACCAGGTGGAGGAGGAGACCCTCCGCTCCGAGGAGGTCGAGGCGGTCTCGTGCCGCTGGTGCGGCCGCTCCGACGCGATCGAGGTCGTCGACCGGGCCTCGGCCGACACGGCGGCCGACCCCGCCGCCGGATGACGGGTCGTCCGTGACCGACCCGGCGTCGCTGCCCGAGCGGCTGCGCCTGCGCGTGGTCGCGCTGGTGTCCGCCGTGCTGCCGTCGGTGGTGCCGGTGCCCCCTGCCCTGCGCAAGATCGCCGGCTTCGCGCCGGCGCGCCGTGCCCGGCTGGGCGGGAGCGCCATCTGGGCCGCGCTGGCCGACGACGGCTTCCGCCACCATGCTGCCGTCCAGGTGGCTGCACTGCCCGTCGCGGACGACGATGCCCTCGATGCCGCGGCCCGCGCCTGGCTCGGTCGCGAGGACGGCTGGGAGGCAGTCGTCGCGGACGCCTCCGCGGCGCTCTCCGACGACGAGGCACGCGACGGCCAGGACCGCGCCGAGCTCGGTCGGCTCACCGCGCAGGTGGCTGCGCTCCAGGCCGAGCTCGGGACGCTCCGGGCCGAGCACCGCGAGGAGCTCGAGCGGGCGCGGGCGGACCACAAGGTGCTGCGCCAGCGGCTGGGGGAGGCGCGCAGCGTCCTGCGTGCGGCTCAGGAGGAGCGCGACGCCGCCCACACCGAGCGCGACGAGGCCGTGGCGGCCGCCAGGACGGTGACCGCTGCCGCCGAGGCCGACGTACGCCGTCTGCGTTCCCAGCTCGAGGAGGCCGAGGCGGCCGTCGCGGCGGGCCGCCGCGACACGCGCACCGAGCGTGACGCCGCCAGCATCCGCGCCCGCCTGCTCCTCGACGCCGTCGTGGAGTCGGCCACCGGCCTGCGTCGCGAGCTCGGCCTCCCCGCCGTGGTCGGCGCACCCGGTGACGCCGTGGAGGCGGGACTGGCGGGCGTGGAGGCCGCTCCGACCTCGAGCGCCCCGGCCACCGCGGCCTCGCTCGAGCAGCTGCTCGGCCTGCCCCGCGCCCGCCTGATCGTCGACGGCTACAACGTCACCAAGGCCGCCTGGCCCACGGCGAGCCTGGAGGCCCAGCGCAGCCGCCTGGTGGCGGCCCTCGGGCCGGTCGTCGCCCGGTCCGGGGCCGAGACGACCGTCGTGTTCGACGCCGCCGAGTCAAGCGCGCGCACGGTCATGCCGGCGCCGCGCGGCGTGCGCGTGGTCTTCAGCCCTGAAGGCGTCATCGCCGACGACGTGATCCGCCAGCTCGTCGCCGCAGAGCCGCGCGGGCGTGTGGTCGTCGTGGTGAGCGACGACCAGGCGGTGGGGCGCGATGTCGTACGCGCGGGGGCCCGTGCGGTCCCGACGTCGTCGTTGCGCGGGATGATCTGAAGCCTCGACCGACGACGACACGCGGTGGTCGACACGCCGGGGAGCCGTTGTCGGTGGTCCCTGTCACCGTTCAGGACATGACGACACGGATCGACTGCGACACCTGCGTGGTGCGCGGACTGCACTGCCACGACTGCGTGGTGACGGTGCTGCTGGGCCCGCCACCGGAGCTGACCATCGACGACGACGAGAGGGCGGCGCTCGACGTGCTGGCCTCGGGTGGCCTGGTGCCGCCCCTGAGGCTGGTGGAGCCCGTGGTGGGCCCGGTCGTGGAGTCGGCCTGAGACACATCTCGAGAAGTTGCCCCGAAGATTGGCGGGGCCCGCACCTCCGGTCTAGGGTGTGGGCTGACGTCCGTGGCAGTGGGTCACCAGGCCCGCGCGGGCGTCGCGCCGAGTTGTCGACCGCACCCCCGCACCACCCGTGGTCGACGAACCGGGGAACCAACCTTCCCCCTGGGGTGAATCCCCTGTGAGGCGCACCGCGCGAGCGGTGCGTGGAGCAGGGGTAGGACACGTCGTGCCGAACCCGTCAGCTCACCCGGTAGGCGTACGACACCCTGAGGGAGTACCCCCGCTCGTGGCTCACACCCGCAAGCGAGCTGGCGCGACCGTTCTCGGTCTGACCGCGATCGCCGCCATCTCATTCGTGCCCGCGACCCCCGCGCAGGCCGACCCCGACATCAAGGACGTCAAGGTCCGCGTCGACCGCCTTTACCACGAGGCCGAGGCCGCCCAAGAGCGCCTGCACGACGCGAGGCTCGACCTCGCCGACCTGCGTCGTGACCTCTCCGGGCTGCGGGCCGACCAGGAGCGCCAGGACGAGCGCCTCGACGCCGTGCGCGACCAGGTGTCCGACGCCGTGGTGCGCCAGCTCGAGGGCGAGGGCATCTCGACCGTCGGCCAGATCGTCGTCTCCGAGGACCCCGGCTCCTTCCTCGACACGCTCTCCACGATGTCGTCCTTCAACGACCTCCAGTCCTCGCTGCTCTCCGACTACGACACCGAGCTCGAGGCCCTCGCCATCCGGCAGGAGGCCACCGACGCCCGCGCGGACGAGATCGCGGAGCTCACCGAGCAGCTGAGCACCGAGAAGGAGACGGTCGACGACAAGCTGGCCGAGGCCAAGGAGCTCCTCGCCGACCTCGAGGCCGAGGAGCGTGAGCGCGTGCTCACCTCGCGCGGCAGCACCGCTCGGGTCCCGACCTCCGTCCCGGCCTCGGTCCCGGCCTCGGGTCGCGCGGCCGCCGCCGTCCAGTACGCCATGGCGCAGGTGGGCGACGCCTATGTCTACGGCGCCATGGGCGAGAACGCCTTCGACTGCAGCGGGCTCACCATGCGGGCCTGGGCCCAGGCCGGTGTCTCGCTGCCGCACTCCTCCAGCGCCCAGTTCAGCTCGGGTCCCCGCATCGCTGCGAGCGACCTCCAGCCCGGCGACCTGGTGTTCTACTACAGCCCGATCAGCCACGTCGGCATCTACATCGGCAACGGGATGATCGTGCACGCCGCCAACCCCGGCACCGGCGTCGCGGTCGCGGGCCTCCACTCGATGCCCTACGTCGGCGCGGTCCGTCCTGGCTGACGCGCAGCGCTCGAAGGCCGGTCGCCCCCTCTGGTGGGCGGCCGGCCTTTCGCTGTTCGTGGTGGCTGCCGTCGTGCTCGCCCTCGTGCAGGGTGGGCGTCACGACGTCGATCCCGCACCCGTCGACGTGCCGCGGGCGAGCCCACGGGATGCGGCTGCGGTCCTGGCGAGCCTGGTGGACGGGGTCGAGTCGCGGGACGCCGCCTCTCTGGCAGGGATAGCGCCGGTCGGGGACGCCGGTGTCCGCGACGAGCTGGCGGGGATCGCCGACACCGCAGCCGCTCTCGACCTCCGCGCCGTGACGGCGCGCTACGTCGACCAGGTCGGGACCGTCGCGAGCGACGGGACCTGGTCCGGCAGCGTCGAGCTCACCTGGCAGGTCGCGCGACTCGACGGCGCGTCCGCCCGGGCCGAGGTGGTTGTCACCTTCACCCCGGACGACGACGGTCTGGCGATCACCGGCTTCGGTGCCGGTGGCGCCGCGCGCGTGCCGCTGTGGCTGCGCGGCCGCCTGGCCGTGGCAACGGCACCCGGGGTGCTGGTCATGGTGGACGGCAGCGGGCCTCGGGCGGAGGCGGAGGCGCAGGCGGTGGTGCGTCGGGTGGAGCGCGGCATCGACGTCGTGCGCCGTGTGCTGCCCGGACGCGTCCGCCCCGTGGTGGTCGAGGTCCCCGCCAGTCCGGGGGACCTCGACGAGACACTGGGCGTCCCGACCGGGACCTACGCGGGCATCGCAGCGGTGACGGCGCCGGTCGGCAGCGCTGCGGACGCGGACGGGCCGGTCCACGTGTTCGTGAACCCCGACGTCACCTCGGGACTGCGGCGCGCGGGCGCACAGGTCGTGATGAGCCACGAGCTGGTCCACGTCGCCACCGACGCGGTCCGCCGGCCCGTCGAGCCGTGGCTGCTGGAGGGCTTCGCCGACTACGTCGCTTTGCGTGCCACGCGGCTTCCCGACCGGGTGACCCTCGGGCGGGCGATCGGGGCTGCCCGGCGTGACGGCGTACCCCCGTCACTGCCGTCCGGGGACGACTTCGACACCCGGGCGCGCGACCTCCAGGCCCGCTACGAGGAGGCCTGGCTCGCGTGTCGGATCATCGCAGAGCGGCTGGGTGAACGGCGGTTGGTCGGGATCTACAAGCGCGTCGGCGCGGGTTCTGATCTTGCTGTCGAGCTGCGTCGCGCGGGCGTGACCGAGTTGGCCTTGCTACGTGCGTGGCAGGAGCGTCTGCACGAGTTGGCCGGGATGTAGGGAACCAGCCATCGCATCGAGGACTCCGAATTGGTGATCGCAATGAGGGTGACCGGTGCCCCGGTCGCCCGCAACAACTCGGTGACTTTCTGGCGCTGCGGCTGTTGGCGGATCGACCCACCGGCATCGCCGGCGCACTGGTGGTGGCATGTCAAGCGCCACCAGCGGGACCCCGGCTTCAGTGGGAGTCGTTGGACGTCAGGGCCAGATGTCGGGGAAGTTCATGAACACCGCAGCGACGGCTCGGCCGAAGAACCCCACGGATGTCGCGATGACCACAGCGATGAAGGCGCCCAGGAGTGCGTACTCCGTAGCGGTGGCGCCCTGCTCCTCGTCGCGACCGAGAAGCATAAGGGTGATGGCCTTGTCGAACATGGATTCCCCTTGAAGTGATAGGTCCGAGCTCGCGAGCCTTCCGGGACCCGTTGAGAGAAGCATGTCGCCTCACGATGGTCCAGCGGGTCAGGCGATCGGCTTCAACGCGATAGTTCGTTATGGCCACGTGCGAGTCACCCTTCCGTCACCCAGGCAATCAGGCGGGGACCGTGGGACAGACTCACGAACGCGGTTCTTCGAGGAACGACGGGCCCTGGGGCGAAGCCGGGGCCAATGCGCTTGGCAGGGCGGACGTCGAGGGCCGGTGTCGATATCGACACCGGCCCTCGACGTTCTGTTGTGCGCGTCAGATCGCGGCACCAATCTGACGGAAGAGGCCGTCAAGCGCACCGCCGAGGAACTGGACGGCGCCGATGATGAACACGGCGATGAGCGCAACCATGAGTGCGTACTCCACTGCGGTGGCGCCCTTCTCCTCGTCGCGACCGATGATCATGAGGGTGATGAACTTCTCGAGCATGGTGTTTCCCCTTGGTGTCAGTGTGATGAGTCTCGGCTCCGAGCCCACGAGGACCCGTCGATGAGAACTCTGCCAAGATCCCGAGCCCCTCGAATCGGGTGATCGGCCGCGCCTGGGTAGTCCCTTGTGACTATTCCGTGACCACCCGTGCAGGGGCGCTGGCGTCCGCTCGGTGGTCAGCTAGAACCGCTGGGGCGATGCGTGGTCGAGGAGCCCGAGCCGCATCGCCGTCACCAGTGCTTGGGCGCGGTTCGCGGCGCCAAGTTTCTGGTAGATGTGGGTGATGTGGGTCTTGGCCGTCGACTCGCTCATGTAGAGCGAGCCAGCGATATCACCGGTGCCGAGCCCGTCAGCCAGCAGCGCAAGGACCTCCGCCTCGCGGCCCGACAGCCTGGGCGGCGCAGGTGAGGTCGCCCGGCGCATCACGGCCTGGCTGAGGCCCGTGCAGAGGAACGTGCGCGGGGCCACTGCCGCGTGCTTGGCGGCGCTCACCACCTCCGTGGCACGAGTGTCCTTGCCCACGAAAGCCGACGCTCCCGCCTCCATGGCGGCGAAGATCTGGTCGTCGCCGGCGTGCATGGTGAGGACCACGACACCGGTGGTGTCGCTCTTCACCCGGATCGCGCGCACGACGTCGAGGCCGCTGCCGCCCGGCATCTGGAGGTCGGTGACGACCACGTCGGGCTGAAGGTCGTCCCATGAGGAGATGCCCTCCTCGACGCTTCCCGCCTGGCCGACCACGGTCATCTCGGCGTCGCGCTCGAAGGCACGGGCGAGGCCCTGTCGGATCAGCTCGTGGTCGTCAACCAGCAGCACGGTGGTGCCCATGGACATGGTCTCCTTCGGAGGGAGCGGTCGTGGGCGACCGCAGGCTGACGACGGTTCCGCCGTCGTGTCGGGGGGTGACCGCGAGCTGCGCGCCGACAGTGGCGGCGCGCTCGCGCATGGTCTGGAGTCCCCAGTGGTGGTCGCGGGGTCCGGCGTTGCCGACGCCGTCGTCGGCGACCTCGAGCCGCAGCGACGATCCGTCGGAGTCGAGGGTGACCCAGAGGTTCTCGGCGCAGGCGTGCTTGCGGACGTTGCTGATGGCCTCCTGTGCCACGCGCAGGACCTCGGTGGCGGTTCGGGGAGGTAGAGGGGGGCCGGACTCGGCCAGGGAGAGGTGGACCCGGAGGCCGGTCGCGTGGCTGACCTCGCGCGCGTAGTCGGCGAGCGGGCTGGACAGGCGGCCGTCGGTGACCTCGTGGCGCAGGTCGAAGATGGAGAAACGGATCTCCGAGACGAGTCGAGTGATCTCCTCGCGCAGCTCCGAAGCCAGCGCCCTGGTCTGCTCGTGGTCGCTCATGGACTCGATCTCGTCGACGATGTACCCCAGGCCCACGATCTCCTGGGCGACCCCGTCGTGCATCTCGCGCGCGATCCGGGTGCGCTCCTCGGAGGTGGCGAGGAGACGGATGTCGTCGAAGAGCACCGCCGTGTCGAGTCGTAGGGCGAACTCGTCGGCGACCTCGAGCGCCCGCTCGTCCAGCTCTGCCGTCCAGCGCGGCACCCCGACGAGGACGCAGTAGCCGAGAACCTGCTGGGAGCCGCGCAGCGGTACCACTGCCGCACCCGGCGTGCGCTCCGACTCCGGAAGGCCGATCTCCGATGCCAGACGTTCGGCGTCGTCGCTGGCGTTCAGCGGTCGGAGCGTCTCGTCGGGATCCACGACGAAGACCGTCGACCTGGCACACCCGCTGGCACGCCGCATTGCGTTGTCGAGGTCGGCGGCCAGCGCGGCGCTGTCGAGCCCGAGGCTGCCCGAGCGTGTGAGCCGGTGGATCCCCTCCATGAGCTGGTGGGCGGTGGCGTACGGCGCCTGGCGCGCCGCCATCGTGCGGGTCGAGCGCGACTGCAAACTCGCGAGCAGCCCAACGCCCAGTCCGATCGCGAGCCAGAGGACCGCCTCGCCCGTGCGCTGAAGCATGTTGTAGGCGGGATCTGCCGCGACTGTCGCCGCGACGGTCAGGACGGACACGAGGGTCACGTTGAGGGTGGTGACCAGACCGTGGCGGATCCCGGCAGCGATCGGCGGAACGGCGAGGTAGGAGCCGAGCTCGGAGGTGGACTGAGTGGCGACGAGCAGGGCGGTCACCGCCAGGGCCTCAGCCACGGCATGCCAGTGCAGGGGACGGTTGCGGGTCGTCCACTCGAGCAGCGAGGTGACAGCGGCGGCCAGGACAAGCACCACCAGGATCGGCGTGGACTGGACAAAGACACCGTTGCTGAGTGCGGTGCCCGTGGCCAGAGCCAGGGCGAACACGCGCACGGCCGTCGTCGTGCGCCAAGACGTCAGCGCGGGGCTGGGTGCACTGCCGTCCTGCGGCGCATTGGGAGTCATCAACGGGTCACATGTTCGAGAACGACTCGGCAATCTGGATGCCAGCAGGTCCCAGGATGACGATGAAGAGGCACGGTAGGATGAAGAGGACGAGGGGAATCATGATTCGGATCGGCACCTGCTGCGCCTTCTCCTCGGCCCGTTGACGGCGCTTGGTGCGCATCTCCTGGCTCTGGATGCGCAGGACTCGTGCGATAGGGATGCCGAGGCTGTCGGCCTGCACCATGGCGCTGCAGAAAGACTTCAGGTCTGCGAGTGAGGAGCGTTCGGCCATGGCGCGCATGGCATCCGTCCGACCTACACCGAGTTGCATCTCCTGCAACAGCCGGGCGAACTCCATGTTCAGCGGTCCGTCGCCGTTCTTGGCAACGCGACTCACGGCAGCGTCGAACCCAAGGCCAGCCTCCACTGAGATGGTGAGAAGGTCCATGGCGTCCGGTAGGGCGTTACGCATGAGTGTCTCGCGCTTCGAGCCGGCGTTGTAGAGCAGCACGTTCGGCAGCACGTAGCCGAAGCCCGCGGCCAGGCCGGCCGCGATCACTATCCGGTAGAACGGCCAACCGGTGCCCAGGAGGTACAGAAACGAGAGCGGACCGAAGACGGCCAGACCAAGGATCTTGAGGCCCAGGATGCGATTCACGTCCCACGCCGGCGGATTACCCGCGATGTCGAGGCGGTACTGGAGCTTCGTTGCGGTGTCAGCACGGACCAGTCTTCGCCCGATGCCCACCAGCCGCTCGCCGAGGGGCGCAATGACGCGCTCGGCGAACGATTGATCGATCTCCTCCTTCAGCACGGCCGGTGCTGAGTCAAGTGCATGTACGGCGGCCACGGACCGAGCAACGCCTCGCCGCTCGGCGGTAATCACTCCGATAACTGACAGGGCAAGAACAGTGGCGACACAGAGCAGGCCTGCGCCCGCCAACAACGTCATCTCGGTCATCTCAAACCTCGACCTTCGCGAGCTTGGACATGGCGAACGAGCCGACCCCCAGCAACAGAGCAGCCGCCCCAAGGAGGATGAATCCAGGCAGCGTGGTGTAGAGCAGGGCAACGTAATCGGGGTTGGCGAACAGCATGTAGAGGCCGATCAGCGGTGGCAGGCCGGTCAGAATGTAACCGGAGAGGCGCCCCTCAGCGCTGAGCGCCTTGACCTGGCGGCGGAGGTACTCGCGCTCACGAAGAGTGTCAGCCACGGTGTGCAGGATCTCGGCGAGATTACCGCCGACCTCGCGCTGGATCCGAATGGCCATGACGATCCAGTTGAAGTCCTCGCTGTCCATACGGAAACCGACACCTTCCAGGGCGTCGGTGATGTCGACCCCCAAACGCTGCTCGATCAGCGCACGCCGGAGTTCACCCGCCATCGGTTCGATGCCCTCGCGGACCACGCTGTCGATGGCTTGCGGAAGGGACAAGCCGGCTTGGAGGCCACCAGCCATCAGGCCCAGCGTCTCGGCCAGCTGCCCGTTGAAACGGTTGAGGCGCCGAGAGTGGCGGAACTTCAGGTAGAGCCACGGCACGATGATGCCAAGGACGAGGCCGAGTCCAGCGAGGCCCGGCCCCCTCAGGACGAATCCCACGAGGGCCGACCCGACGGCGATGCCAGCGTGCAGCAGCAGCCACTCCGAGGCTGTGAGTGCGGATCCGGCTCCCGCGAGGCGCTGGGAGATGCGGGTCTCGAGGTCGGCGGACACGACCTTGTCAGTGAGCGCGACGGCCGAGCCCTTGAGGTCGGCCGTCGTGTCCGACTTCCGCTTCCCGCTCTTGCCGTCACTGCCGAAGTAGGCGTCGAGGCGCCGGTCTGCGGACGACTTGTTCGGTCCAGCGAGGACGACGGCCAAGATACCGGCGAAACCGAGCCCGAGCGCAAGAGCGCCGATCAGCATGCCCGGGGTGCCGACTAGCGAGCGACCCGAAGACACTAGATCGGGAGCAGCCGGTGCCGCACCGATCGAGATGAAGGCAGAGTCAGTGTATGTCGCGTTGGTAGCGTCGACGCTGACGCTGAGGTTCACCTCGCTCGAGGCGTCCTCGGGTCGGTCGAACGTGACCAGCAGCTGCCTGGCCAGTGCGTCTGCCTGCGCGGAGAACACGGTCGAGAGAGCATCCTGCTCGGCCGGGATCACCTGACCTCCGGTCTCCTCAGCCAGCGCCGACATGGTCTCGGCGTTCTTGGGGTTCGCGAGCGACACCACGTCGACGACCACGCCGCCGTCGGTGGCGTCGTTGCCGACCACGTCGAGCGTCGTCGAGCTGCTGGTGTCGCCGCCGTCGGAGAGCACGAGGAGCGAGCGCGAGCCCTCGGCGCCGACCAGGTCGAGGCCCTCGGCGATGCCGTCGTAGACGGCCGTGCCCTTGCGAAGCTCGACGTCGGTGAGCGCGGCCCGCACCGAGGCGTGGTCGGTGGTGGGCTGCACGACCGTGCCGAGGTCGCCCGCGAACGCGACGAGCCCGATCCGGATGTCCTCGGGGGCGGAGGCCAGGAAGGTGTCGACGGCGCTGGTGGCCGCGGCGAACTTGTCGCCCTGGCGCATGCTGTTGCTGGCGTCGAGCACCAGCACGGTGGTGCGCTCGACGTCACCGGCGGAGATGAGCTTTGCGGTGGAAGCCACCGCCCGGCCGTCGACCTCCACGCGCACGGATGAAGCGTCGACGTCGCGGTCGCCGGGGATGCCGTCGACCGCGAGCACGAGCGACACCTGCCCGTCGACGGACTCGACGTGGTCGATGTTGACCTCGTCCTCGGCATGGGCAGGGAGTGCGGCTCCGAGCGTGAGCAGCACGCCAACCGCCAGGCTCGCCGCTGCTCGGGTGGTGCGGGCGGGCCTCATCGCAGGGTCCCGCCCGTGGCGAAGATGGCCGGGTCCACGTGTACGCCGTGATCGGTCAGGCGCTCGAGGAAGCGGGGACGCAGGCCCATGGACTTCAGGCCGCCCTGGAACCTCCCGTTCTCGTCCACGCCTGCGGCGTAGTCGAACATGAACACGTCCTGGGTGGTGATGATGTCGCCCTCCATGCCGACGATCTCGGTGATCGCGGTGATCCGACGGGTGCCGTCCTTGAGGCGGGTCTGCTGGATGATCAGGTCCACGGCGCTCGCGACCTGCTCGCGGATGGCGCGCACCGGGAGGTCCATGCCGGCCATGAGCACCATGGTCTCCAGCCGCGCCAGGGCGTCACGCGGCGTGTTGGCGTGCAGCGTCGAGATCGAGCCGTCGTGACCGGTGTTCATCGCCTGGAGCATGTCCAGCGCGGCAGCGTCACGAATCTCACCGACGACCACCCGGTCGGGTCGCATGCGCAGGGAGTTCTTCACAAGGTCGCGGATGGTGACCGCGCCCTTGCCCTCGATGTTGGCGGGGCGCGACTCCAGGCGCAGCACGTGGTCCTGACCGAGCCGGAGCTCGGCCGCGTCCTCGATCGTGACGATGCGCTCGTCCTCGGGGATGAACGACGACAGCACGTTGAGCGTGGTCGTCTTTCCCGAGCCGGTGCCTCCTGACACGAGGATGTTGAGGCGACCCCGCACGCAGCCCTCCAGCAGGCCGGCCGACGCGGGGGTAAGGGTGCCGAAGTTGATGAGGTCGTCGACGGTGTACGGGTCCTCGGAGAACTTGCGGATGGTGAGCTTGGAGCCGTCGAGGGCGAGCGGCGGGATGATCGCGTTGACACGGCTGCCGTCGGGTAGGCGGGCGTCACACATCGGGCTCGTCTCGTCGACGCGGCGACCGATCTTGCTGACGATCTTGTCGATGGTGCGGCGCAGGTGTGCCTCGTCGGTGAACGACGTGTCCACCCGGACCAGCTTTCCGCTGCGCTCGACGTAGATGTCCTGGTAGGAGTTGACCATCACCTCGGACAGGCTGGAGTCGCGCAGCAGCGGCTCGATGGGGCCGTAGCCGAGGATGTCGTCGGCGATCTCCTGCGAGACGCGGGTACGGTCCGCGGACGACATGGGGATGTCGGCGTCGGCGATGGCCGTCTGGAGTGCCAGCCGCACCTGCTGCTCGAGCTCCGACTGCGTCATGTGGGCGTCGTACAGCTTGGGTCCGAGCGACTCCACGAGCCGTTGGTGCACGATCCGCTTCAGGTCCTGGAAGGGATCGGACTTGAGCGAGGCTGGCTTGCGCTTGGCCCCTCCGCCCGACGGTGCCGCAGTCGCGGTGGGCACGGTGGTGGGGGCGCCCGCAACAGCGCCCGGCGCCAGTGGCATGTCGATGGACTCGGGGCTACGACCGCGTGCTGCGGCCAGTCGGTCTGTCAGGCTCACGTCAGCCCCTCCTGAGGCGGAGCCGGGAGCCACTGGACTTCCGGCTGGACGGGTCGGCCGCGCCGTCGGCGACGGCGCCGAGGGTGTCGGTCACGTTGCGGGAGAACGCGACCAGGGCCTTGCTGTTGGGGTGTCCGGGGTAGGCGCTGACCAGCGCCTCGCCACGGTTGACGGCTGCGAGCACCTCGCGGCTCGACACGAGCGAGCAGTCCGCCTTGAGGTCCAGGGTCTTCTCGTACTCGTCGGAGGTCAGGCCGACCTTGCCGTCGGCACGGTTGAGCACGAACTTCCATGTGGCCTTGGGGAAGTTCAGCATGTCGAGCGTGCTCGTGGCGAGCTTGAGCGCCTTGAGCGACGGGATGTCGAGGGTGCCGACGAGCACGATCATGTCCGAGCGGTCGAGGGCGCACAGGGCGTTGTCGTCGAAGACGCCGGAGGTGTCGACGACCACGAAGTCGACCATCCGCCGCAGGGCGTCGAGCAGCTTGCCGATGTCGTCGACCGAGGCCTGGTCGGGGGAGTCGAGGCGCACCGGCGCAGCGACCACCGACAGGTTGTCGGAGTGGTGGGTGAGGATCGTCGAGATGCCCTCGGCGTCGATGACGCCGTTGAAGCCGACGAGGTCGTTGATCGTGCGCTGGGGCGTCAGCTGCAGCATGATCGCGACGTCGCCGCTGTTGACGTCGAGGTCCACCAGGCACGTCGAGCGTCCGCTGCTGGACAGCGCCACGCCGAGGTTGGTCGCGACGAGGCTCTTGCCGACGCCGCCCTTGGTGGAGAAGACGGTGATGACCTTGCCGCGCGGTGCGTCCGCCTCCGCCTGCGCGACGGCTGCGGCCTGCGCGACCTCCGCCGCGACCTCCGCTCGCGCCGTCTGCGCAGCCGCCTGTACCTCGTCCATCAGGGTCTGCCCGATGGCGTTGGCCACGCTGCGCGCTCGTGCCACCGCCGTGGTGATGCCGGCGAGGTCACGGGCGGCCACGACCTCGCGCATGCCGCTGCGCAGCGCCAGCGAGAGCGTGGTGCTGTCGATGTCGTTGCGGAGCAGGATCACGCCCAGGTCCGGACGGTGCACCCGCGCCCACTGCGCCAGCTCGGCCGCCGCGTCACCCGGCACCGAGGGACCGATGACGACGGCGAACTCGTTGGCCGTGGTGCGGATGTGCCCGTCGAGGCCCTCCACGTCGGCGAAGGCCACCGACCCGTGGAGCATCGCCTGGAGGATCGCCCGTTGGGCGCCGTCGGGCTCGAGGACGGCGGTCACTGCCGAACGCCCCTGAAGAGCTCGGGGAAGATCGTGCCCAGGGTGGCACCGGGGCCGTTCTCCACCTGGGATTCGTCGGTGAGGAGCGCGAAGTTGAGCTCGGTGGTGCGATCGGCTTGGATGACGCGCTCCGCCTCTTCCTGCGTGACGGCGATCGTGAGGATCGTGCGCGCGACCTCCTCGGTGGTCGCTCCCTCCTCGCCCTGGACGGTGCGAGAGGTGACGCTCGTCGTGCCGACGCCGAGGACGGGGACACGGGTCAGCACGATGCGGGTCGCGCTGCCGAGCTGCCGCTCCTGGTTGTCGGGCAGGAGTGCGACGGGGTCCAAGGCGGTGGCGAAGACCGCCACCTCGTTGCCGGGGTTGACGAATCCGGCGACCCGCTCGAAGTCGGTGAGCTCGACCGAGATGGCCATCTTGTCGTCGGGGATGACCAGGCTCTGGGTATCGCCGAGGCTGCCGAACTTCTTGGCGATGAGCTGCTCACCGGGGTAGACGGCGCCGATGGCGACGAGGTCGGAGATCGAGGAGGTGGAGGAGAGGCTGCCCTCGACCAGGTCCGCGCGGCGGACCTCGGACTTCTCGATCTTCCCGGCCTCCTGCGCGTCGGCGACCGACTCGCCGGTGTCGATCGTCTCGGTGGCGACGAGCACCTCGACCAGCTCCTGGTCCTTCGTGGCGCGGGCGTCGATGCCCTGGACGTAGAGCACGATCATGGCCGTGCCGGCGATCGCGATGAGGGCGGCGACGAGGAGGAGTACTGAACGGCGTGCCATGGTGCGGTCCTTCGCGGGGGTCGTGGGACCCCCACGGTCGGAGATCCCGGGCGCGCAGGTGGTTCCAGGGTCATGCGTGAAATCGGCCCCGGTGCCCTCCCAGCGATGCGAATCTAGGGGCGAGTCGCTGAGGTCGCGGGCTAAACCGCGCAAACCACCCGGACGTGGCCCGCACGCCACCCGAAATGACTATCGGGGCATGGTCATTGCCGGTCCCGCCCGCTCACCGAACGGTCCGGCTCACCCGAGGTAGAGCGCCTCGATCTCCGCGCGTGCCTCGCGCACCACGACGTTGCGCTTGAGCTTCAGGCTCGGCGTCAGCTGACCGCCGTCCTCGGTCCACTCACCCGGCAGGATCGTGAACTTGCGGATGGCCTCGGCCTTCGACACCGCCTTGTTCGCCTCGTCGACGGCGCCCTGGACGGCCGCCACGAGGTCCGGGTCGTCAAGGAGGTCGGCCACGTCGCCGGACTTGCCGTGCTGCTCGGCCCAGCCGGGGAACGTCTCGCGGTCGATCGTGACCAGGGCGCCGATGAAGGGCTGCCCGTCGCCGACCACGAGGCACTGGTCGACCAGCGCGTGCCCTCGCAGCCGGTCCTCGAGGACGGCCGGGGCGACGTTCTTGCCGCCGGCGGTCACCAGGATCTCCTTCTTGCGCCCGGTGATCCGCACGAAGCCCTCGTCGTCGACCTCGCCGACGTCACCGGTGTGGAACCAGCCGTCCTGGTCGATGGCCTCGTGGGTCGCGGCGTCGTTGCCCCAGTAGCCCGCGAACACCTGGCCCCCCTTGAAGAGCAGCTCGCCGTCGTCGCCCACGCGCACGCTGGTGCCCGGCAGCGGGCGTCCCACGGTGCCGATCTTCTGGGCGTCGGGGAGGTTGACGGTCAGTGCGGCCGTGGTCTCGGTCAGGCCGTAGCCCTCGAGCACCGACAGTCCGATGCCGCGGTAGAAGTGGCCGAGCCGGTCGCCCAAGGGCGCGCCGCCCGAGATGGCGGACGCGCAGCTGCCGCCGAGGGCCTGGCGCAGCTTGCCGTAGACGAGCTTGTCGAAGACGGCGTGCTGGGCCCGCAGGCGCAGCGGGACCTTCGAGCCGTCGAGCGCGCGCGACCAGGCGATCGCGACGTCGGACGCGCGGTCGAAGACCTTGCCGCGGCCATCGGCGGTCGCGCGCTGGGACGCGGTGTTGAAGACCTTCTCGAACACGCGCGGGACGGCGAGGATGAAGGTCGGGCGGAACTCGCCCAGGTCGGCGACCAGGTTCTTGATGTCGGAGCTGTGCCCCAGGCGCGCGCGGCTCTTCACCGCTCCGATCTGGATGATGCGCGCGAAGACGTGCGCCAGCGGCAGGAAGAGCAGCGTGGACGCCTCGTCGGTGTCGAAGAGGTCGGACAGCTCCTCGACCGCGACGCCCAGCTCGAACATGAAGTTGCCGTGCGTGAGCATGCAGCCCTTGGGCCGGCCCGTGGTGCCGCTGGTGTAGATGAGGGTCGCCAGGTCGTCCGGGCCCGCGGTCGTGCGCCGCTGCTCGAGCACCTCGTCGGTGACGTCTGCGCCCAGGCGCGTCAGCACGTCGACGGCGTTGTCCTGGAGCGACCAGACGTGCTGCAGCTCGGGCAGGTCGTGGGCCTGGCGTGCCTCCCGGACGCGGGCGAGGTGGTCGGGGCCCTCGGCCACGACCGCGCGGGTGCCGGAGTCGTGGAGGATCCAGCCGATCTGCTCGGCCGACGACGTCTCGTAGATCGGCACCGTCACGGCGCCGGCGAACCAGATGGCGTAGTCGAGGAGCGTCCACTCGTAGCGCGTCTTCGATAGCAGCGCGACGCGGTCCCCGACCTCGACACCAGCGGCGACGAGCCCCTTGGCGACGGCGCAGACCTCGAGGTGGAACTGCTCCGCCGTGACGTCGATCCACCCGTCCGGGGTCGCGCGGCTGAAGACCGCCGCGGTGGCGGCCTCCCGGGCGTTGGTGACGACGTCGTCGGTGAGGTTCCCCGTCGTGGGGAGGGTGAGGGAGAGCGGCGTGGAGAACTCACGCACGATGGACCTCCTAGCTGCGGCCGAGTGCGGGCACGAGCATAGGGGTGCGGCTCCGGTACTCCGCATAGCCGGGCAGCTCCGCGGCGAGCAGCGCCTCCTCGCGTCGCGCCCGCATGACCTGCAGGACGGCCAGGGACACGAGCACGATCCAGGGCCACGGCCCGGCATGGCCGAGACACAGGCCGACGACGTTGAGCAGTTCCGCGGCGTAGAGGGGGTGACGCACGCGGGCGTAAGGGCCGTGGGTGACCACCTCGCGGGCTTGCGGGACAACGCTGATGTTCGTGCCGAGCGCGCCCAGTGCCCACAGCATCGCGGCCAGGCCCACCCCGAGCACGACCGCCGCGACGGACTCCCGCAGCGTGCGGGTGACCAGACCGTCGGAGACGAGGGGGATCGCGAAGGGGGCGGCGGTGCCGGCGAATGCCACCACCCAAGACGTCCAGCGGCGGTCGGTGCGCTCGGTCGGAGTGCGCCGGAGGTAGGCCCAGACGAGGAGGACGTAGAACGCCATTGTCAAGAAGGAGACCATGGTGGACAGGGGGGACGACAGCGGGTCCTCCTGTGTGAGGCGGCCCACGTTGAGCAGGAGCAGGCACGTGAACAACGTCACGGCGACGATCCGACCAGGGTCGATGCGTCCTGCGGCCTTGGCGCTGTTCACTGGTGAGACCTCTCGTGGTGGATCCGGCCAGAGGAGGTTAGTGCGCATCGACACGCTATGGGAGCGATTTCACCTGAGCCCGCCGCGCGATAGGTTCACCGCATGGCCGAACAAACCTCCTCGTCGATCACGATCGACGCTCCTCCGGCCGACGTCATGGCCGTCATCGCCGACTTCGAGTCCTACCCCGAGTGGGCCAAGGGCGTGCAGGTGGCCGAGGTGACCGAGGCCGGGGCAAACGGCCGTGCCGAGCAGGTCTACTTCTCCCTCGACGTCTCGCCCATCAAGGACGAGTACACGCTCGCCTACGACTGGGACGCCGACCGCGAGGTGACCTGGACCCTGGTCGAGGGCAACATGCTCAAGGCCCTCGACGGCGCCTACACGCTCGTCGACCGGGGTGACGGCAGCACCGAGGTGACCTACCGGCTCGCCCTCGACGTGAGCATCCCGCTGATCGGCATGCTCAAGCGCAAGGGCGAGAAGATCCTCATCGACACCGCGCTGAAGGGCCTCAAGAAGCGCGTCGAGTCGCTCTGACGCCCGGGTCCGGCGTGCGGATCCTCCTCTTCACCGGCAAGGGCGGTGTCGGCAAGTCCACGCTCGCCGCGGCCACGGCCTGCCGCAGCGCGGCTGCCGGCCACCGCACGCTGGTGCTGTCCACCGACGCCGCCCACTCGCTGGCCGACGCGCTCGACGTCCCTGCCACGGGCGAGCCGACCGAGGCCGCGCCGAACCTGTGGGTGCAGCACGTCGACGCCCAGGAGCGCTTCGAGCGGTCGTGGCGCGACATCCAGGGCTACCTCCTGAGCGTCCTGGACGTGGCCGGCGTCGATCCCGTCGCCGCGGAGGAGCTCACCGTCATCCCCGGGGCAGAGGAGGTGCTGGCCCTGCTCGAGGTCCGGGCGCAGGCGCGCACGGGGGAGTGGGACGTCCTGGTCGTGGACTGTGCGCCGACGGCGGAGACCCTGCGCCTGCTGGCGCTGCCCGAGGCGCTCGGCTGGTACATGACGCGGGTGCTGCCCGTGGAGCGCCGGGTGGTGAAGGCCCTCAAGCCGGTGCTGACGCGTGCGGCCGGCGTGCCGATGCCCGGAGACTCGGTCTTCGACGCCATCGAGCGACTGCACGCCGAGCTCGACGACGTACGCACGCTGCTGACGGGCCCAGAGGCGTCGGTGCGGCTCGTGCTGACCCCGGAGTCGGTCGTGCTCGCCGAGGCCCGGCGGGCCTACACCTTCCTCACGCTCTTCGGCTACACCGTCGACGCGGCCGTCGTGAACCGCGTCTTCCCCGCGGGCGGGGCCGATGCCTGGCGCGCGACGTGGGTCGAGGCGCAGGAGCGGGTGCTGGCCGACGCGGCGGACTCCTTCGCCGGGCTCGACCTGCGCACGTCGGTCTACCGCGACGTCGAGCCGGTCGGGCACGACCAGCTGCTCGACCTGGCCGCGGCCGTCTACGGCGGCGACGACCCGCTGTCGGTGTCGGCGCGGCGCCCGCCCCTGGACGTACGCCAGGAGGCCGGTGGTCGCGTCCTGGCGCTGCCCCTGCCACTGGCGAGCCGGGACGACGTACGCCTCGCGCGCAAGGGCGACGAGCTGGTCGTCTCGGTCGCGTCGTATCGTCGCCTGCTGACGCTCCCCTCCGGGCTGGCGCGGCTCCGCGTGGCGGGGGCGCGTGTGCGGGACGGGGAGCTCCAGGTCAGGTTCGTCGACGAGGAGACCACGTGAGTGAGCCGGGGGACCCGCACGAGGTCGGGTCGTTGGGCGAGGAGGCGGCCAGGCTCCTCGGTGCCCTCTCCGGGTGGGCGCGCGAGCACGCCGACGAGGCCGGCGAACAGCTGTCGGGCCTCGCGGCGCACGCGGCTGCGTCGGCCCACGACCTCAACGACCACCTCGCCACGGGCTCCGCGGAGTGCACCGTGTGCCCGCTGTGCCGCACTGTCCACGCCGCACGCCAGCTCGGTCCCGAGGTGACCGGCCACCTGTCCGCCGCGATGGCGTCGTTGGTGCAGGCCGCGGCCGCGCTCATGGCCACGGTCGAGCAGCACGCGCCCGGCGACGCCCGCGGCGCGGCAGACGGACCGGCAGCGGGCGTGGAGCACATCGACCTCGACGACGGGTAGGCCTAGCGCATGGGTTGACGCCGTCGAGTCCGCGTCGCCTACTCGGTCAGCCGCGTGCGGCGAGCGCCGCCGTCACATCCGTCGGTGCTCCCGATCGCACATTCGGTCGGCGCGTTGGACCCTGAGGTGCTGACGTTGGCGTACTTGATGATGAGGAAGTTGGCCGAGTTGCTGTCCCACTCCGCTGCTGTCCACATGTTCGTCGGCATGTCCTCGCACTCGCTGTCCGGGGTGCGGGGGGCGTACCGCTCGGTCTCCTTCTTGCTGAAGTGATAACCACACAGCACGGCACCGAGCAGCTTGTAGACGGGGAAGGTCGCGTTGTTCCCCTCGCCGTCGATGGTCGATGTGGCGCACTGCGGAGGCGCGCAGAAGACAGGGAAGATGGCCCCGATCTCTTCGTCCACGAGGTACTTCCATGAGGCTGCCACTTGGCCCGAATCCAGGTTGCCCGGGTTCGATTCCAGGCAACTACCGTCCGGGGCCGTCGTCGTGCAGGCGGCCGTCAAGGTGTTGGTCGGATCCGTGCTCGACTGCCCGGGAACGACGGACGCTCCTCGGGGGCAACCGTTCCTCACCTGCTGCACCATGACGGCGGTGGAGTTCGAGGGGTTGCCGGGGCAGTCCACGGTCCACCAGGCGCCGGAGGCGTTGCCGCAGGCGGGTGGGGCGTCGCTGGGATAGTCCAGACGCACGTAGGGACCAGCGGTGAGCTGTGTCGAGCAGATGGCCAGCGGTCGCATCGCTGTGCCGGCGAATGGGGCCACCTCGATGACGGCCTGTGCTCGGCGGTCAGTCGTGATCGTGTCGCCGCCGCCCGCCAGCGGGCCGAACTGGGAAGGCGATTCGCCCTGCACTCCGTAGCTGACGACGACGGCCGTGTCGTCATCGTTGCACTCGATGGTCCACTCAATGGGAGCGGACGCCGGCAAGTACGTCTCCCGATTGGCTGCTCGGTAGTCGTCGGCTGCCTCCGCTGCATCGTCCCGAGCCTGCTCAGCTGCACTTCCGGATGCGATCTCCTCGCATGTTCCCTGAGCGCGCGACAACACCTGCGCTGCCGCAAGTGCCCCCGCGTCGGCGGCCTTCTGGAGGTTGCGCTTCGCCATGAAGGCCTGGCCGAAGTCCACGGTGAAGCCACTCAGGACGAAGAGACCAATAGCGAGAAGACCAACGATCGCTGCCGTCGCTCCTCGCTCATCGCGTCGGCGAGTGATCAGGAGTATTCGCATACGTACTCACCTCTGCTGTTCCAGTCGATCTGGTTCGGAATGCCGGGGAGCAGCCACGGGAACATGAATTTCGATCGGAACGTGCCAGTAGCCACCACAGGAGTGGCGAAGTCAGTGTCGTTGCACGAGCCCACCACCATTACGGCGTTGTTGCCCTGCCGCGCAATCGACGAGTTGTTGAAGGTCGTCACACCCGCGGCCTGCAACTCGCTGGACGTCCGTCCGGTGTCGACCGCTGCCAAACGGGCCGTCTCTCTGACCGCGTTGTCGAGAGCGAGCTTCTGGGAGAACGCAAGGCCGAAGTTGAAGATGCCGCCGAGGATCAGCAACAGGATCGGCACCACGAGCGCGAACTCCACCGCGGAGGCACCTCGATCGGTGCGTCCGTAGGTGTGTGTGCGCCTGCGCATGAAGTCCCCTTCCCCGAAACTGTCCGTCTGTCACCGTACGAGTCGGTGATCCGGCTGTCGCTGGATTGACGGCACTCGGGGGGTCCCATGACGGAAGATGGTCAGAAGTGACTAGACCAATGACCCGATCGGTCCATCGGGCGGGTGCGCGAGGATGAGCGCCATGAGCGAGGGCGTCGTGGTCGGTGTGGACATCGGTGGCACCAAGGTGCTGGCCGGCTTGGTCGGCGCCGACGGCACGGTGACGCACACCGCTCGGCGTACGACACCGGGGCGGCGCGTGGTCGCCAGCCAGGTCGAGGACGCGCTGGTCGCGGCGGTCCTGGACGCGGCCGCCGGGAGCCCGCTCGCCGGCGTCGGGGTCGCGGCTGCAGGTTTCGTGGACTCCCGAGGCGAGCGGGTGATGTTCGCCCCGCACCTGCCGTGGCAGGGCGAGCCGCTGCGCGACCTGCTGGAGGCACGCCTGGGGTGCCCGGTGCTGCTCGACAACGACGCCAACTGCGCGGCCCGCGCCGAGGCCCACCACGGCGCGGCCGGGGGAGCGTCGTCGGCGCTGATGATCACCATGGGCACCGGCATCGGCGGGGCCGTGCTCGTCGGCGGGGAGGTGCTCCGCGGCGCCAACGGCATGGCCGGCGAGTTCGGCCACATGCAGGTGGTCCCGGACGGCCAGCCCTGCGAGTGCGGACGCCGAGGGTGCTGGGAGCAGTACTCCTCCGGCAACGCCCTCGTCCGCAACGCCCGCACGCTGATGGCCGAGCAGCCGTCGGTGTTGTCGGAGATGACCAGCGGCCACCCCGACCGGGTGACGGGGCCGATGGTCACCGCGGCGGCCGAGGAGGGTGACCTCGTCGCGCGGCGGGCGTTCGCCTCCGTGGGGGACTGGCTCGGGGTGGGCACCGCGAACCTGGTGGCTGCGCTCGACCCCGAGGTGGTCGTCATCGGCGGCGGGGTGTCGGCGGCCGGCGACAAGCTGCTGGACCCGGCCCGGGCAGCGCTGCGGCGTACGCTCGTGGGCGCCGCGCACCGCAGCGTCCCCGCCCTCGTCGCCGCCCGGCTCGGGCCCGAGGCCGGCATGGTCGGCGCCGCGCTCCTGGTGGCCGGGTCTCAGCCGCGCGGGTAGGTCGGCACCAGCTCGAGCGCGAGCTGCTCGAGGAACAGGCCCACGTCGGTGACGATGCCGCGGCCCCGCGTGGTGCCGCGGTCGACGATCCGGGTGACGGTGGCGGGGTCGAGGTCGACGCACACGAGCGGGACCGACGCCGGCAGGATGTTGGCGGTGGCGACCGCGTGCAGCTGGGCGGCCATCATCAGGCAGTAGCCCGCGTCGTGGATCTCGGCGCGCATCGCGCGCTGTCCTGCGACCACGTCGGTGTGGACGTCGGGCAGCGGGGCGTCGTCGCGCACCGAGCCGACGAGCACGAACGGCTTCCGGGCCGTGACCAGGGCGTGCATGATCCCGCTCGTGACGGTGCCCTCGTCCACCGCTGCCGCGATCGACCCCGCCTTGCGGATCGTGTTGAGGGCGCGCACGCGGTGCTCGTGGCCGTGCTCGCCACCCTGGGTGGACACCTCGACGCCGATGCTGGTGCCGTAGACCGCGGACTCGATGTCGCGCGTCGCGAGCGCGTTGCCGGCGAAGAGCACGTCGACGAACCCCGCCCGGACGAGGGCGACCATCGCCGGGACCGCCCCGGTGTGGACCACCCCCGGACCGACGACCCAGAGGAGGCGCTTGCCGTCGGCCCGCGCCTGCCGCATGCCGTCGGCGACCTGGCGCACGAGCACCGTCTGTGGACGCTCGCCCGCGAGCTCGGCCTCCACGGTGGCGAACGTCTCGACGCCTTCGTTCCGGCTCGGCACCGACACCCGGATGCCGGCCGTGCCGACCACGACGCGCATGCCGGTGCGGACGTCGGTCATCGGGACGGTGCGCACCCGCAGAACCGGTGGTGAGGCGTCCACGACGAGGCCGCAGTCCATCTCGGGGTTCTCCACGTCGTGCCACGCGCCGTCGATGTGCACGCGCGTGTCGAGGTTCGTGGTGGCGTAGAAGCCGTCCGGGAGGACCCCGTCGCGCTCGGCCGGGCGGGTCGACGCCTCGCCGATGCTCATCGGGTTGACGCCCCGGGTCTGCAGGCGCATCAGGAGGCGCTGGAGCGACTCGTCGTCGTCGGCCTCGATGGTGATGCGTGCGCTGCTCGGGTCGTGGGCCTCGTGGCCGACGTCGAACTGGTCGAGGACGTAGTCGCCGCCGTAGTCGCGGATGTCGTCGAGGATGCGCGACAGGATGCCGCTGTCCATGAGGTGGCCCGTGACCTCCACCGTCTCCTTCGCCCCCACTGTCGTGACCCTACTCTCGGGTCGCCCCTGCGGGGCCGTCCGCACCGGTGGACTGATCCACCCGGGCGGAGGCGCTCAGACGCGCGAGCCGTCGTCCCACGGGTCGCGTCCGCGCGGCATCTCGTGGACGAGGTAGGCGAACCCGCCGACGAACCACCCCACGAGCGCCCAGCCGACCAGCGGTGTCACCCACAGCGAGAACAGCGCGATCACGAGGGCGAGCAGGGGGGTGACGAAGATGCCCGCCCACGCCAGCCCGCGCTGCCAGGTCCGGGGGACGGGGAAGGGCGGCGGGGTCGGGGGATGGAAGCGCTCGGCCTCGGCGACCGCCCGGTCACGCACCTCGACCTCGTCGTCGTCGACCAGGTCGTCCGGGAGTCGTGCGTCGGGGTCGCTGCCACGCGGTGCCTCGGCATCGGGGGCCGAGGGGGAGGGGCCGGCGGGCGAGGAGTCGGACGCGCCGTCGTCCGGGAGCACGACGCGCTCGCCGTAGTTGTCGACGATCTCGCGCCACGCCAGCTCGGTGCGGCTCTCGTCGCCTGGCGTCGTCACGCGTCAACGGTACCCGCACCCCCGCACACGTCCTCAGGCGGTTTCGCACCTCGAACCGGAGCCGGAGTGGTGCACACTGTGCGCGTGAGGATCCCCTTCCGTGGCGCCCAGGAGGCGCCCCTCGACCCCGCACTGGTCGCTCCGATGTCCACTGCCGCGAGGCCCGAGCTCACCGGCGGGCGTCGCATCGGCGTCCTGGTGCAGCATGGCTTCACCGGCAACCCGGTCTCCATGCGGCCCTGGGCCGAGGACCTCGCCGCTCGTGGCTACGCGGTCGAGATGCCGCTGCTGCCGGGGCACGGGACGCGCTGGCAGGACCTCAACAAGGTCACGTGGGCGGACTGGGTCGCCACCGTCGAGGGGGCGCTCGACAAGCTGGCGGCCGAGAACGACGCGGTGGTGGCCGTGGGCCTGTCCATGGGCGGGGCGCTGTGCCTGCGCCTGGCTGCCGACCACGGCGACCAGCTCGCCGGGATCGTCATCGTCAACGCCGCCGTCGACACGCTCCGCAAGGACGTCAAGCTGCTGCCGGTGCTCAAGCACCTCGTGCCCGGCTTCCCCGGCATCGCCAACGACATCAAGAAGCCCGGGGCGGACGAGCACGGCTACCCCACGACGCCCCTGAAGGCGGCGGCGTCGATGTTCGCCGGCTACGCCGAGCTGCGTCGCGACCTGCCGCGGATCACCACCCCTGTGCTGTTCTTCCGCTCGGCCGAGGACCATGTCGTGGACATCTCGTCCTCGCGCGCCCTCAACGCCGGCCTGTCGTCGAAGGACTTCGAGGAGCGCGTGCTCGAGGACAGCTACCACGTGGCCACCCTCGACAACGACGCCCCGCGGATCTTCGCGGAGTCGGCGGAGTTCATCGAGCGGGTCACCGCCGAGCAGCAGGGATAGTCTCGGCCCGTGCTCTATTGGTTCCTGAAGTGGATCGCCCTCGGGCCCGTGCTCCGACTCGTCTTCCGGCCCAAGGCCTTCGGCGTCGACCACGTGCCGGAGGAGGGGCCGGCCATCCTCGCCAGCAACCACCTCTCCTACGCCGACTGGCTGTTCATGCCGCTCACGCTCAACCGGCGCGTCACCTTCGTGGCCAAGGCGGAGTACTTCACCTCGCCCGGCGTCAAGGGCTGGTTCCAGAAGAAGTTCTTCTCCGGCGCCGGCCAGGTGCCGATCGACCGCTCCGGCGCCAATGCCGCTGAAGGGGCGATGAAGTCGGCGATGAAGATCCTCGCCGAGGGCGACCTCTTCGGGATCTACCCCGAGGGCACCCGCTCGCACGACGGGAAGCTCTACCGCGGCAAGACTGGCGTGGCCCGCCTCGCGCTCGAGACCGGTGCACCGGTGATCCCGTGCGCGGTCGTCGGCACCGACGTGGTCGCTCCGGCGGGCAAGGTCTACGGGTCGTGGACGCGTCCGGTCGTGCGGTTCGGCAAGCCGCTCGACTTCTCGCGCTACGCCGGGATGGAGAACGACCGCTACATCCTGCGCTCGATCACCGACGAGATCATGTACGAGATCATGCGGCTCTCGGGCCAGGAGTACGTCGACCTCTACGCCAGCAAGGCCAAGGAGCTCGACAAGGAGAAGGCCCGCAAGGCCGCCGCCGAGCAGGCCGAGCAGGCCGAGCGGGACAAGGCCGGCAACGGGCCGGAGCAGAAGGCGTCCTGAGCGCCCGCGGGGGGAAGGCGGCAGGGGAGCCGCGGACCGACTCGGCGTTCGCCGTCGAGGACCGGCTCTATGCGGCCCTCGCGCTGGTGCGCGTGGTGGTCACGCTGAACATGGTCGGCCTCAACGCCTACCGCCGCGACAACTTCGACCACCCCACTGTCGGCCTGGCGATCGTGGTCGCGCTCGCACTCTGGACCGGCCTCGCGATCTGGCTCTACCACGACCGCGCGCGGCGTACGCCTGCCCTGCTGCTCGTCGACCTCGCCATCGTGCTGGCTGCGATGGCGGTGACGCCGTGGGTGAAGTCGACCGAGTTCAACGCCACCATCCCGGGCTTCTGGGTGATGGGGGCCCTGCTCGCCTGGGCCATCCACTGGCACTGGCGCGGCGGCCTGGTCGCCGCCGTCCTCATCGCGGCCGCCGACCTGCTGCCCCGCTCGGAGGTCGACCAGGGCAACTACGGCAACGTCTTCCTGATCCTCATCGGCGGGCCGATCGTCGGCTTCATGTGCGCCTCGCTCCAGCGGATGGCGCGCGAGCGCGACGCCGCCGAGCGCGCGGCTGCGGCCGCGGAGGAGCGCACCCGGCTGGCGCGAGCGGTGCACGACGGGGTGCTCCAGGTGCTGGCGATGACGCAGCGGCGCGGCGCGGCGGCCGGAGGGGAGTGGGCCGAGCTCGGCAGGCTCGCAGGAGAGCAGGAGCGGAGCCTGCGCTCGCTCATCCGCCAGCAGGACACCGTTCCGGAGGCCGCGGGCGGCCGGGTCGACCTGGCCGGAGCGCTGGAGGCGATGGCGAGCGCGCACCCGGTCCGGGTCGAGGTGGCCACGCCGGGAGGTGCGGTGCTCGTCGACGCCCACGTGGTCTCCGAGACCGTCGCGGCCGTGCGCGCCTGCCTCGACAACGTCGCGGCGCACGCCGGCGACGGTGCGGGCGCGTGGGTCCTGGCGCAGGCGGGTCGCGACGAGATCACGGTGTCGGTGCGCGACGACGGCCCCGGCATCGACCCGGGTCGCCTCGGGCAGGCGGCGGCCGAGGGACGCCTGGGCGTGGTGTCGTCGATCACGGGCCGCATCGAGGAACTCGGTGGCACCGCGACGGTCCAGAGCGGGTCGTGGGGCACCGAGTGGGAGCTGACGGTCCCGCTAGCGTGAACGGGTGACCATCCATCCGGGCCATCCCTTCCCCACCCCCGACGACCCTGTACGCCGCCTGCGTGGCCGGATCGGCGCAGCGGTCTCGCTGTGGACGGCCGGCACCTCCGACGACGACCGGGCCGGGCTGACGGTGTCGTCGTGGATGGTGGCGGGCGGTGAGCCCGGTCGGGTGCTCGGGCTGCTCGACCCCGACGCCGACCTCACCGACGTGCTGCTCGAGACCCGACGTGGGGTCGTCCAGCTGCTCGGCTGGCCGGACCGCGACCTGGCCGACGTGTTCGCGGGCACGGCGCCGGCGCCCGGCGGCCCCTGGCGGACCACCGGGTGGGAGTGGACCGACCACGGCCCGCGCCTGGCGCACGCGAACGCCTGGGCCACGCTGGAGGTCGAGGAGGACGTCGAGGTCGGATGGTCGCGACTGGTGACCTGCGTGCTGCGCGAGGTCGTGATCGGCGACGACGACGCCCCGCCGCTCGTCCACCGGCGAGGTCGTTACCTCCCTCCGGGTGAGTAGGAGGTCTACGATCTCCCCAACTGCGGAGGGGGAGCCATGGTGAGGGTGATGGTGGTCGACGACCACCCGATGTGGCGCGATGCCGTCGAGCGTGACCTGCAGGCCGCCGGGCACGACGTCGTGGCGGTGGCCTCCAACGGCCGTGAGGCGATGGCGCGCTTCCCGGCGTCCGCGCCGCAGGTCGTCGTGCTCGACCTCCAGCTCCCGGACCACAGCGGGGTGCAGGTCACGAGCATGATGCTCGAGCACGACCCGACTGCGCGGGTGCTGATCCTGTCGGCGAGCGGCGAGCAGGACGACGTCCTCGAGGCGATCAAGGCCGGTGCCACCGGCTACCTGGTGAAGTCCGCGTCCAGCGCCGAGCTCATCGACGCCGTCACCCGCGTGGCCGACGGCGACACCGTCTTCACGCCCGGCCTCGCCGGACTGGTCCTCGGGGAGTTCCGCCGCATCGCCGACGGTCCTGCCGACGACCCGCGCGACCAGCTCACCGAGCGCGAGACCGAGATCCTCAAGATGGTCGCCACCGGCATGAGCTACAAGCAGATCGCCGCACGGCTGGTGCTCTCGCACCGCACGGTTCAGAACCACGTCCAGAACACGCTGCGCAAGCTGCAGATGAACAACCGCGTCCAGCTCACCCGCTGGGCCATCGAGCACGGCCTCGACGAGGGCCCGGCCTGACGTCGGGTCGTCCGGCCGACGTCAGCTGACGCCGGCGCTCGCTCCGGGCCGCGGCGCGCTCGCCTCGGAGCTCGCCTCCGAGCTGGCAGCACTCAGTCCCAGCACCGCAAGCAGCGTGGCCAGGCACGAGAGCACGAGTCGGCGCATCTGTTTTCACCCCCGTAGAACGACCCCTGATCCGGGGACTGTCTCCACCAGAACACCGGCGCGCGGACGGCTCAACCCCGATATGGGGTATGGCCCGGTCCGGTGCACCCCTGCAGGTAGGTTGCGGCGGCAGGCGTACGGCGGTGCGCGGGGGAGGACGACATGGACGGCACGGCACCGGAGGACCTCGTCGAGCGCTACCTCACCCGGATCGGTCTGGCCGCCCCTCCGGCGGTGGACCTGGCCGGGCTGCGGGAGCTGCACCGTGCGCACGTCGCGCGGATCCCCTACGACAACCTGTCCACGATGCTCGACCGGCCCGACCCGGCCGACCCGGTCTCGGCTGCCGCGCGGGCAGCGTCCGGGGCGCGCGTCGGCTACTGCTTCCAGCAGAACGCCGCGCTGGAGAGTCTCCTGACGGCGCTTGGGTTCGCGGTCAGCCGCCGGCACGGCCACGTCTGGACGCGGCCGGAGGACGAGCTCGGCACGCGCCTCAACCACCTCGTGCTGGTCGTGTCCGGGCTGCCGGCGACCGGCAACCCCGGCGGTCACTGGTGGCCCGACGCCGGCCTCGGTGAGGGCTTCGCCGAGCCGCTGCCGCTCGTGCGCGGCGACCACGAGGTGGACGGGTGGACCTTCGGGATCGGTGCCGGCTTCGGCGCCCAGGCTGCAGGGCGTCCCTCCGGGCCTGCGGCCTGGACCTATCGCCACTTCCCGGACGGGGTCCTGCGCGGCGTCGTGGTGACGTCGCGCGACCACTCCGAGGACGCCGTCGCCGAGTCGCACCGCTGGCTGACCACCGCCGACGAGTCGCCCTTCCGCCGCTTCGTCGTGGTGCAGCGCATCGAGCCGGGCGTGCAGCGTGCCGTGCGCAACCTCGTGCACCACGTCACGACCCCGACGGGTCGCGAGTCGCGTGACCTGACGACGTACGACGACTGGCGCGGCGCGCTGGTCGACGACCTCCTGCTGCCCGTGGCCGACGTGACCGACGAGGAGTGGTCCGTCCTGTGGGGGAGCGCGCTGGCGTCGCACCGCGCGTGGGACGAGGCGGGTCGCCCGTGACGACGCACCGCAGGCAGTGGCGCCGGGCGACCTCCGGCGACGTGGTCGCACTGCGCGACCTCGAGCGCGCGGCGAGCCGCGCCGGGCTCGCGCACGTCTTCGGGGACCTGCCCTACCCCGACGACGACGTGCTGGCGCGCTGGGTGCTGCTCCTCGACGACCCGGAGGTCGTCGTCGAGGTGGTGGAGGACGTCGCAGGGCTGGTCGCCCTGGCAGCGCACGACGGCAGCAGCCTGCGTCACCTGGCGGTGCGGCCGGACCACTGGGGCAGCGGTCTGGGGCGCGAGGGCTTCGACAGGGCGGAGGGCGCCGGGGCCCGCCGGCTGTGGGTGCTCGCGGACAACGGCCGGGCGCGGGCGCTCTACGAGTCGTGCGGCTGGCGTCCGAGCGGGACGCGCCAGGAGTGCCCGTGGCCACCCTTCCCCACCGAGCTCGAGTACGCCGCTCCCTAGGATCGAGCCATGCCGGAGACCAGGCACGACCCGCTGCTGGAGATCGCCGACGACCTCTACGCGCTCCCGCTCGCCGACTTCACCCCCGCGCGCGACGCCCTGGCCAAGGAGCACAAGGCCGACAAGGAGCTCGCCGCGGCGGTCAAGGGGCTGCGCAAGGCCTCGCTCGCGGCGTGGGTGGTGAACCTGCTCGTCCGGCGCGACCCCGACCAGGTCGACCAGGTGCTGGCCGTCGGCGTCGCCCTGCGTGACGCCCAGGACAACCTCGACGCCGCACAGCTCAAGGAGTTCACGAAGCAGCGTCGCCAGCTCACCGCGTCGGTGACCACGGCCGCGCGACGGATGGCCCGCGAGGAGGGCGTGAAGACCACGCAGGCCGTGGCCGACCAGGTCGAGGCGACGCTGACCGCTGCCATGCTGGAGCCTGACGCAGCCAAGGCGGTCCGCAGCGGCCTGCTCGTCACGGCCATCGCCGCCACCGGTCTCGGCGACCTCGACCTGGGCGGCGCGGTCGCCGTGCCGGAGGCCCTCGGCTTCAGCGCCACCGCCCGGCCCGCGGCCCCGCCGGACCCCGCGCGCCGGCCCCAGCTGCACGTCGTACCCGACCCGGACGCCGACAAGAAGGCACGGGCGGCCGCCGACGCGCGCGTCGCCGAGGCGCGCGCGGCGTTGGGGGAGGCGGAGAAGGAGCACCGCTCGACGCGCCGCACGGTCGAGAAGCTGCGGGCGCGGACGCTCCAGCTCCAGGCGGAGATCGACGAGATGCGCGCCCGGATGGCCGACCTCGAGGCCGAGGTCGAGGAGGTCGACGACGAGCTCGACGAGGCGCAGGCGCTGCAGGAGGAGTCCCAGGAGGCCGTGGACGCGGCGACGGCCGAGGTGGAGGCTGCCCGGGCCGCGCGCGAGCGCCTGTAGCGACCGGCTCCGGCTACTCCGCCCAGCCCTTCGCGCGCTCGACGGCCCGGCTCCACAGCGCGTACGACGCGTCGAGCGCCTCGCGGTCGCCACCGGGCTCGAAGCGCCGGTCGAGCGCCCACGTGTCGCGCAGGTCGTCGGTCGAGCCCCACACTCCCGTGCCCAGGCCGGCGAGGAAGGCCGCGCCCAGGGCGGTGGTCTCCACGATCTCCGGCCGCTCGACCGCCCGGCCGACCTGGTCGGCCTGGAACTGGCAGAGCAGGTCGTTGGCGGCCGCACCGCCGTCGACGCGCAGCGTGGTGAGCTCCGGCAGGGTCTCCAGCACGTCGCGCACCTCGAAGGCGATCGCCTCCAGGGTCGCCCGGACGAGATGCGCGCGAGTGGTCCCGCGGGTGATGCCGATGATCATGCCGCGCGCGTGCGGGTCCCAGTGAGGGGCGCCGAGGCCGGTCAGCGCCGGCACGAACACCACGCCGTCGGTGTCGTCGACGGACTGCGCGATCGCGGCGGTCTCGGCGGCGTTGCCGACGATCTGGAGCCCGTCACGCAGCCACTGAACCGCGGACCCGGTCACGAAGATCGCGCCCTCGAGGGCGTACGTCATCTCACCCTCGGGGGAGCGCCAGGCGGCGGTCGACAGGAGACCGGCGTCGCTGCGCACGACCGAGGAGCCGGTGTTGGTGAGGATGAAGGAGCCGGTGCCGTAGGTGCACTTCGACTCGCCCTCCTCGAAGCACGTCTGGCCGAACAGCGCCGACTGCTGGTCGCCGGCGATGCCGGCGATCGGCAGCGACAGCCCGAGGAAGGACTTCGGGTCGGTGGGAGCGACCTCTCCCCAGTTGGGGACCAGGTCGGGCAGCGCGTCGCGCGGCACGCCGAAGAGGCCGCACAGCTCCTCGGACCAGTCGCCCGCCTCCAGGTCGAACAGCAGCGTGCGGCAGGCGTTGGAGACGTCGGTGACGTGCCAGGTGCCGCGCGTCATCCGGGCGATGAGGTAGGAGTCGACGGTGCCGACGGCGTACCTGCCCGACTGAACGAGCGCCCACGTGTGGGGCTCGTTCTCGGCGAGCCACATCAGCTTGGTGCCGGAGAAGTAGGGGTCGAGCCGGAGGCCGGTGAGCTCGGCGACGCGGTCCTCGTGGCCCTCGTCGCGCAGCCGGTCGCAGATCGACGCCGTACGCCGGTCCTGCCAGACGATGGCGCGGCGCGGGGAGCCCAGCGTCTCGCGGTCCCAGAGCACGATCGTCTCGCGCTGGTTGGTGATGCCGACCGCGGTGAGCTCGGAGCCGTCGACCTTGCCGAGCACCTCGCGGGTGGCCTCCAGGGTGGCCTGCCAGATCTCCTCGGCCGAGTGCTCGACCCATCCCGGCTGGGGGAAGTGCTGGCGGAACTCCTGGTAGCCCTTGGCCTGGATCCGGCCGTCGGGGGTGACGACCACGGCCGTGACGCCCGTGGTGCCCGCGTCGATCGCCAGGATGCTCATGCCTGCTCCCCGCGGATCATCGCCAGGATCCGCCGGTCGATCCACTCCGGGCGCGCGCCGGGACCGACGCGCATCTCGTGGTTCTCCGACCCGACCCACATGTGGAAGCTGTCCTTGCCGTCGGCCTTGGCCAGCGCCTCGAGCTCGATCATCAGCGCGTCGTCGACCGGCACCTGCTCCTCAGGCGTCGACGCGGTGAGGTAGAGCTCGTTGAGGTCGACGAGCCGGGCCAGCTCGGTGACCGGGTCGGCGTGGTCGTCGACGCGCAGGTCGACGGCGACGTCGTCGTGGCCGCCGTATCCCGCCCCGTCGCGCACGACGAGCAGCGCGGCCGACTGGCGACCGCGGCTGTCTCCGCCGGCGTCGTCACCGGCCGCGAGGGCGTCGAGGAGACGCCTCTCCAAGGAACGGTCGGCCGAGGCGAGCCAGGCGCGCTCCATCGCCTCCGCCACCTCGGGCCCGGTGAGGATGTTGCCCTGGATGGCGTAGCCACCGCGCTCGCCGCTGCGACCGGTGGTCCCACCGGCCCACGCGAAGCACTCCGAGCCGGTCCACGTCGCGGCGTTGCCGTCGGAGTCGACGATGCCGACCTGACGGTGCTCGCGACCCTCGTCCTCCTCGAGCAGCCGGTCGAGGGCGACCTGCGCGGTGGCCCCCTCGTCGAGGTGCGCGAGGGCGAGGTACTTGTAGGCGATGTTGGCGTCGGCCTGGGTCGCGATGGCGCCGACACCCGCGGCCGCCGCCGGCACCGCGGAGCCCACGGCCAGGAACTTGGAGGCCACGGCGACGCCCCAGGACTCGCCGTCGTCGGACCGGGCCACGATCGAGAAGGTCATGGCCGAAACATAGCCGGACCCAGCGCGTCCGTGGCGGCTCTCGTGGGCGAGGATGGGCGCGTGCTGACCCGTCTCGGATTCCCCCGCGTGGGGGAGCACCGCAGGTTCGTCACGGCCATCGTCGCCGACACCGTCGGCAGCGGGCTGTTCATGCCGATGACGTTGCTCTACTTCCTCGCGATGACCGACCTGTCGCTGGTGCAGATCGGGTCGGCGCTGTCGCTGTCGGCGCTGCTCACCATGCCCGGCGCGTTCGTCATCGGCAGCCTGGTCGACCACTTCGGCCCACGCCGGATGATGCTCGTGGGCAACCTCGTCCAGGCGGTCGGGATGCTGGCCTACCTCTGGGCCGACTCCCTGCTGGTCGTCGCCCTGTGGACGACGCTGCTCAACATCGGCCGCCAGGCCTTCTGGGGGTCCTTCGGCAACGTCGTCACGGCGATCTCGGCGCCGGGGGAGCGTGAGATGTGGTTCGGCTTCCTCCAGGCGGTCCGCAACCTCGGCTACTCGCTGGGCGGGGTGCTGGCCGGCGTCGCGCTCCAGGTCGGCACGGACCTGGCCTACCAGCTCGTCGTGGTGCTCAACGCCCTGACGTTCGTGGTGGCCTTCGTGCTCCTGCTCGACGTGCCCGACCACCGGGTCGCACGGGCGCACGACGCGCCCGTCGAGGGCTGGGGCGTCGTGCTGCGCGACTGGGCCTACCTCCGGCTCGTGCTCGGCCAGCTCGGCTTCGTCGCCGGGATGATGGTGCTCAACTTCGCCCTGCCGGTCTACGCCGCGGAGACCATCGACCTGCCCGGCTGGGTGGTGGGCGCGATCTTCACGCTGAACACCGCGCTCGTCGGGCTCGGGCAGGGACTCGTCGTACGCCGCATGACCGGACAGGTCCGCGCCCGGATGATGGGCCTGGCGCAGCTCGTCTTCGTCGCGAGCTACGTGCTCTTCGTCGTGGCCGGGTGGTTGCCGGTGTGGCTCGGCGTGGTGGTGATCCTGGTCGGGGCCGCGGTCTACACCTTCGGCGAGCTCACCGGAGGCCCGGTCTTCAGCGCCACCGCCGCCGAGGCCGCGCCCGACCACCTCCGTGGCCGCTACCTCGGCCTGTTCCAGCTCGGCTGGGGCCTCGGCGGCGCGGTGGCGCCGGTCTCGTTCACCTGGCTGCTCGCCCACGGCCCGACCACGCTGTGGTCGGTGCTAACCGTGATCGCCCTCGCCAGTGCGGCGTACCTCCAGACGCTGCCGCGGGTGCTGCCCGCGTCGGGGCTGCGCGTCACCCAGCGCGTGGAGGCGCCCCAGGCCTGAGCGGGCCTGCGCGGGGTGGCCTCAGGCCTGGCCGGTCCTCGCCAGCAGCTCGGTGAACCACTCCTGCGAGTCGTCGAACGGCTTGTGCCCGGCGATCCGCTCGAACTCGATCGAGCGGAGCTCGTCACCGCGGTCCTCGTCGTGCCCGATGACGCCGGGGCGCCCCTCGAGGGCGCAGGTGACGGCCAGCTCGGCCATCTCGCGGATGAGCGCGAGGTCGGTCTCGTTGGCCGGCGCCGAGCGGGAGAAGTAGCCCGACTTCTGCACCATGTGCTTCTCGGCGCCGATCTCCTGGGAGAAGCGCTCGGCGAAGTAGCGACCGGGGTTGATCGTGTCGATCTTGACGTGGCCGAAGGGGTCGCGTCCCACCGTCTCGCCCGCGGCCTCGAGGTCGGCGACGATGTCGTCGATGCCGGCGCCCTCGGCGAGGAAGATGTTGACGCAGCCGATCTCGTCCATCACCGCGCGCAGGCGGGTCGCCTCGGCCGCGAGGTCGATGCCGCGCTCGGGGACGTAGACCGCGTGGATGGCCCACTTGCGCCCGTCGAGGCCGATGCCGGGCAGCCACTCCTGCTCGGCGTGCCAGGCCATGTAGTCGCGCGCAGCGGCCGCGGTGAGCCAGCCGCTCGCGCGACCCATCACCTCGTGCACGATGAGCATCCGCGGGTTCGAGCCGTGCTCGGCCAGCACGTTCTGGGCGAAGCGCGAGGCCTGCTCGGCCGCGGACTGGGCGCCGAGGCTCTGGCGGATCGGGACGATGTCGTTGTCGATGGTCTTCGGCAGGCCCACGACGGTGAGCTCGGACCCCTGTTCGCGGAGGTACGCCGCCAGGTCGGCCGCCGCGGTGTTGGTGTCGTCGCCGCCGATGGTGTGCAGGACGTCGACGCCGTCGGCCTGCAGCCGGGCCGCCGCGACCTGCAGGGCCGTCTCGCCCTCGCCGATCAGGCCGCGCCTGCGGCAGTCGTCGTCGTTGGTGAGCTTGACGCGGCTGTTGCCGATCGGGCTGCCGCCGTAGCGGTGCAGGAGGGCGGCGCCCGCCCGCTCCTCCGGGCCGATCACGACGCTGGTGCCGGTGAGCAGGCCGTGGTAGCCGTGCCTGTAGGCGATCAGCTCGATGTCGGGATCGGTGGCGTCGTAGGTCTCGATCAGGGCACCCACGGCGGAGGACAGGCACGGGGCGTAGCCACCGGCCGTCAGGAGCGCAACACGCTTCGGCATGGGAGCAGCGTAGTTTGATCGATCCAAGTGTGGAAGTCCGTCCACGGGCCGCGTCGAGCCTCCACGACACGACGCGGCCCGGGTGCGGCGGTGGTTGCCACGCCACCGCGCCGAGTCCATTGTGAGAGGACGCCGTGGGCTGCACGGACCGAACAGGGGAGTCTCGATGAGTGCGACGGAAGCCAGGCACCAGGACGTCAACGGGCCGGGAGAGACCGAGCTCCGGCGGGTCATCGGTCCCAAGCTGCTGCTGTTGTTCATCGTGGGCGACATCCTCGGCACGGGCGTCTACGCCCTGACCGGGAGCGTCGCGGGCGAGGTCGGCGGAGCCGCCTGGGCGCCCTTCCTGGTCGCCTTCGTGGTCGCGACGATCACGGCGTTCTCCTACCTCGAGCTCGTCACGCGCTACCCGCAGGCGGCCGGGGCCGCTCTCTACACGCACAAGGCCTTCGGGGTGCACTTCGTGACGTTCCTGGTCGCGTTCACCGTCATGTGCTCGGGCATCACCTCCGCCTCCACGGCGTCCAACGCCTTCGCCGGCTTCCTCAACGACGGCTTCGACCTCGGCTTCGAGGTGGGCGGGGTCGGGATCCTGGTCACCGCGCTCGCCTTCATGGCCCTCGTGGCGGCGGTGAACTTCCGCGGCGTCGGGGAGAGCGTCAAGGCCAACGTCGTGCTGACCCTCGTCGAGCTGTCGGGGTTGCTGATGATCATCTTCATCGGCCTCTTCGCCGTCACGCAGGGCAACGCCGACTTCTCCCGCGTCGTGGTCTTCGACAGCCCCAGCGACAAGAGCACCTTCTTCGCGATCACCGCCGCGACGTCGCTGGCCTTCTTCGCCATGGTCGGCTTCGAGGACTCGGTCAACATGGCCGAGGAGTGCACCGACCCGGTCCGCGACTTCCCCAAGATGATGCTCACCGGCCTCGGTGTCACCGGTGTCATCTACCTCCTGGTCTCGATCACCGCCGTCGCACTGGTGCCGGTCGGCGACCTGACCGACCCCGACAAGGGGCAGGCGTTGACCCAGGTCGTCGCCGCGGGCGCACCGGACTTCCCCTTCGACACGATCTTCCCGTTCATCGGCATGTTCGCCGTCGCCAACTCCGCCCTCATCAACATGCTGATGGCGAGCCGGCTGCTCTACGGCATGGCCAACCAGGACGTCCTGCCGCGCGTACTCGGCAAGGTGCACCGCTCCCGTCGTACGCCGTGGGTGTCGATCCTGTTCACCACCGCCGTCTCCTTCGCCCTGATCACCTACGTCGTGCGGGCCAGCGCCTCGTCGGAGGGTGCGTCGTCCGTGGCGCTCCTCGGCGGCACGACCGCGTTGCTCCTGCTGTGCGTCTTCACCGTGGTCAACATCGCGCTGATCGTCATCCGGCGCCGGCCCGCCGACCAGGAGCACCCGCACTTCACCGCCCCGACCGTGCTGCCCTACGTGGGCGCGATCACCTGTGCGTTCCTGGCGGGGCCGTGGGCACGCAGCGACGAGCAGCAGGAGCAGTACGTCATCGCCGGCTTCCTGCTCGCCGCCGGGATCGTGCTGTGGGCGCTCACCTGGCTGACCAACCGCGGCGTGCGGGCCAAGAAGACCGGGTTCCGCGACATCGACCACCTCGGGGAGTGAGCGAGGTCGCGGCGACACGGTCGGGTCCGGTGCGGGGTTCTGTGCCAGGACGTCGGTCGGGCCGTCTACGGTTGGCCGAGTGACACGACGACGTCTCGGACCGCTCTCTGCGCTGCTCGTCGCCGGCACCCTCTGCTGCACGACGCTCACCCCGCCGGCCGAGCCGGCCGGCGCGGCGCCCGGCTCCGACTACCCGCCGCCCACGATCGACACGGCGCCTCGTGAGGCCGGCGAGAGGGCGGACGAGACCCAGGGCGGGTCGGAGCGCGAGCAGGTTGTGCCCCGGGCCGAGCCGCTCGTCGAGACGACGGCCCGCGGCCCGCGCGAGCGTCCCTCCGTCGCACCGGCCCCCGAGCTGACCGGTGGCTACCGCTTCATCTCCGCACCCGACTTCCTCAACCAGGACGTCGCCGACCTCACGGCGGACGGCCGCAAGCAGTACGTCGTCGACGCGACCGGACGGGTCGCCAACTCCACCAACGCCTCCTACGAGACGGCGCTGGACCGGGTCCTGGACGAGATGGCCGGCCACGGCACGCAGGACGTGCTGGTCGCCGGTGACCTGGTGGAGGGCCGCTGGGGCCGTGACGACTCGAGGACCGGCGTGTTCGGCCCGGTCCGCACGCAGGCGCAGCGGATGCGGGCCTGGCGGCGTGCCGCCGACGTCTACTACCCCGCCTGGTTCCAGCGCTTCGACGACCACGGGCTGACGACCTACCCGGCCGTCGGTGACCACGAGGTCGGTGACGACCCGTGGCGGGTCCGCGGACGCCACCCCTGGGTCGACTTCAAGCGGCGCCACGTCCCGGAGTTCAAGAAGATCTTCGCCGACCACGCGCTGAGCGGCAGCGACGGCCGACCCCGGTTCGCCGACCGGCCCCGTCGCGGTCCGGCCCGGCACACGGCGTACGCCGTCCGCCTCGACGCCGACGTGCTGCTGGTGACGCTCGACGTCTTCGAGCGGCGCGGGGGCGACGTGCACATGTCCGTCGACGCCGCCCAGCTCGCGTGGCTCGAGCGCGTGCTGCGGCAGGCGCGACGCGACGAGGTGCCGTGGGTGATGGTGCAGGGCCACACGCCGATGCCGGGTGCCGTCCGCGTGCGCAACTCCACGCACCTGGTCTACGAGAAGGGCCGGTCCTCGAGGCTGTGGCGGGCGATGGTCGACGGAGGCGTCGACGTCTACCTCAGCGGTGAGGTGCACGACCAGACGGTCCGCCAGCGCGACGGCATCCTCGAGGTGTCGCACGGCTCCCTGTTCTACCGTGGCGAGGCGTCCTACGTCCTCGGCCAGGCGACGGCCGGGCGGCTGGTCCTGGAGAACCACCAGTTCCGCGGCACGGTGGGCTACGCCGACCGCCTCTGGACCACGTCGCGCCAAGGAGCGCCCGGGACGATCTCCTACCCGCTCCCGTCGGTCGTCACGGGCACCCTCGTCGCCAGCCGCACCCGCTCCGGCGGGCTGCGGGTGCAGGACGCCGCCGGGGTCCTCGCCCCGAGGCGCTGACCCCGGCCCTGACCGAGCCGCTCAGGGTGTCTCGGCGCGGACCAGGCGCACGGCCAGCAACAGGTCGATGAGGTCCTCGACACGGCGTACGTCGCACTGGGTGCGCTCGGCGATCCGGTCGAGTCGGTAGTAGATCGTGTTGGCGTGCACGTGGAGCTGCATCGCGGTCAGCTTGGCGTTGAGGTCGTGGGAGACGTAGGTGCTGAGCGTCTCGACGAGGATCCCGCCGGTCGCGAGGTCCTCCTCGACGAAGGCCCGCACCTCGGGAGGCACCAGCCGCGCGTTCTTCTGGCTCGAGATGAGCAGGTCGAGCGTCGACATCTCGTCCATGGCGCGCACCCCGGGGCGCCCGAGCAGCGAGCCCATCGCGGTCTTGGCGTCCTCGTAGGCCCAGGGGATCTCGTGGAAGCCCGTGCGGGCACAGCTGAGGCCCACGCTGGTGAGGATGCCGTCACCGAGGAGCGAGACCACCGCGGTGCGCACGCCCTCGACCACCTTGGCCGGCCCGCTCGCGCCCACCGGCAGCAGCGCGACCACCTCGTGGTGGCGAGCCACGACCATGCCCCGACCGGAGACCGTCAGCGCCGCCCGCAGCCTGGCCCGCTGCTCGGCCCCGACCAGCTTGGAGGGCAGGGTCGCCACGAGGGCGACGAGCGGAGCGTCGTCGGCCAGGCCCATCTGGGCCAGCGCCAGCTGCCGCTCCTCCACCGTCGGAGGCTTGCCTGCGAGCAGGTCCTCGAGGAGGTCGCGGGCCAGGCGGGCGGAGTCGGCGAGCTGGTACTGCTGGGCCTCGAGGTAGGCCTCGGCCGCGGCGGTGCTGCCGACCTCGATGGTGCGCATCACCTGGTTGACGAGCAGCAGCGCGGCGTCCTTGGTCGAGGGCCACTCGTTGACGCCCGCGAGGATGTCGTCCCACAGGGTCAGCTGTCCGACGCGGAAGGCCTTCATGAAGTCGGAGAGGGTGATCCCCAGCTCGACGCGGCGCATCGCGTGCTGCCCGCTCCAGGGGAAGTCCGACCGGAGGGGATGACGCCGCTCGTTGACGCTGGCGAGGAACGCGGCGAAGACCTGGCGGCAGTGGGCCTCGACGTCGTCGCGCAGCCCGCCGTCGGCACGGTCGCCGTACGCCGGCACCTGGTGCCAGATCGAGTTGGTCGCGTCGTGGGCGATCACCGCCTCGCGTCGCTGGACCCACTGGGCGAGCCTGTCCGCGCTGTGCGCCTCGCCTCCCAGCGCCACTGTCCCGTTCGTCACCGAGTCTCCCCTCGAGCTGATCGCCCATGGTGACCTGCCGATCGATGTTGCGCCACCCCCTCGCCGCGTTGTGATCCGGCCACAGCCGCGGCGTCCGTGACTTTGGGCGGACGACCAGTGACAGGGAAGACCTGACGGGTGACGATGTGACTGTCGTCACTCGCACCCCCCGGAAGGGACTGAGGTCCACGATGCTCTCCGCCCGCAACCTCGAGGTCGTCTACGACGACGTCGTCCTGGCCCTGCGCGGAGTGAGCATCGACGTGCCCGAGGACGGCATCGTCGCCCTCCTCGGCTCCAACGGGGCCGGCAAGACGACGCTCCTGCGCGCCCTCACCGGGCTGCTGGACATCCACCAGGGCGAGGTCGCCAAGGGGCGCGTGACCCTGGACGACAAGCCGATCCACCGGATGAGCCCCGAGCGGGTCGTGCGGCAGGGAGTGCGCCAGGTGCTCGAGGGTCGTCGCGTGTTCGTGGAGCTCAACGTCGAGGAGAACCTCAAGGTCGGCGCCCACACGGCCCGCTCGCGCATGGCGGACAACCTCGAGCGCGTGTACGCCCTGTTCCCGGTGCTGGGCGACCGTCGGGCCGCGACCGCCGGCTACCTGTCCGGCGGTGAGCAGCAGATGCTCGCCATCGGGCGGGCGATGATGTCCGAGCCGCGCTACCTCCTCCTCGACGAACCGACGCTGGGCCTGGCTCCCAAGATGGTCGAGAACATCCGCGACGTGGTGCTCGAGATCAACAAGGGCGGCACCGCGGTCCTGCTGGTCGAGCAGAACGCGACCATGGCGCTCTCGATCGCGCACCACGGCTACGTCATGGAGACCGGCCGGGTGGTCCTCGACAAGCCGGCCGCCGCCCTGCTGAAGGACGACGACGTGCGTGAGTTCTACCTCGGCCTCCATCCCGGTGAGGACGGCCGCAAGTCCTTCCGCGACACCAAGCACTACCGGCGCAAGAAGAGGTGGTCGGCATGACGGACCAGGCGGCGCACGCCGCACCCGTGGCCCGGCTCGACGACGTGCACCTGTCCTTCGCCGGCGTGAAGGCCGTCAACGGCGTGAGCTTCGAGGTGCGCCCCGGCGAGCTGTTCGCCATCATCGGTCCCAACGGTGCGGGCAAGACGTCGCTGTTCAACGTGCTGTCCGGCGTCTACCGCCCGCAGCAGGGCTCGGTGGAGTTCATGGGCGAGAGCATCCTGGGCCGGCGTCCGCACCGGATCGCCGCCATGGGCATGGCCCGGACGTTCCAGAACATCGCGCTGTTCGAGCACCTCACCGTGCTCGACAACCTCATGCTGGGCCGGCACCAGCACATCACCTACGGCTTCCTCCAGGCCTTCGCCTGGGTGGGCACGGCCCGCCGCCAGGAGGCCGAGCACCGCCGCGCGGTCGAGGAGATCGTGGACTTCCTCGAGCTCGCGCAGTGGCGCAGCATGCCGGTCGGTCTGTTGCCGTACGGCGTGCAGAAGCGCGTCGAGCTCGGCCGGGCGCTCGCCATGGAGCCCAAGCTCCTGCTGCTCGACGAGCCGGTGGCCGGGATGAACCAGGAGGAGACCGAGGACACCGCCCGATTCGTCCTCGACATCCGCGACGAGCTCGACGTGCCGATCATCATGGTCGAGCACGACATGGGCCTGGTCATGGACCTCGCCGACCGGGTGCTGGTCGTCGACTTCGGCACGCCGATCGTCACGGGCACGCCCGACGAGGTGCAGCGCCACCCCGACGTGATCCGCGCCTACCTCGGCAGCGAGGTGGGGTCGTGACCAGCCCCGTCACCCGGATCCGGGCCCACGCCGAGTCGATGCCCGACGCGGTGGCGCTGCGCGACAAGCACCTCGGCGTCTGGCGGGAGTGGACCTGGGCGTCCTACTGGGAGCACGTCCAGCTGGCGGGCCACGCCTACCTCGCCCTGGGCGTCGTGCCCGGCGACCGCGTCGCGATCCACTCCGAGAACCGGCCGGAGTGGCTGATCAGCGACATGGGGGCCCTGGCCGCCCGCGCGGCTTCGGTGGGGGTCTATCCCACCAACCCCGCCGCCGAGGTGGGCTACCTGCTCAACGACTCCGGAGCCAAGGTGCTCGTCGCGGAGGACCAGGAGCAGGTCGACAAGACCTTCGCCGTGCTCGACCAGGCGCCGAACCTGGTCCGCGTCGTCTACCTCGAGCCGCGAGGCATCCGCCACCGCTACGACAGCGAGCTGCTGCTCTCGTGGGAGGACTTCCTCGAGCTCGGCCGCGAGCACCGAGAGGCCCACCCGGACGCGCTCGCTCAAGCGCTGGCCCAGCAGGAGCCCTCCGACCTCGCCACGCTGATCTACACCTCCGGCACCACGGGCCCCCCGAAGGGGGCGATGCTCACGGTCAGCAACGTGGAGTGCGCGATCGAGGTCCTCGTCGAGCAGGGCGCCTTCACCGACCCGCCGCCCGGACCGGGGGACCTGACCCTGTCCTACCTGCCCCTGGCGCACGTCGCCGAGCGGATCTTCTCCACCTGGTTCAACGCGGCCGCGGGGACACAGGTCAACTTCGCCGAGTCCATCGAGACGGTCCCGGTCAACCTCCGCGAGGTGCAGCCCACGATCCTGTTCGGCGTACCCCGCATCTGGGAGAAGTTGCTGGCCGGCGTGGAGACGCGGCTGTCCGGCGCCTCCTGGCTCAAGCGCACGGTGTCGCGGTTCTGGCTGGGCGTCGCCGAGGACATCGGCCAGCGCCTCGTCGCGCAGGGTGGCGTGCACAGCACGTCGACGCGACTGCGCTACGCCGTGGGCTACGTGTTCTTCTACCGCGCGCTCAAGGACCGCCTCGGCATGCGGAAGGTCCGCTACGCCGCGTCCGGGGCCGCCCCGATCGCACCGGAGGTGCTGCGGTTCTTCATGGGGATCGGAGTGCCGATGCACGAGGTCTACGGGATGACGGAGAACACCGCGGTCGCGACCGGCAACCGGCCGGGGCGGATCCGCCTCGGCACCGTGGGCGAGGTGCACCCCGGCACCGAGCTGCGGATCGACGAGGAGACGGGGGAGATCCTCACCCGCAGCGGGGCGACCTTCGCCGGCTACTGGCAGCGCGAGGAGGCGACCCGGATGGCGCTGACCCCCGACGGGTGGCTGCACACCGGCGACGTCGGCGAGTGGGTCGAGGGGACGCACGTGAAGATCACCGACCGGATGAAGGACATCATCATCACCGCGGGCGGCAAGAACATCTCGCCGTCGATGATCGAGAACGAGCTCAAGGCCTCGCCGTTCATCCGCGAGGCGATCGTGATCGGTGACGGCCGCAAGTTCCTCACCGCGCTCATCGGCATCGAGCTCGACACCGTCGGTGAGTGGGCCCAGCGCCGCCAGCTCGGCTACAGCACCTACCGCGACCTGAGCGCCAAGCCGGAGGTGGTGGAGCTGGTCTCCGGCGTGGTCGAGGCGGTCAACGCCAACCTGTCGCAGGTGGAGCGCATCAAGGCCTTCCGGCTGCTGCCCAAGGAGCTCGACCACGAGGACGGTGAGCTGACCGCCACGCAGAAGGTCAAGCGCTCCGCGATCTCCCAGATGTTCGAGGACACCGTCAGCGACATGTACACCGGAGCGACACGATGACCCAGTTCCTGGAAGTGGTCCTGCGCGGACTCGGCTCCGGCTCGATCTACGCGCTGCTGGCCCTCGGCTTCGTGATCATCTACAAGTCCACCGGCGTGATCAGCTTCGCCCAGCCCGCGATGATGCTGACCGGCGCGACGATCACCAGCTACGTCGGTCCCGCCCTCGGCGTGATGCTCTTCACCGGCTTCTCCTTCTTCGTGTCGATGGCCGTCGCGGCGCTCCTCACCGCGGCCCTCGCCCTCGTCATTGAGCGGGGTGCGATCCGGCCGATGGTGGGACGCCCGGCGTTCGTGGTCGCGATCATCACCATCGGGATCGACATCGTGGTCCGCGTCGTCACCAGCGGGTTCATCGGCCTGGGCGCCCGCAACATCCCCAACCCCTGGGGCCTCGAGCGGGTCGAGCTCGCCGGCCTCCGCGTCCAGGAACGGCACCTCGTGTCGCTGGCCACGCTGGCCATCGTGGTGGCCGTCCTGTTCTGGTTCTACCGCTACACGCGCCACGGGCTCGCCATGCGGGCCGCCGCATTCGACCAGGAGGCAGCCCTCACCCAGGGCGTCAACGTCGGCAGTGTCTTCGCCCTGTCGTGGGCGATGGCGGGCGCCCTCGCCGCGGTGGCGGGGTCGTTGCTCGCGATCTCGGCCGGTGTCGACCGGCAGATCTGGATCGTGGCCCTGGTCGCGCTGCCCGCGATCATCCTGGGCGGCCTGGACTCGCTCGAGGGCGCGGTGGTCGGCGGTCTCGCCATCGGGGTCGTGGAGTCCCTCGTCGGCACCTACCAGCGCGACTACGCGCCCTGGCTGGGCGACAACTTCGCCGTCGTCTCGCCCTACGTCCTGATGCTGCTGGTGCTGCTCGCCAAGCCCTACGGCATCTTCGGCACACCGGAGGTGAGGCGCGTATGACCACCCTCTCGACAGGCCCGGCCCGCACCAGGCGCGGCGGCGGACGGCTCTCCGGACGACCCCAGCTCTACCGGTCGTACGCCCAGGAGCTGGCCCTCTTCAACACCCGGCCCAAGCGGATCTGGGTCGGCATCATCGTGCTGGTCGCCCTCGGGCTCTCGCAGATGCTGACCGACAACCACCTCAACACCCTCGCGCTGGCGTACGCCTTCGCGATCGGCGCGCTCGGCCTCAACATCATCACGGGCCTGGCCGGGCAGGTGTCCCTGGGCCACGCCTTCTTCCTCGGCGTGGGCGCCTACACGGCGGCGGCGATCTCCGGGGACCCGGACGGTCGCACGATCGGCTTCGGCATCACCAACATCCTGGTCTGGCTGCCCGCCGCCGGTCTGGTGGCCGGGCTCGCGGGCGTGCTGGTCGCGCCGCTGGCGACGCGGCTGCGCGGGCTCTACCTCGCCATCGTCACCCTGGGACTGGTGTTCATCGGCGAGCACCTGTTCCGCGAGTGGAGCGACCTGACCGGGGGCGCGGGCGTGGGCCGGGAGGCGGCCGTGCCGGAGCTCTTCGGCATCGAGTTCGCCCGCGACGGCGACTACCTGACCTCCGACCAGAAGTTCTACCTGCTGATGCTCGTGCTGATGCTGGTGTTCGCGCTGGGTGCTCGCAACCTGGCGCGCTCGCGCACCGGGCGGTCCTTCGCCGCCGTCAGGGACCGCGACATGGCCGCGGAGATGATGGCCATCAACCTGCCGCGCGCCAAGACGGTGGCCTTCGCGATCTCCTCGTTCTACGCCGGCTGCTCGGGTGCCCTGATCTACAGCATCATCGGGTTCTTCGAGCCGTCCAGCTTCGGCCTCCTGCTGTCGGTGCAGTTCATCGCGATGGTGCTGATCGGGGGAGCCGGCACGGTGAGCGGCGCCATCATGGGCGCGCTGTTCATCACGCTGCTGCCGACCCTGACGCGCGAGCTCCCGGCGTACCTGCCCTTCATCTCCGGCCAGGTCACCGACACCCCCAACGTCTTCCAGCTCGAGCAGGTCCTCTACGGCCTGCTCATCGTCGGGTTCCTGTTGTTCGAGCCACGCGGACTCTTCGGCATCTGGATCCGTATTCGCAACTACTGGAAAGGCTGGCCCTTCAGCTACTGAGCGGCCGGACACACACAAAGGAGAGCACCGTGAAGTCAAGGAAGTCAGCAGTGCTGCTGGTCGCGCTGGCGCTGCTCGCCACCGGTTGTCGCGGTGGCGGGGAGGACGACGGTGGATCATCTGCCGTCAGCGCGCCGGGGGTCACCGACGAGGCGTGCCCCGATGCGGTCAACGCCGACAACGGGTGCATCTACCTCGGCACCATCTCCGACCTGACGCAGGGTCCGTTCGCCCCGCTGGGCGTGCCGATCACCGAGGCGCAGGCCGCGTTCTGGAACCGCGTCAACGAGGACGGCGGCATCGGTGGCTACGACATCGACGTCACCACCTACGTCAAGGACAACCTCTACAACCCGCAGACCCACCAGCAGGTCTACGGCGAGATCGAGGGCGACGTCCTCGCGCTCGCGCAGACGCTGGGCTCGCCGACCACGCTGGCGATCATCCCCGACATGGACCGCGACGAGATGGTCGGCGCCCCGGCGTCGTGGACCTCGCTGTGGGCCTTCGAGGACGCGATCCTGGAGTCGGGCGCCAACTACTGCGTCGAGGGGATGAACGCCGTCGACTACATGGTGGCGCAGGAGGACATCTCCTCGGTGATGGCGGTCGGCTTCCCCGGCGACTACGGCGGCGACGGAGCCGCGGGAGCCGAGATCGCCGCCGAGGCCAACGGCATCGACTTCACCGGCGTCGAGACCGCCCCCGGCCAGGAGGCCCAGGCGGGCGCCATCAGCGCCATCGTCAAGCAGAAGCCCGGCCTCGTGCTGCTCGGGACCGGCCCCACCGAGACCGCCGTCATCGTCGGGCAGGCGGCCGCGCAGGGCTTCACGGGCAAGTTCATCGGCCTCGGCCCGACGTGGAACCCGGCGCTGCTGGAGACCCCGGCCGCTCCGGCGCTCGAGGCGCTCTACATGCAGTCCGGCTACTGGGGACCCTTCGGCACCGACACCCCCGGCCACCAGGCGATGCGCGACGCGCTGGGCGACGTGGCCCAGCCCAACGACGGCTACACGGCCGGCTGGGCGTGGTCCTACCCGCTGAAGGCGGCGTTGGAGGAGTGGCTCGAGGGCGACTACGACAAGGACCGCGGCGGGCTGCTCGAGGCGGTGCAGTCGCTCGAGACGATCGACTACGAGGGAATGCTCCCCGAGGAGGCCGGCAACAGGACCGGTGACCCCGACGAGACGATCTTCCGCGAGTCGGTGCTGAGCGAGGTCGACCCGTCCGCGCCGTCCGGCGTGGCCATCGTCGAGGACTTCGCCGCCGGTCCCACGGTGTCCGAGCACACCTTCGAAGGAGCGTGCTTCGAGGGCTGATCCGACGTCGGACAGACACGGTGCCCGGACCCTGACCGCCCGGAGAGCGGTCAGGGTTCGGGTGCGGTCGCCCCGTCGCCGTACCCTTGCGGGGTGAGTGCCATCCCCACCCTCGAGCAGCTGCACGCGCTCGGGCCCCTCCAGCAGCCCACCTACCCCGACGCCGGGGCGGTCGATGCTGCCGTGGCCCGACTGAGGACCGCGCCGCCACTGGTCTTTGCGGGTGAGTGCGACGACCTCACCGCCAAGCTCGCCGCGGTCTCCCGCGGCGAGGCGTTCCTGCTCCAGGGCGGCGACTGCGCCGAGACCTTCGCGGGCGTCACGGCCGACAACGTCCGCAACAAGCTGCGGGTGCTGCTCCAGATGGCCGTCGTGCTGACGTACGCCGCCTCGGTGCCCGTCGTGAAGCTCGGCCGCCTCGCCGGGCAGTACGCCAAGCCGCGCAGCAGCGACTTCGAGACCCGCCCCACGGCCGACGGCCCGGTCACGCTGCCGGCCTACCGCGGCGACGCGGTCAACGGCTACGACTTCACCCCCGAGGCTCGCGTCCCGGACCCGCAGCGCCTCGTCGACGTCTACAACTCCTCGGCCGCGACGCTGAACCTGGTGCGCGCGTTCGTGACCGGCGGCTACGCCGACCTGCGCCAGGTGCACACCTGGAACACCGACTTCGTGCAGTCCTCGCCCTTCGGCCAGCGCTACGAGGCGATGGCCGACGAGATCGAGCGCGCGCTGACCTTCATGAAGGCCATCGGCGCCGATCCGGACGAGTTCCACCGCGTCGACTTCCACTCCAGCCACGAGGCGCTGCTGCTGGAGTACGAGCAGGCCCTGACCCGCATCGACTCGCGCACCGACGAGCCCTACAACGTCTCGGCCCACTTCGTGTGGATCGGGGAGCGGACCCGCCAGCTCGACGGCGCCCACATCGAGCTGCTGTCGAAGATCAAGAACCCGATCGGCATCAAGCTCGGGCCCACCACGACCCCCGACGACGCGTTGGCCTACTCCGCACGCCTCAACCCCGACAACATCCCGGGCCGCCTGACCTTCATCACCCGCTTCGGCGCCGGCAAGATCCGCGACGGGCTCCCCGCGCTGGTGGAGAAGGTCACCGCCGAGGGCCTCAACGTGGCGTGGGTCTGCGACCCGATGCACGGCAACACCTTCGAGGCGTCCTCGGGCTACAAGACCCGGCGCTTCGACGACGTGATCGAGGAGGTTCAGGGTTTCTTCGACGTGCACCGCAGCCTCGGCACCTGGCCCGGCGGCGTCCACGTCGAGCTCACCGGCGACGACGTCACCGAGTGTGTCGGCGGCGGCGAGGAGATCGACGAGGCCCAGCTGGCCAACCGCTACGAGTCCGTCTGCGACCCCCGCCTCAACCGGGTCCAGTCCCTCGAGCTGTCCTTCCTCGTGGCAGAGATGCTCCGCAAGGCCTGAGGCAGCGACCGCGAGCCTGCGAGCGGGCGCGTCGCCGAAGGGGTTGAGCAGCCCCGCTCGAGCGAGCTTGCGAGCACGAGCGACGGGCGTGTCGAAACACACGGCGGGAGCAGAGACCCGCGGAGCGGTGCGTGAGGCTGGTTCCGGGCGCTCGGAACGTGTCTCGCTCACCGCTGCCCGGCGGGGCGGCCCCGCCGGCGACACGGGTAGGTTCGCCCCCGTGATCGACCTGCGCTCCGACACCCTCACCCGTCCGACCGAGGCGATGCGGGCCGCGATGGCCCGCGCCGAGGTCGGCGACGACGTCTACGGCGAGGACCCGACGGTCACCGCCCTGCAGGAGCGGGTGGCCGGCCTGTTCGGCCACGAGGCGGCGCTCTTCACGCCGACCGGGTCGATGGCCAACGTGCTCGCCGTCGCCTCCGTCGTCCAGGCGGGCGAGGAGGTGCTGTGCGAGTCGTCGGCCCACATCGCGCGCGCCGAGCTGGGCGCCCACGGCGCGATCAGCGGCATCACGATGCGTACGTGGACGGGCGAGCGCGGTCGCGTCGACCTCGCGGCGATCGAGGGCCTGCACGCGCCGGACATGGGGCCGTTCTTCGTGCGCACCGCGGCGGTGTCGGTGGAGAACACCCACAACTTCGCGGGCGGCACGGTCGTCGGGATCGACGACCTGCGCGACCTGCGCGCCTGGGCGGACACGACCGGCACGCGGGTGCACCTCGACGGGGCTCGGCTGTGGAACGCCCACGTCGCCACCGGCACGCCGCTCGCGGACTACGGCCGGATCGCCGACGTCCTCGCGGTCTGCCTCTCCAAGGGCCTCGGTGCGCCGGTGGGCTCGCTCATGGTCGGCTCGGCCGACGCGATCGACCAGGCCCGCGTCCGGCGCAAGCGGATGGGTGGCGGCATGCGCCAGGTCGGCATCCTCGCCGCGGCAGGGGCGTACGCCCTCGAGCACCACGTCGAGCGGCTGGCCGACGACCACTCCCACGCCCGGCTCCTCGGTGAGGCGCTCGGCCTCGACCCGGCCGACGTCGACACCAACATCGTGGTCGTCGACCGTCCCGACGCCGTGTCGTTCGTGGCGCGTGCGGCGGAGGAGGGCGTGCGGATCGCGGCGGTCGGTCCCCGGGCCGTACGCCTGGTGACGCACCTCGACGTGTCGCGGGCCGACGCCGAGCGCGCCGCGGTGGTGCTCAGCCGGCTCGACGCCCGATGACGGAGACCTCGCTGATCGCGGTGTAGTCGCGACCGAGGTTGCCGCTGCCGGGCGGCGTGACCGACGTGAGGGTCAGGGTGACCGTCGAGGTCTCCACCGCCGGCACCTTCATCCGCTGCATCGCCGGCCGCTCCGCGAAGGTCTGCTCGACCTCGGTGCCGTCGTCGAAGGTCCAGGTGACGGCGAGGATGCGCCGGTTGTTGGGGTACCAGTCGACGCCGGCGACCTGCTTGGCGTAGCCGTTGACCAGTCCGACGCGAGTGACCACGCCCGGCTCGGCCAGGGTGATGACGACCTGCGCGCCGGTGGCGTCACCGGTGGTGCGCCACGTCGTGGCCGGGTTGCCGTCGGCCATCTGGGAGGCCTCGTAGGCCACCAGGGTGCCGTCGAGGTCGGTGGTGGCGGGAGCCGTCGCCGGCACGCCGAAGGTCGCGGAGTCCGCGAGGTCGAGGCGCTTGCCGACGCCCCTCGGGGCGTCGGACGAGACGGACGGGTCCTCGACCGGAGCGGTTGCGCTCGACGCGTCGGTGGCGGTGTCGCTGTCGGACTCGGTGGCGTCGCCGTCGGTGCCAAGGACACGGATCAGCACGACCACCAGCACGACCAGCGCGACGGCGAAGGCGACCCAGACCGCCCAGGCCCACCCGCGCACCGGGTCGTCGGCCGCGAGGTCGTCGACCTCCTCGTAGGGGAGCAGGTCGTCGCGCGGGTCCCAGGCGCTGCGTGCCGGACGTGCGTCGTCGGCAGGCGGGCGGTCCACCGGCGGGGCCTCGACGGGACCGGTCGGGGGGACCGGGGTCGGGTCCGCCGCCTGCACCGGCATCTCCACCGGCTGCTGGGGCTCCACCGAGGCCGGGGCAGAGTCAGAGGCAGCGGCAGGGGCACGGGGAGGAGCCGGCGGCGCGGCAGGCGCAGGGGCAGGGGCGGGCGCCGGGGCACCGATCGGGTGCCCGCAGTTGAGGCAGAACCGGCCCACGCCGAGCTCGGCCCCGCACGCCACGCAGCTGTCCACGGCCCCACCCTAGGCGGGCGGGTCCACCGCGTCCGGTGGTCGGCGAACGTCGGGGCCGTGCGCCCGGGCCTCAGACCGCGATGTGCGGGACCTCGCCCTCGACCACGCGCCGCGGCGCGAGCTCGACTGTCAGCATCGCGAGGAGCACCATCGTCCCGCCGAGCAGCAGGCGCGTGGTGACGTCCTCCCCGCCGAGCCAGACCGCGAAGAGCGAGGCGAAGACGGGCTCCATGCTCATGATGATGGCGCTGCGTGTGGGCGGGAGGTGGGCCTGTGCCCAGGTCTGTGCGAGCAGTCCGAGCGCGCCGACGACGACGGCCATGTAGACGACCGAGACCCAGTCGCTCGTGCGGTCGGGGAGCACGATCCCGTCGTGGGCGGTGGCCAGCGTGCAGATCACCGCGATCACGATGATCTGAAGGATCGTCATGCCGACCGCGTCCTGGGCCGTCGACCACGCGCCCAGTCCCACGATGTGCAGTGCGTAGAGGACCGCGGAGGCCAGCGTGATGAGCTCGCCGTAGCCGATGCTGAAGCCGCGCAGGGCCAGCACGCCGAGCCCGATCGTGGCCAGCAGCACGGCGGCCCACGTGATCGGCGGGATCCGGGTGCGGAGGATCGCGGCGGCGAGCAACGGGGTGAAGACGACGTACAGCCCGGTCACGAAGCCGCTGATGCTCGCAGGCGTGTGCGCGAGCCCGGCGGTCTGCAGGATCTGCGCGACGCCGTAGAGCACGCCCAGGACGACGGCGTGCCGGCGCACCACGGGGGAGAGCCGACCGAGCGCGCGGGGTGCGACGAGCATCAGCACGACCGCGGCGATGCTGAACCGCACGGCGAGGAAGTCGAGCGTCGGCACCCGGTCGAGCAGGTCCTTGATGAGGAAGAACGTCGAGCCCCAGCAGGCCGCGATGGCCAGCAGCGCGGCCGCCGCGAGCAGGGTCGTACGCCGGGTCTGCTCGTGCTCCACAAAGGAAGGCTAGGACCTCAGATGAGGAACAACGTGATCGTCGAGCCCTTGGGCACCGACTCCCCGGACCCGGGGTCGGAGCTGAAGACGAAGCCGAGTCCGAGGTAGCCGTCGGCCTCGTCGGTCTCGACGGCGAAGCCGAGACCTTCGAGCAGCGACGTCGCGGCCTCGACGCCCATCGCCCGCACGCGCGGGACCTCGACGAGCTCGGGACCCTGGGAGACGACGAAGGAGACGGTGTCGCCGCGGAAGAGGGTGCCGCCGGTCGGGTCCTGGGAGATCACGAACCCCTCGGGCACGGTGTCGCTGAACTCCTCACCGGCCACGCTCACCTCGAGGCGCCGCGCCTCGAGCGCCTCCCGGGCGTCGTCGAACGACTTCCCGGTGAAGTCCCTGACCTCGATCGGCTTGCGGCCACGGCTGAGCACCAGGTCGACCACGGCACCCGGCTTGAGCGTGGTGCCGGCCTTCGGCGAGGTGCGGATCACCTGCCCCTCGGGCACGGTCTCGCTCCACCTGCCGCGGCTCTCGCCGAAGACGAGGTTGGTCGCGGCGAGGGCGTCCTGCGCCTGGTCCTCGGTGCTTCCCTCGAGGGCAGGCACGTCGTAGCGCTCCGGCCCGAGGGACAGGACGAGCGCGACGGTGCCTCCGCTGAGGACCCGGTCGCCGGGGCCGGGGTCGGTGCCGATCACGAGGCCGGGGGCGACGTTCTCGGAGTAGGCCGGCTCGCCCTCCTCGACCTCCAGCCCGGCGGCCTCGAGCTCGGCCGTCGCGGCGGCCTGGTCGAGGTTCAGCACTGCGGGGGTCGTGGTGTAGCGCGCCCAGCCGAACCAGTAGGCGCCCAGGCCGATGCCGGCCACCAGCAGGAGCGCGAGCAGCAGGAGGATCGGGCCCTTCGCCGAACGGCGCCGCGCCGTCGTCGCGACGGGCGCGACCTTGGACGGGGCGCGTCCCGGTGCAGGTCGCGGCGCGGGAGCCGGCGGCTGCGGGGACCCGGGGCGGGCGGTCGTGGGCATCGGCTCGGTCATCGGCGCCGTGACAGGAGCAGCGGCGGGCGGCACGAGATGCCGCTCCAGCGCGGTGGTGCGGTCGGGGCTGCCGTCGTCGACCAGCCCGGAGTCGCGGGGGTCGACCTCGGTCAGGAGCGCGAGCGCTCCGGCGTCGAACGGCTCGGGGGTGGTGTCGTTGCCGACCGGGTCGGGGGCATCAGCCTCGGGCGTACGCCGGGGGAGCAGGTCCGCGGCGAGCTCGGGGTCGGAGGCCAGGCCGTCGCGCAGCGCCTGCTCGACGCGGTGCAGCTGGTGGAGCAGCACGCCCGCGTCGGCGGCTCGGTGCTCGCGGTCGCGCGAGGTGGCGCGGGCCACGAGCGCGTCGACGTAGTCGGGGATGCCGGGCCGCGCCAGCGAGGGCATCGGGACGTCGTGGTGGACGTGGCGGTAGGCGACCTGGATCGGGGACTCGCCCTCGTGGGGCTTGCTGCCGGTGAGCAGCTCGTAGAGGACGACGCCGGCGGCGTAGACGTCGGCACGTGCATCGGCCCGCCCGTCGACGACCAGCTCGGGCGCGAGGTAGGACACCGTGCCGATCAGCACGCCGCCGGTCGCGGTGTGCTGGGTGTCGGCGCTGACGGCCTTGGCCAGGCCGAAGTCGGCGACCTTGACCCGACCGCCGTGGGCCTCGTCGGCGATGAGCACGTTCTCGGGCTTGACGTCGCGGTGGATCAGGCCCGCGCGGTGGGCGGCGGCGAGGGCGGAGACGACCGGCTCGAGCAGCGCCAGCGCCCGGGCCGGCGGCATCGGCGCCTCCTTGCGGATCACGTCGCGCAGGGTGTGCCCGGGGACGTACTCCATGACGAGGAAGACGGTGTCCTGCCCGTCGGAGGTGTCGTCGCCCTGGTCGTAGACGCCCACCACGTGGGGGTGGTTCAACCGGGCGGCGGCGCGGGCCTCGCGGACGAAGCGCTCCGCGAACTCACGGTCGTCGCCGAGGCCGGGGTGCATGACCTTGACCGCGACCGTCCGGTCGAGACGGGTGTCGGTGGCCTCGTAGACACTGGCCATGCCGCCGCGCGCGATGCGGGGGCCGATGCGGTAGCGACCGTCCAGCACCCGGCCGACCAAAGGGTCGCCGGAGCCACCGGACGCAGCCGCGCGGGCGTGCTCGGATGGCTCCACTGCTCGACCTCCAGCGCCGGATCGCACAAGCGGACGGGGAAGGATCCGGCGCCCTCATCGTACGGAAGGGCGGGGCGCGGCCACGCGCAGGCGGGGGTCCCGGCGTGGCGCGTCACGCTCGGCCCGCCACCCTCAGGACGGCGGGCGGCCGTCCTCGAGACGGCGCTTGATGGCCTCCACGTTGTCGACGTAGGTGCGGGTCTCGTCGTAGAGCCCGTGGCGCTGCACCGCGCCGAGGCCCTGGTAGTAGGCGCCGATCTTGTGCGTACGCCGCTGCGTGTGCGCCGAGAGCACCTTGAGCAGCAGCACGCCGGCCTGCGCGTTGTCGCCGAGCCTGCGCAGCCGCAGCGACCGTCCGGCGTACTGCTCCATCCAGCGCGCGGTGGACGGCAGGACCTGCATGGCACCGATGGCGTTGGCGCTGGAGACCACGCCCATCTGCCAGCCGGACTCCTGCCACGACACGGCGAGGGCGAGCTGGGGATCGACGCCGTGGCGGCGCGCGGCTCCCGCGACCACCCGCCGGACCTTCTCCCGGTCCGCGTCGGGGTGCTGCCACATCGAGGTGGCCCGCCCGCCGTCGCGACCGTCACCGTCACGTCCGTCGCCGGTGCGCCCGACGACGGGGATCTCGATCCGGTCGCCGACGCGCAGCGAACCGCCGCCGCCGAGGTGGTTGTGGGAGACGATCTCGGCCGTCCACGCGTGGAAGCGCACGGCCAGGCCCGACGCGGTGTCGCCGGGCTGGACGACGTAGGACCGCAGGCTCCGGTCGGCAGGCAGCCGCTCGTGGTCGGCGTGGGCCGGCGCTGCGGTGAGCACGGTAGCGAGCGAGGCGGCAAGGACGCCGACGGCCGTGGCGAGCGCGCGGGCCCGGGGGCGGTCACGTCGGGGGTGGTCACGTCGGGGGTGGGGACGTCGGGCGTGGTCTGCTCGGGGCACGGGGGTTGCTCCTCGTCCCGTCCGCTGCGCCCGGGGCACGAGGTCCCGGGAGGGAAGCGCGCGAACGAAGCAGTCGACGTTAGCGACCGGCGTACGACGAACGCGAGCGGCGGCCGGGTCGGGCGTGTCGCCCGACCTCGGCCGCCGTGGCGGTGGTCGCGTGGTGCAGCGCGTCAGCAGGCGCCGTTGAAGGTGCTGAGCTCGAGCTGCGGGGCCTTGATCGACTTCTCGTTCGGCGCGCGCATCGACCAGTAGCGCATCCAGTCCATCTGCATCCGCGCCGGGTGCATCTTCTTGCCGTCCTGCGCGCGCAGCTCGAACTTCAGCTGCCGCGGCACCGGGTCCAGCGCGTCGGCGCGGCGCTCGGTGTTGATGACGTGTCCGTCGACGAACCAGGAGACGTGGTCCTTGGCGACCTCGACGGCGTAGGTGTGCCAGCGGTCGTTGCGCAGGTGGCGGCCGAGGAAGCCGCGGTAGGAGCTGTTCGGCAGGGTGTGGACGTAGGACTTGACGGTGTTGGCGCCGAGGGTGAAGTTCTCGATGCCGATGTCGCGTCCGCCGCAGTGCTGGTCGCGGGTGCCGCCGGGGACGAGCTCGGTGACGACCTTGAAGGGCTTGCCGCCCTTGACCTTCGACATGGTGCGGGCCCGCATCCGGATCTCCCAGCGGCCGTAGGTGTGGCCCTTGAGGTCGAGCGTCGCCGAGACACTGCCGCGCCGGGTGCTCATCAGCGTGAGCATGCCGTTCTGGGTGCGGACGACACCGCGGCCCTGCTGCTTCCAGAAGGCGGGCTTGGGGCCGATGAACTCCTGGCGGAACACCCCGTGCTGGTACCAGCCGAAGGTGTTGCCGGCGTGGACCGGTCCGGGCGCGCCGTCGTAGTGGTCGGCCGAGGCGGGGGCGACGACGGGGGAGAGCGTCAGGGCGAGCAGGCCCACGAGGGCTGCGGCGAGGGCAGATCGGAGGGGGTGCATCCACGACACGCTACGGATGCGGTGCCGGGGCGACAACTCCGTCCGGGTCCGTCCGCCGTCCGCCGGCACGCCGCGACTCACCGCCTGCGGCCCTCCTCACCTAGGCTGCGGGCATGAGTGAGCGCAGTGAGCCAGGCACCCCCGGCACGAGTGAGGTCCCCCTCGCCGAGCGTGACCTGGCCGCCCTCGTGACCGAGTGGCTGGACTGGGGCCAGGTGGCATCGCTGCTCGGCGTGACGCCGGCCAAGGTCCGCACGATGATCCGCGAGCACGAGCTCGCCGCCGCCGTGCCCCGGCCGGGTGCGGGACCGTGCGTGCCGGCCGACTTCCTCCAGGACGGGCTGGTCGTGAAGGGCCTGCCCGGCCTCCTCACGCTCCTGCACGACCACCGCTTCGACGACCGCGAGTGCATCGCGTGGCTCTTCACCGACGACGACCTCCCGGGGCGCCCGATCGACGCGCTGCGCGAGAACCGCGGCAGCGAGGTCAAGCGGCGCGCGCAGGTGCTGGAGTACTGATGCCCGCCTCGGCCGCACGGCAGCGCTACCGATGGATGGTGCTGCTCGCGGCGGCCGCGATCCTGCTGGTCTCGATGTTCATCCCGGCCGACCGGGACGGCACCGACCCCAGTGCCGGCAGCGGGACGGGCGACGCACCGTCCTCGTCGGAGCCGCTGCCGCAGCTGGACGAAGCGGTCTCCGACGCCCCGACCACCTTCCCGTCCACGGGCTCGGCAAGCGGGCTCCCGCTCGTCCGGCTCGGCGACCTGCCGCCGGAGGCGGCACGGACGATCGAGCTGATCGAGGCGGGCGGGCCGTTCCCCGAGCCCGAGCACGACGGCGGGGTGTTCGGCAACCGCGAGGAGCTCCTGCCCGACCAGTCGTTCGGCTACTACCGCGAGTACACCGTGCCCACGCCCGGCGCGTACGGCCGGGGCGCGCGCCGCATCGTCGCGGGCTCGCCCGGGGAGTATTACTGGACCGACGACCACTACAGCTCCTTCTCCCGTGTGGAGGTGGGCTCGTGAGCGGGCTCGCCGCGGTGCTGGCCGGGCGCGAGACGCCCGGGATCCACCGGTGGCACGGCGCCCTCGACGCCGCCGACGTACGCCACACCGTCGAGCACGCCGGCTGGGGCTTCGCCCACGTCGACGGCTGGACGCGCGCGGACACCAAGGCTGACTTCCTCGACGCCGTCGGTGACGCGCTCGACTTCCCCGGGCACTACGGCCGGAACTTCGACGCCCTCGCCGACTGCCTGCACGACATCGGCGCCGGGCGCGACGGGGTCGTCCTGCTCTGGGACGGGTGGGCCACCCTGGCCCGCGCCGACGAGCGGGCCTTCAGCATCGCCCTCAGCGTCCTCGGCTCCCGGGTCAACGACGACCGGGGCGTGCCGTTCGCGGTGCTGCTGCGAGGCGAGGGCCCGGTGCTCCCCGGGATCACCAGCCTCGACTGAGGCCCCTCCACGACTCAGACGGTGCGCTGGGTCGCCGCGGCTGCGAGCTCGGTGAGCACCACGCGGGCCTCGTCGTCGATCTCGGCGGCCCGAAGCGTCTCGACGGCGTGGTCGGCCAGGGAGCCGATCACCGCCTCGACCTGTGCGCGGGCGCCGGAGTCCTCGATGATCGCGCGCAGCTCCTCGACGTCGGCCGCGCCGAGCGGGGTGCCGAGCGCGGCGTCGAGGCGCCGGGCGGCGGCCGGGGGAGCGGCGTCGAGGGCGAGCGCGACGAGCACGGTGCGCTTGCCCTCCACGAGGTCGTCGCCGGCCGGCTTGCCGGTCTCGGCGGGGTCGCCGAAGACGCCGAGCACGTCGTCGCGCAGCTGGAAGGCCTCGCCGAGCGGCAGGCCGAAGCGGCCCAGCTGCTCGAGCTGCGCTGCGTTGGCGCCGGCGAGGCCCGCACCGATGTGGAGCGGTCGCTCGATGCTGTACTTCGCGGACTTGTAGCGCAGCACGGTCATCGCCGTGTCGACGTCGGCGTGGCCGCGGGCCTGGACCGACACGTCGAGGAACTGCCCGGCGATCACCTCGGTGCGGCACAGCTCGAGGAGCGCCATGCCGGAGGCGACCTCGTCCGCGGCGAAGCCGGAGCCCCGCAGCAGGTCGCCGGACCAGCCGAGCAGCAGGTCGCCGAGCAGGATCGCCGCGGCGGCGCCGTACTGCTCGGGACCCCCTCGCCAGCCGGCTGCGCGGTGCTCGCCCTCGAAGGCGCGGTGCGTGGCCGGACGGCCGCGCCGGGTGTCGGAGGCGTCCATGAGGTCGTCGTGGACGAGCGCGCTGGCGTGCAGCACCTCCAGCGACGCGCACGCGCGGGCCAGCGCGGCGCCGTCGGCGACGTCGGGCCGCACCGCGCGGTAGCCCCAGTGGCAGAAGGCGGCACGGAACCGCTTGCCACCGCGCACCGCCGTACGCGCCTCGTCGATCAGGCGACCGGCGTCGGGGCCCAGCGGCGCGAGCTCGGCGGCGCGTCGGTCGAGGAAGGCATCCAGCACCTGCTGGACCTGGTCGCGGAAGGGTGCGGGATCCCAGGTCGTCACGTCACGGAGCCTAATCAGTGGACAAGGGCACCGGAGCATCGCGGGGCTCCGTAGGCTTGTGCCCATGAGCGACGGACGGGGCCTGAGCATGCGCGACCTGCTCGCGCGCGGCGAGCGGTCCTTCTCCTTCGAGTTCTTCCCGCCGAAGGACGAGGCCGGTGAGGAGCAGCTCTGGCAGGCCATCACCGACCTCGAGCCCTACGGCCCGACCTTCGTCTCGGTGACCTACGGCGCCGGCGGCACCACGCGCGACCGCACCGTCGCCATCACCGAGCGCATCGCCCGCGAGACCAGCATGCTGCCGGTCGCGCACCTGACCTGCGTGGGCCACACGGTCGAGGAGCTCACCACGATCCTCGACGACCTCAGCCGGGCCGGCGTGCACCACGTGATGGCGCTGCGCGGCGACCCGCCGAGCGGTCCGGGGAGCCCCTGGACGCCGACCGAGGGCGGACTGACCTATGCCAACGAGCTCGTCGCGTTGATCCGGGAGCGGGCCGACATGCGCATCGGGGTCGCAGCCTTCCCCGAGGGCCACGTCGACGCGGTCGACCTCGAGACCGACGCGCGGGTGCTGAAGGCCAAGCACGACGCCGGCGCCGAGTTCGCCGTGACCGACATGGTGCTGCGCGCCTCCGACTACGTCGGCCTGGTCGAGCGGGCGCGAGCCGTGGGCGCCGACCTGCCGATCATCCCCGGCATCATGCCGATCCTGAACCTCCGCTCGATGCAGCGGATGGTCGAGTTCTCCCGCCGCCAGCTGCCCGAGGAGATCACCTCCCGGCTCGAGCCGCTGGCCGACGAGCCCGAGCGGCTGCGCGCCGAGGGCATCGCGATCGCGACCGAGCTCTGCCGCGACCTGCTCGAGGCCGGCGCTCCGGGCCTGCACTTCTACACCCTCAACCGGTCGAAGGCGACGCGCGAGATCTTCGCCAACCTGCGCATCACGGTCTGACCCGGCGCCCGCCACGGCTCCGGCTACGGTGGCTCGCATGATGACCGTCACCGTCACGGGGACCGGCACCGCCCGCGTCGCGCCCGACAGCGCCGTGGTCCGGCTGTCCGCGGTCGCCCGCGGCGACAGCGTCGCGGAGGCCTACGAGTCCATGTCGTCGGCGGCAGGTGCGGTGGTCGAGGTGGCGCGGCGCCACACCGAGCAACGCCGGATCGCCTCGACCGGGATCACCGCGTGGCCCTGGCACGACCACTCCGGCACGCGCCTGGGCTACGAGGCCCGGCACGCCTTCGCCATCGGGTGCGCCGACCTGTCCGCAGCGGGCGCGATGCTCGGTGAGCTCGCGGCCGCGGTCGGCGACGCCCTCGCGGTCGACAGCGTGGGGCTGGAGGTCACCGAGGACCACGGAGCGGGCGACAAGGCGCGCGAGGCCGCGTTCCACGACGCCCGCGACCGTGCGGCGGCCCTCGCGCGGATGGCCGGCGCCGGCCTCGGTGCCGTGCAGACGATCGTCGAGGGCGACGCGGCGCAGGGCGGCCCGGGACCGGGGCCCCGGATGGCGATGGCGCACGACGCCGGCGCGATCGAGCCGGGCGAGGCCGCCGTGACGAGCACCGTCACGGTCGTGTGGGAGCTCGCCTACTGACCTGCCGCGTCAGGCGCGCCCGACCACCGCGGCCACCAGCGCCGCGCTGAGACCGGCGAAGGGGAGTCCCGAGCCGGTGGTCGCGTGCGCGCCGGCGGTGAGCACGCCGGGGATCGGCGTACGCGGTGCGAGCCGGTCGCGCGACGTGCGCGGGCCCTGCCACAGCACGCCCCACGGCGACCCGCCCCACTCCTCGACGAGGTCGCGGGGGCTGCGGTCGACGCGGGCGACGACCTGCCTGCGCACGTCGATGCCCTGCCGGGCCAGCGCCAGCAGCACGTCCTCGGCGATGCGGCCGCGGCCCAGCACCGTCCAGGCCGCGGCGCCGTCGGGCGCCCGGCCCCCGGTGCGCACGACCAGCAGCGGGTCGCCGTGCACCACCACCTCGTGCGGGAGGTCCGGCACGTCACCGGCCAGGCCGACGTGGCAGACCACGGGCGGCATCGCCGGCATCGTGCGCCGGACGTACGACGCCAGCGCGGGCAGGCGGCGCGGGTCGATCGCCACCACCACGTGGTCCGCGTCCAGCTCGCCGTCGGCGGTCCGGACGGCCGCCACCCGTCCACCGCGCACGGCGAGGTCGAGTGCCTCGGTCCCGGTCAGGACCGTGACGCCGCGCAGCTCGAGCCGCGCGGCCATCGCGGCGCCGAGCGCGGCCAGGCCGCCGGGGACGGTCCAGGCGCCGAAGCGCTGCTCGAGGTAGATGTCGACGCCGGCGTGCACCGGGGCGTTGCGCGGCTCGTGGCCGGCCATGACCAGCCGGTGCCCGGCGACCAGCCGCAGCCGCTCGTCGCGGAACGTCCGGCGCAGCCGCTTGTCCAGCGACTCGCGCCGCCCGAGCAGGTCGATCAGCTCGCGCGGGGCGACGTCGGCGTCGAAGGGCCGCTCGAACCACTCCTTGCGCAACAGCTCCCACGCCTCGCCGTACGACGCCACGTGGTCGACCCACTGCTGCCCCAGGCCCGGTCCGAGGCCCTCGAAGGCCGCGAGCTGGGCGGCGCGGGACCCGCCGGGGACCCGGACCGACGATCCGTCGCCGAAGCGGTGCTCGCGGACCGGGTCGAGCGGCTGCAGGTCGAGCTCGCGCTCCAGCGGACGGCCCGACTTGCGGAACAGGTCGCGGACCGCGGCGGGGAGCAGGGTGCTCGCGGGGCCGGCGTCCCAGATGAAGCCGTCGTGCTCGACCGAGGTCAGGGCGCCGCCGAGGTGGTCGGCGCGCTCCAGGAGCGTGACGTCGTGGCCCAGCTTGGCCAGCCGCGCGGCCGCTGCCATGCCGCCGAACCCGCCACCGACCACCACCACGCGCGCCACGGGTGAACCCTAGGCGACCGGACCTCCGATGCCCGCGCGTGTCGGGCCGGCCTTCCACCGACGCCAGCCGCGACGGATCAGGCGGGAGAGGAAGAACAGCATCACGAGCCCGAGCAGGAGCAGCACGCCGGCCACGGCTGCCGCCGCTCGCGGGTGCTCGAGCGAGAACCACACGACGGCGAGCACCGCGGCGTCCTCGGTGAGGCTGGCCAGGATGTTGGTGGCGGGCTCGGGCGAGGTGTTGATCGCCAGCCGTCCGCCGGCCTTGGCGAGGTGGCTGAGCAGCGCGGTGCCGCCACCGACGACACCGAGGACCGCCTGGTCGAGGGACGAGGCCTCGCCGGCCAGCAGCACGCCGATCACGGCGCCCGCAGTGGGACGGATCGCGGTGGAGATCGCGTCCCAGGTGGAGTCGATGTAGGGGATCTTGTCGGCGATGAACTCCATCGCGTAGAGGAAGCCCGCCACCGCCAGCACGTCCCACCGCCCGAGCGCGTCGGGGATCTCCGCGACCGTGCCGACGCGGTCGGCGATGCCCAGGACGAGGACGACCAGGTAGGCGTTGATGCCGCTCGCCCAGCCGCTCGAGAAGGTCAGCGACAGCGCGTCCACGGCTCAGGCACCGTCCTGCAGGGCCTCGTCAGCCTCGACGTCCACCTCGGTGGCTCCCGTCATCGCCACGAGCTCGTCGTACGTCGTGGAGAAGACCGCAGCAGGATGGCCCGCCGCGGCCCAGACCACGTCGTGGCGCCGCAGCCACGGGTCGATCCAGGAGCGGACCGGCTCCGGGTGGTCGATGGGGGAGACGCCGCCGATGACCTGCCCGGTGTGGCGGCGCACGAACTCGGGGTCCGCGCGCTTCAACCGGTCGACACCGATCCGCCGGGCGACCGCCGCGGTGTCGACGCGGTGCGCCCCCGACGTGAGGATCAGGACCGGCTCGCCCCCGGCGTCGAACAGCAGGCTGTTGGCGATGGCGCCGACCTCACAGCCCAGTGCCGCCGCGGCAAGTGCGGCAGTGTGGGCGCTGTCGGGCAGGATGACCACGTCACCCGTCCCGCCGCGCCGGGTGAGCTCGCCTCGAAATGAGGTGATCGATGTGTGCTCGGTCGACATGATGCGAGCCTAGCGACGACAACCGATGAGCTTCAGGAGTGATGCATGGCGCGCGACGTGCCCCGGTCCGTGACCAACAGCGTGCGAGTGCTGGGCCTGATCGTGTCCACCTCGGGCGTGATCACCCTGCTGACCTGGTTGATGCGCGACGAGGTGATCCTCGGCTGGGCCCAGGGCAACCCGACGGCGCAGGAGCTGCTGGCCCAGGGCGGCATCGACCAGCTGCGCGACGACCCGATCGTGCCGGGCTTCGTGGCGCTGGCGGTGGTGGCGTTCATCGGCTTCGCCCTGCTGGCCGTGGTCCTCGCCTCGTTCTTCCTCGGCGGGCACGCCTGGACCCGCCCAGTGCTCACCGCGACCGCGGGCGTCGGCGTCCTGGTCGGGGCGGTCTGCCTCGACTCCCACCTCCCCACGATCTTCGTGGTGCTCTCGGCGCTGGTCATCCTCGAGGGCCTGGTGCTCTCGTTCTTCCTCTGGCAGCGCGAGACCACGGCCCACCTCCGCGACGTCTGAGCGCCCCCTCCCTCCGGGCTCCGCCAGTTCCCTCCCCGGCCGCCCTTGACGCGTTGTCGGTGGGGAGGAGTAACGTTCGGGTTGTTCGAACAGATGTTCGATGCGACCCGGGTGGCGGTGACCTCGACCCCCATCTCCGCCCGGGTCGGCCCCGGGGTCGACGGAGCGTGAGGAGGCGTGATGAGGCAGTACGACGACCCCGTCGAGGTGCGACGTGGCGAGGAGCAGGACCCCGACCAGTTCCTGTGGCGCGGCCGGCTGTGGAAGGTGCGCGCCGTGGTCGCGCACTGGGTGGAGACCGGCCCGTGGTGGCAGGGTGCCGCCGACCGCGACGGACCGGCGGGCGACCTGCTGGCCGAGCGTGAGCTGTGGCGGGTGGAGGCCGGGCGCGGCGCCCTGCCCGTCCGTCCCGTGCCCGACGAGGAGTCCCCGCCGACCTATGGCGTGTTCGACCTGTCCTTCGACTGGACCGACGGGCGCTGGCAGCTCGTCGGCTGCCTGGACTGAGGCGCCGAGATGGACCACACCCTGAGCCCCCACCTCGTCCCGGCGTCCGCCCACTCCTACCTCCAGCGCTCGGCCACCTCGCTCCACGACGCGATCACCGCCCGCGACGTGCCCACCCGCTATGCCTGCGCCCACGTCGCCGCGCTGTGCGCAGCGGCTGCCCTGCTCGCGGCACGGGCCAGGCCCGCGCCGCGGGGCCGACGGCAGAAGAACGCGTGGGTCCTGCTCGCCGAGGTCGCCCCCGAGCTCACCGAGTGGGCGAGCTTCTTCGCTGCCGGTGCCGCCAAGCGCGCCGCCGCCGAAGCGGGCTCGACCCGTGCGGTCAGCGAGCGCGAGGCCGACGACCTGGTGCGTGACGCCGACCGGTTCCTGGCCGTCATCGAGCAGGCGCTCGGCCTGGTGCCGCACGCCAGCGTGGCGTGAGGTGGCGCCGGACCCCTTCGTCCACCTCCACGTCGCCTCCGGCTACTCCCTCCAGTACGGCGCCTCCCACCCGCACGTGCTGGTGGAGCGCGCCGCGGAGCAGGAGATGGACACACTCGCCCTCACCGACCGCGACGGCCTCTACGGCGCGGTGAAGTTCGTCCGCGCCGCCGGCGCGGCCGGCGTACGCCCCGTGCTCGGAGTGGACCTCGCAGTGGCCATGACCGGACCGGTGGCCCGCGAGCGCGCACAGGCCCGACGTACGCCGGTGCGCGGGGGAGCGGTCCGCGAGCCCGGCCCCGAGCAGGGAGGCAACGTCCGTGTGACCTTCCTGGCCATCGGCCGGGCCGGCTGGGCGGCGCTGTGCCGGATGGTGTCGGCCGTCCACCTGACCGGGGAGCGCGGCAGGCCGGTGGCCGACCTCGACGTCCTGGCTCCGCACCTGTCCGGCGGCGCGGTGCTGGTGCTGCTGGGGCCGTCCTCGGAGGTGGGATCCGCCGCCACCCGGCGACGCGACGACCTCGCCCTCGCCGCGCTCGCCCCGTGGCGCGAGGTGGTGCCCTGGGAGAACCTCGTCGTGGAGCTGGTCTCGCACCGCCTCGGCGGCCGCGCCGGGAGCTGGGGTCCGGGCACCTCGCCGCACGCGGCGAGGATGGCCGGCATCGCACGCACCGCCGGCCTGCCCACGGTGCTGACCAACGCGGTGCGCTACGCCGACCGGCTCGACGCCCCGACCATCGACGTCCTCGACGCCTCGCGGCGCCTGGTCCCGCTCGGCTCCTCCCACCTGCGCGACGTCGGGCCCGCCGCCGCGCGCGGCAACGCCGAGGGATTCCTCAAGTCCGGCAAGGAGATGCACGAGGTCGCCGAGGAGGTCTGCCGCCTCGCCGGCCTGGCCCACGACAGTGCCGACGAGGCGCGCCGGTTGCTCGCCCGCACTCGCACGGTGGCCGACCGGTGCGCGCTCGACCCGCGCGCGGACCTCGGCATCGGCGAGGTGCACTTCCCCGAGCTGTTCGTGTCCGACTCCTCGGCGCACTCCGCCGATGTCGCGCTGCGCCGGCGCTGCGAGGGCGCGATCGGGCGGCGCTACGGCTCGGCGCCCCGGATGCGGATCTGGACCCGCCTCGACGACGAGCTCGAGACGATCCGCACCCTCGGCTACGCGTCCTACTTCCTCACCGTCGCCGACGTCACCGACATGGTGGGGGAGATGGGCATCCGCAGGGCGGCCCGCGGGTCGGGCGCCGGCAGCCTGGTCAACTACCTGCTCGGCGTCTCCGGGGTCGACCCGATCCGCCACGGACTGCTGATGGAGCGCTTCCTCTCGCCGCTGCGCGCCTCGCTGCCCGACATCGACGTCGACGTCGAGTCCGCTCGTCGCGAGGACGTCTACCGCGCCATCCTCGACCGCTTCGGCGGCGAGCGGTGCGCCACCGTGTCGATGATGGACACCTACCGGGTGCGCCACGCCGTGCGCGACGTGGGCGCCGCGCTCGGCATGCCACCCGGCGAGGTCGACGCCATCGCCAAGGCGTTCCCGCACGTGCGGGCACGCGACGCCCGGCAGGCGCTGCGTGACCTTCCGGAGCTGCGGGCCAGCGGGCTCGGCGATGGCGCCCTCGACCGGTTCTTCGGCCTCGTCGAGCGCCTCGACGGTCTGCCGCGCCACATCGCGATGCACCCGTGCGGAGTGCTGCTCTCGGACCGCACGCTGCTCGACCGCACGCCCGTCGAGGCGTCCTTCGCGGGCTTCCCGATGAGCCAGTTCGACAAGGACGACGTCGAGGAGCTCGGCCTGCTCAAGCTCGACGTCCTCGGCATCCGGATGCAGTCGGCGATGGCCCACGCCGTCGCCGAGGTCGAGCGGGTCGACGGCACCCGCCTCGACCTCGACGACGAGGCGCAGGTGCCCTTCGACGACGCCGCGACCTACGCCCTGATCAGCAGCGCGAAGACCCTCGGCGTCTTCCAGGTCGAGTCGCCCGGCCAGCGCGAGCTGGTCGGCAAGTCCGGCATCGAGACCTTCGACGACATCATCACCGACATCTCGCTCTTCCGGCCCGGGCCGGTCAAGAGCGACATGATCACCCCCTACCTCGAGGCCAAGCAGGGCTGGCGCTCCGCCCACTACCTCCACGACGACCTGCGCCCCGTGCTGGAGCAGACCCGCGGCGTGGTGGTCTTCCACGAGCAGGTCATCGAGATCATCGCGCTGTGCGCGGGCGTGTCCTTCGCCGAGGGCGACGAGAGGCGCCGGTCGATGGGGGACGTCGCCGGCATGGCCGACACGCGGGCGTGGTTCTTCCCCCGCGCCCTCGCGCGCGGCTACGACCTGGCGCTGGTCGAGCAGGTGTGGCGGGTGCTCGAGGCCTTCGCGTCCTTCGGGTTCTGCAAGGCCCACGCAGCGGCGTTCGCGCTCCCGACCTACCAGTCGGCCTGGCTTAAGGCGCACTGGCCGGCCCACTTCCTCTCCGGTGTGCTGACCCACGACCCCGGCATGTACCCCAAGCGCCTGATCCTCGACGACGCCCGCCAGCTCGGGGTCGGCGTGCTGGGCCTCGACGTCAACGCCAGCGCAGCGGCGTACGTCGTGGAGCGCAGCGACCCTGCGGACGGCCGTGCGATCCGGCTCTCGCTCACCGACGTCAAGGGGATCAGCGGCGCCGAGGTCGCCCGCATCGTCGAGGCGCGCGAGGGCGCCCCCTACGCCTCGCTCTCCGACTTCTTCCACCGCGCCCGCGTCTCGCGGCCGGTCCTGGAGCGGTTGGTGCTGGCGGGTGGCTTCGACGCGGTCTACGGCATCGGGGCGGGCGACCAGGCGGTGACGCGGCGCGGCCGGGTGACCCGGCGCGACCTGCTGCTCCAGGTCGCCGAGCTCGACCTGCACGCCCGCGCCCTCGACCGGGCGTCCCGGAGCCGCGGTCTCTCACGCCGGCGTACGCCCTCGCCCGCCACGACGGTGGCCGCGGAGGCTGCGGCGCGCAACAGCTCCGACCCCGCGGTGCGGTCCGGCTCGGAGCCGACCGAGCGGCACGCGCTGGCCGACGGCGGCGTGTGGGCGCGGGCGGCGGCGCAGTCGCGCGCTGCCCGTCCGGTGACCGCGACCGGGTCGGTCCAGCTCACGTTGCGGCTCGGCGACGAGCCCGGCGATCCGGGGGAGCGGCCCAGCGGGCTGCCCGAGATGACCACGCCGGAGCGGATGCGAGCCGAGCTGGAGATCCTCGGCCTCGACGTCAGCCAGCACGCCGTCGCGGCCTACGACCCGTTCCTCGACGCGCTCGGCGTGACCCGCAGCCGTGACCTGCTGCGTCGACGGAGCAGGTCCGAGCTGCTGGTCGCCGGCGTCAAGGTCGCGACCCAGACGCCCCCGATCCGCTCCGGACGCCGCGTGGTGTTCCTGACCCTCGATGACGGCACCGGGCCGGTCGACGCCACGTTCTTCGAGGACGCCCAGGGGCCCTGGGCCGCCACCGTGTTCTCGTCGTGGCTGCTCCTCGTGCGCGGCGAGCTGCGCCGGACCGGCCCCCGCGGCGTCTCGCTGCGCGCCACCGGAGCGTGGGAGCTGCCGGGCCTCCACGACCTCTGGCAGCGCGCCCGCGCCGCCGACGAGGGCCTCGCGGCCGTCAGCGCCGAGCTGACCCGGGTGCCTGAGCAGGTGTCGGAGCCGGAGGGACGGAGGGTGCTGGTCCACTCCAGCGGCTTCCGGGTCTCCCCCTACTCCGACGTCGGGCCGGCCGGCGACCCGGCCGGCTCCCAGGCCGGCCTCGCCCGCAGCCTGTGGCACCGCAGCCCGGGGAGCCCGGGATGAGCCGGGCCGCGGCCACGGTCCCACTAGGGTTGCTCCCATGCCGCAGCCCTCTGCCAGCTCCTCCGCCAGCGAGCGTCGCCAGTCCGTGCGGACCGGCGTGGTCTGGGACGGCGTACGCCGTGTGCTCGACGCTCCCGGCGCCTTCCCCGAGCAGCAGGCGCGGATCGTCGACGTCGGCGGCGGCACGGGCGGCTTCGCCGTGCCGCTGGCCGAGCTCGGCCACGCCGTCCAGGTCATCGACCCCAGCCCCGACGCGCTGGCCTCGCTGGACCGCCGCGCCCGTGAGCGGGGTGTCGCCGACCGCGTCACCGGGCAGCAGGGCGACCTCGCCGACCTGCCGGGCCTCGTCGAGGACGCCGACCTGGTCCTGTGCCACGGCGTGCTGGAGATGGTCGACGACCCGGCTGCCTCCCTCGCCGCGATCGCCGGGGTGCTGCGCCCCGGGGGCCACCTCAGCCTGCTCGTCGCCCAGCGCCACGCCGCCGTCGTCGCCCGCGCGATGGCCGGTCACTTCCAGGCCGCCCGCGAGCTCCTCGACGGCGATGCTGCGTCCGCCGGTCGCAGCGGGCACCGCTTCACCCACGACGAGGTCGTCGACCTGCTCGTCGGCGCCGGCCTCCAGCCTTCCGTCGTCCAGGCCGTGCGCGTCTTCGCCGATCTCGTCCCCGGCAGCCTCCTCGACCTCGAGCCGGGCGCGACCGCGGCGCTGGTCGAGCTCGAGCAGGCCGTGGCCACCCGCCCCGAGTACCTCCCCCTCGCCGCACAGCTGCACGTCATCGCCACCCGCTGATCCCGCTGCCGGGGGCGGCCGGTGACCGACACCCCGCTCCTGCACGTCGACATGGATGCGTTCTACGCCTCCGTGGCACTCCGCGAGCGACCCGACCTCGTGGACCAGCCCGTCGTCGTCGGCGGCAGCGGGCGCGGGGTGGTGCTCGCCGCCAACTACGTCGCACGACGCTACGGGGTCCGCTCGGCGCTGCCGATGACCCGCGTACGCCGCCTGTGCCCGCACGTCGTGGTGCTCGCCCCCGACTACGCGACCTTCACGAGCGTCTCGGCCTCGGTGATGGAGACCTTCCGCGAGGTCACGCCGCTGGTGGAGGCGCTGTCGCTCGACGAGGCGTTCCTCGACGTGCGCGGGTCCGCGCGGCGGCTCGGCACGCCACGGCAGATCGCCGAGCGGCTGCGCTCGGTGATCCACGACGAGCAGGGCATCACCTGCTCGGTCGGCGTCGCGGCGTCGGTGTCGGTGGCGAAGGTCGCCAGCCGGCGCGCCAAGCCCGACGGGATCGTCGTGGTGCCGCCCGCGGAGGTCACGTCCTTCCTCCACCCGCTCGACGTCGGCGAGCTCTACGGCGTGGGGGAGAAGACCCGGGCGCTGCTGCACCGGTTCGGCCTCCTCACCGTCGGCGACGTGGCCCACACGCCGCTGGCGACCCTCCAGCGAGCCGTGGGCGTCCACCTCGGCCGCCAGCTCCACGACCTCGCCTGGGGCACCGACCGCGGCGAGCTCACCGTCCGGTCCGGGCCCTACGAGCCGGAGCGCTCGATGGGCGCCGACGAGACCTTCGCCCGCGACACCGACGACCGGGACGTGATCGTGCGCGAGCTCCTGCGGCTGTCGGCGCGGGTGGCCGGACGGATGCGCTCGGCCGAGGTGGCCGGGCGGACGGTCACCCTCAAGGTCCGCTTCTCCGACTTCACCACCATCACCCGCTCGCGCACACTGCCCGAGGCCACCGACGTGACTGTCGAGATCCACCGCGCGGTGACTCGGCTCTACGACGCGCTCGGCCTCCAGCGCGCCCGCCTGCGCCTCGTGGGCGTACGCGTGGAGGGCCTGGTGCCGCGCGCCACGGTCCACCACCAGCTGGCGCTCGGGGAGCCCGATCACGGGTGGGCGGAGGCCGACCGTGCGGTCGACCTGGCCACGCGCCGCTTCGGCGCTGCTGCGGTGCGTCCTGCGAGCCTCGTGCGTCGGGACTGACCCGCTGGTGGCGCCGCGGGGGACCCGTACGGGTGGTTCCCGTGCCCGGGTCAGGGGAATTTCACCATCACGCCTACCGTAGGTGCAGGACCGTGCCTAGACTTGAGGCACGAGGTGAGGAGGAACCGTGGAGCTCTCCGAGGAAGAACTGCGACTGCTCGAGCAGATGGAGCGCGCTCTCGTCGAAGAGGACCCCAAGTTCGCCTCGACCCTGCGTGGCACCTCGTTCCAGCGCGCCGCCCGTCGCCGCATGGTGCTCGGCGGTGGAATCCTCGTCGTCGGCGTCGGAGCGCTCATCGGGGCCGTGCTCGTCGGTGACAACCCGCTGATCCGCACCGGCCTGGGTGTCCTCGGCTTCGTCGTGATGCTCGGCGGCGCGATCCTGGCGCTGACCTCGGCCCGCAGTCCCGGCCACCCGGCGCCCACGGTGCGCGCCGCTGGCAAGTCCGGTTTCGGCGTCGTCGACGGCGGTCGTCAGCACCGACCCGGTCGTCCGAGCCGTCAGCGCTCCAGTGCTCCGTTCATGGAGCGCATGGAGGAGCGGTGGCGCCGCCGCCGCGAGCGCGGCTTGTGAGCGACCGGGCACTTCCTCGCGCTGACGCGCGCTGACCGGGCACTTCCTCGGGCTGAGACCCAGCCGACAGGGCACCTCTGCGTCCACAGGGGGTTCGGACGTGACGCACTGCACGGTCGGTCCCCAGCAGCGGGACCAACTGCCCGCTCGGCATGTTCCAGCGGAAGGAAGTGCCCGCTCAGCCGACGAGCTCGTCGACCGTCCGACTGGTCTCGTGGTCCGGGGTCTCGGTCTGGGCCGTCCCGGCGCGGCCGCGCGGGCGCCAGGTCGTACGCCGTCCCACGACCGAGGTCGGCCACCACGACGCCCGACGGACCTCGCGCGGCGTGACACCGGCGATCAGCGCCTGCTCGACGAGGTCCGCGTCGTGGGCGTGCTGGGCGGCGGTGAAGGACTCCGGGTCGCGGGCGTAGCGGCTGCGCTCGAGCGCGACGACGAGCCGGTCGAGGGCGTCCGCCGCCTCGGGGGCCTGGTCACGCCCGCGGCGGGGACGGTCCGGTCGGGCGTCTCCCGCCGTGGAGGCGGCGAGGAGGCCCCCCAGCCAGTCGCCGACGCGACGGGGTGAGCGGCCCACGGGCCAGGTGTGGCCGAGGTCGCGGGCGACGTCGCGCAGCTCGACCCAGAGGTCCTCGATGTCCCCGGCGAGCCGGCGCCGTCGGCGGGCGTCGCGCACCAGGCGCGGGGTCAGCAGCAGCAGCGCCAGCAGGGCCAGGCCCAGCACGGACGCGATGATCGGCACCCACGGGATCGAGGTGGTGTCCGCGTCGGCCGCGCCCGTGTCGGCGCTGGGCTCCTCGCCGCGCTCGGGGAGGAGCTCAGTGGAGCGGCTCGCGCTCGGGGTGGGGCTCTCGGTGACGGCCTCGAACTCGGCCTCGGTGTAGGCCGGCGGCTCGGTGGCGCGGGCCTGCGGCGTCGGCTCGAAGCGCACCCAGCCCGACCCGGGGAAGTAGAGCTCGGGCCACGCGTGCAGGTCGTGGGAGGAGAACTCCCAGGCTCCGTTGGTCGACCTCTCAGGTGCGAGGAAGCCGACGGCGACGCGGCTCGGGATGCCGATGACGCGCGCCATGATGGCCATCGAGGCGGCGAACTGCTCGCAGTAGCCGACGCGGTCCTCGAACAGGAAGGCCCGCAGGTCCGCACCGCCGCTGCCGGCCGACTCGGCCTGCGCGACGTCGTAGCGGAAGCCGCCGCTGCTGCGGAAGAACTCCTGCAGCAGCTGGGCCTTCTGGAAACGGGTCTCGCCGTCCGCGGTCTCGGACGCGGCCAGGCGCTCGATCTCGTTGTTGAGCGACGACGGCACGTCGGTGAACGTGCCGGCCACGCTGCCTGCTCCCGAGACGGCGTCGTTCATGGCCTGGGCGTCGTAGTCGAGCTGGACGCCGGTGAAGTCGTAGGTGCGGTCGGCGGTCGTGACCTCGTCGCGGGCGCCGATGAAGTCGCGGGTGTTGACGTCGTAGCGCCAGTCGGTGCCGGCCGCGATGCGGCTCACCTGGGCGGTGGTGGGGAGCCACGTGGACGCGAAGTCCGGCCCGATGCGTACGTCGTACTTGTGCTCCTTGCGGGGCACCGCCGTGCTCACCCCGTCCAGGGGCGGGAGGGCGCCGGTGGCGGTCTGGGTGTCGGGGATCTCGCGGTCGCCCGGGGTCCACGAGGAGCCGTTGAAACGGGTCAGCACCGAGAGGCGGAGGTAGGTCGGCCGCGGGCCCGCTGTGGTCACCCACAGCAGCGGGATGTCCTGCCCGCGGCTCAGGTCGCGGCGCAGGTCCACCATCGGGTCCTGCACCTCGACCTCGCGGGTGCCGGGGCCGTTGCCGTCGAAGACGCTCATGCTCATCGTCGGCACGGCGGCCGGCACGACCACGGCCAGCGCGATCGCGGCGGCACCGAGCGCGACGGCGGTGTTGCCGATCGCGCCGGTGCGGACCGAGAAGGACGACCGGTCCGCCTCGGGCGAGCGTCCCCAGCTGGTGACGTGGTCGCTGTGCTGGAGGAAGACGAGGGTGAGGAAGAGGGCCGCGATCGCGGCGAAGAGCCACCACGAGACGGCCTCGACCGTGACGGCCACCGGGAGGGTGTACGCCGCCAGCAGCACGAGCCCGGCCACCGGTGCCCGGCGCAGGGTGCAGGCGATGACGTCGACGAGGACCACGATGAGCGTGCCGCCGATGAGCAGCAGCGGGTGCACCGGCGGCACGCCGAGCTGGACGGGTGCGGCATAGCTGCGCGAGCTCTCCAGCGCGCCGTCGAGGGCGAGGAGGAAGGCGTCGACGTTGCCGGGCGTGGGCAGGGGGGAGCCCGTGGTGGTGCCGAGCACGAGCAGCGCACCCAGCACGACCTGCGCGGCCACGATCACGGCGGCGGGCAGTCGCGCCCACCGGGCGAGGGCGCCGCCTCCGGAGAGGACGACCCCGATCATCAGCAGCGGGATGCCGACGCGGGCGAAGCCGGCGGTCAGCACGCTCCACGACAGCACGGTGACCCATGCGGCGAGGAGGGCGATCCCGGCGATCCGGAGCTGGTGCGGCAGCGTGCTCCACGAGGACCTCATCGGGCGACTCCTGTCGGTGCGACGGCGCGGCTCTGCATCATCCCGAGCTCCTGCCACGAGGTGTCGAGGCGGTCGCGCGGGCCGAGGGTGACCGAGCGCCACCCGCTGGCGGTGAGGTGGGTGGTCGCGCCGACGCCGGGCTGCACGGGCAGGTGGGGCGCCCAGGCGTCGACGTCCAGCGCGATGGCCAGGCTCGACGACGCGTGGTGCTGGAGCCGGCGCAGGAAGGGCAGGTCACGCTCGCCGAGCCCGCCGAAGACGCCGATGGTGAGCCCCCCGTGGCCGGGCTCGGCGAGCCACTGGGTGTCGGGGCCGGGGGAGTGGTCGAGCTGCACGACGGCCAGCGCCTCGAGCAGCGGGATCGTGCTGGCCTCCGCCGTCTGGGAGTGCCACTGCGTCTCGCGGCTGTCGCCGGACGCGGTCACCAGCCGGACGGTGTAGCCGTGGTGGGCCAGGTGGACCGCGATGGAGGCGGCGGCGGACACGGCCCCCTCGAGCGAGCTCGCCGCGCCCTGCCCGCGGTGCGAGGTGCCGCGGTTGTCGAGGAAGACGGTCGCGCGTGACTGCCAGGGCTGCTCCTCGCGGCGCACCATCAGCTCGCCGGTGCGCGCCGAGCTGCGCCAGTGCACGCGTCGCAGGTCGTCGCCGCGGCGGTACTCGCGGACGGTGACGTCCTCGGCGCTGCCGGTGGCGAAGGCACGCGGACGGTTGTCGCCCGAGCCCGTCCACGCGCCGCCCATCGGGATGCTGGGCAGCGGGATCGTCCGCGGGGTGACGGTGAGGCGCGTGGTGGCGTGGAACGTGCGCCCGAGCTCGACGAGGCCGAACGGGTCGGTCACCCGCACGGACATCGGACCGATGTCGAACTGGCCGCGCAGCTCCGAGCGGACCTGGTAGGTCGCGTGGCGGCGCCAGCCGTGGCCCAGCCCCTCGAGCACGAAGCGCGGCCGGGTGCCGAGGACGTAGGGGAGCCGCTCCTCCAGCAGCAGCACTCCCGTGGGGGTGCGCGACTCGTTGGCGACGGTGAGCTCGACGGTCGCGGGCTGGCCGGCGACGACGAGCTGGGGGGAGACCGTGCGGACCAGCGCCAGCCGGTAGCGCGAGCGCCCGACCCACCACGCGGTCAGCAGCGGCAGGACGGCGACCAGCACGCCGATGCGGACCACGGAGGAGTGGCCGACCACGATGGCCGCCACGATCGTGGCGGTGCCGGCGGCCAGGAACGCCCGTCCGCGGACGGTCAGGGCAGCGAGGGCCTCACGCACGGCTGGTGGCGTCGGGGACGGGGACCGACTCGATGATCCCCGACAGGATCGCCGCAGTGGTGCGCCCGCTCATCGTCGCCTCCACGTTGGGGAGCAGGCGGTGCGCGAGCACCGGCGAGGTGATCCCGTGGATGTCGTCGGGCAGGACGTAGTCGCGCCCCTGCGTCGCCGCGACGGCCTTGGCGGCGCGCACCAGGTGGAGCGTGGCGCGCGGCGAGGCGCCGAGGTGGAGGTCGTTGCTCACGCGGGTCGCGGTGGTCAGTGCGACGGCGTAGCGGTGGACGGCCGAGGAGACGTGGACCCGTCCCACGATCTCGATCACCTTGCGCAGCTCGCCGGCGTCGGTGACCGGCTCGAGGTCGTCGAGCGGGTTGTGCGCGGTGTGGCCCTCGAGCATCGCGATCTCGGCGGCCTCCACCGGGTAGCCGACCGACACCCGCGCCATGAAGCGGTCCCGCTGGGCCTCGGGGAGGGCGTAGGTGCCCTCCATCTCGATGGGGTTCTGGGTGGCGATGACCATGAAGGGCTTCTCGAGCGTGTAGGTCGCGTTGTCGACGGTGACCTGGCGCTCCTCCATGGCCTCGAGCAGCGCGGACTGCGTCTTGGGGGAGGCGCGGTTGATCTCGTCGCCGACCACGATGTTGGCGAAGACGCCGCCGGGGCGGAACTCGAACTCGCGGGTGTCCTGGTTGAAGACCGAGACGCCGGTGACGTCGGAGGGCAGCAGGTCCGGGGTGAACTGGATGCGTCGCACCGAGCAGTCGATACTGCGCGCCAGCGCCTTGCTCAGCTGGGTCTTGCCCACGCCCGGCACGTCCTCGATGAGGAGGTGGCCCTCGGCGAGCAGCACGACGAGGGCGGCGTTGACGACGTCGGGCTTTCCCGCGATCACGCGCTCGATGTTCTGGCGTACCGCGCCGGTCACCCGGCGCACTGTGTCCAGGTCAGGTGCCTGCCCGGTTGCCCCAGTGCTCACGTCGTGCCATCCCCTCGCTCGGTCGCCACCACGGTATGTGGTGCGCGCAACATACCCGTCCACAGCGACGGCCCACCGGGGCTGCGCCCCGGTTTCCCCACTTCCCACCACCCGCGGCGCCCACCTTCCCCCACCGGTGCTCCACCGGGGCTGTCGCGACGCCCGGAACCGGCCGATCTGAGCGTGGAACGGCCGCGCCGCACGCTCCGCGCCGACAGGCGTACGCCGACCGCCTTCCGCGGCGGCGAGCCGGAAAATCGCCGAAATTCCCGCGTGGGACACGCTCAATCTGGTTGACGGTGGAGGGAAGTGGAGTACTGTGGTGCGAAGTGGGGGACAGGGTCGATCTGCCCGCCGAGCAAGGGGAGGTGCCGGATGTTCTTCGGCACCTACACGCCCAAGCTCGACGAGAAGGGGCGGCTCTTCCTCCCGGCGAAGTTCAGGGACGAGCTGACGGAGGGACTCGTGGTGACCAGGGGGCAGGAGCGCTGCCTCACTGTCTGGTCGCTGGAGGACTTCGGCCGGCTCACCGATCGGCTCCGTGAGGCGCCGGTCACGCAGAAGAACACCCGTGACTACGTCCGCATGCTGTTCGCCGCCGCCAGCCAGGAGGTGCCGGACAAGCAGGGACGCATCAACATCCCGGCTCCCCTGCGGGAGTACGCCTCGCTCCGCAAGGAGTGCGTCGTCATCGGGTCGATGAACCGGATCGAGATCTGGGACCCGACCGCGTGGGCGACCTACTCCGAGGAGCAGGAGCAGAAGTTCTCCGAGCTCAGCGACGAGGTCTTCCCCGGCATCTGAGCAGCACCGAGCACCAGGACCAGCAGCACCGCACCTCCAACTCCACAGCTGACGTCGCGACCCGTATCACCAGGTCTCGAGCCCGCTCCCTCGCGTGGCCATCTGGGGCACTTCCCCGGCACCAGAGGGCCTCCCCAAAGCAGGGAGCGGGCAGGGACCTGGTGCGGCGGCTCGCCCCGTGCCACACGGCGGGGAGTGTCAGCCGCACCGCCAATGTCGGCACTCCCGTCAGCACCCGCAGCACCCGTCAGCCAGCACGCACCAGCACCACCGAGCACCAGTGGGGTCGAGACCATGAGCAGCACCCAGCCCTTGGGACGCACCGCGGCGGCACCGCTGCGGGTGCGCGACCAGGCGCGCGAGGCGGCTGCCCTGATCGCGTTCTCGGCGGCCACGGCCTCCTGCCTCGCGGTGGCACTGCTGGTGCTCACCCACCTGGGCTCCCAGGGCTGACCCGATGATCACTCCCAGCCACGCCCCGGTGCTCCTCGACCGGGTCGTCGCCCTGCTGGCCCCTGCGCTCGAGGCGCCCGGCTCGGTCTACGTCGACTGCACGCTCGGCCTCGGCGGCCACAGCGAGGCGGTCCTCGAGCGCCTCCCGCACGCCCGGGTCATCGGCATCGACCGCGACCCCGAGGCGCTGCGGATGTCCTCGGAGCGCCTGGCCGCCCACGGCGACCGCTTCACCGCCGTCCACGCGGTCTACGACGAGCTGCCCGAGGTGGTCGGCTCGCTGGGCCTCGACCACGTCGACGCGGTGTTCTTCGACCTCGGCGTCTCCTCCATGCAGCTCGACGTCCGCGAGCGCGGCTTCGCCTACTCCGAGGACGCCCCGCTCGACATGCGCATGGACCCCACCACGGGCCCGACCGCGGCCGACCTCCTCAACACCGCGACCCCGCAGGAGCTCACCCGCATCCTGCGCGAGTACGGCGAGGAGAAGTTCGCCAGCAAGATCGCCCGTGAGGTCGTACGCCGCCGCGAGTCGTCGCCGTTCACCACGAGCGCCGACCTCGTCGAGCTGCTCTACGCGACCATCCCCGCCCCGGCCCGGCGTACGGGCGGGCACCCGGCGAAGCGGACCTTCCAGGCACTGCGGATGGCGGTCAACGACGAGCTCTCCGTGCTGCGCCGGGCCGTCCCCGCCTCCCTCGAGGTGATCGGGGTCGGCGGCCGCGTGGTCGTGGAGTCCTACCACTCCCTCGAGGACCGGCTGGTCAAGCGCGCCTTCGCCGACGCCACGCGCCTCGACGTGCCGCACGACCTGCCCTTCGTCCCCGAGGGCGCCGAGCCCGCCTTCCGCCTGGTCACGCGGGGCTCCGAGCAGGCCGACGAGCACGAGATCGCCGAGAACCCCCGGGCCGCCTCCGTCCGGCTGCGCGCCGTCGAGCGCGTGCGCCCCGCCCCCCGACCCACCTCCCGCTTCCTTCCCCCTGGAGCCGTCAGATGAGCAGTCCCGTCCCGCAGCCACGGACCCGCGTCACCCGGATCGCCCAGGAGGCCGTCGACAAGGCCCGCCTCTCGGTCGTCCCCCGGGTCCGCACGCGCGCCCCGCGAGTGCCGTTCGTGACCCTGGTCAGCCTGGTGCTGGTCGGCGGCATCGTCGGGCTGCTGCTCTTCAACACCTCCATGCAGCAGGCGTCCTTCACGGCCGCCGCGCTGGAGACCCAGGCCGACACCCTCGCCGGGCGGGAGCAGACGCTGCGCATGGAGCTCGACGAGCTCCGCGACCCGCAGCGCGTGGCGATGCAGGCCCAGCAGATGGGCATGGTGATCCCGCCGGCCCCGGTCTTCCTCGACCTCGAGACCGGGAAGACCAGCGGGGTCCGCACCCCGGCCACGAAGGACGACGCGATCCAGCTGGTCCCGCCCGCCCCGCCCATGCCCGCGGTGCTCGCACCGGCGCCCACGGTCGTCGAGGTCCCGCCGGCGGCGGCCGCACCGGAGCCGGTGGTGGAGGAGCAGGCCCAGGCCCCCGAGCGCCGGAAGAAGAACCGCGACCGGTGACGGCGCGGTCCCACGGATCCACGCCACACCGCCCATAGATTTGCTGTCAGGCACCGGAGCAAGCGCCCGGGCCGTGAACGAGGGAGACCAGTGCCGAGAAATCGCGCCACCGGCCATGGCAAGCGCGGCGCCTCACGCGGAGCGCCGATGCTGCGACTGCGCATCGGGTTCGTCCTCATCGCCGTCGTCCTGTCGTTCTTCGGCGCGCGGCTGGTCCAGCTGCAGGGCGTCGACCCCCAGGCGTACGCCCTGCGCGCCGCCGCCGAGGGTGCGGCGCGGGTGACGCTGGTCGCCGAGCGCGGCGACATCCTCGACCGCAACGGCGTCCCGCTCGCGGACTCCATCAAGGGCAAGATGGTCGTCGCGGACCCCGAGCTCACCGCCGACCGCGCCCCCGAGATCGCCCGGCTGCTGTCCGACCGGCTGTCCGTCGACTACTTCCGGACGCTGACGGCGCTGCGGGGCCGCCAGGAGGGCAGCCGCTACGAGTACGTCGCGCGCCGCGTCCCGAGCACGCTCGCCAGCGACACCCTCGCCGAGATCGACGCGGCCGGCTTCTCCGGCATCAGCCTCCAGGACGACCCGATCCGCGACTACCCGGCCGGGGACGTCGCGGCCAACCTGCTCGGCTACATGGGCACCGACGAGCCGCTCGGCGGCTTCGAGCGCACCTTCGACGAGCAGCTGGCCGGCGTCGACGGCGAGGCCACCTGGCAGTCCACCTCCGGCAAGGGCATCCGCATCCCGTTGCGCGAGAGCACCCTGAAGGCCGCGCAGAACGGCGCGCCGCTGCGCACCACCATCGACCGCGACCTCCAGTGGTTCACCCAGAAGGTGCTCGCCGAGTCGGTCCAGCAGTACCGCGCCGAGAGCGGCAGCGCCATCGTGATGGACACCCGCACCGGTGAGATCCTCGCCCTGGCCGACGTGCCCACCTTCGACGCCAACGAGCCCTCCGAGGCCGACGAGGAGGACCTCGGCTCCCGGGCCATGAACGACACCTACGAGCCCGGCTCGGTGCAGAAGGTGCTCACGGCCGCCTCGCTCATCGACGCAGACAAGGCCTTCGCCCGCCAGCGGTTCAAGGTGCCGGGCAGCCTGCCGCGCCAGGACCGGGTCATCGGCGACTGGTTCGACCACGGCAACATCCGCCTCACCCTGGCCGGCATCATCGCCAAGTCGTCCAACATCGGGACGGTCCTGGCCGCCGACGCCTTCTCCCCGGTCGAGCTCGTCTCCTACCTCCAGCGCTTCGGCCTGGGCCAGCGCACCGACATCGGCGTGCGCGGCGAGACGGCCGGCATCCTGACCCCGGGCGAGGCGATGACGTCGCAGACCAAGGACCGCGTCGCCTTCGGCCAGTCGCTGTCGGTCAACGTCGCCCAGATGGCCGCCGCGGTCAACACCATCGCCAACGGGGGTGTCCTGGTCTCCCCGAGCATCATCTCCGGCTCCGCGGTCACCGACGACGGCACGACGGTCGGCACCGACGTCGCCACCCGCACCCGTGTGGTCAGCAAGGAGGCGGCCCGGCAGACCGCCAAGATGATGGAGAAGGTGGTCGACCCCGAGGACGGTGTCGCCCCGGCCGCGCAGGTCCCGGGCTACCTCGTTGCCGGCAAGACCGGCACCGCCCAGCGCGTGGCCCCCGACTGCGGGTGCTACGACGGCAGCACCACCGTCTCGTTCGGCGGCTTCGCCCCGGCCGACGACGCCCGCTTCACCGTCTACGTCGTCATCCACGCACCCAAGGTCGACGGGGGCGGCGGCTCGATCAGCGGTCCGGTCTTCTCCCGGATCATGGGCTACGTGCTGGGTCGCTACGGCGTGGAGCCGACCGGCGGGAAGCCGTCGCGTCTGCCCGTCGAGTGGTGAGTCGATACGCTCCCTCGGTGGACCATCCAGTCGACCAGCCCGCCGAGCCGACGAGTGCCACCCGGCCTCGGTGGACCCCGGCGACGCCCGCCACGGAGCTCGCCGCGTGGCTCGAGACCCTGACCGACGTGGACGTCCACGGCGACCTCGGCGCAGACGTCTCCGGCGTCTCGCTCAGCACGGCCCGGGTCCGGCCCGGTGACCTGTACGCCGCCCTCCCGGGCACGCGTGCCCACGGTGCGACCTTCGCCGGCCAGGCGCTCGACGCGGGTGCGGTCGCGGTGCTCACCGACCCGGCCGGGCTCGACCTGCTCCCGCCGGGCACGCCGGCGATCGTCGTGCCCGACCCGCGACTCGTGCTGGGGCGCCTGTCGGCCCGGGTCTACGGCGACCCGGCGCGCGGCCTGCGCGTCATCGGCGTCACCGGCACGCAGGGCAAGACCACCACCACGCGGATCCTCGAGCAGGGTCTCACCACCTCCGGCGTGACCTCGGCCGTGATCGGCACCGTCGGCACCCGCATCGCCGGGCACGACGTGAAGACCCAGCTCACCACCCCCGAGGCGCCGGACCTGCACGGGCTCTTCGGGGTCATGCGCGAGCACGGCGTGGACGCCTGCGCGATGGAGGTGTCCAGCCACGCCCTCGTCCTCGGCCGGGTCGACGGCGTGGTCTTCGACGTCGCGACCTTCCTCAACCTCGGGCGCGACCACCTCGACTTCCACAGCGACCTCGACGACTACTTCGCCGCCAAGGCCGGCCTCTTCACCCCGGAGCGGGCGAAGGTGGGCCTGACCAACGTCGACGACGATTTCGGCCGCCGGCTGCTCGAGGTGGCGACGATCCCGATGTCGACCTACTCCTCGCGTGGCGCGGACGCCGACTGGCGTGCGGTCGACGTCGCGCTGACGCCGACCGGTGCGACCTTCACCGTGGTCGGGCCGGGCGTCGAGGTGCCGGCCGCGATCGGCATCCCGGGGGAGTTCAACGTCTCGAACGCCCTCGCCGCGATCGCGTCCGCTGCCCTCGCCGGCCTCGACCCCCGCTCGGTCGCCGACGGCGTGGCCGGCGTGGGCGGGGTGCCCGGGCGGCTCGAGCCCGTGGCGGCCGGCCAGGACTTCACCGTGGTCGTCGACTACGCCCACAAGCCCGACGCCCTCGAGGCCGTGCTCGCCACGCTGCGTCCGCTGACTGCCGGACAGGTGATCGCCGTCGTCGGCGCCGGCGGCGACCGCGACACGCTCAAGCGCCCGATGATGGGCGAGATCGCCTCACGGCTGGCCGACGTGCTGGTCGTGACCGACGACAACCCCCGCACCGAGGACCCTGCCGCCATCCGCGCCGCCGTGCTCGCGGGGGCCGGCGGCCCGGCCGAGGTGCTGGAGATCGGCGACCGACGCCTGGCGATCCGCGAGGCCGTACGCCGCGCGCGTCCGGGCGACGTCGTGCTGGTCGCCGGCAAGGGCCACGAGAGCGGCCAGGAGGCCCACGGGGTGGTCCAACCCTTCGACGACCGTGTCGTGGCCCGCGAGGAGATCGCGGCCCGGGAGGACCTCCGATGATCGAGATGACCCTGGCCGAGGTCGCCGATGCCGTCGGTGGCACCGCGCACGGCGACGCCGTCGTGACCGGCGGCGCCTTCCTCGACACCCGCACCCCGGAGCCGGGCGGCCTGTTCGTCGCGCTCGCCGGTGACCGTGTCGACGGGCACGACTTCGCCGCCGCGGCCGGGGAGGCCGGAGCCGTGGCCGTGCTCGGCAGCCGACCCACCGACCTGCCGACCGTCGTGGTCGAAGACGTCACCGCCGCGCTGGGCCTGCTGGCGCGCCACGTCGTGGACCGCCTGCCGGACGTGCTCGTGCTGGCGATGACCGGGTCCCAGGGCAAGACCGGCACCAAGGACTACCTCGCCCACCTCCTCGCCGAGTCCGGGCCGACCGTCGCCACCCACGGCAACTTCAACAACGAGCTCGGCGTGCCGCTGACGGTGCTGCGCGCCACGCCGGAGACCCGCTTCCTCGTGGTGGAGATGGGTGCACGCGGTGTCGGGCACATCGCCCGGCTCTGCGAGATCGCACCCCCGCACGTGGCCGCGGTGCTCAACGTCGGCACCGCCCACATCGGCGAGTTCGGCAGCCGCGAGGCGATCGCCGTGGCCAAGGGCGAGATCGTCGAGTCGCTCGCGGCCGACGGCACCGCGGTGCTCAACGCCGACGACGACCTCGTGCGCGCCATGGCCGCGCGCACCTCCGCAGGAGTCACGACGTTCGGCACCGACGGGGCCGACGTCGCCGTCAGCGAGATCACCACCGACGAGCTCGGCCGGCAGTCCTTCGAGCTCGCCCACCGCGGCTCGGGCGCCACGGTCCACCTCGCCCAGGTCGGCGCCTTCCAGTGGCGCAACGCCGCAGCGGCCGCTGCCATGGCGCTCGCGGCCGGGCTCGACCTCGACACCGTGGCCGACGCGCTGGGCGACGCCGAGCCCGCGAGCCGGTGGCGCATGGAGCTCGGTGAGCGCGCCGACGGCCTGGTGGTCCTCAACGACTCCTACAACGCCAACCCCGAGTCGGTCCGCGCCGCGCTCGACACGCTCGCCGGGATCGGTGCCAGCAGCGGGCGGCGTACGGTCGCGGTGCTGGGGGAGATGCTCGAGCTCGGCGAGGGCGCACGTGCGGCCCACCACGACGTCGGGGCGTACGCCGCCGAGGTCGGCGTCGACGTGCTGGTCACGGTCGGCCCCGCTGCGGACCCCATCCGCGAGGGCCACGACGCGGCCGGGAGCGGGGGAGTGAGCATCCCCACGGCGGGGCGTGACGCCGCCGTCGACTGGCTGCGGCACAATGTCTCGGCTGGTGATGTCGTCCTGGTGAAGGCATCACGGGGGGCGGCGCTGGAACTGATCGCCGAGGAGCTCCTCCCGGCGGAGGACGAAGGGAGTCGCACCAGATGAGAGCCATCCTGTTCGGAGGAGGACTCTCCCTGCTGATCTCCCTCCTCGGCACCCGCTACGCGATCCGGTTCTTCACGCGCCAGGGCTTCGGCCAGCCGATCCGCGACGACGGCCCCACCACGCACCACGTCAAGCGCGGCACGCCGACCATGGGCGGCGCGGTGATCATCCTCGCGACCGTCATCGGCTACTTCTCCGCCAAGCTCATCACCGGCCAGGCGCCGACGGCCTCGGCCCTCCTGCTGCTGTTCCTGCTCGTCGGCATCGGTGCGGTCGGCTTCCTCGACGACTTCCTCAAGGTCAGCCGCCAGCACAACCTCGGCCTGCGCAGCCGCGCCAAGATGATCGGCCAGACCGTGGTCGGACTGGTCTTCGGCTTCCTCGCCCTCTCGCCGGTGCTGGAGGACGACCGCGGCTGGCGACCGGCGTCGGACCACCTGTCCTTCATCCGCGACTACGAGGGCTTCGCGCTCCCGACGGTCCTGGCGATCCTGCTGATCTGGCTCATCGTCACCGGTGCCAGCAACGCGGTGAACCTCGCCGACGGCCTCGACGGCCTCGCCGCCGGTGCCTCGATCCTGGTCTTCGCCGCCTACACGCTGGTGAACATCTGGCAGAACAGCCAGTCGTGCGCGCTCGAGGCCGGCCCGAAGTGCTACGAGGTGCGTGACCCGCTCGACCTCGCGGTCGTGGCGGCGGCGATCACCGGCGCGTGCTTCGGCTTCCTCTGGTGGAACGCCTCGCCCGCCCAGATCATGATGGGCGACACCGGCTCCCTCGCCCTCGGCGGCGCGATGGCCGGCTTCGCGATCATGACCCGCACCGAGCTCCTGCTCGTCATCATCGGCGGGCTGTTCGTGGCCATCACCCTGTCGGTGATGATCCAGGTCTCGGTGTTCAAGCTCAGCCGCGCCAGCGGGCTGGTCCGGTCGGTCTTCAGGATCCAGGCGGGCCACCGCGTCTTCCGGATGACCCCGCTGCACCACCACTTCGAGATGCTCGGCTGGGAGCAGGTCACCATCGTGATCCGCTTCTGGATCGTCACCGGCCTCGCCGTCGCCACCGGCCTCGGCATCTTCTACGCCGAGTGGGTCGCGGGCGTTGGCTGACGACGTGACGGGGGTCGAGCGGCTCGGCAGGACCAGCGACTGGTCCGGCGTACGCGTCGTGGTCGCCGGGTTCGGCGTCTCCGGCTACGCAGCGGCCGACAACCTGCTCTTCCTCGGGGCGCAGGTCACCGCGCTCGACGAGACCACGAGCGAGGAGAAGGCCGAGAAGGCACAGCTCCTCGAGACGCTGGGAGCCACCGTCCGCCTCGAGCCCGGAGCCACCGAGGTGCTGCCCGCCGACGTCGACCTCGTCGTGACCTCGCCCGGCTGGCGCCCGACCGCGCCGCTCCTGGCGCAGGCCGCCGAGCGCGGTGTCCCGGTCTGGGGCGAGGTGGAGCTCGCCTGGCGCCTGCGCGACCCCGAGCACCCGGCTCCCTGGCTCGCGGTCACCGGCACGAACGGCAAGACCACGACCGTGCAGATGCTGCAGTCGATCCTCACCGCGGCCGGCCTGCGCGCCGCCGCGGTCGGCAACGTCGGACTGCCCATCGTCGAGGCCGTGATGGACCCCGAGCCCTACGACGTGCTCGCCGTGGAGCTGTCCAGCTTCCAGCTCCACTACACCCACTCGATGTCCGCGGAGTCGGCCGTCGTGCTCAACGTCGCCGAGGACCACCTCGACTGGTACGCCGACGAGCCGGGCGCCCCGTCGGGCACCCCGACCGGCACGGAGCGCTACGCCGCCGACAAGGCGCGCATCTACGAGCGGGTCCAGCGTGCCTGCGTCTACAACCTCGCCGACCCCGCCACCGAGGCGATGGTGCGCGAGGCCGACGTGGTCGAGGGCGCCCGCGCCGTCGGCTTCACCCTCGGCACGCCCTCGTCGGGTGACGTCGGGATCGTCGACGACCTCCTGGTCGACCGCGCGTTCATCGACGACCGGGCCTCCAGCGCCGCCGAGCTCGGCACCCTCGCCGACCTGGCCTCGCCCGCGCCCCACTTCGTCGCCAACGCGCTCGCCGCGGCGGCGCTCGCGCGGGCCCACGGCGTGAGCCAGCAGGCGGTGCGCGACGGGCTGCGCGCCTTCCGCCCCGACGGGCACCGCATCGCCCACGTCGCCGAGTCGCAGGGCGTGACCTGGATCGACGACTCCAAGGCCACGAACCCCCACGCAGCGCAGTCGTCGCTCGGGGCGTTCGAGCACGTCGTCTGGGTCGCCGGCGGACTGGCCAAGGGTGCGCGCTTCGACGACCTGGTGCTCGCCGCCCGCGACCGGTTGCGCGGCGTGGTGCTGCTCGGTCGCGACCGCGCGGTCATCGCCGACGCTCTTTCGCGACACGCGCCCGATGTGCCCGTCATCGACGTGGGCGCGGACGAGACTGGTGCTCCGATGGAGCGTGTGGTCGACGCGGCAGCCGGGCTCGCCAGGTCCGGTGACACGGTGCTGCTGGCGCCGGGATGCGCCTCCATGGACATGTTCCTCAACTACGGCGCGCGCGGCGACGCGTTCGCGGACGCCGTGCATGCCCACATCACCCGCCACGACCAGACCTGACCGCCATCCGGAGGGGAGCCGCGACGATGACCACCGCGAACCCCGAGGACGTCGCCGTCGCCCCCGAGGGCTCCGCCGCCGGTGTGCGGCCGCCGCTGGGCTCCGGGATCGCCGCCGCGTGGCGGTGGGGCCGCGACGCGGTCGCCTCCACGACGGGTGCGGTGCGTGACGCGCTGGAGAAGCCGCTCGCCTCCTACTACCTGCTGCTCGGCTCGTCGGCGCTGCTGCTGACCATCGGGCTCATCATGGTGCTGAGCGCGTCCAGCGTGCGGTCGTTCCTCCTCTACGACGACTCCTACGCCGTGGCGAAGCGCCAGCTGCTCTGGGTGGCCGTCGGGCTCCCGTGCGCGTGGGTCGCCTCGCGCCTGCCGATCAAGCACGTGCGCCGCCTGGCCTATCCCGGCTTCCTGCTGACGCTGGTGCTGCTGGCCCTCGTGGCCCGCTTCGGCGTGCTGATCAACGGCAACAAGAACTGGCTGGCGATCGGCCCCTTCACCATGCAGCCCGCCGAGGTGGCCAAGCTCGCCATCGTGCTGTGGGCGGCCAACATCTACGCCCACAAGGAGCGCCGCCTGCGCGAGCTCCACCACCTCCTCGTGCCGGTGGTGCCGGGCCTCTTCGCCGTCATCGGCCTGGTGCTCGTCGGTCGCGACCTGGGCACCGCGATGGTCCTCGCGGCGATCCTGCTCGGCATGCTCTGGGTGGTGGGCGCCCCGATGCGGCTCTTCGGCCTGAGCCTGTCGGTGCTCGGCGTCGCCGGTGTCGCGCTCGCCGCGACCGACGGCGAGCGCCTCCAGCGCATCACCCACTTCACCGATCCGTTCAAGGACTACACCGACGCCGGGTGGCAGCCCGCGCACGGCCTCTACGCCCTCTCCAGCGGTGGCTGGCTGGGACAGGGGATCGGTGCCTCGACCCAGAAGTGGGGCGACCTGCCCGAGGCCCACACCGACTTCATCTTCGCGGTGCTCGGTGAGGAGCTCGGCCTGGTCGGCACACTGCTGGTCATCGCGCTGTTCTTCACCATCGCCTACGCCGCGATCCGTGTCGCGCTCACCACGCATGACCCGTTCGTGCGCTACGCGACCTTCGGCATCGTGGTCTGGCTGCTCGGGCAGATGATGATCAACGTCGGCATGGTGCTGGCCGTCCTGCCCGTCATCGGCATCCCGCTGCCGATCGTCTCCTACGGCGGCTCGGCGCTGCTGCCGTCGCTGGTCGCGCTCGGACTGGTGATCGGCTTCGCCCGCCGCGAGCCCGAGGCGGCGGCCGCGCTGGCGGCGCGGCGTCGCAACCGCTCCGCGGGGCTGTCCGCCGCGACCCACTCCGACGCGCATCGCTAGATTTGCCCTGATGCGCGTTCTCCTCGCCGGCGGCGGCTCCGCCGGCCACACCTCGCCCCTGCTCGCCACCGCCGACGCCCTGCGTCGCCTGGACCCGGCGACGGAGGTGACCTGCCTCGGCACCCGCGAGGGGCTGGAGGCTCGGCTGGTGCCGGAGGCCGGCCTGCCGCTCGAGTTCGTGCCGCGGGTCCCGCTGCCGCGTCGCCCCAGCGCCGACCTGCTCCGTACGCCGACCCGCCTCCGCGCCGCGCGCGCCGCCGCGCTCGAGGTGGTCGACCGGGTGCGCCCCGACGTCGTCGTCGGGTTCGGCGGCTACGTCTCGGTCCCGGCCTACCTCGCCGCGCGCAAGCGCGGGCTGCCCATCGTGGTCCACGAGGGCAACGCGATCCCCGGGATCGCCAACAAGCTGGGCGCGCGCATGACCCAGCACGTCGCCACCAGCTTCCCCGGCACCGACCTGCCCCACGCGGTCTGCACCGGCCTGCCGATCCGGCGGATCGTCTCGACCCTCGACCGGGGTGCCCTGCGCGGCGAGGCGCTCGCGTCGTTCGGCCTCCGCGACGACCTGCCCACCCTCGTGGTGACCGGCGGCTCGCAGGGTGCCGCCCGCATCAACGCCGCGGTCTCCGGTGCCGCGCCCGCGCTCGCCGCGGCCGGCGTCCAGGTGCTCCACATCGTCGGACCGAAGAACGAGCTCGAGGTCGACTCGGGCGAGGTCCCCTACGTCGTGGTCAACTACGTCGACCGGATGGACCTGGCCTACGCCGCCGCAGACGCGGTGCTGTGCCGCTCCGGCAGCAACACCGTCACCGAGGTCTCCGGGGTCGGCCTGCCGGCCATCTACGTCCCGCTCCCGATCGGCAACGGCGAGCAGGCGCTCAACGCGCGTCCCGTCGTCGACGCCGGTGGCGGACTGCTGGTCGCCGACGCCGCCCTGACCCCGGAGTGGGTCGCGGCGAGCGTCCCGGGGCTGATGACCGACGCCCCACGCCTGGCGGCGATGGGGGCTGCGGCCCGCGGGGTCATCCCGCTCGACGCCGACGAGCTGCTCGCGCGGATGATCCTCGCCGCCGCCGCACCGGGGGCGGCCTCGTGAGGATCCCGGTCCCCGACGAGATCCTTCCCGCCTCCGCGCTCGGCCGCGTCCACTGCGTCGGCATCGGCGGGGCGGGCATCTCCGCCATCGCCCGCATCATGGCCGCCCAGGGCGTGCCCGTGACGGGCAGCGACGACCACGACACCCCCTTCCTGCCCGCCCTGCGCGAGCTCGGCGTCACCTGTCACCTCGGCTACGACGCCGCACACGTCGGCGACGCCGACACGCTCGTGGTCACCACCGCCGCGCGCGAGGACAACCCGGAGGTCCTCGAGGCCCGTCGTCGTGGCCTGCGGATCCTGCCACGCTCCGCCGGTCTCGCCGCCGTGATGGCCGGCTCCCGGGTGCTCGCGGTCGCAGGCACGCACGGCAAGACGACGACCACCGGGCTGCTCACCTCTGCCCTCCTCGCCGCCGGCGTCGACCCGTCGTACGCCGTGGGCGGGGTGCTGACCGCGACCGGCCGCAACGCCGACGCGGGCAGCGACGACCTCTTCGTGGCCGAGGCCGACGAGAGCGACGGCGCCTTCCTGGTCTACCGCCCCCACGCCGCGATCGTCACCAACGTCGAGGCCGACCACCTCGACAACTGGGGCACCGAGGAGGCCTACCACCGCGCCTTCGACGACTTCGCCGACACCATCGACCGCGCCGGCTTCCTGGTGTGCGTCGTGGACGACCCGGGCGCCGCGCTCCTGGCCGGCCGCGCACGTGCCGCGGGCCTCGAGGTCGTCACCGTGGGGGAGTCGGACGACGCCGACCTCCGCATCGAGGGCCTCACCCTCGACGGGTCCACCTCCGTGTGCCGCGTCCGCCGCGACGGCGCGGACCTCGGCGAGCTGCGCCTGCGCATCCCGGGTCGCCACTACGTCCTCGACGCCGTCGCCGCCCTGGCCATGGGCCTGCGCCTCGGCTGCGCCTTCGACGACCTCGTCGCCGGCCTCGGCGCCTTCACCGGGACCGGCCGGCGCATGGAGCTCAAGGGCGAGGTCGGGGGAGTGCGGGTCTACGACTCCTACGCCCACCACCCCGTCGAGATCCGCGGCGACCTCGAGGCCGCCCGCGCGCTCGCCGGCGAGGGGCGCGTCGTGGCCGCCTTCCAGCCGCACCTGGTCTCCCGCACCCGGATCTTCGGGGAGGCGATGGGCGTGGCCCTCGGGGCGGCCGACGAGGTCGTGGTGCTCGACGTCTACGTCGCCCGCGAGGAGCCCGACCCGGCCGTCACCGGACGGCTCGTCGCCGACGCCGTCCCGCTGCCGGCCGGGCAGGTCGCCTACGTCGACGGGCTCCCGTCCGCGGCCCGCGCCCTCGCCGAGCGGGCCCGTCCCGGCGACCTCGTCATCACCCTGGGCGCCGGCGACATCACCGGCGTGGGGCCGCAGGTCCTCGACCTCCTCGGGGGTGCGTGAGTGGAGCGCGAGGAGCGCACCTCCCAGCGCACCCGCCGCCGCTTCGCGCGCCGCCAGTGGGCCCGTCGCTGGCTCTCGCTGCGCTACGTCCTCGCGGCGGTCGCCGTCGTGGCGCTGCTCGCCACGTCGGTCTGGCTGGTGTTCTTCTCCGCGACCCTGCAGGTGCAGAAGGTCGAGGTCGTCGGCAACGACCTGCTCAGCGACGCACGGGTCCGGGAGATGGCGGACCTGCCGATGGGGGAGCAGCTCGCCCTCGTCGACCTCGACCGTGCCGACGCGCGCGTGGGCTCGCTGGCCGAGGTCCGCTCGGTCGACGTCACGCGCGCCTGGCCCGACGGCGTACGCATCGAGGTCGTGGAGCGCACGGCCGTGGCCGTGGTCGACATCTCGGGGCGCCTGCGTGGGCTGGACGCCGACGGCGTGGTGTTCCGCGAGTACCGCACCGCGCCGAAGGGCATGCCGCGCATCCGACCGGGCGCCGCGGCCGGCACCGACGCGCTGAAAGAGGCCGCGACCGTCGTCTCGGCCCTGCCGCAGGACCTCGCCTCGCGCATCGACCACGTCGAGGTGGCCACCGTCGACCAGATCACCCTGGTGATGCGCGACCGGCGCCGGGTGATGTGGGGGAGCGCGGAGGAGTCGGCGCTCAAGGCCCAGGTGGTCGACCGGCTGCTGGCCGCGCAGGAGGCGTCGGTGTACGACGTCAGCGTGCCCGGCAACCCGACGGTCCGCTGACCTGCTTCTCGGCACGGCTTCTCGACACGGGCAATTCGTGGGCGTGTCCACCGGGGTTTCGGTGTGCCCGCTGCCTAGGGTCTAGCGAAAGGCGAGGTTGACATAACTATAACCCTCAGGTTCACGGTTAGGGTTCCGCGGATCCCGAGGGCAGCAGTCGAGCAACCCGTCACCAGAACTTCTCAGCACACCTCTCAAGGAAGGCCCCGGAGCCGTGGCAGCAGCGCAGAACTACCTGGCGATCATCAAGGTCGTGGGCATCGGTGGCGGTGGCGTCAACGCCGTCAACCGGATGATCGAGGTCGGCCTCAAGGGCGTCGAGTTCATCGCGATCAACACCGACGCCCAGGCACTCCTCATGAGCGACGCCGACGTCAAGCTCGACATCGGCCGCGAGCTCACCCGCGGCCTCGGTGCCGGCGCCAACCCCGACGTGGGTGCCAAGGCGGCCGAGGACCACGCCGACGAGATCGAGGAGGTCATCAAGGGCGCCGACATGGTGTTCGTGACGGCCGGCGAGGGTGGCGGCACCGGCACCGGCGGGGCACCCGTCGTGGCGCGCATCGCGCGCTCGCTGGGCGCGCTGACCATCGGCGTCGTGACCCGCCCGTTCGCGTTCGAGGGGCGTCGTCGCGCCAACTCCGCGGAGGAGGGCATCAGCCAGCTCCGCGAGGAGGTCGACACCCTCATCGTGATCCCCAACGACCGGCTGCTCTCGATCACCGACCGCAGCGTGTCGATCCTCGACGCCTTCAAGCAGGCCGACCAGGTCCTGCTGCAGGGTGTCTCGGGCATCACCGACCTGATCACCACCCCCGGCCTGATCAACCTCGACTTCGCCGACGTGAAGTCCGTCATGGCCAACGCCGGCTCGGCCCTCATGGGCATCGGCTCGGCGCGCGGCGAGGACCGCGCGGTCGCCGCGGCCGAGATGGCCGTCTCCAGCCCGCTGCTCGAGGCGAGCATCGAGGGCGCGCACGGCGTGCTCCTCTCCATCGCAGGTGGCTCGGACCTCGGCCTGTTCGAGATCAACGAGGCCGCGGCGCTCGTCTCCCAGGCCGCGCACGCCGAGGCCAACATCATCTTCGGTGCCACGATCGATGACGCGCTCGGTGACGAGGTGCGGGTGACGGTCATCGCCGCCGGCTTCGACGGCGGGATGCCGAAGCGCCGCTCCGACGGCAACGTGCTCCAGCGCAGCCAGCCCGCCCAGACGCAGGAGCAGACCCGCGCCGCTGCCCAGCAGCTGGCCGGAGGCTCCTCGGCGCCGTCCGGACAGGGCGCCGTACAGCAGGGCCAGGGCCAGGGCCAGGGCCAGGGCCAGGGCCGGACCCAGGCCCCCGCCCAGACGACGTTCGCCCCCTCGGCCCCGTCCCAGCAGCAGCAGGCCGCGCCGTCGCAGTCCTCCACCCCGTCCACGCCGGCTGCCCCCGTGCAGCCGCGCCCGGCCCGGCAGGTGCAGTTCGACGACGACGAGCTCGACGTGCCCGACTTCCTCAAGTGAGCACGTGAACCTGCGCCACCGCGATCGGATCGAAGGCGACCTCGTCATCGAGGTCGCCTTCACCGACGTCTCCCTCAGCCTCGGCGACGCGGCCGAGCCGGCCGTCCGTGACGAGGCCCTGCGCCTGGTCGCGGACGAGACCGGCGCGTCCCCCGTGCTCATGCACCAGGTGCACGGTGCCGGCGTCGAGCCGGTCGAGGCACCGGGTGTCGCGCCCACGTGCGACGCCCTGGTCACCTCCCGGAGCGGCGTCGCCCTGCTCGCGCGCGCCGCCGACTGCGTCCCGGTCCTGCTGGCCGACCCAGCCTCCGGCTGGATCGCCGCCGTGCACAGTGGTCGCCCCGGCCTCGCCGCCGGCGTGGTGCCCGCGGCGATCGCCACCCTTCGCGAGCACGGTGCGGAGCCGAGCGTCGCGTGGATCGGGCCGCACGTGTGCGGCGCCTGCTACGAGGTCCCCGCCGACCTGCAGGACGAGGTGGCGGCCGTCGTGCCGGAGTCCCGCTCCACCACGTCGTGGGGCACGCCAGCGCTCGACCTCGGCGCTGGCGTCCGTGCGCAGCTCGCCACCGCCGGCATCGCCGACGTCCGGTCGGTGGACGCCTGCACCCGCGAGGACACCTCGTGGCCGTCCCACCGGCGCGACGGCGCCGCGTCCACCCGCTTCGCCGGGGTCATCTGGAGCCACGCGTGAGTGCCCGCGCGGACGAGGTCGCCGCCCGCCTCGACGACGTACGCCGTCGCATCCGTGACGCCTGCGCGGAGGCCGGGCGGCCGGACGACGACGTCTCGCTCGTCGTGGTCACCAAGTTCTTCCCCGCCTCCGACGTGCGGCTGCTGGCCGACCTCGGCGTCACCGACGTCGGTGAGAACCGCCACCAGGAGGCCGAGGCCAAGGCACGCGAGTGCGCCGACCTCGGCCTGCGCTGGCACTTCATCGGAGGGCTCCAGTCCAACAAGGCGGCCGCCGTGGCGTCGTACGCCGACGTCGTGGAGTCGCTGGACCGCCCCAAGCTCGTGGCCCCGCTGTCGCGCGGCGCCGGCGCGCGCGGGCAGCAGGTCGACGTGCTCCTCCAGGTCAGCCTCGACCCGCCGGGGGCGGGCCACCGTGCCGGTGCCGACCCCGAGGGGCTGGCGACGCTGGCCGACGCGGTGGGGGAGTCCGCGGACCTGCGGCTGTGCGGGCTGATGGCCGTGGCGCCGCTCGGGGAGGACCCCGCGGAGGCCTTCGCGCGCCTGGCGCGGATCCGCACCACCTTCCTCGAGGCCCACCCGGACGCCACCGTGCTGTCCGCGGGGATGAGCGGCGACCTCGAGCACGCCATCAGCCACGGCGCGACACACGTGCGTGTCGGGTCCGCGGTCCTCGGTGAGAGGCCCGCGGTCAAGTAGTGTCCACATCAGTCAAGTGGCGCCCGGACCCGGGCGCCCGGTCTACCGGAGGATCTGTCTCATGAGCGGCGCGATGCGCAAGATCGGCGAGTACCTCGGCCTGCTCGAGGACACGGGCCACTACGACGACTACGACGGCGACACCGAGACGACGACCCAGGAGGCTGTCGACCAGCGTCCGGTCACGCGCGAGCGTCGCCCTGCCCCCGTGTCCGACCTCGCCGAGCGCCGTCGTCCGGCGCCGGTCCAGACAGGAGTCGTGGCTGAGTTGAGCCGCATCACCACGCTGCACCCCCGCAACTACAACGAGGCCCGTCTCATCGGTGAGAACTACCGCGACGGCACGCCCGTGATCATGAACCTCAGCGAGATGGACGACAACGACGCCAAGCGCCTCGTCGACTTCGCTGCCGGCCTCATCTTCGCCACCCGAGGCACGATCGAGCGCGTGACCAACAAGGTCTTCCTGCTCTCGCCGCCCAATGTCGCGGTCTCGGCCGAGGACAAGCAGCGGATCGCCGAGGACGGCTTCTTCAACCAGAGCTGAGGCACCCTCTACCCGTGTACTACTTCGGCCTCACCCTCTACGTCATCCTCTACCTCTTCATCGCGTTGCTCTGGATCCGGTTCATCGTGGACTGGGTCCAGGTCTTCGCGCGGCAGTGGGAGCCCCGTGGCCCCCTGCTCGTGGCGCTGGAGGGCGTCTACTCCGCGACGGACCCGCCGATCATGGCGCTGCGCCGCGTGATCCCGCCGCTGCGGATCGGCTCGGTCGCCCTCGACCTGAGCTTCATCCTCGTGCTCGTCACGGCCTGGCTGCTGCTGAGAGTGGTCGCCACTCTCTTCCTGTCGGCCTAGGCTGAACCATCCGCCACATGGGTCACTGTGCCGTGTGGATCCCCGGGCGCTATTGTCTCCTGACAGCAGAGCCACCGTGATATCGATCGTGAAAGTTTGGGTGAGGTCATGCCGCTGACGCCTGAGGACGTGAGCAACAAGCGCTTTACGCCCGTACGCCTCCGTGAGGGCTACGACATGGGCGAGGTCGACCAGTTCCTCGACGAGGTCGAGGCGGAGCTCGCGCGGCTCACCAAGGAGAACGACGACCTGCGGTCGAAGCTCTCCGCTGCCCAGTCCGGCGCGTCCGCTCCCGCCCCTGCGACCACGTCGTTCGCTCCGGCGGCACCCGAGCCGGAGCCGGAGCCCGAGCCGGAGCCGGAGCCGGAGCGTGCCGCCCCGGCGGCCGTCGCCGCCGCGCCGGTCCAGACGGCTCGCGTCAGCAACATCGCCGACGCGTCCAACGCGGCGGCCCGCCTGCTCGAGATCGCCACGCGCAACGCCGACGAGCTCGTCGAGGACGCCAAGAACGAGGCCGACCGCATCGTCGGTGCCGCGCGCACCAAGGCCGAGCGCCTCGAGGCCGAGTCGAAGACCAAGGCCGACCGGATGGAGGCGGACGCCCGCCAGCGTTCGCAGATGCTCGACTCCGAGACGGCCGAGCGTCGCCAGCAGATGTTCGGCGACCTGGAGAAGGAGCGCGACAAGCTCAACAGCGACGTCGAGACCCTCCGCCAGTTCGAGCGCGAGTACCGCTCCCGCCTGAAGACCTACTTCACGCAGCAGCTGGAGGCCCTGGCCAACGGCAGCGAGAGCCAGGCCCCGGTCGACAGCTCGAGCGCGCCGAAGCGCCTGCGCTCGGTGCTCGGCGACGACGAGAGCTGAGCACGCCACGCAGGCTCGAACACGCCTGTGCAAGGAGGACGGTCACCCGAGAGGGTGGCCGTTCTCGCATTTCGGCGAGCCAGTGTTGGAACCCCCGTCCCCAACGGCTACCCTCCCTGCCACGTGTGGTTCCCGCCACACCCGATGCATGGCTGGAGGCCCTCGGAGATGGCTGGCACGCGCAAGTCCCTGGCCGGCACTGCCGCGGCCGCTGCCAAGCGGGTGATCGGACGCCGCAGCGCCGCACCCGAGGCCCCCGCGCCGGAGGAGGCCGCGCCTGCGAAGAAGGCCGCAGCGAAGAAGGCGGCCCCCGCGAAGAAGGCCGCTGCCAAGAAGGCGGCCCCCGCGAAGAAGGCCCCTGCCAAGAAGGCGACGCCGGCGAAGAAGGCCGCTGCCAAGAAGGCGACGCCGGCGAAGAAGGCCCCTGCCAAGAAGGCGACGCCGGCGAAGAAGGCCGCTGCCGAGAAGGCTGCGCCTGCGAAGAAGGCGGCTACCGGGAAGAAGGCGGCCGCCGCGAAGGTTGCGCCTGCGAAGAAGGCGGCTCCGGCGAAGAAGGCCCCGGCCACGAAGGCGGCGCCGGCCACGAAGGCTGCTGCGAAGAAGACCGCTCCCACCTCGTCCTCCCCGAACCCGAAGGCTGCTCCTGTGACCAAGGCCGTGCCCGCGTCCGCCGAGAAGGCTGCGCCCGTGAAGAAGGCCCGCAAGGCCACCCCCTCCACCCTCGTCGTGCTCGAGGGAGAGGACGCCTGGACCCGCGCCGAGCTCAACGAGGTCGTCAAGGACCTGCGTGAGCACCGCGAGCGCCTGGCCGCCTCCGTCGGTCACGCCGAGGATGAGCTGGCGCGCCTCATGCGCGACGCCGGCGACGGTGCGGGCCACGACCAGGCCGACGTGGGCGCCACCAGCTTCGAGCGCGACCACGAGCTCACCGTGCTCGCCAAGGAGCGCGAGACCCTCGGGCAGCTCGACCGGGCCCTGGCCCACATCGACGACGGCACCTACGGCGTCTGCGACTCCTGCGGCAACCCCATCGGCAAGAATCGGTTGATGGCGGTGCCCCATGCCACACTGTGCCTGTCATGCAAGCAGCGCGAGGAGCGTCGCTGAGTTCCAGCGACACAGTCCAGGACGACCCGTCCCGTCGGCGACCCCGTGCCCTGCTGCTCTTCGCTTCGGTCGCCCTGGTGGCGTACGCCCTCGACCTCGGGTCGAAGCAGTGGGCGCTCGCCGAGCTGGCCGACGGTGACATCGCGGTGCTGGGGGACTGGTTCGTCCTCCACCTGACATTCAACCCCGGTGCGGCGTTCAGCACGGGCACCGACTTCACGATCGTGTTCACCGGACTCGCCGTGGTCGCGGTGGTGGTGGTCCTGTGGCTGAGCCGCCGCATCGCCAGCACGGGCTGGGCGCTCGCCCTCGGCTTCCTGCTCGGCGGTGTCGCTGGCAACCTCACCGACCGCCTGGTGCGCCAGCCCGAGCCGCTGCACGGCCACGTCGTCGACTTCCTGATGCTGCCCAACTGGCCGGTCTTCAACATCGCCGACATCTGCATCAACGTCGCGGCCGGCCTGATCATCCTGCAGACCTTCCGCGGGATCGCCCTCGACGGCACCCGGGAGTCCGACGCATGAGCACCCACACCGAGCAGCGCACCGTGCTGGTGCCCGACGGTCTCGCCGGCGAGCGCGTCGACGCCGCCATGGCGCGGATGTTCGGGTTCTCCCGCACCAAGGCCGCCGACCTCATCGCCCAGGGCCACGTGCTGGTCGACGGCTCGGACGTCGGCAAGAGCGACCGGGTCCATGCCGGCGCCATGCTCGACGTCACCATCCCGGCCGAGCGCGACCCGCTGGAGGTGAAGGCGGAGATCGTCGAGGGCATCCGGATCATCCACGACGACGACGCCATCGTCGTGATCGACAAGCCGGTCGGCGTGGCCGTGCACCCGTCCCCGGGCTGGCGCGGACCGACCGTCGTGGGTCACCTCGCCGGCGCCGGCTTCCGCATCTCCACCTCCGGCGCGAAGGAGCGCGAGGGCATCGTCCAGCGACTCGACGTCGGCACGTCCGGTGTCATGGTCATCGCGAAGTCCGAGCGCGCCTACTCGGTGCTCAAGAACGCCTTCCGCCACCGCACGGTCGACAAGACCTACCACGCGCTCGTGCAGGGCCACCCGGACCCGCTGGCCGGCACCGTCGACGCCCCGATCGGTCGTCACCCCCAGCACGACTACAAGTTCGCCGTGATGGGCGACGGTCGCCACAGCATCACCCACTACGAGACCCTCGAGGCCCACCGGTTCGCCAGCCTCCTCGAGGTCCACCTCGAGACCGGTCGCACCCACCAGATCCGGGTCCACATGAGCGCGCTCAAGCACCCCTGTGTCGGTGACCTGACCTACGGCGCCGACCCCACCCTCGCCAAGCGCGTCGGGCTCGAGCGCCAGTGGCTGCACGCGATGCGCCTGGGCTTCGAGCACCCCGAGACCGGCGACCACGTCACCTACGAGTCCACCTACCCCGACGACCTCGCGCACGCGCTCGAGGTCATCCGTGATGAGCACTGAGCCGGTCCTGCGTCCGGCCACGGCCGCCGACCTCCCGGCACTCGCCGAGGTCCACCTCGCCGCCCGTGCGGCAGCGGGTCCGGCCTTCCCGCCCGCGGTGCACCCCGCCCACGAGGTGCGGGCCTGGGTCGCCGGGTGGGACCTGGCGGCGTACGACGTCCGCGTGGCGGAGCTCGACGGCCGGATCGCCGGCTACTCCCGCGCCACGCCCACCTGGCTCGACGACCTCTACGTCGCCCCCGGCGCGCAGGGCAGGGGAGTGGGAAGTGCCCTGCTGCGCGACGTGCTGGCGGGGCACCCCGACGGCGTCGGGCTGTGGGTCTTCGAGTCGAACCGGCCCGCCCGCGACTTCTACGCCCGCCACGGCTTCGTCGCCCTCGAGCGCACCGACGGGTCGGCCAACGAGGAGCGCGCGCCCGACATCCGGCTCGTGTGGCCCGGCAGCGACCCGATCGCCTGCTTCCGCGCGATGATCGACGAGGTCGACCTCGTGCTCGGCGACGTGCTCGCCCGACGTACGGCACTCACCCGGGCCGTGCAGGCCGTCAAACCCACGGGCGCGCGCGACCCCCGCCGCGAGGCCGAGATCGCCCGTCGGGTGGCGGACGTCGTCCCCGAGCTCGGCCAGGAGCGCGTCGCGCGCATCGTCGACGTCATCATCACCGAGTCCCTCGACGCCGCCCGCTGACGTGCTGCCGCGTCCCGGGGAGGTCCTGCACTTCAGCGAGGACCCCGTGATCGAGCGGTTCGTGCCCCACGTCGCCGCCACCGCGCAGCAGCCGGAGGCCTACGTCTGGGCCGTCGACGCCCTCAACGCCCCCTGCTACTGGTTCCCGCGCCAGTGCCCGCGCGTCTGCTCCTGGGACGCCTCTCCGGCGGCGGGCGCCGTGCGGGTGCACGCCGTCGAGGAGCGGTGGCTGGCGACCGTGCGGGCGACCACGCTCCACGCCTACCGCTTCGACGCAGCCGACTTCGAGCCCTTCGGCGACCGGCCGCACGCCCACGTCGCGACACAACCCGTCGTCCCCCTCGGCCCTCCCGTACCGGTCGACGACCTGGTCGGCCTGCACGCCGCCCACGGGATCGAGCTCCTCGTGCTGCCGGAGCTGGAGGACCACTTCGCGCACGTCCGCGAGCGCAGGAGGGAGTTCTCCGGCATCCGCCTCGGCAACGCCGGCATCGGTCCGGGTGGTCCGTTCCCGACCCGTCGCTGAGGCCGCGGCCGGCGGGGGCAGGATGGTGCCGTGCTGCTCCACGACGACGTGATCGCCGAGTACCTCGACTTCGCCGCCTACGCCGCGGGCGACTCTCCCTGCTTCGAGGAGTGGGCGCGCGGCGTCGCCGACGACCCCGAGGTGCTGGCCTGGCTGGGCACGCTCCCGACGATCAAGCGCCAGCCCAACCTCGTGCTCGCGGCCGCCCGCTGGCACGGCGCTCCCGCGCCCGGGCCGTACGCCGCCCTCCGCCGGGTGCTGCTCGAGCAGGAGCCGGAGGTGCGTGCCACCGTCATGGCCCGCGCCACCCAGACCAACGAGGTGGGCCGGCTCGCCACGCTCGTGCCGGTGCTGGCGCTCCTGGAGGGCCCGCTCGCGCTGGTCGAGGTCGGTGCGAGCGCCGGGCTGTGCCTGTTCCCCGACCGCTACGACTACGCCTGGCCGCCGCTGGGCGGGTTGCGGGGGAGCGGCGGGCCGGTGCTCACCGCACAGGCGAGCGGACCGCTGCCGCTGCCGGTGCGGCACCCGGAGGTGACCTGGCGCGCCGGGATCGACCTCAACCCGCTCGACGTCACCGACCCGGACGCGACGGCCTGGCTGGAGAACCTGGTCTGGCCCGAGCAGGACGAGCGTCGGGAGCGGCTGCGCGCAGCGATCGACGTGGCCCGCCCGCACCCGCCCCTGCTGGTGCGCGACGACCTGCTGGACCGGCTGCCCGACCTGCTGGAGCAGGCGGCTCCCCACGGCACCCCGGTCGTCCTCCACTCCGCCGTCGTCGCCTACCTCGACGAGCCCGACCGTCGCCGCTTCCAGGCGCTGATGACGGACCTGGTCGCGGCCGGCCGGTGCCGCTGGATCAGCAACGAGGGACCACTCGTGCTCCCGGACGTGACCGGCGGCCTCGCGGTCCCGCCTGGGCGCTTCGTGACCGCCCTCGACGGCGTCCCGGTCGCCCTCAGCCACGGCCACGGCCACACCGTCGACTGGCTCTGAGCGGACCCGGCGCAGGGCCGGGTGTCCTGTCGGTGGGGCCGTGCACACTGACGTAGGCTGACGGCCTTCCCCCTTCTGGACACGAGGGCTGAGCAGTCAGCGCGACCCCCCAGAAACGACACCGTCAGCGACTCCTCGAAAGGCGCGGAAGTCTCCTCCATGTCGGCCGGCTCATCCCCACGCTCCTCGGACAGCTTCGTGCACCTGCACGTCCACACCGAGTACTCCATGCTCGACGGGGCCTCGCTCCTCGACGGCCTGTTCAGCCGCACCAGCGAGCTCGGCATGCCGGCGATCGCGATGACCGACCACGGCAACCTCCACGGCGCCTACGACTTCTACTCCAAGGCGCGCAAGCACGGCGTGAAGCCCATCATCGGCATCGAGGCCTACATCACCCCCGGCACCCAGCGCGGCGAGCGCCGCCGGGTGCGGTGGGGCCAGGGAGACCTCGCCGAGGAGGGCGGCAACGACGTCGCCGGCGGCGGGGCCTACACCCACATGACGATGTGGGCCGAGAACACCGAGGGCATGCACAACCTCTTCCGGCTCTCGTCGCGCTCGAGCCTCGAGGGCTACTACTTCAAGCCCCGGATGGACAAGGAGATCCTCGCCGAGCACAGCAAGGGCCTCATCGTCAGCACCGGCTGCCCCAGCGGCGCGATCCAGACGCGCCTGCGCCTGGGCCAGTACGACGAGGCCGTCCGCGAGGCCGCCGAGCTCCAGGACATCTTCGGCCGCGACAACGTGTTCCTCGAGCTGATGGACCACGGCATCGACATCGAGAAGCGGGTCCGCGACGACCTGCTGCGGCTCGGCAAGCAGATGGGCCTGCCGCCCATCGCCACCAACGACTCCCACTACAACAACCCCGAGGACGCCGCGGCCCACGACGCCCTCATCTGCGTCGCGTCCGGCAAGCGGCTCTCCGACACCAACCGGCTCAAGTTCGACGGCGGCGGCTACTACATCAAGTCGGCCGCCGAGATGCGCGAGCTGTGGGGCGACCGCTTCGGGATGCCCGAGGCGTGCGACAACACCCTCGCGATCGCCGAGCGCTGCGAGGTCGAGTTCACCGAGTCCACCGGCGGCTACATGGCGCGCGCCGACGTGCCGGCCGGCGAGAGCGAGGAGTCCTGGTTCCGCAAGGAGGTGTGGCGCGGCATCGAGGCCCGCTACCCCGGCGAGCTGACGACCCAGGAGGTCCGCGACCGGGTCGAGATGGAGCTCGCGATCATCTCGCAGAAGGGCTACTGCGGCTACTACCTGGTGGTCGCCGACTTCATCAACTGGGCCAAGGACAACGGCATCCGCGTCGGCCCCGGTCGCGGGTCGGGTGCGGGATCGATCGCGGCCTACGCGCTGCGGATCACCGACCTGTGCCCGCTCGAGCACGGGCTGTTCTTCGAGCGGTTCCTCAACCCCGAGCGACCCTCGATGCCCGACTTCGACATCGACTTCGACGACGCCCGCCGCGGCGAGGTCATCCACTACGTCAGCGAGAAGTACGGCGCCGACCGCGTCGCCCAGATCGCGACGTTCGGACGGCTCAAGGCCAAGGCCGCCATCAAGGACGCCGCTCGCGTCCTCGACCACGGCTTCGCGATCGGCGACCGGATCACCAAGGCCTACCCGGCCGACGTGATGGGCAAGGGCGTCGCGCTCAAGGACATCTTCAACGCCGACCACAAGCGCTACAACGACGGCGGCGAGTTCCGCGCGCTGCACGGCCAGGACCCCGACGTCCGCACGATCTACGAGACCGCCGTCGGGCTCGAGGGCCAGATCCGCAACTGGGGCGTGCACGCCGCCGGCGTCATCATGTCGAGCGAGCCGCTCATCGACATCGTGCCGATCATGGCCAGGCCGCAGGACGGTGCGGTCATCACCCAGTTCGACTACCCGATGTGCGAGTCGCTCGGCCTGGTCAAGATGGACTTCCTCGGCCTGTCCAACCTCCGCATCCTCGACGACGCGATCAGCAACATCGAGGTCAACCGGGGCGAGACGGTCGTCCTGGAGGAGCTCGGCTTCGAGGACCGCGCGACCTACGAGCTGATGGGCCGCGGTGACACCCTCGGCGTCTTCCAGCTCGACGGCTCGGGCATGCGCTCGCTGCTCCGCTCGCTGCAGCCCGACGCCTTCGCCGACATCACGGCCGTCAGCGCGCTCTACCGCCCCGGCCCGATGGGTGCCGACTCCCACAACAAGTACGCCCGTCGCAAGAACGGCCGCGAGGCGATCGAGCCGATCCACCCGGCGCTCGCCGAGGCCCTCGAGCCGGTGCTGGGGGAGACCTACGGCCTCATCGTCTACCAGGAGCAGGTGATGGCGATCGCGCAGGTGCTCGCCGGCTTCACCCTGGGTGCCGCCGACAACCTGCGCCGCGCGATGGGCAAGAAGAAGAAGGAGGAGCTCGACAAGCAGTACGCCGGGTTCCAGGCCGGCATGCTCGAGCGGGGCTTCCCGCAGGTCGCGATCGACAAGCTGTGGGAGATCCTGCTCCCGTTCTCCGACTACGCCTTCAACAAGTCGCACTCCGCCGCCTACGGCGTCATCACCTACTGGACCGCCTACCTCAAGGCCAACTACCCCACGGAGTACATGGCCGCGCTCCTCACCTCGGTGAAGGACGACAAGGACAAGATGGCGATCTACCTCAACGAGTGTCGCCGGATGAAGATCCAGGTGCTCCCGCCCGACGTCAACGAGTCCCACGCCAACTTCACCCCCGTCGGGACCGACATCCGCTTCGGCCTCACCGCGGTGCGCAACGTCGGCAGCAACGTCGTCGACGGGATCGCCTCCGCCCGGGAGCAGAAGGGCCGCTACGCCGACTTCAACGACTTCATGGAGAAGGTCCCCGCGCTGGTGTGCAACAAGCGCGTGGTCGAGTCGCTGATCAAGGCCGGGGCCTTCGACGACATGAAGCACAAGCGGCGCGCGCTGGTGGCGGTGCACGAGACCGCGGTCGACCAGTTCGTCGACCTCAAGAAGAACGAGGCCATCGGCCAGGACTCCCTCTTCGGCGGCCTCAGTGAGGACGACGCCGGCTTCGGGGTGAGCGTGACCATCCCCGACATCGACGACTGGGACAAGATGACCCTGCTGGGCCACGAGCGGGAGATGCTCGGGCTCTACGTCTCGGACCACCCGCTCCTCGGTCTCGAGCACGTCCTGTCCCAGGGCACCGACTGCACCATCGGCCAGCTGATGCTCGACGAGGACCGCCCCCACGGCACCACTCTCACGGTCAGCGGCCTCATCACCTCCGTGGCGCGCAAGATCACCAAGCGGGGTGACCCGTGGGCGACCATCACGCTCGAGGACCTCGACGGCGCCATCGACGTGCTCCTCTTCCCCAGCGCCTACACCCTCGCGTCCACGCTGCTGGTCGAGGACCAGATCGTGCGGATCAAGGGCCAGCTCTCGCGCGACAAGGACCAGCCCGAGCTGCGCGCCCAGGAGGTCAGTGCTCCCGACCTGACGCAGGGGCCCGCCGGACCGGTCGTGATCAGCCTCCCGTCGACCCGCTGCACCCCGCCGGTCGTCGCCCAGCTCCGCGACGTCCTCGGCACCCACCCCGGGATGACCGAGGTCCAGCTCCGCCTGCTGACCCGCAGCTCCACCAAGGTGCTGCGCCTCGACGACAACCTGCGCGTCAGCCCCAGCCCGGCGCTCTTCGCCGACCTCAAGCAGCTGCTCGGACCGGGGTGCCTGACCGGATGAGCGACCAGGTGGCCGTCGAGCAGGAGAGGCGCGGCGCGGCAGGAGCGCTCGGTCGTGTCGGCGTCCTCGTCGCGGTGTTCGTCGCCGCGGGCGCCGGTGCAGGCGTCGTGTGGGAGCGGCTGTGGGACGCGCCCGGCGGCCTGACCTACCAGGGCCAGTGGTTCCTCGAGCCCGCCGGTCCCGACGTGTCCTTCGAGGGAGTCGCGTTGTTCGTCCTGATCGCCTTCCCGCTAGGACTGGTGCTGGCTGCTGTGGCCGGGCTGTGGCGCGGCCACGAGGTCGTGACCCTCGTCGGAGTGCTCGCCGGTGCGGCGCTCGCCTCCGTCGTGATGTACGCCGTCGGCAGCGCCCTGGGGCCGGCCGACCCGCAGGCACTGGCGGCGGGCGCACCGGACTACACCCCGCTCTCGGGCGACCTCGCACTCACCGCCCCGGACCCCGATCGGGAGCCGTGGCTCTCGACCGCGCTGATCGCCTTCCCGGCGGGCGCGATGGCTGGTCTGGTCGGCACCTACCTCTTGGGAAGTCGGGGGTTGCGACGGCCCTCCCGCGGGTAGGCTGACCCGCGACCACACTGGTAGTCCCGAGCACCTCGGGACGCTGCAACGGGGGAGCGAGAGCAACATGAGCATGTCACCGGGTGGACCGGAGTACCTCGAGGGATCGGGGCCGGCCACGACCGCCCCCGACAACGACAACCGCAAGCGGCTGATCGCGCTCGGCGCCATCGTCGCCGGCGGCGCGGTGGTCGCGGGTGGCGCCTGGGCGGCCACCAGCTTCTTCGCCACCGGTGAGCAGCCGGCCGAGGCGTTGCCCGCCTCGACCGTCGCCTACATGAGCGTCGACCTCGACCCCAGTGGCGGGCAGAAGATCGAGGCGATCCGGACGCTGCGCAAGTTCCCGGCCTTCACCGACGAGATCGACCTCGAGACCGACGACGACCTCCGTGAGCGCCTGTTCGAGGAGATCACCTCCTCCGGCGAGTGCGAGGGCCTCGACTACGCCGAGGACGTCGAGCCGTGGTTGGGCTCGCGCGCCGCCGTGGCAGCCGTCGACCTCGGTGAGGACGAGCCCGCGCCGGTCGCGGTGGTCCAGGTGACCGACGCGGGCGCGGCCGAGGAAGGGGTGCAGACCCTGATCGACACCTGCGGTGGCGGCGCGGAGAGCGGTGACGAGAGCGGCGACCTGGGCGGCTGGGCCGTCGAGGGTGACTGGCTCGTGCTGGCCGAGACCGACGAGATCGCCGACCAGGTGGTCGAGGCCGGCGGCTCCGGCACGCTCGCCGACGACGCCGCCTACGGGAAGTGGACCGGTGAGGCCGGAGACGACGGCTTCATGTCCTTCTACGTCGCCAAGAGCGCCGCCCAGTACCTCGGCGACGTGGCCGAGCTGGGTGCGCCGCTGACCGGGATGTCGTCGGACTCGATGGGCGGGTCCGGCGAGACCTTCGACGAGGACTGCCTCGACTCGGCCACCACGGCCGAGGAGTTCGACGCCTGCTTCTCCGAGACCACCGAGTCGTCGCCAGACGACTCGGGCGAGGTCCCGCCGGAGCTCCAGCAGGTCATCGACGACTTCGACGGCATGGCCGCCACCGTCCGCTTCGACGACGGCTCGATGGAGATCGAGTACGCGGTGTCCAACTACCAGCCCGACATGACGAAGTTCGTCGACTCCGACGAGGGCGCCTCGATGGTCGCCGGCCTTCCCGAGGACACCGTGGCCGCCCTGGGCTTCTCGCTCGAGGAGGGCTGGGCCGAGGCACTCGTCGACTACATCAAGACCACCCTGCCCGACGACACGGCGTCGATCGACGAGGGCATCGCGGAGCTGGAGAGCGAGACCGGTCTCGAGTTCCCCGAGGACATCGAGACGCTGATGGGCGAGGGCGTGACGATCTCGCTCGGCGGGGGCATCGACCCCGACGCGATCGCCAACGGCGGCCCCGGCGAGCTTCCCGCCGGCATCACCATCAAGGGTGACGCCGACGAGATCCAGGCGGTGCTCGACAAGATCGTCGACCAGGTGCCCTCGGAGATGACTCCGATGATGGAGGTGACCGAGGGAGATGGCTACGCCGTCCTGGCCTTCCAGGACGACTACCGCGGCAAGCTGGAGGCCGGCGGCGACCTCGGTGGCACCGACGACTACGGCCGGGTCGTGGAGGACGGCGAGGCCCAGTCGGTGCTCTACGTCAACTTCGACGCCGACGACAACTGGCTGGTCCGCGTGACCGACGACATGCCCGAGGTGAGCGAGAACCTCGAGCCGCTCTCGGCCTTCGGGATCAGCAGCTGGGTCGACGGCGACGTGCTGCACGGCCAGATGGAGCTCACGACCGACTGATTCGCCCGAACGCCCTCAGCGACCGATGGTGGCGGTCACCGCTCCGGTGACCGCCACCAGGTCGTGAGGGGCGAGCTCGAGGTCGAAGCCGCGTCGACCGCCCGAGACGAGGATCGTGCCGTGCTCGAGCGCCGAGGCGTCCAGCACGGTCGGGTGGGGGCGCTTCTGGCCGATGGGGGAGATGCCTCCCGCGACGTAGCCGGTGGCCCGCTCGGCGGCCGCGACCTCGGCCATGGTCGCCTTGCTCCCGCCCAGGGCGCGCGCCAGCGCCTTCAGGTCCAGCTGTCCCGAGACCGGGACGATCCCCACGACCAGCCGGCCGTCGAGCGAGGCGAGCAGCGTCTTGAAGACCCGTGCCGGGTCCACGCCCAGCGCCTCGGCCGCCTCGAGGCCGTACGACGCCGCGCGGGCGTCGTGCTCGTAGGCGCGCACCTCGTAGGCGATGCCCGCGGCGCCCAGCGCCACCGTGGCCGGCGTACCTCCGGGGACGCGCGACTTCTTGGCCATCGGTGCCCTCCCGGGTCGCTCAGTTCGGCGACCACGCGGTGCGCGCGACCTGGGTCGCGGGCAGCGAGGGGATGACGTTGATCGCGCGGAGCTCCTCGGTGAGCAGGCGCGTCACGAGCCGGAGCCGCTCGGTGGCGTCGGGCGCCTCGAGCAGCGACTGGCGCTCGGCCATCGGCAGCGGGGTGAGGGCAGACAACGTCCAGGCGAGGTAGTCGGGGTCTCGGGGCAGCGTGCCGCTGAACGGGTCGCCCTGCAGCTCGGTCATCGCCGCGCGGAAGGCCGTGAAGGTCGAGCGCGCGCGGTCGAGCACGTCGGTGGGCACCTCCACCTCGGGCTCCGGCATCACCGCGACCATGCCCTGGGGGAACTCGTCGCCGCGCGACATCTCCTCCAGCTTCAGCCGCTCGCGCGCGACAGCGACGATGTCGAAGGTGCCGTCCTCGCGTCGGTCGACCTCGGTGAGCTGCAGCACGCAGCCGACCCGGTAGACCGACTGGGCGCCGTGGTCACCGACCTCGTAGCCCTCGCGGATCGCCACCGTGCCGAAGACCCGCGCTGCGGGGTCGTCCACCGTGAGCAGGTGCCGCACGAGCATGCGGTAGCGGTCCTCGAAGACGTGGAGCGGCAGGCTCATCCCCGGGAACACGACGGTGTTCAGCGGGAACATCGGCAGCGGGTCGCTCACGTTGCGAGACTAGCCGGGCGTGTCCACCCGGCACCCGCGACTTCGGTCCGACCCGCCGGGGAACCTAGACTCGTGGGCATGTCCCTCATCCGTCGCATCGACCTGCGGGACGCCGACCGGGCGTCCGTCGACTATCGCGCGAGCGTGCCTCGCGCCGAGTTCGACGTCGAGGCCGCGACGCATCAGGTGCAGCCGATCATCGACGCCGTCCGGGCCCGCGGCGTCGAGGCGATCACCGAGTTCTCCGCCCGTTTCGACGGCGTCGAGACCGAGGACATCACCGTGCCGCGCGAGGCCATCCGGGCCGCGCTCGACGAGCTCGACCCGGGCGTGCGCGCCGCGCTGGAGGAGTCGATCCGCCGGCTGCGGATGACGTCGGAGGCCGAGCTCGAGCACGACGTGACCAGCGAGGTCGCGCCGGGCGCGACCGTCACCCACCGCAAGGTGGCCATCGACCGCGTCGGCCTCTACGTCCCCGGCGGGCTCGCGCCGCTGGTCAGCAGCGTCGTCATGAACGTCGTGCCCGCCCAGGTCGCCGGGGTGCGCTCGATCGCCCTCGCCAGCCCGCCGCAGAAGAACAACGGCGGCCTGCCGGAGCCCGCGATCCTGGCTGCGTGCGCGCTCCTCGGCGTCGACGAGGTGTACGCCGTCGGCGGCGCCCAGGCGATCGCGATGTTCGCCCACGGAGCCGGTCCGTGCGCGCCGGTCAACCTGGTGACGGGCCCCGGCAACATCTACGTCGCGGCGGCCAAGCGGCTGCTGCGCGGCGTGGTCGGCATCGACTCCGAGGCCGGTCCCACCGAGATCGCGATCCTCGCAGACGACAGCGCCGACCCGGCGTACGTCGCCGCCGACATGGTCAGCCAGGCCGAGCACGACCCGATGGCCGCCTCCGTGCTGGTCACCGACTCGCTCGCCCTCGCCGACGCGGTCGAGGCCGAGCTCGACAAGCAGGTGCACGCGACCCGCCACACCGAGCGGATCCTCACCGCGCTCGGCGGTCGCCAGTCCGGCATCGTGCTGGTCGAGGACATGGACCAGGGGGTCGAGGTCGTCGACGCCTACGCCGCCGAGCACCTCGAGATCCAGACCCGAGACTCCGCCGGGCACGCCGCGCGGGTGCGCAACGCGGGCGCGATCTTCGTCGGCCCGTGGTCCCCGGTGTCGCTGGGCGACTACTGCGCCGGCTCCAACCACGTGCTGCCCACCGCCGGCTGCGCCTGCCACTCCAGCGGGCTGTCGGTGCGCGCCTTCACCAGGTCGGTCCATGTCATCGACTACTCGCGTGAGGCGCTCGCCGAGGTCGCCGACCACGTGGTGACGCTGTCGGGGGCCGAGGACCTGCCCGGCCACGGCCAGGCGGTCAGCGTCCGGTTCGACGCCGAGCCCACGCAGCCGTGAGCGGCCGGTTCCCACCCCTGCGCGAGGAGCTGCAGGGGATCGAGCCCTACGGCGCGCCCCAGCTCACCCTCGAGCAGGCGCCCGTCCAGCTCAACGTCAACGAGAACCCCTACGGACCCTCGCCGGAGGCCGCGGCCGACATCGCGCGTGCCGTCGGTGAGGCGGCGGTGACGCTGAACCGCTATCCCGACCGTGAGTTCGTCGAGCTGCGCGAGGCGCTGGCGGCGTACCTCAACACCTCGGGCGGCTCGGGCATCACGCCCGAGATGGTGTGGGCGGCCAACGGGTCCAACGAGGTGATGCTGCAGCTGCTGCAGGCCTTCGGGGGTCCGGGACGCGTCGCGCTGTCGTTCGCGCCGACGTACTCGATGTATCCCGAGTACGCCCGCGACACGATGACCGAGTGGGTGGCCGGCCACCGGGCCGAGGACTTCTCCCTCGACCTCGACGCCGCGCGGGAGCTCGTCCTCGAGCGCATGCCGTCGGTGGTGCTGCTGCCGAGCCCGAACAACCCCACCGGCACGGCGTTGCCGCCGGAGGCGGTGTCCATGCTGTGCGAGGCCGCGGCGACCTACGAGCCCGGGGGACTGGTGGTGGTCGACGAGGCCTACGGCGAGTTCCGCCGCACCGGTACGCCGAGCGCGCTGGAGCTGCTGCCCGAGCACCGCAACCTCGTGGTGACGCGCACGATGAGCAAGGGGTTCGCGCTGGCGGGCGCCCGGTTGGGCTACCTTGCCGCGGACCCCGCCATCGGCGACGCGATCCGGGTGGTGCGCCTGCCCTACCACCTCTCGGCCGTCACCCAGGCGACCGCGCTCGCCGCCCTGCGCCACGCGCCGGAGCTGCTCGGCCGGGTCGACGACCTGCGAGCCGAGCGCGACGCGACCGTGGCCTGGCTGCGCGAGCAGGGTTTCGAGGTCGCCGACTCCGACGCCAACTTCGTGCTGTTCGGCCGCTTCGGCGACCGGCACGCGGTCTGGCAGGGGCTGGTCGACCGCGGGGTGCTGATCCGCGAGACAGGACCCGACGGCTGGCTGCGCGTCTCGGTCGGCACCCCCGACGAGATGGCAGCATTCAGGAAGGCACTGATGGACGTGACCATCGACGCGAACGAGGAGCAAGCATGAGCCGCACCGCCAGGATCGAGCGCACCACCAAGGAGTCGAAGGTGCTCGTCGAGGTCGACCTCGACGGGACCGGCCGCTCCGAGGTCTCCACCGGCGTGGGGTTCTACGACCACATGCTCGACGCCTTCTCGCGCCACTCGCTGACCGACCTCGTCGTCCGCACCGAGGGCGACACCCACATCGACGCCCACCACACCGTCGAGGACACCGCGATCGTGCTCGGCCAGGCGTTGCGCGAGGCGCTGGGCGACAAGTCCGGCATCCGCCGCTTCGGTGACGCGACCGTGCCGCTCGACGAGGCGCTCGTCCAGGCCGTCGTCGACGTCTCCGGTCGCCCCTACTGCGTGCACACCGGCGAGCCCGAGGGCCAGGTCTACGTCGCGATCGGCGGCACCGGTGCGGCGTACCAGGGCTCCCTGACCCGCCACGTCTTCGAGACCATCTCCTTCCACGCCCACCTCGCCCTGCACGTGCGCGTGCTGGCCGGACGCGACCCGCACCACCTGGTGGAGGCGCAGTTCAAGGCGTTCGCCCGGGCGTTCCGCGACGCGGTCGCGATCGACCCGCGCGAGACGGGTGTGCCGTCGACCAAGGGCAGCCTGTGACCCCTGACGTCGTCGTCCTCGACTACGGCTCGGGCAACCTGCGCTCGGTCGTCCGCGCCGTCGAGCGCGCCGGCGCCGAGGTCACCCTGACCGGTGACTTCGAGACCGCGCTCGCGGCCGACGGCCTCGTGGTGCCCGGTGTGGGGGCGTACGCCGCCTGCATGGAGGGCCTGCGCGCCATCAAGGGCGACCGCATCATCGGGCGGCGGCTCGCCGGCGGCCGACCGGTGCTGGGCATCTGCGTGGGCATGCAGGTGCTGTTCTCCGGCGGTGTCGAGCACGGCGTCGAGACCGACGGCTGCGACGAGTGGCCGGGCCTGGTCACCCGCCTCGAAGCCGACGTGGTGCCGCACATGGGCTGGAACACCGTCGAGGTGCCGTCCGGGTCGCGGCTCTTCAGCGGCATCGAGGACGAGCGGTTCTACTTCGTGCACTCCTACGCCGCGCGGTCGTGGGACCTGGTCACCAACGACCGCACCCGGGCGCCCCTGGTCACCTGGGCCGAGCACGGGGGAGACCGGTTCGTGGCGGCGGTGGAGAACGGTCCGCTGGCGGCGACGCAGTTCCACCCCGAGAAGTCGGGAGACGCGGGCGCGGAGTTACTCAAGAACTGGGTCGCGTCGCTCCGCGCCTGAGGAATAGCGTCCCGGCATGGCCGAGCCGATGAGCATGAACCGGATCATCCACGCCGCCGTGCGCCGCGACGTCACGCGCACCGAGCAGGCCCTGCGCGCCCTGACCGAGGGCGACCGGCATCGTGCCGGGCAGGTCCGCACCGCGTGGCGCAACCTGGAGCGGGAGCTGACGCACCACCACGAGACGGAGGACTCGATCGCGTGGCCGTTCCTTGCCGCGCGTGGGTTCGACACGACCCTGCTCACCGAGATGGAGGATGAGCACGCGGCGATGAAGCGGGCGCTCACCGCCTCCTCGGCGGCGATCGACGCGGTGGTGGCGACGCCGACGGTGTCGGCGGCACGTGCCGCGGCCGACGAGGTGGCGGCGGCGCGGGTGGTGATCGAGCGTCACCTCGCGCACGAGGAGGCCGACGTCGAGGGCGTGCTGGGCGAGCTCGAGGACGATCCGGAGTGGAAGGCGGCCGCGGCGAAGATGCGTCCGGCGAGCATCGTGGACGCCGCCAACGCCCTGGCCTGGATGCAGGACGGTGCGGGTCATCAGGAGAGGTCGTCCCTGCGCGCGCACATCCCCGGACCGGTCGTCACCGTGCTGACCGTGCTGCTGGCCCGACGCTACCGACGCGAGGTCGCACCGGTCTGGCGCTGACCTCCGGTCTGCACCAGTGGTCGCGGCGCACCGTGGCGTGCCACAGTGTCGTCCGTGTCCAAGGTCGCAGTCGTCGGAGCCGGAGCGGTCGGGACCGCCATCGCGTACGCCGCACAGATCCGTGGCACCTGCCGAGAGCTCGCACTGTTCGACCTCAACGCCGGCAAGGTGCGCGCCGAGGTGCTCGACCTCAACCACGGCCTCCAGTTCACCCCGATGGCCCGCATCACCGGCAGCGACGACCTGGAGGTCTGCGCCGGGGCAGACGTCGTCGTCATCACGGCCGGTGCCAAGCAGGACCCCGGCCAGACCCGCCTCGACCTCGCCGCGGCCAACGTGGCGATGTGCCGCGAGCTCGTGCCCGAGCTGGTGCGCCTCGCGCCCGACGCGCTGCTGCTGGTCGTGACCAACCCCGTCGACGTGGTGACCTACGCGGCGCTGGAGTTCAGCGGCCTGCCGCCGCAGCGGGTCTTCGGCTCGGGCACGGTGCTGGACTCCTCCCGGCTGCGCTTCCTCATCGCCGAGCACACGCGCGTGGCCGTGCAGAACGTGCACGCCTACATCGCAGGCGAGCACGGCGACTCCGAGGTGCCGCTGTGGTCCACCGCCACCATCGGGGGCGTGCCGGTCAAGGACTGGGAGGGCAACGGCGTACGCACCCTCGACGAGGAGGTGCGCACCCGGATCCACCACCAGGTGGTCTCCTCGGCCTACGAGATCATCGCCGGCAAGGGCGCCACCAGCCTGGCCATCGGCCTGGCTGTCTCCCGCATCCTCGAGGCCGTGCTCAACGACGAGCACCGAGTGCTCCCGGTGACGTCGCGCCTCGACGACGTGCACGGCCTGTCCGACGTCTGCTTGTCCATGCCGTCGGTGGTCGGGCGCACCGGGGTCGAGAGCGTGCTCGCCACCCCACTGGCCGACGACGAGCTCGACGCGCTGACCGCGTCCGCTGCCGCGGTCACCGCCGTGGCCCGGAGCCTGGGTCTCTAGTCCGACGGGCTCTGGTCCGACTCGGCGAGCGCCTTCAGGGTGAGCAGCTGCTTGCGGGCCATCACCAGGTCGCCGAGCGACAGCGCCGGCGCGAGCATGCGGTGGGTGCGCGCGGCCACCTTCAGCAGCAGCCGGGTGCCCGTGGCCTCCGGCACGACGGCGTACGACATGTAGGCCGACATGATCCGCGCCGTCAGCTCGCGTCCGGGGTCGACCGCCAGCACCTCGCCCTGATCGATCCCGAAGGCCCGGGTGAACGGGTCGCCGGGCGTGGGCTCCGGGACGTCGCGCAGCTCGCGCGGCGAACGGCGCCCGAGGTTGTCGACGAGGTCGTAGGAGTACGGCGCGATTCGCACCTGCCGCAGCCGCGCCCACACCGTGTCGGGGCCGGCGTGGACAGTGACACCCCGCCACGCCTCGAGCGTGGGGGCGGTGACGAGCGCGTCGCAGCCGTAGCGCCGCTCCACCTCGGCCTGCGTCACGCCCCACCGATCGCCGATCACGCTGCCACGCTAGTCCTGGGCCGGTCGCGCACCCCGGCCCTCCTCTCGTCGGTAGTCGAGTAGCCGGAGCGAGCCCTTTCCCTTCGGTGGTCGAGTAGCCGAGCGAGGAACGAGCGAGGCGTATCGAGACCCATCCTCCCCTCGGTGGTCGAGCAGCCGGGCCTCTTCCCTCGGTGGTCGAGTAGCCGGAGCGAGGTACGAGCGGAGGCGTATCGAGACCCGAGCCGACTGTCGGACCCTTTCTCTAGACTCGAACGCATGATCGAGAGGCTGGAAGCAGGGCCGCAGGCCGGGGCAGACGCCCTCGGTCCCGGAGCCGTGCTCGCCTCGATCAAGGCCTCCCGCTCCATCGAGAACGCCGAAGCCGCCCGGCAGCTCGACCTCGCCGCCCGCTGGGCCGACCTGCACCCACCGGAGTCCATCCACTCCGCCGCGACCTTCACCGTCGCAGGCTGCGAGCACGAGGAACCCATCGCCGGACCCGGTACGCCGCTGGTCGCAGAGTTCTGCGTCGCCGAGCTCGGCACCGTCCTCGGCATCACCTCGGTGTCGGCGAAGAAGCTGATCGGGCACGCCCTCGAGCTCCGCCACCGCCTCCCGCGACTCTGGGCGCAGGTCCACGCCGGACGCGTCCCCGCCTGGCGGGCGAGGGCCGTTGCCGAGGTGACGATCCACTCGACTCCCGCGCTGACGGTGGAGGCGGCGCGGTTCGTCGACGCTCAGGTCGCCGCCGTGGCGGGGAAGATCGGCCCCGCGCGGCTCGACCGGCTGGTCGCGGAGACCATCAAGCGGTTCGACCTCGCCGAGACGGACCCGGCCGCCGATCCGGAGGATGGATACCTCCATGTCGACCCCCGCCACGTCACGATCCACGACCAGGACGTCCACTTCGCCGGGACCGTGCGGCTCGAGGCCGAGATCGACCTCGCCGACGGACTCGACCTCCACCACGCACTCGCTCACGGAGCCGCCCTTCAGAAGGCCCTCGGGTCGCACGAGTCGCTCGACGCACGTCGCGCCATGGCGCTGGGTGACCTGGCCCGGACGCAGACCGCGCTCGACCTCCACGACCCTGTTGGTGGTCGAGCAGCCGGTGGATCTGTTGGTGGTCGAGTAGCTGGTGAGGAACGAGCCGGCGTATCGAGACCCGACCTCCCCGCCGCCCGCGAGGTCGTCCTGCACGCCCACTTCGACGCCAACCTGTCCGGCGACACCACGATCTTCAGTCCCACGGGCCGGCTCGAGGAGGGTCAGCGTCTCCTCCTGCTCGACCAACTGAAGTCGTGGTGCGCAGACTCGCGGACCAAGGTCACGGTCAAGCCGGTCATCGACCTCAACGAATCGAAGTCCGCGCCTGGCTACGCGATCCCGGACCGCATCCGCGACCACGTCATCCTCCGCGACCGCACCTGCGTCTTCCCGTGGTGCAGCCGACCGGCGCGGGGGTGCGACGTCGACCACGTCGTCGAGTACGACCACGACGCCGAGGTAGATGGCAGATCCCAGCCCGGACCCACGGAGACCGAGAACCTTGGCGTGCTGTGCCGGTTCCACCACCGCCTCAAGACCCACACGGCTTGGTACTACCGGATGACCGCGCCCGGGGTGTTCGAGTGGACCAGTCCGCACGGCCACCGCTACCACCGCGACCGCACGGGGACCACCGCACTCGACCCACCCGCATCAGGTCCGCCCCGGATCCCATCACCTCGAAGATGACCCCGCCCCACACCCCTCCATCCGTGTGATGGCGGGGCATCAGGCGCGTCCGCGTCAGGCAAGGGGCGCACGGTGTCACCGAGAGGCAGGTGTCCCGAGCGCCGCAACGCAGTGCCAGACCTTCTTGAGGTCCTGCGGATCCTCATCCCGTCGGAGCGCGGCACGGCCGATGACCGCGGCGTCCAGGACACCGGCTGCGGCGATCCTCCTGCCGACGTCGACGATCCGGGGTCCGCGGAAGTCGGGGTGCCGGTCGAGCACGTCTGTCGTCAGTCGCCGGCCCTCGTGCCACTCGACCGGGACGGCCAGCGTGTGCGCCCGGTCCTCGACCTCGGTTCCCTGGAAGCACGGGTCCAGCACGAGCGCCTCGACGTCGGTGTCGAGCCTGACCGTGCCATGGACGTGCGCCTCGACGTAGTCGTCCAGCACTCCGTGCACCTGACCGTCCTCCGCTGCGTCGGCGAGCTCGACCAGGTCGAACCGCCCGGCCGTGCCCATCGCAGTCGGCTCGAAGGTCGAGTCGGGGAAGCAGAACGTGCTGCGGTCCAGGACCGACTCCCTCAGCCGGAGATGGGCGGACCCGAAGCGCGGTGCGCCGCCGACCGGTCGCCGACGATGGTTGAGTGCGCCGTACTTGGGTCGCTGTGCGGCCGGGGCGTCGTCGTACGCATGGCCGAAGATGCGCTGCTCCCACCGCCACCGGTCACCGCCGGGATGCGCTGTGAGCCCACCGTTGCTCGTCCTGGTCTCGAACTGCGAGCGGTAGACGCCGTCCCGGGCGAGGCACTCCAGCACGCTCGCGCTGTCGAGGACCCGGTCCGGGTGGAAGTTGAGCGTCACGCGCAGCGTGCGGTCCAACGCACCGCCGGACGACACGGCCGCCACGTGGGCAACCGCACGAGTCGCCCAGGAGCTGGTCGGCGTCACCACCGTGCTCCTCCGCCGCCGATCCCCATGGTGTCAGTCAACCCGACGTGTGCCCCGTCTCGCGCCAGCGAGGGCCCTCCCGGCCGGTCACGGCGCGACTCCTAGGATTCACCCATGCCCAGCACCCCCGAGCAGCCCTACCTCGAGCTCCTGCCCGCCGTCGACATCAAGGGCGGTCAGGCCGTCCAGCTGGTGCAGGGCGTGGACGGGTCGGAGAAGCGCTTCGGCGACCCCATCGAGGCGGCCCTGCGCTGGCAGGAGGCCGGCGCGGAGTGGATCCACCTCGTGGACCTCGACGCGGCGTTCGGGCACGGTCACAACCGTGAGCTCCAGGCCAGGATCGTCGGCACGCTCGACATCCAGGTCGAGATGAGCGGCGGCATCCGTGACGACGAGTCGCTGGAGGCCGCGATGGCCACGGGCTGCCGGCGCGTCAACATCGGCACCGCCGCGCTCGAGCAGCCCGAGTGGTGTGCGAAGGCGATCGCGACGTACGGCGACCGCGTGGCCGTGGGCCTCGACGTGCGGGGCACGACCCTGGCTGCGCGCGGCTGGACCCGCGAGGGCGGCGACCTCTACGAGACGCTCGCCCGCCTCGACTCCGAGGGGTGCGCGCGCTACGTCGTCACCGACGTGAACAAGGACGGGATGCTCCAGGGCCCCAATCTCCAGCTGCTGCGCGACGTCTGCGCCGCGACCGACAAGCCTGTCGTGGCGAGCGGCGGCGTCACGACCCTCGACGACATCCGCGCCCTCATGACGCTCGTCGGCGACGGCGTAGAGGGCGCCATCGCCGGCACCGCGCTCTACGAAGGTCGCTTCAGCCTCGAGGACGCCCTCGCCCTGACGAGGCCGGCGTCGTGAGCCTGGAGTTCACCGACTACCACACCCGGCTGGCGGCGTACGCCCTGCTGGTCGACGAGGACGAGCGGGTCCTCCTCGCATGGTGGAACGGCGAGGGCCACAGCGACCCCGAGTGGTCGCTGCCCGGCGGCGGCATCGATTTCGACGAGTCGATCACCGACGGGCTGGTGCGTGAGGTCTTCGAGGAGACCGGCTACCGCATCGAGCCGGGCGCGCTCGTGACCGACCACCACTACACCGCCCGTGGCCGGACCTTCGACGGATGGATCCGTCTGCAGCGGTTCGTCTTCGACGCGGCGATCACCGGGGGAGAGCTCGGCACGACCGAGGTCGGAGGGTCCACGGACCACGCCGCATGGGTGGCGCTCGCCGACCTCGAGGGCCAGCCCCGCTCCGAGATCGTCGACATCGCGCTCGCGGCGCGTCGGGTCGAGGGGGCACGCGCATGAGCCTCGCGATCCGCGTCATCCCGTGCCTCGACGTCGACGGCGGCCGCGTCGTCAAGGGCGTCAACTTCACCGAGCTGCGCGACGCAGGCGACCCGGTCGAGCTCGCCCGGCTCTACGACGCCGAGGGCGCCGACGAGCTGACCTTCCTCGACATCTCCGCCTCCCACGAGGGCCGCGCGACGACGATGGAGGTCGTCAGCCGCTGCGCCGAGGAGGTCTTCATCCCGCTCACGGTCGGTGGCGGGGTGAGCAGCGTCGACGACGTCGACCGCCTGCTGCGCGCCGGTGCCGACAAGGTCGCGGTCAACACCGCCGCCATCCACCGCCCCGAGCTCGTCGCCGAGATCGCCGACCGCTTCGGCAACCAGGTCCTGGTGCTGAGCGTCGACGCCCGTCGCGTGGGCCCCGACCACGAGGGCACCGCCAGCGGCTTCGAGGTGACCACCCACGGTGGGCGCACGAGTGCCGGCCTCGACGCCATCGAGTGGGCCGTGCGCGCCGCCGAGCTGGGCGCGGGCGAGATCCTCCTCAACGCCATGGACGCCGACGGCACCACCGACGGCTTCGACCTCGAGCTGATCCGGGCCGTACGCCGCGAGGTGAGCATCCCGGTCATCGCGAGCGGGGGAGCCGGCGCGGTCGAGCACTTCGCGCCGGCCGTCGACGCGGGCGCGGACGCGGTCCTGGCCGCGACCGTCTTCCACTTCGGCACGCTGCGCATCGGCGACGTCAAGGCCGGTCTGTCCACAGCCGGCCACCCGGTCCGCTGGGGTGCGCACGCGCCGTAGGATCAGCCCATGCTGAAGACCGCCCGGCCGCGCTCGATGCGGCACCTCGTCCTCGCGGTGACCGCGACCGCGACCCTCGCCCTGACGGCCTGCGCCCCGACCGACGAGGCCGACTCCGGCTCGGACAGCGCCGCCGACGACTCGTCGGAGTCGCCCGCGGCCGACGAGTGCACGCCCGACTCGATGGAGACCGTCGCCGACGGCACCCTGACGATCGCCACCGACGACCCGGCCTACGAGCCGTGGTTCGTCGACAACGACCCGACCAACGGCCAGGGCTACGAGTCCGCGGTGGCGTACGCCATCGCCGAGCAGCTCGGCTACACCCAGGACCAGGTCACCTGGATCACCGTGCCGTTCAACAAGGTCGTCCAGCCGGCCCCGAAGGACTTCGACTTCGACGTCAACCAGGTCTCCATCACCGAGGCGCGCCGCGAGGCTGTCGACTTCTCCTCCGGCTACTACGACGTCGTGCAGACGGTCATCACCAACAAGGGCAGCTCGATCGACGGCGTCACCAGCATCGCCGACCTGGGCGACGCAAAGCTCGGCGCCCAGGTGGGCACCACGAGCTACACCGCGATCATCGACCAGATCCAGCCCTCGGAGGAGCCGGCCGTCTTCGACACCAACGACCAGGCGGTGCAGGCGCTCAACAACGGCCAGATCGACGGCATCGTCGTCGACCTGCCCACCGCGTACTTCATGACGGCCGTCCAGCTCGACGACGGCACCATCGTCGGCCAGCTCCCGCTGCCCGACGGAGAGCCCGAGCAGTTCGGCGCCGTGCTCGACAAGGACAGCCCGCTGACCGAGTGCGTGTCCGGCGCCGTCGACGCCCTGCGCGAGGACGGCATCCTCGACCAGATCGGCCAGGAGTGGCTGGCCCAGCAGGGCGCTCCCGAGCTGTCCTGATGCCGGAACGGGTGGCCTCCGGGGCCGCTGGGGACTGGGCGCCGTCCGCGGTCCAGCGCGGCCGCGACGAGTGGCGGAGGCGTCGTACGCTCCGCAGCGCGGTGATCGCGGCGGGCAGCACCCTGCTCCTGCTCGGCGTGCTCGCTGCCGCCGTGGTCAGCTCACCGGGCTGGGAGCGGGTCCGCGAGACCTACTTCAGCTGGGACAAGGCGGTGTCGTCGTTCCCGGCGGTGCTCGACGGGCTCTGGCTCAACATCCGCGTCATGGCGATCTGCTGGGTGCTGATCCTGGTGCTCAGCCTCACGATCGCCGTGGTGCGGACGCTGCGCGGCCCCGTCGCGTTCCCGCTGCGGCTCCTGGGGACGGCGTACGTCGACATCTTCCGCGGCCTGCCGCTGCTGCTCGTGATCTTCCTGCTCGGCTTCGGCGGCCCCGCCCTGCGCCTGCAGGGCCTGCCCACGTCGCCCTTGTTCTGGGGTGGCACCGCGCTGGTGCTGTCCTACTCGGCCTACGTCGCCGAGGTCTTCCGGTCCGGTATCGAGTCGGTGCACCCCAGCCAGCGGCTCGCCGGCCGCTCGCTCGGCCTGTCCTACGGTCAGACGCTGCGCCACGTCGTGCTGCCGCAGGCGTGGCGGCGGGTGATCCCGGCGCTGATGAACGACCTGGTCTCGCTCCAGAAGGACTCCGGACTGATCGCGGTCCTCGGTGTCTACGACGCCATCCGCCGGGCGCAGATCGAGACGTCGCTCGACTTCAACTACACGCCGTACGTCGTCGCGGGCGCGCTGTTCTGCTGCCTCACGATCCCGATGGCCAGGCTCACCGACCGCTACGCCCGCAAGAAGGGCTACCACGGGGCAGGAGGTCACCTGTGAACACCGAGCTGCTGCGGTTGGAAGGCGTGCGCAAGTCCTTCGGCGACCACGTCGTGCTCAGCGACGTCGACCTCTCCGTGGAGCCCGGCCAGTGCGTGGTGCTGATCGGCGCCTCGGGCTCGGGCAAGTCGACGCTGCTGCGGTGCGTCAACCTCCTCGAGGTCGTCGACGACGGCGTGATCACCTTCGAGGGCCGCGACATCACCGACCCGCGGGTGGACGGCGACGAGGTGCGATCGCGGATGGGCCTGGTGTTCCAGTCCTACAACCTCTTCCCGCACCTCGACGTGATCGGCAACGTCACCCTGGCGCTCAGGCTGGTGCACGGCGTCGGGTCCGAGGAGGCGCGCACCCGCGGCCTCGCCATGCTGGAGCGCGTCGGCCTGGCCGAGAAGGCCAGCGCCCGCCCCGACGACCTCTCGGGCGGCCAGCAGCAGCGCGTGGCCATCGCCCGCGCGCTGGTGGCCAACCCGCGCCTCATGCTGCTCGACGAGGTGACCAGCGCGCTCGACCCCGAGCTCGTGGGGGAGGTGCTCGACCTGCTCACGGAGCTCAAGGGCGAGGGCGTCACGATGCTGCTCAACACCCACGAGATGGGGTTCGCGCGCGACGTCGCCGACCAGGTCTGCTTCCTGCACGACGGCCGCATCCACGAGCAGGGCAGCCCCGAGCAGGTCATCGGCGACCCGCAGGAGGAACGCACCCGGGCGTTCCTGTCCCGCATCCGCGCCTGACCCCACCCGTCCGGTCGATCCGATTCGTCCGCTGTCGGTCCCGAGGAATAGCCTGACCCGGCTGGTTGGTTGCGCTCGGCAACCGACGTGGTCGGCGGACGAGACGGACAGGCGAGGTGCGACACCGGTGGGCGAGGACGCGGAGCTGAAGGGCACCACCACGCGCGACGGCTTCCGGGTCCTGTGGGTCGGCGTCAAGCGCGAGCCGAAGGTCTTCACGGTCGCCACCCTCGGCGCGGTCCTCTTCGGTGTGCTCACCGTCGCGGACGCCTGGGTGCTCGGCTGGTCCACGGAGAACGTGCTGATCCCGGCCTTCGAGAACGGCGAGATCGGCACCGACATGCTGGTCTGGGTTTTCGCGCTCTTCATGGCCGTGGCCGTCCTGCGCGCCGTCGGCATCGTCGCGCGGCGCCTCGGCGGCGGCATCATGTACTACCGGATGCAGTCGCACACCCGTCGCGCGGTGACCAGGCAGTACCTCTCCCTCCCGATGGAGTGGCACCAGCGCCACCCGACCGGCCAGCTGCTCTCCAACGCCTCGTCCGACATCGAGGCCGCCTGGTCGCCGATCATGCCGCTGCCGATGGCGCTCGGCACCGTCGTGATGATGGGCATCGCCGTCGTCCAGATGTTCGTCGCGGACATCGTGCTGGCGCTGGTCGGGCTGCTGGTCTTCCCGGCCGTCGTGGCGGCCAACCTGCTCTACCAGCACTACTCCTCGCCCCTGATGACCCGCGCGCAGGGCCTGCGCGCCGAGGTCAGCGAGATCGCCCACGAGTCCTTCGACGGCGCCATGGTCGTCAAGACCCTCGGCCGCGAGACCGAGGAGACCGACCGCTTCGGCGCCAAGGCCCGCGAGCTGCGCGACGTCAACATCCGCGCCGGCCGCATCCGCGCGATCTTCGACCCGGCCCTGGCCAGCCTCCCGGGACTCGGTGTCCTCGTCGTGCTGGCCGTCGGCGTCGCCCGCGTCACCAGCGGTGCCACCGACGCCGGCGACGTCGTCACCGTCGCCTACCTCCTCACCATCGTCTCCTTCCCGATCCGCGCCATCGGCTGGCTGCTGGGCGAGTTCCCGCGCTCGGTCGTGGGCTACCGCCGCGCCAAGGCAGTGCTCGACGCGCAGGGATCGATGCACTGGGGTGACGCGGAGCTGCCCCGCACCGACGAGGGCGCCCTCCTCGAGGTCCAGGACCTCCACTACTCCTACGACGCCGACACGCCGCTGCTGCGCGGCGTCGACTTCGACGTACGCCCCGGGCGCACCGTCGCGCTCGTCGGCGCGACCGCGTCGGGCAAGAGCACGCTCACCAACCTCATGACGAGGCTGGTCGACCCCGACTCCGGCACGGTCCGCGTCGACGGGCAGGACGTGAAGCAGCTGCGCAAGGGCCAGCTCTCGCGCAGCGTCTCGCTGGTCCCGCAGACCGCCTTCATGTTCGACGACACGGTCCGCGACAACGTCACGCTGGGTGCCGACGTCTCCGACGAGGCGGTGTGGGCGGCGCTGCGCACCGCGCAGGCCGACGGCTTCGTCGCGGCCCTGCCCGGCGGGCTGGACTCCCTGTTGGGCGAGCGCGGCACGTCGCTGTCCGGCGGCCAGCGCCAGCGGCTCTCCCTGGCCCGTGCGCTGGTCCGCGAGCCCCGGCTGCTGATCCTCGACGACGCCACCTCCGCGGTGGACCCCGAGGTCGAGGCACGCATCCTGGCCTCCCTGCGGGACGACGTCGGCGGGTCGGCCGCCTCCCTGGTCGTCGTCGCCTATCGCAAGGCCACCATCTCCTTGGCCGACGAGGTCATCCACCTCGACGGCGGCAGGGTCGTGGGCCGCGGCACCCACGCCGAGCTGCTGGCCACCAGCCCCGACTACGCCCAGCTCGTCAACGCCTACGAGGTCGACGCCGAGGTCGACGCCGCGGCAGAGGGGACCACGCGATGAGCTCCACCGCACCCACCTCCGGCACCAAGATGGAGTCCGGCGAGAAGATCGGCGCCTGGGCCACGATCCGCCTCGGCATGAAGTACTCCCCGGAGCTCCGCGAGGGTCTTGGCTGGACGCTCGTCCTGGCCGTCATCGCCTCCTGCGGGCAGATCGTGGTGCCCATCGCGGTCCAGCAGACCCTCGACAAGGGTCTCAACGGCCCCGGCGGCCCGCGCTTCGACTTCGTCGCCTGGATGGGCGTGCTGGCCGCGCTCGCGATCGTCGTCACCAGCGTCGCGTCCTACGCCATGACCAACCGGCTCTTCACCACCTCCGAGCACGGCCTGGCCACGCTGCGCACCAAGGCGTTCCGCCACGTCCACGACCTGCCACTGCTGACCCAGAACACCGAGCGCCGCGGCGCGCTCGTCTCGCGCGTCACCTCCGACGTCGACCAGGTGAGCCAGTTCCTGGTCTTCGGCGGCCTCATCTTCGTGGTCAGCATCGGGCAGATCCTGGTCGCCACCGTCCTGATGCTCTTCTACAGCTGGGAGCTCGCCGCAGTGGTGTGGCTCTGCTTCGCACCGCTCTTCCTGTCGATCCGCTGGTTCCAGAAGAAGCTCTCCGCCGCCTACACCGTCGTGCGCCAGCAGGTGGGCGTGCTGCTCGGCGCGATCTCCGAGCCGGTCGTCGGCGCCGCCGTGGTCCGCACCTACGGCGTCGAGGACCGCACCCAGCACCGCATCGACACCGCGATCTCGGACTGGCAGAACGCCTACACCCACGCCCAGACCTACACCGTCACGTCGTTCTCCCTGGGCGGCCTGTCGGGTGGGCTGGCCAACGCCGGCGTCATCATCGTCGGGATCCTGCTGGGCTTCACCTCCGACATGACCCCGGGCCGGGTGCTCGCCTTCGCGTTCCTCGTCACCCTGTTCGTCGGCCCTGTGCAGATGGGCACCCAGATCCTCACCGACGCGCAGAACGCCATCGCCAGCTGGCGTCGCGTCCTCGGCATCCTCGAGACCCCCGCCGACCTGATCGACCCCGGCCCCGAGGGCGAGGCGCTGCCGCGCGGCCCCGTCGACGTGCGCTTCGACCGCGTCACCTTCGCCTACCCGGCGGGACCGCCGGTGCTGCGCGACATCGACCTCACCATCGACGCCGGCACCCGGGTCGCGATCGTGGGGGAGACCGGCTCGGGCAAGTCGACCTTCGCCAAGCTGCTCACCCGTCTGATGGACCCGACCGAGGGCTCGGTGCTGCTCGACGGCATCGACGTACGCCGCATCGACGCCGGGTCGCTGCGCCGCAGCGTCGTGCTGGTGCCGCAGGAGGGCTTCCTCTTCGACGACACCGTCGCCGCCAACGTGCGCTACGGCAAGCTCGACGCGACCGAGGACGAGATCCGTGCGTCCGCTGTCGAGCTCGGGGTCGACGACTGGCTGGCCGGCCTTCCGCGCGGCCTGCACACCCAGGTGGGCCAGCGCGGGGAGTCGCTGTCGGCGGGCGAGCGCCAGCTCGTCGCGCTGCTGCGGGCCCACCTCGCCGACCCGGACCTGCTGGTCCTCGACGAGGCCACGAGCGCGGTCGACCCGTCGCTGGAGATGCAGATCGGCCGCGCACTCGAGCGGCTCATGCAGTCGCGGACGTCGGTGACGATCGCGCACCGGCTCTCGACCGCCGAGAGCGCGGACGAGGTGATCGTGGTCGACAAGGGCCGCGTCGTGCAGCGCGGGCCGCACGCCGAGCTGGTCGCCCAGCACGGCAGCGTGTACTCAGGCCTGCACCGCAGCTGGATCGCCCAGCACTCCCACGGCTGAGCCGCGGGCGGCCGGGACTCAGGAGGCGAGGACCTGGCTGATGAGCAGGTCGGCGTCGAAGAAGTCCGACTCGGTGCCCGGCGCGACGAGGGCCGCGGTGCGGGTGATGAAGTCGTGGATGTCGCCTGCCCGGGCCAGCAGCACGAGGTGCCCGTCGGGCGAGCTCAGCTCGATGCTGACCATCGCGCGACCGCTGACGCCGATGGTCGGGGACACGTGCACGTCGCCGTCGCCGGAGGGGCTCTCGGTGCCGCGCATCAGCAGGTCGCGGCCGAAGGTCCACACCAGGTTGCCGTCGGAGGTGATGAACGTCATCGCCACCGCGAAGGGGTCGGAGCTGCGGTAGCCGAGGACGGTGTCGATCTCGTGGCGGATGCCGCGCTCATCCATGCACTCGACCGTGATGTCCAACGCGACATCGGACAGGGTGTGCCCGCTACCGGACATGTTCATGGAGGCTCCTTGGGGTGCGCCCGGGGGGTGAGGCCGGGTTGAGTTGTTCATGAGACGTCATCCGGCCCCCCTCGTGATGCGAAACGACAAAATATGGTCAACACTGGTTTAGACCGGATCTTGACCCGGACTCGTGATGAACTTGACGTTACATGCGATTAGCGCCTCGCGTGGGCGTGTGGCGCAGCCCGGTAGGTTTTCCCCATGACAGGGGCAGCGAAGCGCATCGGTCTCGAGATCCTGGGGTGGGTGCTCCTGCTCCTGGGTGTGGCCGCCATCTTCCTGCCCGGCCCGGGGCTGCTCGGCATCTTCGCCGGGCTCGCCCTGCTCTCGCAGCAGTACGAGTGGGCCGAGCGCCGGGTGGAGCCCGTACGCATCCGCGCCCTGCTCGGTGCGGCGGAGGGCGTGGAGACGTGGCCGCGCATCGTCGCCTCCTGCCTGGGCGCCGTGGTGCTGGCCGCGTGCGGCGTGCTCTGGATCATCAAGCCGCCGGCGCCCGAGTGGTGGCCGGTGTCGGAGACGTGGTGGCTGCCGGGCGGGATCTGGACGGGCGTCACCCAGGTCGCGTCGGCGTTCATCGCGATCGCGCTGATCGTCTACAGCTACCGCCGTTTCCACGGCCACCCGGAGAAGGCCGAGGAGCTGCGCCGTCAGATCAAGGGCGAGGGCTCCGAGCGCGAGCAGGCCGCCGAGCGGTCCTGAGTGCGACCCGGCCCCCCTGATTGCAGGGGTGCCGCCGCGATGGGATATCGTTCCGGCGTCGCGGGCGATTGGCGCAGTGGTAGCGCGCTTCGTTCACACCGAAGAGGTCACTGGTTCGAACCCAGTATCGCCCACCACCACGACCAGGTCTGAGGCCCCCGAGCGGGGGCCTCTTTCCATGTCCGGGCCCTTCGACCCTGTACGCCCCTCCTGCCACGGAGCAGCGTGGAGGCAGGCCGGGAGGACCGGCCGGCCACACGGAGGTCGTCATGGACGAGCACCACGAGGGCGAGGCGCCCACCGAGATGTCCAGCGCCGTCCGCTCACGGTTCTGGGCGGGACTGAACCACGCGTCCGGCCAACAGGCGGACGGGCAGGAGGCCGACGCCAGCGCCGCGCAGCAGGGCGGGACCGTGGGCCGAGCCCAGGAGTCCTCCGCACCTCGGGACCAACAGCCCTGACCCGCGGGCGCCGCTGCGCCTAGCGTCAGTGATGCGCGCGGAACGGTCGGGGGACCGGATGACGCGCGACGGGTCCGGGTCGCCGTGCTCACGCAGTGCGTGCGGCCCCGACCCACGACCGGGGGCTTCCCGACCGACGCCGGCGAGGCCCCCGGTTCCCCGTGCCCTCGCGGGCGGCACGGGTCACGGCTGTCGGAGCCGTACGGCCAGCAGTGCCACGTCGTCCTCGGGCGTGCCGTCGACCATGCCGTCCAGCAGGCGGTCGCACAGGTCCTCGACGCCCGTGGCCCCGGGAGCGGTGGCGCGGACGAGGGCGATGAGCTCGTCGACGCCGGTGTCGACGTCACGGCCGCGTCGTTCGACGAGGCCGTCGGTGTAGAGGATGAGCGTGGCGCCCGGCTCGACGAAGGCCACCTGCTCGGCGCGACGCGTCCCGGGGTCGAGGCCGAGCAGCAGGTCGTTGTCGTCCACGTCGGCGAGACGGGTGACGTCCCCGCCGGCCGTGAGCAGCAGCGCGGGCGGGTGCCCTGCGTGCGCCCAGCGCAGCACGACCTCCTCACCGGCGTCGGCCCCGGCACGGGGATGGCGCTCGAAGCGCGCGACCACCGCGGTGGCGGTCGTCTCCATCTGCAGGGACTGCATCACCGCGTCGACGCCGGACAGCACGGCGGCGGGTGCGTAGCCGCTGTGCACGGCCAACCCGCGCAGCAGGCCGCGCAGCTGTCCCATGGCGGCCGCGGCCTCCACGTCGTGGCCCACCACGTCGCCGACGACCACCACCACGTCGTGCCCGCCGGGGCCGCGGCTCTGCTGGAGGAACGCGTCGTACCAGTCGCCGCCGATCCGCGCCACGTCGCCTGCCGGGGCGTAGCGGGTGACGATCTCCAGGTGCTCGGACCGGGGCGGGTCGGTGAGCATGCTGCGCTGGAGGGTCTCGGAGACCTCCCGCTGCGAGGCGTACAGCCGTGCGTTGTCGAGGGCGAGGGCCGCGCGCGACCCGATGTCCTCGAGCAGGGACTGGTCCGCGGTCGAGAAGGCCCGCCGGCCGTGGCCGCGGAAGACGCTCACCACCGCGACGGTGCGACCGCGGGCACGCAGCGGCACGATCATCGCGCTCGACGGCGCCAGCTCGTGGAGCCGGTCACGGGCCGGTCCGGGCGAGAGCACCGACGCGACCTGGTCGGTGGCGTCCGAGGTGAGGAGGACCGACGCCATCTCGCGGACGGCGCGGGCCAGGAAGGACCCGTCGGTCAGCGCACCGAGGCGCAGGGAGGCGTACTCGCGCAGCGTCTCGGTCAGCGTCTCGTCGGTGTGGGCCCAGGCGACGTCGCGCAGGCCCCGGCGCCAGTCGGGGGCCTGGGGGTCCTCCACCAGCGTCACCAGGCACCAGTCGCCGAGCTCGGGGACCAGGAGCGTCGCGAGCCGGCTGACGCCCTCGGACGGGTCGAGCGTGTCGCCGAGGTCCTCGGAGACCGACGCCAGCAGTGCCAGGCGGTGGGCCGAGCGGTCCAGCGCGTCCTGCGCGGCACGACGCGCGGTGATGTCGTGGAAGTAGACGGCGAGGCCCTCCGGCGAGGGCCAGGCGCGGATCTCGTACCACCCGTCCAGCGGAGCGGGGTAGTGCGCCTCGAACGACACCGGCCCGGCGGTGGTGACGGCCTCCCGGTAGTGGGTCTCGAACGTGCTGCCCACCGCCGCCGGGAAGACGTCCCAGATGCTCTCGCCCAGCAGTCGCGCCCGGCCCTGACCGAGCAGTCGCTCGGCCTCGGAGTTGACGTAGGTGAAGCGCCACTCGTGGTCGAGCTGGTAGAAGGCCGACGACATCGACTCCAGGACCCGCCCGACCCGGGCCTCGCCGTCGTGCACGTCGGTCGTGTCGTAGGCGGCGCCCACGAGGCGTACGGCCCGGCCCGTCCTGTCGTCCGGCAGGGCGCGGCCGCGCGCCTCGATCCACCGGAGGTCCCCGGTGGGCAGGACCACGCGGTACTCCGCCTCGTAGTCACCGCAGGTGGCGATCGCCCGCTCCAGGGCATCGGTCACGCGCGGCAGGTCGTCGGGGTGCACGCACCGGTTGAAGGACTCGATGGTGCCGCCGAAGGACTCCTCGTCGAGCCCGAAGAGCTCGAGCAGGCGACCGTCCCACCTCAGCCGGTCGTGGACGAGGTCCCACACGAAGGCCCCGACACCGGCGGCGTCGACTGCCAGTCGCCACGCGATGCGGTCGCTCTCCGCGTCGAGCGTGGCGGCCGTGCGCGGCGGCGGGACACGTGGGACCGACTCGTCGCGCGCGTGTCCGCCCGCGCTCGTCGTACCACTGTGCGACACCGAGGCCACCTCCACGCCGGATCCGGGCAACCCGCCGTCTCGAGGCACCGGCTACAGGGTGTCACACCGGCGGGCACCGCCATGGCGTTTCAGGCGTGACGCGGGCGCGCGGCCGGCGGCAGGTCGTCCTCGGGGGCGACGGGCGCCGACAGCGGGTCCGCGGGAAGCTGCTCCACCTGCTCGCGGCACCACACGGAGACCTCTCGCGCGCCCGACAGCACTGCGGCACGGAAGTCGGCCCACGGCTCCCACGCGGTCTCGCCGACCTCGGTCGGGTCGGGGTCGACCGGGCCCTGGGCGAGCGCGACGTAGACGGGGCACATCTCGTTCTCCACGACGCCGTCCTGTTCGGCCCGGTAGCGGAACCGAGGCAGGACCAGGCGCAGGTCCGTCAGGCTCGTGCCCAGCTCCTGCTCCACCCGTCGGCGTACGGCCTCGGCGAGCGGCTCCCCGGGCGCCGGGTGCCCGCAGCAGCTGTTGGTCCACACGCCGGGGAAGGTGCGCTTGTCGTCGGCGCGACGCGTGAGGAGGACGTTGCCGGCGCCGTCGAAGAGGTAGCACGAGAAGGCGAGGTGCAGCGGCGTCCCGGCGTGGTGGACGCCGAGCTTGTCGGCGGTGCCGACGGCGTGGCCCTCCTCGTCGAGGAGCACCACCTGCTCGGGGGAGGCGAGGTGGGTCATGGGGTCCTTCCGACAGGTCGGGCGAGCTGGTTGACGGCCGTGGAGAACAGCCAGGGAACGCGGGCGGCCGCGGGGACGAGGTGGCGCCGCACGGTCGGCCGCCCGGTGGCGCGCAGGAGCAGGTGGGTGAGCGCCTCGTGGCGCAGGCCGAGCCGGCGCGCGACGGACGCGTAGCGCTCGGGTCGTCCGACGGCCAGGCACTCCACCGCGGCCCGGGCCTGGCCCAGGCCGAGCGCGAGCCCCTCGCCGGTCAGGGCGTCGACGTAGCCCGCGGCGTCGCCGACCAGCAGGACCCGCCCACGCACGCGGGAGCTGGCGCGCTGCCGCAGCGGTCCGGCGCCCATCACGGGCGTGCGAGGACCGGTGAGGCGCTGCTCGAGCACGGGGAAGTCGGCGAGCAGGTCCTCGAAGCGGGAGCCAGCATCGGCGAGCACGGCGACGCCGACCAGGTCGTCGTCGACGGGTGTCACGTAGGCCTCGGCGCGCCGCGACCAGTGCACCTCGACGTACGACGACCACGGCGCCTGGCGGACGTGGCAGCGCAGACCGAAGCGGCGCCGGCCCGAGTGGGGCACCTCGAGCCCCACCAGCCGGCGTACGGGGGAGTGCAACCCGTCGGCCGCGACCAGGTAGCGCGCCTGACGTCCCTCGACGACGAGGTGGTCGCCCCGGTCGTCGACGGTGCGGACCGGCGTGGGGTCGACCTCGATGCCGGCGGCCTGCACCTGCTCGGACAGGGCGGCGTGCAGGACGGTGCGGCGTACGCCCCGACCCGGGCCGGAGGCGAAGGCGGCGCGGACGTCCTTGCCCACCCGGTCGTCGAGGTAGTGGATGCCGGTCAGGTCGCGACCGCGCGGGTGCACGCCCAGGTCGGCGAGCTCGGCGACGGCGCCGGGCATCAGGCCCTCGCCGCAGGCCTTGTCGACCGGCCCGCCGCGCGGCTCGTGCACCACTACCGACAGCCCGGCCCGGTGGGCGTGCAGCGCCGTGGCGAGGCCGACGGGCCCGCCGCCGGCGACGACGAGGTCATGCACCGGCGGCCTCCGTGGTCCGGGGCAGGGTCGCCAGCGCGCGGTCCTCGACCCGGATCCGGACCGCGAGCAGTCCGGCGTTGAGGACGGTGAAGACCAGGGCGGTGATCCAGGCGGCGTGGACGAGTGGCAGGGCGATGCCCTCGACCACGACCGCGACGTAGTTGGGGTGGCGCGTCAGGCGGTAGGGGCCACCCGTCACCGGCGGGAGGCCGGGCACGATGATGACCCGGGTGTTCCACCGGCGCCCGAGGGTGCCGATGCACCACCAGCGCAGGGCCTGCGACGCGACGACGAGGGCGAGCATCGACCACGCCAGGACGGACGGCACGTCCGGGCGCCGCACCCACGCCTCGACGAGCGCACCGACGAGCAGGCCGGTGTGCAGCACGACCATGAAGGGGAAGTGGCCCTGGCCGCTCTCCACCCCACCCCGCTCCTTGCTCCACGCGGCGTTGCGCACCGACACCACCAGCTCGGCCACGCGCTCCACGCCGACGAGGGCGACGAGGATCGTGAACGCCAGCAGCGTGGTCACGACGTCGCCCTCAGCAGCACGAGCTCGGAGCAGAAGCCCGGGCCCATGGCCAGCAGCACGCCGTGGGTGCCGGGTGCCGGGGGGCGCTCGCGCAGCGTGTCCTCGAGGACCTGGAGCACCGAGACCGAGGACAGGTTGCCGACCTTGGCGAGCGACTCCCACGTGAGGCGCACCGCGTCGCGGGGGACCTCGAGTGCGGACTCGAGCGCCTCGATGACCTTCGGGCCCCCGGGGTGGCACACCCACCACCCGATGTCGGCGCGGGTGAGCCCGTGGGAGTCGAGGAACGCGTCGACGTCGCCGCGCAGGTAGCGCTCCACGAGGTGCGGGACCTCGGCGTCCAGGACGATCCGCAGGCCGCTGGCGGCGACGTCGAAGCCCATGGTGCGCTCGCTGTCGGGGTAGAGCCGGCTGCGGGAGTCGAGGACCTCGACCGGACCGCCCGGGCGGCCCTCGCTGCCCACGGCGACGACGGCGGCGGCGCCGTCACCGAAGAGCCCGCTGGCCACCAGGTTGGGCACCGACACGTCGTCGCGCTGGAGGGTGAGCGAGCACAGCTCGACGGCGACGAGGACGGCGGTGTGGCCGGGGTGGCCGAGCAGGTAGTCGTGCACCCGGGCGATGCCGGCCGCACCCGCCACGCAGCCCAGCCCCACCAGCGGCATCCGGCGGACGTCCTCGCGCAGACCCACCTGGGCGGCGATGCGGGCGTCGAGCGAGGGGACCGCCAGGCCCGTCACCGTCGCGGTGACCACCAGGTCGACGTCGGAGGGCGTCAGGTCGGCGGCCTTGAGCGCGTCGACGAGGGCGCGCGACCCGAGCTCGACGGCGTGCTCGATGAACTGGTCGTTGGCGTGTCCGAAGTCCTCGAGCCGGGCGTAGTCCTCCAGCGGCAGCACCGTGTGGCGCCGCTCGACGCCGGCGTTGCGGTGGAAGCGCCGCAGCAGGGCGTGGTCGAGGCTGCGCTGGGAGATCACCTGGGCGAAGGCCTCGGTGATCTCGGCCTGCGGATGTGAGTGCGCCGGCAGCGCACCTCGGACGGAGAGGATCCTCATGTCAGCTACCTCGATGTGATCGGGACGGGGGCGGGTCGGACGGGCGGGACGGACGGGCGAGGGCGCCGAGCAGGCCACCCGCCAGGCGGGGGTCGATGCGGCCGTCGCCGAGGCCGAGCTCGACGAGCGTGTCGAAGGCCGCGCGGTCGCGGCCGGCCGCCCGGATGCCGGCGTCGACGATCCGGGGGGACCGTGCGAGCCGCGAGGCGAGCCAGGTGTGGCGCAGGTGGGTGCCCAGCATCGCGCGCACCACAGTGCGGTGCCGCTCTCCGGCGTCGTCGCCGCGGCCGAGGGCCACGGCGCGTGCGGCGGTGCGTCCGGCGGCGATGCCGGTGGCGACGGCGTAGTAGATGCCCTCGCCGGTCATCGGGTTCACCAGGCCGGCCGCGTCGCCGACCAGCAGCACGCGACCGTCGGGCTGCTCCCAGCGCCAGGAGCTGAGGGGCAGGTGGTGCCCGCGCCAGTCGGCGCCGGTGCTCGCCATCCCGGGCAGGAGCTCCTCGAGCTGCTCGAGCAGCAGGCGCCGGCTCGGCGGGCTGCCGTCGCCGCGGCCCCGCGGCAACAGCTCGCCGTAGCCGACGTTGGCGAGGCCGTCGCCGCGGTCGAACGCCCAGGCGTACGACGGCTGTGTGCGATCGCCGTAGCGGATCACCTGCCGGCCCACCAGGTGCGGGGGAGTCGGCGCATAGCCGCGGATGGCGAGCGCGCGCTGGTCGCGTCGTCGGCCGAGCAGGGCGGTGCGCACGAGTGAGTGGGCCCCGTCGGCGCCGACGACCACGGGCGCGGCGATGCGCTCCGAGACCAGCGCCCGCCCGGGCTCGGTCCTGACGGACGTGACCCGGTGGCGGCGCAGGACCGCGCCGGCGGCCACGGCCTTCTCGACGAGGCGGGCGTCGAGCACCCGGCGCGGCACGACGTGGGCCTCGCGGCGCATCGGCCCCGAGACGCGTACGTCGCCGCGGGACAGCTCCAGGTCACGAAGCGGCGCCCAGCCGTCCACCACGTCCGCGGCGCCGACCTCGGCGAGCAGGTCGATGGCGTGCGGGGCGATCCCGTCGCCGCAGGACTTGTCGCGCGGGAAGTCACTGCGGTCGAGCAGGAGCACCCGCAGGGTCGGGTCGGCGGTGAGCGCGCCGAGGGCGGCGGACGACCCGGCCGGTCCCGCGCCCACCACGACGAGGTCCCACTGCTCCCCGGCCGGGGCGGTCATCGGGCCACCACGAGCAGGGTCGCATCGACCAGCGCGATGGCGATCGCGGCGAGGAAGGGAGCGCGACGGGGTCCTGTGACGACCACGACGGCCAGCGCGAGCACGAGGGCTGCCGTCGCCACGGTGACGGCGGTAGGGGGCGCCGCGCCGACGAGGGCCACGAGCGAGGCGGTGACGAGGACGACGGCTGCCACGGGCGCGATGCGGGCGCGCCCGAGGCGGTGCGGCAGGCCGCGCACGCCAGTGGCGGCGTCGTCGTCGAGGTCGGGCAGGACGTTGAGGAGGTGGGCGCCCACGCCGAGCAGGGCGGCCGCCAACGGCCACCACCACGGCGGGAGCTCACCGTCGGCGAGGGACACGACCGCGGTGAGGCCGCCGAACGAGAGGGCGTACGGCGCCCACGACCACACCGTCGCCTTGAGCCCGAGGTTGTAGGCCCAGGCCGACGCCACGCAGCCGAGGTGCACCAGTCCGGCCGCGGTGCCGAGCGCCATCGACAGCAGGACGCACCCGACGACGGCGGCGGCGCAGGCGGCGCGGACGCCGCGCACGGACACCTCCCCGGTCGCCATCGGCTTGTCGGTGCGCCCGGCGGCCAGGTCGCGCGGGAGGTCGACGAGGTCGTTGCTCCAGCCGATCGACAGCTGCCCGGCGAGGACGGCTGCGACCACCAGCGCGGACCGGGACGCGTCGAGGCCCTGGGCCACGCAGAGGAGGCCGGCCAGGACGGTCACCGCCACCGCGGGGCCGGCGTGGGCGGCGCCCAGGACGCCGAGGGCCGCACGCGAGCCGCGGCGCGCGGGTGCGGTGGCGGCGCTCATGTGCCCACCCTTGCTCGCCGCGCCAACGACGTCGATGCGAGTCCCAGTGCGAGCCCGGCGACCAGCCAGCCGGCCAGCACGTCGACGACGTAGTGCTCGCCGGTGTAGACGAGCACCGCCGCCATCGTCACGGCGTAGGCGAGCAACGCCCCGCGTGCCCACCGCGACACCGAGGGCCAGAGGAACAGGGCCACGAGCAGCGCCGCCCCGGCGTGCAGCGACGGCATCGCCGCGACCGGGTTGCTGCCGTCCTGCCCGAGCTGGGTGAGGCGACCGACGACGTCGAGGTGGAGGTAGTCCCACCCGACGTGGGAGATGCGCGCCACGGGTCCGATGTCTCCGCTCTCGGAGGCGAGCCACGGCGGTGCGGCGGGGTAGGCGACGTAGACCGCGATCCCGAGGAACGACATGGACAGCACGGCCACCAGCCACGCGGTGAAGCGGTCACGCAGCCGGAACCAGACGAGGGTCGTCAGCAGCGGGATGGTGACGAAGTGGGTGACGTAGACCAGCGCCGCGACCGCGTCGTACCACTGCGGGGAGTCGGCGAGCAGCCGCTCCTGGAGCCACACCGTGGGCACGGCGCCGAACAGGCGCTCGTCGGCCACCGCGGGCCCCGACACGTGCAGCGGCGCCCCCACCCGGTTGGTCGTGGCCCCGTCACCCGTCTCGAGCGGCGCGCTGACCCACCCGGCGACGGCGTAGGCGAGGAGGATCGCGCTCAGCGGGGACCAGGAGATGAGGAGCTGTGCGACCGGGCCGTGGCGCGAGTCGTCGCCGGACGTCTCGGCCCGCTCCCCGGTCCGCGCCTGCGCCTCGGTGCTCACGAGCGGCTCCCGCGCCGCGACAGCCGCTCGAGGATCGCCTGGGTGCGGAAGCGGTTGTAGCGCTGGATGAGGATGAAGGGCAGGTTCACGAGGACCCCGTACCCCATCAGGAGCGCCGCGGGCAGCGGCGGGTTCCAGAGCACGAAGAGGGGGCTGCACGCCATCGCCCACCAGTGTCCGAGCTCGGCGCGACGCGTCTCGCGCACGAACTGCTCGAGACCCGCGACGTCGGCCGACGGCAGCTGTCGCTTGCTGACCCCTCCGGCGAACAGGGCGCCGGCCTCGGGGAGCCGGTCCTTCCACCGGTGGATGCGCAGCCGGCGCCGGTAGAACCGGCCGCCGCTCTCGAAGGCCCGCTGGCGCAGCACGAAGCCGTCCCGGCGCAGCCGCTCGTCGCCCAGGCGGTGCGCGGCGTAGCCGGTGGCGGCGTGGAAGACGCCCCAGGCGACCACGTCGACGGCCACCGTGACGGTCTGCGGCATCACGTAGCGGAGCATCACGCCACCTCGCGGGCGGAGTCGTGCTCGCGCAGGTCCACGTCGCGACCGCGCCACCGCACGGACCGGCGTACGCCGCTCAGGACCGCCGAGCGCGCGAAGAGCAGGTCGAACGCGAGCAGGGAGACCGGGGTCAGGGCCCAGGTCCACCAGCGGAAGGACCCCAGGCGGCGCAGCACCGTGCGCAGCTGCCAGGCGAGGGCGACGTAGGCCGCCACCCACACCCCGACGTGCCCGCCGACCAGCGTCCCGCCGATCCCCGTCGTCGCGTCGAGCAGCGTCAGCGTTGCGCCCACGGCGACCGCGTGGTGCACGGAGACGAAGAGCCCCGTGCCGAGCGCGGCCGGGAGCCACGCGGTCGAGGCTCCGGAGGCGATGTTCTTCGTCCAGCCCGCCGCGAGCTGGCCCAGCCCCTCGGGATAGCTGCGCATCCGCACCGACGCACCTCCCGCGGCGCACACGACCGGCAGGCCGGCGCGGTGGTAGGCCTCGGCGAGGGCAGCGTCGTCGAGGATCGCGGAGCGGACCGCGGCGTGCCCGCCGGCGGTGGCAAGGTCGGCCCGGGACGTGAGCAGGCAGGGCCCGAAGGCCATCGGGACCCGCGAGCGCGACGCCCTCGCCCGGCGACCGGTGAACGCGGCGCTCGCCATCACGGCGACCACGTTGAACCACGCCGACAGCTGCTCGTGCGGGCGCACGACGCGGTGGTAGGGCTGGACCGACACCAGCCCGCCCGAGCCGGCGTGCAGCTCCAGGAGCCCGGCGAGGGCGTCCGGCGCCAGCACGGTGTCGGCGTCGAGGAAGAGCAGGAGGTCGCCGTCGGTGACGTCGGCGCCCACGTGGCAGGCCCATGCCTTCCCGGTCCACCCCGCGGGCGGCTGTCCTGCGGCCACGACCCGGGCGCCCGCGGACCGTGCCACCTCGGCGGTCGCGTCGCGGGAGCCGTCGTCGACGACCACCACCTCCCGCACCGGGGCGTCGAGCGCGGTGAGCGAGGCGAGGAGGTCCGGGAGCGTGAGGGCTTCGTCGCGCGCCGGCACGACGACAGAGACCCGCGACGAGGACGGTGAGGCGGCGGTGCCGCGAGGCGGCGTACGGAGGTCGGCGAGCAGCCAGCGGGCCATCGCCATCGCGGCGAGGACGAGGACCACCACGACGACGTCGCTCATGTGCGCGCCCGGTCGAGGCGGGTCACGAGGAGCGGCATCCCGCCGCGCGGGTGCACCGCCACCCGGGCCTGCGGCTCGGGTCGGCTCCAGCCCCCGGGCACGTCGAGCCGGTGCTCGCGGAGCACCTCGTCGAGCACCATGACCATCTCGCCGAGCGCGAACTCCCGTCCGATGCACAGGCGGGGCCCCTGGCCGAACGGCAGGTACGCCGTGCGCCCCGCTCCCGGGTCGAGGAAGCGCTCGGGGCGGAAGGCCAGCGGCTCGGTCCACGGGTCGGGCCGGCGGTGCACGAGCCACGGGCTGATGATGGCAAGGGTGCCGGCGGGGACGTCGTGGCCGGCGACGACGTCGTCACGCATCGAGCGCCGCGAGACCGCCCAGGCGGGCGGGAACAGGCGCAGTGCCTCGTCGATCACGGCCCGCGTCCACGGCAGGGCCTCCCGTGTCGCGACCAGGGACACCGGGCCCGGGTGCGCGGCGAGCTCGTCGCGGGCGCGGTCCTGCACCTCCGGGTGCTCGGCCAGCAGCATGAAGGTCCAGGCCAGGGAGGCCGCGACGGTCTCGTGGCCCGCGACGATCATGGTGACGAGCTCGTCGCGGACCTGCGCGTCGGGAAGCCCGCTGTCGAGCAGCAGGCCGAGCAGGTCGTCGCCGTGCGGGGCCGTGCTGGTCCGGCCACTGCGGGCCCGGCGCTGGGCGATGATCTCCGCCGACGCCGTGTCCAGCCGCCGTCGCGCCGAGCGCAGCCGCACGTTGAGGCGCGTCGGCGTCCAGTGTGCGCGGGGGAGGATCGCGCGGCCGAGCCGGACCACCAGCTCGGCGGCGTCGCTCGTCGCGTCGAGCAGGGTCTGGGCCTGGCCGGACAGGTCGGCGGAGAAGAGTGCGCGCCCGACTGCGTCGAGGCCGATCGTGTGGGTCAGCGCGGCCACGTCGACCACGCCGGTGCCGCCGCCGGCGCCGACCGCGGCGGGCAGGCGTACGTCGACCGCGGACCGTGCCGCGGCCCGCACCTGCTCGCCGACCGCCACCAGCCGCTGGTGGTGGAACGCCGGGGCGGCGAGGCGCCGGTGGTCGATCCAGCTCGGCTCCGCGGAGGCCAGCAGGCCCGGGCCCGTCACCCGCGCCAGGGCGGCGTACTGGACCGTGTCCTTGCCCCAGCTGCGTGCCGAGGTCTGCAGGACGTGGCGCACGGCCGCGGGGTCGTTGAGGAGCAGCGCGGGGGCACCCGGCACCGGGAAGGAGACGAGGTCGCCGTACTGCTCGGAGACCGAGGCGAGGAAGGACAGCGGGTCGGCGCGGATGGAGCGGAACCCACGGGCCATGTCGAGCGAGGTCGGCCCGGGTACGCCGATGTCGGTGGGCTGCATCTCCTGCAGCCGCGTCGCGATGCTCATGCGGCCTCCTGCGTGGGCCGGCGCCGACCGAGCCACGTCCAGACGGCGCAGCTGGTCAGCACCAGGGCGAAGCCGAAGGCCAGGTCCTCGACCGGTGCGTAGACCAGCCGGCCGTCGCCGACCAGGGTGATCCGGTCGCTGCCGATGATCGCGTCGGGGGAGTAGCGCACGATCCCGCGCCCGGTGAGCCAGCCGTTGGTGAGCAGCTGGAAGAACACGATGATGGCGTAGGCCGACCACCAGTCCCGGGTCGAGGTCACGCGCGTGCGCAACCCCCACCGGTCCAGGGCCAGGGCGACGAGCACGCCCACCACCGCGAGGGCCGTGTAGGTCACCCGTCCCCCTCGCGCGCGGCGGCCGCGAGCCGCCGGCGGGCGGCCCGGACGCCCTCGAGCGTCAGCACCGCCACGACCGGGATCACCACGAAGAAGCCGATCTCCTCCAGCGGCAGGCCGCCGACGCGCCAGGGCAGCGTCTGACCCGCGTCGAAGGACCAGTGCCCCGCCGCCGTGGCGTAGAGGTCCCACACCACGAACGGCGTGCCCGCCAGCAGGACCGTGAGCAGCAGCCGTCGGGGCTGGCGCAGCACGTCCAGCCGGAAGGCAGGCACCAGCGGCAGGGTCCCGGCCAGGCAGAAGGCGAGCATGGCGACGTACGACCAGTGGACCAGGCTCATCGGCCCACCGGCTGCGCCGACCGGTCACCGGTCAGTCGCTTGAGCACCAGCTCCGCGCTGATGAGGCACATCGGCAGGCCGACGCCGGGCACGGTGGTGGAGCCGGCGTAGAGGAGCCCGTCGACCTTCGCCGACGTGTTGCCGGGGCGGAGGAAGGCGCTCTGGCGGAGCGTGTGCTCGAGGCCGAGCGCCCCGCCCCGCCAGGAGTGGTAGCGCGCCTCGAAGTCCTCGGGACCGACGGTGTGCCGCACGACGACCCGGTCGGCGAGGTCGTGGACACCCGACCACCGGGCGACCTGTGCGATCGCGGCGTCGGCCGTGCGCTCGACCTGCTCCGAGCCCGCGCCGTCGTCGCCCCCGCGGCCGATGCGGGTGTCGGCCGGCACCGGGACGAGGACGAAGAGGTTCTCGTGGCCCGCGGGCGCCACGGTCGGGTCGGTCTCGGAGGGCTTGCAGACGTAGACGGAGGCCGGCTCCGGCACGCGGGCGTCCTTGCCGAAGATGTCGCCGAAGTTCTGCCCCCAGTCGCTGGTGAAGAACAGCGAGTGGTGCGGCAGCTCGGGGAGTGTCCCCTCCACGCCCAGCATGGCCAGCACCGCACCCGGCCCGGGCGAGCGGTCGCGCCACACGCGCTCGGGGTGCGTCTGCAGCGAGGTCGGCAGCAGGGCGGTCTCGAGGTGGTGGAGGTCGGCGGCGCCGACGACGACGTCGGCCGGCAGCACGACCCGGGCGCCACGGGTGTCGAGGTGCTCGACACCCGTCACCCGCGCCCGGCGCCCGCTGCCGTCCGTCACGATCGCGGTCGCCTCGCACCCGGTGTGCAGCCGCGCCCCGTGGCGCTCGGCCAGGGCGGCGATGACCTCGATGAGGCGGGTGAACCCGCCCTGCGGGTAGAGCACGCTGTCGCCGAGGTCGAGGCGGCTCATCAGGTGATACATGCTCGGCGCGCGGCTGGGGGAGGAACCGAGGAAGACCGCGGGGTAGCCCAGGACCTGTCGCAACCGGTTGTCGGAGAAGGACGCGGCGACGTGGCTCTCCAGCGAACGGGTCAGCAGCCGACTCAGCCGCGGGGTGCTGCGGACGACGTCGGGGTGGAGGAACGACGAGGCGGCGTCGAAGTTGCTGTAGAGGAAGCGGCGCAGGGCCATGTCGTAGGTCTCCTCCGCCGAGCGGAGGTAGGCGTCGAAGCGCTCACCGGCACCCGGCTCGAGGGACTCGAAGAGGGCGCGGTTGTGGGCCCGGTCGGGGCGTACGTCGATCGACTCGTCGTGGCCCTCGAAGAACACCCGGTAGCTCGGGTCGAGGACGGTGAGGTCGAGCTCGGCGTCCGCCGTGGTGCCGAGCAGCGAGAAGAAGTGCTCGAACACCTCCGGCATGAGGTACCACGACGCGCCGGTGTCGAAGCGGAACCCGCCGCGCTCCACGCTGCCGACCCGGCCACCGAGGTCGTCGTTCTTCTCGACGAGGTCGACGCTGTGGCCCCGCGAGGCGAGAAGGGCGGCCGTGGCCAGCCCGGCGATGCCGCCGCCGATCACCACGACGCGCTGCGCGGACCCGTCGGGGACGGTCGTGCTCGTCCGCCGGCCGAGCCGGTCGGGGAGTGCCATTCTCATGCTCGTCCTTCGTGGAGGGAGCCCAGCGCGAGGCGGAGCTTGACGGCGGCGGGCACGCGCACGCGCTGCCGGCGGATATCGGCGGCCGGCGTCGCGCGCAGCCGCGCGGCCAGCTCGGCGAAGGTCGCGTGCGCGGCGCGCACCGCGCGCCGGCTGCTCGGGGGCAGGTCGGGGACCACGGCGGCCGCCGCGGCCAGGTCGGCGTCGATGTCGTCGAGGATCCGGTCCCGGTCGCGGTCGCAGAAGCGCTCCACGTCCAGGCCGGGGAAGTAGTCGCGTCGCAGGACGTCGTGGTCGTCGGACAGGTCCCGGACGAAGTTGAGCTTCTGGAAGGCCGCACCCAGCCGCCGTGCTCCGGGGGCGAGATCGTCGTAGGCGCGGGCGCGGTCACCGACGGCGTCGGGCGCGGCGAGGAAGGCCCGCAGGCACATCAGTCCGACGACCTCGGCTGAGCCGTAGACGTAGCGGTCGAAGCTCTCCTGGGTGTGCGTCGTGGTGTCGAGGTCGGTGCGCATCGAGGCGAAGAAGGGCGCCACGACGTCGTCCTGGATGCCGACGGCCTGCGCCGTGCGGGCGAAGGCGTGCACCACGAGGTTGCCGCTCCACCCGGTCGCGAGGGCGTGGCGCACGTCGTCCTCGAGCCAGTCGAGCATGGTGGCGCGGGCGTCGCGCCCGAGTGCGGGGTCGGGGTTGTCGACGATCTCGTCGGCGACCCGCACCAGGGCGTAGACGTTGCGGACCTGGGTGCGCACCGGCTCGCCGAGCAGGCGCGAGGCCAGGCCGAAGGAGCTGGAGTACTGGCGGATCACGACGGCCGAGCTCTCCTCGGACACCACGTCGTAGAGGTTGCGCGGGACACCGCGCCCGACGAACATGCTCACGCCGCCGCCTCGCGTCCACCGACGAGGACCGAGGTGGAGGCCTCGAGGTCGTCGAGCAGCTCGACGGGGACCCCGACCTCGTCGACCATCGACCGCGCAGCGGTGAGGTGCTGCGCCGCGAGGTCCTCGACGAACGCGCGGGAGCCCGAGGTGGTGAGCAGCTCGCGCACCCGGGCGAGGTCGTCGTCGTCGAGGTCACGCCCGACCAGGGGTCGCACCTGCTCCCACTCCGGGCTCGTGCGGGCGTGGACGAGCAGGGGCGTCTGCTTGCCCGCCCGCAGGTCGCTGGTCGTGCTCTTGCCCGAGCGGGCCGGGTCGCCGAACACGCCGATCAGGTCGTCGACCAGCTGGAAGGCCAGGCCCATCGAGCGGCCGGCCTCGCCGAGCCGGGCGACCACGGGCTCCGTGGCACCGGCCAGCACCGCGCCTGCCTGCAGCGGGAGGGAGAAGGAGTAGGCGCTGGTCTTCTGCTCCTCCATCGCCAGGCTCTCGGCGAGCGACACCTCGTGGTGGGCCATCGTGAGGCGTACGTCTGCCAGCTCGCCCGACGCGGTCGTGTGCAGGGCGACGTCGAAGAGGTCGAGGAGGCAGTGCACGACGTCGGGCGGTGCGCCGCACGTGGCCACCGCACGTACGGCGGCGGCGAGGGCCAGGTCGCCGGCCAGGATGGCGGCGGTCAGGCCGTAGGCCCCCATCGCCTCCGGACCGGCACCACCGCGGTGCGCGGCGTCGCGGAAGGTGCCGCTGACGTTGGGCCGTCCGCGCCGCAGGTGGTCGTCGTCGATGACGTCGTCGTGGATGACGAACGCGGTGTGGAGCAGCTCGACGGCCGCACCCACCTCCGCGGCGACCAGCGGCAGGCTCCCGCCCAGCGCGTCGTGCGTCGCGACGACCAGTCGTGGACGCAGCCGCTTGCCGTCCTCGGTGGCCGCGGCCAGCGCGTCCCAGAGCGCCGCGTGGTGGGGATCGATCGCGGTCGCCCGCACGCGTCCCTCGTCCAGCAGCCTCGCGAGTGCCTCGTCACAACCGGTCGAACTCATCGGTGCCCTCCATGAGCTGCTCAAACCCACCGTTCCCAAAAACCTATGCAACACTGCCAAGGAAATCTAGGCGAGAGGTGGAGGAATGGCACACCAGCATCCCACCTCGCCGCCTCCCGGGTCCAAGGTGTCCGGGGGCGACCTGTCGATCGGCGAGCTCTCCCGCAGGACGGGGGTACCCATCGCGACGATCCGCAGCTGGGAGTCACGCCACGGATTTCCGCGGCCCCGTCGTCGGGACGGCGGACACCGGCGCTACGACGCATCCGACGTCGACGCGGTGCGCGGGGTGCTCGAGCGGCGCCGCAGCGGCCTGTCGCTCACGGCCGCCATCGAGCGGGCGGCGACCCCGGGTGTGCGGTCCGGCTCGGTCTTCGCCGAGCTGCGGCGGCGTCACCCGGAGCTGGTGCCGCACGTGCTCTCGCGGGGCACCCTGCTCGCGATGAGCCGGGCCATCGAGGACGAGTGCTGCGCACGTGCCGCGCAGCCGCTGCTCTTCGGGGGCTTCCAGCGCGAGAGCCGCCTGCGCGGGTCGCTCGAGCGCTGGCGCGAGCTCGCGCGCACGTCGCGCCGCACGGTCGTCTTCGCCGACATCCCGTACCCCGCGCCCTTGGTCGACGGGGCGCCCGTCGAGGTGGGGCTGCCCGCGGACGCCCCCCTCAACCGGGAGTGGCTGGTGGTCTGCGACGCCGGCGACCTCCCGGCGTGCCTGGCCGCCGTCGAGCTCCCTGGACGATCGGGCGCCGGGCCCACCGAGCGCAGCTTCGAGGCCGTGTGGTCCCTCGACCCCCGCGTGGTGCGTGACGCGAGCCGGGTCTGCAGCGTCCTGGCCGACGTCTACCGGCCGGGCTGGCGTCCGGCAGGCTCGCAGCTGACCGACGACGAGCCGCTGCCCGCGTCGGAGGACCTGCGGCGCGCGTCCCACCTCTTCGAGAGGATGGTCTCCTACCTCGACGCGACGAGGTGAGGCAGACAGGTGGCTCGGACGGGGGACGCAGTGGCGATCAGGGCAGTGGTGCTCGACATCGGGGGAGTCCTCGAGGTCGTCGACGACGACGTCTTCCCCGCTCCCGCCGAGACCCGGCTGGGCCTGGCCCCCGGCAGCATCTCCGGCGGGCTGGCGGCCCTGCCTGGCGACGCGATGCTGGGGGAGGTCACCGAGGAGGAGGTCCGCGCCGAGTGGCAGCGCGCGCTCGGGCTCGACGACGACCAGGTCGACGGGCTCCTCGAGGACTACTGGCGGTGGTACGTCGGCACCCTCGACCGTCCGCTGTTCGACTGGTTCGCCGCCCAGCGCCCCGCCCGCCTCACCGGGATCCTCTCCAACTCCGGACCCGGCGCCCGCGAGCGCGAGCGCCACCACGGGTTCGAGGACGTCACCGACGACATCGTCTACAGCCACGAGGCGGGGGTGGCCAAGCCCGACCCCGCGGCGTACGAGCTCACCGCCCGCCGTCTCGGCGTCGAGCCGCACGAGGTGCTGTTCCTCGACGACGTCGAGGCCAACGTCGACGCCGCGCGGCGCGCCGGCTGGCACGCCGTGCTCCACCGCGACACCGCGGCGTCGATCGCGGAGATGGAACGGATCCTGGTCGAGCAGGAGCGGTGAGGGCCGCGCGCCGCCGGTGAAGTCGGCGCTGGTGGGTACGGGGCGGAATGCCGCACGCCTCCACCCCCACCCGTGAGCACACCGCCAAGCCGGACTCGCCCACCGACCTCACGAAGCCGTCGTGGACCTATGTCCTGCGCAAGACGTGGCGTGAGTTCTCCGACGACCAGTGCATCGACCTCGCCGCCGCGCTGACCTACTACGCCGTGCTGGCGATGTTCCCGGCCGCCGTCGCGATGCTGTCGCTCGTGGGGCTGGTCGGCGACGGCCGCGCCACCGTGGATGCGCTGCTCCAGGTGCTGCGCGACGTCGGGGGGAGCGGTGCGGCGGACGCCCTCGAGCCCACCCTGGTGGAGCTGAGCCAGACCTCGGCCGCCGGGCTCGGACTGGTCGTGGGCCTCGCGGTCGCCCTGTGGTCCGCGTCGGGCTACGTCGGGGCCTTCGGCCGGGGCATGAACCGCATCTACGAGATCAGGGAGGGCCGGCCGTTCTGGAAGCTGCGCCCCGCCATGCTCCTCGTCACCCTGGTGTCGGTCCTCCTCAGCGCCGTGGTGGCGCTGGGCCTCGTCGTCACCGGGCCGGCCGCGCAGGCGGTCGGTGACGCCCTCGGACTGGGTTCGACCGTCGTCACGGTGTGGAGCATCGCCAAGTGGCCGGTGCTGCTGCTCGTGGTGATGCTGCTCGTCGCCCTGCTCTACTGGTCGACGCCCAACGTGAAGCAGCCGAAGTTCCGCTGGATCAGCGTGGGCGCCGCGGTCGCCATCCTCGTGTGGGTCGCCGCGTCCGTCGGCTTCGGCTTCTACGTCGCCAACTTCAGCTCCTACGACAAGACCTACGGCTCGCTGGCCGGAGTCGTGGTGTTCCTGCTGTGGCTCTGGATCACGAACCTCGCCCTGCTCTTCGGCGGGGAGCTCGACGCCGAGCTCGAGCGCGGCCGTGAGCTCCAGGCCGGGATGCCGGCGGAGGAGGAGATCCAGCTGCCGCCCCGCGACACCCGCAACATCGAGAAGGCGGAGAAGAAGGACCGCGAGGACGCGCTGCGTGGACGCCGGCTCCGCGAGAGCGCGGGGCGGGACGCCGATGCCGACGCCGACGCCGGCTCGCCCCGCCGCGACGACGAGGCCGTGCGATGACCGCGCCCCGCGTGGTCCTCGTGACCGGCGCGTCGAGCGGCATCGGCGAGGCCGTCGTCCGCCGGGCGGCCGAACGTGGTGACCACGTCGTGCTCGTCGGGCGCGCACCCGAGGCGCTCGCCCGGGTGGCGGACGACTGCGCCGGCCTGGGCGCCGCCTCGACCCTCTTCGCTGCCGCCGACGTGAGCGACGACGCGCAGGTGGCGTCCGCGGTCGCGGCGGCGCTGGCCCGGCACGGGCGGCTCGACGTCGTGGTGAGCTGCGCCGGGGTCGTCGCCTACGGCCGCATCCCCGCCGTCCCGGTCGAGGTCTTCGACCAGGTGCTGGCCACCAACCTCAACGGCCCGGTCAACCTCGCCCGCCACGTGCTGCCCGTGCTGCGCGACCAGCGCGAGGGCAGCCTGGTGCTCGTCGGCTCGCTGATCGGGCACATCGCGGTGCCCGACATGGCGGCCTACGTGCTCAGCAAGTGGGGCGTGCGCGGCCTGGTGCGCCAGCTGCGCGTCGACAACCGCGACCGGCCCGGCGTGCGGATCGGCTACGTCGCCCCCGGCGGCGTCGACACGCCGATCTACCGCCAGGCGGCGACGTACGGCGACTCGGTGGGACGCCCGCCCTTCCCGGTCGACCCGCCCGAGCGGGTCGCGGCACGGGTGCTCGCCGTCGCCGACCACCCGTGGCGCAGCGGCCAGGTGGGCCTGTCCAACGACGTGATCAGGCTGGGCTTCAACGTCCTGCCGTGGGCGTACGACCGCCTCGTCGGGCCGTTGTTCAAGGTGGTCGCGCAGGACCTGGTCCCACCCGTCGTGCACGGGCCGGGCAACGTGCTGGCGCCGCGCCAGGAGCTCGACCGGCTGCGCGGTGGCTACGGCAACGCGCTGCTCGGGGTGGGCGCCAACATCGCCCAGGTCGTACGCCGTCGCCTGGGCGCGCGGGCGCGCCGGGTCAGCGGCTGAGCGACCAGCGGCCCTGCCCGTCGCGGACGACGAGCCCGCGCTCCTCGAAGGCCTCCAGCCAGCCGAGCATCGGCCACTCGCCCCACCGCTCGTGGAAGATCCGGGCGTTGCGGACGACGTCGGCGACGTGCTCGACCGGCGGCCGGGAGACCGGGTGCCACTGGTGGAAGGCGCGGGCAGCGCCCACCCACCCGAGGCCGAGGCCGGCGACCAGCGCGACGCGCGCGAAGTCGGTGTCCTCCCCGCCGTAGCCGACGTAGTCCTCGCAGAAGCCGCCGCTGCGACGCCACGCAGCGTCGGAGCAGGCGAAGGACAGCGACCAGAAGAGGTCGGGGTCGGCGCCGTGCTCGCGCCGTCCCGGGGCCGGCGCCGGTCGTGCGGGATGGGGTGAGTCGAGCCCGCGCAGGGCGGCCAGGTCGTAGCCCCCCGGTGGTGGCGGGTCGAGGTAGGTGACCGGCCCCGACCACACGGTGGCCGGCTCGTCGGCCACGACGTCGGCGTAGGAACCGACCAGGTCGGCGTCGGCCAGGCAGTCGACGTCGAGGAAGACCAGGGTGCGCGCTCCTCGGGCGAGGGCCACCTCCGCGCCGCGGTTGCGCGCGGCGGCGAGCGGGAGACCCAGGGGGGCGCGCGGCAGCGCGGCGTCGGCCCCGCCGGACGCCGCCAGGGCCGGGTCGTCCATGGCGACCACGACGTGGTCGAAGGCATCGGCGGTCGAGGCGGCGAGCGACTCCCGCTGACGGGCGAGGTGCTCGCTGCGGCCGTGCACCACCGTCACGACGGCGGTGTCGCTCATGCCGCGGACCCGGGGGAGGCGACCCGCTCGACGACGGCGGCGATGCGTCGCGGTGCATCGCCGTCGCACCACCGGGACCAGCCCTCGCCGTCGAGGAGGAGCGCCTCGTGGAGCAGGTCGCGCCAGCCCAGGTCGGGGACGGTGTCGAGCACGACGGCCGGCCACCCCTCGGCCAGGGCGGCCGCGGTCACGTGCTGCTCGTCGAACGGGCGCGGCGCCGGCACCACGACGGCGGGGACGCGCAGCGAGGCGACCTCCGCGAGTGCGTTCTGGCCGGGGTGGAGCACCACGACGTCGGCGTCGGCGACCACGGCCGCCGGGTCGGAGTGCCAGCTGCCGAGGGTGCGGCTGAGCACGCTCCAGTCTCAGCCGGGCGTCTGCTCGCGGGCACGCGCGATCGACTCGCGGGTGAAGCCGTCACCGCCGGTGCCGGCCAGCAGCACGACGTGCGGTCGGTCGCGGTGGGCCGGCACGTGCCGCGGGGCCACCGGGAAGCGGGAGACGGCACCGACAGCCTGGAAGCGGTCGGCGTGGATGCCCGGCAGGCCGGGCAGCAGCCGGTCGGTCCATCCCGCGGGCCACGGGCCGACGAGCGCATCGGCGGCGCCGAAGCCGAGCAGGTGCGGCGGGTCGGTCCGCAGTCCGGGAGCGGTCAGCGCCACGACCGGGACCCCGTGCAGGCGCACCAGCAGGCACACCTCGACCGACTGGTCGACGACCATCGCGACGGGTCGGTGCTGCTCGATCCACGCCGAGACGGCCGCCATGCGGTGGCGCAGGCCGGCGTCGTGCCGGGGCACCCAGTGCAGGAGCCCGCTGGACGTGACGTCCGCGCCGTCGTACGCCGCCGCCTCGTCGTCGCGGGCGAGCTGCACCCACGGACCGGTCCACGCCTCGGGACGGGGGAGCGACGACAGGCCCGTCACGGGTCCCGGCAGGTGGGGCGCGACGCTCAGGGCCCGGTGGAGGTGGCCGGTGCCGTGGTGGTGGACGTAGTAGCCGATCACGCCGCGAGCCTGCGACCCAGCACGCGGACGTACTCGTCCTCGTAGCGGTCGACCATCCGGTCCAGCGAGAGCTCGGCGACGGCGTGCTCGCGGCAACGGGTCCGGTCGAGGACGACCGCGTCGCGCATCGCCAGCGCCAGCATGTCCACGTCACCGGCGACGGCGAGCCGGCCGGTGTCGGGGGACAGCACCTCCGGCAGGCCACCGCGGGCGTACGCCGCCACCGGTGTGCCGCACGCCAGTGCCTCCGCGGCGACGAGGCCGTAGGGCTCGTCCCAGGCGGGCGTCACCACGGCGACCGCCGAGCTGCCGACCAGCGCGGCGAGCTCGGCCTGCGCCAGGTGCCCGGCGTACGTCGCGTCGGGGCCGAGCAGGGGCTGCACCGAGGTGCGGAAGTAGTCCTGGTCGAGCAGCGGACCGGCCAGCACGATCGGGATCCCGGCCCGCCGGGCCGCGAGCACCGCGTCGTGCGGCGCCTTCTCGGCCACCAGCCGCCCGGACCACACGGCGGCGGGGCCGCCGGGGCCGGCCGGCCACCGGTCCACGTCGACGCCGTTGAGCACGCGCGTGCTGGGGTGATCGAGGCCCACGCGTCGCACGTGTGCTGCGAGACGGCGGCGAAGGAGCTGGCGCCGCGGTCGAGCCGGACGGCGGACTCCAGCCACCACACCGGAGGCGTGTGGAGCGTGGTCAGCATCGGCGCGGACAGCGTGCGGGCCATCGCGACCGGGAGGTAGTGGAGGCTGTTGTTGTGCACGACGTCGAAGCCCGCCCCGGTCGCGCCGGCGAGCTCGAGCATGAGGGTGAGGTAGGCGTGGTGCTCGGCCACCTCGACGTACGGCGGCGCGTCCACGTCGTGACGGCCCGGGTGCTCGGGCAGGGCGACGACGTCGAGCTCGACGACGCCGAGCTCGGGGTCGGAGCCGGGAGCTGCGAAGACCGCGACCTCGTGGCCGCGACGGGTCAGCTCGCGTGCGAGGTGCCACGTCATCGACTCGAGGCCCCCGGTGAAGGGCTCGGCGATCGGGAAGCGGCTGTTGGCGATCATGCAGACACGGAGCCGGTCCCCCTGCTGGTCACGGTTTCCGTCGCGCACGGTGAGGGCCGTCACCTGCTCAGCTCCCGGTAGAGCTCCTCGTGGACCCGGGCCACCTCGCGGCGCTGTGCGGTGCGCTCGTCGAGGGTGGCGCCCCACCGCGGGCGCTCGGCGTGCGCGCGCACCACGGCGTCGCGCAGCGAGTCGGCGTCGAAGTCGTCGCCGTCGTTGGTGTAGGTCAGGACCGGGCCCTGGTCGGCGTAGTAGCCGCACGTCGGCGCCAGCACGGTGGTCTGCAGGTCGCGGCACGCCTCCAGCCAGCCGGAGTGGGTGCCGAAGGTGTAGGGCAGGACCGAGAGGTCGAGCGAGGCGAGGTAGGCCCACAGGTCGTCGTCGGAGAAGAAGTCGTGGACGTGCAGCTCGAGCCGCCTCGCCGCGGCCTCGCCCCGCAGCCAGTCCGAGAGCTCGGCGTCGTGCCGGGCGCCGTCGGGGTCGAGGACGTCGCGGTGGCAGTTGACCTGGAGCACCGCGTCGTCGAGCCCGGCGACGGTGTCCACGAGCGTGGGCAGCAGCCGCATCGGGTCCATGTTGGCCCGGAGGCTCTTGAGGTGCAGGCCCACGCGGAAGGGGCGGTGGCGCCACAGCGGCCGCACCTCGAGGGCGCGCGTCATGGTCGGGATGTCGACGACGTGCGGGTGCGGGACCACGACCGGCGTACGCCCCCAGCGGGACTCGATCTCGCGGGCGGCCCCGGGGGTCAGCGTCATGACGGCATCTGCGGCCGCGACGAGCACGTCGAGCTGCTCGTCGTGCAGGCTCCGGTCGCTGTGGTGCGGGTTGCGCAGGTCGTGGACGGTGAAGACGAACGGCTTGCCCCGCCCGCGCAGCACGCGCGTCAGCCGGTGCAGCTGCTCGGGCGCGCACGCGTCGAAGCCGAAGTGGAGGTGGAAGACGTCGAAGTCGGCCTCCCGTGCCCACTCGGGGTCGAGCATCACCGGCGGCCACCACGTCGCTCCGGCGGGACGGTCGGGGTTCCCGGGTGCCGGGTCGGGCAGGCGGACGGCTCCCCGGCCGTCGACGGGGGAGAGGTGGCGTACGTAGACGTGCCCCGACGGGACCGAGGCGATGGTGAGCGGCGGGGCCGAGGAGGGCGCCTGCCGGCGTTGCGCGAGCGTCATGCACGCGATGTACCCACGTTCGCGGCCCACACCGCGGGTCCCCACCCGGCCGGGTGGGTGGCTCCGGGGGACAGCGGCGGCGAAACCGGGGTGAGCGCGAGCGCGACCGGCCGATAGCATCGCCGGACCATCCCGACCCACCCTCCACACCCCACAGGAGCTCTCGTGCCCGACATCCAGGTCGTCCGCATCCACGCCGATCAGCGTGCGGAGACCACGGTCACGACCGGCACCAAGGCGTGGGAGCTGTTCCGCGAGGACGCCGACGTGGTCGCGGCGCGCGTCGCCGGCCAGCTCAAGGACCTGGCCTACGAGCTCGCCGACGGCGACGAGGTCGAGTCCGTGGCCATCGACAGCGCCGACGGCCGCGACATCCTGCGCCACTCCACCGCGCACGTGATGGCGCAGGCGGTGCAGCAGCTGTGGCCCGAGGCGAAGCTCGGCATCGGCCCGCCGATCGAGAACGGCTTCTACTACGACTTCGACGTCGAGACCCCGTTCGTGCCCGAGGACCTGGTGAAGATCGAGTCCGCGATGCGCAAGATCATCAAGGAGAACCAGCGCTTCGAGCGTCGGGTCACCACCGACGCCGACGCGCTCGACGAGCTCAAGGACGAGCCGTACAAGATCGAGCTGATCGGCCTCAAGGGCGGCGCGGGAGCCGAGGGCACCGAGGGTGCGAGCGTCGAGGTCGGGGCCGGCGAGCTCACCATCTACGACAACATCGGCCGCAGCGGCGAGGCGAAGTGGTCGGACCTGTGCCGTGGTCCGCACCTGCCCACCACCAAGCGGATCCCGGCCTTCAAGCTCATGCGCAGCGCCGCCGCCTACTGGCGCGGCGACGAGAAGAACAAGCAGCTCCAGCGCATCTACGGCACCGCGTGGGAGTCCAAGGAGGCGCTCGAGGCGCACCTCGAGCGGATCGCCGAGGCCGAGAAGCGCGACCACCGCAAGCTCGGTCGCGACCTCGACCTCTTCAGCTTCCCCGACGAGATCGGCTCCGGCCTGCCGGTCTTCCACCCCAGGGGTGGCGTGATCAAGCGGGAGATGGAGGACTACGTCCGCCGCCGGCACATCGAGGAGGGCTTCGACTACGTCGGCACCCCGCACATCTCCAAGGAGGGGACCTTCCACCTCTCGGGACACCTGCCCTACTACAAGGACACGATGTTCCCGCCGATGGAGTTCGAGGGCGCGGACTACTACCTCAAGGCCATGAACTGCCCGATGCACAACCTGATCTACCGCTCGCGCGGTCGGTCCTACCGCGAGCTGCCGCTGCGGCTCTTCGAGTTCGGGCACGTCTACCGCTACGAGAAGTCCGGCGTGATCCACGGCCTGACCCGCGTGCGCGGCTTCGCCCAGGACGACTCGCACTCCTACGTCACCGAGGAGCAGGCGCCCGCCGAGATCAAGCACCTGCTCGACTTCGTGCTCGGGCTGCTGCGCGACTTCGGCCTCGACGACTTCTACCTCGAGCTCTCGACCCGCGACGACTCCAAGCCCGACAAGTTCGTCGGCTCCGAGGAGCAGTGGGCCAACGCCACCGAGGTGCTGCGCACCGCGTGCGAGGAGTCCGGTCTCGAGCTCGTCCCGGACCCGGGCGGTGCCGCGTTCTACGGCCCGAAGGTGTCGGTGCAGGCCAAGGACGCGATCGGCCGCACCTGGCAGATGTCGACCATCCAGTACGACTTCAACCAGCCGCAGGGCTTCGACCTGACCTACCAGGCCGCCGACGGCACCCGGAAGCAGCCGGTGATGATCCACTCGGCGAAGTTCGGCTCGATCGAGCGGTTCCTCGGCGTGCTCGTGGAGCACTACGCCGGCGCCTTCCCGCCCTGGCTCGCGCCGGTGCAGGTGCAGGCGATCCCCGTCGCCGACTTCGCCGCCGACTACCTGCACGACCTGGCGCGCCGGATGAAGGCACAGGGGCTGCGGGTCGAGGTCGACGACTCCGACGACCGGATGCAGAAGAAGATCCGCAACGCGCAGCTGCAGAAGGTGCCGTTCATGATCATCGCCGGCAACGACGACATCGAGGCGGGAGCGGTCTCGTTCCGCTACCGCGACGGCCGCCAGGACAACGGCGTACCGATCGACGAGGCGATCGAGCGCGTCGCGCGTGCGGTGGCCTCGCGCGAGCAGGTCTGAGCCGGTGGTGGAGCGGGCCGGCGACGTCCTCGAGCTGCGTTTCGAGCCGACCGAGCGGCGTGGGCTGCGACTGTTCGCCGCGGCCGTCTGGCAGGCCGTGACGCTGGCCGACACGGTCCCGGGCAACGACGCGACCGGAGCCGGCGGCGCGTACGTCGTCTCGCGGCGCGACGACGGCACCGAGGTGGTCCGGGTCGACGTCACGCACGACGAGATCGGCGTGACGCGGGCCCACCTCGAGCAGCAGCTGGCCGAGCTGACGGTCGAGGAGCTCGCGGCAGCGTGGAGCCCGCAGCTCGACGACCGGGGAGGACCGCGATGACCCCTACGACGGCACGGCGGCCGGTGGTCGACCTCACCGAGGCCGAGGCGCGGCTCAAGCTCCCCCTGAAGTGGGGCGTGCCCGAGGGCGTCCTGCCCGCTTGGGTGGCGGAGATGGACTACGCCGTCGACCCGGTCGTGCTCGGTGCCGTGCAGCAGGTGCTCGCCGACGGGATCACCGGCTACCCGACCTTCGGCTGGGACGCGGCCCTCGCCGAGTCCTACGCCGCCTGGTCGGCGCGGCACTTCGGCTGGGCGCCGGAGCCGCAGGCGGTGCACCCGGTCGTCGACGTCACCGCGGGCGTACGCCTCGCGATCGACGTCTTCAGCGGTCCCGGTGGCGTGGTCTTCCCGACGCCCGGCTACAACGCCCAGCACGGTCTCGCCCGCGTCACCGGCCGCGCCGAGCACCTGCTCGAGGTGCCGCCGTCGGCCGAGCGTGCCGAGATCGACCTCGACCGGCTCGACCGGCTCCTCGCCGACGGGGCACAGACGCTGCTGCTCACCCAGCCGCACAACCCGTGGGGCCGCGTGTTCACCCGCGCCGAGCTCGAGGGCATCCGTGACGTGGTGCTGCGCCACGGCGCCCGGGTCGTCAGCGACGAGATCCACGCACCCCTGGTGCTGCCGGGCGCGGAGCACGTCTCGTACCTCGCGATCGAGGGCACGCACGACCACGCCGTCGCAGTCGTCGCGGCGTCCAAGGCCTTCAACACCGCCGGCCTGCGCTGCGCCCAGATCGTGGTGCCCGACCGCGCCGACCAGCTGCGCCTCGTCGACCAGCCGATGTCGCGCAACGACTCCTACTCCCCGCTCGGCATGGTCGCGGCCCGTGCGGCGTACGACGACGGCGACCCGTGGCTCGCCTCGCTGATCGAGCGGCTCGACGAGCAGCGCGCGCTCCTCGCCGAGCTGCTGGCCACCCACCTGCCCGAGGTGCGCATGCGTCCGCTGGAGGCGACCTACCTCGCCTGGCTCGACGCCTCCGCCTACGGCCACGCCGACGCCGCGGCCGTCGCCCTCCAGCGCGGTCGCGTGATGGTCAGCGCGGGGGAGTCTTACGCACCCGGCACCACCGGGCACGTACGCCTCAACATCGCCACGTCGCCCGAACGCCTGACCGAGGTCGTACGCCGCCTCGCGCAGGCCTGGGCCTGATCACTCCTCCATCGGTGGTCGAGTCGCCCTTCCCTCGGTGGTCGAGTAGCCGAGCGAGGGACGAGCGGAGGCGTATCGAGACCCGACCCCACTGTCGGACCCCTTCCCTAGGATCGAACGCATGATCGAGACGTTGGAAGCAGGAGTAGAGGCCGGGGCAGACGCCCTCGGCCCCGCAGCCCTGCTCGCCTCGATCCGCTCCCGCAAGGCCGCCGAGGAGCAGGCCGCAGCTGACGTGTTGGATCTCGCCGCGCGGTGGGCGGACCTGCACCCGCCGGAGTCGGTCCACACTGCCGCGTCGTTCACCGTCGCCGGTTGTGAGCACGAGGAGCCCATCGCCGGCCCGGGTGCGCCGCTGGTGGCGGAGTTCTGCGTCGCCGAGCTCGGCACCGTCCTCGGCATCACGAGCGTGTCGGCGAAGAAGCTCATCGGTCACGCGCTCGAGCTGCGCCACCGACTGCCGCGGCTGTGGGCGCAGGTCCACGCCGGACGTGTGCCCGCCTGGCGGGCCCGTGCCGTCGCGGAAGCCACCATCCACGCCACACCAGCCCTCACCCGTGAAGCAGCCGCCTTCGTCGACACCCAGGTCGCCGCGGTCGCAGGGAGGATCGGGCCCGCGCAGCTCGACCGGCTCGTGGCGGAGACGATCAAGCGCTACGACCTCGCGGCCGCCGATCCGGCCGCTGACCCGGAGGACGGGTACCTGCACGTCGACCCGCGCCACGTCACCATCCACGCCCAGGACGTCCATTTCGCCGGCACCGTGCGCCTCGAGGCCGAGGTCGACCTCGCCGACGGCCTCGACCTCCATCAGGCGCTCGCCCACGGCGCGGCAACGCAGAAGGCCCTCGGGTCGCAGCAGTCACTCGACGCACGGCGGGCCAAGGCGCTGGGCGACTTGGCGCGGACGCAGACCGCGCTCGACCTCCACGCCAGGGGTGGTTTCGAGGCTCGCTCCGCTCGCACCTCAACCACCAAGGACGGGCCGGACCTACCCGCCGCTCGGGAGGTCGTCCTGCACGCCCACTTCGACGCGTCGGTCGCCGGCGACACCACCGTCGTCGCTCCCACCGGCCGGCTCGAGGAAGGCCAACGCCTCGTCCTGCTCGACCAGCTCAAGGGCTGGTGCGGCGACTCCCGCACGAAGGTCACGGTCAAGCCGGTCATCGACCTCAACACCGAGAAGTCCGCGCCGGGTTACGAGATCCCAGACCGGATCCGTGAGCACGTGGTCCTTCGCGACCGGAGGCGGAATCTAGGTAGTCACGCAACACCGGGTGTTTTCGTGGTTCGGGACAGT